>NZ_AP017470.1:0-1260000 GCF_016592575.1 Thermotomaculum hydrothermale | reverse complement strand
CGTGAGGGAAAGGTGAAAAGAACCCCTGTTAGGGGAGTGAAATAGAACCTGAAACCGTGTGCCTACAAGCGGTCGGAGCCCAGCACCTATTTTAATCTTATCTAAGGAGACGCTAATGTACTATGTATACCTAATCCAAAACGAAGAAGGCAAAAGATACATAGGCTACACCAAAGACCTAAAAAGAAGGATATCAGAGCACAACAGTAACGACAACACATCAACAAAAAGACATCAATGGGAACTAATATACTACGAAGCATACAAAAGTGAAAAGGACGCAAAGACAAGAGAGCAAAAGCTCAAACAAGATGGAAGAAGCAGAAGACAACTATACCAAAGAGTAAACAACAGTCTCAACAGGTAAAATTAAAATAGGTGCTGGGTGACGGCGTGCCTTTTGCATAATGAGCCGGCTAGTTACTGGTACCAGCGAGGCTAAGGGCTTAAGGTCCGGAGTCGAAGGGAAACCGAGTCTTAAAAGGGCGTAAAGTTGGTATCAGTAGACGCGAAACCAGGTGATCTATCCTTGTCCAGGGTGAAGTTCCGGTGACACGGGATGGAGGCCCGAACCAATGTGGGTTGAAAACCGCTTGGATGAGGTGAGGATAGGGGTGAAAGGCCAATCAAACCTGGTTATAGCTCGTTCTCCCCGAAATAGCTTTAGGGCTAGCCTCACATGATGCCTTACGGAGGTAGAGATACTGGATGGACTAGGGGGCATACCAGCCTACCGAATCCAACCAAACTCCGAATGCCGTAAGGTTGCAATGTGGGAGTCAGACTGCGTGCGATAAGGTTCGTAGTCGAGAGGGCAAGAACCCAGACCGTTGGCTAAGGTCCCGAAGAGTGTACTAAGTGGGAAAGGATGTAGTGGTGCTAAGACAACCAGGAGGTTGGCTTAGAAGCAGCCATCCTTTAAAGAAAGCGTAACAGCTCACTGGTCAAGTGCCACTGCGCCTAAAATGGACGGGGCTCAAGTACACCACCGAAGCCACGGTACCGACGCAAGTTGGTAGGTAGGGGAGCGTACCCTAGGCCTGTGAAGTCGTGTTGTGAGACACGGTGGAGGTATGGGTAGTGACTCTGCCGGCACGAGTAGCGAAAACTCGGGTGAAAAACCCGGGCGCCGTAAGCCTAAGGCTTCCTGTCCAATGTTAATCAGGGCAGGGTTAGTCGGCCCCTAAGGCGAGGCCGAAAGGCGTAGCTGATGGGAATCCGGTTAAAATTCCGGAACCACCTAATGTTTCGAAGGGGTGACGCAGAAGGGTATGCCTACCCACTGATGGATTAGTGGGGTCAAGCGTGTAGGGTGTCCCGGCAGGCAAATCCGTCGGGATAGACCTGAGGCGTGATGACGAGTCGCTTATAGACGAAGTGGCAAATCCCCCGCTGCCGAGAAAAACCTCTAAGGTAAGGCATTAGGTGACCGTACCGCAAACCGACACAGGTAGGCGAGGAGAGAATCCTAAGGCGCTTGAGAAAACTCTGGCTAAGGAACTCGGCAAATTAGCCCCGTAACTTCGGGAGAAGGGGTGCTCTAAGTAGGTGAAACCTCACGCAGGTGGAGCCGAAAGGAGTTGCAGTGAAGAGGCCCAGGCGACTGTTTAGCAAAAACACAGCACTCTGCGAACTCGTAAGAGGACGTATAGGGTGTGACGCCTGCCCGGTGCCGGAAGGTTACGTGGAGGGGTTATCTCGACTTTGTCGGGAGAAGCTCCGAAACTAAGCCCCGGTAAACGGCGGCCGTAACTATAACGGTCCTAAGGTAGCGAAATTCCTTGTCGGGTAAGTTCCGACCTGCACGAATGGCGTAACGATCTGGGCACTGTCTCGGCCAGAGACTCAGTGAAACTGTAGTAGCGGTGAAGATGCCGCTTACCCGCAGCAAGACGGAAAGACCCCGTGGACCTTTACTACAGCCTGGTATTGGTATCTGGTACATCATGTGCAGGATAGGTGGGAGGCTGTGAAGCCGGGACGCCAGTCTCGGTGGAGCCGCCCTTGAGATACCACCCTTGATGTATTGGATACCTAACGGAGGGGAGTGAATCCTCCCCCCGGACAGTGACAGGTGGGTAGTTTGACTGGGGCGGTCGCCTCCTAAAGCGTAACGGAGGCGTGCGAAGGTTGGCTCAGGCTGATTGGAAACCAGCCGCAGAGTGCAAAGGCAAAAGCCAGCCTGACTGCGAGACCGACGGGTCGAGCAGGGACGAAAGTCGGCCTTAGTGATCCGGCGGTTCCGAGTGGAAGGGCCGTCGCTCAACGGATAAAAGGTACCCCGGGGATAACAGGCTGATCTCCCCCAAGAGTCCACATCGACGGGGAGGTTTGGCACCTCGATGTCGGCTCATCGCATCCTGGGGCTGAAGCAGGTCCCAAGGGTTCGGCTGTTCGCCGATTAAAGCGGTACGCGAGCTGGGTTCAGAACGTCGTGAGACAGTTCGGTCCCTATCTGCTGTGGGCGTAGGATACTTGAGGGGGCCTGACCCTAGTACGAGAGGACCGGGTCGGGGGTAGCGCTAGTGTACCGGTTGTTCCGCCAGGGGCAATGCCGGGTAGCTATCTACCACAGGATAACCGCTGAAGGCATCTAAGCGGGAAGCCGGCCCCAAGATAAGGTATCCCAATGAGGAACCTTGGAGACTACAGGGTGGCGACACCTTTAGCTGACCGGTACTAATCATCCCACTGGCTTGACCATAAATCCTGTTTTGCATTCTCTTGATTTAAGATATTGCCTGGTAGCCATACCGAGGGGGCCACACCCGTACCCATTCCGAACACGGTAGTTAAGCCCCTCAGGGCCGATGATACTGCGGCGTTTAGTCGTGGGAAAGTAGGTCGCTGCCAGGCTTTTTTATTTTATGAATTATGAATTATGGATTCTGAATGCTGGATTGAGGAAGGGATTTTTTTAATTAAAAGGATTTTTACCTTAATCAAGAATTAAGAATTCATCATTTAACATCTTCTAAAAAAAAATTCTAAATTATGAATTATGAATTATGGATTTTAGATTATGGATTTTGGATTTTAGATTATGGATTTTGTTGCTATAAACAAAGTCAAGCCCCCGGGGCCTATTCTTCGAGGTCTATGCCTCACTATTTCTTTCACGAGGTCTGTGCCTCACTTTTGATAAAATAGGCCCTAAGAAACCCTTACAGAAAGGAGGCTTGACATGAAACATTGTACCTCAAAAAAACCGAAATTATACTGCGGAATTGACCTGCACACTAAAAAAAGTTACATCTACATTATAAACGAGCAGGGAACAAAGGTTAAAAGCAAAGAAATTGACACTGAAGAGCAAACATTTATTACCTTTTTTGAAAGCCTAATTGAAGAAAACGAAATCTATTCGGCAATTGAAATCAGTTCATTAACCTTTCAATACTGCAACATACTCAAAGCCATAGGAATATCTGTATATGTGGTAAACACCTTAAAAAACGCCTACATCTCAAAGTCAATGAAAAAAACAGATAAAGAAGATGCAAAACGGCTTGCAATAAGCTTATGGAAAGAAATCCTTCCAGAACCTGTATATATCCCGTCGGAAAAAGAACATAGTTTACGCAAACTCATATCCCACCGTGCTGACCTTGTAAAAAGCAGAACAAGGCTAATAAACAGAATAAGGCAAAGATTAAGGGAAAAAGAAATAAAAATACCTTTAAGAACACTCAATAAAGCTAAAAAGATTGAATCTGTTCTAAAAAGCATATCATCTGAAACACAACCTATACTCCACTTTGAAATATCCCACATGTTTGAACAATTCAAACTACTTGAAAAGCAAATAGAACAAACGGAACAATTAATACACTCTCAAATAAACAAAGATGCCGACTTTAAAGAAATGTACAATCTGCTATTAACCGTCCCCGGAATGGGGAAAATAACTTCTGCCGCATTTATCTCAAGGGTAGGAAAAAACATAGAAAGATTTAAAAATGTACGCAAACTCATATCCTACTTCGGTCAATGCCCTAAAATAAGAGAAAGCGGAGGCAAAACAATAGGCAATCAGGGAATAACCAAACAGGGAAACGGAATGCTCAGGGGATACCTCTCACAGGTGGCAATAGCTGTTTTAAGATCAAAAAGTTGTAACTCCATACCGCTAAAAAAATGGTATGAAAACATAAAAAGAAGAAAAGGCTGGAAAAAAGCAAGAGTGGCACTATCAAGAAAAATAGCGGCAATATGCTACGGGGTACTTATACACAAAAGGCCGTATAACCCAATGCTTGTAACGGGAGAAAACAAATGTGAGAAACCATTGATAACAACTTAAAGCAGGGAGCGGTTCGCCTTTCAATCAGGCGATTCCATTTAAGCCGGGACACCCTGTCAGAATTCATGTGCATATAAGCACTAAATTTTGTTTAGGAACCGGCTTATGGAAAGCAAAGTGAGGCAATGACCTCGGATAAATGAATGAAGAATCCCTGATAATGCTAAAAAGCAAAGGTGAACCGATAGATATATAACCTTTAACCTGAATTCAAGAAAGGAGGTGAAACAAAAAATTATTTCCCCACTTGACTTTGTTTATAAATGGATTATGAATGCTGGATTGAGGAAGGGATTTTTTAAATTAAAGTTTTTCCTCAATCCATAATTCAACATCCATCATCTAAAATTCAGAATCTGTTTAAAGTTGGTATAAAAAAAAGGGGGGGAAAATTCCCCCTTTTTTCTTTTATTTTAAATTTAAAAATTAAGGCTTTTCTAAAACTCCGCCTGCTTCTGCATCGGCTTTTTTAAGGAGATAAGCAAAGATTAGCCCAACAAATCCCAATGATGCAAACATAATCATTGATGCGGTGTATGAGTGGGTCACATCTCTTAGTTTTCCGTTTAAAAATGGGAATAAAGCAAGCCCTAAGTTTTGCACCATTGTCATTAAACCGTATGCAGAGCCCTGAAATCTCTCTTCCACAATTAGAGGTATTGAAGGCCACATTGCAGCAGGCACTAAAACAAATGCTGCTCCCAAAATCATCATTGGATATTTAGGCGGTACATAGGTAAATCCCATAATAAGGTATGCCACAACCATTAAAACAGAACCAAAGGTCATTAAGGTTGCACGCTTTCCTATTTTGTCCACTAAACTTCCTGCAAAGGGTGCAAGAAACATTGAAGCTGCAATGATAATTGTTGTTGTTCCGCCTGCTGTGTCAAACATGTGGATTATGTTGTAAAAAGCCTGATAGAAGAAGCCACCACCACTTGGCACTGTTAACGGCAGGTGATATTTGTCGTGGAAAAAGTCTGTTGAAAGTGCGGTAAATGGGAAGATTGCGGAATAGAATGTAACGCATAGAATTGTTACATACCAGAATGATTTAGAGAAAACTTTTACATCAGAAAGTTTTACTTTTTCATCAGCCAGAGGTTTTGGAAGGTTTAAAATATTCTCCCCGTGTTTGTCCATTATTGCGTAAACAAATGCCGCACCTAAAGAGAAGGCGCAGAAAATTACCGCTGCCCACAATGCTGCTTTGTAATTTCCAAAGTGTTTTGCAATTAATGCCTCTGTGTTAAATGAGAACAATGTTCCAAGTCTGCTTATTGTAAGGGCTATCCCGAATGATAGGGCAAGCTCTTTTCCTTTAAACCACCTTGCCAAGATTGCACTTTGAGCCACAACCAATGATTCGCTTCCAGCACCAAAGATAAACCTTCCAATCATAAGCACGGTAACATTTGGGGCAAAGGCAACAATAGCAGCACCTATTGTAACAAGAGTTGCAAATATTATTGTTGCAAGCCTTGTGCCGATAAGGTCAATAAGCATTCCGCCCAAGAAAACTGAAACAATAGCAGCGATTGAATAGACAGTGTACATTGTGCCTATGACGCTTCTTGAAACCCCTAACTCCTTAATCAGGGTGGGGGCTATTGCACCTATTGAGTCATAGGCAAAGTAAGAGCCGTAAGTCAAAAGGCTTACAAAAAAGAGAACTGTGAATCTGTAAAACCTTGTGGAAGGGTGAAAAAAACCAACTTCTTCCTGTAATGCGTTTTCTGTCATAACCAACTCCTTTTATTTTAAACTGTTCCGTATAGCCTGTCTCCTGCGTCTCCCAATCCAGGGAGTATATAACCCTTGTCGTTTAACTCTCTATCAAGTGCACAGGTGTATATTTCAATATCTGAATGCTTTTCATTGAATTTTGAAACTCCTTCGGGAGCAGATATCAGGTTCATAAATTTTATATTCTTTACGCCATTCTTCTTTAAAACATCAGCTGCAAAGCTTGCACTTCCCCCTGTCGCAAGCATTGGGTCTATAAGGATAAATAGATGGTTTTTTTGCAAGGGTTAAAGTAGTAACTTACAGGCTGTAATGTTTTATGGTCTCTGTAAAGCCCTATATGCCCTATTTTTGCAAAGGGGATTATCCTTAAAATGCCGTCAACCATTCCCATTCCTGCCCTTAAAATAGGTACAAGCACAACCTGAAAATCTAAAATTTGTTTGCACTTTGTCTTTTCAAGTGGTGTTTCTATTTCAACCTCTTTTAGGGGTAAATCCCTTGTGATTTCATAGGTCATCAACATTGCAATTTCGTCAATCAACTCTTTAAACTCTTTTCTTCCCGTGTCTTTGCTTCTTAAAAGGCTTAATTTGTGAACTACCAAAGGGTGATTAAGTTCCCTTAAATTTTTAAATTTCATACTCACTCCTTTGTGATTTTAGTAATTCCCCCCATATAAGGGACAAGGGCATCAGGGATTGTAACGCTTCCGTCTTCATTTTGATAGTTTTCAAGTATTGCAACAACTGTTCTCCCTATTGCAAGCCCTGAGCCGTTAAGGGTGTGTACATATTTCTTTTTCCCATCTTTATCTTTGAATTTTATTCCTGCCCTTCTTGCCTGAAAGTCTTCAAAGTTTGAGCATGATGATATTTCTCTGTAGGTATTTTGAGAGGGTATCCATACTTCAATATCGTAAGTTTTTGCAGCGGAGAACCCTAAATCTCCTGAACATAATGTTACAACTCTGTAAGGTAATCCCAATAGTTGTAATATGTATTCAGCGTCTTTGGTTAACTCTTCCAATTCATTGTATGAGTTTTCAGGGTGTGCAAATTTTACAAGTTCAACCTTGTTAAACTGGTGTTGCCTTATCAAGCCTCTTACATCTTTTCCATAAGAGCCTGCTTCAGCCCTGAAACAGGGGGTATAGGCGCAGTATTTTAAGGGAAGTTGTTCAAAGAAAAGGGTTTCTTCAGAGTGAAGGTTTGTTACAGGCACCTCTGCTGTGGGGATAAGATAGTACTCTTTTTCAGTGCAAAGTTTAAACAAGTCTTCTTCAAATTTCGGTAATTGCCCTGTGCCGTACATTGTTTTTGAATTTACAATAAAGGGTGGCAAAACCTCTTTGTAACCTTTTTTTGTATGGGTATCAAGCATAAAGTTTATGAGAGCTCTTTCAAGCCTTGCCCCAAGGCCTTTCATTACGGCAAACCTTGAGCCTGTAATCTTTGCAGCCCTTTCAAAGTCTATAATGTCAAGTTCTTCCCCTATTTCCCAGTGAGGTTTTGCTTTGAATGTAAAGCATGATGGTTCTCCCCATCTTCTAACCTCAACATTTGCGCTTTCATCTTCCCCAATTGGCACACTTTCGTGAAACATATTTGGAATTGTTTTCATTATTGAAAAGTATTCTTCTTCAATTTCTTTTAGTTTTTCTTCAAGGGAATTTAATTCCTCGCTTATACTTTTCATCTTTTCCATAACTGAAGATGCGTCTTTCCCCTCTCTTTTCAACATTCCTATTTCTTTGCCTAACTTCTTCTTTTCAGAGTTTAAGGCTTCAACCTTTCCTATTAAGTTTCTCCTTTCAATATCAAGTTTTTCAAGCTTATCTATGTCAACTTCAGTATGCCTTTTTTTAAGCATATCTTTTACTTTGTCAAGGTTGTTTCTTACAAACTTTAAATCAAGCATAACTCCTCCTTTTGCTATTCTTTAAACAATCATTAAGGATTTTACAGTAAATTCCGTTTTTATTAAAGGAATAAAATCAGGAATTAGATGACAGGCTTTTTTATAAAACAAAGGGAATGATTCTTTTTTTGTGGGTGTTGAAGAATTGTTTTAACTCTTCGTTTGGGTTCTGGTGTAAGGAATAGGCTAATATAAGGTATGAATTTGAATCAATCTGTTCTGGGGTAATGAGGGGAATCCCTCTCACTGTGCCTCTAATTCTTTTGCCTGAAAAATCAAGCACTCCCTTTAGTTCAATTTCATAGTGTTTTAATGCACCTATTAGTTTTTTTCCGAACTTTCCAACACCTATAACATAAACTCCGTTTTTGCTTCTTTTGTCAAAGTTTTTGAAAAAGTATGCCTTTTGAAAGAATAGTTTGTCTTTTTTCAAATTCTTGTTTGTCCTTGTTTCTCTGTTTTCGTGGTCTCTCCACTTTAAGAGTATTTCAGGAACCTTTCCTAACTTAAATCCTGAATATACTGCCCTGAAAACAAGGTCATAGTCTTCGGCAAACTCTGTTTCAGCATAGCCGCCTAATTTTTCAAAAAATTCTTTTTTTGCGAAAAATGTTGGGTGGACAATTGGACAGTCTATGTATAGGTTTTCAAGCATTTGTTCATGGGCAATTAAGGAGTTGTTCCACTTTTGATAAATTTTAACACCTTCGGTTAACTCCTTTTCTTTTTGAATGTTTTTCAATGCTGTTGAAAAGTCAATGTCAAGAGATTTTATCCTGCATCCGCAGTAAACAGGTGGTTTTTCATACTCTTTGAAAATCTCAACCTGTGTCCCAATTAAGTCTAATTCAGGGTTTTTGTTTAAGAATTCAATCTGCTTTTCAAGCCTTTCAGGGAGCATAATGTCGTCCCCGTCCATTCTTGCAATGTAATTCCCACTTGCCTTATCTAATCCATTGTTTAAGGCTTTAACAATCCCTAAATTTTTTTTATGGGTTAAAAGTTTAAATCCGTACTTTTTCTTTAGTTTTTCAAGAATGTAAGAGGTTTCATCAGTTGAGCCGTCGTCAATGACTATTAGTTCAAAGTCGTTGTGTGTCTGGGAATAGACTGAATCTATTGCTTTTTCAATATAGTCTTGCTGGTTTTTAACAGGCAGGATTATTGAAATTTCAGGCATAATACTAAAAATCCCCCCGAAATTCGGGGGGAGAAAAATTACATATACTCTTTCAAAATTTTAAGGATTTCGTCCCCAATTCTGTCCTGAGCCTCTTTAGTCTGTGCCCCTATGTGTGGGGATGCTTCAAAGTTGTCAAGTTCAAGGAGTTTTAAATCCTTGGGAGGCTCTTCTGCAAAAACATCAAAAGCCGCTCCACCTAATTCTCCGTTCTTCAGCCTTTCGTATAGCGCTTCTTCGTCAATCAATCCGCCTCTTGCTGTGTTTATAAGGCAGGCTCCCTTTTTCATTGAGTAAATTCTGTCTTTGTTGATAAATCCCTTTGTATGCTCATTTAAAGGCACATGAAGGGTTATAAAGTCGGAATTTTTAATTAACTCGTCCATATCGGTAAGGAATTTTCCGCCTAACTCTTCTAATTTTGGTTTGTTTGCGTCAACAACATCAAAGCCTAAAACATCCATTCCAATTCCCCTTGCCATTTTCGCAACGGTGAGCCCGATGTTTCCGACACCTATAATTCCTAATGTTTTGCCACCTAATTCAAAGCCTTTCAGTTTCTTCTTTTCCCATTTTCCCTCTCTCATTGTTCTGTCTGCATAAGCAATCTTTCTTGCAAGGGAAAACATATGAGCCATTACAAGCTCAGCAACAGCTCTTGCGCTTGCAGCAGGGGTGTTCCTGACGGCTATTCCCATCTCTTTTGCTGCAACTCTGTCAACATTGTCAAGTCCAACGCCTGCCCTTATTATCACTTTTAATCCGCTTGTTTTTTCAAGGATATCTCTTCTTAATTTGGTTTTTGACCTGATAATAACAACATCAAAGCCCTGTAACCTTTCTCCAACTTCTTCGCTTGTAAGTTCTGTTTCAACCACAACCTCATGCCCTTCATTTTTTAAGGCTTCAATTGTTTTTTCTGCAATAGGGTCAGCAACAAAAATCTTCATAGTTTCCCCCTTAATTTACCTTCCCTGAAAGTTGTTTTTCTTTAACAGGGAAATAATTTTGTTAACAAGGTCTTTTCTTTTAAAAGGCTTGGAAATCTTTTCTCCAACTTCTTCTTCAACAACCTTTGCCTCTTCTAAAAACGCAGAGAGAAGGAGAATTTTGTTTTTACCCTGTAATTCGTTTAGCCTTTTCACCCATTCTTCTCCGCCTAAAACAGGCATTTTATAGTCTGTTATGATAACATCAAAATTTTGTAATTCCATTAATTCTAATGCTTCCTGTCCATTGCTTACTGATGCAACGCAAAAGCCTTCCCTTATTAGAATCTTCATTAAGGTTTTTCTTAAGTTATCATCGTCTTCTGCTATTAGTATTTTTGCTGAAAGGTAATCAACCTGAGCCATAATTTACTCCTTATCTTTTTTATTTACAGAGGTATTTTACCATAAACAAAAGTTTATTTAAAAATCAGGAAACATTAGAGAAAAATTTTCGTAATAGTCTCTGAAAAAAAAATTTTTGGGGGTTGAGGTGAAAAAAGGCTTTGTGGAAAAATTATTGCTTGTTTTTGTTGCGATGATTTTGACTGTTTCAATTTCAGGTTGCAGGGGAAAAAGGGATTTTAAGAAATGGAATAAAGATAAAAAAGATATAAAAAAAACAGCAGTTCCTGTAAAGGTTGAAAAACTAAAGATTGGGGATATCTCTTCCTTTATCCTCTCTTCTTCAACAATTCAGGCTGAGTATTCAGTTGATGTTGTTGTTGAGACATCAGGCATTGTTGAAAAGATTTTTTATGACGAAGGGGATAATGTTAAAAAGGGAGATGTGCTTGCTGTTGTAAATTACGAAGAGTTAAAGTTAACCAAGGATAAGAAGTATATGGCTTACCTTGATGCAAAGAAGAAGTTTGAAAGAACAAAAAACCTTTTTGAGAAAAAACTTGTCTCAAAAGAGGATTACGATAAAGCGGAATTCACTTTAAAACAGAGTGAGATTGATTACAAAGATGCAAAGGTTAAGTTTGATAAGAGTATGATAAAGGCGCCATTTGATGGAGTAATTACCGAAAGGTATATAACCTTAGGTCAGTATGTTTCTCCCTCCCAGAAGGCTTTTTCAATTGTTAACACAAAGATTTTAAAGGCTATTGTTTATATTCCTGAGGAGAATGTTTCAAAGTTGAAGAAGGGACAGAGAGTTGTTCTTGAAAGCGATACTATAAACAAAGATTTTGAGGGAAAAGTTGAAAAGATTTCTTCAGTTGTTGACCCTGAAAGCGGCACTGTAAAGGTTACCGTGAGGGTTAAACCGGATAAAGATATAAGGCCTGGAATGTTTGTGAATGTGAAGATAATTACCGACACAAAGCACAATGTGCTTTTAGTTCCTAAAAAGGCTGTAATTTACCAGAATGATAGAAAGTATATTTTTGTTGTTGATAGAGATACCAAAAAGGTTAAAAAGGTTGAATTGAAAACAGGATACGAAAACAAAGATTACTTTGAATGCCTGAATAAGGGGTTTAGCGAAAAAACACTTGTTGTTGTTGCAGGGCAGAATACATTGAAGGATGGAGATAAGGTGAGGGTAATAGGAAATGAAAAATAAGACTATTTTTAACATTACTGTTACAAGGCCTGTGGCTATTACAATGATAATTCTTGCAGTGGCAGTATTTGGCTTTGTATCATACAAACAATTAAAGATGAATTTAATGCCAAATATCACCTATCCAACAATTACCATTAGGACTGAAATGGAAGGCTCTGCGCCGGAGGAGATTGAAAACAATGTTACAAAAAGAATAGAAGAAGCCCTTGCTGTTGTAAATAATTTAAAGAGGATTTCCTCTGTTTCAAGAACCGGGGTTTCAGATGTTATTTTAGAGTTTTACTGGGGAACGAATATTAATACCGCTGTTCAGGACATAAGGGAAAAACTTGACCAGGTTTTTCTGCCGGAAGAGGCTAAAAAGCCTGTTATTTTAAGGTATGACCCAACTTTAGACCCTATCTGTGTATTTGCCATTACTTCAGACAAGATGAATTTAATGGATTTGAGAACCTTTTGCGATGAACAGTTGAAGCCTGCCCTTGATAAACTTAAAGGTGTTGCTGCCGCAAAGGTAAGGGGAGGGCTTGAAGAAGAGATAAGGGTTGAGATTGACCAGAAAAAACTTGAAAACCTGAACCTGAATATAAACAGGATAAATACAAGGCTTGCAAACGAAAACATAAACCTTGCAGGTGGAATTTTAAGGGAAGGCTCAACTGAATACATTGTGAGAACTGTTAACCAGTTTAAAAACCTTGACGAAATAAGAAACCTAATAATAGGCAGATTTAATAATGCAGATGTCAGGTTAAAGGATATAGGCACTGTAAAAAAGACTTATAAAGACAGAGAGGTAATTACAAGGGTTAACGGTAAAGAGTGTGTGCTTTTGGAAATTTACAAAGAGGGTGGAGCAAACATTGTTCAGGTTGCAAACAGGGTGAAAAAGCAACTTCTTTCCGATAAAGGCAAAACAGTTTATTCAAGGTTTAAGGGGTTGATTAATGTTTCTCTTTTAAGTGACCAGAGTGTTTTTATTAAAAAGGCTATAGATGAGGTTAAATCAAATGCCGTTATAGGCGGAATACTTGCAATTCTTGTTTTATTCCTGTTTTTGAAAAACCTTAAGTCAACCTTTATTGTTTCTCTAACAATTCCCCTGTCTATTATTACCACATTTGCTTTAATGAATTTCTTTAATGTAACCTTGAATATTATGTCCCTTGGTGGAATTGCATTAGGTGTTGGAATGTTGGTGGATAACGCAATTGTTGTGCTTGAAAGCATTTTCAGGGTTTCAGAGCAGAGGGGAGATAGCGAAGAAAGTGTTGTAATAGGAGTTCAGGAGGTTGGAACAGCAGTTGTTGCATCAACATTGACAACAGTTGCCGTATTTTTCCCAATTGTTTTTATTGAGGGGATTGCGGGGCAAATTTTCAAGGATATGTCTTTAACCGTTGTTTTTGCACTTTTAGCGTCGTTGGTTCTTGCATTATTCTTTATCCCAATGGTTGCTTCAAGAAGGTTTGGCTTAAAGGCAGATAAAAAAGATTTAAATGTAAAACAAATGCTATTTACATTCTATTCAGTTAAATCATTTGCCGAAGATTTGTCAAATGCAAAGGGATTAAAAAGGTATGTCTTTTTTCTCTTTATCCTGATTAAATTTATAATTTATTTCATTCTTGAAATTGTTGGCAAAGTAATTGTTGGGATTTATTTAATTTTGCTTGGTATTGTTTTTGTTAGTGCTAAAATTTACAACTTTCTTGACAAAAATTTTCTTTCAAAAATTGTGGGCGGTTTTAATTCAGGCTTTTCCTGGTTTCAAAAGAAATTTTACCCCTCTATATTGGATTGGTCTCTTGAAAACAAAATAGCAGTTTTATTGATTATAATTCTGGCATTTGTCATTACCTATTTTTCTTTCAAATCCCTTGATGTTGAGTTGCTTCCCAATATGCACCAGGGTGAGTTTTCTGCAGTAATTACAATGCCTATAGGCACTCCTGTTGAGGAGATAGATTCAAGGCTTTTACCTTTTATAAAAAAGATTTCAAAGATAAAAGAGGTAAAAACTGTTTTTGTGAAAAGCGGGGTTGAAAGTGATTCTTACCCTAAATCCTATGAGGGGGAGAATATTGCAAATGTGGGGATTATTTTAAAGCCTTCAAAGAATTTAATTAAAACTGAAGAGTATGTAATAAACAGGGTAAGGAAAGTTCTTGCTGATATACCTGATGCTGAGGTAAGGATTAGATTCCCTGAACTCTTTACCACAAAACCGCCTGTGCAGGTTGAGATTCATACATACAACCTTGATGAATTGAAGAAGTACACAATGCTTGTTTACGAAAATATAAAGGATTTGCCTGAATTGAAAGATGTTCAGACAAACATAAAACCTGGGAATCCTGAGATTGAAATAAGGTTTGACAGGGATAAGTTGGCAAGGCTTAATTTAAATGTAAGAGATGTTGCAGACCTTGTAAAAAACGAAATTTTAGGGAATATTCCAACCAAGTTTGTAAAAGAGGATAGAAGGATTGACATAAGGGTGAGGTTAAAAGACAGTATTCATAAATCTATAAATGAGTTGAAAAACCTGATTATAAATCCCGGAGGGCAAAAGCCTATCCCCTTAAAATCTGTTGCTAAATTCAGCATTCAGGAAGGGCCGGGAGAAATCAGACGAATTGACCAGCAGAGGGTTGGTTTAATAACTGCAAATATTCAGGGAATAGGTTTAAAGAATGTGACCAACAAGATAGAGAGAATAGTAAATAACTTAAATCTTCCTGAAAATGTAACTGTTATGATGGGTGGCCAGCAGATGGAAATGGAAAAGTCTTCAAGCAGTTTATACCTTGCACTTTTATTATCTGTTTTTCTCGTTTACATTGTTATGGCCTCTCAGTTTGAATCTTTGATTCATCCACTTATAATTATGGTTACTATTCCACTTGCCCTGTTTGGTGTTGGGGTAACTCTGTATGCATTTAATATTCCCCTTTCTGTGCTTGTTTTTATTGGAATGATGATGCTTGCAGGTATTGTTGTAAACAATGCAATTGTATTAATTGATTACATAAACCTATTGAGAAGCAGGGGAATGGCTTTAAAAGAGGCTATAAAAGAGGCAGGCATTGTAAGATTAAGGCCGATTTTTATGACAACCCTTACAACTGTTTTAGGTTTGCTTCCAATGGTTATAGGATTTGGGGAAGGCTCAGAGATTAGAAAGCCTATGGCAATAACCGTAATTGCAGGCCTTATCTTTTCAACAATGCTTACCCTGATTGTTATTCCTGTAATTTACCACTTTGTTGAATCATTTCGTGAAAAAAAAGAACAGTAAAGAGTGTCCTGTGCTAAGTCCTGATATAAGTTAACAGAAACAACAATATCAGAAGGGATAGGATTTTAATTTCCTAAATCCAACATCCAACATCCAAAATTCAAAATTCAAAATTTATATAAAATGTACTTGCTTTTTGGGAATAGGACATAAAAAGGAAAAATTTTTCGCTATACACCTAAAAATTAATAATGCTGCAGAAAGTGTGTTACATAGTAATGGATTAAATTGTCTCCGTAAAGGTAAGTGATTACAGTGCCTATCGCAAGAAAACACCCAAATGGAATTTCATAATGTCTGCCTTTTTTCAGTACATAGATAATAAATAAGCCGACAATAGTTCCAATAATTGAGCCAATCATTAAGGCTAAAAATGCTTTTTTACCTAAAAATGTTCCCATCAGGGCAAGCATTTTAACATCCCCCATTCCCATTCCTTCAATCCCTTTAATTTTCAGATAGATGTAAGCTAACAGGAATAAAAGCCCTGCACCAATAACTCCAACAACAAGGGATTCTAAAAAGCCCCTTTCAGGGGAAAAGTATGCGAAGATTAAACCAATCGGGATAAATCCAAGTGTGATTTCATCAGGCAAAATCCTTTCGTATAAATCTGTGAAAAAGAGGATAAGCATTAAGGATGTTAGTACAATAAATTCAAGCGCTTTTAGACTAAAACCGAACTTGTAAACTCCGAAGGTAAAAATTAAAGCAGTTAATAATTCAACAAAAAAGTACCTGAATGATATCTTTGCCCCGCAGTATGCGCATTTTCCCCTTAAATAAAGCCAGCTGATTAAGGGGATATTGTAATACCAGGGTATAGTTTTGTTGCAGGATGGGCAAAAGGAGCGGGGTTTAATTATGGATAATTCTTTTGGTAGTCTGTAAATACATACATTGAAAAATGAACCAAACATTGAACCTAATACAAATGCAAAAATAAGCCCAATTTTAGATTGAAAAAATACATTTAAATAATCGGCAAAACTCATATATTACCTCTCTTTTTTATAGTGATACAGTATCCTGATACTCTCCGAAAACCTCTCTCAAGGTGTCTGCCATTTCCCCTAATGTACAGTAAGCCCTTACGCAGTCAAGTATGTAAGGCATAAGGTTATCTCTTCCTGATGCTGCCTTTTTCAAAGAAGTAAGCCTGTCTTTAACAAGGGAATTATCCCTCTCTTGTTTCAATTTTTTCAACTTCTCAACCTGTTTTTTTTCAACTTCTTCGTTTATCTTTAAAATTTCCAGGTCTTTTTTATCCTCTTCTATTGTAAACTTGTTTACCCCTACAACAATTTGTTCTCCACTTTCAATTGCTTTTTGATAGTTGTATGCGCTTTCTGCAATCTCCCTTTGAACATAACCGCTTTCAATTGCCTTTAGCATTCCACCCATTTTGTCTATCTTCTCAATGTATTCAAATGCTTTTTTTTCTATTTCATTTGTAAGGTTTTCAATATAGTAAGAGCCTGCAAGTGGGTCAACTGTATTCCCAACGCCGCTTTCATAGGCAATTATCTGCTGTGTTCTTAAAGCAATTCTTACCGATTTTTCAGTGGGAAGGGCAAGGGCTTCATCCATTGAGTTTGTGTGAAGGCTCTGCGTTCCCCCTAAAACAGCCGCTAATGCCTGTAATGTTACCCTTACTATGTTGTTTTCTGGCTGTTGTGCTGTTAAAGTGCTTCCCCCTGTCTGAGTGTGAAACCTTAGCATTAAAGATTTTGGATTTTTTGCTTTAAACCTCTCCTTCATTATCTTTGCCCACATTCTCCTTGCTGCCCTGAATTTTGCAATCTCTTCAAAAAAGTTGTTGTGTGCGTTGAAAAAGAATGAAAGCCTTGGGGCAAATTTATCAACATCAAGCCCTGCTTTAATTGCTTCTTCAACATAGGTGATTCCGTCTGCAAGGGTAAACGCAACTTCCTGCACCGCTGTTGAACCTGCTTCCCTTATGTGGTATCCGCTAATTGAAATTGTGTTCCACTTTGGCACATGGTTTGAACAGAATTCAAATATGTTTGAGATTATCCTCAACGATGGTTCAGGTGGATAGATATAGGTTCCCCTTGCTATGTATTCCTTTAAAATATCGTTTTGTATTGTCCCTGAAACCTTATCAAAGGAGATTCCCTGTTTTTCAGCCACGATTAAGTACATTGCAAGGAGAAATGCAGCAGTTGCGTTTATTGTCATTGATGTTGAAACCTTATCAAGGGGAATTCCGTCAAAAAGTATTTCCATATCTTTAAGAGAATCAATAGCCACCCCAACTTTTCCAACCTCTCCTTTTGCCATAATATTGTCAGAATCGTAACCAATCTGGGTTGGCAAATCAAAGGCAACAGACAAGCCCATTGTCCCCTGTTGAAGAAGGTACTTATACCTCTTGTTTGATTCTTCTGCAGTTGCAAAGCCTGCATACTGCCTCATTGTCCAGAACCTTGAGCGGTACATTGTTGGCTGTACTCCCCTTGTGAAGGGGTATTCTGCAGGGAAGGATAAATCTTTTACATAGTCTAAATTTTCAATATCTTCTGGGGTGTAAACCCTCTTTATTTCAATACCTGACGAAGTTTCAAACTTCTCTTTTCTCTCAGGAAACCTCTCTGTTGCCTTTTTAACTTTTTCTTCATAACTTTTTTTCAACTCTTTGTAATCAGACATATCCCCTCCGAATGCGTTTTAATCTATTATAAAAAAAAATCCCTCCGATTTATACATCGGAGGGAAAATAAAAGTATATTTTTCAAAAAAATTAAAGTGTTTGAATTACTGTTAAAACACCTGTGTCAACAATATCCTGCCAGGAGCATCCCCTTGATAAGTCGTTGCAGGGTTTGTTTAATCCCTGCAATACCGGGCCAATTGCGGCAGCGTTTCCAATCCTCTGGGTTAATTTGTAGCCAATATTTCCTGCGTCAAGGTCTGGAAAGATTAAAACATTTGCATTGCCTGCAACTGGAGAGCCCGGGGCTTTCTTCTTTCCAACAGAATCAACAATAGCAGCATCTGCCTGCAATTCTCCGTCAACAACAATGTCAGGCCTTCTTGTTTTAATGTATTCAAGGGCTTCCCTTACCTTATCAACATCAGGGTGGTTTGCGCTTCCCTTTGTTGAAAATGACAATAGGGCAACCTTTGGCTCTACTTCAAGGAATTTTTTGCAATTGTCTGCTGTATCAATTGCTATCTCTGCAAGCTGAATTGCTGTGGGATTTGGAACAATCGCACAGTCTGCAAAAAGCATTGCTCCGTCAACTCCAAATGCTGGATTCTGAGTAATCATCAGAAAGAATGAGGAAACTGTCTTGCTTCCAGGTTTTGTTCCTATAATGTGAAGTGCTGCTCTGACTGTATGTGCTGTTGTGTTTAATGCGCCTGCAACTGAGCCATCTGCTTTCTCGTCTTCAACCATCATTGCCCCAAAAAACAGCGGATCTTTCATAATCTCTTCAGCCTCTTCTTTTGTAATCCCTTTTGCCTTTCTCTTTTGATAGTAAAATTCAGCATATTTATCAAAAAAA
The DNA here is from genome assembly GCF_016592575.1 of Thermotomaculum hydrothermale. Classification (NCBI taxonomy): domain Bacteria; kingdom Pseudomonadati; phylum Acidobacteriota; class Holophagae; order Thermotomaculales; family Thermotomaculaceae; genus Thermotomaculum; species Thermotomaculum hydrothermale. Next base: position 1,241,449 of record NZ_AP017470.1, on the reverse strand, counting down.
TCTGCCTTTAAATGGTCCAATACCTCAAAGTTCATCTCAATGCCTAACTCTTCGCACCTTTTAGAAATCTTATCAGGGTTTCCAAGAACAACAGGTTTAAACACTCCCTCTTTTACCGCAGCATTAGCCGCTTTTAGTGTCCTGTCATCTGTTCCTTCTGGAAGAACAATAGTTTTGCCAGCCTTTCTCGCTCTTTCTTTGAATCTGTCCATTAAATTCATTTTCTCCCCCTCATATACACTGATAGGTATAAGACCACACTCTAATTTTCTATTTTTTTGGAATTAAAATCAATAAAAAAGGAATAAAAAGATAAAAAAAAAGCAGGCATTGTGCCTGCAATTTTTATAGTTATGATGGGAATGAAGGCTTTTTTGCCGCAAATTACTTAATAGCAAACGCTATAACAAGAACATAAAGAACAAGAGACTCGATAAATGCAAGACCAATGAGAAGGGTGGTCCTGATATTACCGGTTGCTCCAGGGTTTCTTGCAATTCCTTCGCAAGCGGCAACAATTGCCTTCCCCTGTCCAATTGCGCCGAAAGCGGCAGCAAATGCAAGGGATATACCTGCTGCTACAGAGCCCCAGGGGGTTTTAGCAACTGCTTCTGCGCCTTCTGCAGCCATTGCAGGGTTTACAGCGAATAAAATTGCTGCTGCGATGATTGCTAATGAAAAAAACTTCCTCACAGCAAACCTCCTTTCATAGATTTATGATTACGGCTTCGGAAACCGTAAAAGCCTTTATTAATGCTCTTCAGCAACTGCTCCCGCAAGGTAAACAACTGTAAGCATAACGAAAATCAATGTTTGTATAAAGCAAACAAACAATCCCAGTGCAAGGAATGGAATTGGGATTACAAATGGGATAAGTGTTAAAAATACTAAAAATACTGAGTGGTCTCCAAACATATTTGCAAAAAGCCTTATTGAAAGAGAGAAAGGCCTTGCTAAATGGGAGATAATTTCAATTGGTAGCATTAAAGGAGCAAGCCACCACACAGGCCCTAAAAAGTGTTTAATGTATTTGAATCCGTGTTTTTTTATCCCTATGTAGTTGTAGTAGAAAAATACAAGAATTGCCAATGCGGCAGTAGTGTTTAAGTTCCCTGTTGCAGCAGAAAAGCCGGGAATTAACCCTAATGCATTGGATATAAATATGTAAATAGCAAGTGTAGTTACAAAGGGCAGAAACTCTTTTCCTTCCTTCCCTATATTATCTTCAAGCATTGTGCTTATACTATTTATCACACCTTCGTAAAACTGCTGGGCAGGTGTTGGAATAATGTCAGGATCTTTTTTCAGGATTACAAAAATAATAAATGAAACCAAAAAGGCAATAACTCCCATTACCACATTGTCGTGTAAGTGAGTATGGAACAAATTATTGATAAACTGAGTAATTAATGATGCTTCATGACCCATTTTTCTTTATACCTCCCGAAATTGGTGAAAGAAATAATCCAAAAACAAGTGCTGTCATCCCTATAACAAAGGGGATAGCTTTAAAATTCTTCCACTGGATAATACCATAAATGATTAATGCTATCAAGGGATAACGAATAAGATTTATCAGTATTATAACTTTTGCCTGAGATGGATTTTTTGAGGTAACTGAAAGTGTTAATTTTTCAAGGTAAATAAAATTTACAAATACCAGAATAAAACCTGCAGCAAAATTTAAAATCCCATAAAAATCTCTTTTAAAGGTAAAAAACAATATCCCGCATATAAAGTAAATCAAACTTGCAATCTTTACCAATCTCTCAGTCTTCATCTTTTAACTTCCTCTCTTTTTCTTCTAACTTTGTCAATTGTGAGTTTAGCCTGAATATATTTACAAACGCTGCAACAACTCCAAAAATTGAGAAAATAATTGTTAAATATGGATAGGTATTAAACCATTTGTCTAAATACTTGCCCATAAAATAGCCTATTCCAATGCTTACGGGAAATTGAATTCCCGCTGAACTTAATTCTGCCCAAAGTCTTCTTTTTTGTGCCCTTATTTCTTTATCTTTGTTTTCCATAGCTGTTTTATTTTACTTAAACAAACACTAAATTCAAAGCATTTTTGGATTAGTTTTTTGTATTAACTTTCTTGAAATAAAGGTGTAGAAGTTTCTACTATGAAATTACATATAAAAAACAAAGAAGATTTTCAGAAGATATTAATAAAACTATATTTAACATAAGTTTTTTCGAGTTAATTTGTTTCTTTCAATTTTTTCTAATAATTTTTTTAATAATACTTCTCGATTTAATGGACAAATATAGAATTCTTGAGGGTATCCTTTTTTCATCTTGAACCAAATTTTTTTAGAAAGTTTGAATTTTTTCAAAGATATTTGTTCAACATCTTTATAAGAAAATTTAAATATCTTAAAAACCCAGACAATAACAAAAAAATCTTTATATAAACTTATTCTCGACAAAGGATAAGAAGCGCAATTAAACATTAAGCGGTAATTAGAAAGATTACAAAACTCAACTTTACATGAGTATTCTTTTTTACTTGTTAACTCTGTTGGCTCAACAAAAATTTCATTTATATTAGATACAAAGTAAAAAATTCCTGCTGAAAATAAAATAAAGGATAAAACAGATAATGGGATTATAAAATTATCCCATTCTGTTTTATTGTTGTGTAATAGCAATAGTATGAAGCAAAAAGGTGTTTCCGTTAAAACAAATATAATTAGATATTTAATTAACTTTTGCTTTAATATCATAATGCTCTTTCCGAAAGTTTTTGTGGTGCTTTATCCTGTCGTTTTCAAAGGGTGCGGTGAGTTCTTTGCCATTTGAAGTTGATAGGTAAAAAATTTTTTCATGAATAATAATTTTATTCATATTGGCTTATTTCTTTAGTATTTTTCTCAACTCTTCAACAGTTATATCGGCGTCATTAAGTATACTCTTTAACAGTTTTGGGTGAAGGATTTTGCCAGAATGAAAGGAGACTGTTACACGCAGCCCTTTTGCATTTCTATATATTTTGTGGCTTCCACTTTGCCTTGCAAGTTTAAATCCTTTTTGTTCTAAAACTTTAATTATTTCACTGGCAGTGATTCTCGGAAGCTTTTTTGTCATACCTCAACTTCCACCGCTGTTAAACTTATAAATTCAGATTGAGGAATTTCTTCATTGTTTTCAAGTCTGTCTTCTATGTTCAATTTTATAACATCTTTTATGTTCTCTATTATTTCATCGTATGTTTCCCCCTGTGTATAACAGCCCTGTAATTCGGGACAGAATGCAAAGTATCCTTCTTTTGTTTTCTCTATAACAACAGACAATTTATAATTTTTCATTCTTCCCCCCTGTTTTTATGTTTCTTAATTTTATTTTACATTTTCATATTCCTTTTAACAATAAAAAAAGCAGGCCGATGAAGACCTGCAGAGTTATTGAGAATTTTGTATTTAAATTGATAAAAATAATAGAAAGAAAATTATTATCATTATTACCTTCAAAATACGCCTGAGCAAATTATTGGTTATCTCTATCTCGCTCCAACCTCTACCACCAATAGCGATTTTTTTTGTTTCCTTTCTAATTATATCTCTCACCATCAAATCATACAAATAAACAAAAATTATTAAGAAAAGAGAGAATTTTAAAAAAACGACTGTTGCATTCACTATTAACCTCTCATTAATTATCATTATTTTGATCTTCTGCATAACTGAAAGCAGAATCTACTATTGTGGACAAAACATTAACAACTTTATTAAAAGTACCATCATTATTTGGTATTGTAAAAGACAATGACCATCCACCTAAAAAATTAATTGATGCAACCCCTAACTGAACTCTTGTCATTTCTAAATTCTTCTTATTTTTTTCTGTTGGGTCAAGCTTGTACTTTGCCTCTGCATAATGCATTTTACCCCAGCCAGCAACGAAATAAATTCCCTGACCTATGCCCTCAAATACAGGGGAACCTGAAAAAGTCAATGGAGTAGCCACATAGGTCTGTATATTGTTACATACTCGTTCACCTGTTTCAGATCCTTCTCTAGTTTTACCATAATTAGCAGGTGGATTTATTGTTTTCTTCGCTAAAGGTCCTATCATTAATTTTTTTATTGAGGTATCTACTTTGCTCCAATCAACATGTTTTAAATAACCATTTACCTTTAAATCTATTACCGTTGAATTAAAATCCTCCTGTCCACTATATTCTGCGTTCCATTCATTGTATTTGTCCATTCTGTCCTGAAGAATTGAACGAATTTCCTTGTCAAGTTCTTTAAACTCGCCTTGTTTATATAATTCTTCTAACCTTTTCTTTTCTTCGGTTGATAATTCTAAACCTGTTGGGTCAAAGTGGTTAATCGGATTCCCCCTCACATATGCGTACAGGTTCCAGGACATTGGGTCTAATTGGTCGTAGTCGTAGCCGGGGTCGGGGGAGAGGAAGCGGCCTGTCTCGGATGAGTAATACCTTGCGAGCATATATGTTAAATCTGTTTCGTAGTCTTTTTCGTGGCCTGTGTAGGTTATTGTGTTTAACACTTCGTCTTTGTTGTTTTCGTAAGGTGCTGTGAGTTCTTCTCCGTAGGCAAGGGTGTCTGTTGTGTGCAGGATTTCTCCTGAATCGTTTGTTATGTATCTTGTTGTGCTAAGGTGGTCCTGGTGATAGAAGGTTAGATTAAATGGCATGTTGATTAGATTTATTTGTTTGTGTGTTGTGTCTGTTGATGCATAGTGTGTTGTATAGACTTGTATTGTATAACTTGTGTTTTGTGTGAGGTTCTGTGGCATCTGTTGTGGCTTTTCTGTGTAGCCAAAGAGGTAATATTCTGGGATGGTGATTGTTATTTTGTTGTTTTCGTAGTCTTCTTTTACTTCGGTTATTTTCTGGTTGTTTTCGTCGTAGGTTGTTGTGATTTCTGTTTTAGGAAGTATTATTTCAGTTCCTTTCATTATTTCTATCCATCTTCTTAGTTTCGGTTGGTTGTCTCCATTTTCTAATGTTTTCCCTGTGAAGTGGTCTGAGTTTATTGTAATGGTTATTTTGCCTTTTTGCAATGTGTCAAGTTTCATGGTTGCTGTGTTGATTGTTGAGGGGGTGATTGTGGTTTGGGGGGTTGTGTAATGGCTTGTGATTGTAATTTTTGGAAGTAGATCTGCTCTGTCTGGTAGCATTTCAAAGAGTTTGTAGGTGTTATTTTCTGGTTGTAGGATTACTGCTTTGTATGTGCCTGCTGGTATGTTTTGGTTGAAGGTTATTAGATGGCATTCTAATTTTTGAGGGTCAAAGAGGTCGGGGGTGAAGGTTGTGGTTGATAGGTAGCATATTGGATTTTGGTTAGGGTTTTGAGATTCAAGACAATCTTGTATTTTGCTAGGACTAATTGTTTGTGGGTCATCGTCTTTTGATATGTTTGTATTTTCAGGGATTAAGAGGAGTTTTAAATTCTGGTATTTTAAGATGTTTGTATCATCCTGGGTTTTGATTAGATAGTTTAGTTTTGGAAGTGTGATTGAGAGTGTTGTTTTTGTGTTTTCTGCTGATGAGATGTAGGTTGCTTTGTAGAGCTTTTGTGGGTGGAGTTTGAAGTTTGTGTCTGGGGTTACTTTCATCCTGAGTATGGCTTCCGGGGTTGCGATTTGATTTGAAGGGAAATTGATATCGTTTAATTGAATCAGGCAGTTGTATTCTCCTTTGGTTATTGAGTGGGATACGAGGAAGTTTTGGAGGCTTTCTGTTGATGTGTCTATTACTGGAATGAGTATGTAGGTGTAGTATAGGATTGTGCTTCCTTCTTCCTGGGGTCTGGTTAACTGGATTATGGGTATGTTTCCTGTGTTGGTTGTGGAGGTTAGGTCTGTATCAAGGTTTAGAGCTTGAATGAGGCTGTCTCTATCTATTGTTCCGTCTTCATTTATGTAGTTGTTGTTGTCAGCACTTATGTAATTTTTTACTTTGGAGTTGCTTCCTACTGTGAGGCTGTATTTTTCTATGCCGAGGGAGTTGTTTGGTGTGGGCTGGTAGATTGTGGATTTTATGTTTATTGGGTCGTTGTTCTGGATGGTTATTTGTCTGGTGGTTTTTAGTACTGCATAGCCGAGTATTGGTTTATCAAGCCAGCTATAGAGGATTGCTTGTTTTTCGCTTATTGGAGTGTACTGGTATATGGTGGCGCTTAGAAACAAAAAAGCAGGCCGTATGGCCTGCGGGTTATTTATTTCTTGGTTTTAAGATGTTTCCCTCTAACACATATATACATTTTACGCAATCTATATTGCTTACAAAAATCCTATATTTAAAAAACAAATATGCTTGCAATGAGATGGCTTTTTGAGGTGTTTTGAATTTTTCATAATCCCAGACATAGCCATATAATTTATTGTAAGTGGTATATTTTGACAGTAATTCATCTAAACTTAATTTATCCCATTCTTTTGCAAGTTTTTTGTAATAATCATACCGAACAAAAACGGGACAAAATTTATAAAGATTTTTTTTCATATCTTTATCAACAGAAATCGGAAAATTAAATTCTAAAAGTTTTGTGAGAAAAACTGAATAACCATACAAATCAAAATCGTTTTTACACTTGCAAGGAAAAATACGATCTCTTAATGTGTTAAGATTCAATATTATAATATATTTTGTTTTCCCGTCTGTAATCCTTAAAGGAATGTCATAAAACTGCGAAGAGCCACTTTTATATATGCCATAGAACTCATTTCTCTTTAATTCCTTTTTAATCTCCTTTTCTCTCCTAACCATTTCATTTTTATTATCTATGTACTTTTTGTGTGTGGAGTACAAAAGATATGCTTCAAATAACAATACAACACTTAAAATAAGCAAAAGCAACTTGCATTTAAAAATCATCTTCATCATAGTCGTCCCCCAGAGCATACTTGAACATTTCTTCAGTTATTGATTTTCCTCCATATTTAAATCTCAATTTATTGTCATAGGTTCTTGTTCTCACTATATTTTCATAATATACAGCTCTTATTTCTCCCATTTTAACTCCTTTATAACGAACTTCCATATCTTTATAATTATGGTCATCATCCCATGCGTGTTTTACTTCATGGGCTAATGTTGCTAAAGGTGAAGCAATTTTTCCATCATATCCTTCATTCCCCAATAAATGCAACACATAAATATGAGTATTTCCTGATGTCGAATCATCTTTTACTACGGCATCAGGAACACGATCCCCATAATATTTAATGTAAGATTTAATTTGCATAACATGATGATTCTTTGATTTAACCAGATCTCTCACTAATTTATTTAATTTCTTATGGATTCTCATTAAACTTGTTAGAGCTTGAGCCATTCGATGAATCTTTTCCCCATATTTTTTAGGGTCATAATATTTTCCTATTTTAAATTTAACAATTCTGTCTCCATCCTTTAAATAGATTTCTTTCCTATTTTTATCAATAAAATTCACTGGATTCCCCCTTACATAGGAGTACAGGTTCCAACTCATTGGGTCTAATTGGTCGTAGTCGTAGCCGGGGTCGGGGGAGAGGAAACGGCCTGTTTGGGATGAGTAATACCTTGCAAGCATGTAGGTGAGGTCTGTTTCGTAGTCTTTTTCGTGGCCAGTGTAGGTTATGGTGTTTAGTACTTCGTCTTTGTTGTTTTCATAAGGTGCGGTTAGTTCTTCTCCGTAAGCAAGGGTGTCTGTTGTGTGGAGGATTTCCCCTGAGTCGTTTAATTTTAATTTTAATCTTTTATCACTATTCAATCCCTAATCCTTATTCTTTTTACAAAAATTTTATCAAATCACACCACACAAAAAAAGCAGACCAAATGGGAATTATTCCTCTTTTGCTCCGTATTGTTTGAGGAGTTTTACTATGTCTTTGTAACCTTTCTTTTCTGCCAATTTCAAGGCTGTGTAACCTTTATATTCTCCCTTTTTAACCTTCAAGTTCGGGTTTGCTCCATGTTCAAGCAATAGTTTTACAATATTAAAATGGCCATTTTTTGATGCCACCATAAGTGCAGTAAATCCGTCTGGTATTGTATAATTCACATCAATTCCTTTTTTAATAAGTTTCTTAATCAAAGATTCCATTCCTGCCCAGCTTGCTTGCATTAAATAATTACTCCTATCCTCTGTTTTAGAGTTTATATCTATACCTTTATCTACTAAAAGGAGAGCAATTTTTTCTATTCGTTTTGCCTTCTGTTTGTCATGTTTTTTATAATAAGCGTAACCACTTATTGCAAAGTATAAGGCTGTTTGTCCTTCCAATCCAGCTAACATTGTCCCATAATATTTTTTATTTACATTTGCCCCTTTCTTTAAAAGCAATTGGGTTAATTCAATGTAACCATTATACGCAGCAACCATTAGACCTGTTAATCCATCATCTGTTATATCAGGGTCAACTCCCATTGCAAGCATTAGTTTTATTTCTGATATGTTATTGGCTTTGCATGCATTTATAAATTCTTTTGCTGTTTCTTTGTTGTTTGGGAGATGACATCCCATTGTAAATGTTAAAATTAAAATCAATAATACCTGGGAAAATCTTTTAAAAAATCTTTTTTTCATAGTTGACTCCTTAAATACAGTTTAAAGTTGATGTTCTATCCAAAAAATGGATAGATTTTTATAATCCCTTTTAAGGGAGAACTTTCAAAAGAGATTAAATAATAAACACTAAAATTATTAAGCAATTAAAAGAAAAATTCAAGGAACAATTGGCAGCGTGATTTTAAAAGTAGATAGATAATTTAAATGTAAATAATGAAAAGTAAAGAAAGGAATAAAAAGTTTGTATCTCTCTGATTTAAGAATACTGGTTGTAAAAATAAGAGTTTCATGTATTTGGAAGTTGAAATATAGAATTTAAGAAATCTAAATTAACCAATGTGATTGTTTATAATAAAACTTTCTTTAATAGAGAGAACAATTAACTTTATACATCTCGTATTTTTGCAAGATTTAAGTTCAAGGATTATATTTTTAATAAAGAATAATCTTAAGGAGAAAATCTATGGGTAAAAAGTTTGTTGAAATGGTTTTTGATTGTCCTTTTATTCTTTTAAAAGGCTTTTTAAGGGGGTTAATTAGTTGTAAAGATGAGGAAGTTGAGTATTTTTTCCCAAAACTTGCAGGGATTGAGGCTGAGACTTTAAAAGAAACACTTAAAGAATGGTTGGGGCTTGAAAGTCATGTTCATCTGTGTATTGAGAAAAAATTCGCAGATTATTTGCAGACAGCCCTTGAAAAGAATTATGAAAGGCTAAAGGTTAAGGTTGTATCAAAAAGGGAAATTGAGAAGGCTTATTTTGATTTTAAGTTTGCTTTTTTTGAAGAAAAGGCTTTGAATGAATTTAGAAAGAAAATTGAAAACGCTGTTAAAGGATGTGAAGGATGCAATGTGAAGATTGAAAAGAGCGAGGGTTTTGAGCCTTTGTCAGATGATTTTGGCGGGGGGTTAGCCCCTGTTGTGCCTGCAAAGAGGTATTTTCTTGAGGGAAGAATTGAGGGATACCTTCCTTCAGTTGTAAAAATGAGAGATTTTATGGTTAACGAGAGGATAGGGGATATTTCAAAAATCAAGCTTGTTTTAAAAGATTAACTTAAACTTTATTTTTAATAAATGAATTAATCTGTTAACATTGTGTTGAGGTTTATCCTCGTAAAAAAATTAGGAGTATTTTTATGACCAAAGCACAAAATGGAGACAAAGTAAGGGTTCATTATACAGGAACTCTTGATAGTGGAGAGGTGTTTGATTCCTCTTATGAAAGAGAACCTTTAGAATTCGTTATTGGAGAAGGGAAACTTATTCCTGGATTTGAAAAAGCAGTTGAAGGTATGGAAGTTGGGGAAAAGAAAAATATTAAAATCCCTTATCAGGAAGCATACGGAGAAAAAAGAGATGAGCTTATGCTTGAAGTTCCTAAAACTGATTTGCCTGAAGGTTTAGAACCGCAAGTTGGAATGCAGTTTCAGTTAAACACTCCAACAGGGGGAACAATTATTGCTGAATTGACAGAGGTGAGGGATGAAACTGTTATTCTTGATGCAAACCATCCTCTTTCAGGGAAGGATTTGAATTTTGAGATTGAGCTTGTTGAAATAGTAAGCCCAATAATTACATAAGATAATTTCAAATCAAATAAAAAAAGGCGGGAAATTTTCCCGCCTTTTCTTTTTTAAGTCTATTTTTAAACTTAATAATTTCTTGGTTTAGATAAGCTAACCTTTAAGTTCCTTCCTCCAAGGTCAGAACCGTTTAAAGCTGTAATAGCAGCGTTAGTTTCTTCTTCGGTTGACATTTCAACAAAACCAAATCCTCTTGACCTGCCTGTTTCCCTATCCCTGATAATCTTAACATTATCAACATTACCGTGTGCTTCAAAAACTTCCCTTAAATCGCTTTCCTGTGTGTTGTATGGCAGGTTGCCAACATAAATACTCTGAGACATAAAATAAACTCCTAAAAATTTTCTTTCACTAAAACCCACTAAGTTGTGCGTTCCGTGTTCATTAACAATAACACATAAAAAGCCTATTGCAAGGAAAAAGATAAAAAAGTTTAATATTTATTTTTAAAATAGGTTTTGGAATGATGAAAATTGTGAGAGTAAAAGAAAGTATTTTTATTCAAGGTTTTTCAATAAATAAAAAAGGCGGGATATTTCCCGCCAAATTTTTTTAATTGCTTTATTTTGCTTATCTGTTTTCTCTTGGTTTTGAAAGGCTAACCTTTAAGGTTCTTCCTCCCAGATCTGAGCCGTTTAAAGCGTTAATAGCTGCGTTTGTTTCTTCTTCAGTTGACATTTCAACAAAACCAAATCCTCTTGACCTGCCTGTTTCCCTATCTCTGATAATCTTAACATTTTCAACATTACCGTGTGCTTCAAAAACTTCCCTTAACTCTTCTTCCCTTGTGGAATAAGGCAGATTACCAACATAAATACTCTGAGACATAAAAAACTCCTAAAAAAAAATTCTTAACGAAAACACACCAAATTGTGATGTGTATCGCTGGAATGAATTTATCACAAAAAATAAACTTTTCAAACACTTTTTTACATTCTAAATACTCCAAACCTTGTCGGTGCAAATGGCATATTTAAGCTTGCTGAAAGTGCAAGCCCTAACGCTTCTCTTGTTGTAAGCGGATTCAGTATCCCGTCGTCCCATAACCTTGCACTTGAATAGTATGGATGGCCTTCCTTTTCATACTTTGCAAGTATGGGGTTGACTATTTTTTCCTCTTCCTCTTTTGTAAGTTCTTTTCCTTCCCTCTTTAATTGCTCTCTTTTTACAGTTAAGAGAACGCTTGCAGCCTGTTCTCCCCCCATAACAGAAATTCTGCCGTTTGGCCACATAAAGAGAAATCTCGGGTTGTATGCCCTTCCGCACATCCCGTAGTTGCCTGCGCCGAATGATCCACCCATAATAAGGGTAATTTTAGGCACATTTGCGTTTGAAACAGCCATAACCATTTTTGCTCCGTCTTTTGCAATTCCCTGGTGTTCATACTTTTTCCCAACAATAAAGCCTGTTATGTTTTGCAAAAATAGAAGGGGTATGTTTTCTGTGCAGCATAACTCAATAAAATGCGTTGCTTTAAATGCACTTTCGGAGAACAACACGCCGTTATTTGCAAGAATTCCAACAGGTATTCCGTAAATGTGTGCAAAGCCTGTAACTATTGTTGGCGCATACATCTTTTTAAACTCAAAAAACCTGCTTCCGTCAACAAGGCGGGCAATTATTTCGTAAGCGTCCATATTCTTTTTCAAATCAGTTGGAATTATCCCTAAAATCTCATCGGCAGGGTACAGAGGGTCTTCTGGGGTTTCAAGTTTGAGGCTTTGCCTTTCTCTTTTTCCTAAATGCTTAACTATATCCCTTGCAATTAAAATTGCGTGGTGCTCGTTTTCAGCATAGTGGTCTGCAACTCCGCTAATCCTGCAGTGAACATCGGCACCGCCTAACTCCTCTGCAGATACATCCTCCCCAGTTGCCGCCTTTACAAGAGGTGGCCCCCCTAAGAATATTGTACCGGTGCCTTTTACTATTACTGTCTGGTCGCTCATTGCAGGGATATACGCCCCACCTGCTGTGCAGTATCCAAATACAACAGAAATCTGTGTTATTCCCTTTGCAGACATTCTTGCCTGATTATAAAAGATTCTTCCAAAATGCTCTTTGTCAGGGAAAACCTCAGCCTGTAAGGGCAAGAATGCCCCACCTGAATCAACAAGGTAAATGCAGGGTAAGTTGTTTTGCTCTGCTATTTCCTGTGCACGAAGGTGTTTTTTTACGGTTATAGGGTAATAGCATCCTCCTTTAACAGTTGGGTCGTTTGCAACAATCATTACCTCTCTTCCCTCAACTCTTCCCACACCTGTTATTATTCCCCCTGCCGGCACTTCATCTTGATAAAGGTTGTATCCTGCCAATGTTGAGAGTTCTAAAAATGGTGAGTCTTCGTCTAAAAGAAGTTCTATCCTCTTTCTTGCCGGTAATTTATTTAATTGCTCAAGCCTCTTAAAAGCCTTTTCTGGTCCCCCTTTTCTTGCCCACTCTAATTTTTCCTTTAAATCTTCTATAAGCCTTTTGTTATGCTCGTAATTCTTTTTAAATTCCTCTGATTTTGTGTTTATCCTTGATTTAATAACAGGCATTCCCCCTCCCTTTTCTTTTTAAAAACTTATATTTAATTTAATCAGAAATTCCTTTTGCAGACAAGATATTTTGATTGCAGGGGTTAAGTTAAAAAAATTAAAGTTAAATTTTTCCTGTAATTTATGCTATAACTTTTATCGGCATGGATAAATTAATTGATTTTGTATTTAAAAATAAATATAGAGTTGTTTTTTATCTTTTTCTATTTTTTTACCTTACTTTGGGGATTTTATTTTTTGCCTCATTGAAGTTTGATTTTTTTAGATGCACACCTAAAAACGACAAAAATCTATTGAAGGCAATAACAAACAATCAGGCAGATTTATGGTATTTTGGAGAGATTCTTCCATATAAGGGGTTTGAAGATTCAATAATGGCTGTTGATGGGGTTAAACTCTATCAGGCTTTAAAAATAGTTAACTCTTTGAGAAATTATGTTGATTTCCGATTTTTAAAAGCCGGGGAGAAATTTCGCTTTAAACTCTCAAAGGATGGAAAGGTTGTTGAAAGGTTTATCTATTGTCCAAATCCCGTTATATTTCATATTCTTGAGTGGGATTACAAAAGTGGTAAATATATTTATTCTAAAAAAGTATTGCCAACAAAGATAAGGTATAAATTGATAGAGGGAGAATTAAAGACAACTTTAAACGATGCTTTGAAAGAAACAGGTGTTAGTGATAATGTCAGGAATACTGTAAACAATGTAATTGAGTGTTTCGTTCCAATTAGAACTTCTGCAAGAAGGGGAGATAAGTTTAAAGTATTGCTTGAAGAGAGGGTTTTTGATGGAAGGGTTGTACTTCCTGAAAAGGTTTTGTATGCCTGTTACAACGGAAAGAAGACAGGCAGGAAAGAGGCTTTTTACTATAGAGAGGCAGATGAGAAATCTTCTTACAACGGGCATTACTCTGCCGACGGGAAAGCATTGATTGCCTCTGCATTTCGTTATCCTTTAAGGAGAATTCATGTAACTTCAACATTTGGCTGGAGAAGGCATCCTGTGACAGGGAAAAGGAGTTTTCACAATGGGGTGGATTACAGGGCAAGGGTTGGAGAGCCTGTTTTTGCAGTTTACAACGGGGTTGTTATTCAAACAGGCTATTCAAAATACAATGGGAAGTTTATTGTTATAAAGCATCCTGGGAATATTAAGACCTATTACCTTCATTTAAGCCGCATTCTTGTTAGAAAGGGCTTAAATGTTAAGGCAGGGCAGATTATAGGCAGAACAGGGGCAACTGGAAGGGTTAATGGGCCACACCTTCACTTTGGGATAAGGGATGCAAGGGGAAAGTGGGTTAATCCTCTGTTAAAGAGAATGATTGCAACGCCTAAGTTAAAGGGAAAGAGGCTGAAAGAATTTAAAAAACAAGTGGAAGAGATTAGAAAAATCCTTAAAAGTATTGAGAAGGAAAAGTTAAAGGGTTAAATCTTTAAAATAAAGTAAAAATTATTTAAAATAAAAAAGAGGAAAAACAATAAGGAGTTATATATGAAATTAATTTCATGGAATGTAAATGGAATAAGGGCAATACATAAAAAAGGATTTGTTGAATGGGTGAAGGAAGAAAATCCTGATGTACTCTGTCTTCAGGAGACAAAGGCAACTGAAGAGCAAATTCCAAAAGATATTAAAAGCCTTGATTACTTTCAATTTTATTCTTCTTCAAGGGCAAGAAAGGGGTACAGCGGAGTTGCCTTGTTTACAAAAGTACAGCCTGAGAGGGTTGAGTATGATTTAGGGGTTGAAGAGTTTGATGTTGAGGGAAGGGTTATTGCTGCGTATTTTAAGGATTTTATTCTTTTTAATGTTTATTTCCCGAACGGTAAGGCAAGTAAAGAAAGGCTTGATTTTAAGTTAAGGTTTTATGACAAGTTTCTGGAGATAGTGAATAGTCTAAAGGATAAAGGCTATGGAGTGATTATTTGCGGGGATGTTAACACAGCACACAAAGAGATTGACCTTGCAAGGCCTAAAGAAAATGAAAAAGTCTCTGGTTTTTTGCCTGTTGAAAGAGAATGGATTGACAAATTAATTGCTTCTGGATTTGTTGATACCTTTAGAATGTTTAATAAAGAGGGTGGCAACTATACCTGGTGGGATTACAAGTCAAGGGCAAGGGAGAGGAATGTTGGCTGGAGGATAGATTACTTTTTTGTTAGTGAAAATATTAAAGACAGGGTGAAAGACGCTTTTATACTCTCTGAAGTCTATGGGTCAGACCATTGTCCTATAGGGATAATTTTTGAATAAAAATTAATGGTATATTTGTGATAAAATGATTAATCGTTAGTCTAAAAGGAGTTGTTGTGGCTGTTGATTTTTTAAAAGGTATATCAAAGGAATTAAAAAGCGTTGAAACTTTGATTGGCGATAGATTAAAGTCTGAGTATTCTGAAGTTTCCCCTCTTGTTGAGCATTCTCTTAAAAAAAACAGGAAAAATGTTGAGGCCTGCCTTTGCAATTCTCTTTGGAAAGATTGTAAAAATTGAAGATGAAAAGGGGATAAAGATAGGGGCAACCCTTGAGTTGTTGCACAATTCAACCCTTGTACACGACGATGTTATAGACAATGCAGATATGAGAAGGGGGCAAAAAACGCATAATTCTATCTGGGATAACACATTAACGGTACTTTACGGTGATTATATGTTTGCAACCGCAATGAATATAGCGGTTGAATTAAAGAATATTGAAGTTTTAAAAAGGATTGCTTTAGTTTCAAAGTCTCTTGTAACAGGAGAGTTACTCCAGAATGCCAACGCCTTTAACTTTCCCCCTAAAAAAGAGGTTTACTTTGAGATTATAAAATTAAAAACTGCTGTTTTGTTTTCAGCATGTTGTTCCCTTCCTTTAATTGTTGCGGAAAGAAATGATTTATTGCCTCTTGCTGAAAAGTTTGGAGAAAAACTGGGAATTGCATTTCAAATTGTTGACGATTGCCTTGATTTTAAGGCTGATTTAAAAAAGTTGGGCAAGCCTAAATTGATAGATTTGCCTGAAGGAAAGGCAACTTTACCTGTTCTTCTTGCAATGGAAAACAATGAGGAAGAAGTAATTGATATTGTAAAAAGGGTTTTTGATTCAAAAGGCGAGGTTTTTGAAGCAAAGGATAAAAAGAGGCTTGTAAACATTTTAGAAAAAAAGGGTTATTTGAAAAAAGCCTTTAGTTTTGCAAAAAAATTAATTTCAGAAAATATGGAAATTTTAGACAACTTTGAGGATAGTGAGCATAGACAGACACTTTTAAAGATTTGTGATTTTATTATAGACAGGGAGTTTTAATGAAACCGCCTGCAAATGCAACAGAGAAAGAACGCTTGCTGTGGCTTGAAATAGATGAAAACAAAATCCCTGAGCATGTTGCAATAATTATGGATGGCAATGGCAGATGGGCAAAGAAAAGGGGTTTATCAAGGATAAAGGGGCATAAGGCAGGTGCAAAGGCTATTGAAAATGCACTTGATTCTGCTTTGCATTTAGGGGTTAAAGTAATTACAGTTTACGCTTTTTCAACTGAAAACTGGATAAGGCCTGAATACGAGGTTTCTGTTTTAATGACTCTTCTCTTTCAATTTTTAAAATTGCAGAAAAAAAAGTTAATGGATAAAGACATAAAACTGTCAATAATTGGAGATAGAAGCAAGTTGCCTTTATTTGTAAACAGGGAAATAGATAGGGTTTTAGATGAGACAAGAGAAAATAAATCCTTAATTTTCAATATAGCCTTAAATTACGGCGGCAGGGCAGATATTTTAAATGCTGTAAAAAATCTAATTGAAGCAGGGATAAAGCCTGATGATTTAAACGAAAAACTTTTTTCTTCTTATCTCTATACAAAAGATTTGCCTGACCCTGATTTGTTGATAAGGACAAGCGGGGAGATAAGGGTTTCAAATTTCCTTTTATGGCAGATTGCCTATTCAGAGCTATATTTTACAGATATTCTATGGCCTGATTTTGATACAATAGAGATGTTAAAAGCAATTTTAGAGTATCAAAAAAGAGAAAGAAGATTTGGGGGGACAGGTGGCATTTAATATTAAATCTTTTATTTTAAGAGCAATTTCCACAATTGTTTTTGTTCCGCTTTTTTTTGTTGTCGTTAAGTATTTGCCTGTTTATTACTTTTATTTTCTCGTTATTATTGCTATATTTTTAGGCATTCAGGAGTTTAAAAGCCTATCGGTACACATTGGTTCAAACTTTTATGCAGTGCCTGCATTTATAATTGCCGCATTGATTCCCACAAGTTTTGTATTGAAAAATCTATCATTTGAGTTTGTTATATCAGGCGGTTTTGTTTTCTTGTTAATATATGCTTTTTTTAAAGACCCTGATACTGAAAAATCTTTACAATCGGTTGCAAATACTCTTTTAGGGGCTTTGTATCTTGGAATTCCATTAGGCTATCAGGTTGCCTTGAAAAACTCCAACAGGCTTTATGAGGGATTGGGGGCTGACCTTGTGTTTCTCCTCTATGTTGTAATCTGGTTTGGAGATTCAGGTGCATACTGGATAGGCAGTATGTTTGGTAAGCACAAACTTGCACCAAATATCAGCCCTAACAAATCTATTGAGGGGGCAATTGGGAATATAATCTTCAATTTTTTAGGTGCAACGCTTGCAAAGATGTGGTTTTTTACAAGGCTTACCTGGCACGATGTTATAGCAATAACAATTATAATTGGAGTTAGCGGGATAATCGGTGATTTGATAGAATCTTTATGGAAAAGGTGTGCAGGAGTCAAAGACAGTGCAACCTTAATTCCGGGGCACGGCGGGATTTTAGACAGAATAGATTCTTTTGTTTTATCTTCTCCGCTTCTTTACTTTTACTTCCTTTATTTAATGTAGAGTAATATGAAAACATTGAAGATATACGGTTCAACAGGTTCAATAGGGAAGAGTTGTTTAAAATTATTAAAACTTAAAAGGGAAGATTTTTCAGTTAAACTTCTTGCAGCAGGGAACAATATTGATTTGTTGAAAGAACAGATAGTTGAATTTCAGCCTGAATTTGCAACAATATTTAACGGTGAAAAGGCAAAGGAGTTAAAAACTTTCCTTGAAAATTTAAGCATTAAAACAAGTTTCATTCCCTTTGAGGAATCCTTTTCCCTTGAATCGGATATAACTCTATCTGCAATTGTTGGCAGTGCAGGTTTAATTCCAACCTTTAAATCAATACCTTATACAAAAAGGCTTGCTCTGGCAAACAAAGAGTCAATGGTGCTTGCCGGGGAATTTGTAAACAGCGAGTGCGAAAAGTATAACACAGAGTTAATCCCTGTTGATAGCGAGCACAATGCTATTCATCAATCTTTAAGGGCAGGTAAAAAACATGAGGTAAAATCCTTAATCCTTACAGCATCAGGGGGGCCTTTTTTCGGAAAGGGTGTTGAGGAGTTAAAAAATGTAACTGTTGCCCAGACATTAAACCATCCAACCTGGGATATGGGACAGAAGATTACAGTTGATTCAGCAACCTTAATGAACAAAGGGCTTGAGGTAATTGAGGCACACTTTCTATTTGGAATTGATTACGACAAAATCAATGTAAGGATTCACCCTCAAAGTGTTGTGCACTCAATGGTTGAGTTTATAGACGGTTCTATTATATGCCAGATGGGAAAAACAGATATGATGCTTCCAATTCAGTATGCCCTGTATTTTCCTGAAAGGGTGCATACTGAAGACTTCTCCTTTGACTTTGGAAAGGCTTTAAGGCTTGATTTTTTTGAGCCTGATATTGAAACATTTAAATCTCTTAAGCTTGCCTATAAGTGCGGTAAAGGGGACATAGGGGATAGAGTTATTTTAAATTCTGCAAACGAGGTTGCCGTAAATTACTTTTTAGATGAAAAGATTAAATTTCTTCAAATTCCTGAATTTATTGAGAGAATGCTTGATAAAATAGAGAGGCCTGTTATTAGAACAATAGGCGATGTTATTGATTTTAATGAAAGAGTAAAAAATATATGTATTGAGGAGGTAAAGAGTGGGAATTTTTAACTTGCCAATAATCGGCAACATAGTTGCCGTTGTAATAATGTTTGGGGTGCTTGTAACAATACACGAATTCGGACATTTCATAATGGCAAAGCTTTTCGGGGTTTATGTTAAAACCTTTTCAATAGGGTTTGGGAAGAAACTTGCCTGCAAAAAATGGGGAGAAACAGAGTACTGCCTATCATTGGTTCCTTTAGGCGGATATGTTGCAATGTTAGGGGAAGAGCCAGATGAAGCTGAGGACGATAACCCAAGAAACTTTAACAACAAACCAAAATGGCAGAGGTTTATAATTCTTGTTATGGGGGCAACCTTAAACATAATTCTTGCAATAGTCCTTTTTACCTTTGTAAATGCTTTACACAGGCCAGTTCCAGTATGGAAAGACAAGCCTGTTGTTGTTGGCTGGGTTGATAATGAATCCCCTGCTTTTGTTTCAGAGTTAAAGTATGGGGATAAAATACTTTACTTTGACGATAAAAAGGTTGAAAATTGGGACCAGTTTTTAATTCTTGTTGCAACAAATCCAAACAGAACGGTTAATTTAAAGATTGAGAGAAACGGTAATTTAATTGAAAAACAGGTAAAGATTGTTGAAAAGGGGAAGGATAGGGCAGGTTATTTGGGAGTTTTCCCAGCTTTAAGGGTTCAGGTTAGAATGGTTATGCCAGATTCCCCTGCAGAGAAGGCTGGAATAAAGCCTGGTGACAAAATAATTTCAGTTAATGGGAAAAATATTGTAAAAGGCCTTGAACAGTTTATTGATTTGGTCAAGCATTCAAAGGGAGAGCTTGAAATAAAGTTAGAGAGAAACGGTGAATTAAAAACTGTTAAGGTGTTGCCAGAGGGAGAGGGTGAAAACAGGAAGATTGGCGTGGTTATTGAGTTGCCCTATAAAATTGTTAAATTACCTTTAGGTAAAGCCTTTGTTACTGCATTGAAAGATACAAAAAAGTATACAGAGTTAACATTTAGCGTAATTGGGAAGCTGTTAAAGGGAGAGATGTCAATAAGGAGTATTTCAGGCCCTGTTGATATTGCCAGAATTTCAGGTCAGGCTGCAAGAAGCGGGTTAACCAATTTTATTTATATAATGGGATTAATCTCTTTACAGTTGGGAATATTTAATTTGCTTCCAATCCCAATGCTTGATGGTGGCCATATATTCATACTCTTGATAGAGGCTATAAGGAGAAAGGATTTAAGTGCAAAGTTAAAGGAGAGAATTACAACTGTTGGTTTTTTCCTTTTAATAACCTTAATGACACTTGTAATTATTAGTGACATTCTCAAAAACCTTAACTTGAAGTGAGGAAATGTATAAAAAGACAAAGGTAATCTATGTAGGGAATATTCCCATAGGTGGCGGGAACCCAATCCCCGTTCAAACAATGACAAAAACAGATACAAGGGATGTTGAAGCAACCTGTGAGCAGATTAAAGACATTGTTGGGGCAGGGTGCGACATTGTCAGATGTGCTGTGCCGGATATGGAAGCAGCGGAGAGGATTAAGGAAATTGTTGAATTTTCCCCAATCCCGATAATTGCGGACATACACTTTGATTACAGGCTTGCAATAAAGTGTGCTGAAAACGGGGTTGCCTGTTTAAGGATTAACCCGGGAAATATTGGAAGCAAACAGAGGATAAAAGAGGTTGTTGCAGCCTGCAAACACTATGGAATACCAATTAGAATAGGGGTTAATTCAGGTTCTCTTGAAAAGGATTTGCTTGAGAGGTATGGGAATAGCCCAAAGGCAATGGTTGAAAGTGCAAAAAGGCACATAGGTTTCCTTGAAGAATTCAATTTTTACGAGATAAAGGTTTCACTAAAATCTTCAGATGTAAAGAAAACTGTTGAAGCCTGCAGAATGTTTGCAAAAGAATTTGAATATCCCCAGCACATTGGGGTAACTGAAGCAGGCACTGAAAATATTGGCACATACAAGTCAGTAATAGGAATTGGTGCACTGTTGCTTGACGGAATAGGGGATACCTTAAGGGTTTCATTAACAGATAGCCCTGTGAAAGAGGTAATTGTAGGAAGAAATATTTTGAAAGCATTAAACCTTGTTCCCAACACTCCAAAGTTTGTTTCCTGCCCAACCTGCGGAAGGATAGAGTTTGACATTAAAAAATTTGCCTCAATTATTGAAAAAGAGGTTGATGGGATAAAAAAATCAATAACAATTGCCGTTATGGGTTGTGCGGTTAATGGTCCTGGAGAGGCAAGGGAAGCTGATTACGCTATTTGCGGCGGTAAAGGGTATGCAGCAATATACAAGAAGGGTAAACTTGTTAAAAAGGTTAAAGAGGACAACCTTATTGAGGAATTCTTAAAGATTGTAAGGAGTGAAAATGAGTGATTTTATTTCACTTGGATTTGACAACTTTGTTGATAGAAAACGAATTGTTGCTGTTTTGAAGCCGGGTTCTTCCCCAATGAGAAAGTTAAAAGAGTTAAAGAAAAAAGAGGGGTTGCTTGTTGATGCAACCTCAGGTAAGCCGACAAGGAGTTTTATTCTTTTAGATAACGGGGTTTTGTTTTTGTCTTCCCATTTGCCAGAAACAATAATTGAAAGGATTGGAAATGAAAATTAGACTGAAAACAAGGGGGGAACTCTTTATAATCTCTGCCCCCTCTGGAAGCGGAAAGAGCACTTTGATTAAACTTCTTCTTGAGCAGGTGGAAAACCTTGAGTATTCAATTTCATACACAACGAGAGAGCCGAGAAAGGGAGAAATAAACGGGAAAGATTACTTCTTTGTCTCTGAAAAAGAGTTTAAAAAAATGATAGAAAATAACGAATTTATTGAGTATGCAAAGGTGTTTGATAAGTTTTATTACGGAACTTCAAAAAAACAGGTTTACTCAAGGATTAAACAAGGCAAAGATGTAATTATGGACATTGATGTGCAGGGTGCATACCAGATTATGAAAAAGAAAGAATTGGATTTTACGTCAATTTTTATAATCCCCCCTTCAATTGAGGAATTAAGAAAAAGGCTTATTAGTAGAGGAAGAGACAGTATTGAAGAGATAGAAAAAAGATTGAATACTGCAAGAAATGAGTTAAAATATTTAAGGCATTTTGATTACGTTGTTGTTAACGATATACTTGAAGAAGCATTATCTTCTTTAAAATCAATAATTTTTTCTGAAAGACACAGGGTAAAAAGGCTTGTGGATACAGAAAATATTTACAAACACTTTGCGGAGGAATAAATGACTGCTGAAGAAACACTTAAAAAGGTACTTGAAAATCCTTTCAGGTTAATTTTAGTTGCCGGAGAGAGGGTTGAACAATTGAGGAAAGGGGCAAAGCCAAAGGCAAAGGCGCCTATTAACAAACCAACCTTTATTGCCCTTGAAGAATTAAAACAGGGGAAATTTGAAATTAGGCTTATTGAAAGAGAGAAGGAAGAGGAAGGATTCTCAGCTGAAGACCTTGATTCTCTGGTTGACGAAATTGAAGTAACAGAAGAATAACTAATGAAACTTATAGATTATCAAGCAGGCATTCTAATAGGGGTATCAAGCGGAATTGCCTGCTACAAATCTATAGAAGTTATAAGGGAATTACAGAAAAGAGGCTATAAAAATATTGAAACGGTGTTAACAAAAAACACCGTTAATTTTTTATCCCCGAATCTTTTTGAAGCAATAACTGGAAATAAGCCTTACATTGATGTCTTTGAAGAGGGAAGGCTTCTCTCTCACATTAAGGCTGTTGAGGATAAAAAGGTTTTTGCTATAGTTCCTGCAACTGCAAACATTATAGGAAAACTTGCAAATGGAATTGCAGACGATTTTTTAACAACCTGTTACCTTGCATTTAAAGGTAAAACATTGATTTTCCCCTCAATGAATGTAAATATGCTTGAACACCCTGTAACAGAGAGAAATCTTTTAAGGTTGCAGCAGGATGGTTGCTTTGTTGTTGAGCCTGATTCAGGTTACCTTGCCTGCGGATACAGCGGAAAGGGAAGATTGCCTTCAATTGAAATAATTGCCGATTACATTGAGTTATTCGCAAATTTAAAAGGCAAAAGTATATTTAATCAACCTGTGCAGATTAAAATGTTTGAGAATGAAGAGCCGGCACCAGAACCTATAGACCCCCTTGCAGGGAAAAAGGTTTTAATTACTTCAGGGGGAACAGTTGAGCCGATTGATTCTGTTAGAGTTATTACAAACCGTTCAAGCGGTACAATGGGCAGGCAGCTGGCAAAGGTTTTTTCAATTTTAGGGGCTGATGTCACAGTTATTACAGGAAATCATTCTGTTAGATACCCTGTTTATGCAAAGGTTGTTGAGGTTAAAACTGTTGAAGAGATGTACAGAGAGGTTGCAATTAGATTTGAGGAATCAGACATTGTTGTTATGGCTGCTGCAATTTCAGATTTTAAAGTAAAAAATTATTCGTCCAACAAAATAAAGAAAAAACAAAGTTTAACACTTGAACTTGAAAAGACAATTGATATTTTAGAAACTTTAGGGAAAACAAAAAAACACCAGATTCTTGTTGGTTTTGCGGCAGAAACTAACGATTTGCTTGAAAATGCTAAAGACAAATTGAAAAGGAAAAATGCAGACTTGATTGTTGCGAACAAGGTTGGGGAAAATTCAGGCTTTGGTGACAGAAAGTTAGATGGATATTTTGTTTTTAAAGATGGAAGAGCTGAAGAGTTTTCTTTGACAAAAACAGAAACTGCTGAAAAGATTGGTGAAATAGTTATAAAGGAATTTTTTAATGGATAATGAGATTATTGAATACCTTAAGTTTTTAAAAGATATAGGAATTGATGAAATCCCAAGAGTAAAGCTAACCGTCTCAAAGCCTGTAAATACAGAGAAAAAAAGCGTTGAAGAGGTTTTAAAACAGATGGCTAAAGAGGTTGCAAACTGCAAAGCCTGTCCCCTTTCTCAGAAGAGGCAAAACAGCGTGCTGGGAGAGGGCAATCCCCATACAGACTTAATGTTTATTGGCGAAGGGCCTGGTGCAGATGAAGACAGGCAGGGCAGGCCGTTTGTTGGAAGGGCAGGGCAACTGTTAACAAAGATTATCAACGCAATGGGGCTTGAAAGAAGCGATGTTTATATCTCAAATGTTGTAAAGTGCAGGCCGCCGTTTAACAGAGACCCTGAACCTGAAGAGATTGCAGCCTGCTGGCATTTTATTGAAAAGCAAATTGAATTGATAAAGCCAAAGGTAATATGCACTTTAGGAAGGATTTCAACAAAGACAATTCTAATGACGACAGAATCAATTTCAAGGTTAAGGGGAAGGTTTGGGGAGTACAAAGGAATTAAGGTAATGCCAACCTTTCACCCATCATACCTTTTAAGAAACCCATCAGCAAAAAAACAGGTCTGGGAAGATATGCAAAAGATTATGCATTACCTTGCTGAACATTCAGAAACTTTAGGGGAAAAGATTAAGAAAAAGTTAGAAGAGTACAATGGAAAAAATTAAAGTTCCTGTTGAAGAAAAAAAAGAATCTCTAACGATAAAAGGTTCAAAGTTTATTTCAACTATAATTCCTGTAAAAACAAGGGATGAGGCTGAAAGTACTCTTGAAAAAATAAGAAAGCATTACTATGATGCAACCCATAACTGTTTTGCATACAGGATTTACCCTGATATTGAAAGGTATTCTGATGATGGAGAGCCTTCCAACACAGCAGGTAAGCCAATAATGTCTGCTATTAAAGGAGAAGAAATGTACAATACCCTTGTTGTTGTAACAAGGTATTTTGGGGGAACAAAGTTGGGAGTTGGGGGGCTTATAAAGGCATACACCGAAAGTGCTAAAAAGGTTCTTCAATCTGTAAAAACCGTTTACCTTGAAAATATAAAAACAGTAAATGTTGAGGTAAACTTCAACGAGGTAAATTATGTTTACCACCTTACGAGGCTTGAGAGTGTAAAAATTAGCGGAGAGGAATACTCCAACAATGGAGTTTCCTTTACAATAAGGTTAAAAGCAGATATGCTTGAAGTGTTAAAGGAAAATTTAAGGGAGAAATTAAACAGAATCCCTGAAATTATTGAACTGGAGGAAAGACTTGATACGCTTTAAAACAAAAGAAGAAATAGACATAATGAGGGAATCAGGCAGATTAACCGCAATGGTATTTGCCTATTTAAAAAACTATGTTGAACCTGGAATAACAACAAGGGAATTAGATAGAATTGCGGAAGACTTTATCAGAAAGAACGGGGCTGTACCTTCCTTTAAAGGTTACAGAGGCTACAGGCACACTTTATGCACCTCTGTAAACAATCAGGTTGTGCACGGTATTCCTTCAAAGTATAAGTTGAAAAAGGGAGACATTATTTCAATTGATGTTGGAGTATTCAAAAACGGTTTTCACGGAGATGCAACAAGAACATTTGTTGTTGGTGGAAAAACCTCAAAAGAGGCTTTAAGGCTTGTTAGAACTGTGTACAAATCAATGCTTCTTGGAATAGAGCAAGCAAAACCAGGGAAAAAGTTAGGGGATATTGGCCACGCAATTCAATCATTTGCTGAAAAAATGGGATATTCGGTTGTAAGGGAATATATTGGTCACGGAGTTGGCAGGCAATTGCACGAAGACCCAGAGGTTTTACATTACGGAAGGCCAAACACTGGAATTAAACTTGAGCCTGGAATGGTTATTACAATTGAGCCTATTTTAAATCAGGGGGCAAGGTTTTGCAGAACATTAAAAGATGGCTGGACTGTTGTTACTGCTGACAAGAAACTATCAGCACAATTTGAAAATACAATTGCAATACTTGATGACGGAAATGAGGTTTTAACAAGGCTTGAGGACAACTCAGACATCCCTGATTGCGTAAAAGATATAACGATAGATACTTTTATAGAATAACTGAAGTCTTTGACAGCCTAAATTTCTTTATAAATTAATATCCATACTGTATAATCAAAAAGTACACTATTTATTAGTTTCTGGGAGGGAATATGTTAGAAGAATATTTAAAACATGCTAAAGAGCGTGAAGAAATGGGAATACCCCCGTTGCCTTTAAATCCTGCACAGGTTGAAGAGTTAACAAAACTTCTTGAAAACCCGGGGGATAATGATACAGCTTTTTTAAAAGACTTGATTACAAACAGGGTTGCCCCAGGTGTTGACCCTGCAGCAAAGGTTAAAGCGGAGTGGCTTTACAGGGTTGCAAAGGGAGAGGTTTCATCACCTGTTATCTCAAAGGAAGAGGCTGTAAGGCTTTTAGGTACAATGCTTGGCGGGTACAATGTTCAGCCTTTGATTGATTTGTTGAATAATGACGAACTTGGAGATGCTGCAGCTGACGCTTTAAAACACACAATACTTGTTTACGCTGCCTTTGATAAGGTTGCAGAGCTTTCAAAATCGAATGATAGGGCAAAATCTGTTATTGAATCCTGGGCAAATGCAGAGTGGTTTTTAGAAAAAGAGGCATTGCCAAAGGAGATAAAGGTAAAGATTTACAAGGTTGATGGAGAGATAAACACAGACGATTTTTCACCTGCAAAGCATGCGTGGAGCAGGCCAGACATTCCATTGCACGCTCTCTCAATGGGGGAGACAAGATTTCCTGATGGAATTGAGACAATAAACAAATTCAGAGAAGAGGGATACAAGGTTGCTTTTGTTGGTGATGTTGTTGGTACAGGTTCTTCAAGAAAGTCTGCAACAAACTCTCTTATGTGGTGGATTGGGGATGATATTCCCTATGTACCAAACAAAAGGAGAGCAGGTATTGTTATAGGTGGGCTCATAGCTCCCATTTTCTTCAATACATGGGAAGACTCCGGCGGTTTGCCGATTATGTGTGATGTTTCAAACCTCAAAACTGGAGATGTTGTAATAATTGATACTGAAAAGGGAGAGATAAGAACAGAAGACGGAAAGGTTCTTACAACATTTGAATTAAAACCAAAAACAATAAAAGACGAATTTAGAGCAGGCGGAAGACTTTCTCTCATTATAGGGAAAGATTTAACAGAAAAGGCAAGGATGTTTTTAGGGTTGGGAGAGTCTGAAATCTTTATAAAACTTGATAACCCAAAACCAAAAGAAGGGCAAGGATATACACTTGCACAAAAGATTGTTGGAAAGGCTTGTGGAATTGACGGAGCTCTTCCAGGTGGCTACTATCAGCCTAAAATGGCAACCGTAGGCTCACAGGATACAACAGGTTTAATGACAGCTGACGAATTAAAAGAGCTTGCCTGTCTTGAATTTCAATGTGGGTTATTTATGCAGTCGTTCTGCCACACAGCTGCTTATCCAAAGCCTGCTGATGTTAAAATGCATCAGAATTTACCTGAATTTATTGTTGAAAGAAAGGGTGTTTCACTGCTTCCCGGTGACGGTGTAATCCACACCTGGGTTAACAGGCTTGGGTTACCAGATACAGTTGGTACAGGTGGTGACTCACATACAAGATTTCCAATGGGAATATCCTTTCCTGCAGGAAGTGGTCTTGTTGCCTTTGCTGGTGCATTAGGGTTTATGCCACTTGATATGCCAGAATCTGTTCTTGTTAAGTTTAAAGGAGAATTAAATCCTGGAATTACCTTGAGGGATGTTGTTAACGCAATTCCTTATTATGCAATAAAGCAGGGCTTGTTAACAGTTGAAAAGAAGAATAAGAAAAACATATTCAACGGAAGAATTCTTGAAATGGAAGGCTTGCCAAATTTAACAGTTGAGCAGGCTTTTGAATTGACAGATGCTTCAGCAGAGAGAAGTGCCGCTGCGGCAACAATTAAGCTTTCAGAAGAAAGTGTAATTAATTACCTTAAATCAAATATAGCTTTAATGAAAAAGATGATTGAAGCAGGTTATCAGGATGCTGATACATTAAAGAGAAGGATTGAAGAGGCTGAAAAATGGCTTGAAAACCCTGTTCTCCTTGAAAGGGATGAAAACGCAGAGTATGCAGCAGTAATAGAAATTGACCTTGCCGACATAAAAGAGCCTATTGTTGCATGCCCAAATGACCCTGATGATGTTAAGCTTTTAAGCGAAGTTGCTGGAGATAAGGTTGACGAGGTATTCATAGGCTCATGTATGACAAATATAGGCCATTACAGGGCAGCAGGCCACATCTGGAAGGGAGAGCCTTATATTACCCACACAAGGGTATGGCTTGCACCTCCATCAAAAATGGATAAGGCACAGCTTATGAAAGAAGGCTATTACTCAATATTCTCAGCTGTTGGTGCAAGAACTGAAATTCCAGGTTGCTCTTTGTGCATGGGTAACCAGGCAAGGGTTGCACCAAAATCAACTGTTTTCTCAACATCAACGAGGAACTTTGACAATAGAATGGGAGATGGTGCAAGGGTTTACTTAGGTTCTGCAGAGCTTGCAGCAGTTACAGCACTTTTAGGCAAATTGCCTCAGCCAGAGGAATACTTTGAATTCTTGAATAAAAAGGTTGTTCCTCACAGGGATGAAATTTACAGATACCTTGAATTCCACAAGATGGAAGATTTTACCCTTGACTATGTTGAAGTTGCGTGCGAAATGTATCTAAAAATGAAAAGATAATTCTTGACTTTTTGGCCAAGCCGTTGTAAATTATTACACGGCTTGACCGCTTTCGGTGGGGTATTAGCTCAGTTGGTAGAGCAACTGACTCTTAATCAGTGGGTCGGGGGTTCGAATCCCTCATACCCCACCATTTTTTTATGCCTCAAATTAAAATCCCAGAAAAACCTGTTTTAAACTAAAATAACCGAAAATGTTAATTATCGTCAAGATTGTAATTTGGTAAAAGATTATATCGGGTTATTTGCTGAAGGGATTTAGGGTGGTTTTATTTTTGTTTCACAGCTTCTAAAATTTTTTCAATCAAATCTGTTAATCCCTTTTCTTTTGCATAATCAAGGGCTGTTTTGCCTTTTTTATCCGCTGAGTAAATATCTGCTCCGTGTGAAACAAGTATAAGTGCAATTTCTTTATGTCCCTCTTCAACTGCAAAGTGAAGAGGAGTCCAGTAAACACTTGAATTAAGGTTGGTTTTAGAGTTTACATCTGTTCCCTTTGATATCAGAAACTCTACCATTTCTTGATTCCCGTACAAAGCGGAATAGTGCAATGGTGTAAAGCCATCCTCATCCTTTACATCTACTTTAACACCTTTTGATAACAGATAATCTGCTATCTTTACACAATTTCCCCTTGCTGCAAAGTGAAGAGGGGTACGTCCCCCTCTCCATCCACCTATTGTTTTTGCATTTATATTTGCACCTTTTGAAATAAGGAATTTTGCAATCTCAAAATGGCACTCTTCAGCAGCAATATGCAGGGGAGTGAATGCGGTTTCAGTTTTCTCGTTTACATTAGCACCTTTATTTATGAGTAATTTAACGGCTTCCAAGTCTCCATTTTTTACAGCTTCAAAAATGAGTTTTCTATCCATAATAATAAACTCTTTTAAAATCTTTTTTATTCTAAAATAATTGGCTAACTTGTCAAGGTAATGTTAATTTTTTTGTGACATCCAGTATTAAATTTTTAAGAATGTCTGTATAAAAATTCTTAATTCCTTTTTTTCTCTTACCTGTTTTGTTAAAAAAGGCGGCCTTTTTCAGGCCGCCTGAATTATGCAAGTTGATTACTTTTACTCTCTTCCAACGAGGGAAAACATAAATGTTCTGTCTAAATCTCCACTAACCGATATCGCAATTACTGATATTGTTGATTTGTAATAGATATAGTCAGTTGATTCAATTTCAACATCTGCAAATAAGTCTTTTACAACTGACTTATACCTTGCCATTGATTGTAATTCAATCTGTTTTGTGTCTTTTACAATACCATCCTTGCTTATTAGACTTATATCAACAGTTGCTGTTTCATTGGATGGATTGGTTATTGCTATCCCGTTCCAGTAATTGTCTCCGGTTATAAGCTCAGGTAAGTACCCTTCTGTCGTTGCAAGGGATGGTAATGCAAATCCACATATCCCGTTTGCAACTGTACCGTATATTTCCATTCCAATTATGTCTTTGTCTGAACGGATTATTCCCCATTCTGCACTGCCATTAGCCTCTCCAAATAAATCACTTGCCAATGCTTTAAGTTTTGTATTTGCCTCAATTGTCATTGGGATTGACGCAACCTGTTCTCCATCTTTGGTGTACAGGTCTACAACAATGTTTGCATCCTCATCATTTGGGTTTACTATGGCAAATCCTGTCCAGAAAATGTCTGTTTCTTCTGGAATATGCGGGATAAATAGTGTTCTACTTCCTGATGATTGTAGTTCTATTGCCGCACCGTCTGTTTCATTGTGCTGGAATACCTCAAATCCTCCTAAAGGTTGTGTGTCTTCAAATGGATTATTCTGAATAGATTCAACTGTACCCCAGGTTTTTGCTTCATTTACATCATCTCCCAATAAATCTTCGAGGTTTATTAGTTGTGAGAATACAGGAATGTTGTAAGTGTTTTCATTTTCTCCAACCTTAACTTTAACATCTGTTGATTCAAGTGATGATATAAACATAGAGGTATCCCAGTAATCTGTCTCTTCAGCAACATGCGGGATAAATAATTTATCACTCATCTGCGGTAACAAATAGGATGTCATCTGACCTGTTGCTGTCATAACCTTTGAATAGGCTATAAAGTAACTATCGCTTTCAATTTTTGCCTGATTATAATCAGTGTATCCGTTAGAGTTTGGATTGAGAGAGAATTTTTCACCTGGTGCAATGGTGTAACGATAGGTTAGTACATTGTTCCCATTAGCATCAAAGTATTTAATACTTATATGTGATTTTTCGTTGGTAAGGTTTAGAATGCTTGTTACAATATTATGGATATTAATGTCTTTTGAAGAGTTTGCTGATTTGCCAATAGAAACTACTGGTAATGGCATAACAAGATTAAAGTGTTGTGGATTTTCTACAACTATGGTTGTATCTTCGTTGGTGAAATCTTTTAAAACCACGGAAGCCGATTCTCCCTCATCATCAATTACAGTTACAGAAATATGGTAAGTATCAGGTTTTACAAACATGTAATTGCATAATCCATCAAAGGTTACAACTGTGTCTGAAAAATCATCCCCATCAATGTGCCAGATGTATCTTACAATAGCTCCGCCATCCGGATCGTAAGCATTACAGGTAAAATTAACCTTTAATGGTAATTGCCCTCTTAAACTTTGAGCTTTTGCACTTGTAATTGTTGGAGGCAATGTGTCAGTGAATACTGCATGAATTTTATGGTCAGAATGTACATTATAGAAAGTATAGGTTTGAACTCTTCCAACAGAGTGTCCATCAACAGTTACATCTTCAATAAAATTTCCACTATCGGGAGTGATTGTAAAAGTAACATCATCTCCATAATTTACTGTTATATCACCACTAGGGTTTATTGTCCCACCTGTTCCTGCTGTTGCTGTTATTGAGTATGTAATCTGACTATTTGCTTCAAATTGGGCCTCTATTGTGTGGTTTGATGTTACATTTTGGAAGGTATAAGTTGATACTGCCCCTACACTTGAACCATCAACCAACACATCCTTTATGTGGTAACCACTATTTGCACTAATTGTAAAGGTTATATTTCTTCTTTCGTTTACTATTACATTTCCGCTTGGGTTTATTGTCCCACCTGTTCCCGCTGTTGCTGTTATTGAGTATGTAATCTGACTATTTGCTTCAAATTGGGCCTCTATTGTGTGGTTTGATGTTACATTTTGGAAGGTATAAGTTGATACTGCCCCTACACTTGAACCATCAACCAACACATCTTTTATGTGGTAACCACTATTTGCACTAATTGTGAAGCTTATATCCACTCCTTCGTTTACTGTTACATTTCCGCTTGGGTTTATTGTTCCACCTGTTCCCGCTGTTGCTGTTATTGAGTATGTGATCTGACTATTTGCTTCAAATTGGGCCTCTATTGAGTGATTTGATGTTACACGCTGAAATGTATAGCTTGATACTGCCCCCACACTTGAACCATCAACTAATACATCCTTTATATGGTAACCACTATTTGCACTAATGGTGAAGGTTATGTCATCTCCTACATTTACTGTTACATTGCCACTTGGACTTATTGTCCCACCTGCACCTGCACTTGCACTTATTGTACATGTGTTTTTGTTGTTAAATTTTAATACAAAAGCCACATAACCATGTGGAATGTTAGAGTCATAGGTCCCCTGTGTTTTAGGAAAATCTGATGAATTTGTATATCCGCAAACATAAGCATTGTGAGATGAATCTATTATTATGGAGGTCGCACGATCAGACTTACTCCCACCTATGTATGTTGAATAAACTAAACTACTCCCATCATTGTTTAATTTAAATACAAATCCATCTTCATAACCATCGTTATAAGTTATTTGATAAGCATCTGTAGTTGTTGGAAAATCAGAGGATTGTGTATATCCGCAAACATAGGCATTGTGAGAAGAATCTACAGCTATGGAATTTGGTAATTCCCAATCACTTCCACCCACATAGGTTGAATAAACTAAATCACTTCCATCACTATTCAACTTAAATACAATTGCATCATAACTACCATTATTAGTTGTTTGATAAGCCCCTGTAGTTGTTGGGAAACCAGATAATGTTGCTCCACAAACATAAGTATTACCAGAAGAATCTAAACTTAAAGAGTATGCGAAATCACCATCAATTCCACCAACATAGGTTGAATAAACTAAACTGCTACCATCACTGCTTAATTTAAATACAAAAGCATCATAGCCACCGTTATTAGTTGTTTGATAAGCTCCTGTAGTTGTAGGGAAATCAGAGGATTGCGTAAAACCACAAACATAAGCATTGCCAGAAGAATCTAAACTTAAGGATGTTGCACGATCATTATCACTTCCACCAACATAGGTTGAATAAACTAAATCACTTCCATCACTATTCAACTTAAATACTAGTGCATCATAATCCCCATTATTACTTGTTTGATAAGCATTTGAAGTTGTGGGAAAATCAGATGATCCTATATATCCGCAAACATAAACATTGCCAGAAAAATCTATGGCAATGCTCTCTGCATAGTCAGCACCGCTTCCACCAACATAGGTTGAATAAATTAAGTCGCTTCCGTTACTATTAAGTTTAAATACGAATGTGTCATAATATCCATCGCTAAAAGTTGTTTGATAAGCGCCTGTAGTTGTTGGGAAATTAGATGATTCTGTGTATCCGCAAACATATATATTACCAGAGGAATCTATTGTTATGGAATTTTTACGCTCACCATCCCACTCTCTATCTCCTCCAACATAGGTACTCCATTCTAATACAGGATCAATTATCAATTTATAATTGGGATTATAGTTCCCTAATTCAAATGTATATCTCCCGTTTGATAGAATTTTGAAGGATACTTTTACATCAACCCTTTTCCCGTCTATCTCCTGATAGGCTAATGGTTTTCCTATGTATAACTTGCCTCCGTCTAATTCTGCTATTAAGTTTCCTTCTTCTGTTAGTTCTAAATCTTCAGCACCTGTTATCATTATAATGTTATCCGGGTTAGCATTTGGATTTAAAATCACCCTGTATTCTAATTTATCCATATAGCCTATGTATTCAACATCTATCCCGTCCCATACATTTTCATATACAAGTTTTCTATATGTTGGGATGTTTCTCTGCCAGTTTTCTTTTTCCCCTATTAAGAAGTTTACTTTTGCTTTTGTTTTTTCTTCTAATTCTGGAGTTATTGATTTTGATTTTCCTTTGTTTTTTCCTTCAAAGCCTAACCCTATTACTATTAATTTAGCATCTTTTCCTCTTTCATTTTCTATTTGGTCTATTGGCATTTTGCTATTTTTTTTGTTTGTTCTTCGTCTTTCAATTTCTTTTGGGTTTTTTGGCACTGTTATTCCTATAAATGCACCTTTAGGGGTAAAGAGTATTCTTCCCTTTTTTGTCTGCACAAAGGCTGTTACCTCATTGTTGTCTATTATCTTTTTACCCCCTTTTACTTTTGATCTGTTAGGAATAAAGTATGATGGCGCAAGTTTCAATGTTTTTGAAAGTTTTATCTCTTGTTTGTTAGTTGTATTAGAGTTTGCATTATGATTTATGAGATTTGATTTTCCAAATGTGTCAAATCTTTTCATTTTCTCCTGTGCCTGTGACAAATTAATTGACATACAAAAACCAAGTAATAATAAAAAAATAAAAATACTTTTTGATTTCGCATTAAATTTCACCCCCAAAATTTTGTTTCAAAATTAATATTAAAAAATATAAAATGTTGTTTCAATAAAAATTTTTAATTCCCAATTTATGAACTCAAGTAAACATTTTGAACTGCATGATTCTCTTATATGTTAATTGATTTTTCGTTTTACTATTTATTATTTTTTCTTGATTTTTGTTATAATTAAAAAAAATGGGGATGGGGTCCCCCTTAAAGCGCCTGAGGCTGATGACTCCTGCCTGCTAATTTCAGGAGGTAGATATGGTTAATTCTCATTCTCCGTCCCCTAAAATTTGCGATTGCTTAGCCTTTATTGAAAAATCAAAATCAGTTATAGGAAACCTGAAAGGTGATTTTTTTGAAAATGAGTTAAAGAAACTTACTCTGCTTGAAGAAAGGTTTTCAGAGGGGAGGCTTAACCTTGCTGTTTTAGGCCAGTTTAAGAGAGGTAAGAGCACTCTTTTAAATGCGCTGTTAGGTGTTGATGTACTTCCCTCTGCTGTTGTGCCTTTGACAGCAATACCCACCTTCCTGAAAAGCGGGAAAAACCTGTCGGCAAAGATTGTTTTTAATTCAGAAAGGAAACCTGAAATTTTTGAGGTTGAAAATATATCTCAATTAAGGGTTTTTGTTGGCCAATTTGTTACTGAGGAAAACAATCCTGAGAATGAGAAAAATGTTCTTGAGGTTGAAATTAAAATTCCGGATAATCCACTTTTAAAAAACAGAGTAGTTTTAATTGATACTCCAGGGATAGGTTCAACCTATAAGCATAACACTGAGGCAACCTTGAATTTTCTGCCCCAGTGTGATGCCGCCCTTTTTGTCGTCTCTTCAGACCCGCCTATTACAGAGGTTGAACTTGATTTTTTAAAAAAGGTTAAAGAAAAGGTTCCAAGGTTGTTTTTTGTTTTAAACAAAATTGATTACCTTGATGAAGATGAGAGGGGAGAAGTTTTAGATTTTTTGAAAAAAAACCTTGAAAAGGCCGGGATTGATGGCAATTTAAAGGTTTTCCCTGTGTCTGCAAAGCAGGCTTTAAAGGGGAAATTAAAAAATGATGAAAATTTGTTAATCTCAAGTAATATTCAGGAAATAGAGGAACACCTTGTTGGCTTTCTTGCAAAAGAGAAGTCAGAGGCTCTTTCAAAGGCTATTGCATTGAAGGTTTTGCATTCATTAAATGAAGTGCTTTTAAATGTTGATATTGAATTAAAATCTCTCTTAATGCCAATTGATGTGCTTGAAGAAAAGCTTACTTTGTTTGAGAGAAAGATTGATGAGTTAAAGTATGAAAAACAGGCTGCTTTTGATTTGCTAAAAGGTGATAACAACAGGCTTCATCAGTTTTTAGAGGAGTATTCATCAGAGTTAAGGGAAAAGTCTGAGGAATACCTTGAAGGGGTTATGGACGAGGTAATTGCTTCAAGTAATAAAGAGAAGATTGATGAGATTGAGATTAGAAATAAGCTTGCAGAGGTTATTCCTGTTTTTTTTGAAAAGAAAATGGGAGAAACAACAGAACTTTTTGAAAAAAAGGTTAGTGATTTACTTAACAGGCATAAGGAGAGAGCAAACAGTCTTATAATTTCAATTAAAAACATTGCAGCTGAATTGTTTGATGTCTCTTATTCAAAGTTGCAGGAAGACAGGCTTTTTGAATTAACCCATGAGCCCTATTGGGTTACCCACAAGTGGAATACCACCTTTAATCCTATTCCCCCTGCTGTTGTTGATAAGGTTATGCCTTTAAAGGTGAGAAATAGAAGGATTGTAAAGAGAATTAAAGAGCAGATTCATTCCCTTGTTATTTCAAATATTGAAAATATTAGATGGTCTATTTATCAGAGCATAGATAAAAGTTTTAGAACCTTTGAACGGACACTTGAAGAGAAATTTGATACCACATTAAAGTCAACTTACGGGGCTGTAAAACTTGCAATGAAAAAGAGAGTTGAGCAGAAGGAGAAGGTTGAAAAAGACATTGAAAACCTTGAGTTGATTAAACAACGATTAAACGGTTTGATAGATGAATTAAATTTATTTTTAAAAAGTGGTTAAAAATCTAATAAAAATGGTGCTATCGCTAAAACAATATCACCGACTATTTCAATTACTATATTTGAAAAAAAGTAAGGCCAGAATGTAAGAACTGCTCCGAAAATAATAAAGTTCCATCTTTCTGATTTTTTCCCGTAAATAAAGTATGCCATCCCTAATACGCTAAAAATAAGGTTAATGGTTATTTTTACTGGGTCCATATATCCCTCCTTTTTTCTTTAATTATAACTTATTAAATAAAATTTTGAGTAACCTGTTCTAATGTTTTAAAATCATATTAAGTGAAAACTAAATTAAAGGTGGTAGCCATGAGTAGATTTAAGTGGATTGCTATTGCGTTTATAGGCTTCCTTTTGATAATACTATTCCCAATACAGGGATTGAATTTTAATCAAAAGGCTGTTTTAGCAACAACCTTTGCAATGGCTATTTTATGGTTAAGTGATGCTATCCCAATGGGTGCAACTTCACTTTTGCCCCTTGCACTGTTTCCCCTGTTAGGGGTATTAAGTGCTTCAGAGGTTGCAAAGCCCTATGCCCATAGGCTTATTTTCCTGTTTTTAGGCGGGTTAATTATTGCCCAGGCTATTCAAAAGTGGGGGTTGCATAAGAGAATTGCAGTGAATATTGTGGATTTTTTAGGGGCAAATCCAAATACCATTATTTTGGGATTTATGGTTGCGACAGCGTTTCTTTCAATGTGGATGTCAAATACTGCAACAACATTGATGATGATGCCAATAGGTCTTGCCCTTATTCAGAGTTTTTCCGAGAAAATGAAAGATAGTCTTGATTTTTTAAATTTTTCAAAAACATTGATGTTGAGTATTGCCTTTGCAGCATCAATAGGGGGTGTTGCAACTTTGGTGGGGACACCACCGAACCTTGTTTTTGCGGGGATGTATAATAAACTCTTTGGTGCTCAAATTTCCTTTGCAAGGTGGATGGAAATAGGCTTGCCGATAAGTTTGTTCTTGCTTGCTTTTGCATGGGTTTATATGGTTTTCTTTTGCTTCCCCTTTAAAGGTTTACCAAAAGAGAATATGAAAAAAATTATTGATATTGAAAAAGAGTCTCTGAGTAAAATGAGTTTTGAGGAAAAGATAGTTCTTGTTATTTTTGCTTTAACCGCAATTGGCTGGATAACAAGGGCAGGCTTTAATTTTGGTTCTTTTAAGATAAGGGGGTGGGTTTCATTCTTCCCTTATGGAAAATATATAAAAGATTCAACAGTGGCGATGTTTTTTGCAACATTAATGTTTTTTCTCCCTGCAAAGGAAAAGGGCAAAGCTATAATTGATTTTTCAGATGTGGTAAAGATTCCATGGGAGGTTTTATTCCTTTTTGGTGGTGGATTTGCACTGGCAGAGTCTTTCAAAGCAACTGAATTGACACACTGGGTTGGGCATAAGTTTGCATTTATAACTCATTTGCATCCATTGGTGCTTGTTTTTCTTGTGATTTTAGTTTTAGGCACTTTAACTCAATTTACATCAAATACGGCAACAACAACGATTATGCTTCCAATTCTTGCAGGTATTGCTCAAACGGCAAATATAGATCCTTTGATTCTGCTTATCCCGGCAACATTAGGTGCATCTTTTGCCTTTGTTCTCCCTGTTGCCACTCCACCTAATGCAATTGTAATGGGAAGTGGGGTTATTTCTGTTAAGGATATGGCTAAAGCAGGGATTTGGCTTCAGGTTTTTGCAACAATTTTTGTTACAATTTACTGTTATTTCTTTCTTATGTAAGGTTTTTGATTACAAGTATTAGACCGTTAATCAGTAAAACGGCGGCGGTTATTTTTTTAAATTTGGTTTCAGAAAATGTTAGGTGAATTTTATTGCCAAGGTAAAGCCCTAACATTACAAATGGAAATGTAAAAATTGCAGTTAATAGTATTTTAATGTTGTACAAGCCTAAAAATGTGTAAATTACTGTTCTTAATATACTCATTGAAAAGAAAATTGAGAGAATTGTTGCCCTGAATTCACTTTTATTTAATTTTAATCCCTTTAAAAAAATTATTATCGGTGGGCCTGATATTCCGTACACTCCCCCTAAAATCCCTGTAATAAATGAGAGTATCTTACCTGCAAATCCGTTTTTTTTAAAACTGAATGCTAATTTTTTCTCAAAAAACAGAAAGTACAGGGCAATAATAGAGATTGTTATTCCAAGGTAAATAACAAGTTTTTCTGGAACAGCGTTTTTTAACAAATAAGAGCCAATTAAAAGCCCTGCAAAGAGGAATAGAACAAACTTTTTAACAAATGAAAAATCTATTGTTTTTCTATTTTTGTAAACAATTGCAATTTCGGTGGGTATGCAAAGCAGGAGAAAATAGGGGATTATTTGAGATAAATCTCCAAAAACAAGTGATAAAAGGGTTATAGATACCATTGCAGAGCCAAACCCCAGTGCTGCGTAAATTACCTGTCCCAGGAAAATAATAATTCCTGCGATTAGGAAAACCTGAAAGGAGTTGAAAATTAGATATTCCATTTTATTCTATATTTTGAACCTGTTCCCTTATCTTTTCAATTTCTGTTTTAAGTTCAATTACCAGTTTTGATATATTTTTGTCTTTACCCTTTGAACCTATTGTATTTGATTCTCTCATCATCTCCTGAAGTATAAAGTCAAGTTTTTTGCCTATTGCTTTTTCTTTTTCTTCCATAGTTTCCCTGAAAACTGATACATGGCTTTTAAGCCTTGTTAATTCCTCGCTAATGTCAAGTTTGTCGGCAAGTATTCCTGCTTCAATCATTATTCTGTTTTCGTCACCCTCTTTTACAAGGCCTCCAATCAATTTTCTGTATTTTTCAAGCTGTTTTTCAAAAAAGCCGTCTCTCTGTTTCTCAATCTCTTCAAGCAGAATTTCAATCCTGTTTAGCCTTTCTTTAAAGTCTTTTTTAAGAAATTCCCCTTCCTTTTCCCTTGATTTATTAAAAGTATCAAGTATTGAATCAAGGGTTTCAAGAATTGCTTGTTTAATTTTCTCTTTTAATTCATCGGTTAATTGGTTTTCAAAAAAGCCATTGTTTTGAGATAAAAATACATTTAAAGGCACATTAAAATCAAAAGAGGGGAATTCTTTCTGAATTTTTTCTATCTGCTCTAAAATGGGCTTTACCTTTTCTTCGTTAACAATTACAGGGTATTTAGATGTGTCAAATTCAATTGTTATAAAAATGCTTACCCTTCCCCTTTTAACCTTTGTTTTGACAATTGAAATTATATCGTTTTCAAATGATTGAAAGTTATCATCAATTTTTACATTTGCATCAAGGTATTTACT
Source organism: Thermotomaculum hydrothermale (assembly GCF_016592575.1). Lineage (NCBI taxonomy): Bacteria > Pseudomonadati > Acidobacteriota > Holophagae > Thermotomaculales > Thermotomaculaceae > Thermotomaculum > Thermotomaculum hydrothermale. The sequence continues at coordinate 1,202,205 of NZ_AP017470.1, read as the reverse complement.
ATTAATGCTCTTTATTACAATATTTACTGTAAAACCATCAAATTCTCTTTTTGCTTCTGCAAATCCTGTCATACTTCTCATACTAAAACTCCCAATTGTCCGCTATTGCGGTTACTTTGTTTAATCTTTCAGTTATTATTTCAAGGTTTTCTTTCACACTTATATTTTTATCTGCAAAGAAAGGTTTGTCATACACATAGACAAAATCAGAGCAGGGAAGGGGGATTATAAAGTTATCCCAGGAGTTTGCCACAATCTTTTTTGATGCATTGTATGCAAAGCAAACTATCGGTTTCCCTGTTGCAAGGGCTATTCTTGCAACCCCGTCTTTAGCTACATATTTTGGTCCTAATGGGCCGTCGGGGGTAACTGCCACAACATAGCCTTTGTCTTCCATTTTTAAGTGCTCAATAGCACTTTGATAGGCATTTTTACCATACCTTGATGAAGAGCCTCTTGCATATGCTTTAACCCCTAATTTTCCTACCGTTCTTGCAATAAATTCTCCGTCTTTAGACTTTGATATTATTGGAACATATTTATGGATATATTCAGGGACTCCAAATGATGCCATAAATATTCTGTTGTGCCAGAATGCATAAATAAAACCCTGATTTTTTTGGTACATGTCAATTACAGGCTCAACATTTATCATTGTTCTTGACAAAGCGGTATAATGGCAGATTTTCATATAAGTGGATACAATTGTTGGAACTAACTTTAAGGCTAAATCACTCATTTTTTGCGCCAAATTGAATATTGTAAAGCCTTTTGTAAACTCCGTTTTTTTTCAACAATTCTTCATGGGTACCAACTTCAACAATTTTTCCCTTGCTTATAACATAAATTCTGTCAGCGTTTCTTATTGTTGAAAGCCTGTGCGCTATAACAAATGTTGTTCTATTTTTCATTAAATTTTCAAGGGCTTTTTGAACAAGCACTTCAGATTCAGTATCAAGTGCGCTTGTTGCCTCATCAAGTATAAGTATTGGCGGGTTTTTCAATAATGCCCTTGCAATTGCGAGCCTCTGCCTCTGTCCCCCTGAAATGAATAACCCGCTTTCTCCAATGTTGGTATCATATCCTTTTTTCATTTTTTTTATAAAATCGTGTGCATAGGCAAGTTTAGCAGCGTATTCAACTTTTTCTAATGGGATATCACTTCTTCCATAAGCAATGTTGTTAAATACAGTATCGTCAAAGAGTATTGTTTCCTGAGTTACAATGCCTATGTTGTTTCTTAAATCTTTCAAATCAAATTCCCTTATGTCAATACCGTTTATTGTAATCTGGCCATCTGTGCAATCGTAGAATCTGGGAATTAGATTTACAAGGGTTGTTTTACCGTCTCCACTTGAACCAACAACAGCGATAGTTTCTCCCCTTTTTGCTTTAAGGTTTATATTGTCCAGCACTTTTTTCTTTCCATCGTAAGAAAATGATACATTTTTGAATTCAATCTCTTTAATCTCTTCGGGAAATTTAACAGGTTTGGTTGGAGATTTAATCTTATTTTTTTCATCCATTAATGAAAAAACTCTTTTTAAAGCACTCATTGCTTGTTGCATTTCATTATTTACCCTGTTTAGCCTTCTGATAGGGGAGTATAAGAGCAATACATTCATTACATATGTCATAAATGTACCTGTTGTCATTTCCCCTGATTTAATTTTCATATTCCCGTACACAATAACAATACTTAAACTTATTGCACCTACTAATTCCATTATTGGGGAAGACATAACGGTTGCAGCCACAAGTTTTACATTTGCTTTAAAAAATTCGTAATTTTTGTTAACAAATTTCTTTATTTCAAAGTTTTCCATTGCAAATGCTTTTACAATTCTACTGCCAGATATAGTCTCTTTTAAGATATTCATCATTTCAGCCATTTTCATCTGGCTTAATGTGGTTGCTTTTCTTATTGCTTTTGAAATGAGGATAACAGGCACAACAATTAGTGGGAAGATTACCATTAAAAGAAAGGAGAGTTTGTAGTCAATATAGAATATTGCAGCCACAATTAAGATTAGAAAAAGGGTTTCTTTAAATAAATCACCTATTTTGCTTGTAACAGCGTTCTGGATTATATAAACATCGTTTGTTATTCTGGATATAAGTGTGCCTGAGTGGTATTTATCAAAGAACGAAACAGATTGATTGATTATTGAGGAATACAAATCGTTCCTTAAATCCCTTATCACCTTGTGCCCTGTAACACCTAAAAGAAAGTACCCCCAGAATGTTGTAATTCCTTTTAAAATGTATAAGATAAGGATTAAAATAACAATTACGGCAACATCCCCGCTTGATGCGTTTTTTAAATTAAGTTTTTTTCCAAATCCCTTTTTTTCAAGATATTTTTTTACCTTATTCTTAAAGTCTGTTACAAATTGAAGCCTGTCTTTTTTATATGTTTTAGTCTTTTCTATTTTTGAAATTGATGTTTTTTCCTTTAATGGGCCGTCCATTATTAGTTTTGCAACTGCTGTGTTTACTTCCCATAAAACTGCAACGAAAAAGAGAATGATAAACGATAATATCAATGAACCCCAGTAAGGCTTAAAGTATCTCAAAAATCTCTTTACTACAGGCATCAGTCCATAATTTCCTTTGTAATGTTTTCTAATATTTTATCTTTGTGAAGCATTGTACCTAATTTATCCAACTTTTTCTTTAATGCCTCACTAAATTCAGGATTATACAACACTTTTTCTGTATAATCCATTATATTTTCTGGGGTTAAAGTGAAATTAATTAGTTCTTTAAAAACTTCTTCTTCAAGAATAATGTTTGGAATTGTAATAAAATCACTTCTTACAACGCATAATCCAAAAAAGTATGTAAGGTTGGAGAGTTTGTAGAGTGCAGCCATAGGGGTTTTTAAAAGCCCGCATTCAAGGGATACTGTTCCTGAACTGCCTATTGCAATATCTGAATACTTTATTGCCTCATACTTATCTTGAGGTTGAATTTCGTAAAGTTGAGTGCTGGTTTCTTTTGTAAATTCCGCTTTAAACAGATTAATAACTTCTCTTTCAAGTGAGGGGGATGGAAGAAATAGAAAATCAATATCGTTGTGTTTTTGTAAAATTAATGTTGCAAAGTCTGTCATATGTGGAGTTAGTGAAATAACCTCTTTTTTTCTGCTTCCTGGAAGCAAAAGCACTCTTTTTTTATCTGATTCAAGGGAGTATTTTTTTTCAAATTCGTTTTCAGAAGACTTTACCTCTATCATTTCTGTTAGAGGGTGTCCATAGTATCTGGCGTTTTCGTACAGTGGTTTTTCAAATGGAAATAAAACAATCACCCTGTCAAAGAGGTTTGAGATAAACTTTGCCCTGTATAGCCTCCATGCCCATACCTGTGGGGGTATAAAATAGACAAGCTTTCCCACATACTTTTTTACTTTTTTTGCAAGGCGAATATTGAAATCAGGGAAATCTATGCATATTAGAATGTCAGGCTTTAATTCTTTTATTTTTTCTACTAAAAGGTTAAATGCTTTTTTTAAGTGCGAGTAATGTTCAATAACCTCCGTTAAGCCGACAACAGAGAGTGCTTTGTAATCAAGAACAACATTTGCCCCAGATTTTTTTAATAAATTCCCACCTAAAGCATATACTTCATAGCCTTGTTTTTTAAAAAATGGGACAAGTTTTGCGGCGTATTGCTCTGCTGACAATTCACCGCAAAGAATAAATATTTTTTTATTCAAATTTGTCTCCGTCTTTCAAATAGCCTCCGTTTACAGCAGATTTACCATCCATAGGTTTTTTTGATTCAGGCTGAACAACCATAAGTTTTAAAAGGTGTTTGTCTCCGCATACCATAAATGGAATCCCGTTTTTTATAACAATTGTCCCCGGCTCTTTTTCAGAAGTCATCTCTGATGGAAATGTTTTTAAAATCTTCATGGTTTTTCCGTTTATCTTTCCGAAAACTGAGGGCCACGGGTAAAATCCCCTAACTCTGTTGTGTATATCTATTGCAGGCAAATTGGGGTCAAGTTTTCCATCACTTTTTTTTATTATAGGAGCATAACTTGCGTGTTCTTCTATTTGGGGGATAGGAGTTATTTTTCCTTCAACATAGTCAAATAATGTGGTTTCAAGAAGTTTTAACCCCTTTTCTGTAAGCCTTTGAAATAAGTCTTCTGCGTTGTCGTTAGGGTCAATCTTTTCGCTTAAACATCCAATTATGGGACCTGTATCAAGACCTTTGTCCATTTTCATCAAGCAAACATCGGTAATAACCTCACCGTTTACAATTGCCCAGTTAACAGGTGCCGCACCTCTGTATTTTGGTAATGCTGAAAAGTGAATGTTTAAACATCCATATTTGGGAAGGTTTAGTATATTTTCTGGAATAATTTTCCCATAAGCGACAACAAGAATTAAGTCTGGGTTAATTTTTTTAAGTTTTGATAATAATTCTTCGTTTTTCTTTATTTTTTCTGGCTGAATTACTTCTACATTAAGTTTTTCAGCCTCAACCTTTACTGGAGGGGGAGTTAAAACCCTCTTTCTTCCTTTAGGTTTGTCAGGCTGGGTTATAACAAGCTTTACATCGGTTAATTCATTCAGTTTTTTTAAAAAAGGTACTGCAATTTCAGGAGTGCCCATAAAAACAGTTTTTAATAACCCCATCTTCCTTCCTTCATAAGTTTTTTAATCTTTTTCATTACAAGCTGTCTTTTTACCGGTGCAAATTTAAATATAAACAATTCTCCGTTTAAATGGTCAATTTCATGGCAGAGTGCCCTTGCAAGAAGACCTTCCCCTTCAATTATTTTTTCATTCCCGTCTAAATCAGTGTACTTTACCTTAACCTTTTCAGGCCTTTCAACAAAACCAAAAATTCCAGGAAAGCTTAAACAACCCTCTTCTTCCTTTTGCAAACCCTCTTTTTCAATAATCTCTGGATTTATCAGGACAAGCCTTTCTTCGGGATTTTCTCCTGCACTTAAATCTATTATTGCAAGTTGAAGGCTTTTGCCTACCTGAGGGGCAGCAAGTCCTATTCCAGGTGCTGCAACCATTGTTTCATACATATCTTCAACTAATTTTTTTATTTCTTCGTTTATCTCTTTAATCTTTTCCCCCTTTTTTTCTAAAACAGGGTCACCGTAAACAACGATAGGGAGCTTCATTTATTTTCATCCTCCTCTTCTTCAATCATCTTTTTCATTTCTTCTTTATGTTTTTCAATTGTTTCTAAAACCTTGCTTTTAATTTCAATTGTTTTTTTCTTTACCCCCTGAGTAACTAAAAATGCTGAAATTTTCGGATGGGTTGCATAATCTTTTATTGTCCAGTCTGTTACATCAACATAAATTTCCTGAAAAGTAGGAGGATTTTTCTCCATAAAGTAAAAAGACATCCCTTTTCTTATTACCGTATATTTATAAGCAGTAAACAGAAAGGTAAAAACAATTAATAATAGAATGATATTCAAAACCTTTTTCATAATCACCTCCGCTATATAATTATAGTAGATTTAGATTAATTAGGAAAATTTTAAATTTTTACTTTTTTTTCATGATTGACGGAGTTGTTTAGCATATTATAATTACTTTAAGTTCAGGAGGTGTAATATGAAAAGCTTAAAAGGGACTAAAACTTTAGAGAATTTATTAAAAAGTTTTGCCGGTGAATCTCAAGCAAGAAACAGGTACGATATGTACGCAAAAATAGCCGGTAAAGAAGGTTATAAGCAGATTGAGGCTTTATTCCTTGAGACTGCAGATAATGAAAGGGTGCATGCAAAGACTTTTTACAAACACATTGTTGAGAATTTAGGGTTAAATGAGCCACTGGGGATTGAGATTCAGGCAGAATACCCTGTTCAGTTAGGCAATACTCTTGAAAACCTTAAAGCTGCTGCCATGGGAGAGCATGAAGAATTTGTTGAGCTTTATCCGACATTTGCAAAGATTGCGCAGGAAGAAGGTTTTCCTGAAATAGCCGCATCCTGGAATGCTATTGCAAAGGTTGAGATGTGGCATGAGAAGAGGTTTTTAAAGCTTGCAAAGAATATTGAGGATGGCACTGTTTTTGTAAAAGATGGCAAAGTTTACTGGAAGTGCAGAAAGTGCGGTTATGTCCATGAAGGGATTGAGGCACCTAAGCAATGTCCCGCCTGCAAGCATCCACAGGGGTACTTTGAACTTTTAGCTGAAAATTATTGATAACGCAACCTATTGATATTGCAAGCGGGGATTTTCCCCGCTTTTTTTGTTTTTTTAAAAAATTTACTTGACTGCTTTATAGTTATGGCTATAATTTATAGGGTAAACTATAAAGGGGGTCGTTAATGAGGATAAAACTTGCTTTGCTATTATTAGTTTTTGGTGTTATTTATAGTACTAATGTCTCAGCCTTTAATTTGTTTGATAATTTTTCTTTAAACGGAGGAACAGTTATTTATTTTCAGGGGGCAAATCCATCTATTACCTCTCAATTGCCTTCTCCTCAAAAAGGATTTGGTGAAGTTTTAGACCTTGCATTAAATTACGAGGGGAAATATTTTAACTTTTATTCAAGGTTTCACAATGGAAATGGGCAGGGGGCTGATAAGCTTTTTGCTGATTACCTTTTTGCTAATTTAAACACCCTTGCAGACGACAACACAGACGATAACTATGACTTAAAATTGCTTGAGGCATATTTAAGTTTTAATTTTTTTAACGACAATTTAAACATAATTTTAGGTAAAACAGAGCCCTTTCTCTTTATTGACCAGAATGAGTTTGCAAACGATGAAATAACCCAGTTTATAGGAAAGCCTTTTGTCAACAATATTTTCTTTGATGTGGAGGACAGGTATTCTCCAATTTTAGGTTTTGCATACACTTCCGGAAGTTTTGAGTTTTCTGGGTTTTTGCAGTCAATTGAAAACCACAAAGTCTTTTTTGATGGAAAAGAATGGGTTATGGAAGAGACAGGGGTGCACCATTATGATGAGAATTTAGCAAGCGGTTTTCAGGTAAATTATAAAGCTGACTTCCATGGATTAAAGGGGAATTATAGATTCTTTATATACAATAACACTGTTCCCCATTTCAGATGTTATGATGATTTATCAGACCCAGATAGAAAACCTTCACTTATCAGGGCAAGTGGTTTTGGATTATCTTTTGACCAGTATGTAAGTGAGAAGATAGGTGTTTTCTTCAGGTATGGTAAATCCTATCACAATGTGCACCATTACGACAATTTCTATTCATTTGGATTTTCTATTGATTGTTTAATGTTTGAAAATGATTCAATATTGATTGGTTTTTCAAAAATAAATGGAAATGAAAAGGGTTTCAAAGATGAAAATCACTTTGAAATGCAGTATAGGTTTTTTTTGAATGAAAATATGCTTGCTGCATTTGACTATCAGTATGTTGAAAATTTGATTGATTTTCCAAAAGCTGATTTGACTGCAATAACGGTGAGGCTTACTTTAAGTTTTTAGGGGGCTTTTGTTCCCTCCCTTTTTACATAACAGCTTTTTCTTTTAATTCTTTTATTTTTTCCCTTATTTTTGCAGCTTCTTCAAATTTCAAATCTTTAGCAAGTTTTTTCATCTCTTTTTCAAGTTTTTTAATATGCTCTAATAAAGCCTCTCTTGAGTAATCCTCAATTTTGCTTTCCTCTTCAAGTTTTACTGTAAAGTAATCCCTCTCAAATATTGAAGAGAGTATATTTTCGTAAGATTTAACAATTGTTTTTGGTGTTATACCGTGTTTTTTGTTGTACTCAATCTGTTTTTTTCTCCTTCTTTCACTCTCTTTAATTGTGTTTTCAATAGCCTTTGTCATTCTATCTGCATAAAAGATTGCTGTGCCGTTTACATTTCTTGCAGCCCTTCCTGAAACCTGAATAAGGGAAGTTTCACTTCTCAAAAATCCCTCTTTGTCTGCATCAAGCACTGCAACCAATGAAACCTCCGGCAAATCAAGTCCTTCCCTCAATAGGTTTACTCCAACAAGCACATCAAATTCTCCCTTTCGTAAATTTTTGAGAATTTCAACCCTTTCAAGGGTATCTATGTCTGAATGAAGGTATTTAGCTTTTATTCCTGCTTCAATTAAATACTCGCTTAAATTTTCAGCCATTTTTTTTGTTAAGGTTGCAACAAGCACCCTCTCATTTTTTTCAACCCTTTTTCTTATTTCTTCAAGCAGGTCATCAACCTGATTTTTTGCAGGTTTTACAATAATTTTAGGGTCAATTAACCCTGTTGGCCTTATTATCTGCTCAGCTGTAATTCCCCCTGTTTTTTCTATTTCATACTTTCCAGGCGTAGCAGAGACAAATAGAATCTGGTTAATCTTTTCTTCAAACTCTTCAAACCTTAATGGCCTGTTGTCAAGGGCTGAAGGTAACCTGAAGCCAAACTCAACCAGGGTTTCCTTTCTGCTTCTGTCCCCCCTGTACATTCCCCCTATCTGGGGAATCGTTATGTGGCTTTCGTCAACAATAACAAGAAAATCGTCTGGGAAGTAGTCTAAAAGTGTAAAGGGTGGTTCTCCCTCATTCCTTCCCTCAAGGTGTCTTGAATAGTTTTCAATTCCCTTGCATATCCCTGTTTCTAATAACATTTCAATGTCGTAATTTGTTCTCTGGGCAAGTCGTTGTGCTTCAAGAAGTCTTCCCTTTTTTTCAAAAAAATCAAGCCTTTCCTTTAACTCTTCCTTAATCCTCTCTATTGCAAGCATTAGCCTATCTTTGCTTGTTACATAGTGAGAGGATGGATAAATTTCCACTGAATCCAGTTTTTTAATTGTTTTTCCTGTAAGAGGGTCAAATAATTTAATTGACTCAATCTCATCGTCAAACATTTCAATCCTTATCCCCTCATCCTGGTATGAGGGGAAAACCTCAATTGTATCTCCCCTTACCCTGAAAGTGCCTGCCTCTGATTCAAACATACTTCTTACATACTGGATTTGTGCAAGTTCCATTAAAAGCCTTCCTCTGTTTTTAATTTCTCCTTGAGCTATTGAAATAGCCATATTTTTGTATTCCCTTGGGGAGCCTAAACCGTATATGCAGGAAACAGATGCAATAACAATTACATCTCTTCTTGTTAAAAGGCTTTTTGTGGCTGATAGCCTTAATTTTTCAATCTCTTCATTTATTGAAGAGTCTTTTTCAATGTACAAATCGCTTTCAGGCACATATGCTTCTGGCTGGTAATAATCATAGTAAGAAACAAAGTATTCAACAGCGTTTTCAGGGAAAAATGTTTTAAACTCATTGTAAAGCTGGGCTGCAAGTGTTTTATTGTGGGCAATTATCAGGGTTGGTTTTTGCCATTTGCTTATTATGTTTGCCATTGTGAAGGTTTTTCCAGAGCCTGTAACTCCAAGAAGAGTCTGATACCTGTTCCCTTTCTCAAGGCTTTTTAGTATTTTTTCTATTGCCTCTGGCTGGTCTCCAGTTGGTTTGTAATCGGAAACAAGTTTAAATCTATTCATTTTTTTTTGAAAGGCTCAATTGTTTCAAGGTATTTTTTCATTTTAACAGGGTAATTTGTAATAATTCCGTTAATTCCCTGATTGTAAAAGTATAAAACATCTTTTACATCGTCAACAGAGTAGCAGTAAACCTGTTTTCCATTTTCAATAAGTTTTTTTATCTCTTTTTCAGAGAAGAATTCGTGTTCAAAAACAACTCCGTCAACCTTGTGTCTTGTAATATAGCTATGTAAATCAAAAAAATCTCCGCTAATAAGAAAGAGGCAGGGAATATCTGGAAATATTTTTTTTAGTTTCTTTACCGTATGGTGATGAAAGGATGAAAGTATAAATCTCCCTGGATTATTTTTTAATTCAGGGAAATCTGTTAGTTTTTCAGCAACAGCACTCTCTTTTAATTCAAGGTTAAAGTTTAATTGGGGGAAAGAATTTAAGGCATCTTTCAGTTTCGGCAAAAGCCTGAAATTTTTTGGTTTGTTCGCAATGTGGTTTTCATATTTTTTATCGTGGTGGAGAACAACTTCTCCATCTTCGTTAAGCCTTAAATCAATTTCAGCCCACTGTATCCCATTTTTCAAGATATATTCAAAGCCTTCAAGGGAGTTTTCTGGCATTTCCCCCTTTGCCCCCCTGTGGCCTATAATTCTGAATTTTTCGTTCATTTTTCTTAGTCTAATTCAAATGGCGAATTATCTGTAAGAATGTTATCCTTTTCAAGCGCCTCTTCCATATTCTCCTGAGCAATATCGCTTGTTGACTGAATTCCCTGAATTTTAAGTTTAAATTCATCAGGATTTGATGCTCTTCTCATTGCTTCGTCAAGGGTAATTAAACCCTGTTTGTAAAGGAAGTAAAGAGACTGGTCAAATGTTTGCATACCGTACTGAGAGGTGCCTCTCTCAATTGCATCGTGTATAAGCTTTGTTTTTTCTTTATCTTCTATAAGGGTTCTAATGTACGGGGTAACCCTCATAACCTCAACAGCTGGTACCCTGCCTTTTCCATCAGCCCTTGGCACAAGTCGCATTGAGATAACAGCTTTTAAAACCTGAGCAAGCTGAAGCCTTATCTGTTTTTGCTGGTGAGGTGGAAAAACTGAAATAATACGGTTAATTGTTTCAGTTGCGTCTAATGTATGCAAAGTTGAAAGAACAAGGTGGCCTGTTTCTGCTGCCGTTAGGGCTGTTTCTATTGTTTCATAGTCTCTCATCTCACCGACAAGTATTACATCAGGGTCCTGACGGAGTGCCCCCCTTAAAGCATTGGCAAAGTCTCTTGTGTCTACACCTATTTCTCTTTGGTTAATAATAGATTTTTTATCCCTGTGCAAAAACTCAATCGGGTCTTCAATTGTAATAATATGCTCTGTTCGTGTTGAATTTATAAAATCAATCATTGCAGCAAGGGTTGTTGATTTTCCTGAACCTGTTGTTCCTGTGCAGAGAACCAATCCTCTCTGTTCTTCGCATATTTTTTCAATAACTTTTGGAAGGAGAAGTTCCTTTATTGTTCTTATCTTCACAGGAATTACCCTTAAAACAAGGCCTACCGTTCCCCTTTGCTGAAATATGTTGCATCTAAACCTTCCAAGCCCTGGAACAGAATAAGCAATGTCTATTTCAAGATTTTCTTTAAACTTCTGCTTTTGCCTTGCGTTCATAAGAGAGAATGCCATTGCTATTGTATCTTCCTGCATTAGTTTTTTTAGTTCAGTTAAGGGGGTAAGCTTACCGTTAATCCTTAAAACAGGGTATGAGCCTACTTTTAAGTGAAGGTCGGATGCCCCTCTTTGTGTTGCAATCTTTAGCAAATCGTTAATGTGCATAAGTCCTCCAAATATTTGATTATCTATAAATAAGTTAACATAATTTCAAAAATGATTAAATACCAAATTTTTTCATATTGTAAGATGAAATGGCTTGAAATAAATTAATCAGAAATTCTAACATAGTTAAAATTTTAATCAATAGTATATTTTATTTTTTAGGTAATGATTTATGCAAAGATTAGATTTTTTAAATAGGTTATGCAATATCTTGAAAAATAAGAATTTTTTAAAGGCATGGCATTGGCTCTTGTATTAAAAAACATAATAATTAGCCTTTGTAAAAAAGTTAAAAAAAGTGTTGACTTAAAATAGGCTGATTTTACAATTGCCATGCCTGAAAAAGGCTTAACAAAATTAAGAGGAGGAAGGTTAGATGAAAATTTTAAAGTCAATGAGGTTTAAATTTAGTATTTTAGTTTTGCTATTGATTAGCAGCGTTGTTTTTGCAAAGCCACCTGTTATTAAATCTTTCAAGGCAACAGGGTGGAAGGATTTAACCCTATGACTGTTAAATTTACAGTAGATGCTTATGACCCGGAGGGGGATGCACTTTTTTACACTTTTCATATCTTTAATGAAAATGGTGAACAATATGACATAATTTCAGAATCAAATATTTTTTATTACACTTTTTACGCAGATGGAAATTATACCGTGAAAGTGAGCGTATCAGGGTCTCATAACGAAACCACTTTAAGCAAGGCTTTATCCGTTAAAGTTTTACCTTCAAATACACCTATTAAAATCTCAGTATTAACATCAAGGCAGCTTGCGGGCATTTTGAATGAAGATTTTGGGAAGGTTAGCGCAAAAACGGTTTTTTACAATGACAAAGACTACAATGTAACAATTAACATAAAAGGATACAATAACGGAGAGCCTGTTATTGATAAGAATGAAACAATTTTACCCAACCAGACATTTGTAATTACCGAACACTACCTTGTTGTGCCTACCACAGATGTTATTGTTTATTCTTCTGCACATATTAAGGTTTCTGCATCGATTTTTACACCGGAAGGCATTGCAAGGGCATGGTACAAATATGACAACACAATTCAAATGTATGTCCCTTATATTGAAGAAAACACAGGTTTTAGAGATAGTTATGTTTACATTTCAAACCCTTATGTTAAACCTGTAGCTTACACTTTTAATGAAACAATCAATGAACTTCCTGAAGATTACACAATTATTTTAAATGCAGGAAGTTATGTTTCTCCTCTTATGGATAGCAGCAAGTGCTGGGGATTGGTGAGAGACGAGATTATCCAGACATTTAATAATCTTGTTGAAGAAAAAACTCTAAACGGGCTTGGCATTTCGGTTGATTTTGATAAAAAGCCTGCAATGTACGAATTGAAACAGGATGGAAGCACAAGGTTGTATCTTCCTTTTATACCGCATATTGATTGCTATAACGACCTTGTACTTTTGAATACTGGAGACAGAGAGTCTGATGTTGTTATCAGGTTTTTCGATAATCACGGCATTAAAACAGGAGAATACACTGTTAATATTCCTGACCAGCAGAGGGTTAAAATTTACCTTGAAAAGGTGTTGTATGACCTTGATATTAATGCTGACTATGCTGTTATTGATTCAATACAGCCTATAATTGGTGTTAATGAAGTAAAACTTCTTTACGGTGGAGAGTACGCTTTCACTCTTCCTTCATATGGGGAGATAGGTGGTTATTCTTCAGTTGTATTAAGTGATGATTATTATTGGACTGCATTTTCATTGGTAAACACTACAGACCAGGAGATTTCCATTACCTTTGCCCTTTATACTGCAAGCGGAAATTTTAAGGTAAATAAATTTATTACTGTTCCCAAGAGGGGAATGCTTGCTTCATATATAAAGGATATTTTCAATGATGTTGAAATTCAAAACGGCGATTCGGTTGTTATTATTTCAACAAAGCCAATATCGGGTTTAACCTTGCAGGGAAATTACTCTCTGACAAGGGTAAGCGCCCTCCCGATATTTTAAGGCGGCTTTTTGCCGCCTTTTCCCCTTTTTGAAAAATTCCTTTATAATAAAAAGGAAATTAATTTCAAAAAGGGGGTTTTTTATGAGTTTTCCTAAAATGTTTCATAGATTCAGGCCTCATCCATGGCATGGACTTGAGGCTGGTAAAGACGCACCAAGAATTGTAAATGCCTATATAGAAATAACGCCTTTTGATTCAGTTAAGTATGAACTTGACAAAGAAACAGGGTACATAAGGGTTGATAGGCCACAGAGAACTTCTTCCCAGCCTCCAGCACTTTATGGATTAATACCAAGAACATACTGCGGGAGAAGGGTTGCAGAGCTTTCCCCCACCGTGAAAAAGGCAGACGGAGACCCTCTTGATATATGCGTAATAAGCGAAAGGCCAATAACAAGGGGAGAGATAATTTTAAGGGCAAAGGTAATTGGGGGAATTCAAATGGTTGACCATGGAGAGGCTGACGATAAGATAATAGCTGTTTTAGAAAAAGATAATATCTGGGGAAATGCTGAGAGTATAAAAGATATTCCCGATATAATGGTTGACAGGTTAAGGCATTACTTTGCAACATATAAGATTTTACCGGGAGAAAATTCAGCCGCTGTAAGTGTTGAATTTGTCTATGATTTTGATCATGCTGAAAAAGTTATAAAAGCCGCTATGGAAGATTACATAGAGATGTATGGAGAATAATTTATAAAATAAAAAAATCACCCCTAAAATTGATTTAAATCAAAACTTTATTTTAAAGTAAAGATTAAAATATCGGTGTAAGAATTTATATTGGAGGATTTTATGAGCGGTGTAAATGGTAGCGAAAAACTTACGGAATTATTTGACAAGTATCCTGATTTAAAGGGCTTTTTTATAAACAATGGTTTTAAAGAGGTTGATGATACTAACTTTTTAAAAACAACTGGAAAGTTTCTAAAACTTTCTTCTTTTTTAAAACTAAAAAAGAGGGATGAAAAGGATTTTATTAAAGCAATAAACGATTATTTAAATAAAGACCAGGTTGAAGATATAACTTTAAAGGAATCTTTAAAAGAAGGTGATTTTTCAGTCGAGGGGCTTCTTCCATGCCCTGTAAGAATTCCCCTTCTTGAAGGGTTAAACAGGGTAATTGAGCAAAGTAAAAATAAAGGGCTGACAGTTTCCACCAAACTTGAAGCTGCAAGCACGGGAGCAAAATGGCTTGAAGAAAGGTTTAGAGATGTAAAAAGCGCAGATGATTTGCCTGACCTTTTTATTTCAGCTGGCTTTGATGTTTTCTTTTCAAATAAAGGTATAGGTGGCATTATAAAGGAAAGCGGTGAGTTTATTGATATTTCATGGGATAAGTACAATAAATCATTTAAAGACTATCAATTGAAAGACCCTTCAAAAATATACTCCCTCATAGGTTTTGTTCCAGCGGTTTTTCTTGTAAACCTTGAGATTTTAGGAGACCTTCCTGTCCCTGAATCCTGGGAAGACTTGCTTGAGGGGGATTACGACCAGATGGTTTCCCTTCCTGTTGAAGATTTTGATTTGTTTAACGCATTGGTGCTTGGAATATACAAGCTTTACGGTGAAGGGGGTGTAGCAAAACTTGGGAGATTGCTTATAAAGGCAATGCATCCCTCTCAGATGGTTAAATCTGTGCAAAGGACAAAGGCTCATGTTAGGCCAGCAGTAACTATTATGCCTTACTTTTTCTCAAGAATGATGCAGGGTTCAAAAAAGGTTAAGGTTGTTTGGCCTAAAGACGGCTCAATAGTTTCTCCAATCTTTGTTGTTGCAAAAAAGAAGCTTGTTAAAGAGTTAAAAGAGGTTGCAGATTACTTTGTGTCAAAGGAAGTGGGGGAAATACTTGCCCATAAAGGATTATTCCCTTCAACCCATCCGGAAGTTGAAAACATACTTCCTGATTATGCGCCTATTAACTGGATAGGGTGGGATTTTGTATACGGAAATGACATTCAGGGGTTAATTGACAATTTATTTACTGTTTTTAACCAAAATGCAAAGGAGATATCATAATGAAACTTATAACTGTTTCTGGACCACCTTCTTCAGGTAAAACTGCAGTAATCATGAAGGTGATAGAGTCTTTAAAGGCTCAAAATAAAAAGGTTGGTGTGGTTAAGTTTGACTGTTTGTTAACCGATGACGATTTGTTGTTCAAAAAGCAGGGGATTCCTGTTTTAAAGGGGTTATCCGGTGCTCTTTGTCCTGACCATTACTTTGTTTCAAACATAGAGAAGTGCTTTAACTGGGGAAAGGAAGAAAAACTTGATATCCTCATTTCTGAAAGTGCAGGGCTTTGCAACAGGTGTTCACCTCATATTAAAGATATTACTGCTGTTTGTGTAATAGACAATTTAAGTGGCTTAAATACCCCAAAAAAGATTGGCCCTATGCTTAAATCTGCTGATATTGTGGTAATAACCAAGGGAGACATTGTTTCCCAGGCTGAAAGGGAGGTTTTTGCGGCAAAGGTAAGGCAGGTTAATCCAACTGCAAAGATTTTACATGTAAACGGATTGACAGGGCAGGGTGCCTACGAACTTACACTTCTTTTAAACCAGAGCCAGGATGTTGAAACCCTTGAAGGAAAAAGCTTAAGGTTTTCTATGCCTTCTGCTTTATGCTCCTATTGTCTTGGAGAGACAAGAATAGGGGAAAAGTATCAGGTTGGAAATGTAAGAAAAATGGATGTGTGAGGTAAATATGAATGTTGTCGAAATGAAATTAAGAGATATTTTTGAAAAACAACCTGTCGCAAAAGACTTTTTTGACTCTATAGGGATTGAAATTACAGATGATAACCTAACACTAAATCAATACATAGAAAATGTTGATGAAGAAAAGCTTGAGGATTTGGGGCTTTCAAAAGAGTTTATTATTGAGAATTTTAAGGAATTTTTAAACAACTTGCAGGATATTGAGTCAAACGAATTACAACAGGTAAAGTCTATAACCATTATTGGAGGATACAACAAATTAGGCGAAAAAGAGGATATTGAAATTGAAATAAAAGCCGGGGAGATTGTATCAATTGTTGGCCCAACAGGTTCAGGGAAGAGCAGGTTGCTTGCAGATATTGAGTGGATGGCGCAGGGAGATACCCCAACTAAAAGGCATATCCTATTAAACGGTGAGGTGCCTGACAGAGATTTGAGGTTTTCTTCAGAGTTTAAGCTTGTTGCCCAATTGTCTCAAAATATGAATTTTGTTATTGATTTAAGCGTAAGAGAGTTTTTAATTCTTCATGCTGAAAGCAGATATGTACAGAACAAGGAAGAGATTGTTGAAAAAGTTATTGAAAAGGCAAATCACCTTGCTGGAGAAAGTTTTACTGGTGACACCCCTTTAACCTCTTTAAGCGGAGGGCAGTCAAGGGCTTTAATGATTGCAGATACGGCTATTTTAAGTAAATCTCCAATAATACTTATAGATGAGATTGAGAATGCGGGAATAGACAGAAAAAAGGCTTTAGATTTGCTTGTGGAAGAGCAGAAGATTGTTTTAATGGCAACCCATGACCCTATTCTTGCATTAATGGGGGATAAAAGGTTTGTTATAAGCCATGGGGGAATTGTTAAAATCCTTGAGACAACAAAAGAGGAAAGAGAATTGCTGAAAAAATTGGAAGAGTTAGATAAAACCCTTCTTGAATATAGAAACAGGTTAAGATTAGGGGAAAGATTATCTTAAAATTTATTTTAATTTTTTTAAGGAGGCTTTATTATGCACGATGGATGCATGGGAAGTTTTGAAAATGGTAAACAGGTTGTTATGAAATTGAGAATGATGGGATTTTCAAATCAGTTTATGCCAATGCCATTTGAAATCACCTGTGAGAAGTGTAATCATACATTTTTAATGGAGACATTTGAAACAAAGTGCCCCGAGTGTGGAATGGTTTATGGGGTTACCCCCTGCCATGCATTTGACCCTTCAAATGTAATGGCTGCAGGCGACGATATTTAAAAGACAAAGATTTTTTAATAGATTTTAATCTAAAAAAAGTGGGAATATATATTTGAAGGTTAAGTTTGCATTTTCTCCGTAATTTGTGTAAATTATAGATACGGAGAAAGCAGTGATAGAAAAATTAAAAGAAAATGAAATTACATTTAAAAAGATTATTTTCCAGTGTATGGAAAAAAATGAAACTACAAGGGCATTGTTGTATGTAATGGATGAGGGTAGTGGAGAGTTTGTCCTCATTGCATATTACGGTTATTTGAAATTAAATCCTAATTTAAAGGTATATGACTTTTCCCATCCGATTGTGGAATTGGTGAGACAAAAAAGAACTCCATTCTTTATAAATGACATTTCGACCGAGCCAATTGTAGAGGATTACTATAGAGATCATGCTATTTATAATGTTCAAATCACTCCAATTTACCATAAAGATAAAATCTACGGTTTTCTTGAGGAGAGAAACAGAGCGGCTAAGCAGCAATACGATGAGAAAACATTGGAAAACTCAAAGAAAATAGTTGAGGAAATTAATGAAACTCTTTTATTTTTTGATAAAAAAGAAGAAAAACCAGTAGAGAAAAAGAAACAAACAGATAGAAAAGAAGAGTATTTAAAAACTATAAAAGAGATTATAATTCGTTTCTCCTCTTTTAAAAAGTATATACCTGTAATTAGTGATTTTTTTGTTTCTTCAGCAGAGGTTTTTGCCTCTGCTGTGAATTACGACATAGCATTTTTGTCAATTGGAATAGGAAACAACAGTATAAACCTTGTTTACAGCAAAGCTCCTATAAGCATTAGAGGCAAAAAAGCCTTAATGAGTTCGTTAAAGGATTTATTTCCTTACGATTATTCAAAGGGAGAGAGTTATTCCCAATTTTTTTATGGAAAATTAAGAGGTGATGAGATAAGGGATGTTCCTAAAACCTTTTATACAGTGAAAATTGCAGATAAAAGAACTTTAAGGGTGCATCTTTGTTTGTTGAGAAACTCAAGTGTATATTTTGATGCAGAAGAACTTGTTCACATAAGCAATTACAACAAAATGCTTACCTCTTATTTTGAAAGGCTTTTCAGGGATTACAGGTGCAATGAAACATTTATAGGGCTTATTTTAAACCTTCTTGAACTTTCAAAAAAGAAGTCTGAGGTTTTTGAAAGACACTCTTTAAATACTGCAAAATATGCAAGACTAATTGCTGAAAAAGTAAGTGATGATATGGATTTTATAGATTCAGTTACAATAGCAGCATTGCTTCACGATATTGGTATTCTTCTTATTGATTCAAACCTATATGAAAAATTATATTTAACTGAAGAGGATGTTGAGAAAATAAGGCAACATACCCTTGTTTGTATGAAATTTTTAAGTAAAATAAGAATGCCTGAGGAAGTGAAGGATATGATAAAGTACCATCATGAGAGGTATGATGGTTTTGGGTATCCTGAAGGCTTAAAGGGAGAGGAAATTCCTTTAGGAGCAAGGGTTATAGCAGTTGCTGAAGCGTTTGAAACAATGACAGGGGAAGATAGTTATAAAGAAACCCTCTCCTTAAAGGAGGCAATAGAAGAGTTGAGAAAGAATGCAGGAGACCAATTTGACCCTGAACTTGTTGTTGCTCTTGAGTCAGTAGTTAAAGAAAGGATGAATAAGGAGAATGGTAAAGATTCTGGCAAAAAATAAAAAAGCCTATCATAATTACTTTATTGAGGAAAAAATTGAGGCTGGTATTGTTTTAACAGGGACTGAAGTAAAGTCATGTAGGGAAGGTAAAATTAGTTTTAAAGATTCTTACTGCGATTTTGATAACGGAGAATTGTATATTAAAGGGCTATATATTGCTCCATATAAACACGCATCTCCAACCTTTAACCATGACCCTGAAAGGGACAGGAAATTACTTCTCCACAAAAACGAGTTAAGAAGGTTAATAGGCAAAATTAAAGAAAAGGGGTACACAATTATTCCCCTTGCTTTTTATCTTAAAGGAAAGGTTATCAAGGTTGAAATTGCTCTTGCAAGGGGTAAAAAGCTTTACGATAAAAGGGAGACTGAGAGAAAGAGGGATTTAGAGAGAATGGTAAGAAGTGAGTTAAAGAAAGGGCTCTTCAAATAGATAAATGATTCAATATATTGAAAAAGACAGAATTGTTATAAATGAAAAATTTAGAATAAGAAGTGAGTTAAATAATTCAATTGCAAAATCTGTACGAGAATTCGGGATTGTCTCTCCTGTAATTCTTTTAAATGATTTTACGCTGATTGATGGTTTTTCAAGGTTAAATTTTTCAAAAGAGGATAAAATCCCGGCAATTATTGAAGAAGACAGTAAGAAAGCCTTTTTAAAATCAGTTGAATTGAATATGCTTGTAAATCCTTATTCTGAGTTTGAAAAGGCAAGGGTTATTAAATTTGCAGTTGAGTATTTTAATTTTTCAGAAGAGTTTATAGTTAAAAAACTCAATCCTGTTTTAAAATTTGCAAAAAAGGTTTCGGTTGTTTACGATTGTTTTAAAATTTTTGATTTAGATAAAGAGTTATTCTCATTGCTTGAAAGCAAAAAATCTCCTATATCATTTGCCCTTTCCCTTTCAAGAGAAGATAAAGAAAACCAGGTTTTTCTTGCAAAAGTCTTTAAAGAAAAAAGGTTATCATTTTCAAGAATGCAAATTGCATACGATTTAATGTTTTACATAAGAAAGAGGGATAGTATTGATTTTAAAGAAATTGCTAAAAAATGCAAAGAAGAGGATTTTGTTTTGTGCCTTGAAAGGATTCGCTCTCCAAAATACTCTGAATTTAAAGATGAATTAAATGAAATTTTATCAAAATACAAAGGCTATCTTAACTTTCCAAAGGATATGGAGGCAGGCTTTTTTTCCTTTTCTTAAAAATTTCTGAGCAGGCAGATATTGACAATGGAAAAGAAATACTTGAAAAAATAAAAAACGATAAAAAATTATGGGAATTTTTAAAAAAGGCAAAGGGTAATGATTAAAAGGATTTTTATAACAGAAGAGGCGAAAAAATATCCCTATTCCTTTGAAATATGCGAAAAAGCAGAGATTGAGCCTGAAATAATACCTGACGAAGAGTATTACAGGGAAAAAATTGAGGCTTTTTTAAAGGATGACATAAAAGAGGGAAAGTCTCATCTTGTTTTAACCGTTTTCAAAGGTGATTTTTTTAGAAAGTGCCCCGGCACAAGGGGGAAAATATGCTGCAATTACTATGTAATTGACCAGACAACAAATTGCCCTTTTGACTGCTCATACTGTTTTTTGCAGAGTTATCTTAACTTCAGGGCTATAAGGTTTGCTGTAAATGTTGAAGACTTATTTTCAGAGCTTGACGGAATTTTAAAAGATGGAAGGTTTATAAGAATTGGCACTGGAGAGTTGTCGGATAGCCTTGCATTAGAACCTATAACAGGTTTTGCAAACAAATTGATTGATTTTTTTGAAAGCTATCCAAATGCAATGCTTGAATTAAAGACAAAAAGCAATAATGTTTACTCTCTTCCTGATTTAAAGGAAAGAAAGGCAAAGGTTGTAATAGGCTGGACAATTGCCCCTCAAAAAATAATTGATAATGAGGAAAAGCTTGTTGCATCCTTAAAAGAGAGACTTGATTCAAGCAGGCATTCTGCTCACAAAGGCTATCTTGTTTCATTTCACTTAGACCCGATAATCTTTTATCCAGATGCGCAAAGTTTGTATATTGAAATGCTTGAGGATGTCTTCAAAATACACAAAAAACTTGCCTGGCTTTCAATGGCAGGCTTCAGGTATGAGCCTGATTTAAAGTGGTATGTTGAAAACAGGTTTGAAAAATCTCGTTTGCTTGACGGTGAGTTTGTTAAGTGCAGCGATGGGAAATACAGGTATTTATTTCCTGAAAGGATAAAGTTTTACAGAAGATTGATTGATTTTGTCTCCAAAAAATCCCCTGATACACCTATTTATTTCTGCATGGAAGATAAAAATGTCTGGGAATTGGTTTTTCCCCAAAATTACCTTTCAAAAGAAAAGATGAAAATCCTATTTTAAACTTTTTTTATCCCGTATTTTTGCATTTTGCTTCTTAATGTTGTTCTTGGGATTTTCAAAAATTCCGCTGTTTTTGAAATATTCCAGTTGAATTTTTCAAGGCTATTTAAGATTATCTCCCTTTCTCTTTTGCTAATATATTCGTCAAGGGGGATTTTTCCGTCAAAAATAGCACTGTTTTCATCTGTTTTTTCAAAGTAATTATATGGAAACTCAGGGAAAGCGCATATTCTCTGGACAAAGTTTTCCAATTCCCTTATGTTTCCCGGCCAATTGTATGCCATTAAAACATCTATATGTTTTTCTATGATTTTTTCTGTAGTTTCATTTCCATTGTATTTGTTTATAAAATGCTTGATAAGTAAGGGGATGTCCTCTTTTCTCTCCCTTAGAGGGGGTAATTTCAGGTTAACAACATTTAATCTATAAAACAAATCTTCCCTGAATTTCCCTTTTTTAACAAGTTCCCCAAGGGGTTTTTTTGTTGCACTTATAATTCTAATGTCAATTTTTACCGGGAATTCAGAGCCAACAGGGAAAATTTCCCTCTCCTGAATTACCCTTAAAATCTTTACCTGAACATTTTTAGGCATATCATCAATATCATCAATAAACAGAGTACCCCCGCTTGCTATTTCAAAAAACCCCTTTTTGTCCGATACGGCGCCTGTAAATGCCCCCTTTTTGTAACCAAATAACTCTGATTCAAAAAGTGAATCTGGAATTGCAGAGCAGTTTATTCCGACGAAGGGTTTGTCTTTCCTTTCGCTAAAATTATGAATTGTCCTTGCAAGCACTTCCTTACCTGTTCCGCTTTCTCCTTCAATTAGCACAGTTGCGTCAGTTTCAGCAACGATTTTTGCCTGGTTAAGTAATTTTTTAATTTTATCAGATTCTCCAACAAAGTCGGGAGTTTTCAAACTTTGAGCCTCTCTTTTTAACTTTTCATTTTCTTCTTTTATTTTAAGATACTCCTCAATCTGCTTTACTTTGTTCATTAATTCTTCAAGTGGGTATGGTTTTATTAAATAATCGTAAGCTCCTAATTTTAAAGCTTTAACCGCTGTTTCCACAGTTGCATATCCAGTTATTACAATGACAAAGCATTCTTTATTCTTTTTTTTGGCAATTTCAAGCACCTTTATTCCGTCAAATCCAGGTAGTTTTAAATCTGTAATTACCAGGTGGTAATTGTTTTCCTGAATTTTGTGCCCTCCTTCATTCCCGTTTTCAGCCACATCTACGGTGTAACCGTTTTTTGTTAAAGCATTTTTCAGGGCAATTCTATTTATTTTATCGTCTTCCACAATTAAAATTCTCAATTCTTGTCCCCTTTCTTAAATATTAAAGTTACTTTTGTGTACTTATCTTTTTCACTTTCAATTTTTATGTCACCTTTGAGTGTTTTCATAATTCCTAAAGCAACATACAATCCAAGGCCAGTACCTTCTCCTACAGGCTTTGTTGTGAAAAATGGGTCAAATATTTGAGTTAAATATTCTTTTTCTATTCCTCTACCATTGTCTTTAATTTCAAGAATGATTTTTTCATTTTCTTCTTTTGTTAATAATGTAATCTTTTTGTTTTCTCTTGTCTTTAGGGCATCAATAGAGTTTTGAAGTACATTCATTATAACTTCCTGTATTAAAACTTTGTTCCCTGAAACAATATATTCTTTTTCGTCAATTTTCTTGTTTATTTCAATGCTTTCTTTGTTTAGGTGATAGTCAATTAAGGAAAGTACTGAATCCAGGCATTCTTTTAACAAAACTTTTGTTGTATCTTTTTGAGAGCTCCTTGCAAACTCAAGCAATTTTTTTACAATTTCGCTGATATAATCCACTCCTTCGTTGATTAAATCAATATATTCTTTGTTTGTTTCTCTGTCTTCAGGGTTTTCTTTAATAAGGGTGATACAATGTTTAATTCCATTTAAGGGATTGTTAATTTCATGAGCTACTCCAGAAGCAAGCCTTCCTATACTTGCTAATTTTTCAGCCTGAAGTATTTTTCTTTCAGCAATTTTAACATTTTCCTTTGCTTTGCCAATCTTATTTTGAAGTTCATTTAGCTTTCTGGATATTAATCCTGTTTCGTCTTTAAATTCAGGGAATTTCACAAACCTGTCTTTTTCCACATCAATATCCTCAAGCAAATTGGAAAGTGTAATTATAGAGCGGGTAAATTTTTCAGTTACAATGTAAATGATTAAGATTACGAAAAGCAGGATAAATAATGTTGAGATGTAAAACATTTTTGAGACAAATTTTACCTCGTTTGCAAGGTAAGAGGCATTCATTCCTATGTGAAGTATTCCTAATTCCTTTTCCCCTGATTTTATTGGATAATAACATTCCCCTATCCACCCATAAGAATGGTTTTTATAGATTCTTACTGAAATATCTTTAATGTTTTTGCTTAATTCTTTTGCTTCATTTAATTTGATTTTAGGTATTTTTTCGCTTGAGATTAAAACTTTACCTGAAGGAGAATAAACAGCAATAAAGAGTGCATCTTTTTCGTCTTTCAAAAAAGCTAATATTTCCCCTGCAAGAATATCCTCACTTTTTTCAAGTTTGTTCTGTTTAAGTATCAGTTTATTTTTCACATCAACAGCAAATGCCCTTGCAGTTGATTTTATAGCGTTAACATAGTTTCTTACAATGAGTTTTTTCCAGATAAAACCAAAGTATATAAAGATTAAAAAAAGGAAAAAGGTTAGGGTAAATCCAAGGAAGACAAAAAGTTTTGTTTTTATGCTTGAAAGTATATTACTTCTCATAAACAATCCCGTTTTTTTTCAAATAGTTTTCAAACTTTAAATACAGTGATTTTTCAGGAATAGTAAATCCATAATAGAATTCTTTGTCTATCAACCTGTTGCTGTTTTTAATTCCTTTAAATTTAAGCAATTTTTTTCTTACCTCTTTTATTATTTGTTTATCTGTTGAAGAAAGGGCAACGAGGGGGGGAGAGGGAATAGGGGGAGAAAAATCAGCAAGCTTTATCCCCTTTTCCTTAAATTCTTCAGCAACATATTCTCTGACCACTCCTGCGGCACAAACGCCGTTTAATACCTGAAGCACAACAGTATGGTGGAAGTTGAATTTCTTGATTTTCACCTGAATACCGCATTTTTTTGTTTTTAATATTCCCCATTTAAAGGAGAATGAAGATTCTGAGGGTAGAGCCAATTTCTTACCGTTTAAATCACAAAAGTTATTTATTTGTGAATCATCTTTTGTTATAAGAACCACTCTTAAATATGGCTTACCTTCTTTGTTTACAGGGCACACTACGGGAATCAGGTTTAACTTTTTTCTGTTTGCAATAAAAACCATATCCCCTAAAAAAGCCAGGTCAATTTCTTTATTTTTCAGTTTTGAAACTGTTTCATGATAGTTTTTGCTGAGCACAAGTTCAAAATAGTAGTTTGTATTTTCGTTTAGATAATCTATTATAGGCTGGTATCCATCGTAGATAAGGGAAGGAGAATACCTTGAGACAACCCCAATTTTAATTATTTTTTTGCTGATTTTTGTTGTTGAGGGGGGGGTTGTTTTAAAACCTTCCATGTATGATATGTCGGTAAGAAAATTGTATGCAATAAATGATAGAAGAGAGATGGTTAATATGAAAATCAAAATTAAAAGACCAAAAAATTTTTTCATATATTTCCCCTTCTCAATCTTTTCATTTCTCATAAACAACTCCGCAAGAATTATGCCTGGTATAATTTTACCTTATCAAAGCTTTTTGATAGAAAAAAATGACGAAATTTAGTCAAAATGGCGAATTTTAGTCAGTGCGCTAAGGCTTTTTTGCCTTTATATAGTGGGAATTGTGTTTTGTTTCCTGTGGCATATATCTTGCTGAAAATATGATAAGTAGTTGCTCTTTATAGGGCAAAAAAATAGGAGGTTGCTATGAAATCAAGTTTTTTTGTTTTTTTGCTTATTGGCTTAATGTCAATTAGTTTTGCTTTCTCTCAGAACAGGATTAAAATGGAAAACTATTTTGACAGCGGTTATTTTGTAACCGCAAGTGAAGATGGTTCTTTCAAACTCTGGATTGACGGAAGGGTTATGATTGATTCTGGTTTCTTTTTCGGTGATGACAACAATTTTGCAAACGGAACGGAGACAAGAAGAGCAAGGGTTTCCTTTAAGACTACTTTATATGACCAGTGGGCAGGAGAATGGGATATTGATGTAGCAGATAACGAAGTTGAAATTAAAGACTTCTGGATGGCTTATATTGGTTTTGATAACACAATTATCAAGTTAGGTAACCACAAAATGCCTTTCTCAATGGAAGAGGTTACCTCATCAAGGTATATTGTTTTTATGGAAAGAGCTCTTCCCAATGTTTTTACGCTTGGAAGAAGAATCGGTGTCTCTTATACAAAGTGGGCTGACAATTGGAGAATTCAGGCTGGTTTCTACGGTCAGGAAGTTGGAACAGGGGAAGAATCAGGACACAATGAATCCTGGGCTTACGCTGCAAGGCTTACCTATGACCCTATTTCCGAAAAAGGTAAACTCCTTCACTTTGGTGCATCTTACCAGTATGCAATTCCTGACGCTGAAGATGACAACAAAATTAAATTTAAAGAAAGACCTGAGCTTCATTTAACAGAAAAGATTTTGAACACTGGAAAAATTAAGAATGTTGACGATTTTTCAGCTTACGGTTTAGAGTTTGCATGGCAATTGGACAATATAATGGTTCAGGCTGAGTATATTTCTCAGGATGTAAATAGATATGACGGAAAACCTGATGCATCTTTTGACGGTTATTACATTTTTGTTAGTTACTTTGTAACAGGTGAAACAAGGCAGTGGAAAAAGAGTGAATCAGAATTTGCAGCAGTCACTCCTAATAGCAAGAAGGGTGCACTTGAAATTGCTTTGAGGTATAGTTCACTTGATTTAAATGATGAGTCTGCAGAAATTTTTGGTGGTAAAGAAGAAAATGTTACATTAGGAATAAACTATTATTTTAATGCAAATGTAAGATTCATGATGAACTATATTTTTGTGAACAACGATGAATATGCAGATGGTGATGGAGACTTTATAGGAAACGACGATTTCCAGATACTTGCTTTCAGATTCCAGTACTTATTCTAAAGATTTAAAAAAAGAGGGGGAATTTTCCCCCTCTTCCATTTAAAAAAGCCAATAAAATCAGGAGGTTTTCATGGGTAAAGAAATAGAGAGGAAATTTTTAGTTAAAGGAAATTTCCCTAAAGAAAACGGAATCAGGATAATTCAGGGTTATCTCTCTTCCGTCCCTGAAAGAACTGTAAGGGTAAGAATAAAAGGAGATAAAGGCTATCTGACTGTTAAAGGAATTGGCAATGAATCAGGTGCATCAAGGTTTGAATGGGAGATTGAAATACCTGTTGAAGATGCAAAGCAATTGTTAAATATATGCGAGCCAGGCGTTATAGATAAAACAAGGTACAGAGTTAAGGTTGGAAACCACCTGTTTGAAATTGATGAATTTTATGGAGACAACGAAGGGCTTGTAATTGCAGAGGTTGAGTTAAGTGACGAAAACGAAGAGTTTGAAAAACCTGAATGGTTAGGTGAAGAGGTTACAGGAGATGTAAGATATTACAACTCAATGCTTATGAAAAATCCTTATAAAAACTGGCGGGAAAAGTAAAGAATGAAAGGTAAAAACGGAGAAAACGGGGTTATAGATTTAAACGGTAACGGTTTTGATCCCCTTGATATGAGCAATTACAAATTAAATAAACTCCCTAAAAGAGAGTTTTCTAAGTTTGAAATCTGGATGCATAAATTAGGGGGGCCATTAGCCATAATCGTTTTTATTACTTTAAATTACCTTGTTAATTTCTCCTTTTTTCAGCATATAGATGCATCAATTCTTCCTAAGGAGGCACAGCAGGTGCTTCAAACTGTTGGGCATAATGCTTTTGTTGCAAAAAACATTTCAATGCTTGCCCTGTTTGTTGCTTCTCTAATTTTGTGGATTACCGAGGCTATTCCCAACTATTTAACTTCACTGATTTTGATAATCGGTTTAGTTCTTTACAAAGTGTTGCCAGAGGTTGAGGCTTATCACCAGTTGGGGCACAAGGTAATGTGGCTCAATATTATGTCATTTATTCTGGCAAGTATGCTTGTTAAAACAAGGGCTGCAAAGAGGTTTGCCCTCTGGTTTATTGTAAAATTTGGTAAAACAGCGTCCTCAATTTTTATAAGCTTTATTGTAATTAATGTTATTCTTTCAGCCTTTATCTCTGCAACAACTGCAAAAGCTGCAATTCTTCTTCCTATTATGATGGTGGTTGCTGCTATTTACGGTGCAACAGGTGGTAAGAATAAGAATAACTTTGGAAGAAACCTGATTTTACAAAACCTTTTCCAGATAAACATGGGGGCAAGTGCTTTTGTAACAGGGTCAGGTGCAAATTTGCTTGCTGCTGCGTTTATAGGAGAAGCCATAGGGAAAGATATTTATTTTTCCGACTGGATGAAGGTTGCATTCCCAATCTCCATTCTCATTATGTTTATAGGCTGGATTGTCGGTACAAGGTTGGTTTTCCCCTTGTCTGATAAAGAGAAAACTCCACACATTAAAGGAGGAATGGAGAGGTTAAAGCAGGAATTGGAAAAAATGGGGAAAATTTCAGTTGAGGAGATTAAAGCAGTTGCTATTTTTGTTACAGTTTTACTTCTTTGGGTTACAGACAGGTGGCATGGTATAAGCCCCACAGCGGTTGCTTTCTTAGGGGGTGTTGTAGCTTTAACTCCAAAAATTGGAGTGGTTGAGTGGAATGATGTTGATATCCCCTGGCACTTACTTTTATTCTCCGCAGGTGCTTACACTCTTGGGGCTGGATTAAAGCACACAGGTCTTGCCACAATTTTGGTTGATGCAATGTTTAACTCATTAGGTTTTGGACCTCATACACCTTTCTGGGTGTTGTATCTGATTTTAACAGGGGGCATGCTTTTTAGTGCTTTGTTTTTCCAGTCAAAAACAATGAGGACTTTGATATTTATCCCTATAGCCATAGGGGTTGCAAGAAAGTTTGGCTATCCTGTAATGAGCCTTGCTTTTCCGGTTGCACTGTTGATAGAGCATGTTTATGTTCTCCCCTTTAACAGTAAACCTGCGGCTTTACTTTATGTTACAGACCAGTACAGCTGGTCAGATACATTTAAATTCGGCATAACAATGATGTTAATAGCATGGGCTATAAGTATTGTTTCAGCAATGACATATTTCAAATGGTGGGGGATTACTCCACACGGATTGTTCTTTTAGATTTTTAAGGAGGTGAAAAATGGCTAAAGAAAAACTTGAAATAGGACAAATTTCAAAACCAAGGTTTGAATTTAGAACATTCGGCCAGAGGTTTGATAAGGAAATTTACAGAATGCAAAGGTTGTCTGTTCCTGTACCTGAAAAGGTCTGGGAAAGGTATTCAGAAGAGATTTACATTGTTTCAAAGACAAATGATAAAAACAATACCAAAATAAGAGATGGGAAAATGGATATAAAAACACTTGTTCAGGTGAAAGATGGCCTTGAACAATGGAATCCTTTAATGAAGGGGGAATTTCCAATAAAAAGAGAGGTTCTTGAAAAAGAAGTCTTCCCTGCATTTATGGTTGAGGGGATGCCTGAATTGACAAAGGATGAATATACACTTGAAGAGTTTCTTGAAATGATTAAGAATCACCCTGATTTACAGGCTGTAAGGGTTAAAAAGCAAAGATTTGGATATATGGTAAATGATACCATCTGTGAGGTTGCAAATGTTTTAATAAACGGTGCTAAAGTAACCACTTTAAACTCTGAATCAACTGAAATTGATGATATAAAGAAAACTCTGAAAGATATTGGGTTAGACAGGTTTGAAAACATAAACTATCTTCAGGCAATTAAAAGGGTTATTGGTATGATAGACAAACCTCTTGCAAACGAGGAGTTTTACAAATAATATGTGGTTTTTGGGAGGGGCAGACAAGCTTCAAAAAGAGATAGATATACTTCTTGAAAAGATTAAAGAAAGTGCATCTATTTTTTGTACCGGTATTGAAGCATATATGAATAAGGACAATGAAAACTTTTTGCTTTCTCTTGAAAAAGTTAAAAACCTTGAAAGTGATGTTGATAAATTAAGGAGAAGCATTGAGCAGGAATTGTATCAAAAATCTCTCATCCCTGAAAACAGGGGAGATGTTTTAGGCCTTCTTGAAACACTTGATGATATAATTGACGCGGCGGAAAGTACTATGGAAAAGTTTGAAACAGAGATCCCTGATATACCTGCAAAATGGCATTCCGATTTTGTGAAGCTTGCAGAAAAATCTAAGGATGCGGCATTCTCATGTGTTGATGCTGCATCCGCTTTCTTTAAATCAGTTTTTGAGGTAAAATTTTATCTGAATAAAGTTTTTCTATATGAGAAAGAAGCAGATAGGGTGAGTAGGGAATTGAAGAGAAAGATTTTTAAATCAGATTTAAAACAGAGTCATAAGATTCATTTAAGGTATTTTGCTTTAAGTATTGAGACAATGTCAGATAGGGCTGAAGAGGTTGCGGATCGACTTGCTATCTATGCCATTAAGAGGGAAATGTGAAATGTCTATAATTTTTCTGTCAAGTGGGTTGTTTTTAGGCTGGTCTTTAGGAGCAAATGATACAGGAAACATCTGGGGAACTGCTGTTTACTCAAGAATGGTGAGGTTTAAAACCGCGGCTATTCTTGCAAGTATTTTTGTTATATTAGGTGCAGTTATAAGTGGGGCAGGAGCAAGCCAGACTTTAGGGAAATTAGGTGCTGTTAACGCTATTGCAGGTTCTTTTACAGTTGCGTTTGGTGCTGCTTTAGCGGTTTATTTGATGGTAAGGAACAAACTTCCGGTTTCAACATCTCAAACAATTGTTGGCGCTATTGTAGGCTGGAATTTGTTTTCAGGAATGCCAACAGATTATAATTCATTAACAAAAATAGTTTCAACCTGGATAATTTGCCCTATTCTTGCAGGAATTTTTGCTGCAATTTTATACTATATTTTTAGATTTGTTTTAAAAAGGTTTGCAATCCATCTTTTAACCCTTGATTTTTTTACAAGGTTAGGGCTTATTTTGATAGGCATTTTCGGTTCTTATTCCCTTGGTGCAAACAATATAGCAAATGTTGTTGGGGTATTTGTTCCTGTTAACCCTTTTCCCAATGTTAAATTTTTAGGAATGGCAATCTCTTCAACCCAACTTTTATTTTTTATGGGGGGGGGTTGCCATTGCAATAGGTATTTTTACATACTCCCACAAAGTGATTTCAACAATAGGTGGTGGTATTTTCAGACTTTCTCCAGAAACTTCGCTTATTGTAGTGCTTGCAGAATCTCTTGTATTGTTTTTATTTGCATCCAAAGGGCTTGAAAAATTTTTGATTTCTCACCACCTTCCCCCAATTCCACTTGTTCCTGTGTCTTCCACACAGGCTGTTGTGGGGGCTATTACTGGCATAGGATTGGTTAAAAGCAAAGGCAGGAATATTCAGTACAGAACATTGGGAAAGATTATGGCAGGCTGGGTTATTGCCCCTGTATTTGCAGGATTTATAACATTTTTTTTCACTGTTTTTTATGCAAAATGTTTTTATGCAAAAGGTTTATATAGATAAGAAAGTTTCGGTAAAAACTGAAATGCAGTTAAAAACGCTACCTGGTAAAAATCTTAAAAAGTAAGATCTATTCTTTTGATTTTTTGCATCTTTTAAAATATAATTGCTTAGCATTACCAAAAGGGGGAAATATGAAAAAGTATGCTTTATTATTTATGGTAATATTTTCATTCACCATATTTGCAGGGGATGTAATTGTTATTAAATACAAAGACGGGTCAAGCGAGAAAATTGTGATTAAGCAACAACTATCCGCTATAAAATCTATAAAATTTGTTTCCTCTAACAGTGAGAAAAAAGAGGCAGTTAAAACTGAAAACAAACCTAACAAAGTTGTAGTTAAAAAGAAGGTTCAACCTGCAAAGAAAGTTGAAAAGAGTAAAGATAAAAATGACGAATTTGCTAAATTTGAAAATGAAATGAAAGCAAAATTAAAGCCAACCTTTGAAGGTATGTGGAAAACAAATTTTGGAAATATGATTATAAAGATAAAGGGCAATAAAGTTTTAGGTTATTACAAGAACGGGAAGGGTAAAATTGAAGGCACTCTCTCTGAAGATGGATACACAATAACAGGCAGATGGGCGGAAGTTCCAGACTTTAAACCGCCAAAACACGCAGGGAAATTTATTTTTCACCTGTCTGAAACAGGGGCAAGTTTTCACGGAAAGTGGGGTTTTGGAGACGAAGAACCTGATTCGGAGTGGGTTGGCAGAAAGATTGACTAAAATTTACAGGGAAACATAATATTTTTAAGAAAAAATTAATTTTAGTTTTCCCAGTCTAAAAGCCTTTTTTCACCTTCAAGGGATTTTGTGTTTGTTATGTCCTGAGTTACCTCAAGCACTCCCTTATACTCCCCCTTTTCGTTTCTAACAGCAAAGTATTGAATAAGGATAAACTTACCTTTAAAGTTTATCCAGAAATCTGCCCTATCTTTTTCCCCATTTTTAAAGCTTTCAACAATTTTGTTAACAGTGTCTATACTCTCTGGTGGATGGCAGTTTTGAACCTTTCTCCCTAAAACTGATTTTGTTCTCGGGAAAATCCTCTCTTTCGGGGTTGAAAAGAATTTAACCTCATTGTTTTCATCAACATAGGTTATATCAACGGGCAGATGATTGAATATGAGAGTTATTTGTTCAGGTTTGAGTTTTCCTGTACCTAAATCTACAAATAAATCATTAGTTACAGTGTTTTCTTTATTTTTTAAATCTTTTTTTTCAACCTTTACAAAAGGTAATCCCATTTCATACACTTCATCAAGCATAAGGTTTATCTCTTTCTCTTCCGCAATTTCAAGTAAGTATGGGAAAAGTATCTTGTTCTCCCTGAAAGAGATTGCAAACATATCAAAGAAAAGCCTTCCTGATAGAATGTTAAAGTCTTTTAAGTTAAACTCTCCTTCAAGCAGGGTCAAAATGTTTTTTATGTTTTTCTTAATGTCATCGTCAAACGACCACATTATTTGAGTGCAGCCAAAGAATTCGCTTTTTTTCTCTAAAAAAGGGAAAATAGTATTCTCCTTAACAACATAGTGAAGGGAGAATTCTGAAATTTCGGAAAACATTTTATGTAGTTTTTTTATTGTTTCTTCGTTATGCTCCTTGTTTAAACTTTTTATTAAAGGTTTGATTTTGTTAAGCCTTTTCTCCATCTCAAGGTTGTCTTTAACAAGTAAATCTATTAGCCCGTTTTCAGAAAATGGAAGGCTTTTGTAATCTCTTAAAGGAATGTAAACAGTGTGCAAGATTTTATTTACAGCCTTTTTAATTTTCTCAATAGGGTATTTGTCTTCAACAAGAAAATGAAAAACCTCAATCACATCCCTTGGGGTAATTGTTTCAAGAAGACTTTTATTCTTTTCAAACAATTCTTTGCCGTTTTGCCCTTCTAAAATCCCTTTACAGTACTGGTAAAATTTCTCTCTTTTTTCTTTATTGTATCCACTCATTTAATCTCCCATATCATTTTTATACCAAAAATATAATACTATTGCTTAAATCCTTTGTTAATTTATTTTTTCTAACTTTTTGAAATCTATTCAAAAGAATAGGGCAAATCTTTTTTTTCTTTAAACTCCCCCTTTTTTGGAAAACTAAAAAGTAAAGCAATGAGAGACAAAACAAACATAGGGATAAAATAAATTGATTCCCCTGTTCTAAACGCTGAAATCAAGCCTAAAAGAGCAGGAAATTCAGCAAATGCCCATAAAATTAAATATTTACCAAGGGGATTAAGTGATTTTAGAAGTGTGATTTTTCCCTTTTGAATTGTGAAAAAGAAAATAAATTCAATTAGTCCAACGAAAAATAAAATTTTTACAAAGTGAGGGGCATTATAGTAAAACATTTTAAAAAACATTTTGTAATCTTCAATTTTTGTTGAAAATCCTCCCATACTAATACCTACCGGGATTCCATAAAGGAATATTGAAACAAAGAATGAATACCATATCATTAAGCTTGTTCTATATGCTTGTTCTTTGTTTTCCATTCTATTCCCCCTTTGATTTTTTCTTTATATACTCAAGGATTTCCTTTGGGTTTCCCTCAGGGTTTACACTTCTATAAATTTTTTCAATTTTGCCTTCAGGGTTAATCAAGATTGTATCTCTTCTGCACATACCGAACAATGACTTTACTCCAAAAAATTTTGATACTTCCCCTGTCTTATCGTATAAAAGAGGAATAGTAATGTTGTGTTTCTTTTTAAATTTTCTATGGCTTTCAAGATTGTCTTTATTTATGCCGAAAACAATAGCATTTACCTTTTCAAATTCTTTTTTTAGTTCTGAAAAGGTTATTGCCTCTTTTGTGCAGCCTGATGTGTCGTCTTTAGGATAAAAGTAAAGAATAACCCATTTTCCTTTAAATTTTGAAAGTTCAATAAACTCACCGTTATCAGCCTGAACCTTGAAATTAGGGATTGGGTCCCCTTTTTTTGCACTTTTAGCATAAATATTAAAACTGAATAAGCCTGAAATTAATAATACAGTCATAAAGACTTTCATTTTTAAACTCCTTTGTGTTTTGTATTTGTATTATAACAAAAAAAGCGGGGAATTATTCCCCGCTTCTGTCTTTGACTTGTTAATTATTTTTAATAAACTCCAACAGCATCCCATCCAGTCTGAACAATATTATATTCAGTGCTGTTTTCACCATACATCTCTGCTGCAGTCTGCAATGTAACCTGTCTTGCTACAGAGAAATCTGCGTCTGCTGGCATATAATTAGTAAAAGCGTTGAAAACAAGGTCTCTTGCTTTATCAAGCCCCATCCCATCTACTTTAATACCAGAGTAGGGGTTTGTTCCGCCGTGTGCAATAAGGTAGAACCAGTGTGAAACAATTGTAGAATTAATATGAACCCCACCATTATCCTGAGTTCCTGTGTATCTTTGGTCATAATGGCAAGGGTCACCAGCTTTTGTTGGGTCATCAAGATACCTTAAAGCATCACCAAAAGGTTCGTTAGGATACCAGATATCCTCACCCATCCAGTAATCTGCTTTAAGAAGCCCAAATCCTTCAGGCTGAAAATAGAATTCAACGCATGTTCCCATAATGTCTGAAAATGCCTCATTTAATGCACCAGATTCGTTTGAGTAAATTAAATCTGATGTGTAATCTGTTACCGCATGGCTTAATTCGTGAGCAACAACATCAAGTGCACCTGAAAGATAAGTAGCCTGAACGCCATCTCCGTCTCCAAAAACCATCTGTTGCCCATTCCAGTATGCATTAACATAATTTGTTCCATAATGAACAGTAGCTATCATAGCTGAGTCCATATCGTCATAACTCTTTCTGCCGTAAAGTGTGTAATAGAAATCATAAACATCTTCAAGATATTTGTGAGCACATACAGCTGCACTGTCTGTCCAGTAATTGTCATCATCAGTTACAATATTTCCAGGGAGGCTTCTTCCCACCGCTTTGTAAGTTTTAATTTCAGCTCCTCTTGTCCTATTTATCATCTGATAGCTTGACCCGTCAAAAACAACATGAAGGTCTGAATAAGTTTCCCCATTAACTCCAATTCCTGTTCCAGTTACATCTGTTAATGTGGTTGAGCTGCCTCCTCCTACCCATGAAGGTTTGCCTTCTTTAACATTTTCATATTTAAATAAAATTGTTCCAGTTTCGGCATCAACAAAGTAAATCATATTTGAATCAAATTTAAAACTATCTACTTTATATGCAAGGTAGTAAACATCGTTTTTAGGGAATATAACAAGTTTGGTGTTCCTTATTTTATATTCAGGGTTATTTAAGTCCTGAACAACAATTTTTGTTGCATCGTAGTTGGATAAAACAGGAACAGTTCCTACATTAATGTTTTCAAAAATTATTCCGTTAACTGATTCAAGATTTTTCCCATTGTAATGCTTTATAAGTTCACCGCCAAAAACCTCAATCCCATGATAAGTTTGGCTAAACCTTATGTGGGTTTTTTTGCCAGTTTTTAGAATTCTTTTTTGAGAGAATTCAACTTCCAATGGAAGCATGGCTTTAACATTTTTACCATTTGCTTTGTAATTAAAATAGTGACCCTTAGAAAAACCAAGTGTGGAAAAAATAAATACAAAGGTGAATACAAAATACACAAATTTTTTCATTACGCGCCCTCCATTAAGAAAATATAATTTTTTAATATCACATTGAATTTTTAAAGTCAAAGAATTTTTTATTTTTTATAATAATTAATATTTAAATTTTAAATTTTTTGAAAGCTTAATAAAACTTTTGCTCTTTTTAATTTTTATTTTTTTATTTTGTTGTGAAGTAGATAAAAAGTTACCTATAAAATATTCCCTAAAATCCCCTTTTTCTTTTTCAGTTTTTCTTTTAATTTGTTTTTGTATTTTTTCTCTAATTTTTTCTTCTTTTTGTTTAGTTTTTCTTTTGCTTTGTCTTTCCAGACTGATTTTATTTGTTTAAGCAGGGTTTTAGTGTCAACTTTAACCTTTGGGTTGTCAAGTTTTCCAGTAAGATAAAGGGGGAATTCTAATTTTTCAACCTTTTCTTCCCCTAATTTTGAAATTTTCATTAAAGAGTTTTCAATTGTAATATTCAAAACAGCATCAATCATAACATCCTGTTTTTCAAAAATTTTCCCCTTTCCTGAAATTGTGATTGTACCGCCTTTGAGGGTATTCTGGTTTTTTAATTTAATAGATTGAAGGAGTTTGTCTGTATCTATTTTGTTTACTGAAAAATTAAAGTTATTTTCCCCTTTTTGAGAGGATAACCCTGTAAAAATTCCGTTAAAATCAAATGTGTTTTTTGAAGATTTAATATGAATTTCCGGGGCGATGGGTGAAAGGTTAGGATTTGTTGAAATCTCTTTCATTTTAAGTTTTAAAGTTTCTTCTTTTAATAAGTCAAGGGTTTTTATATTATCTGCTTCAAGATTGCTTATTGCAAATTGAGGAGATTTTCTAATTAAGTGCTTTGCAATTACATTTCTGTAACCCAGGCTTTCAGCCTCTCTTTTTAGCCTATCCGAAAGGCTTTCTCCCTTTTGCCCGGTGTACTTTTTAATCATTTCACTTGATTCTGATAGCTTTTTATACCACCTTTTTGCTTTTTTCAATTTTTTCTTTATTTCTTTAGCGTTTGAAATGTAATAGTCAAGTGATTTTGCTTCTCCCTTTTTCTCACTTTCTTCAACTTTCAGAGGTTTTAAAAGTTTCCCTTTTTTCTTTCTTTTACTTTCAATTTCTGCACCAATGATTTTGACATTATCAAGCCTCAACCTTTTTGCTAAAAGGCTTTTGCTGCTAACATCTGCCATAATCTCTTTTGCTGCAAAAAGGTTTTTATCAAGGTGTTCAGGGTCGCATATTGCAAGGTTTTGTACAATGAATTTGCCCTCTTTTAAGTTAATATAGGCTTTTCCTATATCAACTGTTGCACCGTTTGCCTCTTCAAGCCCCATTTTCATATACTTTTTTATAAAATTTCCTGCAAAAAACTGCTGGGTAAAGAAAAGGATTAGAAAAGCTATAACAACAAATACAATGCCTGAAATTCTAAAAGGAAAGGATTTTTTTTTCAAAATTTCTTCGTAATCTTCAACCTTCCCCTTTCCGAAAAGAATATAAATAAGGGTTTTCCCAAACTTCGATTCTGTAAAGGCTAAAACTTTTGAATCTTTTTCTTTTGTCTTTACCATTGTTTTTCTATATTTTTGTACAGAGTAAACCACAAAAATACCCCATATAATTCCGATTAGAATACCTAAAACAAACCCTCCGCTTGTTACATAGTATTCAAATCCGCAGAGGGCAAAAACTGGGGCATTTATAAGGTATATGAACAGTTTTTTTGCGAAACCGTCCATAAGAATATGTCCAATTTCAAAGGTGAGAGGGGTGAGAATATATGACAGAATTTTTGTAAGTGCAAATGTTGTTAATGCAAGGCCTAAATTTGCGTTAAGGATAATTAAAAGGGTAATTGCAAAAACAGTCAACCCTGGTGCCCTGCTAAAGCCTGGAAGAAATCCTAAAATTGAACCTAAAAAACAGGCAAAGAATATCTGCACAGGTGTTGCATTTCCCCTTAAAATCTTCCCTATCTTTCTGGTAAAAACCATATTTCCCCCTTTTTCTTTCTTATCTTAATCAAATTATACAACTATTATAGGAGTGAAAATGAGTATTTTTAAATCTTATTTATATAAATGAAATCAAAGTTTTATTAATGGTATGTTTAAATTAATTGTTGACATTTAAGGTTATATCATTATAATTATTAATTGCCTGTCGCGGGGTGGAGCAGCCAGGTAGCTCGTCGGGCTCATAACCCGAAGGTCGTGGGTTCAAATCCCACCCCCGCTACCATTTTTATTTCCCCTGAAAAACTTAAAAAATCCCTTAACAAAATCAAATCTCTGTGTCTGGTATATATCTTTAACTTAATGTATAATACTTTTGATGTTATTGCAGGAGGATAGTATGAAGATTTACAACACTTTAAGTGGTAAGCTGGAAGAGTTTAAAACATTGAGAGATAAAGAGGCAAGAATTTATACCTGTGGCCCTACTGTTTACGATTATGCACATATAGGTAATTTCAGAACATTCTGTTTTGAGGATATATTCAGAAGGTATTTGAAGTACAAAGGTTATAAGGTTATTCAGGTTATGAATTTAACAGATGTTGACGACAAAACTATTAGAAGGGCAAATGAAGAAGGTTTGTCTTTGAGGGAGTATACAGAAAAGTATGCAAAGGCTTTTTTTGAAGATTGCGAAACTTTAAATATAGAAAAGGTTGAGTATAATCCAAGGGCGACAGAGCATATTGAAGAGATGATAGAGCTTGTAAAAACCTTAATTAACAAAGGCTTTGCTTATGAGAAAGATGGGTCTGTTTACTTTGATATATCTGCTTTTAATGAGTACGGGAAGCTTTCCAAACTTGATAGAAGGGAGATTAAGGAAGGGGTTTCAGTTGACGCTGACGAGTATGAAAAGGACGATGTGAGAGACTTTGTTTTGTGGAAAGCTAAGAAGGAAGGAGAGCCTTCCTGGCCATCACCCTGGGGAGAAGGGCGTCCAGGCTGGCATCTTGAATGCTCTGTTATGGCAATGAAGTATCTTGGCGAAACAATAGATTTACACGCAGGGGGTGAGGATTTAATTTTTCCTCACCACGAAAATGAGATAGCACAAAGCGAGGCTGCAACAGGCAAGCCTTTTTCAAATTATTGGCTTCACTGCAAGTATTTGATTGTTGAAGGAAAAAAGATGAGTAAATCCCTCGGCAACTTTTTTACCTTGAGGGATTTGATTAAAAAGGGCTATAACCCGAGGGCAATCAGGTATGTGCTTATTTCTTCCCATTATAGAAAACAGTTAAATTTCACTCTTGAAAGTGTTAAGGCTGCTGAGAAGGCTATTGAAAAGGTTGAGGGATTTTATCAGGCCGTAAGTCAAACAAAGAATAAGGCAGATTACGATGAGAGAATAAAAGAATTGATTGAAAAATACAGAAAAGATTTTGAAGAAGCAATGGATGATGATTTAAATGTTTCAGGTGCATTAGGGGCACTTTTTGAGTTTATAGGAGAGGTTAACAAGCTTTATCCAGATTCTAATATCCCTGAAGCAAACAGGGATAAGGTTTTGCAATTTCTTGAAAAACTTAACAGTGTTTTTGCTGTATTTGATTTTTCAACTGAATTGCCTGATGATGAGATTTTGAAACTTATTGAAGAGAGGAATGAAGCAAGGAAAAACAGGAATTTTAAAAGGGCAGATGAGATAAGGGATATGCTAAAA
The DNA here is from genome assembly GCF_016592575.1 of Thermotomaculum hydrothermale. Classification (NCBI taxonomy): domain Bacteria; kingdom Pseudomonadati; phylum Acidobacteriota; class Holophagae; order Thermotomaculales; family Thermotomaculaceae; genus Thermotomaculum; species Thermotomaculum hydrothermale. Next base: position 1,162,910 of record NZ_AP017470.1, on the reverse strand, counting down.
GAGAAGGGAATTATTCTTGAAGATACAAAGGATGGGACAAGGTTTAAGAGAATAAAATAAATTCGGGGGGATTATGAAGAAGTTTATTTTGTTTGCTGTATTGATTTTATTGACTGTTTCTTGCAATACAAAGATTGACAGGGAGAATGAAATGAGACTTTTTATAGAAAACTATGTTAAAAAGGTTGCACCTTTAGTTAAAAAGGCAAACCTTGCATACTGGGAGGCATCTGTTACAGGAAATCCAGAAAAGTATAAAGAGGCTGCAAAGTATGAGTTTGAGATAGCAAAATTACATTCAAATAGAGAAGAATTCCTTAAGCTTAGAGAGTTTTTGAAAGAAGACATAAAAGATGAGTTGTTAAAGAGGCAGATTGTTTTGATTTACCTTTCCTATGCGGGAAAGCAGGGAGACCCGAATTTAGTTAAGCAGATTATTGACAAGCAAAACGAGATTGAGGAGAAGTTTAATACCTTCAGGGCTGAACTTAATGGTAAAAAGGTAACAGACAATGAACTAAAAGAGATTTTAAGAAGTGAAAAGAAAAATATGGCTTTGAGAAAGGAAGCCTGGCTTGCATCAAAGCAGATTGGCAAGGTTGTTGCAAAAGATGTTCTTGAACTTGCAAAGTTGAGGAATAAACTTGCTAAGTCATTGGGTTATAAGGATTACTTTGAAATGGCTCTTAAACTTCAGGAGCAAACACCAGAGGAGATTATTGGGCTTTTTGACAAGCTTGATAATGAGATTTCCCCTGAATACCAGAAGGTTAAGGCAGATATTGATAAAATGCTTGCAAGAAGGTATAAAATTTCTTCTAAATCAATTATGCCCTGGCATTATGAAGACCCGTTTTTTCAGGAAGGGATTTCATTTGATAGTGTAAACCTTGATAAATATTACAAAGGCAAAGACCTTGCAAATATAGCAAAGGATTTTTATGCTTCTATTGGGCTTGATGTTACAGATATTCTTGAAAGAAGCAGTTTGTATGAAAAAGAAGGCAAGATGCAGCATGCTTTTTGCACCGATATTGACAGGGAAGGGGATGTCAGGATTTTAACAAATATTAAGGACAATGAATCCTGGATGGATACTGTTTTACACGAGTTAGGACACGCTGTTTATGACAAATACCTTGATAAAAATTTGCCCTATGTTTTAAGGGAAGCCTGCCATACCTTTACAACAGAGGCTGTTGCAATGCTTTTTGGAAGGCAGTCTAAGAACCCTGAGTTTTTGAAAAAATACTGCGGTTTGTCTGATAGAGAGGCAAAGAATATTGCCCCTCAACTTTACAAAATGCAGAAATTCCAGCAACTTGTTTTTTCAAGGTGGTGTCAGGTTGTAACAAGGTTTGAAAAAGAGATGTATGCTCACCCTGAGAAGGGAGTGGATTACTTTAACAATTACTGGTGGCAGTTAAAGGAAAAGTATCAACTAATTAAAAAACCGAAAGACAGGAATAATCCAGATTGGGCGGCTAAAATCCATATTTCAGCCTATCCTGTTTACTATCACAACTATATGTTAGGTGAATTATTTGCTTCACAGATGAATTTCTATATTGCAAAGAACATAATCCACACTGACAATATAAAACAAACATTTTTAGGTGATAACAAAGAGATAGGCAAATACTTTATTGAAAAGATATTCAAGCCCGGGGCAAGGTATAGGTGGGATAGATTTGTAAAAGAGGCAACAGGGGATGAACTAAATCCAAAGTACTATAAACTTCAATTTGTTGATTAAACTTTATGTTTTTTAAGAATTATTTTTCTTCAAAGGCAGACAAGTTTTACAACCTGATGAAGTATCATGTTCAGGATGTATTGCTTGTTGCATCCCCTTACGATGCTTACATACTTGAGGAAGACGGTGCATTAACAAAGAGGATTTTTAACGATTTTCTTGAATTGGATTTGCACTATATCCCGAGAATAACAAGGGTGTTTTCAGCAAAAGAGGCTCTGTCTGTTCTTAAGAATAATAGTTATGATCTTGTTATTACAATGCCAAGGCTTTCTGAAATGACCCCAATTGAATTTGGGAAAAAGGTTAAAGAGATTAAAGATGATTTACCGGTTGTACTTTTAACCTATTTCCCTGTTGAAAAGGATGTGTTAATCCTTGTAAGAGAGAAGAAATACATAGATAAGATTTTTTACTGGATGGGGGATTCAAAACTTTTTCTTGCAATAATTAAATATATTGAAGATAAGAAGAATGCGGACAGAGATACAGAATTAGGGGTTAATGTTATCCTTGTTGTTGAGGATTCTCCAAGGTACTATTCATTTTTTCTTCCGTTGATATACACAGAAATTTTAAAGCAGACAAGAAAGATAATTAAAGATTCAATAAACGAATCTGATGTGATTTTTAGGGTAAAGGCAAGGCCTAAAATTCTGACTGCTGAGACTTTTGAAGATGCAATCAAGATTTATGAAAAATATAAAAAAAATCTTTTAGGGATAATTTCAGATGTTCAGTATCCCAAGGGGGGAAGGTTAGATAAGGAGGCAGGTTTTGAGTTAGTAAAAAAGGTAAAAAGTGAGGTTAAAGATTTAAGCGTTATTCTGCAATCTTCAAATTTAGAAAATAAAAAAGTAGCAAAAAAATTGGGCGTTGACTTTTTCCATAAACATTCAAAAAACATGGTAGGGCAGCTGAGAAAGTATATACTTAAGGATTTTGGTTTTGGGGATTTTGTTTTTAAATTTCCAAATGGAAGGGTAATTGACAGGGCTAAGACTTTAGAAGAGTTTGCTGAAAAGATTTTAAATATACCTGACGAAAGTGTGCTTTACCATGCATCTCACAATCACTTTTCAGTCTGGTTCAGGGCAAGAACGCAGTTTGAAATTGCAGAGGTTTTAAGGCCTAAAAGTATTGAAGATTTCAAAGATGCAATGGAGATAAAGAAATTCCTTAGAGACACAATAGTAAATTTCCTTAAACATAAAAAACAAAGTTCTGTTATTAGTTTACAAGCTTTGTCTGATGCAGAATCAACCATTTTTGTAAAAATAGGAGATGAATCTTTAGGGGGGAAGGCGAGGGGGCTTTCTTTTATTCAGGCTGTGTTATCTGAAACAGGGTTTGAAGAAAGATTTTCCGATGTTGACATAAAGGTTCCCTTTTCAACAGTGCTTGCAACTGACATTTACGAAGATTTTATGAATAAAAATAAGTTATTGGACAGGGCTTTTGAGATTGAAAGCGATGAAGAGATAAAATATCTGTTTTTAAATGCAAAATTGCCTAAAGGGGTGGAAAAAGACCTTATTAAACTATTAAAAAAATTAAAAACGCCTATTGCTGTCAGGTCTTCTTCCATATTTGAAGATTCTCAAACACTGTCTTTTGCAGGGGTTTACAAAACCTATATGCTTGCAAACAATGAGCAAACACTTGAGCACAGGCTTGCTAATCTAATTGCCTCAATTAAACTTGTTTATGCTTCTGTTTTTTCTTCGGTAGCTAAAAAGTTTATAAAAAACACAAATTATAATTTAGGCGAAGAAAAGATGGCTGTTTTAATACAAAAGGTTGTGGGTAAAAATTACGGTAAATACTTTTTCCCGACAATTTCTGGCGTTGCGCAAAGTTACAATTACTATCCGGTTTCAAGTTTAAAACCTGAAGATGGAGTTGTTTACCTTGCATTTGGCCTTGGGAGAATAATTGAAGAGTCAAATTTTATAAAAAGAATTTCTCCTAAAAATCCTTTAGTTGATCCTGTTTGTGTAACCCCTGAAGAATGTTTGAAGAATAGTCAGAAGTATTTTTATGCTCTTAATCTTGAGGAATCAGAATTTGATGCAAAAAAGGGAGAATTGTCAGGCCTTGAGAGGTTAAAGGTTTCTAAATTTGAGAAAAACGAGGCTTTAAATTTTGTCTCTCAATACTATTTACCTGAGGAAAATATGCTTTCTGACTTTGAAAAACCTGGGGCGAAAAGGGTGTTAACCTTTAAACATTTTCTTTCAGACAGGTTTTTCCCCTTTTCTCAATTGATTTCTGAGTTGCTTACAATTTCTTCAGAGGCTATAGGAGAGGCTTCAGAGATAGAGTTTGCAATTAATTTAAACAGGGATAAAAACCATCAATTCTTCCTTCTTCAAAACAAGCCGTTGGCGTCTGGAAGCGGGATTGGAATGGTTTTAATTGGTAAAAAGGAAATTGAAAATTCCCTCTGTTTTTCTAATGAGGTTTTAGGAAACGGAATTTTTAACAACTTGAGACACATTATTGTTGTTTCCCCTGAAAGATTTAATAGAAAGCACACAGTTGAGATAGCAGATGAGATAGCAAAACTAAATGCAGAATTTAAAGAAAATAGAGAACACTATATTTTAATTGTTCCAGGAAGGTTAGGCTCAAGCAATCCACTAAACGGTATTCCTGTTAATTTTAATGATATATCAAATGCACAGGTTATTGTTGAATACACAAAAGAGGATTTCAGGGTTGAACCTTCAAAGGGAAATCACTTTTTCCAGAAAATGCTTGCTTCAAAAATAGCGTACTTTTACATTGACCATTTGAACAAAGAGCAGAGGTTAGACTGGGATTTTATAAAGAAATTGAATATTTTAAATAAAACTAAATACCTCGATGTTTATTCTTCAGATTTGCCTTTTATTACAAAAATAGACGGTAAAAAAGGGATAGGACTTATAAAAAAGCCTGTTTAAGGGGGGATTATGAGAGATTTTATTTTTTTTAACCCTGTTAAAGTATACTTTGGTAAAAAATGTATGAAATACTTTGGAAATGAGGCTAAAAAACACGGTAAAAAGGCTTTACTTGTTTACGGCAAAGGCTCTATAAAAAAGAATGGTGCATACCACGATATAGTTAACTCTCTTGAAAAAGCAGAGATAGAGTTTGTTGAATTTTCAGGCGTAAGGCCAAACCCTGTGCTTTCCCATACAAAAGAGGGTATTGAGTTGGCAAAAAAAGAAAAGGTTGATTTTATAATTGCAGCAGGGGGTGGAAGTGTTATTGACGAATCAAAGGCAATTGCCGCTGGTGCAGTTGTTGATTTTGATGTCTGGAATTTTTATACAGGTGAGAAAACTCCTGAAAAGGCATTGCCTTTAATTACTGTTTTAACTTTGCCTGCGACTGCATCTGAAATGAATATGGGATCAGTAATCACAAACGAAGAAAACGGCCTTAAACTCTCAACAGGTGCAGAGGTTTTATATCCAAAGGCATCTTTTCTAAATCCCAATTACACAATGACCTTGCCTGAAGAGCAGATAGTTTACGGCACTGTTGATGCCATTTCCCACATAGTTGAGCCATACTTTAACCATACTGCTGAATACAATATCCTTTCTTTGAATGTTGCAGATGGGGTATTGAAATCTTTAAAGGAAAATTGCGAGAATATTTTAAATGAGCCAAATAATTACAATTTCAGGGCAAATCATATGTGGTCTGTAACTGTTGCATTTAATGGATTGATTAGAACAGGTCTTGGAAGAAGTGAATTTCCAAACCATGCAATAGAGCACGCAATAAGCGGATTATTCCCTGATGTTGCCCACGGTGCAGGGCTTGCAGTTGTAATGCCTGCATGGATGAGGTTTGTTAAAGAAGAAAAAGAAGAGTTGTTAAAAAGGTTTGGGCAAAACCTGTTTAAACTTGAAAATCATAAACCTGATCATACAATAGAAGCATTCAAAAACTGGCTAAAATCAATCGGTGCACCTGTTAGTTTAGGTGAAATAGGGATAAAAGAGAATGATATTGAAAAAATTGCAGAAAAAGCCTATGAAGTAATGCAATTCTGGGCAATGGATACAGATAAGTACTCAAAAGAAAATATAGAAAAAATCCTTACCTTTGCACTTTAACAATTAACAATTGATTTATTTATGTAATTTTTTTAATTTTTTAACTTTAATTTTTAAAGTTCGTATTTTACAATTTTTTTGTATAAAGCCGATTAGTAAGGAGTTGTTTATGAAAAAGTTTTTTGTTTTGTTTCTGATAATGAGTTTTATTTTTGTGTCCTGCGGTAAAAAAGAATCTGTTAAAACTAAATTGCCGCAAAACAAAAAAGTGTCAGAATTTAAGGAGATGGGAAATCTAAAATGGTTTACAGAACAAAGCTTTGACAAAGCTTTAGAAAAAGCAAAGAAGGAAAATAGAAAGCTTTTTGTTGTTTTTGCAAGTAAAATGTGTGGAGGCTGCGAATTATTAAAGTATAAGGTTTTTATGAGAGATGATTTTAAATTTGTTTTAAAAGACCTAATCCCTGTTTATGTTGAAGAAACGACAGATTTAGGTAAAGAGTTATTTGAAAAGTATAAGGTAACAAAAGTTCCAACTTTAATAGTCTTTGATTCAAATGGCAAAAGAATAATTTCCACCTTGGGAGTGCAGTTAGATATTGATTTTTATAAATCCTGGCTCTCAAAGGCTGGGGTTTTTATTTCAAAAGATAATATTTTAAACCTTGTAAAAAACAATAGGGTTAGTTTTGAAGATGCTTATTATTTTGCCAATTCTTTAAGGGTTTCGGATTTAGATTTATCTGTTAAGGTTTTTAATGAGATTTTTAAAAATTTAGATACCAAAAATCTGAAATTGAAAACCAAAGCATTGCTAAGTTTTATTTCAGCACTTAAAAATCGTTATAGAAAGAATACTAAAAATAAACAAGAAATAATGACTTTTTATAGAGAGATTAAATCATTTGCTGAAACACTTCCCGATAGATATGAGAATCTTGTTCTTATTGATTTATTTGATTTGTCTAACCAATACAAAGGTAAAGTTGATAATGCGGATAAACTTTTTTCCGATTTTTCATTAAAAATATTGCTGGAAAAATATCCCAATCAACTTGCCAATGCTTTAAAAATTCTTTATGCAAATGGTGAAAAGAAAAGGGTTTTTGAGACTTTAGAAAGATTAGAAAATGTTGTACCAAAAGATTTATCCAAAGTTGAATGTAGTCATCAAATTAATTCTGTTGCTTTTATATACTGTAAATTGGGATTGTTGGCTAAAAACGAGAAAAAAATTGAAGATGTAAAAGAAATAGGGATAAAGCTTATTGATTTTGATTCCAGAATAAAAAAGATGTTTAAAACAAAACAGTCTTTGATTGGCCCGATTATAATTTATTATTGTCAACAAATAGGTTGTATTGAGAATGAGTGTTTAACTTTTTTTAAGCAAAGATTAAAAGAGTGTGATTTAGCCTACAAAAAAATTGTCTATGGAGAAAGAAGCTATCTGGAAGTAAAAGTTTATTCAAAATTGGTAATTAGTTTTCTTTTGAAAGAAAATAGAATAGATGATTCAAAACATTTTATAGATTTTGTGTTAAATAAATTAAGCCTTGTAAAAAAGATGAAAAAGAATACTATTGCAGATTTTATAAATAATATGTGCTGGAATTTTGTGGAGGCAAAGTATTCAGACGATTACTTAATATCCCTTTGTCAGAAGGCAATCTCTTATGATAACCATCCCCTTTACCTTGATACTCTTGCCAATTTGTATTTTTTAAAAGGTGAAAGAAACAAGGCTATTGAAACTGAAAAACAGGCAATTGATTTGCTTAAAAAGGCAAAGAATATAAAGGAAATGAGAAAGCAGGCATATTTAAAGGATATGGAAAAAACATTAAAAAAATTTGAGGGGAAAAAATAGAGAAGATTGTAAAAAAGGGGCAAAAGCCCCTTTTTTTATTTTGAGATTCTTATTCCCCTTAATCTATTGATTGCAGCCATTATTTCGTATTTTCTTGCAAGTGCTAAATTCCCGCTTTTGTATTTAACAAAGCCGTCTTTTTCTATTTTGCTTAAAATGTGTTCAATTTTGTCAACTGTTGGATTTTCTGTTTTATCCATATAAAGAAACCTTAATACAAGGCCAATAAATTCAGTCTGGTTTGCTTCGGCAATCTGTTCAACAAGGTTTAAATCTATACTGCTTTTCCCGAATTGAATTGAGTTTTTCCCCTTTGAAGCAATCTTTTCCCTTTTCCCCTTTTGGGGGGAGGGAAGGGTAATAACCCTTTTTTTTATCTCAATATTTGCTTTTTTGTTAAACCTATTTCTGTGTTTTACAGCATTGTCTGTAACATCGTATGGCAAATATTCATCCATTAAAATTACTCTGTCGGCAACATCAAAGTAATCTCCGCTTCCCCCTGTAATAATGATTGTTGAGATACCGTAATCTTTGTAAAGGGATTTTGCAACATCAATATAGGGGGTAATTGGCTCTTTTTTTACTATTTCCCTTATTTTTTCATCCCTGATTAAAAAGTTTGTTGCTGATGTGTCTTCGTCAATTAAAAAGAGTTCTGCCCCACACTCAATAGCCTCAACAATATTTGCCGCCATTGATGTTGAACCGCTTGCATTTTCTGTTGAAAAGTTTTTTGTATCCTTTTTAAATGGAAGGTCTTTTATAAAAAATGAAATGTCAACACCTTCAATGTTTCTGCCGTCTTCTGCCCTTATTTTTACAGCATTTTCAACTGTTGCAACAAGTTCTCTTCCATCCTCGGGGATGTGCCCGTAAATCCCCCTTTCAATTGCCTTTAAAAGGGTTGATTTCCCGTGAAATCCCCCGCCTGTAATAACGGTTACTCCCTCAGGTATTCCCATACCGTGTATCTTTCCATAGTTAGGCAAATCAAACTCAACCAAAAGGCTTTCAGGTGATTTAAAGGGAATGATAGTTGTCTTGTTTAATTCAGGCGGTCTCTCGTCAATACCGCTTCTCCTTGGCAAAATGCTTCCGTTTGGGATAAATGCAACAAGTCTTTTTTCTTTTAATGATTTTTTAATAAAGCAGTAATCCCCATACACTTTTATATGCTTTAGCAGATTGTTGTAAGTTGTGTCGTCAAAATGTGTGGAATAGTAAACAATGTCAACAATCTCTTTAAAAAACATTTCCTCAGCAATCTTTCCTAAAACACTTCTCCCCCTTGCAGGTAGGCCTGCGTAAAACCTGAATTCAAGGGCTTTATTTTCAGTATCTATTACAGCGGAACTTCTTTCTAATATTTCCTGACCGCACTTTTGGATTGATATTATTCCGCTGTTTCCTGTGCCCCTCAAGCCCCTGCTTAACCTTTTGCAGTTTTTATCAAACAACCTTGTTAAAAAATCGCAGGTTGCTATTCTTCTTTCCTTTGTTTTATAGGTATCTTCTGTTAACTGGGTGTTGTTTAATTTTATAGTTGCAATCAGGCTTGAAGGGGACGCAAAGGGGTCTCCCTGTACATGGGTTATCTCAAGGGTAAAGTTTGTAAATTCATAAATTCCTTTAATGTCTTTGTAAGCCTTGTATCCTCTTCCGTTTATTCTTCTTAAAATTTCTTTTAATCTATTTGAATTTGCCATATCACTCTCCTTTTTTTAGTCTTTATAATTATACTCTATTTATTACATTTTTTTCTTGTTTAAGATAGGTTATAATTTTAGCGATATGGAGAATGTAAAAAATCAAAGTATTTACAAGAGGATTTTTAAGAAGTTTGTTTATTCAATTCTTGAAGTTGATAAGGTGTGCGGGTTTTTAGGCAAGGATGTTGTTGTCGGGGTGTCTGGTGGGCTTGATAGCCTGTCCCTCTATACATTTTTGAAGGAATACTATAAGTTGAGAAAATTTGAAGGAAGGGTTTACGGGGTGAATGTTGTTTTAGGGAAGGGTGATTTAAAGCCGGTTAGGTTTGACGATGTTATAAATATTTTTCCTGAAAGAAAAGACTTTGATAACTTTAATTGCAGTTTGTGTGCAAGGTTGAGAAAGATAGAGGTTTTTAAGTTTTGTGAGGGAAGAGGGATAAAATTTGTTGCCTTTGGCCATATTGCAAACGATTATGCAGAAAATTTTATCTGGAATGCTTTGTATCATAAAAGGTTGGAATCAATGCCTTTGTGTCGCAATTACTTTAACGGGAAATTCTTTGTTGTAAGGCCTTTTGCCTTTGTTTTTAAAAAGGATATTTTAAGGTATGCAAATTTAATGGTTTTAAAGGATATTGAAATAAAGTGTGAGTTAAAAAACAGGGTAAGGCAGGATGTGAGAGAGTTCTTAAACAAAATGGAGACCGACGAGGTAAGTGTGTACAAGAATTTACTTGAAATAATTAAAGAAAATAAGTTTTACGGAGAGTAAATTACCGTTTACTAATTGTTCATTTTATGGTATCTTTTTTACTGCTTGATTGTTCTTTGTAAACTTTAAGGAGAGGTGACCGAGTGGACGAAGGTGCACGACTGGAAATCGTGTGTACCGCAAGGTACCGCGGGTTCGAATCCCGCCCTCTCCGCCATTTTTATACGGAATACTTTACGGGGGTCTGGTCCTGTGCAACGGCGGTATCCGAACCGTGTCAGGCCCTGACGGGAGCAGCACTAAGGATATTTGCCGTGTGCCGCAGGTAACCAGACTCCCGCAAAGTATTTCATAAAAGGATGAATATGAGTTACAGCGTTATTGCAAGGAAATGGAGACCTGCCACCTTTGATGAAGTTATAGGCCAGGAAGCGGTAATTCAAACGCTGAAAAACTCCATTGCTGAAGGAAGAATCCACCACTCACTTATTTTTTCAGGTTTAAGGGGAACGGGGAAAACCTCAACTGCAAGGATTTATGCTAAGGCTTTGAATTGCAAAAACGGTCCAACTGTTGAACCCTGCCTTGAATGTGATGCCTGCAAAGAGATTGCAGAGGGAAGAGATATTGATGTAATGGAGATAGATGCAGCGTCAAACAAAGGGGTGGATGATATAAGGAATTTAAAAGAGATTGTTCAATACCCGCCTATTAGAGATAGGTACAGGGTTTTTATAATTGATGAAGTTCACATGCTTTCAACTCATGCTTTTAACGCTCTTTTAAAAACAATTGAAGAGCCGCCTTCCTATGTGGTTTTTATACTTGCAACAACTGAACCTCATAAGATCCCAGCAACAATCCGTTCAAGGTGTCAGATTTTTGAGTTTAAGAAAATCCCCCCTGTTCAAATTATCAGGCATTTAAAGGATATTTGCGACAAAGAGGGTATTGACATTGAAGAAAGTGCTTTAAAGTTGATTGTAGACGCCTCAGAAGGAAGTATGAGAGATGCTCAAAGCCTTCTTGACCAGATTGTTTCTTTTTCAGGTGGAAAGATAACGGAGGAAGATGTTTCAATTGTTCTTGGGGTTCCTGATTCAACAGTATTTTTCAAAATATTTAAAGCAATTGTAAACGATGATAGAAAGTCTATTGTTGACATTCTTGATAAATTAGAGGAGAGAAATACAGATTTTGTTAAGTTTGTTTTAAGGCTTGGAGAATTTTTTAACAACCTTTTACATGCTATTGTTAATAATGACAAAGACTTTTTCCCTGAAGAATTAAAGGAGAAAAAATTTTCAGTTGAGGATGTAATTAGATATCTTAATGTTATCCTTCAAAATGAAAGGTTTGTAAGGGAATCCTTTAATCCTCGTATAGCAGTAGAACTATTGCTGTTTAAAATGGTTTTTGCTTCAAAGGTTATGCCAATTTCAGAGTTGATTTCAAAAAAAAAACTAATAAATAAAACCACTACAAAAACTGAAAGTGAAAAATTGCAAAATTTAAATTTAGATGAAAACCAATTGAAAGAAAATCATTCAGATAAAGGTGATGATATTTTAAATTTTGTAAGAAAGAGTTTCGAAGATTTTGAAGAAATAGCCCCTATTTTAAGAAAAGCTAAACTTGATTTAGAGGGAGATATAATAACCGTTAACCTTCACCCTTTGCCAAATTCAGTGAAAGAGTTAATAGAAAACAAGGTTTTTAAATCAATTGAGGGAAATGCTCATATTAAATTTCAAAAAAGGATAAAGTTGAATCTTGAGATATCAGGGGGGAACAATAACCCCGTGTCAGAAAGTGAAAAAATTGCAAATCATCCTCTTGTAAAGAAAATATTGGAGGAGTTTGAGGGAAGGATTGAAAGAATAATTAAATAAATGGAGGAATTATGGCAGATATTAATTTTTTAATGAAACAGGCAAAAAAAATGCAACAGATGTTGCAGAAGAAACTTGAAGAGTTGAGGGTAGAGGCAACAAGTGGAGGTGGTGCTGTTAAGGTTGTGTTGAACGGGCATAAAGAGGTATTGTCTTTAAAGATTGAGGATGATTCAATTATTGAAGACAAAGAGATGCTTGAAGATTTGATTGTTGCAGCTTTATCAGAGGGTTATAGAAAGGTTGATGAAGAGGTTGAATCATCAATGAAGGGATTAGGTGGATTAGGATTCCCCGGGCTATTTTAGTCTTTTTATTTTTTCATATAAAAAAAGGGGGCTTTTATAGCCCCCTTTTTATTTTCTCAAACCCTTCAATTTAGTTTACAAGGTCTTTAAGCTTTTTGCCAGGTTTAAATCTAACAACCTTTTTAGCTGGGATGGTAATTTCTTTTCCAGTCTGAGGGTTTCTTCCCTTTCTTGCTGCTCTTTCAACAACTTCAAAAGTTCCAAAACCAACGAGAGATACTTTGTCCCCATTTTTCAAAGTATCGCCAATAGCACTGATAACACCATCAACAGCTTCAGCAGCTTTGACTTTTGAGAGACCAGTTTTCTCGGCAACAGCATTTACTAAATCAGTTTTGTTCATAAAAGCCTCCTTCATTATTTCACAAGTTTCCTTGTGAGATTTAAACATGTAATTACGGGTTAATATTATTAGCAAACTCCTTTACTGTCAAGAAAAAATTTATTTTTTTCATCTTAAATTAATCTCCAAGAGACAATTCATTTTTTATAAGAGTATAATTATATGTTTTTCCGTCAAAATTATAAACAAAAATTTGGGTATTTTTATTTTTTTTAACAATTTTATCAGGGTATCCCAATGCAGTGATTAGCTGTAATTTATGCATCCCGTCCATAATCTCTCCATGTTTTGCATATTCCCAGTAATAATCGTATACTTTTGGGGTTTTTGATATAGGATTATAGGCAAGGAAATGAGATTTAAAAAAGCTAAGTGCAGAGTTTACATCTTGAATATCCCCAATCATTAACACTTTGTAAACAACAAGGTTATTTCCTTTTAATAGGTTAAAATTGACACTTTTTATTCCAGTTGATGGGTCTACTGATATATCTACGCTATCAACCTTGAATTTTGTTAAATTTAAAATCTTTTTGGATATCCCATTCTCATCTACAGTGATATTTCCTATGCTCCACAATGTCTCTCCCTTTAATGTTTTAGAAAGGATATATGATGCCATGTGTTCTTCAAGTAAATTATCACTTCTCAGTTTGTGCCATTTTCTCGTTCTTTTATTATAAGCAGTTAAATCAACGGAGATGCATATTTCATTTTTTTCAATTTTTGCGGTGATTTCAATTTTTTCTTTTTTCCACTTAGGCTTTTTCCTGAAATCATCAACTGGAGTGCCTATCAACAACTTTTTTTTGTTTCTTTTTTTAACTTTAAATAATCTCTCCCCTTTGATTGTTTTTGTTGCTTTATCAATATTAAAGGTCTCGACCCTGTATAATTTCTGAGAGTAATCTTTTAATTCATTTGCAATGCTTTTAAAAAGTGCAGGTGAGGGGTTATCTACTTTTATGCATATTGTTTCTGCAAAAATAGCATTTACAAACAGTAGAGTTAATACAACTAAAATCGTTTTTCTCATTTACTTCTCCTTTTTAATCAATTCCTTCATCTCTCTTACAGCTTTATCAAGCCCTACAAATATTGCTCTCGCTATAATTGCATGCCCTATATTTAACTCTTCAATTTCAGGAATTTGTGCGATTGGTTTTACATTTCTATAGTTTAACCCGTGGCCTGCTGCAACCTTCAATCCTGATTTTGCTGCAAACCTTGCTGCATTTTTGATTTTCTCAAGTTCTAATTCTCTTTCCCTTTCGTCTTCAGTTTCTGCATATTTACCTGTATTAATTTCAATTATATCTGCATTTAGTTTTATACACCTTTTAATCTGTTCATTATCTGGGTCAACAAAAATAGAAATCTTTATGTTATGTGATTTATATTCAGGAATAAGGGTTTTTAAAACAGACTGGTGAAGGATTACATCAAGGCCTCCTTCAGTTGTTACTTCTTCCTTTTTTTCAGGTACCAATGTTACGCTATAAGGTTTGATTTTGCAGGCAATTTCAAACATTTCAGTGGTGGTTGCCATTTCAATGTTCAGCCTTGTTTTAATGAATTTTGAGAGCAATTCAACATCTCTCTCTTTAATGTGTCTTCTATCTCCCCTTAAGTGCACAGTTATTCCATCCGCTCCTGCAAGCTCGGCAATTACAGCAGCATAAACAGGGTCTGGTATATCTATTTTTCTTGCTTCCCTCACTGTGGCAATATGATCAATATTAACGCCTAATTTAGTCATTTTTACCTCCAATATTATTTAAAAAAGTTTTTTATTATTTTTTGTGCTTCATTTACTCTATCTTCAGCCTGACATTCGATGAGAATCCTCAACAGGTTTTCAGTTCCCGAATATCTCGGAAAAATCCTGCCTTTATCTCCCAGTATTATTTCACATTTTTCCATTAATTTTTTAAAGCCTTTTATTTGTTCAAAAGGTTTTTTTTCTTTTACAGGGATATTTATTACTTTCTGGGGAAATAATCTGTATTTTTTAGTTAAATCATTAATGTCTATTTTAAAAGTATTGAGAAGTTCAAGTATTTTAAGGTAAACAGCAAAGCTGTCTCCTGTTGAGTTTAAATCAGTTAAGATTATATGCCCTGATGTTTCCCCTCCCAATTTGGCATTTGTTTCATTCATTTTTTCTTTTACAAACCTATCACCAACCTTTGTCCTGTAAAATTCTATTTTTCTCTCTTTGCAGAAAGATTCAACAGCCATATTTGTCATTACAGTTCCCACAAGTTTATCTAAATTCAGTTTATCAGCTAAAAACATAAGGATTATATCCCCATTGATTATATTTCCATTTAAGTCTTTTCCCATAATTCTGTCACCGTCACCGTCAAAGGCAAAACTTTCTTTTTTAATAAAATCAGGTTGTGCAGCTCCACATTTTAGGTTTATGTTTTTTCCATCAGGGTTGGTGTTGTATGGATTAAGTTTAATGTTTAGAGTTTTTTGTGCAAGTTCTATGAAAAGGGAAGTTGCCCCGTTTGCGCAATCAACAGGGTAGGTTTTTATTATTTTGCTTAAATCTATTTTGTTTTTTATATGGGAAAGGTATGTTTTTACAATTTTTTCCTCAATAAATAGTATGTTTTTTATTTTTTCAGATAGTTTTATTTCTCCTAAAAAGTTATAAAATTCTTTTGTAATTTCATTTTCTACTTCATCGCTAATTTTTTCGCCTTTATAGTTAAAAAATTTAATTCCGTTATCAGTGTAAGGGTTGTGAGAGGCTGTTATCATAACACCACCGTCAAAAGAGTCTGATGTGCAGAAAGACAAAACAGGTGTCGGTATGCAACCTAAATTTACAGGTTTCCCCCCTGCATTTTCTATTCCTGAGATTAAAGAGTTTGCTATCCATAGTGAGGACTCTCTCGTGTCCCAGCCTATAGCAATATTTTTATAGCCGGTTATTTTTACAAAAAGGTATCCTAATTTGTAAATATTTTCAGGGGTAATAGGGAATTCTCCTGCCTTTCCCCTGATTCCGTCTGTACCAAAGATTTTTTTCATTTAAAAACCCTGACATTAACAAGTGATGGTATTGTTTTGAATTTTACATTTTCCTTTATTTGTTCGCTGTTTGCACCTACATAGTCTACCTGCGGAGTCAGAATATAGTCTTTTTCATTTGGTTTAAGATTTTTGCAGTCAACGAAAACCTTTATATTTTTTCTTAAAACCATATCAACAAATTTCTTACTCCCTTTAACCTGAACCGCTACTTTTTTAGGGTTTATCCATACAGTATGTTTCCCTATGTTTGCCAGTGTCACTGTAATATTTCTAAATAATTTAACTCTGTCTTTTTCCCCGATAATAACTTTAACTTTAATGTTAGGCTCAGATAGCAATTTTAAAAAGTTTGAATTTAGAATAACCACTGTGCTTGTTTCGAAAGTTTTCATTTTGTCGCTAATATCAATAACCTCTGTTTTAAAGTATTGAATTTTTCCTAACACTGATTGGGGTCCTTCAACTTTCACAGTAGGAGGTGAGAGTATTATTTTTTTTACTTCAAGGTCATCTGGTAAATCTCCCACAAGGTTTGCTTTTATGGGGACAAGCCTTGTAACCTTTCTTTCAATTTTAAACTGTATTGTATTTGGAATAATGTTAACTACTTTAACTCCATTAGGTTTATGAACAAGATCCTCGGTTAAAGGAATTGAGTGAAGTCCGAATTTTTTATTTTTTAAATCTATTGTTATATAAACATCTTCAGATTTAATTTTTTTGATAATTGTCTCGGGGCCTCTCAATTGTACGGTAATTTCATACAAAACATCTCTGGTTAAAATCATATTGTCTGAAGTATTTTCAAAGTAAATAGGAGCTGTGAAGTTTTTTTCAATAATCTTTGGAGTTTTTTGTCCGCTTATGTATGCCCACATTGTAAAGGCTATAATTAACGAGATTACTTTTAAAAACCAGTCTGACTCAAAAATTTTTATTTTTTTCATTTTTTAAACGCTTCCTTAATTTTTCCCAGTAAATTCTTTTTAGAACCTTTTTTATTTTCCATTTCTAAAAGCCCTATTAAATGGTTTTTCATACCTTCAAAAGATTTATCTTTGTAATGCATAATAGTACCGTTTTTAGCAAAAGAGATTTTTCCAGTTTCTTCAGAAATAATAATAGCTATTGCGTCTGTTTCTTCTGTAATTCCTATCCCTGCTCTATGTCTTGTTCCAAAGTGAGGCGGCAAATGTGGGTTTGAAGATAGAGGTAGAAGGCATGATGCCGCTGCAATTCTTCCTTTTGAGATAATTATTGCCCCATCGTGTAATGCTGTTTTAGGCTCAAAAATATTTATAATAAGGTCAAATGAGATTTTTGCGTCAATTGTTATACCAGTTTCAATATACTGTCCCAATCCCTGTCCCCTTTCAATAACAATTAAACCACCTTTTTTTTCCTTTGAAAGCATATTTGCTGCTTTTAAAATTTGTTCTATTATATGCTCTTCTATACTTTCGTGATTTTTTATAAAAGAGTAGGTACCCATCCTGGCGAGAATCTTTCTTATTTCATATTGAAAAAGAACTATTACCGCAATTGGTAAAAAGCTGATTGTTGAATCAATCACAGTCTTTAATGTGTTTAAATGAAAAACACCAGAGAGAAAACTTGCAAAGAATAGTAAGGCAATGCCTGCAATCATTTGCATTGCCCTTGTCCCTTTTATAAGGACAAGGAGTTTATAGATGATATAAGCAAGAATAACGATGTCTATAATATCAGTAATTGTAGGAATCCTTATTGCTTCAATGTTTAAAATTTCCATAAAACCTCTGAAATAAAAAGTATATCCATAGAAATTTTAACAAATTAAAACATATTCTTTAAAAAAAAATTGCAAATTCAAATTACCTGTATATATTCTTATTTGTGCATAGAAACTTTTATGGTATAAATACCTTTTGGATTTTAAAATATTAGGGGGGGGTAAAATTGGCAAAAAACAGCAAGTACTCACACATTAAAGAATACGCCATAAGTAAGGGGTCAATCTCATTTGATGAATTAAATAGTATGCTTGACCCTGATGCAACAATTGAGGAGATTGATAAATTAATAGGGGATATTAAAGCTGGTGGAGTTGATTTGGTTGATTTTGAAAAGGAAGATGGTGATTATTATGGTACAGGTGAATTAGACGAGGTAGAAGAGAACGAAGAAACTGAAGAAGATATTGAACATAAAACCTTTGCTCCGGGAGAAGTTGACAGGGTAAATGACCCTGTAAGGCTTTACCTCAAGGAAATGGGCAATGTGCCTCTTTTAACAAGGGAAGAGGAAATTTATTATGCAAAAGAAATTGAAGCTGGAATGAAAACTACCTTAAAAGCCCTGTCAAGAATGAGGGTTGTTGTTCCCTACTTGTTAAAATTAGGAGAGTTAATTGAAGAAAAGCCATTCCACCTTAAAGAAGTAATAGGTTTAGACGATGATGCTTTTGGTGAGGATAATGAGGCACTAAATTTTGCTTTGCAGATTTTCAGAAATATTAGAGTAGAGGAAGGTAAACTTCAAAGTTTAATACAAAAGTATAATGATACTGTTGACGAAGAGGAAAGGAAAAAGCTCTTTTCTCAAATTAACAGGCAAAAGGTAAGGGTTTCAAGGGAAATAAGAAAATTAAAATTAAATTTTCACCATATGCACAAACTTATTGAGATGGTAAATGAAACACATAAAGAGCTTCACAACTACAATAGAAGAATAAAAGAGATAAAAGAAAAACTTGAAAAGCCTGCATATGAAAAATTAAGACCTAAGTTGACAAAAGAATTGGTTGAGCTTGAGGGGAAATTAAATAAAAGGTTAAATGAGTTAGGCACAACCCTTGAAATTTTTGATAAAAATTACAAACTTTTAAAAGAGGGGGAAAATAGAACTGAAAAGGCCAAGAATGCTTTAATTGAAGCAAATTTAAGGCTCGTTGTTTCAATTGCTAAAAAGTACACCAATAAAGGTTTGCAGTTTCTTGACTTAATCCAGGAAGGAAATATTGGTTTAATGAAGGCGGTAGAAAAATTTGAATACAGAAGAGGGTATAAGTTTTCCACATATGCAACATGGTGGATTAGGCAGGCTATTACAAGGGCTATTGCAGACCAGGCAAGAACAATAAGGATTCCTGTGCACATGATTGAAACAATTAATAAGGTAATCAGGGTTTCAAGACAACTTGTCCAGGAGCTTGGGAGAGAACCTTCTCCAGAAGAAATTGCTCTAAAAATGGAAATGTCTGTGGACAAAATCAGAAAGATAATGAAAATTGCACAGGACCCAATTTCTCTTGAAACTCCTATTGGTGAAGAGGAAGATTCACATCTTGGAGATTTTATTGAAGATGAAAAGAATGTGTCTCCCATTGATAATGTAATTGATCTTGATCTTAAAAACTCTGTTTTAGAGGTATTAAAAACACTTCCAGAGAGGGAAGCAAAAGTGCTGGAAATGAGGTTTGGTTTAACTGAAGATGGTGAGCACACCCTTGAGGAAGTTGGGCAATTATTTGCAGTAACAAGGGAAAGAATCAGGCAGATTGAATCAAAGGCGTTAAGAAAGCTCAGACATCCATCGAGGAGTAGAAAACTAAAAGCCTTCCTTGAAGGTATGAGGTAATAGTTATTCAGGGTTGAGGATTTAAGGTGTTTTGTATAGATAATCAGTATCAATTTTTAAGATAACACTTTAAATCTTCACCCTTTCTTGTTTCATTAAAATGAAAAACCACCTGTAAGCTGCAATTTTATAATTGGTTACAATCCATATTTTAAGTTGAAAAACTTTTTTCTAATCTTATAATTTAAATAAGGTTTCATTGAAAAAGAAGGGAGGAGATATTTTATGAAAAAGGTAAAAGATGTTTTAAAAAGAAAACCCGTTGATGGGGTGATTACAGTTGAAAGCGGTACAACTATAAGAGATGCAAGTAAAGTAATGGCTGAAAATAAAGTAGGTAGTGTGCTGGTTGTAAAGGGGAAAGATATTAAGGGAATCTTTACCGAAAGGGATGTTTTAGTTAAGGTGTGTGCAGCCGGAGTTGATCCTGATAAAAGTAAAGTGGATGATTTTATGACCAAAGATTTGCTTGTTTGCTCACCAGACGACACAATTGAAGAGGTTTCAAGAATGATAACCGCTGCAAGAAAAAGGCATATCCCTGTGATTGATAAAGGAAAATTGATTGGCCTTATTACCAGTGGTGATATTATGGTTACTGTTTTAGAAGACAGAAAGATTGAAATAGAACACCTGCACAATTATATTCAGGGCAATCTTCAAACCTGATTTTTATTAAAAAGAAAAATCAGCCTCCTGAATAGGAGGCTTTTTTATTTTAAAAGAATTTATCAAATGAAGAAAAGAATTCATTGATAGTTTTTGCTGCTTTGAATTCTGCCTTTCCGCCGTTTTTTAAGAATAGTGCAAAAGAATAATCAAGTCTTTTATAATTTGCAAATCCCACAATAAATGCATTGAACGGTTTTTTGCCTGCCGTTCCTGTTTTAAGGTAAATTTTAATGTTGTCAACCTTTGCCCTTTTCCCAGTGCCAATAGGAAGTTCAACTGCTTTAAGCATTCCATTGTATAGGGGTTTTATTTTATCATTATATTCAAAAACAGTATTTTCGTTAAAGGTTGAATCTTCAAATAAAGCACAGGTGGGGGTGGTATCTTTCCCGTATCTTGCAATTATTGCTGATGTTTTTAAAAGCCAGTAAGGCGTTACATAGGGTACTTCAATTCCAATTCCAGCTTCAGCAAGGGTATATTTATCTAAAATTTCTTTTTTAACATAGGCCGGGTTAAACTCAAATTCGCATACCTTTACCTTTTTGTTTTTGTCTATGTAGAATTTTGAATACCAGTCCATTAAATCTGTTTTCCCTAATGACAATGCACATTCAGCAAACACAAGGTTGCATGATTCTGCAAGTGCCTCTTCAACAGACGGGATTTTGCCGTGCTTTTTCCAGTCATAGAATGCTTTCCCGTCTATGTTTAATGGTTTTATGCAATAGAAGGGAAATTTTACATCGTTTCTGTTTTCTTCAAGATAACCTGTAAGAGTGATTAATTTAATAACAGAGCCAGGCTCAAAATAGTCTGTGAATGGGTCAACACCATTTGCTACCATGCAGTAAATAAATCCCGCCTTCTGAACGGCAAAGAAACCTTCCTGCTTGCCTAACATTGTTTCAGCGTATTCCTGCATTCTTTTGTTAATAGAAGATTTGTAAATCTTTAAAAAATCTCTTTTTGCAGGGAAATGTTTTTCTAAAAATTTCATTCCCCTGTAAACACACCTGTATTTCTTTGTTTTCATATTATAGTAAAGCAGGTTTTCAATTACAGGAACTTCTCCGCTTTTATACATATTTGCAAACTTTTTATCCTTCTCAAGATAGGGCTTTGCTTGCTCAAATTCACCATTGTTAAAAAGATAGAGAGCATTAAAGTAAGGTAATTCTGGTTTTTCTTTTTTTGAATTTATGTATTCCATTAAGGATTTAAATCTATCTATTAAATTATTTTCTATAAGTTTAGCAAGGATTGTTTTATAACTTGATGAATAAAGTTTTTTATCAAACGGTTCAACCTTTTTACCGTTTAAAATCTGCCATACATTGTTTACCTCTTCTGTGTATGACGGAAAGAATTTTATTAACCTCAGTATTTTAACCTGTTTTTCTGGATTTTTTAGATTTTCAAGGTTTTTGGTCGCTTTGTATGAAAGGTATAGCCCGCTTGCCGCCCAGACGATAATTAAAACGACAATAAATTTTAAAACAGGTCTTTTTTTCTTTTTTTTAGCTCTTAGTATTGACATTTACACCTCCGATATTTTTATTTTTTGAGATATTTTTGCATTCAAAATTTTTGCAGCATTGTTTTGAGGAGAAGCAATTTCCAGTAAGCCTTTACTCCCATTTGAGATAAATAGGTCGTATCCTTTTAGCTTTGCCTCTTCAAAGCTATTTGCAAAGTGGGATATTGTCTTTCCGTTTACTTCAATCTTAATTTTTTCAAAGAGTTTGTCTGAAATGTTAGTAATAATATTGCCAAAGTTGTCAATGTGGAGAATTTCTCCTCTGTCTAACTGATTTAAACTTTTAACCTCTTCTAACTCTAACAAAGTGCTTAAGTTTTCAATTCTTTCAAAAAAATCTCCTCTTCCCTGATAGAGGTATGCTGCAGCAGGGGCAAAAATATCTCTACCGTGAAAAGTGTTGCTAATTGATTTTGTAATGGGGTTTTTAACATTTTTTATCCTGTAAACAATTCCATTTTGTGCAAAGCTTAGTATTCCATTATCAGGTGTTATAAACCACCTTTCTTCAAACCTGACACAAACCTCAGCCCTTTCTCCCCCGACTCCAGGGTCAACAACTGCAACAAATATTGTGTTTTTGGGGAAAAATTTGTATGAGTATTTTAAAAAAAATTGCCCGTGTTTTATGTTTCCAGATTCAACAAAGTGTGTTAAATCTATTATTTCAACAGACGGTTCAATGTATTTTATAGCTGCTTTCATCTCAGCAACATATTCATCTTTTAGCCCGAAGTCAGTTAAAAGCACAATCATGAAAAAATCCCCCTTTTATAGGGGGATTATAGCAGATTAACCTGTTTACTTTAAGTTATTTAATCATTGTCACCGCAAATATGTAGTCAACATTGTTGTCACCGCTTATCCCTATTATTAGAGGGTCATTTGGAGATATGCTGTAAGAGGACTGAATAATTTTCCATTTTTTGTAAACATCTTGTGACGGAATTGGTTTGTCTTTATAATATGCCTGGACTTTTTCTTTGGTAATTTTATACACGGTAAAATCGTAAAGCCCTATTTTATTTCCGTCTTCTGTAAGAAAAAAGGTTATCTGAAACTGGGTGCCATAATCAGGGTCTTTGAGGCTTACCATAACGCTTTTACCTGTTTTGCTTGTTATAAAAGCGTTTGCAAGGATTTCGGCACCATAAATATTTATTTTTTCAAGTTTGTTAACAAGGCTTTTAGGGAGTTTTTTAATATCCCCTTTTTCTTTTGACTCGGTCAAAATGTAAATCTTTAAATTCACAGGAATTCCCTTTACATCAAACTTGTTTATAAACCTTTTAATTTTGTCAATTGTTACATTTGTTGCTGTAACTATAATTGCATTGTTTTTCTTGTCAAAAGTAAAGAATGCATTTCCTGAATAATCTGTATCAATTATTGTTTTAATTGTCTCTTCTATAGGCTTTGTAAAGCTTATATGCCTGAGTTTAATTACCTCTGTTTGAAGCCTTGCGGGAATTTCTTTATCTTCTGAGAAAGAGTATATCCCGTTTAAAAAGGTTGTTAACACAAGCAGGAAAACCAAAAATCTTTTAATCATTTCTTCCTCCTAATATTTTAATCATATAGATATTGTCACCTACTTTGTTTACCCTTGTTTTAAGTTTTCCGTCTATAAAAACCACATCCTTTATTATTGGGGATGAGAATTGTACGGTGCGGATAACAGGAGTTGTTATTTTTATTGTTTTATTTTTTTGTTTTCCAGAGAGGAAAATGATAAATGCAATAAAAAAACTTGCAGCAATTGCAATAGCAAGTTTATTAAACATACTAAACTTTAGGAATGTTTCTTTTTTAGTTTCTTTAAATTCAATATTCAAAGGGGTTGCTTTTTCAAATTCTTCCTCAAAAAATTCAGAAAGGCTTTCTTCTATTTGTTTTTCCAATCTTAAAGTATCTGTGCATTCTTTGCATAAAGCTATATGCTTTTCAATTTCAATTTTTTTATTTTCATCAAGTAAGCCTTTTAAATACAGTGGAATTAGTTTTTGAATCTCTTTGCAATTCATAATGCCCTCGCATAATCTGGATAGTTTTTAATAATAAAGTTTTTAATCTTGTTCCTTCCGTTCATAAAGTGGTTTCTAACTGTTGAGTCTGAAATATTCATAATTTCTCCCACCTCCTTTGATGAGAAGCCTTCAAAGGTTAAAAGAGAGATAACCATTCTCTCCTGCCGGTTGAGGATTTTCATTGCCTCTTTAATAATCTTTTTCCTGTCCATGCTTTCAATTCTGTTGTTTATCTCTTTTAATGGTATATTTTCAATCTCTTCTGTATTTTTTCTGGAATTCAATATGTCAAAACACACATTTTTAACTATCTGGAAAAGGTATGCTTTTAAATTCCTGTTTGCATCAAGCCTGTTTCTTGCTTTATAAAACTTCATAAATCCCTCTTGCACTGCGTCTTTAGCGTCTTCCCTGTTCATTAAAATAGAGTAAGCAAAAGAAAACGCTGTTTTCTCATTCTCCTTAAAAAACTTTTCAAAATCTTCTTCACGAAACAATTCTGGCGCTTTTTCTCTTTCCATTTAGCTTCCTTAACTGTACTTACATTTAATATACAGAGGATTATTTGATTTTGTCTACTAATTTTCCCTGATATGAATCACGTTTTATTAATTCTTTTTCAATTAGTGTTGAAGGTTTGTGGTGGAATTTCCCCCATTCAGGGGCAATTAGGGTGGAGTGGTTATCAGCCCTTGCTGAAAGCCTATGGATAACAATTCTGAAGGGGATTCTCTCCAAAAAATCTGTTACAAGGTTTACATAAAAATCAAGTTCTATTGGTTTTAATTCTCCGCTTAAATAAAGTTTTTCCATCCCTGTATTTTTTAATATATTTAACTGGTGAAATTTTACTCCATCAAGTTTGTAATCTAAAAATAGTTTATGAGAATTTAGCATCTCTTTCCTTGTCTCTGTTGGAAGTCCAAATATGAGGTGTGCAACAATGTGTAAATCAGGGTATTTCTCTGCTTTTTTTAAGAATTTTATAGTATCTTTTACTGTGTGTCCCCTTTTTATAATTTCAAGCACTCTATCTGTTGTGCTTTGAATTCCAAGATCAAGGATGACCAATTTTTCCCTTGATAAATCCCCTAAATAGTCAAGGAGTTTGTCTTCAACACAGTCTGGCCTTGTTCCAATAGCAATACCAACCGCATCAGGAAGGTTTAATACTGCTTCATACCTTTTTACACAGGTTTGAAAGTCTGCATAGGTATTGGTAAATGATTGAAAATATGGGATGAATTTGTTTATCTTCAACTTTTCCTTTAAAATTTTTCTACCTTTTAAATACTGGTTTTGTAAGTCAAGGGTTATGTCAATATGTCTTGCGCCACTCCCCCTCTCATCACAGTATAGACAGGGAGTCTTTCCCTTTTTCCCGTCTCTGTTTGGACAGGTAAATCCTCCGTCAACGGTTATTCTGTAAACCTTTTCTCCAAACCTTTGTTTTAAAAAGTCTGAAAACTTATTGTATCTTTTTAAGTTTTTCATCCCAGTGCTCATTTGCCTTTTTCAAAAACATGTCAATAGGGATTAAAGGTTTTTCCCAGCTTTCTATTATTTTTTTCTCAACATGGCCATTTTTTACCAATTGGTATCCTGCTTTTTCCACGCTTTTTAAAAATTTGTAAATTATAGGTTTTAACAATATGTGGTCAGCACTTAACAATTCTCCTTGAGTCCTGAAAATCTTTAAAAGAAGCTTAGCGTTTAATTCTCTTGCAAGCCTCTCTGAAAAGTGCTCTAAAACCTGAAATTGAGAGTATTCTGGATAGCCACAGTTTGATATAAAGACAAAATCAGGGTACTTTTCATACCTTGGTATATGCTTTGTTTCACCGTTAACCCTCTCAAAATGGGGTTTAACTATTGGAAGCAGTCTCTCAAAGAATTTCTTTAAAATAGAGGATACTGAATCAGTGTACAGTGGTGTTGCAAGTACAACTATATCTGAAGACATAAACTTTGGAATTAATTGGTCCATTTCGTCTCTCTGAATACATTTCCCCGGGGTTTTTGTCCAACAGTGAAAACACCCCATACAGTGATTGATTTTTTTAGATGCAAGAAAAATATTTTCTATTTTTGCTCCTGCTTTTTCACATCCTTTTAAAAAAGCTTTGACTATTCTATGTGTATTTCCTGTAAACTTTCTTGGACTGCCGTTGAACACTGTAATTTTCATTACTCCCCCTAAAATCTTTTAAGATATTTTAACTTATAAAAAGAATTTTTAATAAAAAATGTATTTCTTGTGGAAAACCTTGAACACACTTGCCATTGGTAGGTATAATTATTAAACAAAAAATGCAATTTATAGTAAATAAAGAAGATATTTTTATGAACATTATTTTGTGCACTATGATAAAGTGACTGTTTTATAAAGGATTTTTTATTTTTAAACAATGTTTTCCACAGGTTTTTTCACAAAAACTGTTAATTTTTTGTTAAGTTATTTTTTAGCGCAATTCTCACAGATACCGTATACGTTCAATTCAAGTTCACTAATTTTTCCAGGAATTTCTTTAAAACACTGTTGAATTATTTGATTATCACAGGGCTCAATATCATAAATGTTATGACATGATGTGCATATAAAATGACTGTGATTGTATATGGTGATTTCATAGAATGCTTTATCTTTTTGAGGGTTTATTTCCCTTAAAACACCTTTTTCATAAAGGTTATGAATGTTTTTGTAAACAGTTGCAATTGAGATAGAAGGGTATTGTTTTTTAACCTGATTATAAATATCATCAATTGTTGCATGACCCTTTTCTTTGATTACCTCAAGAATTAAAATTCTCTGAGGGGTAATCTTTAAATTTGCTTTTTTTAAGATGTCTTTTACATTAATGTTTGAAAGTGTTGTTTGCATGATATACTCCTTTAAATTCATTTCCTTAATTAATATAATAAAAAAATTAGTTTTTTGCAAATAATTTTTTTAATTTGAGAAAAAATGAAAAAAATAAAAAATATTTGTTGACAAAAATTGTTATTTAGATTAAATTTATATGCGGGAGGTTAAAATGGCTTGTTCAAAAGGGATTAAAAAAATTGAAGAAAAAAAAGAAGTAAAGAACGAAGTTGCCGAACAAAAAAAATTAAGGAGGTAGTTATGGCAAACATGGTTTTAAAGGAATTACCGAAATTTGAGATGATGGCTTTTAATGCAGAAACAGGGAAATTTGTTAAGGTTTCTGACGAACAGTACAGGGGGAAATGGGCTGTAATATGTTTTTATCCAGCTGATTTTACCTTTGTATGCCCGACTGAGATTGCTGCAATGAATGCTAAACTTGACGAATTAAGAAGTCTTGGTGTTGAAGTGCTTGCAATTTCAACTGATACTCACTATTCACATAAGAGATTTGTTGAAACCGAACCTTTACTTAAAGGCTTAAAGATGACCATTGGTGCTGACCCAACTGGAGAGGTTTCAAGGGCTTTTGGCGTTTATATTGAGGGTGAAGGAGTAGCTTTAAGGGGAAGGTTTATAGTTAACCCTGATGGAATAATTGTGGCAGAAGAGACAATTGCTCCTGCTGTTGGTAGAAATGTAAACGAATTAATCAGACAGATTAAAGCATGGCAGCATGCATATAAAACAGGGGAAGTAACTCCTGCAAACTGGAGACCTGGTAAAAAGACACTTCCTGTTAACACAGACGAAGAAAAGATGACAGGAAGAGTAGGGGATTATGTAACTATTGAAGAAATACTTTCATAAAGGTTTGTTACTTTAAGTTTTAGAGGGGCTTAATGCCCCTTTTTTTATTGAGATTTTTGTAATTTTAAAGCTTGTGTTATACTTTTCTATAAATAGAGGTGAGGTTTTAAATGTTATTTGATTTAAAAGAAAATAATTTGATAAAGCTTTTTTTAAGATTTTTAGGACCTGGTTTTTTAATAACTGTAGGTTTTATTGATCCTGGAAATTGGGCAACAAATATTTCTGGTGGTGCTGAATTTGGTTATCAACTGCTCTGGATTATAACTTTAAGTACATTGATGTTAATATTAATTCAAAGTATTTCTGCCCGGATAGGAATTTCAACTGGTAAATCACTTGCTGTAAACATTAAGGAAAATTTTTCAAAACCTGTTTCAGCAGTAATTGGATTTACAATTGTTTTGGCATGTGTTGCAACAGATGTTGCAGAACTTTTAGGAGGTGCAATTGGATTTAAGTTGCTTTTTCATTTTCCTCTCTGGCTTGGGGCAGTTCTAACAGTTGCAATTGAGGTGTTTTTTATTGTTACTCAAAGGTATCACCGGCTTGAAAAAATAATAATTTTATTTCTTGGAATTATTGCTTTTTGTTATGTCATAGAACTTTTAATAGTAAATCCAGATTGGAGTAGGGTTGCTTCATCGCTTTTTATTCCTAAAATAAGCGGTAAAAGTATTTATATAGCAATGGGGATACTTGGGGCGGTTGTTATGCCTCACAACATCTTTTTACATTCAAATGTAATTCACAGCAGAGAGTGGGGGGAGAGTGAAGAAGAGAAGAAAAAACTTTTAAAATTTGAAAAGATAGATACCACTATTTCAATGTTGCTTGGTTGGGTGGTAAATTCAGCAATGATAATTGTTGCAGCAGCAGTTTTTTTTAAGTATGGAATTAAAGTAGATAGCATAGAGCAGGCTTCTCAGACCCTTTATCCACTTGCCGGGAATTTAGCTGGTCTTTTATTTGGTATTGCACTTCTATTTGCTGGAATTTCTTCTTCTATTACCTCTTCAATGGCTGAAGTTAATGTAATAACAGGCTTTTTGGGAAAGCCAGAAGATCCACGGACAAAACTTTACAAATTGGCAACATTTATAACTGCTATTCCGTCACTTTTCATAATTTTACTTGGTTTAGACACATTTAAGATACTTATTTTCAGCCAGGTTGTTTTAAGTGTGCAACTTCCATTTACATTGATTCCTCTAATTATTTTAAGCAATAACAAAAAAATAATGGGAGGGCTTAAAATAAATAAGTTTGAGCTTATTGCTTCCATCATTGTTTCAGCAATTGTTATTTGTTTGAATGTTTATCTTTTGTATGCAACCTTATTTATAGGAGAGGTATAAAATGTCATTGTATAAAAAGATTTTATTGCTTTTAGATTGTTCTAAAGTAGATGAGGTAATTATTGACCATGTTTTAAAACTTTCTCAAATACATAAATCAAGTGTTCATCTTTTCCATGTTGTGCATGCCCATACACTTGACCAAGAGAGGTATTTGATAGAAAAGACAAAAGAGTGTTTTGAAAAAGCAGAAAATTTTTTTAAAGATAACCAGATAGAAGTAACAAATTCATATAAACTTGGTGAACCTGAAGATGAGGTTTTAAAAATAGTAAATGAGGGTAATTGGGATTTAGTATGCCTTGCAACCCATGGACACAAGGGAATAAAAGATTTTTTAGAGGGTAGTGTTTCCGATGTTTTAAAGCATAGTACAGATAAACCAATTTTAATGATAAGGGGAAAATTAAAATAGGCTTTGAAAGGTTTATAAATTTTTAAGTCTTTAACTTAACTCTGTTTAAAAAATTTTATTTTGGGTACTGGAGACATGATTTTCTTTGATTTTTTTAAATGGTAAAATATCATATTTAATTGCTCTGAATGGCAGGTCATTTCTATCTTTCTTTTGAAAAGGTTAAATTGTTTTTAGTAATTTGATATAATTTTTTTGCTAAAATTTTGCCACCGTAGCTCAGCTGGTAGAGCATCCCGATTTTAATCGGGAAGGTCAGGGGTTCAAATCCCCTTCATGTCTCGTATTAAAAAGATAAGCTTGTGGGTTTGATATTGGAAATTCCCCTATTAAAAAATAACAAATTGTTGTTAGTAATTTGATATAATTTTTTTGCTTAATTTAAGCCACCGTAGCTCAGCTGGTAGAGCAACTGATTCGTAATCAGTAGGTCAGGGGTTCAAATCCCCTCGGTGGCTCCATTTTTTAAAATCACCAGTTTTTAATTCTGACCATGTAAATATCTTCCGAAAAATTAGACCGTAACTCAGTGGTAGAGCATCCCGATTTTAATCGGGAAGCTCAGGGGTTCAAATCCCCTCGGTGGCTCCATTTTTTAAAATCACCAGTTTTTAATTCTGACCATGTAAATATCTTCCGAAAAATTAGACCGTAACTCAGTGGTAGAGCATCCCGATTTTAATCGGGAAGGTCAGGGGTTCAAATCCCCTCGGTGGCTCCATTTTTTTATTTATTTAAAAATTACTTTTTCTAACAGTTATAAAAAATTAGAGATATTTGGTGTGGGATTCTGGTACAGATTTTAAGCTTTACAATATATTTTGGGGAGTTAAGTTCCTTTTTTTACCACCAGTAAGGGGATACAAGGTCTAATATCTTTTCAACTCTGTCTAAATTTGTTCTGTTTATTTCTTCTTTTCTCGGTATTGGTTCAAATGGATTTTCAGGGTCGTGAATTTCAGGGTTTATTTTCTTGCCTAATATCTTTTCCCATTTTTTTAGAACTCTGTCAGGTAATTTTTCAGGGTATTGCTTCCCTGTGAAAATAGAACACATAATAGACCATATTTTCGCTGAAACTATGTGGTTATAGCCCCCGCCTAATGTTATGAGCATTTTCCCATTTGAGTATTCTTTACTCCATTTAAGAATTTTTTTAAAAATTTCTTCATAATCCCTTGTTGTAAGCATTAAATCAGCAAGAGGGTCTAAATAGTGTGAATCAGCCCCTGCCTGCAATACAATTAAATCTGGTTTAA
This sequence comes from Thermotomaculum hydrothermale, assembly GCF_016592575.1. Lineage (NCBI taxonomy): Bacteria > Pseudomonadati > Acidobacteriota > Holophagae > Thermotomaculales > Thermotomaculaceae > Thermotomaculum > Thermotomaculum hydrothermale. The sequence goes on along the minus strand of NZ_AP017470.1, from coordinate 1,132,583 downwards.
ACCACTTTATTGCCGGGATAAATATCTCTTCAAGCACTTTTAAATAGTTTTCTCCCTCTGTGAATGGTTCTAATGGAATATTAATTGTTGTTGCCTTCCCCATGCTTCTTCCTAATTCATAAGTCCAGCCTGTACCGGGGAAAAGGTATTCCCCTGATTCGTGTAGGGAAATATTTAAAACCTTGTCGTCTGAGTAAAAGATATTCTGCACTCCGTCTGAGTGGTGGGCGTCTATGTCAAGGTAAAGCACATGCAAGCCTTTTAATGTCAATCGCTTTATGGCATAAGCAATGTCGTTGTATAAACAAAAACCTGAAGCGTTATTTTTTTGTGCGTGATGAAGGCCGCCGCCTAAGTTTATTACTATGTTGCATCTGTTTTCATAAATCAATTCAGCACCAAGAGAAGTTCCTGCAACCATAAAGCGGCAGCCTTCTGCCATTTTGGGAAATATTGGGTTGTCGGCTGTTCCAAGCCCGAAAAACTCTGCGTTTTCAATTTCAATTCCATTAGATGCTTTTTCAACAATTGAAATGTATTCTTTGGTATGGATGATTTCAAGTTCTTCTGAATTTACCGGTGCTTCTGGGAAAATTAAATAGTTTTCTCCAATAACTTCTTTTACAAATTCATAAACTAAAAGTGAGCGTAAGGGTGAAAAGGGGTGATTTTCCCCGAAATTGTATAGGAGATAATCTTTGTGGAATACTATTTTACACATGATATTTTAGGCGGCCAGACAACCTCAATTCCTAAATTGCATATTTCTTTTGCCAGAGGCCTGATTTCCATTGTTCCAACTCTGAGAATAAGCCTACTTCTTTTCCCATTTTCAGGGTAGGTTAGTATTGAATGAATGTTTATGTTTTTTTCTGCAAGAAGATTTGCAAGCTTTGCAAGTTGTCCAGGTCTGTTTTCCATTCTTAAATCAAGCCTTCCTGATGGCAGGTTTATACCTATCAGTTTAAGCATTGCATCAAGTATGTCTGAAACAGTGATTAAACCGACAATTTCCCCCCCTTCTATGACAGGAAGACAACCGATTTTTAACTCTCTCATTATTCTTACAGCTTGCTCAACAGGGTCATTTGCGTTTATTGTTTGCACTGGTGAACTCATTACTTTTTTAACTTCATCTTCAGGGTTAAAAGGCTTTTTTGCAAGCCTGCTTGTTGCAAGCCTTAAATCCCTGTCTGTAACCACTCCAACTAATTTGCCGTTTTCAATGACTGGAAGATGCCTTATACCGTTTTTTTGCATAATTTCGTATGCTTCGCACAGTTTGGTGTTTGAATTAATCAATTTAGGGGATTTATTCATTATTTCTTTTACAAGCATATATTCTCCTTTAAAACTCTATTTTTATAAAGCCTGACGGTCTCAATGCCATTTTAATGTCTTTTGCTATAATGCCCTTTTCGCTTAAGGGAATTTTAAGGGAGTATAGCCACGGTATTTCTTCTATCATCTGGGATACTCTCCCGAATATCTCACCAATTTTATTACATTCAGGAAGGTTTAATCTTTCAACTAACTCTTCAATATCTCTTTCTGTGATGGGGGTTATTCTTACAATTGAGTGCCCCTTATGAGTTTCAAGCCTTAACAAAGGGCCAAAGACAGGGTCAGGCTTTACAAACAGGGTGCATTTAAATGCATTAGGATTGTTGCATTGAGGCAGGTTGAAACAGTCAATAATTTCCTTTGCTTCTTCTGGTTTAAGCAAAATCTCAATGTTTTTTTCCTTTTCGTTTATGTATTTTTGGCAGAGTTTTCTTGCCTTATCCCCCTTTGTATCTTCATACCACGCTATTTTCCCCACAGGTTTTTCTATAAATTCAGAGTATTTCACTATTTGAGATAAAGCCTTTGGCGCTGATTCTGGAAATCTGAATGCAGGGAAGGTGTATTCTTCATTCTTTTCTGTGTATTCAGTTTTTAGATTTACAGTGCCGTACATTCCCATTAAGCACAATAAAACAGGTTTTTTGATGCCATTTTCCCTTTCCGCTTCAACAACTCCCTTTTTGATTGATTGAGCAATATCTTCTGGCCCGCAGTTTCCAACACAGGCAAAGCCCACCAATAGAGAATGGACATTTTCTTTAAGCAACAACTCTTTAACAGATTTGGTGTAATCATCAGGTTTTGCAAAGGCACCTAAATTTATTAAATTTTCCTCTTTGATTTCAAGCCCGTTTGCTTCGCTTGAGTCTGCAAATAAAGTGGCAAATCCTGCTGAATTTGCTATTATGCCAACTCCTTTTCCTTGAGGCAGAGGCTGGTGCACAAGAATCATTGCTATGTCAAATAATTCATCTAATGTGTCGGCAACAATTATGCCTGCCTGATGAAATAACGCTTCTGTTTCTTCTTTGCCGCCCCCTGATTTGCCTGTTTTCTCCTCTGCTTTTTTTCTTCCCGCTTTGCTTTTTGCGGTTTTTATGCACAAAATAGGCTTTTTCCTTGACATGTTTCTTGCAATTCTTACAAATTTTCTTGGATTGCCAAATGTTTCAAGGTATAAAATTGCAAGTTTTGTGTTTGAATCTTCATACCAGTATTGAAGCAAGTCGTTGCCAGAAACATCAGCCCTGTTTCCTGCAGAGACATAGGTGGTAAATCCAATTCCTTTTTTTTTTGCATAGTTTAAAATCACAAGCCCCAACGCTGCGGAGTGGGAGAAAAAGCCGGCTGTACCTCTTTCAGGCAGGGTGGGGGCAAGGCTTGCATTCAAATTTACTTCAGGGTGGGTGTTCATTACACCTAAACAACTTGGGCCAATTAGCCTCATACCTCTATTTCTAACAAGGTTTAATAGTTTTTCCTGCCTTTTTTTTCCTTCTTTACCGCTTTCAGCAAATCCTGCACTTACAACAATTAGCCCCTTTGCCCCTTTGTTTGCTGCTTCTTCACTTACCTTAATAACCTCTTTTGCTGGAACTGCAATAACGGCAAGTTCGATTTCTTCAGGTAAATCCTCCACTGATTTGTATGCCTTAACACCGTTTACAGATTCTGCTTTTGGGTTAACAGGGTAAACAGTGCCGGTAAATCCGTTTGAGAGGATGTTTCTAAAAATCATATTTCCTATAGAGTTTTTGTCCCTTGACGCTCCAATTACGGCTATTTTTTTAGGTTTAAGTATTGGCATTAGAGAGTTTGCAACCGCAATCCTTTCCCTCATTGCTGCCTGTTCCCATAGTGAGGCCCCGCCTATTACTGGCAGTTCTATGTGCACTGCATCAGAGTCCCATAATTGATGAACCTTAAAGCCCGAATTTTTGAAAACATTAAGCATTTGCTGATTATCAGGCAAAACCTCTGCAACAAGTTCTATGTATCCGTTTGCTGCGCATATCCCTGCAAGGCGTTCAAGTATTATTGTGCTTATTCCTCTTCCCTGATATTCATCCTGAACTAAAAATGCAACTTCAGCAGAGCGGGAATCCCCCATTGATATAAAATTCCCAAGCCCAATAACCTTTGGTTCAGTTTCTTCGTTGATTATTGCAAGGAGGCAACCGCTTTCAACAAAATCCCCTGTGCATAAATCTTCTATTATATTTTGAGGCACTTCATTAACAGCAGCCATAAACCTCATTCTTAAAGATTCTTTTGATAATCTTTTCATAAATTCAGAAACGAGAGGGATATCCTCTCGCTTTGCAGCTCTAATAAGGATTCCCTCTCCGTTTTTTAAAAGCACATGCTCTTTAAAGGATTTCCCATCGGGAATTATTTTAAACATATTCCCCCTTTAAGCCATTGACTGAATTTGTTTTACTATATCGGGGTTTGCAAGGGTGGTAATATCTCCCACATCCTGTTTATTTGCAATAGCGGCAAGCACTCTTCTCATAATCTTACCAGACCTTGTTTTAGGCATATCCGGAACAATCCATACCTTTCCAGGCTTTGCAATTGGGCCTATTTCTTTTACAAGGGTTTGAGTTATTTTCTCTTCCAATTCTTTTGAGGGGCTAAAGCCAGGTTTTAAGGATACAAATACATGGGGCACTTTTCCTTTGATTTTATCTGCAACAGGAACAACTGCTGCTTCTCCCACCTCTTCAACAAGAAGCACGGCGGATTCTAATTCTTTTGTTCCCAGCCTGTGGCCTGCAACATTAATTACATCGTCAATTCTTCCTAAAATTCTGAAATAGCCGTCTGGCGCTTCAACAGCAGCATCCCCTGCAAAGTATGGCCAGTCTCTCCAGTCTTTGCTTTCTGGGTCTCTGTTAAACCTTCTATAGTATTGATTAACAAACCTTTCATCATCTCCCCAGATTGTAAGCATTCTTCCAGGCCATGGGTTTCTAATAACAATATTTCCTGCTTTGTTTGAGCTTGCTTCAAGTTGATTTCCATTGTCGTCTAATATTGCAGGGTAAATCCCAGGTGCTCCAGGGCCTGCGCTTCCAGGTTTCATTGCGTGGATTGCAGGTACAGTTGTGCACAAAAATCCGCCTGTTTCTGTTTGCCACCAGGTATCAATTATTACAGCCTCTTCCTTGCCAACAACATGGTAATACCATTTCCATACCTCAGGTTCAATAGGCTCACCAACTGTTACCATAAGTTTAAAGTGATAATTAAATTTTTTAGGTTCGTCAGGCCCAAGCCTTCTTAAAGCCCTGATTGCAGTTGGTGATGTGTGGAATATGTTTACTCCCAACTCCTCAGCAATTCTCCATGGCCTTGCTGCATCAGGATAAGTTGGTACTCCCTCAAATATTACACTTGAAGCACCAAGCGCAAGGGGGCCATAGACAATATATGAATGGCCTGTTATCCAGCCGATATCTGCCATGCACCAGTAAACATCTTCAGGTTTAATGTCAAGGATGTACTTTGATGTACCTGTAACATAGGATAAGTATCCGCCAATTGAGTGCTGTGCCCCTTTTGGTTTTCCTGTTGTTCCTGATGTGTACATTAAAAATAAAGTTCCTTCTGATGGCAAAATTTCAGGTTCAATTTCTCTGTGATAGTAATCTTTCAAAACATCGTTTACAATAAAATCTCTCCCCTCCACAAGTGGTGTTTCGCTTGAGTATTTGCCGGGGTATCTCTGCCAGATTAAAACCTTTTCAACCTCCTGTCCCATCTCTTTTGCCATATTGCAAGCAATGTCTGCTTTCTTCTTGTGGTCTAAAAGTTTTCCATTTCTGTAATATGAATCCATTGTTATTAAAACCTTGCTTTTCGCATCAACAATTCTGTCTGCGCATGCCTTTCCTGAAAATCCTGAGAAAACCTGTGAATGAATTACCCCTAACCTTGCGCATGCAAGCATTACTATTGGTAATTCAGGTACCATTGGCATGTGAAGGGTAACTGTATCACCAGCCTTTAACCCGCAGAAATCTTTTAGAAGTGCGGCAAATTCATTTACCCTTCTGTACAATTCCTGGTAAGTAATATGCTGAATTGGCTCATCTTCTGGCTCGGGGATATAGTGCAATGCTGCTTTATTTTTGTATTTGTCAAGGTGTCTATCCAGACAGTTATAACATGCGTTGAGTTTTCCTCCTACAAACCATTTAAAGAAGGGTGGGTTGTTTGTATCCAATGTGGTGTGCCAGTATTCGTACCAGTCAAGTAAATCAGCATACTCTTTAAAGCAGTTTGGAAAATTCTTCTCTCCAAATTTCTCAAGGATTTTTTCATCAGTCATATTTGCCTGTGCTATAAAATGTGTTTTTGGATAGTAATAATCCTCTTCCTTCCAGTGAACGGCAATTTGAGCTTCAGTAATACCATCATTTTTTTTAAAATCTGCCATATCCCCCTCCTGAAAAAATAATTTTAATTACACTTATCAAATAACTTTTTTTAGATTTAACTTGATTTTATTTTAAATAAAAAACATTTCTGTTGCAAGGTGAAACATAAGAACAAAATAGATTATAGGTTTATCCTGTTTTAAATTTAAGGGAATTTATGTATAATCAATTTATAAAAAACAAGGTGAAGGTTATGAGTGAGTTAAATTGGATAAGGGCTAAAGAGTTTGCAAAAATAGCAAAAGTGTTTAGCACTCCTTTAAGGGTGTATATTGTTGGGTTACTTGAAAAAAGAGAGTATTCTGTAGGAGAGTTAGCAGAAACTTTGGGAATAAAAATGCCGACCCTTTCCAAACACCTTTCAATATTGAGAGATGAGGGGATAGTAAAGGTTAGGAAAGATGCTCAAACCTCTTATTACAGTTGTGAGTGTACTTGTTTATCAACATTCCATTCCTGCGCTATTTCAATTGCAAAGAAAAGCCTTGAAGAAAGGAAAAAGATTTCAGAGATTTAATTTTTTCTTGACATATTTTGCTATTTGGTTAAATTGTAAAATAGAGGTGTTTATGAAGGAAAAAGAAAAATTCAAAAGTGAATTATTAGCAAACATTATGAAGGCGTTGGCTCACCCCACAAGGGCTTTTATCGTTCTTGAACTTGAGAGAAAAGAGCTGTGTGTTTGTGATTTGACGGAGAAAATAGATGCTGATGTCTCTACTGTTTCAAAGCATCTATCTGTTTTAAAAAAAGCAGGGATAGTCAAAAGTGAAAAGAGAGGATTGCAGTTTTTTTATTCTCTTGTTACACCGTGCGTTTTGAACTTTTTTCTCTGTGTGGAGGAGAAGTTAAAGAGAGATTTAAAGAGAAAGTCTGATTTTTTAGAAGAGTAGTTTCTATTTTTTTTCTTATATTTTGTGATTATTTTCATATTAGGAGGTTGTTATGGCATGGTTTGCTGGTGTAAAAAGGAGCGAAATTAACTGGGCACCTTCTATAGACCCTGATAAATGTGTTAAATGTGGAATGTGTATGAATTGCGGTAAAAATGTTTATAAATGGACTAAAAATGGACCTATTGTTCAGAATCCTCTTGACTGTGTAGTTGGGTGCACAACATGTGCTAACCTTTGCCTTGGCGAGGCAATAACCTTTCCTCCGCTACAGGAATTAAAAGAATTTTATAAAAAACATGGAATCTGGTCTAAGGTTAAAAAACAGTTAAAAGAATCTGGTAAAATTTTTTAGCTGAATATTTGGTTATTTTGGAAAATAAATTAATTTTAATTTGACAATTTAGCCAAATAGTAATATATTTAGCTTAAAAGTGAATTAAATCATTATTTAGGGAGCTCTAATGTATAAATTATTACTAAATCAGGGGGTTGGAAAATTAATGCGTTTTGTTATGTTTCTAATTGTTTTTTCTTTCTCTTTTCTTTTATGTGCTTCCGATGGGATAAAAGTATCTACTGATTTTAGTTTAGGGTACAGTTTTCTAAATTCTGATAGGGGAAATTTTTACAGAAACCATTTTGACCTATCAGAAGGGGAGTTGATTGATTATTTAAAGATTAATGTGACAAACAATAAGAAGAATTCATTTTTTGACGAGTTTTATTTTTTTGCAAGTACAGGGGACAGGTTTGACAATGGAAGGCTTGTTAAATTTACGTTAAAGAAGTCATTGAAATGGAGGTTTAAGTTTTACTACAAACAGGATTTTGATTATTTTTATCTCCCAGATTACAACTTTGGCTCAAATAATAGAAACCTTGTAAGAAGCAGATTAAATTTGAGTTTTAACTATAAAGTGAATAGCAATTTAAACCTATTTGCAAATTATACTAAAAATAAAGTTCATGGCTATTTGAACCTTCCCCACCAGGACTGGAGTGATATTTACAACTTATCCTATTTAAAGAGAACAAGCTATGAAGCGTTTGAACTTGGGTTGAATTATAGAATAAACAGATTGAGTATTATTGCAAGCCAGAGTGTTGGTGTGCTTGATAAACCTGTTTTATTAAATAAAGATGTAAACGGACTTGCTCTTAATAATATGACTACAAGTCTTGCAATTAATTCAGCAGGGGAAAACACCAGCGATTTGAATACAAGTAAACTGCTTATCAATTACAATCTTTCTAAATTAAGTGTTGGGTTATCAATGTATTACACAAATGGTTCAATAAAAAATAATTTAAACAGTAACAAAAGTTTTATTTTTTTAGATGCTGGCTCAAGAAATGATTTTTTTGCAACAGTTTCAGGTAGTGCTGATGCACCTGAGTATATTGCTAACTTTAATTTAACATACATGCCGAGTGACAAACTCACTTTAGGGTATGTTTTAGATTACAACTCTCTAAAAACGGAAAGCAATTTGGCTAAATCTTTAGAGTGGGTGGTTTATGGTGTTTCAGATACACCGGTTTTTTCAACAAATACAAGTTCAATTGAGTATTACTATTACAAGCATCATAGAAATGCCAATAGTTTTTTTATAGACTATAACATTACAAATAATGTAAGTGTAAACATTAAATCTGAGTTTTACAACGATGATTATATTTACCATGACAACAACTATCAAACAGCCAGCAATCATAATGAAATTGGGTTTGATTTAAAATTGTCCAAATTGAGGGTTAAAGCAAGCGTCTTTCATGAATATATAAATGCCCCTATTTTCAGGAATGCAGGAAAGAATAGAAATGGTTATACTTTAAGTGCAAATTATTTGTTAAATGACAGATTAAGTTTTTCTGGAAGTGCAACGCAAATTACAAAAAACAATGACGACGAAAATATTGATTTAAAGGATGATTCCCTCTATTACAACGCATCAATTAACTATTCATACTCAAAAGGTTACTTTTCTCTTGGTTACACAAGAATGGAAATTGATTTCTCAAGCCTTTTGTTTATTAACGAAAACATAAATGTTGATGACAACTACTATGAATTGTCAGAGAATGCCTTTTATTTAAGCGGAACTTATAAATTCAATAGGTTTTTTGCAAGGCTGAGGCTTTACTACTACGACGATAGTGGTGACAGTTTCCCCCTTCAAAACTGGGAATGCTTTGCAGATTTAACATACACTGTTAACAAATGGCTTTCTATCTGGTTAAAGGGGACTTACCTTGATTATTCTGAAGATAAACAGAGCATTTACAACTACAACATAAACCAGATAGCTTGCGGACTTAGAATAATTAAATAGGAGATTTTTATGAAAAAGATAAAGTTTTGTTTTGCAATTTTAGCAATTGTTTTGACTCCCTATATTTTAAAGGCAAATGTAGGGAGCGAAACCTGTATTGAGTGTCACGACGATATTGAGCAACCTATTTTACACACTCCGCACAATGAAAAGAATGGGGTAAGCTGTGAAGATTGTCATGGAAGTGGGGACAGGCATGCAGATGACCCTTCAACCGAGAACATAAACACTTTTAAAGGTGTATCACCAAAAAAAATAAACCAGATTTGCTTGAAATGCCATAGTTCTTTTAACTATTCTCACTCAAGTCACTTTTCTAAAAACAAAAGTTGTTTAAGTTGTCACACAATGGCACACACAGGCAAATATTTGGAAGGTAAGAAAAAGCCGTCTGAGAAGCTTTTAATAACTTCAAATTCCAAACTTTGTTTAAATTGCCACAAAGAATTAAACGCCAAAATAAATATGCCTTATCACCATCCAGCTGGTGAGTATTCAAACCTTTGCTTAAACTGCCACAACCCTCATGAAACTTATAGAGAACTAAGGACTCATTTAATTAAAAAGAAGTGTGAGAAATGCCATGCTGAAAACAAAGGACCTTATATTTTCCCTCACCTTGCCAATGAAAGAAAAGGCTGTATTGAGTGCCACGACCCCCACGGTTCAAACAATGCTAATTTGTTGAGATTTAATTCAACGAGGCTTCTTTGTTTATCCTGTCATGCTGATGCACCGGCATTTCATAACCAGTGGGATATAAGGTACAGAAACTGTACTGCATGTCACAATGCTATCCATGGCTCAAACACAAATAAGTATTTTATGGAGTAATTCTTTAACAAATAGGAGGCTTTATGAAAAAAACGGTAATTTTGCTGGTAATGATTTTTTTTGCCAGCATGGTCTGTGCGGCTAATCGGTTTAATACTGTAAGCGGTGAGCAAATGGTTATCAAACACAAAAAGATTGAAGACCCGGAGACCGTGCGTCAAAGAATGAATACTCCCTATGTTAAGAAGATAATTGAAAAATTAAGAAAAGAATTGGCGAAGAATGGAAAGACGAAAGATAATGAGGAAAGAACCTATGTTGGTTCAGAATACTGTCTTGCCTGCCATACTGAATATTCAACATGGAAAGACACAAATCACGCAAGGACATTGAGAGTGCCAAAGGTTGAAAATTCAATGATTGAAGGAAAGGGCGTTATAGCTGATTACAACCAAAACGGTATTGACGATTTTGTTGAAGGGCTTGATTTCAATGAAATCTCATCTCCATTTGACCCATATAAACCCTATGCCCCCAAGCTTTCTGTAAAAGACGGTGTTTATACAATTACTATTGGAGATGTTGATTTGCCTGTTGTAATGGTAAACGGGGGGATGCAGCAGTGGAGAGAAAGATATATTGTAAGGATTCCTGCAACAGACAGTCCGACAGGTTACTCTCTTGATACATACTTTTCTGTTGTTCAGTACAATTTAGCACCTCATGCTTATGAAGCTTACAAGGCAAAAGCGTGGTACAAGCCAGACGGAACTCCAAAAATTCATAATGGCATGACTCTCTCTGAAATTGCATCTGTAATGAAGCCATCTTTTTCTAAAAACTGTATAGGTTGTCATACAACAGGGATAAGGCATTTAGGTAAATGGTCAGACGGTGAATGGGAGTATCAGCCTTTTCCTGCGACACTATATAACCCTGATGACCCGTATTACCTTGATTATGACAACGATGGAATAAAGGATATTTTAAATGTTGGCTGTGAAGCCTGCCATGGCCCTGGTTCTGCACATATTTTAGGTGGTGGAGACCCTACAAAAATTGTAAATCCAGACAAACTTGACCCAAATAAGGCAAATGAAACATGCGGAAGGTGCCATAACAGGGTAAGGTCTGTCCCCAATAAAACATTTAACTGGCCTTACAATGATTCAGAAGATAAAGAGTGGAATATAGCTTTAAATGAGCCTCTGCAGGATTATTATATTAATGCAAATGAGTTCTGGCCTGACGGTGTTTCATCTTACGAACACAATCAGCACTATTCAGAGTTAAACAGGTCTAAGCATGTTCAAAATCCTTATCATGTTTTAAGGTGCTTTGACTGCCATGACCCGCATGGAAGAGAACAGGATTTTCAGATAGTAACAAGCTTGAATGTGGATGGAGTTGAGATTAAAACAAGTGATAAGGATGATACCCTTTGCCTTGCATGCCATGCATCGCACGGCCCTTTTAAAGATATTACCCCTGAAATGGTTCAGGATTTTGAAAATAATGTTGATGCAATAGGTAAGGTTGTTAGTGCTCACACTCATCACCCCTTTGCGCCGGATAGAACAATGGGGTTGTCAAGGTGCACATTGTGCCATATGACAGCTGTTGCCAATACAAATATTGAATCTGTTTTAAGAGATCACAGTTTTGAGGTAATTCCTCCTGAGAAAACATTAATGTATCAGGACGAAGGGGGAATGCCAAACACCTGCGCAGATAGCTGTCATAACGACAGGGTGAATTTGTGGAAGCTTGGCCTTGACCCAACAGCAACAGTATGGAATGAGGATTTTGATGTGAAGAATGCCACCATACTTAAAAAGTATTTTGGCCCAGAAGGTTTATGGTGGATTTATTCTGTAGATACGGAAAATAATAATAAAAAATAAACCAGACAAAAAGAGAAGTTAACCTCCCTAAAGGGCACGCAAATAGGCGTGCCCTATTTATTTTTTAAAAAATTAATTTTTTTGTTGACAAAAGATTGTTTTGGAATTATGTTAGTTAGTGTTAACTAACTATGGGGGTGATAGGTGAACACATTATCAAAAAGACAACAGGAAATAGTTGAGAAGGCAATTGAGATTATTGCAAATGAAGGTTTGCATAAATTAACCACAAAAAACCTGGCTGAGAAAATGGGCTTTTCTGAGCCTGCTTTATACAGGCATTTTAATGATAAGAAAGAGATTCTGGTTACTTTAATCCATTTTATTGAGAAAAATATGCTTAGACTTACAGATCAAATTAATAGCAAAAAGCCTGCTGAGGAGTTATTTAACGATTTAACCTGTTTAATAACCGCTTATTTAAAAAAGGTTAAAGGAGTAACAATTCTTATTATGTCTGAGTCTTCCCTTGAAAATGATGAAATAACGAGGGAAGCCATGTTTTCTTTTTACAAAAAAATGTTAGAAAAAATTGCTAATTTGCTATTATTAAAAAAACAATCTGGTGAGATAAGAAAAGATGTAAATGAATGGGTTGCTGCACAAGTATATTTGGGGATTATTCAGTCAATGGTTTTGAAGTATTTTCTATCAGGAAAGGTTTTTGGAATTGATAAAGATTGTAATGAAATTGTAAAAATATTTTTAAAGGGGGTTTTAGTATGAAAAGGATTTTACCTGTTTTTTTGTTGTTGTTAACTCCATTATTATTTGCTCAAAATTTAACGCTAAACGATGCTATACAGAAAACATTAGCAAATAATCCAGATTACAAGGCTTTGAAACTTAATTTAAAGGCAAGTGAATACGGGGTTAAGGCGGCGAAAAAGGTTAAGTACGGAGAATTAGATTTAAATGCAGGTTACAGGAAGACAAGCGATGAAGATATTATAAGACCTATGAGTAAGGATTTAATGCTTGCTGGAATTACAAATATGCCGTTTGATAACGAATACTGGTACTGGGGGCTTGACTATAAGCTTCCAATTTACACTGGTGGAAAGATTATGGCGGGAGAAAAAATTGCAGTTGAGAAGAAAAACTCCACTTACTACAAATTGAAATATCTTGAATGGAATTTAAGGTACAAAACGACAAAGGTTTTTTTAAGTATTATTTCGGTTGATAAGCAGCTTGATTCATTGAATGCTTACTTAAAATCTCTTGAAAGTTTAAAGACTCATATTGAAGAAGGGTATAAATTAGGCAAATTTGCTGAGGTCGATGTTTACAAGGTAAATTTTCAGATTGAAGATGCAAAGTACAAGATTGAAACCTTAAATCAGATAAAAGAATCACTTTTAAATGCTCTTGCAAATTTAATGGGAGACGAAAAGGTTAAAGATTATAACCTTGTTGGAGATGTTAAAGGTGAGCCTGAATTAAATCTCCCGGATTTAAACAAACTTATTAGTATTGCTTTTGAGAATAGAAGTGATTATAAGGCAACAAAATCCTTTGCAAACATTAAGAAGCTAAACTTAAAAATAACAAAGGCAGACTGGATGCCAAAGGTAAGTATAGATGCCAACTTAATGAGTGTTAACGGCGACAATATTGATTTTAACGATAAATTCTGGACTGTTACTGCAAATGTTTCTTTTCCTCTATTTGACATGGGAAAAAGGTATCACAAAATTAAGCAGGCAAAAAAAGAGCAAGAGTCAGCTTTAAACCTTGTTGAATCCAAGAAACTTAATGTTAGGAAAGAGGTTGTTGACGCTTACACAAAGGTTAAAAAAGAGTATCAGAATTATAAAACAGCCCTTGCTTCTTTAAAGTTTCAGAAGGAAGTTGAGAGGATTGAGCAGTTAAAGTATGACAATGGAAGAGGCGACATTGATGATTTACTCTTTGCAAAGGCAAGGAAACAGCTTGCGGACGCAAATGTAATTAAGGCGAAGTATGATTATTTTATTGCTATGGAAGAACTTAAGAAATCTATAGAAGGAGAGTTAAAATGAAAAGATGGACTATTTTAATCATTGTATTTCTTGTTTTAGTGATTGGGGGTATTGCTCTTGTTAAACTTAGATGGCATCAACTTCAATCAATCAGGATTGAAACAAAGTTGCCAGTGCCTGTTGACACTGCCAGGGTTAAAAAAGGTGTATTTAAAAAGTGGATGCTTTACATTGGTACCCTTGAATCTAACAAGCAGGCAATGGTAAGGGGCAGGATTCAGGGACAGGTAACAAAGATTCTAAAAAGGGAAGGTGATTTTGTAAAAAAAGGCGATAAGATTATTGAACTTGACGGGATTGAAGGCTCAAGCTTTGGAACAAGGAAAGCGCTGGAAAAATCTATTCAAGACCAGAAGAAAGCAATTGCAGATATGGAAAAGACAGTTGCGAACTTAAAAAATATTTACGAAAGAGACTTAAATTTATATCAGAATAAGGCAATTTCAAAGCAGGCGTTGGAAGTAAGTGAAAACAGACTTAAGGCAGGGGAAATTCAACTTTCCAATTTAAAGAAGGGATTGTACAACTTGCAGGACAAATTCTCATTTTACTCAGTTAGGGCTCCCTTTTCAGGGGTTATAACAAAGGTTATGGTAAATGAAGGCGATGTTATTATGCCCTCTATGCCTCTTGTTCAATTGGAAAATAAAAATGCGTGCAAGCTTGTTGTAACAGTTGCATCGGACGATATCCCTAAAATCAAAGTTGGAAGGGAAGCAAAGGTTCTCTACAACAATCAAGAGTTGGATGCTGAAATTGCAAGGGTTTATCCTTCTGCAAGGGGTTTAGGTGTAGGTTCTGTTGAAATTGACTTTTCAGAGCATCCCTTTAATCTCCCGCTTGGAAGCAAGCTTTCAGTTGAAATACCTGTTGAGGTTATTCAGGACGCATTGCTTGTGCCAGATGGTGCTGTTTTAACATCTGCATACACAAATACTGTTTTCAGGATTGTAAATAAAAAGGTAGAGCCAATTAATGTTAAGGTTTTAGGTGCTTCAGCAAATAGCTATGCTGTTGAAGGTAATTTACATGAGGGAGATTTAGTAGTTGTTGGTAGCGATTCTCTTTTAATGAGGTTAGAAAAGGGGACTGAAGTTTTATTAGGTAAAGGAGAGTAAAAATGGAAGAAACCAAAAGAAACGCATTTGTGGATTTTATCTTTAAAAATCCACATTTAGTAATGGTGCTTTCTCTCCTTGCCTTTGTAATGGGGGTGTATTCTTCATACACCTTAAAGACTGACCTATTCCCTGAGGTTCAGAGGCCCACAGTTGCAGTTTTGGTTATGGAGCCTGGCGCTTCTGCAAGGGATATGGCTCAGTATGTTGCAAGGCCTATTGAGAGGGAATGTAACGCATTATCCGGGGTAAGGAGAGTGCAGAGTATATCAAAGGATGAGTTAGCCGTTGTAACAGTTGAATTTCATTATTCAAAAAAATTGCAAGAAGCGGCAACCGATGTTGTAATTGCATTGCAGAAGGTTCAAAGTAAATTACCTAAAGACATACTGCCTCCGCAGATATTTAAGGTGGGTGATTTTACCAACCCTGTTATGACTTTAGCAATTACACCAAAAGAGGGAAGCGGATACGACCTTGCTTTAACAAGACAGTTGGCTGAAAATGAGTTAAAGGACGCAATATTACAGATTCAGGAAGTTTCAGACGCAGAGGTTTTTGGTGGACAGATAAGAGAAGTCTCAATTCAGGTTGACCCTGCAAAGCTTGCTCAGCTTAGAATTCCCTTTTCTGCAGTTATTAAAGCTATTAAGGCAAACAACCTTGATATTCCTGAAGGGTTTATCTTAAATAAAAAATCACAGGTTGTTATCAAAACAAAGGGTGAGTTGGAGAATATCAATCAGATAAAAGACATCCCTGTATCTTACAAAGGTACAACAGTTCATTTGAGGGATTTTGCAACAATTAAAAACACTGTAAAAGATAGATTTTCAGCATTTCATTTCAATGGTAAGCCTGCAATTTCAATCAACATTGTAAGGCACGAAGACGGAAACACAATGGATACCATTAAAGCGGTAAAAAAGGCTTTACCAGCTTTAAGAAAGAAATTCCCTCAGGTTAATATCAACATTGCAGACTCCCAGGAGAGGATTATTAACCTTACAGTTTCTAATCTGAAAGAGTCTCTGAAAGAAGCGATTATCTTTACTGTACTTGTTATCTTCTTAATGATTTCTGATTTAAGGTCTGCATTAATTACAGGTATTTCAATTCCATTTACCTACTTTTTGACATTTGCAATAATGTGGTTATTCCACATGCAGTTCAACATGGTAACCTTAACTGCGGTTATCCTTGCAGTTGGTATGCTTGTTGACGATGCTATTGTTGTTGTAGAGAATATTGAAAGGCATTACAGGGAAAAGGGAGGCGACTTAAAGAAGGTTGCGAGAGAGGCAACATACGAAATTATGCTTGCTGTTTTTTCAGGTACATTCTCTTCAGTTGTTGTTTTAATCCCGATAATGTTTTTAGGCGGATATGTTCAAAAGGTTTTAAGGCCGTTAACTGTTACCTTATCCATTGCGCTTATATCTTCCTATGTTGTTTCAATTACCATAATTCCTTTAATAGCACCTTTTATAATTAAAAAGCATGATAAGGATGAGTACAAGATTATCCTCTGGTTAAACAAGTTTGCCCACTTTTTTGAGGTAAACTTTGTTGACAGGCTAAAGGTTTTCTTCCTTGCAACATTTGAGTTTGTCCACCAGTTTAAATGGATTTTTATTCCTATTATTGTAATAGCTTTGCTTTTATCTGGAAGGGCAATGAAAAAGGTTGTTGGAAGAGACTTAATGCCTCCTATGGATACAGGTATTATAAAAATTAGGGTTGAAACAGAGTCAGATTTCTCAATTGAGCAAACTGAAAAAGTATTATCAAATATTGAAAAGAAGATTGCAAAGCTTCCTGGATTGATTTCAGAGTTAGGCTTTATTGGTTCTGAACCAGGCTTGATAACCTACGGAAAGGGAAGAACCCCACAGCAGATTGACATTACAGTTAACATTGTTGACAGGTTTCAAAGAAAGAAGAATATCTGGCAGATTGAGGACGAGTTGAGAAAAGAAATTAGAAGAATGAAGGGTGTAAAATACGCTGATGTATTTGAATTTGGTGCAACACCTCTGTCAAGTATTGCATCCACAATTGATGTTGAGATTGCAGGAGACAATTTAGAGAGGCTTGACAAACTTGCTGAAGAAGTGGGTAAGAATTTAATATCAATGCCGGGATTCAAGTCTGTTTCAAGAAACTGGAAGCTTGACAGGGAAGAGTATCACCTATTCTTTAACAGGGATAAACTTGCAACATACGGGCTTACCCCTATTGATGTTTCAATGCAGATTGCTACAGCGGTTAGAGGTGTACCAGCAAGTGTATTTAGAATATTCAACCAGGATGGAATAGGAATAAGGTTTAGATATCTTGACACAAAGAGAGACAATGTTCAGAAGATTATGACAATGAATATTCTGACACCTAAAGGCTTTTACATCCCTTTAAAAGAGGTTGCGAAGGTTGAAAAGGTTTATGTTCCCACTGTTATCACAAGGGATAAGTTAAGATATACCGCAGATGTTTACGGATACAGAGCCACCGCTCCGGTTACATTTCTTTACGAGCAGAGGAATAAGGCTGTAGGCAAGGTAAAATTCCCTGCAGGTTACCATGTTACTGAAGAGGGAGAAATGTCTCAGATGAATGAGTCATTTGGAAGGCTTGCCAAGGCTCTTATTCTTTCTGTTCTCTTCCTGTACTTAACATTTGTTGTAACATTCAAGTCTTTCTCAGACCCGATTGTTTTAATGATTGCTATTCCATTTGCTTTTATCGGTGCTGTCTGGGGCTTGCTAATTGCTGGTAAACACGGATGTATGCCTGCCTTTATGGGATTTATCTTGCTTGCAGGTGTTGTTGTTAAAAACTCAATTCTCTTAATTGACTTTATTAAGATTTACAGGGAGCAGGGACATCCATTCCTTGAATCTGTTAAAATGGCAATTAAGGTAAGAACAAGGCCTATTTTAATGACAGCTGTTACAACAATTGTTGGTATGATTCCTATTGCTTTAGAGTGGGCAGTTGGTCTTGAAAGGCTGTCTCCTCTTGCAATTGTTGCAATTGGGGGTTTGACTGTTGGAACATTTTTAACACTTGTATTTATTCCAACATTCTATACCATTAAAGAGAGAATCAGATACTCCATTTCAGGCAAAAAGCTTGACGAGTAAATTTTAAAAATTAAAAAAATTAGCGAGGATTTTCCCCGCTTTTTTTTACTATGAATAGTAATAGTATTTGCTAAATTATATGGAGCAGAAATGGAAGAAATAAAAAGAAACGCATTTGTGGATTTTATCTTTAAAAATCCACATTTAGTAATGGTGCTTTCTCTCCTTGCCTTTGTAATGGGGGTGTATTCTTCATACACCTTAAAGACTGACCTATTCCCTGAGGTTCAGAGGCCCACAGTTGCAGTTTTGGTTATGGAGCCTGGCGCTTCTGCAAGGGATATGGCTCAGTATGTTGCAAGGCCTATTGAGAGGGAATGTAACGCATTATCCGGGGTAAGGAGAGTGCAGAGTATATCAAAGGATGAGTTAGCCGTTGTAACAGTTGAATTTCATTATTCAAAAAAATTGCAAGAAGCGGCAACCGATGTTGTAATTGCATTGCAGAAGGTTCAAAGTAAATTACCTAAAGACATACTGCCTCCGCAGATATTTAAGGTGGGTGATTTTACCAACCCTGTTATGACTTTAGCAATTACACCAAAAGAGGGAAGCGGATACGACCTTGCTTTAACAAGACAGTTGGCTGAAAATGAGTTAAAGGACGCAATATTACAGATTCAGGAAGTTTCAGACGCAGAGGTTTTTGGTGGACAGATAAGAGAAGTCTCAATTCAGGTTGACCCTGCAAAGCTTGCTCAGCTTAGAATTCCCTTTTCTGCAGTTATTAAAGCTATTAAGGCAAACAACCTTGATATTCCTGAAGGGTTTATCTTAAATAAAAAATCACAGGTTGTTATCAAAACAAAGGGTGAGTTGGAGAATATCAATCAGATAAAAGACATCCCTGTATCTTACAAAGGTACAACAGTTCATTTGAGGGATTTTGCAACAATTAAAAACACTGTAAAAGATAGATTTTCAGCATTTCATTTCAATGGTAAGCCTGCAATTTCAATCAACATTGTAAGGCACGAAGACGGAAACACAATGGATACCATTAAAGCGGTAAAAAAGGCTTTACCAGCTTTAAGAAAGAAATTCCCTCAGGTTAATATCAACATTGCAGACTCCCAGGAGAGGATTATTAACCTTACAGTTTCTAATCTGAAAGAGTCTCTGAAAGAAGCGATTATCTTTACTGTACTTGTTATCTTCTTAATGATTTCTGATTTAAGGTCTGCATTAATTACAGGTGTTTCAATTCCCTTTACATTTTTCCTTACCTTTACAATAATGTGGCTTTCAAAAATGGAATTCAATATGATAACACTTACAGCTGTTATTCTTGCAGTTGGTATGCTTGTTGACGATGCTATTGTTGTTGTGGAGAATATTGAAAGGCATTACAGGGAAGGAGAAGGAAACATAAGAGATGTTGCGAGGAAGGCAACAGCAGAGATAATGCTTGCTGATTTTTCAGGAACATTTTCTACCGTTATTGTTCTTGTTCCCATTATGTTTTTAGGTGGATATGTTGAAAAGGTAATGAGGCCGTTGACGGTAACACTATCTATTGCACTTTTGTCTTCCTATGCGGTTTCCATAACCATTATCCCGCTTTTGGCTCCATATTTTATCAAAGATAGGGATAAAGCAGAGTACAAAGCAATACTTTGGGCTAATAAGTTTGCTCACTTTTTTGAAATAAACTTTGTGGACAGGCTTCGGGTGTTTTTTCTTGCAAGTTTTGACTTTGTAAACCGGTATAAGTTTATTTTTATTCCTTTGCTTATAATTGTTTTTGTTGTTTCTATGAGGCAAATGCCTATTGTAGGAAGGGATTTACTGCCCCCTATGGATACCGGTATTGTTAAAATAAGTGTTGAAACAGAATCCGACTCTTCAATTGAAAAAGCAGAACAACTTTTAAAAGATATTGAAAAGATAATTTTAAATGAAAAAGGGGTTATCTCAGAATTAGGCTATATAGGTTCCGAGCCCGGGCTTATTACATTCGGAAAGGGAAGATCGCCTCAAAAGATTGACATAACGATAAACTATGTTGACAGGTTTCAGAGGGATAAAAACATATGGCAGATTGAAGATATCTTGAGGAAAAAGATCAGGGGGATGAAAAGGGTTAAATATGTTGATGTGTTTGAATACGGCTCAACACCTCTTTCAAGTATTGCATCTACAATTGATGTTGAGATTGCAGGAGATAATTTAGAGAGGCTTGACAAACTTACTGAAGAAGTGGGTAAGAATTTAATCTCAATGCCGGGATTCAAGTCTGTTTCAAGAAACTGGAAACTTGACAAGGAAGAGTATCACCTATTCTTTAACAGGGATAAACTTGCAACATACGGGCTTACCCCTATTGATGTTTCAATGCAGATTACAACTGCAGTGAGAGGTGTACCAGCAAGTGTATTTAGAATATTCAACCAGGATGGAATAGGAATAAGGTTTAGATACCTTGACACAAAGAGAGACAATGTTCAAAAAATTATGACAATGAATATTCTTACTCCTAAAGGCTTTTACATTCCTTTAAAAGAGGTTGCGAAGGTTGAAAAGGTTTATGTTCCCACTATTATTACAAGGGATAAGCTAAGGTACACGGCAAATATTTATGGATACAGGGCTACTGCGCCAACTTCATTCTTGTATAACCAAAGAAATAAGGCTGTGGCTAAAATTAAGTTTCCCGAAGGTTATCATGTTTCGGAAGAAGGAGAAATGACACAAATGAATGAGTCTTTCGGCAGGCTGGACAAAGCCCTTATTTTATCTATTTTGTTTTTGTATCTTACTTTTATTGTTATATTTAAGTCATTTTCCGACCCGTTTGTTATTATGATTGCAATACCATTTGCTTTTATGGGTGCTGTCTGGGCGCTTCTAATTGCCGGGAAACACGGATGCATGCCTGCCTTTATGGGATTTATCCTGCTTGCAGGTGTTATTGTTAACAATTCAATTTTGTTAATTGACTTTGTAAAGATGTATAGAGAGCAAGGGCATCCTTTATTGGAATCCGTTAGAATGGCTATTCAGGTAAGGACAAGGCCTATTTTAATTACCGCAGTTACTACAATTGTTGGTATGTTGCCGGTTGCGCTTGAGTGGGCAGTTGGGCTTGAAAGGCTTTCACCTCTTGCAATCGTTGCAATAGGCGGTTTGATTGTTGGTACATTTCTCACACTGGTGTTTATACCTACATTTTATATAATCAAGGAGAAGATAAGGTACAAATTGGCGGGTAAAACCCTTGATGAGTAAACGCAGATTAACATAATTTACATTTGCGGGGATTTTCCCCGCTTTTTTTGTTTATTATTCAAAACTATGTTAGCATAAACCATTACATTTTAAGGAAGGATGGTTTATGAGAATAGGAAGAACAAATGCAAGCGCAAAATCACTATTTTTTATTTTCCTGATTTGCCTTGCAGCAGGATTAGGCAGTTTTTTTATGTGGAAATCTGGGATGAAGAAGGTTAATGCAAGCAAAAAATGGCCTTCTGTTTCAGGGACAATAACAGAATCTAAATTGATTACCAAAAGGGAATGGGATAAAAAGAAGAAAAAGTACAATAATACCTATTCCTATAAAATAAGATATCAGTACTCTGTTAACAATACTGATTATGAGGGGAACAGGGTATCGTTCGGAAGGTTTACCTCTAATTCAAAGTATGTTGTTAAAAGTAAGTTAAAGGAATACCCTGTAAACAAAAAAGTTAATGTTTTTTACAATCCAGAAAAACCAAATGAGGCAGTGCTTGAAACAAAGGCAGGCTTAGGTTTGTATATTGCATTGATTGTTGCTGTTATGTTTCTGTTTGGAGCTTTTATCTCCGGTTACTCTTTTGTAAGGCGTTTATTAACGGGAATATAAAGAAAGAAACTTGCTTAAAAAAAATTATAAAATATTTCAAACATAACAACTTATCAGGAAATTTGTCTTTTCTTGCAAATAACTTATAAATTACTTATTATTAAAACAGTTGAATAACTTTTTAGGGGGTATTTATGAGTGTTGTGGTTATTGGCACTGGGCACACAAAGTTTGGGAAGTTAAAAGAAAAGACTTTGTACGATTTAATTGTTGATGCGGGAAAAGAGGCTATTGAAGATTCGAGAATTGAACCAAAGGATATAGGTGCAATTTTTGTTGCAAGCTATGATTCAGGGGGGTTCAATAACCAGGGGCATTTAGGCCCTATTGCACTTGAAATTCACCCTGATTTAAGGTTTAAACCGACAACAAGGCTTGAATCAGCCTGCGCAAGCGGTTCTGCGGCAATTTTAATGGCGATGAATGCAATTGAAGCAGGGATGGTAGACTATGCCCTTGTTATAGGGGTTGAAAAAATGACTTCCCTTCCCACAAGCGGGGTAACAAAGGTGCTTGCAACAGGCTCTCATTGGCCGACTGAGGGAGAAAAAGGTATGACATTTCCCGGTCTTTTTGCAGAGTATGCAAAGGGCTATATGGCTCATCACGGATACTCTCTTGACGAATTAAGGGTTTCGCTTGCAAAAATTTCAGCAAAAAACCATAAGAATGCCCTTGAAAACCCATTAGCACAGCTTCCCCTTGATATAACTTATGAAGATATATTAAACACACCGGATGAGAAAAACCCTATAATCGCTGAGCCTTTAAGATTGTACGATTGCTCTTTAATTTCAGACGGGGCTGCCGCAATGGTTATTGCAAGAAAAGATAAGGCTGAAAAAATCAAGGAAAACCTCATTGAAATTGCTGCTATGGAGTGTGCAACAGACTATTTGCCAATGTCAAAGAGGCCTAATTATGAGTTTACTGCTGGCAAGGTTGCAGTAAAAAAAGCATATGAAAAGGCAGGAATTACAGTTGATGACCTTGATTTTGCAGAGGTGCACGATTGCTTTACCATTGCTGAATTGCTTGCATATGAAGCACTTGGGATAACAAAGGATGGGGAAGGGTATAAAGCCCTTGAAGAGGGGATTGTTTACAAAGATGGGAAATTACCTGTAAATCTCTCAGGAGGGCTAAAGGCCAAAGGCCATCCAGTTGGTGCAACAGGTGTTTCAATGGGTGTTATTGCAACAAGGCAATTGCTGGGTAATGCAATAGGACATCAATTAAAAGACCCTAAAATAGGCATTACTTTTAACATAGGCGGCTCCGCAGCTTCCAACTATGTGGGAATATACAAAAGAGTGAAGTAAACATTATAAATTTTAAAGATTTAGCATTTTGGCGGGGGAAACCCCGCTTTTTTTGTTTTTCTAAAAAATCATAAAAATACAACTTATTGAAAATCAAGGAGAATTTTTTTTCTGTTGACATATTGACAGAAAAATTTTTTTGGAAAAGAATTAAATGTAGACAAAAAAAGGAAAAATATTGGGGGAAATCATGTCTAAGTTTGCCTGGTGGGATAAGTGGATTGAAAAAAAGAAAAAGTATGCAAAGTGTGATTCTATTTTTGCAGATGAAGATGTTTTTAATGCAAAAGCGGTTGGTACAGGTTTACCACCTATTTATCAGAAAAGTACCTTTAATTTCCAGAGTGCAGAAGACGGAAAGTTAAGATTTTTAGGAAAATCAAAATCAGGCGAAAGGCCTTATGCAAGGATTTACACAAGGCTTGGAAACCCTACAACCGAATATCTTGAAAAGGTTATTTTTCAATTAGAGTGTCAGCACATAATAGACAATGCCCTTGATGCTGATGAAAAAGAGCCGACAATAGGTGTGCTGATTACATCTTCAGGTATGGGTGCAATTTCAACAGCATTGATGGCTCTCCTTGATTCCGGAGATGAGTTGATTTGCGGTACTGTTTACGGATGCACAGATTCTCTTTTAAGGCACTGGGAGAAGAAGTACGGAATTAAAACACACTTTATTGACACAACAGATACAGAGCTTGTAAAGAAAACACTTGAAGAAAATCCCAAGATTAAGGGAGTTTATGTTGAGACGCCTGAAAATCCGACTTTAAAGGTAAATGACATAAGGGCACTTGCAGATTTAACTGAAAAGTATGAGATACCTTTAATAGTTGACAACACATTTTGTTCCCCTTACATTCAGCAGCCTTTCAGGTTAGGGGCTGATATTGTTATTCATTCAACCACAAAATACATAAACGGCCATTCAACCTCTGTTGGTG
This sequence comes from Thermotomaculum hydrothermale, assembly GCF_016592575.1. Lineage (NCBI taxonomy): Bacteria > Pseudomonadati > Acidobacteriota > Holophagae > Thermotomaculales > Thermotomaculaceae > Thermotomaculum > Thermotomaculum hydrothermale. The sequence continues at coordinate 1,108,480 of NZ_AP017470.1, read as the reverse complement.
GGGCACTTTTAGGGCCATGGGAGTTTATGCTGAATTATGCTTTTGGTTTTTACAAAGATTTAGGTGTTACTCCATCACCATTTGATTCCTGGCTGAATGCTCAAAATGTGCAGGATTTAAGTGTAAGGGTAAAACAGCAGTGTATAAACGCTTTTGAGATTGCTAAATTCCTTGAAAAACACGAGCTTGTTTCAAAGGTTATCTACCCATTTTTAGAATCCCATCCACACTATGAAAGGGCTAAAAAGCAGATGAGAATGGGTGGTGCAATGATTTCTTTTGAATTAAAGGGTGGATACGACGCAGCGGTTAAGCTTATGAATTACTTTGCAAGGCACGATACTCCAATGGAGTTGGCTGTGTCTTTAGGGAGTGTAATTTCCTATATTCAGCATCCTGCGTCAATGACTCACTCTGAGGTACCAAAAGAGGAAAAGGAGAGAATGGGAATTACTGAGGAGTTAATAAGGATATCTGTTGGTCTTGAAGGCTCAAGGATTTTAATTGAAGCCCTTGATGAGGGAATAAAATTAGCACACAAATAACTTACAAAAATATAGCCCCTGAATTTCAGGGGCTTTTTTAATTATTAACACCTTGTTTGCGTTGTGCTATCATTAACTCCTATGAAACTGAACACTTACTTTGACGATAAATTTTCAAAAACAGTTTGGCAGATAGGCAAAAAATTCGACTTAAAAATTATTTCAGTTGGGGGAGTTGTAAGGGATTTTTTGTTAAACAGAGAAATTAATGATTTTGATTTTCTTATCCTTTATAAAGATGATAATGAATTGAAAAATAAGATTAAGCCTTTTTTAAAAGATTTTTCTGAAAATTACAAACTAAACATTGTCAAACCTAAAAGATTTGAAACTTACCGGCTTGTAAACAGAGAGATGACGGTGGATTTTTCCCCTGTTGAAGAACATTCCCTTACAGAGAATTTGTTATCAAGGGATTTGACCATAAATTCAATTGCTTTTTCCTTTGAAAAAAATGAATTTATTGACCCTGCAAAGGGTATATTAGATTTGGAAAGCAGAATGTTAAAAACACATTTTGAGAATAATTTCAAACAAGACCCTTTGAGGATTTTAAGATTATTCAGGTTTTATGTTTACCTTGATGAATTCAAAATAGAGGAGAAGACAAAGTCTTTTGCCTTTAAAAATTCTTCTTTGCTTAAACAAACTGCAAAGGAGAGGGTAAGGGAAGAGTTATTTAAGATTTTTAAAAATGATAACGGGTTTAAAGCTATAAGGGAGATGATTTACCCTGTTCTTTCAACCCTATTTCCATCTTTTGAAGAAATAAAAAATATCCCTCAAAACGGTTATCACCACTTAGATGTGGTTAACCATACATTAAAGGTTGTTGAAAATTCATTTAACTATCAAAAATTTGCAAAGTTTTTCCCCTTTTTTAGTTTTAAGTTAAACGATTCTGACAAAATAGTTTTAAGGTTTGCCGCCCTTTTTCACGATGTTGGCAAGGCAAAAACCCTTGATTACGACGAAAATGGCTATACCACATTTAGAAACCACCAGTTTGAAAGCGGTTCAATAGTTTTAAAAGAACTTGATTTTTTACCTAAAGATTTGCTTGAAAGGATTTATCTTCTTGTAAGAAGGCACATGCTTTTTCTCAACTTTATGATAAACGGGTATTCAAAAAAGTCATTCAGAAAGTTGATAAATATGATGAGAGAGGATTCAATCCTTCTTGTTTTGTTGTTTCTCTCTGACAAAGACGCAGCAAGGGGGCCTTTATCCAAAGGGAATTTTGAAAAAGCAATTAAAGTTGCCGGAGATTTTTTAAAATTTTATAAAGAAGAAAAGGAAAAGATTTTAAACCTTCCAAAGTTAGTGTCAGGGTATGATGTAATTAAAATTCTTGACATTGCTCCTTCAAGAGAGGTTGGCAAAGTTTTAAATCTCATAATGGAAAAGCAACTTGAAAACCCTGATTTTACAAGGGAGGAAGCGTTAAAGCTGATATATTCTTTGAAAAAGGAGAATGCAAAGTGAAGGTTAAATTTTTAGGAACAGGAACTTCAATGGGGGTACCCCTTATAGGTTGCAATTGCAGGGTTTGCACCTCAAAGGATTTCAGGGATAAAAGGTTTCGCTCGTCTATTTTAATTGAGCACAAAGGGAAGACAATACTTGTTGATGCATCTTCAGATTTCAGGCTTCAGGCTTTGATTTATAAGATTAAAAAAATAGATGCAATCTTTATTACCCATCCCCATGCAGACCATGTATTTGGATTGGATGACACGAGAATATTCTATTTAAGGCAAAAACAACCAATGGAAGTATGGGGAAGTGAGTTTACTGTTTCAAACTTAAAGAAATTATTCTTTTATGCATTTGAAGGCAAGAGGGATGAAAGAATGGTTAAGCCTTCATTTCATTTGAATATAATAGAAAGCACTGTAAAGCTTTTTGGTTTAAAGATTACCCCTGTAAAAGCCATTCACGGTGATATGCCTGTAACAGGCTTCAGGTTTAACAATTTCGGATATATTACAGATTTCAACTTTATTGAAGATAGAGAGATTGAAAAATTAAAAGGGGTTAAAACCCTTGTTGTTGGTGCGCTTCGCTATACCCCCTCAATTTCACACTTAACCATAGACAGGGCTATTGAATTTGTAAACAGAGTAAAGCCAAAAATGGCATACTTTACTCATTTTTCCCACGAAATACTTCACTCTCAACTTGAAAAAGAGTTGCCGGGAAACATAAAGCCTGCCTTTGACGGGCTTGAAATAGAGGTTTAAAGATGAAAAAAATTGTTCTGATATTTATTTTGTGCAGTTTGCCCTTATTTGGATGGAGTGATTTAACCGTCAACTATATGATTGTCAACGCTTACAAAACCTTTCCGGAAGGGTTAAGGCTTTATTTAGAAAACAATAAAAAAGATATTTTAAACGGTGCAAAAAGCGTAAAAGAGAGTGATTTTTCTTCAAAAAAAGAAATTGAAGCCTTTGTCTGTATGGAAAAAAAAATTATTGAGAGAATGATAAAAAACAGGCAAAAGATAAAAAAAATTGCCTATGAGTTTGGAAGAATGTTTAAGGGAATTGCTATTCTGTCATATCCCTTTTCTTTTGAAAAATCATTTTATTCAAAAGACTACAACAATTACACTGAATACAAATTAGAAAAATTTATTTTTGCTTTTAAAAAGGTTAACATAACCAATCTTAAATCAAATAATTGTGAAAATCTGGTAAAATCATTGTATAGAAAAAGCAGAGAGTTAAGGGTAAGAATTGTGAATGATTATAAAATTTACGGAAATTCATCCCAGTTTGACGATTTATCTGCTGCTTTCGGGTCAGCAAGCTTGCTTTTTTCAGATAGCTGCCTGACAATGTCTATTTTATCTGCGGATATATGGCTTAAAGCCAATGGGAGTTTATCCGGTTGTCTTACAGTTAAAAGGGGGAATGAATGAGAAAAATTTTAGTAATTTCATTTTGTTTTTTTGTACTACCGCTTTTTTCCTATCAATTAAAGCTAAACATAAATAAAGGTGATGAATTTATTTACAGCATTAAGAAAAGTCAGGCAATGGAAACCGGGAATGGGCAAAATATTTATAGAAATGAGACAGAGTCAGAATTGGTTTTTAATGTAAAGGTTGTTGATTCAACAAAGACTGAGATTACCTTATCTTTTCAGTTGAAAAAAGGGAAATTAAAGATTAAATCACCGTTAGGGACTAATGAATTTGATACAGATAAATTTGAAAATTATCCTCAAAACCCATTTTTAGCCACACTTGTTGAGATGAAATCAAACCCTTTAACCTATGTATTTGACAAAACTGATTTTAAGGTTAAAAGGGTATCAGGGTTTGAAAAAGTAATAGAATCTGTTTTGGAAAATCTAAAATTTAAAGACAAAAGTTTGAAAAAGAAAATAAAAAAATCTTTAAAAAATAAAAATGTAGGTAAGAGTTACGGGTTAGATTTTAATTTATTCCCCTATTTAAATAGGGAAATCACAGAGGGAAAGGAATTTGCAGTTAATCAGGATTTTGAACAGGGTAATTCTAAAATTAAGGCCAAAGTTATTTATAAGGTAGAAAAGATTACGGACAACTCTGTATTATTTAAAATAAAATCTGATTTTGAACTTCCTGAAATGGAAAAAAACATTAAAGGTTTAAAAGCAATAAATTATTTAAAAGGTGAACAAAAAGGGAGTGTTACCGTAAACAAAGATACAGGGCTTCCCAGCTTTTACTCTGTAAAGCAGAGTGCAAATGGCTATTTATTTTTTAAAGAAACTGGAGAGAAAATTCCTTTTAAGGTGAGAACTATTGTAATTATCCGTTTTGAAAAGGCTAAATAAAATGGCTCATTCCCTTAAAGAGATGGTGGAAAATCAAATAATCTCAAGAGGGATTAAAGACCCAAAGGTAATTGAAGCATTGTTTAAAATTGACAGGGCAGACTTTGTTTTGCCTGAGGATATTCAATTTGCCTATAACGACAGCCCTTTATCCCTTGTTGACGGGCAAACTATTTCCCAGCCTTACATTGTTGCTTTAATGACAGAAGCATTGGAGACTGACAAGGATAAAAGGGTGCTGGAAATAGGAACAGGTAGCGGGTATCAGACAGCATTACTTGCTTACCTTTCTAAAGAGGTAGTGTCCGTTGAAAGGCTAAAATCACTATATGAACTTGCCAAAAAAAACCTTTCTAAGTACCCTTTTAAAAATGTAGAACTAATTTTAGGGAATGGCAAAAACATTGAATTTAACGAAAAGTTTGACAGGATAATGGTAACGGCAGCGGCATCAGGTTTTCCTGAAAAGTTATTTGAGAATTTAAAGGAAGATGGAATAATGGTAATTCCTATTGAACAGGGGTTTTATCAAATTTTGTATAAAATTAAAAAAGTAAAGGGAAAGCCTGAATTCAGGCAGCTTTGTCATGTCAGGTTTGTCCCTCTTGTTTAAGGAGGCTTTATGGAAGTTTACACGGTTAATCCAGATATTGAAAAGTATAAGAAACAGGCAAGAAAGTTTCTTTTTTTACTATGGCTAATCCCTCTGATAATTCTTGCTTTTACATCATACTACACTATTGCACCAGATGAGGTGGGAGTTGTTACAAGGTTTGGAAAATTTGTAAGGATTGAAAAGCCAGGGCTTCACTTTAAAATTCCTTTTGGAGTGGAAATTGTTAAAAAAGTTCCTGTAAAAAAGCAGTTAAAAGAGGAATTTGGATTTAGAACATTAAGGGCTGGGATTAAATCTCAGTACTCAACGGAAAATTACCTTCACGAATCCCTCATGCTTACAGGGGATTTAAATATAGGAGAAATTGAGTGGAGTGTTCAATACAAAATAAAAGACCCTGTTAAATACCTTTTTAAAGTAAGGGATGTTAAAGGGACATTTAGAAATATATGCGAAGCGGTTATGAGAGAGGTAATAGGAGACAGGTCTATAAACGAGATTTTAACAACAGGAAGGGAAGAGATTGCTCAGGAGTGCAAAAATAAAATTCAAAAACTGTGCAATGAATATGAGACAGGGCTTGATGTAAAACTTGTTGTTTTACAGGATGTAAACCCCCCAGACCCTGTTAAGCCTTCCTTTAACGAGGTAAACCAGGCATTGCAGGAGAAGGAAAATATGATTAACCAGGCATGGGCGCAGTACAACAAGGTAATTCCAAACGAAAAAGGTAAGGCATTGCAGATTATTCAGGAAGCAGAAGGCTATGCTTTGAAAAGGGTCAACGAAGCAAAGGGCGATGTGGCAATGTTTAATGATGTTTTAAAAGAGTACAAAAAAGCCCCAAAGGTTACCAAAGACAGGCTGTACCTTGAAACAATGCAGAAACTCTTGCCTAAATTCGGGAAGGTAATAGTAATTGATTCAAAACAGAAGAATATCCTTCCCCTTTTAGATTTAATGAAAGGGGGTAAGTAATGAAATCAGCAGTTGTTATTATAGTTTTAGCCATCTTAGGTTTATTTTTGTTATCATCTTCAGCTTTTATAGTTAAAGAAACAGAGCAGGTTGTTATAACTCAATTTGGTAAGCCTGTTGGAAAGCCTATAACAGAATCAGGCTTGCACTTTAAAATCCCCTTTATTCAGAAGGCAAACTTTTTTGAAAAAAGATGGCTTGAATGGGATGGAGATGCAAATCAGGTAACCACAAAGGATAAAAAATACATATGGATTGACACATATGCAAGGTGGAGAATTAAAGACCCTCTTAAATTCTTTGAAACAGTTGGAAATGAGATGGGAGCACAGAGCAGGCTTGATGATATACTTGACGGGGAAACACGAATTGCAATAGCAAAGTACAATTTAATTGAGGTTGTAAGAACAACAAACAGGCCGATGGAGATGGCTGCAACTTACAGCGGTGAATTATCCGATAATTCAGAGTTTACTGTAAAGGTTGGAAGGGAAAAAATAACAAGGCAGATTTTAGAAAAAATTTCAAAGATTACCCCTTCCTATGGAATTGAAGTTGTTGATGTCAGAATAAAAAGGGTCAACTATGTTGAATCGGTTAGAAAAAAGGTTTATCAAAGAATGATAAGCGAAAGAAAGAGGATTGCAGAGCAGTACCGCTCTGAGGGTATGGGTAAAAAGGCTGAAATTATAGGTAAAACTCAAAGAGAGCTTGAAAAGATAAGGTCTGAGGCATACAAAAAGGCGCAGGAAATAAAAGGTAAGGCAGACGCAGAAGCCACAAAAATATATGCTCAGGCTTATTCAAAAGACCCTAACTTTTATAAATTTTTAAAAACACTTGAAACTCTTGAAAAAACGGTAAAAAAAGACGATGTGTTAATACTATCAACAGACAGCGATGTTTACAATTTAATGAAAAGGGCTAAATAGCATAGATGAGAGAAATTGCATTTACCGTCAATTCAAAACTTAAACTATTGAACATTGTTGAAGACGGAGTTGATTTTTTCTTAAAAAACCAGTGTAAATTAGATGAAGACTCAATCTACTGGTTTAAGGTTGGTTTTCACGAATTGCTTATCAATGCATATCTTCACGGAAATAAAAAAAGGGAAGATTTGCTTATTGAGGTTAAAGTTGTTTATAAAAACAAAAAAATTAAAGCAAATATCAGCGATTGCGGTGTAGGATTTGATATTGAAAAAATCCCCGACCCGACAAGGCCTGAAAATATTTTAAAGCCTTCGGGGAGGGGTTTGCTTTTTGTAAAAAAAGCCTGCGATAGTGTTTCTTTTAAAAGGGAGAATAACAAATTTACCGTTGAAATAACAAAGAGGGTAAAAGAGGTGCAAAATGCTTGAAATTAAAGAAAGAAAGGTTAACGACATTATAATCCTTGATTTAAAGGGCAAGATAACGATAGGAGAGGGGGATAAGCAGTTAAGGGAAAAGATAACCTCTCTTCTTGAAAAGGGTGAGAAAAAAATCATTCTAAACATGGCAAGGGTAAGTTACCTTGACTCCTCAGGCACAGGAGAGGTTGTAAGCCTCTTAATGAAGGTAAAAAAAGCAGGGGGAGAGTTAAAGTTATTGAGTTTATCTCAAAAAATAAAAGACATATTCCAGATAGCGCAATTGTTAAGCATTTTTGACTACTACACCGACGAAGAAGAGGCGCTCAAGGCTTTTGAATAAGGATAATTTTTGACTTATAACATCACCTGTTTTTTAATTGAAAAATTAATTTTTTTTTAGATTTATTCTGTTTTTACTAACTTCTTTAAAAATTATTTTTCTATTTATCCACTTGCTTTTATTTTGTCTTTTGTTTATAAGGTTATTTTGGTATAGTGAATTTAAGAATAAAAGGCGTATTTGGTATCTTAGTAGTTAACCTGTATTGTTTTTTTAGAGATTTTAGCATTAATTTCTTTTAAATCAGAAGTTAACTAACTTTTCCCGCCTCTGTTTTTTGTTGTTCATAGTTAAACCTCTGATGAAAAGAAAATTTTTAAAGGAAGTTTTTAACTTTTAAATATTCAGGAGGTTTTATTATGTACAAAAGTTTTTTTTACGGCGGGCTAAATGATTTTTTCAAATTCAAGAGATTTATTCTAATCTTTTTGCTCTCTTTTTTACTGAGTTTTAGTTTTCTATATGCTGAAAACTGGCAGAAATGTACGGTATTTCCGGGCAGTAAGAAAATAGCAACTTTTACCGCTCAGTTTCCAGAGTGCTGGGAGAGGAATATTTACAATTACAACGAATTTATAAATTGCAATAATAGTAAGGACAGAGTTTCATGGGAGCAGGTATCAAAGAAGATTAGCAGGACTTACGAATTTTCACTTCCTTCAAAGCAGTATGTAACATTTAATTTTGAATCAAAAATTCCTGAAAATGTTTTTTATCATCAAGCCCCATCTTTTGAGGTATCCCATTTAGGCAGAGACAATAAATGGCATAAGGTAATTACATACGCATATTACAAGCATACACAAGGAAATAAGGTTAAAAGCGAATCAAGCAAGTTTTCATATCAGGTTAAGCCTGACGGCACGCTAAAGTATTTAATTGACCCCTTTCTCTATGAGGCGGGAAGGTACAAGGTTGTAATTTATGCAGGTAAAAGAACAGGTTCTTATGACCTTTGCTTTGTTCCTGGAAGTGCAAAACTTGATGTATATTCCTTTTCACCTGGCGGGACTGTTTCGCAGGGTGTTGCTGTTAGCGGTGGGAATACAGCAGGTAATTCTCAAAGGTATACCAAAAAGATAGGCTATATTCAGGTTATAATCGGTAATGCCTCTGTTGTTGACAAAAACACAGGACAAAAACTTAAAGCCCATGACCCGATTTATGAAGGGCAGGAATTAAATGTAGATGGTGGCTTTGCTAAAATAATTTTTACCGATTACCATGCTGACACAGCGGTTATAATGCTAAGGCCGAATACAAGAATTAAATTTAATAAACCAAAACCAAAGGATAACTCATTTTCTCACAGGGTTTATATGTTTTTTGGAGGTTTGTTTTTCAAAAATTTAACAGGCAAAAGCCACTCTTTCCACATAGAGTGTGAAAATGCAATAGTGGGAGTTGAGGGAACGCAATTTGAGGCAATATACGACCCTTCAACTGAAGCCTTAACTGTTTCTGTTATTAAAGGCAGGGTGAAAATGGTTTGCAAAGAAAATCCTGAATATGTAATTAATGTGTGTGAAGGGCAGAGGGGAATGATGTATGCAGGGTGTAACAGGGCTTTAAGGCTGTTATCTAACAATGAATTGGCAAAGCTTAAATCAACATACTCTTTGCCTGCTCAACCACAAAATAATTATGGTGATAACACATATACGCAAAATCCCTCAAATAAAATGGTGAGGGAGGTTACCGCCTCGCTTAAAGGGCTTTTCTGGGAAATGCCCTGTAACGGTGGATTTGATGGTGCAGGTTACAATGCACTCTATCAACATCCGGTTAAATCAGCTGTTTTAGGTGGAGACCCGAACAGCCTTTACGAGGTTACCCTCAGGTTTTTAGGTGTTGTTGAGCAGGAGTCTTATGCAGGGGGAAAGAAGGACGGAATGTGGTATATAGGCGGATATCCTACCGACAGATATTACAACATATACAAATTAGAAATCAGTGCCCCCCATCAGGTTTACTATTTAAATGCTGGACAGGCGGGAATACCAAAGTGCTTCAAGATAAATTACACAAAAACAATTCAGGTAAGGGGCGGGGCAAAAGTTATACTATCAGCGGATGCTCAGGATGGCAAGTTAATAGGGAATAACGATAAATTGATTGTGCCTGGTGTAACGGTGGTTTCCCAGCCGTTTGACGGGCAGTTTATCCAGATGTATGTTTTAAATGTAAGAAAAATAAGGTAATGTAAAAGATAAAGGGTTAGAAAAAACAAAATTTTCTCTGAATTGAGTCTATCTTTTTGTATTTCAATAAGTTAGACTTATTTATAACTCTTTTTTAAAAAGTGCTTGCATTCTTTTTCTAATTTTGATATTTTATTCTTTGCGTGAGCCGGCGTAGCTCAACTGGTAGAGCAACTGACTTGTAATCAGTAGGTTGGGGGTTCAAGTCCCTTCGCCGGCTCCATTTTTTATGCCCTGAAACGAAAATCCCCAAAATAAATCGTGGAAGTCAAGAAAATACATTCTTGAGAAGTTTAATATCACATTGCCATAGCGAAAAGGAAAGAGCATCCCGATTTTAATCGGGAAGGTTGGGGGGTAAGTCCTTATCATTGGCTCCATTTTTAAAATATTCCCTCTTAAATAACTTCAAGTATTTAATATTGTTGCTAATTTTCCACTTAAATGTATAATATTTAAAGGAAGAAAGGCGGGTAATCGCAAAGGCTTTTGCCTTTGAGGAAAGTCCGAACTCCGCAGGGCAGTGCGCCGGGGAAAGCCCGGTCTCCGAAAGGAGAAGGAAAGTGCCACAGAAAACATACCGCCCAGCACCTACTTTGCGTGTTTATTTATTGTTGTGGGCAGTAATTGAAATAGGCAAAGTAGGTGCTGGGTAAGGGTGAAAAGGTGGGGTAAGAGCCCACCGCTCCAATGGTGACATTGGAGGCACGGTAAACCCCGCACGGAGCAAGGCCAAATAGGGGAGCGTACGAGGGTGGCCCGCCCCATGCTTCCGGGTAGGCCGCTTGTGGTATCGGGTAACCGATATCCCAGAGGAATGATTACCCGAGACAGAATTCGGCTTACAGCCTTTCTTCCACTTTATTTTTTATGAGGTGGCTGAATGAAAAAGATTTTTATTATAACTTTATCCTTTCTTTTGCTTTCTGGATATTCCTTTGCAGAAAATAATAATAAAAACATAAATAAGTCTTTGAAAGAATTTACTGAGGGGGTTTTGTTATCAGCCCGAGGTGATTGCGAAAAGGCTATATCTCATTTTGAAAAAGCCCTTGAATACAACAAAGACATATACATTTACTTTGAATTAGCAGATTGCTATAAGTCTCTTTCAGAGATGGAAAAGACAATTGAATACCTTGAACTTGCAACAAAGGAGTTTCCTGATAATCCGGAAGGCTATTTAAGACTTGGAGACTATTACTCAGACCTTGTTAATGTGCTGAAATCAGGTGAAATTGTCAAGAAAGCGCTTGAAAATTATAGAAAGGCTTTTGAGTTATCAAAGGATTATGAGATTTATTACAAAATTATAGAGGCTGAATTTTTATTGCAGGATTATGACAGCATAATTAAAGATTATGAAAATTTACCAGAATCATTTAGAAATGATTTCTATACCCTTTTTTATGTAAGCGTGGCCTACAATACTAAAAACAAAAAGTTTGAACTTTTTAAAACTTTAAAAAAATTGTCCCGCTTAAACATTAACAATCCAAGAATTTTAAATGAATTGATAACATTGAGTTTTCAAAACGGGTTTTACCTTTTTTCCTACAAATTTTCCCTAAATTTAAAGGCAATTTACAGGGATTACAATGATTGGGACAGGCTTTTATTGTCAGCATTAATGTCTGCTAAGTACAATGATGTAGTTAAGATTTTTGATAAAAATCTAAAGAAATCTCCAACACCTGTATCCCTTTACTGCCTTGCTACTGCATATGCCTATTTGCATCAATACAAAAATGCTAAAGAGAATTATCAGAAGATTTTGAAAAGCAAGGATATAAAACTTCCAGGAAGCCTCTCCCAGGATGTTTACCTTGACTATATCCGCCTTTTAATTGCGATGAAAGAATATAAATCTGCTTACAAAGAGACATTAAATTACGAAAAGATTTACGGGTTATCCCCTGACGATATTTTAAAGGAAAGGTTTGAGGCATTGCTACTTGATGGCAATATCAAAGAGGCAAAAAAGGCTTTGTACATTCTTAAAATGGTTGCCAAAGACAAGGATTTTGTTCAAAAGGTGGAAGAGATTTTTAATAAAAATCCTAAACTTTTAGGCTATGATTACCTTTCTGCTCTCTATTATTCTTTTAGAGACTATAAAACTTCAGCTAAATACTATTTGAAATGTGCAAAAATGACTAAGGACAATAAACTTTATTTAGAGGGGCTTGCCCTCTGCTATCATAACCTTGGAGAGATTAATAAAGCACTTAAAATTTACAAAAAACTTTATGAAAGATACCCTGAAGATGCAGGAGTTTTAAACAATTATGCATATTTTCTTGTTGAGTTTGACATAGATATTAAAAAATCTCTGGAACTTGCAGAAAAGGCGGTGGAAAAACAACCTGAAATGCCTTCGTACAGGGATACATTGGGATATGCGTATTTGAAAAACGGGAATATAGAAAAAGCAGAAGAAAACCTGCTTTTTGCTTATAAAAAGGCTCCTTTGAACCCTGAAATATGTCTTCATATGGGTGATTTATACTTTAAAAAGGGTGATTTTGATAAAGCAAAAGAGTACTGGTTAGACGCAATAGATTTTGGAATCTCAAATGTTAAAGAAGTTAAAGACAGGCTTAATCTTATTAATTCTGATTAGTATTGCCTGTGTAAAGAGGCCGGTATCAAGTGAAGGCAATATTTATTCAGTTTTATTCCGCTTTTCCGCAAAGGTAGGCGAGAAAAGTATCCACTCTTTAAGAATATACATAAACACAGATACTTCTAATAAAATAAGCATGAGTGTGCTTCTTCCAACAAACAAATTGATAGCAAATGTTTTTTATGATAAAAAGAGTTTAATTATAGTTGATTATAATAACAGAACTGTTTATATTGATAATAAGAAACCTTTTGAATTGAAAAAGGTTACGGGAGTTGATATCCCTGTAAATTTGTTTTTTGATTTTTTCGTTAACTGTTATTTGAAAAACAATTGCACAACAGGGAAGAAAGACGGGTTCAGGTTCATTGTTAATGAGAAGAAGGAAATTGTAATTATTGGAAAACAGGGTAATGTTCTTTTAAAACCTTTAAGCGGTGTTGTTAAAGGTGGAGTAACTAAATTGACTGTAAAAATTCCGAAAGGGTTTAAGGTGATTTTCAATGACAACCTTTAAGTTAAAATCATTTGCCAAGATTAATCCCCTTTTGTACATATCAGAAAAAAGAGAAGATGGGTATCACAATTTATTTACTTTGTATCAGACTGTTTCAATCTTTGATGAGATAGATTTAACAATTGAAAAAGGGAAAAAGGGAATTGAGATTTCTTCAAACAGGGATATTCCCCTTGATTCGTCAAACCTTGTTTATAAAGCAATTGAGCTTTTTGTTGAGGAGTTTAAGGTTGAGCCCTGTTTTTTTAAGGTTTTTATTGATAAAAGAATACCTCCGGGAGGGGGTATGGGCGGTGGCAGCTCAAATGCCGGTGCTGTTTTATATTTTTTGAAAAAGCATTTTAAAATTAAAGCAAATAAAAGAATACTTGATTTAGCCGCTAAAATAGGCTCTGATGTGCCTCTATTTCTTTTAGGCGGGACTGTTATGGGTACAGGCAAAGGCGATAGGGTAACAAAGATTAAAGACCTTGTTAATACTGAATTTCTTGCCGTTTTTACAGGAAAGCATTATCCAACAGAAAAGATGTATTCTCTCTTTGATGAAAAATGCGAGAAAACTGATATTGATTTAATTAAATTTTCAGAAATTGTTTTAAACACATACAAAAAAGGTTACCATTCATTTTACAATGACTTTGACAGACTTCTTCAATATTACGACAGGGATTTATTTGAATTATTTGCTTATTTGAAATCAAAAGGGTATAAACCAATGCTGTCAGGCTCAGGCTCAACATTCATCATATTTGGAGAAGATTTAAGCAGGGCAAAGAAATTCCTTCCAGAAAACTTCAAAGCGGTAAAACTTGAATTTGTCAGCGGAAGCGATTATGAAAGACTTTTATTCGGATAAGGTTTTTCTTCAGGTAAGAGACGTTATCCTTCAAAAAAATCTTATAAAAAATGGTGACAGGTTAATTGCTGCAGTAAGCGGAGGGGCAGATTCTATTTTTATGCTTTACTGTCTTTTGGCTTTGAAAAATGAATTGAATTTTGAACTGTCTGTCTGTCATTTTAACCATAAATTAAGGGAAGAAGCAGAAGATGAAGAGGTTTTTGTGGAAAACCTTGCTAAAAAATTCAGTTTGAATTTTTACTCTGACAAGGGAGATGTTAAAAATTACGCAGAGAAAAATGGAATATCAATTGAGATGGCAGCAAGGAAGTTGCGCTATGAGTTTTTTGAGTCACTGATTAAAGAGGGAAAAGGAAATTTAATAGCACTTGCGCACAATTTAACCGACTCAATTGAGACTTTTTTTCTAAATATTGACAGGGGAACAGGAATAAGAGGGTTGAAGGGGATATCATATAAAAATAATTTCTTTATAAGGCCAATATTGAGCATTTCAGGGGAAGAGATTAGAAAAACACTTGAAAATTATGGAATTGAATACAAAATTGATTTAAGCAACTTTAGCGAAAATTACAAAAGAAATAAAGTAAGAAAGTTTTTAATAAAAGACTTATCGTTGGTTTTTGGGAAAGATTTTGGAAAAAGGTTTGAGGTGTTGTTTGAAAATATTGAAAATTCCCTGAAAGCACAAAGTTTTTTTATTGAGAATTTTTTAAAACACAATTACTTTTTAGACAAATACGGGGTAAGGGTTAAGCTTGATTTGTTAACAAATATTCCTGAATATGCCTTTTATGAAGCAATGCTTTTTTTGTTTGAAAAGGTTATGGGAAGCACATACAGGGCAAATAGAAAGTTGTTGAGAGATTTGTATGAATTTGCTAAACAAAAAAAATCTTCAAAGAGAAGTTTGTTCCCTGATAAATCTCTGTATGCGGTAAAAACTAAAAATTACTTTTATCTGGTAAAAAATGATTTTTTTTATAATTTTTCTTTCAAAGTAAAGGGTGAAGGCAGTGTATCTTTGCTTTTGGGCTATGAGTTTGTATTTGAAAAAGCTGGAAGTTTTGATTTAAGCAAAAAAAATGAGTATGTTTTACTCAACAAATCGCTTTTAAATTCGTCATTAAAAATTGAGAGGATTGATTTTGAGAAAGATTTTTTAATTTTTATGGGAAAAGAGATTAAAAATTTGAATAAATTTTTAAAGAAAAAAGGATTAAGTGACTTTGGGAGAAAAACGATTTTTGTTTTAAAAGATAATAGTGAGATTCTATTTGTGCCTGGAATAGCAGTTTCAGACAGATTGAAAATCACAGGACAGAAAGGTAATTTAATTAAGGTTTACATGAAAGATTGTTTAGGATAAAATCAAACCTGCACATTATAAGAGGAGGATTATAAGGTGAATGATAATGTAAAAACTATACTTTTATGGCTATTTGCCTTTTCTTTAATATTTTTGCTTGTAAATATATTTATGCACGCTGAAACTAAAATAACCGACATATCATTTAAGCAATTTATTGAACAGGGGGAAAAGGGGAATATAGCAAAGGTTGAAATGAAGGGGCAGAACATTAAAGGCGAATTTATTTCTCCCTTTGTTAAAAATAATTCAAAGTTTGAAAAATTTGTAACAGTTGTTCCTGCAGATTATCCAGACATTGTAAATAAAATTTTAAGCTGGAGAAACCTTGAAGACTTCAATGTAGTTGAGGATAAAGAATCAACCTTTATGACTGTTTTAATAAGCTGGGCTCCATTGATAGTGCTTATTGTAATCTGGGTTATGTTTATGAAGCAGATGCAGGGTGGAGGAGCGAAGGCTTTAAGTTTTGGGAAGAGCAAGGCAAGGCTTGTTGACAATAAAAAAATTACTTTTAAGGATGTTGCAGGGGTTGATGAAGCAATTGAAGAATTAAAAGAGGTTGTGGAATTTTTGAAAAATCCTAAAAAGTTTCAAAAGTTAGGGGGTAAAATCCCCAAAGGCGTATTGCTTATGGGACCTCCCGGAACAGGAAAAACCTTGCTTGCCAAGGCTGTTGCAGGAGAGGCAGGGGTACCTTTCTTTTCAATAAGCGGCTCTGAGTTTGTTGAAATGTTTGTTGGTGTTGGTGCATCAAGGGTGAGGGATTTATTTGAGCAGGGGAAAAAGAATGCCCCGTGTATTATTTTTATAGACGAGCTTGATGCTGTCGGAAGACACAGAGGTGCAGGTTTAGGCGGAGGACACGATGAAAGGGAACAGACATTAAACCAGTTGCTTGTTGAAATGGACGGTTTTGAAACAAAGGATGGGGTAATCCTCATTGCTGCCACAAACAGGCCTGATGTTCTTGACCCTGCTTTGCTCAGGCCTGGAAGGTTTGACAGGAGAATTGTTGTTGACAGACCTGATGTAAGGGGAAGAGAGGCTATTTTAAAGATACATACAAGAAATATTCCTTTAGGAGAGGATGTTGATTTAAAGATTATTGCGAGAAGTACCCCGGGATTTGCTGGAGCAGAGCTTGCCAATCTTGTAAATGAGGCTGCTTTGCTTGCAGCAAGGAAAGACAAAGAATTGGTGGAAATGGAAGATTTTGAAGAAGCAAAAGACAAGGTTATAATGGGGCTGGCAAGAAAATCAATGGCAATGTCAGACGATGAGAAAAAGAATACTGCCTATCACGAGGCAGGGCATGCCCTTGTTGCTGCACTATTACCTGGGGCAGACCCAATCCACAAGGTAACAATTATACCAAGAGGCAGGGCATTGGGGGTAACTGTGCAATTGCCTGAAGACGACAGGTACACCTATACAAAAGATTACCTTGAAAATAGAATTGCTATACTTATGGGTGGCAGAGTGGCAGAAGAGGTTTACATGGGGCACATAACAACAGGCGCAGGCAACGATATTGAGGTTGCCACAGACCTTGCAAGAAAAATGGTGTGCAAATGGGGTATGAGTGAATTGGGGCCTTTGAACCTTGGAGTTGAAGAGCAGGAAATATTCTTAGGGAAAGACCTTGTTAAGCATCAAAATTACTCAAACGATACTGCAAAATTGATTGATACAGAAATTAAAAACATAATTATGAGAAATTATAAAAAGGCAAAGGATTTGCTTACAAAATATGAAAAAGAGTTTCTTGAGCTTGCAAATAAGTTGCTTGAAAAAGAAGTACTAACTGCAGAAGAGGTGTATTCAATTGTTAGAGGAGAAAGCAAGGGCGATTTATCCCCTGAACCTCAGCAGTCCTGACAGGATAAAGCGCTTTTTTAACAGAATAGGGGTTGACCCGGCAGGCACTGTGGTAATGACCCCTAAATTTCAATTTAAAACCTTTGTAATAAAAAACCTTGACAATAGGGCTGCGGCTATAATCAAGCAGGATATTCTATCAATAGGTGGAGAGGCTGCAATAAGCGGGAAGTGCCTCTGGTTTGAAATGGGGAAAAACGATGTTTTTATTGCTGGCACTTTAAAGCATTTGAAACTCCTTGCTGAAAAAATGAAAAAGCAGCCGTACAAATTGAAAGAAATTGGGGAAGAGTTAGAGAGGCAGTTAAAATTAGATAAAGATTACTCTAATATTTTAAACAGGTTAAATTCTAAATCCTATCCTCTAATTATGGGAATATTAAATGTAACCCCTGATTCTTTTTACGATGGTGGCAGGTTTAACAGGGTAGATGCTGCGTTAAAAAGGGTTGAAGAAATGATTGAACAGGG
This sequence comes from Thermotomaculum hydrothermale, assembly GCF_016592575.1. Taxonomy (NCBI): domain Bacteria; kingdom Pseudomonadati; phylum Acidobacteriota; class Holophagae; order Thermotomaculales; family Thermotomaculaceae; genus Thermotomaculum; species Thermotomaculum hydrothermale. The sequence continues at coordinate 1,090,892 of NZ_AP017470.1, read as the reverse complement.
TGTGGACATAGTTGACATAGGCGGGGAATCAACAAGGCCTGGTTCAAAAAGGGTTGATGCAAAAGAAGAATTAAATAGAGTACTGCCGATTTTAAAAGAGATTAAAAAAAGGTTTAATATTCCAGTTTCAATTGACACCTACAAAAGCGAGGTTGCTGAAGAGTGTTTAAAGGAAGGGGCTGACATAATTAACGACATCTCATTTGGCACAATGGATGAGAGAATGTTTAAAACTGTTGCTTCCTTTGATGCTCTATACATTGGGATGCACATAAAAGGCACACCAGAAAATATGCAAAAAAATCCATATTATGAAGACTGTGTCTTTGAAATAAGAGAATTTTTGAAAGATAGAAGCAATAAAGCAATAAGTGAAGGAATAAAGAGAGAAAACATTATAATTGACCCTGGAATTGGCTTCGGGAAGAATGACGAGCACAATCTTGAAATTTTAAGGAATATAGAAGCATTTTCTTCCATTGGCTTCCCTGTTTTAATAGGTGCTTCAAGAAAGAGTATGTTTGGCAGGCTGCTAAACTTAGAGGTTGAAGAAAGATTATCCCCATCCATTGCTGTGGCTGTTTACACAGTTTTACAGGGAGTATTTGCTTTAAGGGTACACGATGTTTTTGAAACAAAAAAGGCGATAGAAATCATCAGGCTTTTATCTGAATGAATACTCATTCATTTTTTTCTTGACTTATTTCCCCCTATAACTTAAAATTAAAATACCAAAAAAGGGTTGGAGGATTATATGAACATAATGGTGTTTATCAAACAGGTACCGGATACCGAGACCAAGATTAAAATTGCGGATGACGGTAAATCTATTGTTGAAGACGGAATTAACTGGATTGTTTCCCCTTACGACGAATTTGCTATTGAAGAAGCAGTAAAAACAAAGGAAAACCTTGGTGGTGAAGTTACAGTTGTATCAATGGGGCCAAGCAGGGCAGAATCTGCATTGAGAACCGCTCTTGCTATGGGTTGCGATAAGGCAATACTTTTAGAAGATGCTGCTTTTGAAGGTGCAGACGCATATTCAACAGCAAAGGCACTTGCAAAGGTTATTGAAAAGCACAATCCTGATTTAATCTTTTTCGGAAAACAGGGTGTTGGAAACGACAATACTCAGGTTGGACAGCTTGTTGCAGAAATGGTTGGAATTGGCCACATTGGAACCTGCATTAAACTTGAAATAGACGGAGACACAATTAGAGGTGAAAGAGAAATAGAAGGCGGAAGAGAAACAATTGAAACAAAACTTCCGGCAATTGTTACAGCACAGAGGGGATTAAACGAGCCGAGATACCCCAATTTAAGAGGAATTATGAAGGCAAAGAAGAAACCTCTTGAAAAGCTTACACCTGCCGATTTAGGCTTAAACGCAGACGAGGTTGGTCTTGCTGGTGCTAAAACAGTTTATGTTTCATTAGAATTGCCACCTGCAAGGCAGGCAGGTAAGAAGATTGAGGTTGAGCCTGAAGTTGCGGCAAAAGAGATTGTTGAATTCCTTAAAAACGAAGCAAAGGTATTATAATAGGGGGTTATCATGATATTAGTATTTGCTGACCAGAGAGATGGAAATTTAAAAAAGGCTTCTAAAGAAGCTATTTCAGAAGGAAAAAGGTTAGGCTCTGCACTTTCACTTCCCCTTGGTGTTGTTGTTTTAGGAAAAGGGGCTGGAAGTGTAGTTGACGAAATAAAAAAATACGGTGCAGACAAGGTTTTTGTATCTGAAACACCTGACGCATACTCACCTGATTTATATGCAGAGGGAGTCGCCAAGGTTGCAAAGGAAAATGGAGCAAAAATTGTTGTTTTTCCTGGTACTTCAATGTGTGTTGATTTTGCTCCAAGGGTATCTGCAAAACTTGAAGCAGGCCTTGTTACAGACATTACTGCAACCGAAGTTAAAGACGGTAAACTTATTGTAAGAAAGCCTGTTTATTCAGGTAAGGCAATTGCAACTGTTGAATTTAAATCAGATATAGCAATGGTTACTTTAAGGCCAAATGTATTTGAACTTGCTGAAAGCGAAGGAGCAGGCGAAGTTGTTGAATTTTCAGTTGAAGGCGAAGCAAAGGCAAAAGCAGTAAAGGTTGAAATGAAAGAGGCTGGCAAGGTTGAATTAACTGAAGCCACAATCATTGTTTCCGGTGGTAGGGGAGTTAAAGGCCCAGAATACTTTCAAAACGAACTCCAGCAGCTTGCAGACTTGCTTGGCGCAGCAGTTGGTGCTTCAAGGGCTGCAGTTGACGCAGGCTGGATTGACCACTCTCACCAGGTTGGGCAGACAGGTAAGGTTGTATCACCTAAGGTTTATATGGCATTTGGTATTTCTGGTGCTATTCAGCACCTTGCTGGTATGGGTACATCTCAGTACATAATTGCTGTAAACAAAGACCCAGATGCTCCTATATTCAATGTTGCTTCATTAGGTGTTGTTGCTGACCTGTTTAAGGTTGTTCCTGCTTTGATTGAAGAAATTAAAAAGGCAAAAGCTTAAAGATTAAAACCAATTGATATAAATCACAAAAGGGGGATTATTCCCCCTTTTTTTTATTCAATTTTGATTTTTTACTTAAAAAGTATTAAATTTAAATTATGAGGAAAACTAAAAACAAAAAAGGAGCATCTCAAACTGAATATATAATAATTATAGTTCTCATTGCTGTATCAACAATGGCGGCAGTGGGAAAGTACGGAAAAGAGATTAAAAGGTTTTTTCAGAAGACAAATGTAAAGCTTACCACATTAGAGGGAAATGATTCGGATAATTCCTCTCCTGATAGAGGTGATGTGTCGGGAAGTACAACCAATTCTGATTCAGAAAATTCAGATTTAGAAAATAACAATTCAGACAATCCAGAACCGGCAATTTCTCAACCATCTGACAATTCTTCAACAGAGGATGAAAACACAAAAAGCAGAGAAGAGTGTCAAAGGGAGAGGGAGAATTTGTTGAGTGAAAGGGCAAATCGTATAAGAGACCACAATACGCGGGTACGATATTACTCAAATATGGAAAGGCAATTTAGAAGTTTGGCCAATTACTATTTTAGAATGGCCTCTCGTTCTTCAGGGTGGGGTGGTTTTTTTGGCGGATGGCATCATCACCATCATAATAACTATTATAGTTCAAAAGGTAGAAATTTTCTTAACTTAGCAAATAGAATGAGGGAAAGACTCAATCAGGAGAATGAAAATTTTAACGAGTTTTTAGACAACTGGAATTTAAAAATGGAGCAATGGCAACAGGAATGCGGCGGAGGCCACTAATTTTTAATTGACTATACTCTGAAGTGAATATCTTCCCTGTTAAACAGATAAATTGAAAACCCTATAAGAATTGCCGCAAGTCCTATTGTTGTAGTGACTGCAAGCAAAAAGTGTGAAAATACCGCTTTCCCCATTAAGATTTCCTGCATAGAAAATGCTGTGTTAAGTATAGGGATAAAATAATAGTACTCTGGCACTTTTAACGGTGCGTTTAATGTAAGAATTGCAACCATAATTATTGCAAGTAAAACAGGAGTCATTAAGGTTTGTCCCTCTTTCATTGATTTTGCATAGCTTCCTATTGCAATTATCAAAGCCGCAGAGATTATTCCAATTGGAATTATCAAAGCAACAAGCATTGTAATTGTTGACAGGTTTATGCTTAAACTCATGCTTTGCATTTTGTCTGCATTCTTTACAGCCTCTTTTGCTATTTCCTTTGATACCATTTTTGAGGTTGAAAGGGATGCAAGGAGAAAACCTGCAATATTTACAATTGAGTAAATAATTTCAATTGCAATTACATAAATCAGTTTTCCTAAAACAATCTCGCTTCTGCTTGCCTGAGATACAAGCAATGTTGCTATTGTTCCCTTTTCCTTTTCTCCTGTTGATACCTCAAGCCCAAAGCCCAATGCCCCTGAGAAAAGCATAATGATAATCAGGTATGGCATAAGCCTTCCAATAAAAGCCATTGCAACATCAGTTTGAGATGCAGTGTCTTTGTCTTCAATTTCAAATGGATTAACAATTTTTTTATCAATGCCTAATTCCGTTAAATTTTTGTTTACAATAAATTTTTTATAATCATCAAGCGCATTTTTAAGCCTCTTCCTTGCCTCTATTGACAGCCTCTTGGCAGAGTTGTACTCAATTACAATCTTTCCTTCTTCCTTGAATAGATAAGCATCTATCTTTTTATCTGCAAGCAATTTTTCTGCATCGGTTACTTTTGTTTGTAAAAGAGATATGTTTTCTCCATTTTTGCTTATATATGCGATTAAATCATTTTCTATACTCTGGCTAAATCCAACCTTTACTTTTTTGTTTTTAATTTCTTTTTTGGTTTTCAACGCCATTCCAGTCATTATGTTGAAAAATACATAGTAAAAAACCAGAGGTACTATGAAGGTTGTAATTAGCGTGCGTTTATCCCTTAAAAAAACAGTTAATTCTTTGCCTAAAATGGTAAATATGTTTTTAGTGTTCATTATTTTTCCCCTTCAAAATTGACAAGTGAGAAAAATACCTCTTCAATAGTTTTGGCGTTGTATTCATTTTTTAATTCAGTTATTGTGTTGTTTGCCACAATTTTTCCTCTATGGATAATTGCAACCCTGTCGCAAAGTTTTTCAACAACATCTAAAATATGCGTTGATATTACAACTGTTTTGCCCTTTAATTTCATGTCCAATAGAAAATCAACAACAGTTTTTGTGGTAAGAATGTCAAGGCCATTTGTCGGTTCATCAAAAATAATTATCTCAGGGTTGTGAATTAAAGCCCTTGCTATGCTTAACTTCTGCTTCATTCCTGTGGAGTATTCTCCAACAAGCCTTTTTCTGTCTTTTTCAAGCCCTAAAGATGAGAATAGAAAATCAGACCTTTCTTTTATCTCTTTCTCTTCAAGCCCTGAGAGTTTTCCAAAAAATTTAAGGGTTTCCTCTCCCGTAAGTTTGTCGTAAAGACCTGTCTCTGTTGATAGAAAACCTATTTTTCTTCTAATTTCCATAGGGTTATCTTTAACTGAAACTCCGTCAATCCTTGCATCTCCATCAGTTGGGGTTAGCATTGTTGAAAGAATCCTCAAAGTTGTTGTTTTCCCTGCACCGTTTGGCCCTAAAAGCCCGAAAATCTCTCCAGGGTGTGCATCAAAACTTATCCCTTTTAAAGCCTCAACCTTTTTTCTCTTAGATTTAAAAACCTTTCTTAAATCCCTCACCTCAATCATACGCAATATTATACCTTTCTCAATGAACATTTGTTTCAAAAAAAAACAAAAAACTGGCACAAAATTTGCTTCTGAATTGATAATGATGTTATATAATGTTGTAAGAAAAAATATGATTCAGTTCTATAAGAGGAGGTTTAATATGGCGGGTTCAGTTACAGGAAGCACAATAATTGATATTGATGACAGGTTTTCAGATAGTTTGAACATTTTTACTTTAACTATTAACAACTTATGCAATGCAAGTTGTGAGCATTGCTATTTAAACTATTCTTCAGGAAAAGAATATATCTCAAAAGATGTAATAGATAGGGTATTTGAAACAGAAGCAAAAAAGATAGTAATTGTTGGTAAAGAGCCTTTTTACGATGAGAAAAGCATTGGAATTTTAAGGTACATTGTGGAAAAGGGGGAAAAATCAGGGAAAAAGGTTTCTGTTATAACAAACGGGATAAATCTCCCAAATGATATTGATTTTTTAAGAAAATTTGAAAACCTTGATATAAGTGTACATGGCGAGGGGCTTTACAGAACTGAAAGCCAGTTTGAAAGAGTTTTAAAAAACCTTGATATGCTTGAAAAAAATAATGCTGAAAATGTTAACATACTTTCGGTAATAGACAGTAAAACAATAAACTCTATTGATAAAGTAATTGACTTTACAAACAGGTATAAAAACATAAAAAGGTTACTATTCTCCCCTTTTCTGAAAACTGAAAGGGGCAAGCCTTATTCGGTAAATGAAATAGGGTTAGATAAATTATTAGGTGTTTTCTCAAAAAGCAAGTCTTTTTTAAAAAAGGAAAACTGCTTTTTATTGCTTGACACCTATCATTTTGTGGATTCAGAACTCTCTGTTTTTGATATAGAAAAAGCAATAATAGATTCAGGTTTGCAAAACAAGGTTATTTTTATTAAAACCCCTCCAACATTGATGGGAATATTAAGGGTGTCCCACGACGGGTTGGTAATGACATCATACGATGCCCTTCACACAGAATACTATAGAAGGCACTCAATAAATATTAATAAATTGTCAGGTATTGACAACTATTACAAAACCATAGTTTCCAGTTACTCCCCTTTTAACTATCAAACCTTTGCTGTTTGAATATTATGAAGGTTAAGATTGATAATGTTACCTTTGATTACGGTAACGGGGTAAGGATTTTTGAAAATTTTTTCTTTGAAAACAAATCTTCCCTTGTCCTTTTTAAGGGAAGGTCAGGGTGTGGTAAAACAACTCTCTTAAACCTTTTATTTGGTACCTTAAAGCCGTCAAAGGGTGAGATAAAATTTTCAATTAAAAACCCTAAAAAGTATATGATAACCCAGGATATAGGATTGTTCCCCTGGCTAACAGGTACTGAAAATATACTCTTAAACAAAAATTTAACTAAAAAAGACATTACTTCCCATTCTCTTTATTTTTTAGTTGAGGAGCATATAGAAAAAAAATGCTTTGAAATGTCTTTCGGGCAGAGAAGAAAGGTTGAATTGTTACGGGCTTTTCTTTCACAAAGCGATTTTTATCTCTTTGACGAACCCTTGAATTTTATAGACAAAGATAGCAGGAAGTTGATATCAGATTATATTAAAGAATTGTCAAAAGAGAGATTGGTTATAATAACCTCCCATTACGAGGAGGAGATAAGGGATTTTGGTGGAGAGGTTTATGAGTTTGGAGATATATTCCCAATTGAGAGGCTTGAAAATGTCAAGATTAACTAAAATTTTAGGTTTTATCTTAATGCCTCTATTATGGATTATTCTCTCTTACTTTTTAAAGGTTCCAGAAAATTACCTTCCTTCTCCATTAAGCGTTATAAAAGAGTTTTATGAGTTAAAATCGCTTTTTCTCTATCACTTTTCCCTTACTGCAATAAGGCTTGCGGCTGGTATGGCTGGTGGTATTTTTATAGGTATTCTTATAGGCTATTTAATGTTTAAATACGAGCAGTTTGACAACCTTTTTCAACCCTTTGCACAATCTATAAGGGCAATTCCCCCTGTTGCAACAATACCTTTTTTCCTTTTGTGGTTTGGTTTTTCAGATAAGGGTAAGGTTTTAATGTTAATCGTTGCTGTAAGCGTAAACCTTGCCTTTTCAGGCTATCAGATTTTATACGATATGCCTGAAAAGTATAGAATCTCCCTTTTAAACTTGGGGATAAATAGAAGGGATATGAGTATTAAGATAGCAATACCCCTTATCCTTGAAAAGATACTTCCAACCTTGAGGTTTGCCCTTGTAATTTCTATTGCCTCAATTATTACAATTGAGATGATAGGCTCTCAAAGCGGATTGGGATATCTTATTCAAACAGCAAGGACAACCTTTAATTTAAGCGGGATTTTTGTCTGCGTTTTTCTTCTTGCAATTTTAAGTTACATATACGATACTTTAACCATAGTTATTATAAAAAAACTTGTTTACTGGGAAAGGAGATTGGATTATGAAGAAGTCAGGTTTTAAATTAAAATTATTTTTAATCCTTCCTGTTTTGTTATTACTATTTGTTTCCTGTGAGAAAAAGGTAAAGAAGGAGAACAGTCTTAACCTTTTAATATCACCATATCAGGACCTTGCAATGATTGTAAATGTAAAACCCCTTAAACTTGAAAAAAAATATAACTTAAAGGTAAACATTACCACAGTTCCGTGGCAAAATATTATGCCTCTTTTAAGCGGGTACAATTCCCGCTTCAATGTTGGTTTTGCAAGTTATGGGGAGTACCTTACAAAGTATGACAACATTAACAAAGGTGCTGAAGATAAACTTGTATTTGTTTTCCCTGTATATATTTTCAAAGGTGGGGCGTTTGTAACCTTTAAAAATGATATCCCCCCTATTTTTAACAACGGTAAAATAGACGAAAATGCTGTAAAGATTTTTCTTGGTAAAAAAATAGGCCTGCAAAAACAAACTATTTACGAGATGCTTGTTTTTAAACTGGCAAAAACTGCAGGTATTGATAAGAAGAGTTTAAAGATATACGATGTTCCAATGGCTGATGCAATACTTGCCGCCCAGCACGGGGACATAGATATTGCCGCTGTTGGTCTTACTCAGTTAACAGAGGCTATAAAAAGGGGAGGGAAATCCCTTCTAATAATGGACGACATAGGCTTTAGCGACATTACGGGGCTTGTGTGCAAGGAAAGTTACCTGAAAAACCATAGAGAAGATTTAATAAAACTTATTAAAATGTGGTACGAGTGCACAAACTTTGTTTTCTCAGATATAGAGCATAACTCAAAGTATAGCCTTGACTATTTAAGAAAAAACGCTTCAACAAAGTACACTGTTGAAAGTTACAAAAAGGCTTTGTCTTTTGAATACTTTCCCCTCTCTTACAATGAAGCCTATAACTCAATTATAAAAGAGGGAAGCAAGTACGATTACAAAAGGCTTTATAAGGATATGACAGATTTTTTAATTGAAGAAAAAATAATCAAAAAAAGACCTCCATTACCTCAATTTATTAAATTAAAATAAGAGGTGAGAGAAAGTGATTTTAGAAATTGATGGAATTAATACCAGATTTTATTTGCATAAATATGCAAATTTTTATTCTTTTATTTATCTTTTGAAAAGAATTTTTAATGATGCTGTATCTGTTGAAGATTGGGATATATATTTCCCTGATATTGACAGAAGTATTGAATTAAATATTTTCATTGGAGAAGAAAACCAGATTAAAGAATGGTTGTTAAACGAAAAATTTTGTTTTGTTGAATTGTGGGAATTTAAGTATAAGTATTTTTTTATTGAAGAAAATAAACATTTGGGAAAAATTAAGAAGATTAATTTATACACAAATGTTGAACCAATGGTTGAGAAATTTAAAAAGCAAGAGATACTTGATAAGATTTTTTCAGGTGAGAAAGAGATATGTGAAAATAATATTAATCCAGAGTACCTGAAAGAAATAAAAATAATAGAGGAAGATGTACTCTTTAATCGGGATTTTACCATGCCTATAAATAGCTCCGAAGAAGATTCTTTAAACATATACTTTTACGGCACTCCTTTATGCGATATTTTTCATAAAATATCTGAAAGTACTAATAATAGTTTTTTTTCCAGATTTGGTTTAAAGTTAAAAAAATGCAATACTGAACTTTCCGGGAAAACTTATCTTTGTTTTATGGTAAATACCGGAGATGTTCAACCAAAGCATTTAACCCTTGTTAAAAAGTTTTATAACCTGTTCAGGTTAACCAATGATTTTATTATAGATGATAAAACAAATATAGAAGATATTACCTTCTATTTAACAAAGGAAAATGAGAACCAGAATTGTCTTGAAAAAGCAAATAAGTTTGACAGTATTGAGATTGAAAAAGTAAGTATTGGTCTTGAGAATGGGAATATAACCGTTAAAAAAGAAAAATTAAATGATAATAATGAAAAAATTGCAGTTTTATGTGGCAGAAAAAATCCTCTTGAAATAAAAAATAAATGGGAAGAAGTATCTGACAAAAAAATACCTAAAAAAGATATTGCCAGGGCTTTTAAAAAATCCTTTAATTTAAGGTTTTTAAGAAACAAAAATGCTGAGGATATTCTTAAACTCTCTGCACAACATAATGAGGTATCTAATAAATTTAAATTTGGGTGCAGCATAAGTGATTTAGAAGAGTTTATCTTTGAGGAAAAAACAAAAAAATTTAGTGAGGATATTGATTCAATTAATAAAGATGTTGATTTGATTAAAATAGATGTTGGTGAAATTAAAAAAGATGTTAATGTAATTAAAAAGAAAATAAGTAAAGTTAGTTCATCGTTGTTAAAAAAATCAGGAAATAGTATGAAAAAGGTTTTGGGAAAATATAAAAAATGATTTTATATAAAATAAGTAAAAATTTAGAAAATGATAAGGGATAAAAATTAATCCAATGCTTAACAAACTTAAGGCTGTCAGGGATAAAATCTTAAAAATGCATGAGGTGAGAGAGGGTAACTTCTATTATTACACCTCTTTTAAGGGTTTTGTTTCAATGTGTCAGGGGGCATACTCTAAAAAGCAGGAGGCCGAGAGTGTTAACCCATCATTGTCTTCAAGACCTTTTTATCCTGACTTTTTTTGTTTTGATGCAGATACATTTAACGACCCGAGAGAGGGGAAGGTTTTGCTTGAGTTATCAGAGCATTCAGGCAACGACAGTTTAAGAGGCCTTTTATCAAAAGTGTATAAAGATGATGAGATAGATAAAAAGCCTTTTTCTCCCCCACAGGTTGTTTTTGTGGGTTGCCTTGTGTCTGACAGGGTTGGGGATTTAACAATCTGGGGAAAGAAATCTTTGAAAAAAAATATAGATTATGATTATATAGATGACCAGTTGCCTATGTGGAGAGATTATGCAGACAAGGGTAAAGGTGTTTGCCTTGGTGTAAAGATTAAATCTTCAGACGGAATCCCTGTTTACAGGGTTTCTTACGATGAGAGAGACCAGTTAATGGCTATTGATGCAATCTGTTCTGTTTTAAGAGATATAAATCCTGCAAATATTGCTAAATTTGGGCTTGAGATAAGGGAAGTTATAGACCCTATAAGGTTTTTATACAAAAGCAAGGAGCATTCTTACGAAAACGAAGCAAGAGTTATAATACCATGCAGTTTAAAGAAAGGCAGATGCAAATATAGTATAGAACTATTTAAAAAAGACCCATCAGACCCCACCTCATACAGACTTTATATTGCGCTAAAGGATTTTTTCTTTAAAAATGGTGGGACAATTACTGTTGGGCCTGCTTTTGATGAAAGCGATTACATTTTTAACAAAATGGTAATTGTTAAACAGGTTCATTACTGGCTTGAAAAGTTGAATCTTTCAGGTAAGGTTGAAGTTAGTACTTCAAGGTATAGCATAAGGTTTTGATTTTTTTAATCTTGCTTTAAAGGTTTTTTTCTGATAATCTCTATTCACATGAAGGTGTATGCTATTATACCGTCAAGGTATGCGTCAACAAGGCTTCCGGGAAAACCTCTGTTAAAAATCAAAGGTAAATCTATCATTCAAATGGTTTATGAGCAGTGTAAAAAAGTGGATTTGCTTGAAGATGTTATTGTGGCAACAGGTGATGAGAGGATTTTCAATGAGGTAAAATCCTTTGGCGGAAAATGTGTAATGACCTCTAATAAACATAAATCAGGCACAGATAGAATAGCAGAGGTTGCCTTAAAGATTGATGCTGATGTTATAGTTAATGTGCAGGGGGATGAGCCTTTAATCAAGCCAGAATCAATTGAATCTGCAATAAAGCCTTTTTTAGAAGATGGTTCAATTGTTATGACAACTTTAAAAACAAAAATAAAGTCAAAAGAAGAGTTATTTAATCCAAATGTGGTTAAGGTTGTTTGTGATAAAAACAATTTTGCCCTCTACTTTTCAAGGCTTCCCATTCCTTATAAAAAAACAAAAGAGATGGGTTACCCATTTCCTTTAAGTGAAACAGAATACTCAAATTATTTTAAACACACAGGCTTGTATGCCTATAAAAGGGATTTTTTGATAAAATTATCTAAGATGGAAATGACTTTCCTTGAAAAAACGGAAGGGCTTGAGCAGTTAAGGGTTCTTGAAAATGGATACAGGATTTTTGTTGTTGAAACAGAGTTTGATAGTTTAGGTGTGGATACTATGGAAGATTACTTAAATTTGAAAAAAATATTGGGGGAATAAATGACTAAATTTATCTTTGTTACAGGCGGTGTTTTATCCTCATTAGGCAAAGGAATTGCCGCCGCATCAATAGGTGCTATTTTGGAGAGTATGGGCTACACAGTTAGCCTTCAGAAGTTTGATCCATATCTAAATGTTGACCCTGGTACAATGAGCCCTTATCAGCACGGAGAGGTTTATGTTACAGATGACGGGGCAGAAACAGATTTAGATTTGGGGCATTATGAAAGGTTTACCTCTTCCCATTCAACTAAAGACCACAACCAGACTGCCGGGAAGATATACAATTCAGTTTTAACCAAGGAGAGGAAAGGGGTTTATTTAGGAAAAACCGTTCAGGTTATTCCCCATGTTACAGATGAAATAAAGCTTTCAATAAAAAAGGTTGTTGACGGGGTTGATATCTCTATCTGTGAAATAGGGGGAACGGTAGGCGATATAGAGTCTCTTCCCTTTCTTGAAGCAATAAGGCAGTTTGGGCTTGAACACGACCCTCAGGATGTTTTATACATCCATTTAACCTATGTCCCATACATTAAAACAGCAGGGGAATTAAAGAGTAAACCGACACAGCACAGTGTAAAGCAGTTAAGGGAGATAGGTATTCAACCAAGTATAATCCTTGCAAGAACAGAAAGGCCACTGCCTCAGTCAATCAAGGATAAAATAGCCCTCTTCTGCAATGTAAGGCATGAATGCGTTGTTGAGGCAAGGGATGTGGAAAATATTTATTTTGTGCCTTTAATGTTTGCAGAGCAGGGGCTTGACCAGCTTGTATGCAGGCATTTAGGATTAAAAAAGTGCAAGCCAAATCTAAAGAAGTGGTATGAGTTAAAGGAAAAGATTGAGAACCCGAAGGATATTGTAAAAATTGGTATTGTTGGAAAGTACACCGAGTATAAAGACTCATACAAATCTCTTATTGAGGCACTTCATCATGCAGGGTTTATCAACAGGCTTGATGTCCAGTTAGAGTGGATTGATTCCTCTATGTTTGAAAAGGACGAGTCAAAACTTAAAATACTTGATGAAGTGGATGGGGTTTTGGTGCCCGGCGGTTTTGGTTCAAGGGGAATTGAGGGTATGATTAAGGCTATAGGCTATGCAAGGGAGAATAAAATTCCCTTTTTTGGAATTTGCCTTGGAATGCAGTTAACCTGTGTTGAATTTGCGAGAAATGTTGCAGGTTTGGTTGATGCAAATTCAACAGAGTTTGATGAAGAACCGCCGTACAAAATTATTTACAAGTTAAGGGAATTGGTTGGAGTTGAAGAGTTAGGCGGAAATATGAGGCTTGGAAGTTACCCCTGTGAAATACAAACTAAAGATAGTTTTGTTTACAAGGCTTATAAAAAAGAGGTTATTCACGAAAGGCACAGGCATAGATATGAGTTTAATATGGAATTCAGGCCTATACTTGAGGAAAAGGGATTAAGGTTTACAGGTATTTCCCCTGATGGAAAGTTTGTTGAGGTTGTGGAGATAAAAGACCACCCATGGTTTTTAGGCTGTCAGTTTCACCCTGAGTTTAAATCAAAGCCTTTAACATCTCACCCTCTTTTCAGGGATTTTGTAAAAGCATCTTATGAAAACAGAAAGAAAAGGGGAAGTAAGAAATGAGCGATTCTCTCTGGAATTATATAAACTCTTCTGAAAACTTCTTTGTTATTGCTGGCCCCTGCGTAATTGAGGATAGAGAGACTGTCCTTTCGATTGCAACAAGGTTAAAGGGGATAGGGGAGTTATACAATATTCCTTTAATTTTTAAGGCTTCTTTTGACAAGGCAAACAGGTCTTCAATTAACAGTTTTAGAGGTCCTGGCCTTGAGAAAGGGCTTGAAATTTTACAGGAAGTAAAGGAGGAGACAGGACTACCTGTGTTAACCGATATTCACCTTCCTGAACAGGCTGAGCCTGTATCTCAAGTGTGTGATGTAATTCAAATCCCTGCTTTTCTTTGCAGGCAGACTGACTTGCTTGTTGCCGCAGGAAACACAGGAAAGATTGTAAATGTAAAGAAGGGGCAGTTTTTAGCCCCGTGGGATATGGAAAATGTTGTAAAAAAGATAGAATCAACTGGAAACAAAAAGATTATGCTTACCGAAAGGGGAACGAGTTTTGGATACAACAACTTAGTTGTTGATTTTAAATCATTTCCTATAATGTCAACCTTTGGCTATCCTGTTGTTTTTGATGTTACTCATTCGGTACAATTGCCTGGTGGATTGGGAGATAAAACAGGGGGGCAGAGGGAGTTTATCCCCTATCTTGCAAAAGCAGCGGCAGGGTGTGGTGCTGTAAACGGTTTTTTCTTTGAGGTTCATGAGGAGCCTGAAAAATCAAAATCAGACGCTGCAAATATATATCCATTAAACAAATTTGGTTCATTACTTGATAGTATGCTGAAAATCTGGAGGGCACAGATTGGAAATAATTGATATTGCAAAAAGGGTTTTAGAGATTGAGGCAAAGTCTGTTTTAGACCAGATTGATTCATTGAACAATGATTTTGTAAAGGCTATAGAGATTTTGAAAGACACAAAGGGCAGGGTTGTTGTCACCGGAATGGGTAAATCCGGTTTAATTTGCAGAAAGATTGCTGCAACAATGGCGTCAACAGGTACACCTGCAATTTTTGTTCATCCTGCAGAAGCAATTCACGGCGATTTAGGAATGATTGTTGAGGGAGATTCGGTTATTGCTGTATCAAATTCTGGGGAAACTGAAGAGATTGTAAGGCTTTTGGAGTTTATAAAAAGAATAGGGGTGCCTATTATTGCTATTACTTCAAACATTGAATCCACTCTGGCAAAATACAGCGATGTTACAATTCACCTAAAGATTGAAAAGGAAGCATGTCCACTTGGATTGGCGCCAACATCGTCAACAACGGCAACCCTTGCAATAGGGGATGCTTTGGCAATGGTGTTGCTTGAACTAAAAAACTTTAAACCAGAGGATTTTGCAGCAAGGCATCCTGGGGGAAAGTTAGGAAAGAAGCTTTTAACTGTTGAGTCTTTAATGCACAAAGAAGATGAAATTCCCCTTGTTTACACTTCAACTAAAATGCAGGATGTAATTTACATTATGTCTTCAAAAAGGCTTGGAATTGCAGTTGTTGCTGAAGACGGAACAAAAAGGCTTAAAGGGGTTATTTCAGACGGAGATTTGAGAAGGCTTCTTGAAAAGTATAATGGGGATTTGCTTGAAAAAAAGGCAGAAGAATGTATGACAGAAAATCCAAAAACTATTTCAAAAAACAACCTTGCCGTTGAGGCATTAAACAGGTTAGAGAATTATAAAATAACTGTTTTAGTTGTAACAGACAAGGATAATAATATTGAAGGAGTAATTCACTTACACGATTTATGGAAGACAAAGTTATTTTAAAGGCAAAAAAAGTGAAGGCAATTTTTACAGATGTTGACGGGGTGTTAACTGACGGAAGTATGTACTATGCCGAAGGAATGAACGAACACTTTAAGGTTTTTTCTGTGTATGATGGAGTTGGAGTGAAGATTGCGAATTTGTGTAATATCCCTGTTTTTTTTGTGTCTGCAAAAAGGTCTTCTCTTTTGCATAAGAGGGCTTCTGAATTGAAAGTAAAGGAATGCTTTGATGGAATAGAAAATAAAAAAGAAACTGTGTTAAAGGTTGCTGAAAAGTATTCGTTTAACCTTGATGAGATTGCTTATATTGGAGATGACCTTGTTGATATTCAGGTTTTAAAAATTGTTGGTTTCCCTGTGGCTGTAAAGAATGCTTTTGACGAGGTGAAAAAGCACGCTGTTTACATTACTGAAAGAAAGGGTGGAGAAGGGGCGCTTAGGGAAGTAATAGAGTATATTGTAAAAGCCAGAGGGGAATGGAAAACTGTCCTTGATTATTTTGGAGGTTTTTAAATGAAACAACTTGACACTGTTCGGTATGCAATATGGATTCTTTTGCTTTTCTTTGTATTGATAATGATTCTTTTAAATGCAAACCAAACTGTTGATTTCAGGTATTTTATTTTTGAGTCAAATGTAATCAAAGATATTCCAATGTTTGTGGTTATTTTTGTTTCATTTGGAGTGGGTTTGCTTTTAGGTTTGCTTTTTTCTTTCAAAGAGGTTTTAAAGTTTAAGAAAAGATTAAAAGATTCTGAAAGTGAACTTGAAAAGTTAAGGAGAGAGGTTGAAGCTCATAGAAACAAAGAAGTAGAGGAGTTTTTTGAAAAAAACGGAGATAAGTAAATGGGTATAATAATTCTTTTATCTATTTTAATAATACTTGTTGTTCTTTTGTTTATTATTGTTACAAGGGATGAATCAAAGGATAGTACAAAAAATGAAGAGCGTCTTGACGATACAGTAATTCTTATTTTAGATAAGTTGCAAAGAGGAGACCTGGAAAAAATAGAAGGGCTTTTCAAAGAAATCCTCAAAAAAGATAGCTCAAAAGTGGAATTTTATGTAATTCTGGCGAATATAATAAGAGAAAATGGATATATTTCTGAAGCAATAAGCATTCATAAAAGTATTTTAAAAAGGCATGATGTTCTGGAAAACAAAATCCTCAAAGGCTGGGTGTTAGGTAATCTTGCAGAAGATTTTAGAAAAGGTGGAATGATTGACAGGGCTTTACGCACTTATAAGGATGCTCTTGCTTTGCTATCAGAAAAAGAGTCAGCTCCTTTTTTATCGAAAATGGACAATAAGCAGGCAAAAGAGGAAGACCATGTTACCCCTGCAGTTATCTGGAGAAAAAGTTTGTTGGAAAGGTATATGTTGCTTTGTAAGCAGGTAGGAGATTATGAGAAACTTTTAAGTTTAATTGATATCTATAATTCAACAGGTGGGTATAGTGATGAAAATATATATAAAAGAGAAGTTGCCTTTGTTTACAATCAATTAGGTGAAGATGAAGTTAAAAATGAAAATACTAAAAAGGCAATTGAATACTTTAAAAAAGGGCTTTCAATATATAGACAGCTGTACCCTGCATATATAAATCTGGCAAAGATTTATAAAGATACTAAAAAACAAAAGGCTATTCAATTTTTAGAGCAGTTAATAGAGGAAATCCCTTCAAAAGGGTTTCTTATTTTGCCGCTGTATAAGGAACTGGCGCCGAAAAAGTTTGAACAAATATGTAATGAGCTTATAAACTCTAATGAAAATGATTGGAGGGTAAGGCTTGAATTAGGAAGGTACTATATGGAGGAGGGAGAGAAAAGCAAAGGATTGTTGGAGTTTAAAAAATGCCTTGAAATTTCTCCCATGGTATTGATAATTCATCAGGAGATATGGAAATACTTGCTTAAACACCCTGAAGAGATAGAGATTTTCAAAGAGTATGCAAACACATTAAATAAAGTGCTTGTTTTCAATAATCCCTTTATCTGTTCAAAATGCAATTACAAGTCTTCTGAATTTTTGTGGAAATGCCCTTACTGTCATGAATTTGATACCTTTGTGGAATTAAAAATATAAAAGGAGTTATTATGGGAAAAATAAAAGCTGTTGTGACTGCCACAGGAAGTTTTTTTCCTGAAAGAGTGGTTGATAATCATTTTTTTGAAAGTTATCTTGATACTTCAGATGAATGGATTACAACAAGAACTGGAATAAAAACAAGAAGATTTTTGGAAGATGGTAAAGCAACCTCTGATATGGCTGTTGAAGCGGCAAAGGTTGCTCTTAATAGAAGGGGACTATCACCAGAGGATGTTGAGTGTATAATAGTTTGCACAGTTACTGCAGATATGCATTTTCCACAAACAGCCTGTCTTGTCCAGGATAAATTAGGTGCAAAAAATGCATGGGGTTTTGATTTATCTGCAGCCTGTTCAAGTTTTGTTTTTGGTTATGTTACAGCATGCAATTTAATTGAAACAGGTCGGTTTAAGAATGTTCTTCTAATAGGTGCTGACAAGTGCTCTTCTTTTATAAATATGCAGGATAGAAACACCTGTGTCCTTTTTGGTGATGGTGCCGGTGCATTTTTAGTTGAAGGAAAAGAAGAGTCTGAATATGGTTTTATTGACTGCGATTTACATGTTGATGGTTCTGGGGGTAAATACCTTTATATGCCTGCAGGTGGAAGCTTAAAACCTGCATCTGAAGAAACAGTGAAAAACAAAGAGCATTATGTTTTTCAGGAGGGAAGAGAGGTTTTTAAGAGAGCAGTTGTTAAAATGCCTGAATCAACAAAGGCTGTTCTTGAAAAAACCGGGTTAAGTGTTGAAGACATTGATTGGCTTGTTCCTCATCAGGCTAATATGAGAATAATTGAATCTGTTGCTAAAAGGCTTAAAATAGATAAAGAAAAGGTTATGATAAATATCCATAAATATGGAAATACAACAGCTGCCACAATTCCAACTTGTATTGATGAATATTACATTGAAGGCAAATTAAAGAAAGGCCAGACTGTTGTGATTACCTCATTTGGGGCAGGGTTTACCTGGGGTGCTGCTCTTTTTAAGTGGGGGATTTAAGTTTTTGGATTATTCTGGATTTTAAATTTTGAATTCTGGATTTTGGATTTTGGATTAATGATTTTGGATTAAGGAAAGGAATTTAAATGATATACGGGATATCCACACATCCCTTTGCATATGAAAAATTAAGTGGAGAGCATTTAAATCTGATAGCAGATTCAGGGTTTGATACTATTGAGATTTTTGCAAACAGAATGCAGGTTGATTTTGATGATGCATCTCAATTAATTGAAATTGCAAAGGCGGTTAACAACAATAATTTTTTTGTAAATTCTGTTCACGCACCTTTTTACTTCTCACTTGAAGGTTTAAGAAGTGGAATTTTTGTTGATATTGCGTCAGATGATGAGAATTTAAGAACAAAATCTGTTGAAGAGATAAAGGCTTCTTTCTCACTTGCTTCCATGTTTGATGTAGATTATTACATAATGCACTTTCCATACAAGGTTAACAGGGATTCAATGTTGAAAAGCCTTGAAGAATTGTTTAAGTTTGCTGAGCATCTTCAAATCAAACTTTGTTTTGAGAATATTCCAGGGAGAGAAACATCAGTAAGGCATATTGTTGAGTTTATTGAAAAAGAGATGGTGCCTGTCGGAATAGGTTTTGATATTGGTCATTCGAATTTAAATGGAGAGGTTTACTCTGATATTGAAAATTATGGGGTTTACTTTTACTCAAGCCACATACACGACAATTTTGGAGACAGGGATTCCCATTTGTTGCCTTTTGAGGGAAATATAAACTGGGATAAGGTGTTTGAACTTTTTAAAAAGGTTGATTACAAATGGGGAATGATGCTTGAAGTTAGAATGGCTGATAGAGATTCTTATAAATCCCTTCTTAAAAAAGCATTTAAGGTTACAAAAAAATTTAAAAAGTTGGAAAAAAAGTATTTTTAAACTGAAAAAGGGGTTTTATGAAGATAATAGTTGCGGAAACTGGTGGTTTTTGCTGGGGTGTAAGAAGGGCTATGGACAAAATCCTTGATTTATCAAGGAAAAAGGAAGAAATATATACATTAGGTCCTTTAATTCACAACAATCAGGTTGTTGCTCTTTTAGAATCAAAAGGGGTAAAGCCTGAAAAAAAATTAGAAAATTTAGATAAAGGTACAGTTGTTATAAGGGCTCACGGCACAACACCTCAGGTTTTAAATAATTTAAAAGAAAAGGGTCTTGATGTGGTAAACCTTACCTGTCCAAAAGTAGGTAAGGTACAGGGAATAATTAAGGGGCATATAAATAAGGGTTATCAGGTTGTAATTGTTGGTGATGAAGGGCATGCTGAGGTTGTAAGTTTAAAGGGGTATTCAAACAACACAGCTTTTGTTGTGGGAAGTGTTGAAGAGGCTGAAAAATTACCTGAGATGGAAAAGGTTATAGTTGTGTCTCAAACCACATTTAACTATGACGAATTTTTTAAAATTGTGGACAAGGTTAGAGAAAAGGCAAAGGAAGTAAAAGAATTTTGTACAATTTGCGATTCAACACACAGAAGGCAGGATGAGGTGAAGAAAATAGCATCCCAGGTTGACTGTATGATAATTATTGGGGGGAAGCATAGCGCAAATACAACGAGGCTTGCAGAGATTTCAAAGCAGTATTGCCCTGTGGTATATCATATTGAAACAGAAGATGAGTTAAAGGGTATTGATTTTTCAAATTTTGACAAGGTGGGGGTTTCTGCAGGTGCATCCACTCCAAGCTGGATTATTAACTCTGTGGTTGATTACCTTCGTTTTGTTGATGAAAAATCAAGGTTTTCAAAAAGAGTGTTAGGTATTGTTTTTAATTCAGGGCTATTCAGGGGATTTTCTGCTTTTGTTTTTTCTTATGGTTTATTGTCCCTTGCCAATTTTCAAGATTCATTAAAGTTTTCAGTGATTGCTTTTCTTTACATTTTTTCAATGACACTTTTTAATGGAATAATTGATTTAGAAGGGCTGAGATTTTCAAATCCAACAAAATTTTACTTTTTGAAAGAGAATAAGACTTTGTTAATTGCAATAGGTATTATTTCACTTACTCTTCTTGCTTTGTTAAGTATCAACATTTCTTTAAATGTGTTTTTTATAATCCTTTTAGCCTCTCTTTTAGGGCTTTTATATAGAATTAAATTAAGGCTTAAAGGTAGAATTATGAGGCTTTTTGATATACCTGGTTCAAAAAACATTATATATGCACTTGCATGGTCAATTGTTATTGTATTTAATCCCCTGTTTATTTATGGTAAATCAAATGCACTTTCAAGTTTTTTAATGTTTCTCTTTGTTTTTACTGTTGTTTTTGTGGGGTCAATTCTTTCAGACATAAAGGATATTCAGGGAGACAAGTTTTACGGAAGGGAGACATTGCCTATTTTAATTGGAACTGAAAGGGCTTTAAGGATTGCAAACTGGCTTGTAATTATCTTAATTTTGTTTATAGGGGTGGCAGCAATTACAGATGGACAAAATTTTTCAATGCCAATCCTTACCATGCTTTTTGGTGGTTACTATATGCTTGTGAATAAACTTGTGGTTAAGAAAAGAAATGTTTCTCCTCTTTACTATGAATTTTTGCTGGATAATTTTGCTTTAATCCCGGGGCTATTAGCTTTTGTTTTCTCTTTTTTTAAATGATTTTAAGAGGACATCGCTGTTTTTTACTGCTTTTTTGAGAAAATCAAAGTAGATTTTTTGTTTTTCATTTTCAGATAAATCAGAAGGTTTGTTTAAAGCATTCCTGTATTTGTAAATTGTGTAAGACAGGATAATAGCGCAGGCGACTGAAACGTTGAAACTTTCAGTAAAGCCATACATAGGTATTGTAAACTCACAGTCAGCATATTTTAACATTTCGTCAGATATTCCATCATGCTCATTTCCCACAACAAAGGCGTATTTATTTTCAGGAGTTATTTCAATATCAGTAAGTTTTACGGATTTCTCTCCAACATTTGCAACAAAGATTTTATACCCTTTTTCTTTTAAATCTTTGACACAAGGAGTAAAGTCCTTGTATCTATGAAGTTCAACCCATTTGTGACTGTACTTTGTTACTGCTTTATTTATCTCAAATTCGTAATCTTTTTCTATTATGTAAATATCTTTCAATCCCAATCCTTCTGCTGTCCTGATTATTGCGCTTGTATTGTGGGAATCTAAAAGGTTGTCCAAAACCACTGTTATGTTTTCTATTTTATTGTTAATTACCTGTTTAATTCTATTAAGCCTTTTTTCACTTAAAAGTGATTCTAAAAATCTTATCTCTTTTTCCATATCTTTACCTAAGAAAAAAGCCCCGATAAACGGAGCTTTTTATTAAACCTGAACTACTTCTTTTACTTCAGGAACTTCTTCTTTCAACCTTTCTTCAATGAAAAGTTTAAGGGTCATGGTTGACATAGGGCAACCGCCACATGCCCCTAAAAGCTTAACATAGACGGTACCGTCTTCGTATTTTAAAAACTCAACATCGCCACCGTCCATTTGAAGCGCTGGCCTGATATTGTTTAAAGCTTTTTCAATTTTTTCCTGAACTTCCATAATTCCTCCTTATTAATTACGCACAAATTATGCTTTTAATACCTCTGCGAGGATATTTATTCCCTCGTCTATAACTTCCTTTGTTACTGTAAGCGCTGGTCTAAACCTGATTGATTTTTCTCCTGATTTTAATACTGCAAGTCCTTTATCAAAACATTTATTGAAAACATCATCCCTGATTTCAGGAGACTCAAGTTCAATTGCTGCAAATAATCCTCTTCCTCTAATATTAGACAGTTTTACCTTTGATACTTCCTGTAATTCATGAAGCTTACTCAAAAGGTAATCTCCCATGTTGGCAGCATTTTCTATAAGGTTTTCTTCGTGAATTATTTCAAGGATTCTCTGAGCCCTTACCATATCCACGATGTTTGCTCCCCATGTAGAGTTAAGCCTTGAAGAAACTTTAAAAACAGAATCAACTTCATTTACCTTATCAGAAACCATTATTCCGCATACCTGTAGTTTTTTCCCGAATGAAACAATATCAGGAACAAATCCAAAATGCTCAAAACACCACATTTTGCCTGTTGCAGCAACACCTGTTTGTACTTCATCTACAATGTAGAGAATATCGTTTTCTTCTGTAATTTCTCTGAGCTTTCTTAAAAATTCCGGCCTGAAGTGATTGTCTCCACCTTCACCCTGAATAGGCTCAATAATAAGGCATGCAATGTCGTCCTTGTTTTCTTTTATTGCTTTATAAATCTCATCAATAGCCTGATTTTCCTTTTCAATTACCTTTGTAAGGTTTTCCTCAGTTAAAGGAAATTCGATTTTTGGGTTTGTAATTCTTGGCCAATCAAATTTTGGGAAGTATTTAACCTTTGTCGGGTCTGTATTTGTTAAACTCATTGTATAGCCTGTTCTTCCGTGAAACGCTTCTTTGAAATGAATTACCTTGTGTCCCTTTTCCTCTTTGTATCCCTTTTGAAAATTCTTTCTTACCTTCCAATCAAAGGCAGCTTTTAAAGCATTTTCCACTGCTAAGGCGCCGCCATCAATGAAAAAATAGTTTGGTAATTCAGGGTGTGCCCCTATTTTTGCAAAGGTTTCTACAAACTCAGCCATATAGGTTGTGTAAATGTCAGAGTTTGCTACCTTATGAATTGATGCAATTTTTAACCTTTCAACAAATTCCGGGTCTTTCATTTTTGGATGGTTGAATCCAAGTGGAAGAGATGCAAAAAAAGCATAAAAGTCAATGTACCTTTTACCATCCCTTGCATCCACCATATAACAACCTTCGCTCTTTTCAAGGTCAAGAACAATGTGAAAGCCGTCAACTAACAAGTGCTTTTCCAATGTTTTTAAAACATCATTAGGCTGAACCTTTATTGATTCCATAATCCTTCTCCTCTAATAAATTTTACCTCTGTATATTACCAGAATAGGTTATAAGGTCAATATATTTGTTGCAATTTATTTCAATAAATCGGGATTCCCTTTTGCCACATATTTAATTAAGGCTTCTTCAAAGAGAGAATCAGGGAATTTATTTTTGTCTGGGTATTTTTCCCTGAAAGCCTGATAACTTTTTTCAATATCTTCTTTTAATAGCTCCTTTAGATTTCCTTTTTCAAGGCCTTCTTTGATTTTTTCTTCATTATAAAGTTTAATATCACTTGCAAGAGCATTAACAAACCTTTTTGCTTTTTTCATAACAGGGTCTTCTTCTGCTTTTGAAGGTGTAGAAGGCGTTTCAGTTTTAGGTGGTTGTTCTACAGTTTTAAACTGCTGAGTTTTTATATCTTCCTGGTTTTTTAATGGAAGCAAATTTAATTCTCTTTCAAACATTGAAGTTGCTATTTCAAACAATTTAAAATCTTCTTTGTTGTTGAGCTCAAAAATGAAAAAGCCTGCCTGTTTGTATTTTATAAGTAGAGGAATTGCAATGGTAGATTCTAAGTTAAAAAAGGCTTTTAAATTATCAGGGAAAATAGGGTCTGATAACTTTTTAGGCTCCATAAAAATGATTTTGTTTATCTTGAAATCCTTTTGGGGTTTGTTCCCCTGGCCTTTTGCCGCATAGCATATAGCGTTGTTTCCCTTGAATATAAAAAAGCCTATGTAGTTTGTTAAATTAAATAAAGAGCTAAAAAAGTTTTCAATTAATTCTTTCTGGTTGGTGCTATTTTTTAAAGCAAGGTTAAGATTATATAGTGGGTCTATTGAAGTGCTTATGTTAGAAGCGCCTTGAGTTTGCGCCAATATCTTATTTATTAAAGGCTCAATTTCTTCTTCTGAAATATAAAAGTCTTTTTGAAAGATTTTTTCTATTTCAATTTTAAATTCGCTAATAAGTTTATCAAGCTTAAAATTAATAAATTGTAAAATTAAATCTTTTTTTGCTTCCATAACCTACTCCCTTTAATATTATTTCCTTTATTATATCTTAAAAAACACGTAAAGAAAATGGTTTTTAATTTTTTGGCTCTTTGATAATCTTACAACATTATTATAATAAATTCTTGACAATAACTCACTAAGGTTTTATATTAATAACGGTTGTAAAAAAGAATTTAGGAGGTAATTATGGGAAAAATAATAGGTATTGACCTTGGAACAACAAACTCTGTTGTTGCAGTTATGGAAGGGAATGACGTTACCGTTATCCCTAATCAGGAGGGAGCAAGAACAACTCCTTCTGTTGTTGCTTTTGCAAAAAATGGTGAAATTTTAGTTGGACAGGTTGCTAAAAGGCAGGCAATAACAAACCCTGAAAATACAATCTTTTCTATAAAGAGATTTATGGGAAGGAGATATGAAGAGGTAACCGAAGAGATGAAAATGGTGCCTTATAAGGTTGTTAAGGCTCCAAACGGGGATGTTAGGGTAGAGGTAAATGGAAAATTGTTTTCTCCTCCAGAAATCTCTGCGAAAATTTTGCAGAAGCTCAAAAAAGCAGCTGAGGACTATTTAGGTGAACCTGTAACTGAAGCGGTAATTACTGTACCGGCATATTTCAACGATGCCCAGAGGCAGGCAACAAAGGATGCGGGAAAAATTGCAGGTTTAGAGGTTAAGAGGATTATAAATGAGCCAACGGCTGCTGCTTTAGCATACGGTCTTGATAAGAAAAAGGACGAGACTATTGCTGTTTACGATTTTGGTGGTGGTACTTTTGATATTTCAATTCTCGAAGTTGGTGAAGGTGTTGTAGAGGTTAAATCAACAAACGGTGACACTCATTTAGGTGGCGATAACATTGACCAGAGAATTATTGACTGGCTGATTGATGAATTTAAAAAAGACCAGGGAATTGATTTGTCTCAGGATAAAATGGCTCTTCAAAGGCTTAAAGAGGCAGCAGAAAAAGCGAAAATTGAGCTTTCTTCAATGATGGAGACAGAGATTAATTTGCCCTTTATAACCGCCGATGCTTCAGGACCAAAACACTTAAACATTAAGTTAACAAGGGCTAAATTTGAGTCAATGATTGAAGATTTAATTGAAAAGACAATGGAGCCGTGTAAAAAGGCTCTTGAAGATGCTGGATTGAAACCATCAGATATTGATGAAGTTGTTTTAGTTGGAGGTTCAACAAGGATTCCTCTTGTTCAGAAAAAGGTAACTGAATTTTTTGGAAAAGAGCCTCACAAAGGGGTTAACCCTGATGAAGTTGTTGCAGTTGGTGCTGCTATTCAGGGTGGAGTACTTGCTGGAGATGTTAAAGATGTTCTTCTCCTTGATGTAACACCTCTCTCTTTAGGTGTTGAAACTCAGGGTGGGGTTATGACTGTTATGATTCCAAGAAATACAACAATTCCAACAAGAAAAACAGAGGTATTTACAACTGCTGCTGATAATCAGACAAGTGTTGAAATTCATGTATTACAGGGAGAAAGGCCTCTTGCAAAAGACAATAAATCTTTAGGTAAATTCCACCTTATGGGAATTCCACCTGCACCAAGGGGAGTTCCTCAGATTGAAGTTACCTTTGATATAGATGCTAATGGTATTTTAAATGTAAGTGCTAAAGACAGGGCAACAGGTAAAGAGCAAAAGATTACAATTACAGGCTCAAGCGGATTGTCAAAAGAAGAAATTGATAAAATGGTAAAAGAGGCTCAAGCACATGCGGAAGAAGATAAGAGAAGGGCGCAGTTAATTGAGGCAAGAAATAGAGGTGATTCTTTAATCTACCAGATAGAAAAGCTGCTTAAAGAGCATGCTGACAAGATTACTGATGCTGATAAGCAGGCTATTGAATCAGCTATTTCTCAGTTAAAAACTGCAATGGAAGGAGAAGATGTAAACGCAATTAATTCTGCAATAGATAACTTGACAAATGTATCTCACAAACTCTCTCAATACCTCTACCAGTCTCAGCAGACTGATGCTCAGGCAGGCACCCAGACAGATGCAGGTGCAACAAATCAAGGTACTCAGTCAAATGACGATAAAGGCGGTGACGACGTTGTTGATGCTGAGATTGTTGAATAAGGAGGAACGGAGAGTAAGCCATGAATAAAAAGGATTATTACGCTGTGTTGGGGCTCCCTAAGGGGGCCTCAATACAGGATGTAAAAAAGGCTTATAAAAAGTTAGCAAGAAAATATCACCCTGATTTAAACCCGGGTGATAAGCAGGCTGAGGAGAAGTTTAAAGAGATTTCAGAGGCTTATGCCGTTCTTTCAGACCCTAAAAAGAAAGAGCAGTACGACAAATACGGATTTGTTGGAGATGCTAATTTTGGACAGGATTTCAACTATCAGGATTTTCGCAATGTTGATTTTGATTTTTCAGAGATTTTTTCAGACTTATTCGGCGGAGGTAGAAAAAGCACAACATACAACGATTATTCATATTCAAATGCACCGCGCAAGGGAGAGGATATTCAATACTCAATGAGAATATCATTTATGGACGCTGTTCACGGTTTGACGACAAAGATTAAGGTAAATAGAAGTAAACCTTGTGATGCATGTGGCGGTACAGGTAAAGTTCCTCTGTCTTCTCCTCAAACCTGTCCAAGATGCAAAGGAACAGGGAAAGAAAGCGGAGGATTGCCTTTTTTCCACATGGAAAGAACATGTTCTCTTTGTGGAGGAACCGGAAGAATAACATTTACAAAATGCTCAAAGTGTAACGGGACAGGAAGAATTCCGTATGTTGAAACTATTAATGTAAGAATTCCAGCTGGTGTTGATAATGGTTCAAAGGTCAGAGTTCCTGGAAAGGGAGAGGCTGGTATTAATGGAGGGCCTCCCGGAGATTTGTATATAATAACTGTTGTGGAAGAGCATCCGTTGTTTAAGAGACAGGGAGATAATATCTATCTTAAATTGCCCATCACATTTTCTGAAGCTGCATTAGGTGCTAAAATTAAAATACCTACAATATACGGGGAGACAACTGTTAAAATTCCCCCTCAAACCCAGTGTGGCCAGAAAATAAGGGTGAGAGGTAAGGGAATAAAATCAAGGCTAACCGGTAAGAATGGAGATATGTATCTTGAGGTTGAGGTAAAAACTCCTTCTATAGTTGATACAAAGGTGAGGGAGTTGATGAAAGAATTAGAAAAGTATGAGGATAAAAATGCAATCAGGTCTCATTTTAAGGTGTAAGGGGGTGGTGCTATGGTAAAAGGCAAGAATAATGAACCGTACTATATGATAAGTGTTGTTGCAAAGATGTACAATGTCCACCCTCAAACATTAAGGCTTTATGAAAAGCATGGTCTTCTAAAACCTTCAAGAACTGAGGGAAATACAAGGTTGTATTCAAAAAAGGATCTTGAGAGGCTTGAAATTATACTCAATCTTGCAAGGGATTTAGGGGTAAACCTTGCTGGGATAGAGATAATTCTCAATATGAGAGAAAAAATGGAAAAGATGCAACAGGAGATTAATCAACTAACAATGGCCCTTCAAAAAATAATTGTTGAACATGTGCAAAATGGTGAAGAAAAAATCAAAAATGCTCTTGTAAAAATTCCAAGGTCTGGAATAATAAAACTTGATATTGAGAAGGAAGAAAAGTAGAAAATGGCGAAAAATTACAAGTTTTTTGAGGAAGAAGAAGCCTTAAAGCAGTATTTAAAACAGATAAATAAAATTCCCCCTTTAACTCCAGATGAGGAAAAAGAACTGGCAAGAAGGATTAAAAAAGGGGACAAAGATGCTTTAAGAAGGCTTGTAGAGGCTAATTTAAAGTTTGTTGTTTCAATTGCCAAAAGGTATAGAGGGAAAGGTGTACCTTTTATGGATTTGATAAATGAGGGTAACTTAGGATTGATTGAGGCTGCAAAAAGGTTTGACCCAGATAAAAATGTAAAGTTTATCACATATGCGGTGTGGTGGATTAGGCAGGCTATTATATCTGCAATAGCAGAGCAGAGTGGAATTTTTAAAATTTCCTACAAAACTTTAAATTTGATAAACAATGTTGGAAGAAAGTTTAACGAATTACAAAAAGAGTTAAACAGAGACCCATCACCGAGGGAATTGGCTGAGGCTATGGATATAGATGAATTATCTTTAAATTCTCTTTTAACCACTTATGGTGAACATAGGTCTCTTGATGATTATATATCGTCAGATACAGATGATTTAAACTATGAGGATGTTATTGAGCAGGAAAGTGTAGATGACGCTGAGACTGAGTTAATAAAAAAATCTTTTGTTGAGCATTTAATGGAGTCTCTTTCTATTTTGAGCCAAAGGGAGAGGGATGTTTTAATCCACAGGTTTGGTTTAAACGGAGAAGAACCTAAAACCTTGCAGGAGATTGGAAAAATTTTAAATCTTTCGAGGGAAAGGGTAAGGCAGATAGAAAAAAGTGCCCTTGAAAAAATTAGAAGGTCAAGGTACAAAAATATATTGAAAAGTTATTTAAATTAGTTTTTCTTTCCAGCAAACAAAGCAGAAGCAAAGTATAGCAAAGCCCCTATAGAGACAACAGTTGCTCCTGATGGTAAATTTAACTTATAGCTTAGAAAAAATCCTGAATAAAATATCACAAGGTTGATTAACATTGAGAAAAATATGATTTTTTTGTAATTGTCAAAAAATAGTATTGTAATTGCGGCTGGGATAATCAAAAAAGCAGAGACTAAAATAATCCCTATTAGTTTTATGCTTAGCACAATTACAAGTGTAAGAATTACTATAATCAAATTCTCAAAAAGATTTACAGGTAAGCCTGATGCCATTGCCACATTTTTATCAAAGGTTATAAAGATTATCTCTTTAAAAAACAGATAAAAAATTATGAAAACTCCAATCATTAATCCAATTAAAAGAAATAAATCTGATTTTGTTATCCCTAAAATTGTTCCGAAAAGGTATGACATTATGTCAAAGGTGTAATCTTTTTTTAATGATAGAAATATTACTCCCAATGCCATTGTAAAGGCAAAAAGAATTCCAATTACACTGTCGTATTCCGATTTTTCTCCGTGAATTGCTATCAAATAACCTGTTAAAAGACAGAAAAAAATAGCTGTAATGTATGGATTTAACCCTAATAGAATTCCCAGTGCCACTCCCCCGAATGCAGCGTGGGAGATGCCCACAGTTAGAAAAGACAATTTTTTCATTACAATGAAAAAAGAAAGAAAACCGAAAAGGATACTAATTATTGTCCCTGCAATTAGTGCGTTTTTTGCAAATTCAAACTGTAATAACTCAATCATGCTCGCCTCTATGACATCCTTTACAATGTGGATCGTGTACAAGAATTTGAATATTTGAGCCAAAAACTTTTTCTAAAACATCTTTTGGAATAGGTGTCCCGCTTTTACCATGGTAGTGAATTGTTTTGTTCAAACATGCTATTTTATCCACAAAGGTTGAAACAACACCAATATCGTGTGACACCATAATTATTGACATTTCTTTTTTATTTCTAATTTCAACTAATATTTTATAAAAATCTTCCTGAGCCACAATATCAAGACCTGTTGAAGGCTCATCCAGAATAAGAATTTTAGGTTCCATAGCCAGAGCCCTTGCAATAAAAACCCTCTGTCTCTGCCCACCTGAAAGTTTATTGATATTTTCGTCTTTTAAGTGGTCCATTTTTACAAGTTTCAGGCTTTCAAGTGCTATTTCTTTGTCTTTTTCCCCTGGTTTTCTAAATAATCCTATTTTGGGATATCTTCCCATTAATACTGTTTCAAAAACTGAAATGGGGAAATTTTTTGCAGTTTCCTCTCTCTGAGGAAGGTATCCAATTTCTTTTTTGTCAACTTCTTTTGGGTTTTTGCCTAAAACTTTAATTGTCCCCTTTGAATAGTCTTTTAATCCAAGAATAACTTTTAGTAAGGTTGTTTTTCCTCCCCCGTTGGGGCCTACAATTGATACAATTTCACCTTTTTCAACTTTGAGAAAAATATCTTCCAAAACAACTTTATTGCCGTATTTAACTTCTAAATCTTCAATAAAGATATAGGGTAAGCTCATTGATTTAAAGCCTGATAAATCTTCTCACAATTGTAAATTAAAAGGTTAATGTAAGAATTTCTGTCTTTGCTTTTTGGGTCGCCTATAGGGTCTAATTCAACCCTTTTTAATTTTAATTCTCTTTCGTAAATATCAATTACCTTATCTTTTGTGTTTAACCTGCATAAAAGAGCATCAGCTCCTCTCTTTTTGCCGATTTTTAAAATACTGGTAAGGTGTGCTATAGAAACTCTTTTGCTTTCTCCTGTGTAAATAGTGCCGATAATGTTTAATTTTAAATCTTTTGCAAGGTATTCCCATGCAGGATGGTATTGAATAACATTTTTTGTTTTCAGGCTTTTAAATTTTGCAAAGTAAACCTTATGGATTTCACTTAACTCTCTTGAATATTTTATTGCATTTGCAGTATAAAACTTTTTATTTTTAGGGTCTAATTTCATAAAAATAAGTTTTATATTTGAAATAATTTGATTCCCCCAAATGAAGGATAACCATATATGAGGATTTGCTGGCCTTCTTTGCAAATAGTACTTTTTAGCATCTTTTTTTAAGAATTTTTCAATCCAGCCGTCAAACTGTTTTGACACTCCAATAAATACATCTGCCTGTGCAATTATCTTTGCCTGTTCAGGGGTAGGCTCAAATGTGTGCGGGTTTGCATTTACAGGAATAACATATTTTACATCAGCCTTATCCTTCACAATGTTTGATACTATATCTGCAATTGGAAAAATTGAAGTTACAACCTTTGTTTTTGCAAATCCTCCAAAGGCAAATAGAATTATTAAAGGGTATATAATTAACTTTTTCATGCTTCTCCTCCATATTTTAAGTTCGCAAATATTATACCAAAAGGTGAAGATAAAGTATAATTTAAAAGGTTTTAGGTTTTAGGTTTTAGGTTTTTGGGGGGATGGGTTTGAGTTTTAAATTTTGAATGGTGGATTTTGAATGTTGGATTATGGATTGAGGATGTTTGATTTTTTAATTTTGAATTATGGATTATGAATTTTAGATTGAGGAAGAATTTTTTAAAAATTAACTATTTGATTTTTTGAATCTATAATTTAGCATTCAAAATCCAGAATCTATTTTTAAGGGGTTGTTGTGAAGTACTTGTTTGCTTTGTTTTTTTCTTACATTTTAGGCTCAATTCCCTTTTCTTTTCTTATTGCGTACTTTTGCGGGAATGTGGATTTGAGAAAATCGGGAAGCGGTAATGTTGGGGCAACAAATTTATACAGGTTTTGTGGGATAAAGTATGCATTTTTCGGTTTTCTTTTTGATTTTTTGAAAGGCTTTTTCGCTTTATATATTTCTCAGAGGTTTTTAGGAATAAATGGATTAAATTTGATATTAACTGCTTTTGCAGTAATTTTAGGCCATGTTTTCCCTGTTTTTCTGTATTTTAAGGGAGGCAAGGGGGTAAGTACAACTGCCGGGGTTTTGTTTTTCCTTGATTATAGGATTTTTATAATAATTTTTAGTTTTTTCTGGCTAATATACTTTTGGAAAAAAATTGTTTCCCTCGCTTCTGTTTTATCAGCTTTGTTGTTAATTATTCTTTCAATTCTCTTTTTTAGTTTTGGGATATTATCACTTGAGAGAGCGATGTTTTTCGGGATAATAGGGTTTTTAATAATTGTTTTTCATAGGAATAATTTGAAAAGGCTTATTAAAAGTGAGGAAAAGAGAGTAAATGAATGACAGAGTGAAGGCATTCTGGTGGATGGTGCTTGCATCTTTATGCTATGCCTTTTTAGCCATAGATTTTAAATTTCTTGCTAAAAGGTATCCTGTTTTTGAGATGATATTTGCAAGAAATTTCACCGCTTTTGTTTTTTTATCTTTCTTTCTAATTTTAAGAGGTATTGAAAAAATAAAGTTCAGAAATTTAAAACTTTTAACGGCAAGAGGGGTACTTGGTAGTTTTGCAGCCTTGTTTTATTTTTACGCACTTTCAAAACTGCCTGTTGCAACAGTGATTACTATTCAAAAAACAGCCCCTTTTTTAATAATTATTTTGTCGTGGTTTTTTTTAAAGGAGAAGAGTTCAAAGTATAAATTTATAGCGTTTTTCATTGCCTTTGCTGGAATTCTTCTAATTTTTAAGCCAGGATATAACTCTGGTAAATACTTCTATCTTTTTCTTCCTGTTTGTTCTGCTTTTTTCTCTGCCATTGCGCATACGATAATCAGAAAGTTAGGGGAATCAAATGAGCCTGCTGTTATTGTATGGTTTTTCTTTTTTGTTTCAAACTTTATACTTGCCCCTTTGATGATTTACCAGGGGATAGAAATTCCAGACGGTGTTTTTGACTGGTCTCTTGTTTTACTTTTAGGGGTGTTTACAATGAGTGCTCAACTTTCTATGACAAAGTCATACTCTTTAACAAAGGTTGGTGAAGCAAGCCTTTACTCATATATAAACATTCCATTTGCAACATTTTTAGCTTTTCTTTTCTTTGGTGAATTGCCTGATAAAGTTTCTTTTATCGGTATTTCACTTGTCCTTTACGCAGCCTATGTAAATTACAGAGAAAAGATTTTGATATAGAAAAAGCCGGGAATTCCCGGCTTTAATCTAACTTCTTGTTTTTTCTTTGGCTTTGTCTATTATGGGGCGTTTGCCTTTTTTGTTTTTCTTTATTGTGTGAAGTAAAACCTCTGCGTCTTCAAAGGGAAGGGTAACAAAGGAAAAGTTATCAAAAATCTTTATTCCTCTGATTTTTCTGCTTTCAATATTAATATGCTGTTGAATAAGTTCAATCAATTTGTGAACATCATAGCCGTGTTCTTTTCCCCTTGCAATAAAGAGCCTCGTTGTTCCCTTGGTGTCAATTGATGGCTCTGTTATAGGTTTATAACTTTCAGGGTCTAAGTCTTCTCTGTAGGCTATTTTCAACAATGCGGCTATTACCTTTTCAGGTGATGAAATCTCAAGCATTTCTTCCGCAATTTTTAAGTAATGTTCAAGGTGGTTGTCCCCGATAGTGTCCTCTATATCTGCTTTTAGTTTGGTAATCTTGTTTTCAAGTATCTTGTCTGCACCGGGAAGTTTTTCTTTTTTTATATCCGCCTTTGCGATTTTCTTGATAAAAATAAGGTTTCTGTACTCCCCAGGGGTGACGAAGGTAATTGCTGTCCCCTCTTTTCCAGCCCTTCCTGTTCTTCCTATTCTGTGGATATATGTTTCAGGGTTTTGAGGAATAGAGTAGTTGATAACATGGGTTAGGTCTGATATATCAAGTCCCCTTGCTGCAACATCGGTTGCAACAAGTATGTTGATATGTCTCTTTTTAAATTTTCTTATAATCCTTTCCCTTTGAAACTGTGATATATCCCCGTGCAGACACTCTGCGTCGTATCCCCTGTCAACCAATTTATTTGCCACTCTGTCTGCCTCAACCTTTGTTCTGGTAAATATGAGGCCATAGAATTCAGGCTCAAAGTCAATAATTCTGCAAAGTGCTTCAAATTTATCCCTCTCTGCAACCTCAAAATATATCTGGTGGGTTAAGTCTGTTGTCTGGCTTTTCTTTTTTATCCTGATAATTTCGTATTTCCCCATGTATTTTTCAACAAGTTTTAAAATCCTGTCAGGCATAGTTGCGGAAAATAGAAGCATTTTCTTTTCTACAGGTGCATGGTTTAAAATCTCTTCAATATCATCAATAAATCCCATGTTTAACATTTCATCCGCTTCGTCAAGGATAAAGTATTTTATTGAATCAAGTTTTAAGGTTCCCCTCTTTAAGTGGTCTAAAATTCTTCCAGGTGTTCCAACAACAATGTCAATCCCCTTTTTTAATTTTCTTATCTGTTCTGAAATAGACTGCCCACCGTAAATTGGAACAATGTGCAATCTTTTTCTCCCCTTTAAAGAGTTAATCTCTTCTGCAACCTGAATTGCAAGCTCTCTTGTTGGGGTTAAAATTATTGCCTGAACATTTTTTGAACCGCCTTTTAGTTTTTCAATTAATGGTAGCCCGAAAGCGGCTGTCTTTCCTGTTCCTGTCTGTGCCTGTCCGATTACATTTATATCCTGATGCAATAGAATAGGTATAACTTTTTCCTGAATCTCTGTAGGCTCTTCAAAGCCTTTCTTCTTAAGCGCAAGTAATGTATTATCGCTTAAGCCCAGTTGTCTGAATTTTTCTAATCTTTCCATAAAATCTCCTAATTTTAGTCAAACGGATTAAGTATATGTTATTTTTGAAAAAAAGTATATATAAACATTTTTGTTGAATATAATTTTAAGATTTTTTTGTCAAAAAAAAATTTGAATTTTGTATTTTTTTGTGCTATTTTTGTAAAAGAATTACAAAAATGAGGTGTAAAATGATTTTAAATTTTTATGTTTCAAACTTCAGATCAATATACGAGGAAATAAACTTGTCTTTTGAACCTGTTTTCAGAAGAAATGAGTCTGAAAGTGAATACAAATACTTTATTAATAAAATTGGTAATGAGAATATTCTAAAATTGGCAATAATTTATGGCGCTAATGCTTCTGGCAAAACAAATATATTGAAAGCAATAGATTTTTTTAGAAATTTTGTTTTATTCCCTCCTAAGGATAAAAATGAAGAAATTGGAGATAGTTTTTCTTTTAGAAATTTTTATAAACCTTTTTTATTAAGAGGTGATGAAGAAAATTCTTCATTAACTTTGGAATTTTTTGCTAAAGGTATTAGATATCTTTATTCGGTTATTTTTAATAAAAAACAGGTGGTTGAAGAGTATCTTTATTTTTACAGTCCTAAAAAATCGCTGGTATTTAAGCGTTTTACAATAGATGGAAATGTAGAAATATATATTGGTAATAAATTTAAAAGAAAGATAAAAAAAATTCAGAAAGAACAACTTCTGTTAAATACTTTTCCCAATCAATTATTTTTATCATCTTTTTTAAAAGTTAATTTGCCAATAGAGGAAATAGAAAATGTGCTATTCTGGTTTAAGAGTATATTAAAACCAATTATAACTCCATCAACTCGTTTAACAGGGTGGGTTTTTGAAAAATTGTCAAAAAACGAATTAGACAAAAAAATTGCATTAGAAGTTCTGAAAAGTGCAGATTTTACTATTGAGGACTTTAATTTTAATGAAATAGAACTGGAAGGAAAAGATTTGTCACTTGCAAAATTTCTTGAGGAACTTTTATCAGATATGAAAAACAGCGAAAAATCGGAAGATGTTAAAGAAAAAATAAAAGGTTTGGAATTATTTGTAAAACATAATATTAATGGCAAAGAAATGATACTTGATTTTGAGGAAGATGAATCCAGAGGAACTCACAGATTTTTTGAATTGTCGCATATAATTTCACTATTAATGAAAAAACCATGTGTAATCCCTATTGATGAAATTGAAGCATCCCTTCACCCTGACCTTTTAAGGTATTTTTTGGAACTTTTCCTGTTGTATTCACATCCTGAATCTCAATTGATTTTGACAACTCATTCAAGGGAATTGCTTAAAGAGATGGATATTTTAAGACATGATATTTTATGGTTTACCGAGAAAAAGGAAGATGGTTCAACTGATTTGTTTGCTCTCACTGATTTTAGTTCTAATGTAATAAGGGATACATCTTCAATTTACAACAAATACAAATTAGGGAAGTTAGGAGCAGTTCCTAATTTGGGATTTTTTAATCCCCCTTCAAAGAATAAATAATCGTTTTGGAGAAATATTTAAATGAGAAAAAAAGGAAGAGCAAATAGAAGAAACAAGAAGAGACAGGAAAAGAAGCTTCTGGTGATTTATGTGGACGGTGAAACTGAGGTGTGGTATTTCAATTTAGTAAAAAAGCAATTAGTAAATGAGAAAGTTTTTTTAAAATTAATGCCGGAAATAGCAAAAAGTGGTACTCCTGAAGAAAAATTAGTGGAGTTAAATAAATTTATAAAAAAGTATCAAAGAGAGTTAGAGCAAGCATATTTATTACTTGATTTTGATACAATAAGAAAAGAAAGTGATTGGTATCAGAAAATTTTTGATATAAGAAAAAAAAAGAGAAAAAGGATAAAAGGGGAAATTTTAAATGAAAAAATAAGAATTATTGTTAATAATCCGTGTTTAGAATATTGGTTTCTGCTTCATTTTAGTAATACTAAACGGTTTTTTGAAAATTGTGATTCTGTTATTCAAGCTTTGTCAAAAGAAGTAAAAAATAATTGGGAAATTGAAAATGGATATAAAAAACATGAAAAAGAGTTTAAGAATTTTTGTAATAGATTATATAGAGAGGGATTGTTTAAGGTGTTGAAAGAGCCTATTAAGAGAGCAGAAAATATTGGTTTTTTAAATGGATTAGAAGATATTGATAAAAGTGTTGCTGAAATTTTTGTTATTTTTAAGCATATTAATAAGTTAAGAAGATAAATTCTTCCATTTTTTATAATAGATGAGGATGGCCTCTTTTAACTCTTCAATGTTTAATTTTTCCTTTGCGGAGATAAAGATTGCGTGGGGGTAAAGGGCTTTTACCCTATCTAAGTGCATTTTGTTTGTTAAGTCTATTTTGTTAAAAATCAATAGTTTGGGTATTTTTTCGCACTCTTTTTGCAACTCTTTGTGTACAACCTCAATCTCTTCTTCAAAGTTGTTTGAGGTAATATCAACAAGTTGGATTATAAGGTCTGAATAGGTTATAACTGCAAATGTTGATTTAAAGGAAGCGACAAGGTGGTGGGGGAGTTTTCGTATAAATCCCACCGTATCAGATAAGACAGCATACCTGTTTTCATAAAGGTGGAGTTTTCTTGTTGTTGTGTCAAGTGTCATAAAGAGTTTGTCTTTAGCGCTGACATTGGCTTTTGTTAAGGTGTTCAAAAGGGTTGATTTGCCTGCATTAGTGTATCCTGCAATTGAGATTTTAAATATGTTTTCCCTTGATTTATGAATATGTTCCTTTCTTGACTCTATCTTTTTTAACTCTCTTTTTAGAAATGCTATCCTTTTTTGAATCTTTCTCCTGTCAAGCTCAATCTGCTTTTCCCCCTTTCCCCCCTTTACTCCTATTGCACCAACCTGCTGGGCAAGGTTTGTTTTTCTCCCTTTTAATTCAGAAAGTATTGTTTTTAATTCTGCTAACTCAACCTGAATCTTTGCCTCTTTTGTTTTTGCGTGGTTTTTAAAAATCTGTAATATTACATTTTCCCTGTCAATGGGGGTTAGCCCTGTTATTCTTTTTATATTCCTCTTTTGAGAGGGTGAGAGTTTGTTGTCAAAGGCTATGTAATCTATATCTTTTGTTTCAAGTGCAGAGAGAAAGCCCTCTCCAACATAGGTTGCAGGGTGTATTTTGTACCTGTTTTGAATAGCCTTTTTTACAACCTCAATATTTAGAGAGTTTAAAAGCCTTTCTAACTCTTCAAGGTGAAGTTTGAGGGTAATTTTATCTGTGTCTGGTGTTTTTGCCTCAACTATTATTGCTTTTCTCATCTTTACCGCTGATTACAAGTAATATTATGAAAATAAAAAGGAAAATGTATGGGATAAAGGGATAAATTTTCTGAAAAATTGTTTGTTTTTTCAAAAGGGGTATTTTTGCTTTTAAAAAACCTGCTTTGTCAATTATCAAATCTTTTACAATTTTTCCTTCAGGGTTAATTAAAACAGTATAGCCGTTGTTTGTTGCCCTTATTAAGTATCTATTATTCTCTATTGCCTTTAGCCTTGCCTGTGCAAGGTGCAGCATTTTAGCCTTTTTGCTTAAAAACCATTCATCGTCTGTTTGGTTGACGATTAGGTTTGCATTTTTTGAAATTTTTGCAACATAGCCCTGAAAAATATTTTCAAGGCAAATAGGGGTTGCTATTTTTATTTTTCCAAATTGCAAAGGTTTAACTTTTTTCCCTGCTGTGAAATTTTCATAGTTTGCAACTGCTAATGGTAGTTTTTGAATAATTGAGTGAAAGGGGAAGTATTCCCCAAAAAGCATAAGGTGATTTTTGTCGTATCTATCTTTTGAATTTTCAGTTAAAAGTATGTTTGAGTTAAAAACATTATCGTTTTCTTCAATTATGGTGTTGTAAAGTATAGCATTTAACTTAAATCTATTTAATATTGCTCTCATAATCTCATCCCTTTCATAACTTCTCTGAATGTCGTCTGGAAGGGATGATTCGGGAATAATTAAAACCTTATTCTTGCATTTGTCTTCTATTTTTTTAAGCAAGGTGAAAAATTTACTCCTTTTTACTTCAGGCAAATCCCCGTCGTAAATACACGGCTGGATTATTATTGTGTCAAGTTTTGAAAAGGGTTTTTCAGATTCTAAATTGTTTGAAATTAAACCGTAAACAGGAAGCAAAATTATAATTGCTATTGCAGTGTAAAGGTGCTTTGTGTTTTTTGTCTTTAAAAATACAAAAAGCAGGGTGTTTATTAAAATGATTATAAAGTCAAGCCCCCATTCCCCCCCAGATTTCAACACTTTTACATAGCAGTGGTGTTGAGGATAGTGTTGAGGAAATAGAGTAGGGGAATATTAAAGGAAGGAGATTTGTTAACAACGGAAAGAAAATCGCAGGGAG
Source organism: Thermotomaculum hydrothermale (assembly GCF_016592575.1). Classification (NCBI taxonomy): domain Bacteria; kingdom Pseudomonadati; phylum Acidobacteriota; class Holophagae; order Thermotomaculales; family Thermotomaculaceae; genus Thermotomaculum; species Thermotomaculum hydrothermale. The sequence goes on along the minus strand of NZ_AP017470.1, from coordinate 1,052,001 downwards.
AATTATGTTTTTCTTTAAAAGGTAAGGAAAGGCAAGTAAAAAGATAATAAATGGAAGAGTTTGCCAGATTGAAAGCGGTAAACCTAAAATATAACTTAAAAAAGCAGGTAATTTCCCATAGAATTCTATTGTTTTTATAGCCCAGAAAAAGTTTAAAGCAAATATTGAAATTCCGAAAAATAACGATAGAAAGATTTTTTCTTTTAGGTTTTCTGCTTTTAAGATTCCATAAAAAGCAGGTATAAAGAAAAGAAAAGCAAGGAATGAAAGGTTAAATGGATAGAGAGAAAGGGTTATTAAAATTGCACTTGAAAGAACAAACAGGTATTTTTTCATTATTCAACCGTCATAACATGGAGAAGGTTTGTTGTACCTGGTTTTCCAAATGGTATTCCCATTGTTAACACTATTTTATCCCCGCTTGAAGCAAAGCCTGTATTTTTCAGGTATGGATTTAAGAATTGAAAGATATCGTCTATTGAGTTAATCTCCTCGCATAAAACAGGGATTACTCCCCTGTATGCCACACATTGCCTTGCAATGTGCCTCTCTGTTGTAAAGGTAATTATCCTTGTTGCAGGCTTTTGCTTTGATATCAACAGTGCTGTGTGGCCTGATTTTGTAAATGCAACAATGTATTTTACATCAAGGAGGTGGGATATTGCGGCTGCGGAGAATGAAATAGCAAAGTCGCTTCTCTCTTTAAGCCTTTCCTGCATGATCTTGTTTAGGGTAACAGGTTTTAGATGTTTTTCCGCTGCCTTTGCAATCCTTTCCATTGTTTCAACAGCTAAAACAGGGTATTTTCCTGTTGATGTTTCCCCTGAAAGCATTATTGCATCTGTGCCGTCTAAAATAGCATTTGCAATGTCTGTAACCTCTGCCCTTGTTGGGGTGGGGTGCTCTATCATTGATTCAAGCATCTGGGTTGCAGTAATTACAAATTTATTTTTTCTGTTTGCTATTGATATTATCCTCTTTTGTTCAAAAGGCACTCTTTCAAGGGGTATTTCAATCCCTAAATCCCCCCTTGCAACCATAACTCCGTCTGATACCTCAATAATTTCCTCAATACATTTAAGTGCTTCAGGACGCTCTATCTTTGCTATAACCTTTATGGGTGCTCCTTTTAGGTGCTGTTTTACAATTAAAATATCTTCCGGCTTTCTGACAAAGGATACTGCTAAAAAATCAAGGTTGTTTTCCTTTGCAAACTCAATAAATTCAATGTCTTTTTCTGTTATTGAAGGGGTGGAGAGTTCAACTCCCGGTATGTTTATCCCCTTATGAGGCTTTAAAACAGCGTTGTTTAAAACCTTACAGGTTACTGTGTCTTCCTCTTTTTCTATTACCTTCAACCTTAAGTTTCCGTCGTCAATTAATATTAAATCCCCTTCAGATACATCTTTTATCAGGTGTTTGTAGGTTGTTGATACTATTTCTTTTGTCCCGACAATTGGTTTAACTGTTATCTTTAAGGTTTCTCCAGCCTTTAACTGGTACTCTTTTTCTTTTAATTCACCTATTCTAATTTTGGGGCCCTGCAAATCTCCTAAAATGCCTATAAATCCTGCCGTTGTTTTTTCAACTTCTCTTATGTTTTTTATAAATTCAAGGTGCTGTTCTTTTGTGCCGTGGGAAAAGTTAAGCCTTGCAACAGCCATTCCAGCTTCAAAAAGCTTAAGCAAGGTTTCTTTATCCCCTGAAGCAGGCCCAATTGTGCATACAATTTTAGTAAGCGCTTTGTTCATTTACTCTCCTTATAACTCTTTTTCGTTAAATACATAGGCAGAAAACTTTTCTATAATAACATCGTTTCTCTTCCAGCAATCAGACGGAAGCCCTGCCTTCAAACAGGTGTGGGATAAAAATTCTTCTTTTGTCCAGTTGTTTTCCGTCGCAACCTGGGGGAGTAATAGCCCCTGAAAAATTGAATGCCTGACTATTAAACCGTCTCTTCCAACAACTATTTCATCAAGGTTTTCAACCTTTTCAATTGGGGATAGAATACTGATTTCAATGTCAATGTGTGGGTATTCTTCTTTTGTAAGCGGGTAGAACCTTGGGTCTTCAAAAGCAGCAGCCTTTGCGCACATTCTAATTTGTTTATGAAGTATTGTTACAGGTTGAATGTATCCTATGCAGCCCCTTAAATTTTTGTTAATGTGCAGGGTTACAAAAGAACCGTAATCCTTTGAAAAGAAAATAGGATATTTTTGTAATTCATCTTCATTTACAATTGTTTCAGAAAAGCCTAAATTTTTTTCTATCTCATTTCTTGCAAGTTTTATAAAAAGTTTTTTTTCCTCTTTTGAAAGTGAAAGTTCCATAATTCCTCCCCCTATCCATTCTAATTAAAAGATAGGGATTTTGTTGAGGTTAAGCAAGAAAATTATTCCTCTTCTTCAAGTTCTGGTTTTATTGCAGGCATTGTGCCTGGAAACATTACTTTATTTGCCTTTCCACCTGCCATTTGCCCTAAAACGGCAACTATAACCAGGAGAGGGATGTACTTCCATGATATTCCTGAACTTATCCTTAAACAGGCAATTAAAGGGATTGGAAGGTGTATGTATAAAAGCTTCCATTTAAGTTTTGTTTGCCTTACCCTGAATAGCCCGCAAACTATGTTGAAAACAAATGTTATTAAAATTATCTCACTTAAAGTCATTCTTTCTCCTTAAACTCTCCATTTTCAAAGTATCTTGCCAATACAAACAGCACATCGGAAAGCCTGTTTAAGTACTTTTTTTCAATATACAGGTTTATCTTTATTTTTCCCTCAAATTCAATTACTCGTCTTTCAGCCCTTCTGCACACTGTTCTTGCAATGTCTGTAATTGCAGAGTTTTCATTTGTGCCTGGATAAATAAATTTGTCAGGCATTTTTGTCTTTTCTATTAAGTGTTTTTGGAAATCTTCTAATGTGTCTAAATCTTCTTTTTTTAATGTTTTAATCTGCTCTCTTAAGGGAGATGATGGTTCAGTTGCAATTGTTGAAGCAATAGAGAAAATATTTGTCTGAATAAACTCAATCTCTTTTTTTAAAGTTTCAGGGCATTTTGCTTTAACAAGCCCTAAATGGGAGTTTAATTCGTCAAGGGTGCCAAGTGTTTCCATGTAAATGCTTGATTTTTTAACTCTTTCCCCTGAAAAGAGAGAGGTGAATCCTGAATCCCCCTTTTTAGTTGTTATTCCCATGTTATCTCCTTAAACTATTATTAAGTTGTCAGGGTAATCAATTAGTTTTTCTCCCCCATTTTTTGTTACCAAAAAGGTATTTTCAACTCCAACTCCGCCGATTTTATCAATGTACTTTTTTGGTTCAATTGCAATAACCATATTTTCTTCAAGGGGGAAGTTAAATTTTTCTGTTATAACCGGGAATTCATCAACCTCAAGCCCAACACCGTGTCCGAAAAATTTTACCTGATTGGATTTAAATCCCATCAAGTTTTCATAAAAGTTTTCTTTTTTTGCTTTTTCAACGGTTTTTAGGTAAATCTCTGAGGGCAATGTCCCTGGCTTTAAATTTTCTGCTATAAAGTTTTGAATTTCTATGCACTTGTTGTGGGCATATTCTGTTTCCTTTAAAGGTTTACCTATGTGATAAATCCTTGTTCCATCACAGAGGTATCCCATATATGCCCCCATAAAGTCAAACAAAACAGGTTTCCCTTTTTCAGCTTTTTTTGTTCCAGCAGGGTGGATTGCAGAGGGGTATAGGCCTAAAGAGCCTGAAGGGCCGTCAAAGTTTGTGGGAAGGTTTGCAGTTTCTCCGGCACAGATTACAGAGTAAAAGAGTTCAGCGTTGAAGCCTCTCATTCTGATTGTTCCCTGATGACCGGATAGCCTTGCAAACCTCTCACTTTCAGCGGCAATCTCAATCTCGCTTACTCCCTCTTTTATAAATCCCTTCATGTGTTCAAATAGTCTGGATAACTGTTTGCCGGCCTGTCTTATGTTTTCAATCTCCCACTTAGACTTTACGCTTCTAATCAGCCTTAAAGGGAGTGAGAAGTCAATTAATTTTGTGTTTGACAGCGCCTTTGAATACCTTTGATAGAGGGCAAAAGGGAGTACATCCCCTTCAAAACCAACTGTTTCAGGTAAAAATCCAAATACGGCTTTTAAATCTCCCTCAATGTTTTTTAGAGAGGTTAATGGAAAGATATTTTCAAGTTTGCTTTCAATTTTTGCTCTCTCAAAGGATTTTTTTACGAAAAATGCGTGTTTTCCTTCAGCATTTGCAAAGAATACTCCGTTTTGAATTGTCCCTGTATAATAATAAATGTTTGAAATTCCTGCAATAAGGCAGGCGTCAACATTGTTTTCTTTTAATTTTTTAGCAAGTTTTTCAATTCTTTTTTTTAGTTCACTTTCAGGCACAAGGGGGTAGTCAATCATTCTTTACTCCTCAATAGAAAATTCCCATGCACAATAGTATTCATCAGGGTGTTTATCAGGTGGACAGCATATACACTTTGTTTTTATCTTAGGGTCAATTGTCTTTGCAAAGTATTCGTATTCAACAATTCCAACAGGCTTGCAGGGAAAATCAGGTCTTTTATCCCTCTTTCTTGCAGCCTGTACCCTGCAATTGTTCATGTATAACCTTAATTTGTTTCCCTCTCTTTCAATTGTCTGTTCGTTTATATACGAGTAAAGCCTGTATTTTAGCGCTTTTTCCAGTCCGTCTAAACCTGAATTTTCAGGGATATTGTGTCTCTTCATAATCCTTTTAGCCTCTATCTGGGTAAATTTAATCCATGCTCCTTTATCGTATTTTATTGCTTCTTCCATTCCCCTTCCCGCTTCAACCTCTAAAAACCACAAACCATCGTGGGCAAGCCAGTTTTTCGCAGCATCTGAAAGCATTTCAATCAATGTTTCTTTGTCTAACTCTTTTAAATACTCCCTGAAATTAACTTTATATTTAACCATATCCTCTCCCTTGAATTGGTTTCGCATTTAATTATATAAAATTTGTTTATTTTAATGGGAATTATTTTGTTAAAATTAACTCTGACCTAATAATTGCTTTAAGGAGAATGGCTATGAAGAATTTTAAATTACTGATATTTTCATTCCTTGTTTTGTTATCTGTTTCAAATTTTTGCTGCAATGCAGCTCAAAGTGAAAAAGGCAATATTTTAACAAAGGGATATGAGCCAGGAAAGTGGACAATGGATATTCAGGCTGCAAGGGAGTATGCAAAGGAGCATAATTTGCCTATCTTTCTCAATTTTACTGGCTCAGACTGGTGTGTTTGGTGTCAGTTGATGGAAAAGAGGGTATTTTCAAAGGACGAGTTTTATAAAAAAACTAAGGATAAGATTGTTCTTGTGTGGATAGATTTTCCAAGAAACAGGGATTTGGTGCCTGATGAGTACAGGGAGAGAAACAGAAAGCTTGCAGACGCCTTTGGGATAAGGGGTTTCCCAACATATGTAATTCTTGGCCCAGATGGAGAAGAGTTAGGCAGGTTAGGTGCGTCAAGAGATGCAAATGTTAGGCTTTTTCTGGGGCAACTTTTCAGGCTAATTAACAAAAAATAAGTTTTTTTGATTTATGGAAAAGCTTAAAGGAGACGCTTCTTCAAGGCAGTATTACAGAGGGAAAGGCTTTATAAGGGTGGTTTATCCCCCTGAAATGAGGGATTCTTTTTTTAACTATCTAAAGTGGTACAAAATCTATAAAAAATACTCTTTGCCTGTACCTGAACTTTACGATGCTGACTTTGTAAACCTTGAAATGATTGTTGAGGATTTAGGGGATACAAACGGGGTTGATTATTTAAACTCTATTAAATTATCAATAAACAAAAAAAGGTTTGTGGAAGAGGTTTATCAGTATATAAAAGTAATCCAGTCAATTGGGGAAAGTGAGGAAATTGAAGCCCCAACACTTCCTGCTGAAAAAGAGTTGAATTTTTTTCTTAATCATTGTGTTGGCTGTTTAATACCTGAGGAATTCAAGGATTTTTTAGAAGAATTGATTGAATTTACTTTGAAAAGGATTAAAACTATTCCACTAAAACTTGCTCATAGAGACTATCATTTCAGAAATATTATGGTAAAAAACAAGAAAGTTTATATTATTGATTTTCAGGATACATTATTTGCCCCTGAATTTTATGATTCTGCCTCTTTGATGTTTGACGCATACATTGATTTAGGGAAAATAAGAAATATTGAAAAGGATTTGAATGAGTTAGATTACAGAATTGTTGCTTTGCAAAGAAATTTAAAAGCACTTGGTACATTCTGCTTTTTTGGTTTTAAAGAAGGAAAAGAGTGGTTTAAAGATTCAATTCCCAATGGGTTAAACTATGTAAAACAACACCTTGAGATTTTAAATCCTGAATTTGCTGAAAGTTGGGAAAAATTAACAGGAAAATCAATTAAAAATATTTAAAACTCTTTCTGTGGATCGGAGATAATCCAAACTTTTTTATCAATTCTTTGTGTTCTTTTGTCGGGTATCCTTTGTGTTTCTTAAAATTGTATTGAGGGTAAATTTTATCCATCTCAAGCATAAATAAATCCCTTGAAACCTTTGCCATTATCGATGCTGCAGCTATTACCTTACACTTTAAATCCCCTTTTACAATCGTTTTTTGAGGGTAGGGGATATTTAAAGGCTTGTTTCCGTCAACTAAAACTATTGAGTTTGAAAGTATTTCTTCGTTAAAACTGTTTAAAGCTTCTTCCATTTTTTTTAAAGTGGCTTTTAAAATATTCAATTTATCAATTTCTATATTTGAAGCAGATTTGATTGAGTACTTAAACTGGTGTTTGAAGCCTGAATAGAGTTTTTCCCTCTTTTTTTCATTTAATTTTTTTGAATCAGTTAATTCTTTATAGGATAAGAGATTTTTGTAATCCTCATAATCACAGCAAAAAGCACAAACAAAAACAGGGCCTGCAAGAGGCCCTCTTCCTGCTTCGTCTATTCCAATAATGTATTTGTATTTTGCAAAAAAGTTTAATTCATTGCACTCCATTTTAAAATCTGAACTTTGCCCCTACTGTTGCTAAAACTCCGTCAAATGTTTTTGAGTCGTATCCTAAAGCCTCTTCTGGCACATCTTCGTCAACTGCAATATACCTTACATCAAAGGTTATGGTGGAATAATCTCCAAGCATTATGTCCACTCCTGCACCTAAATGTCCCCCAAATTTGTGGGATGTAAAGTCTGTGTACTTGTATCCGTTTACCCAGTAATCGTATCCTGAGATATAGTAGCCCCCGCCACCAACAAGGTATGGTTGAACATTAGAGTTAGAGTTAAGGTATAAAAGCAGGCTTGCCTGAAAAGCATAGGTTGTTCTGTCAACAGCAGAAAAGTCGCTTGAATGGTAGTCAAGGGAAAATTCAATTGCAACAGGGTTTGACACTCTAAATCCCAATGTAAAACCTAAATTAGCACTTCCCTCATCTTCTATCCCGTCAATTTCCATATATCCCACTCTAACTCCGAAGTAGCCGTATGCTTGCTCCCTTTCAATATCTGCAGAATAAAGAAAGGGGCTGAATAAGATGCCAACCAAAATTACAAATAATAGTTTTTTCATATATCCTCCTGAATGTTTTTCTCTATTTTAGCATACGGCTTATTGCTAAAAAATGTTATGAGTTATATCACAAGTCTATATAAAAGGGTTTTCTATTTTATACTCTTCAACAAGTTCTGTGTAATCGTCCAGCCAGTATGCCTCAGGATTTCTATTGAAAATCATTATCTTTCCTATGTTTTCAGGATTTGCTGCCTGATGATACTTCATTATTACATGTTTTTCTGTTAAGCCAACAATTTCAATTTTACCTGTTGCATGTGACATAACAAATTTAATCCTCTTTGCTAACCCTGAGCAATTCATTTTTGCCTGCTCAAAAATTTTATACCCCTCTTCTATTGGAACAGCATAGGGTTTATTCCCTGTCGTTGGTCTGCACTGAAAAAGATAGTATGGGGTAAGTCCTGCGTTTATTGCCTTATTCCACAACTCCGATAATGCTTCTGGTGAGTCGTTTATACCTTTTAGAAGAGGCATTTGAGTTAGCATAACGCACCCTGTTTCCATCATTTTATTAATTGCTTTTTTAGCCTGTGGTGTTATTTCATTTCCATGGTCAAACTGAGCAACAATGTGGATTCTTTTTCCTTTTTTATTGGTTAGTTTAAATAAGTCAAGTAATTCTGGGTCATTGCTAATTCTATGTGGATAGAATGCCGGTGCTTTTGTACCAATTCTTATATTGATTAAATGGTCTATTTCGGCCAATTCATTTAAAATTGAACTTAATTTATTGGTTGATAGGGTAAGGGGGTCTCCGCCGGTTAAAAGAACATTCTGTATCTCTTTATGCTCTTTTATGTATTGGATTGCAGGCTCAATGTCTATTAATATTTCATTGTCGTCATCCATAAATAGCCTTTTTCTGAAACAGAAGCGGCAATAACCAAAACAGGTAGGCCCTATTAAAAAGAGAGCTGTTTCTCTGTATTTATGTTGTAATCCCGGTGCTACTGTGTAAGATTTTTCATAAGATGGGTCTTTTGCCCCCCATTTTTCAAGCTCTTCTTCAATAGGGATTATTAACCTTTTTATTGGGTCATTGGGATTATCCCAGTTAATCAATGATAGATAATAATCGGTAGCCCTGAATCCGAAAACTTCTGTTATTTTTTCTATTTTTTTTATTTCTTCTTCAGAAAGTTTTTGAATTTTAGAAATAGAGGTAATATGATTTACCTTTTTCCCTAAAGTTGTTTCCATATTTTCCTCCTTTCTGTCTTAAAAGAGACAATTTAGAACTAAATTTTTTTTAAATTTTACTTTTAAATTTATAAAGATTTATATTTAACCATTATGTATCAAATACGAGGGATTTAAGTCCCAATTAATTTTATTTTATCAGATTTTTAGACTTAGTCAAATTTGAGGGGAAATTACCTTTCTTTGTAATAACAGCCAACAAGCCCAAAATATATTTTGTCTCCATTTTTAAGTTTGTATTTTTGACCGCTTTTGATTTTTTCTCCATTGAGAAATGTTCCGTTGATTACTCCTATTTGCTCTTCAATATATGTACCATTTCCTTCTCTGGTTATCACTGCATGTTTTCTGGATACTGTCTTCTGGGGGTCGTAAGGGCTTATGTCTATATCAGGATAAATCCCGATTATAGGGTCATATCTTCCTATTACCACATTATTTGATGTCAATGGAATTTTTTCTCCTGAATCAATTAGTTCAAGGTAAGCGTAGTGTTCTAATTTTGAAGAGTCAAATGACAATTGTTTTTGTTTAAGAAGAGCATCAATCATTTTATTCGCATCTTTTAATTTTTCTGAGAATTTTCTTATCATTCTAACCGCTACTTCTGCATTATTTTTCAAAAGCTTAATAAAAACAGGTTTTGAGATAACAATAACCTTAACAGGTTCAATAGCTAAGGCGTTTTCAGTTCTTTTATCCTCTCCAAGTACAGCCATTTCACCAAAAAAATCACCTTTTCCAAACTCTCCTAAAACAAATTCTTCTCCACTTTCGGATTTTTTGTACAATTTTACTTTTCCCTGATGAATAATAAACATAGTGCTGGCATTATCATTTTCTCTGTAGATGTACTCGCCTTTGTCAAATGTAACTATTAAATTTTTAAAGTCAAAATTCCCCATATCTCCTGCTTTTAAAATATAGGGGGGAAAATTCCCCCCATAAAATCATTACTCTTTTCCCAATTCCTCTAATTCTTGTGCTTCCACAACTGTTAATGCAGCCATATTCAAGATTTCTTTTAATTCAGCATGTTTTTGAAGAATATTTACAGACCTTGACAATCCAACAATTACAGGACCAACAACAGTAGCATTTCCTAACCTTTGCAATAGTTTGTATGCAATATTTCCAGATTGTAAATCAGGAAATATAAGTACATTTGCTCCGCCCTGAAGCTCACTGAAAGGATAGTTGCTTTCTATTATTTCAGGAACAACTGCGGTGTCAGCCTGCATTTCTCCATCAATTAATATATGAGGAGCCCTTTCCTTAACAATTTCTACAGCGCTTCTTACCTTTCTTGTTAGTGGATGGTTTACACTACCAAAGTTTGAGAATGACAGCATTGCCACTTTTGGTTCAACATTGAAGTTTTTGGCGTATTCAGCTGTTAAAATAGCTGTTTCTGCAAGGTCTTCAGCACTTGGCTCAATATTCATTGTTGTATCAGCAAAAAAGAACAATTTTCCTTTAATGATTACCACATAAAGTCCTGCAACCTTTTTTATACCCTTTCTCTTCTCAATAATTTCAAGAGCAGGTTTAACAATGGTTGGATAATTGTGGGTTAAACCGCCTAACAAGCCGTCAGCCCTTCCCATTTTAACCATCATTGCACCGAAGTAATGGGTGTCAAGCATTCTTTTTTGAGCATCTGAAGGTGTTACCCCTTTTCTCTTTCTTAAATCATAGTATTTTGCTACATAAGCAGGTAGTTCGTCGTCTGTTAATGGGCAAACAATTTCAACTTCATTTTCGTCAATATTATACTCTTTTAATTTCAATTTAAGGTTTTCTGGTGTGTGGGTTAACAGTATAGGTTCAACAATACCTTCTTTTTTCAGCTCCTTGCATGCAGCAAGTATAAGTTCGTTATCTCCTCAGTAAACACAATTTTTTTCGGGCTTGCTTTTGCTTTGTCAAATATAACACGCAGGAATTCTTTCGATTTATCAAGTAGTTTTTCTAACCTTTTTTTGTACTCATTAAAATCTTTAATAGGCTTTCTTGCAACACCGGAATCCATTGCCGCTTTTGCGACGGCAGGGGCTACCCAGAAAAGCACCCTCGGGTCAAAAGGTTTTGGAATAATATAGTTTTTACCAAATGAAAACTTTTTGCCGCCATAAGCCTTTGATACATAATCTGGCACTTCTTCTTTTGCCAATGAAGCCAAAGCTTTAACCGCTGCAATTTTCATCTCTTCATTGATTTGTTTTGCCCTAACATCAAGAGCACCTCTAAAAATAAAAGGGAATCCCAAAACATTGTTAACCTGATTGGGATAATCACTTCTTCCAGTTGCCATAATTGCATCATCTCTAACCTCTGCTACTTCTTCAGGTGAAATTTCAGGGTCAGGGTTTGCCATAGCAAATATAATAGGGTTAGGTGCCATTTTCTTTACCATTTCTTTTGTAAGCATTCCCTTCACGGAAACGCCGACAAAAGCATCAGCCCCTTCAATTGCTTCATCAAGTGTTCTCAATGGGGTATCAACTGCAAACCTCTCTTTGTATTTATTCATTCTTTCTTTTCTGCCTTTGTAGATTACTCCTTTTGAGTCAACCATTATAATGTTTTCTCTTTTTACTCCCATTGTTACGAACAATTCAGCACAGGCAATGCCTGCTGCACCAGCTCCGCAGAAAACACACTTTACTTCTTCTATCTTTCTGTTTGTAATTTCTAATGCATTAAGGAAAGCAGCAGCAGAAATAATTGCTGTTCCGTGCTGGTCATCATGGAATACTGGAATATCAAGCTCTTTCTTTAATGTTTCCTCAATATAGAAGCAATCTGGTGCTTTAATATCCTCAAGGTTAATGCCACCGAAAGTTGGTGCTAAAAGTTTACAAACTTTAATAACATCATCCGGGTCTTGAGAGTCAACTTCTATATCATAAACATCCACATCGGCAAACCTTTTAAAAAGAACACCTTTTCCTTCCATTACAGGTTTACCTGCCAACGCTCCAATGTTTCCCAATCCAAGAACAGCAGTTCCGTTGGAAACAACAGCAACCAAATTCCCCTTGTTTGTGTAATCATAAACCTTTGTAGGGTCCTTATGAATCTCTCTACAGGGTTCAGCAACACCAGGGGTATAGGCCATTGATAAATCTTTTGATGTTTCACACGGTTTGCAAGGCACAACTTCTAATTTCCCAGTACGCTCTCTTGAATGATACCGTAATGCCTCTTCTCTCCAATCCATTTTAAAAACTCCTTTTTTAAAAGATTACGAACATATTTTACTATATATTTTTTCTAAAATTTCAATTTTTATTCTGTTTTTTATGCAAGCTAATAGTGAAGGTTAATTTTCGGCATTGTAACATTAATTGTGTCAGAGAGGAAAAAACTTCTTTCGGGAAGGAGAGGTTAAAATAACCTCAGAAGAAAAAATCCTTTAAAAAAGGCACCACCAATGAGCAATTTAATTTTTACTCAATTAAAAGAATTTTTCAAGAATATGTTGCAGGAAATGCATAAATGGGTATAAACATGTTGGTCCACCTAAAAGAGAGAAGAGGAGAAAGAGAAGAAGAGGGAGGGGAATGAAAACGAATGTTGGAAAAGAAAAAGGAATGAAAAGAAAAAAGAATGAACAATATAACTTCCCTGAAGCCGTAGGCGAAAGGGAAGTTATTACCAACGCTTCAATTTCAAGGGCAAGGGCCCTCCACCTTTTCCTTGCCCTTATCAAGCCTTTGAGACTTGATTTTTTCAGGTCTGTAATAACCTTTAAATACCCTAAATAATCAAAGGATGGCCTATGAAAGAATTATATCACGAGTTAAGGAAAGAAGAATTCCCGAAGGCTGTAAGAACTCTTGTTCAAATGATTTATACTTCCAAAAAGAATATTCGTGAAATCGCAGCTATTCTTTCTATTTCAAGGAATACTGTAAGAAAGCATTAGGTATTAAATTAATGTGAATGGGATGACTCCGTTTGAGAAGCTCAAGAGTTTCAGGATGTGTATTTCAGAGCATGTGATTCAGTTCCCAGTTATGCTTTTAGAGCATCTTTTAAAAGCATCAAAACAGAATTTATTTTTTTATAGAGTAGGTCAATATGCCCTTGATAGGTGCTGATTTTAAGTATCCCTGCAAAGTGAATTAACATAGGTAATTTTTTATTTAGTGTCAAACTTTGACACATTTTTTTAAAAAGCAAAAATTTTATGAAAAATAAACTTGATTTCTGTTTGATCTTTTTTATAGTAAAGCTAAGAAGCTTAAGTATTACATTTTAGGCGAAATAAAAAATTTGTAAGTTATTTATATTTTTAAAAAATAATTTGTACTTAACTCGAAAAAGACAGTAAAATATTTATTATGATAGTAGAGTTGGAAAGAAATAATAGGTTTTTAGTTGTTTTAATAAAAGAAAGAGTAAAACGCCATACTAATTATTTGGTATATCCAACCTTTTTTTTAAATAAGTGTAAATTTATAAAAAATTTATAGATTACTTTAATAATAATAAGGAGATAACAATGGTAGAAAAAAACTATTCCAAATGGACAAAAGAAGATTTAATCAAAGAAATAAAAAAACTAAAAAAGAGAAAGAAGTATGGAATAGTCTGGGAAGATAAACCTGAAAAAGTGGCTGAATTGTGCAAAGAAAAATTACCTGTTTTAATAGAAGACAAAAGCAAAGAAATCAAAACAGATAAAAACAAACCAATTAATATTTTAATTGAAGGAGATAATTATCATGCACTTTCAGTTCTTAATTACACTCACAAAGAAAAAATTGATGTGATATATATTGATCCGCCATATAATACAGGTGCAAAAAATTGGAAATACAATAATAATTATGTTGATAGTAATGACCTGTGGAGACATAGTAAATGGCTTTCTTTTATGGAAAAGAGGATTTTACTGGCAAAAAAAACTATTGAAAAGAAATGGATTTTTGATTTGTGCAATAGATGCAAACGAATTATTCTCATTAGGTTTATTATTAGATGAGCTTTTTGGGGAAAAAAATAGAGTAGGTTTAGTAACAGTAGAGCATAATCCTAAAGGAAGAAACTTATCAAAATTTTTTTCAGAAAATTCAGAGTTCATGCTTATTTACACAAAAGATATAAGATTAGCAAAATTTAATGATGTTGCCATAGATGAAGACAAAAAAACTTCTTTCAATTTAGAGGATGCTAAAGGTCGATATAGACTAGAACCTTTTATGAGAGTGAGAACTTCTTGGTCTAGAAAAAATAAACCCCAAAATTATTATCCTATTTATGTTAGTAAAGATCTCAAAACAATAACCCTTGAAAAAAGAGAAGGTTATTATGAAGTTTATCCAAAAACAGCCGATGGGCGAGAATGGGGATGGAAGAATATCCCTAAAACATTTGAAAAACTAAATAAAGATGGTTATTTTGTAGCAAAAAAAGAAGGAAACCAAATAAAGATATTTCATAAATATAGAGAAAAACAGGTATTTAAGAATATATGGATTAACAAAAAATATCATTCAGAGTTTCACGGAACTAATTTATTGAAAAAAATTTTAGGAGAAAATCTTTTTGAGTATCCTAAATCTTTATACCTTTTGGAAGATATTTTAAAAATAACCTCTAAAAAAAATTCTATAATCCTAGATTTTTTCGCGGGTTCAGGAACAACAGGCCATGCCGTTTTAGAATTAAACAAAGAGGATGGTGGAAATAGAAAGTTTATTTTAGTAACTAACAACGAAAACAACATCTGTACAGATGTTTGTTATCCAAGAATTGAAAAAGTGATTAAAGGTTATAAAAATCTTAGAGGAGAATGGGTTGAAGGTTTAGGTGGAAACCTCAAATACTTCAAAACTGATTTTGTTGATGCCGAACCAACAGATCTAAACAAGAAGAAATTAGTAGATAAATCAACAGAAATGCTTTGTTTGAAGGAAGATTGTTTTGATTTAGTGAAAGAGGCCAAGCATTTCAGAATATTCAAAAATCCCCAGGGTAAGCATTTAGGAATTATTTACGATGATGAGGGGATTGAGCCATTTAAGAAAGAAGTTAAAAAATTAAAAAAGAAATTTGTTGTATATGTGTTTTCATTAGATGAGAGCGCAAGAGAGGAAGAATTTGAAGATGTAATTGAAATGGTTGAATTAAAACCAATACCCGCTGTTATACTAAATGTTTACAGGAGGATATTCAAATGATAGAGCTAAAAAACTATCAAAAGGAGGCTGTTGAAAGATTAAAGGATAAGGTAGAGAGAGCTTTAAAATCACCAGAAAATGAGATTGTTATCTTTCAAGCTCCCACAGGTTCAGGAAAAACATTAATGGTTTCTGAAACATTAAAGAAGTTAGTAAAAGAAGGAAAACATGGCAAGAAATTATCTTTTATCTGGATTTCTGTAAGACATTTGCACGAGCAAAGCAAAGAAAAGCTTGAAAGATACTATGAAGATGATAGATTAATTCAATGCTCTTATTTTGAAGATTTGGAAGATAGAAAGATAGGAGAAAATGAGATTTTATTCCTAAATTGGCATAGCATAAACAAGAAAGACATTAACATTTATGTAAGAGAAAATGAACATGATAATAATCTGAATGCCATTATTCAAAACACAAAAGAAGAAGGGAGAGATATAATTTTGATTATAGATGAAAGCCACCACACAGCCAAATCTGAAAGGTCAAAAGAATTAATTGAGGTTATTGGTCCAAAAGTAACAATTGAAGTATCAGCAACACCACAACTTACAGAAAACATCTTTGAAATTGAAAAGGTTCTATTGGCAGATGTTAAAGCTGAGGAAATGATTAAATCAGAAATTGTTGTTAATCCTGGTTTCTTAAATATTCCGGGAAACAGGAGAAAAAGCTCAGACGAGTTAGTTATAGGTGAAGCATTAAAGAAAAGAGAGGAATTGGCAAAACTATACAAAAAAGAAGGAATAAACATTAATCCTCTCGTCTTGATTCAATTGCCAGACAAAAGAAGTAATTTAATTAATAAAAAAGATGAAGTTTTGAGAATTCTAAAAGACAAATTTAACATAACTGAAGAAAATGGGAAACTTGCTGTTTGGCTTTCGGAACAAAAAACAGATACCTTAATTAATGTAGATAAACCAGATAACGAAGTAGAGGTTTTAGTTTTCAAACAGGCCATAGCTTTAGGTTGGGATTGTCCAAGGGCCCAAATTTTAGTTATCTTTAGAGAATCAAAAAGTTTCACTTTTACAATACAAACGATTGGTAGAATAATGAGAATGCCTGAATTAAAATATTATAGCCATGATGAGTTAAACAAAGGTTATGTCTTTACAAACTTACCAAATATAACAATAACTGAAGATTACGCAAAAGATTATGTTACAATTTTTGAAGCAAAAAGAGATAATAAACTTTATAAAGAGATTTCATTATCTTCTGTTTATTTGAAAAGACAAAGAGAAAGAACAAGGTTATCTGGAGAATTCTCTAGGATTTTTATGGAAATAGCAGAGGAGATGAACTTAAAAAAGAGGATTACATTAAGACCATCAAAAGTTGTAAGTCCTATTATAGCAGATGGTAGAATTGTTAATATTGACAAAACTGGAGAAATTGAGCATAAAGGAACAATAGATGTTCAGTTAAATGCAGTTGAATTACAACATAGATTTGATAAATTCATTGCTAATAATTCTACTCCATATGCTCCTGTTGATTCAAGCGACAGAATGAAAACAGCAATTTATCGTTTCTTTAATGAGAAATTTAAAATGAAGAAATATGACCCTCAAGTTCAAAGAATTGTTTTAGGAAAGGAAAATGTTCAAGCTTTTGTGGATGCTATAAATTTAGCAAAAGAAAGATACAAAAAAGAAATTGTTGAAAAACTTAGCGAAAGAAGAGAAAGAATAAATGTTCCTAAATGGGAAGTGCCTGTTATCATAAGTTACAATAGCAGATATAAAAGAGAAGAAAAGAAAAAATCAATTATGAAACCATTTTATGTCAAGAAATCGAGCCAACCAGAGAAACAATTTATTGAATTATTGGAAAAATCAAATAAAGTTAAATGGTGGTTTAAGAATGGTGAGAATGAAATAAAATATTTTGCTGTTTTATATAAAGATGAAAATGATTTTGAAAAAGCATTTTATGTTGATTTCATTGTTCAATTTACAGATGGAAAGATTGGTTTATTTGATACAAAAGCTGGAATGACTGCAAAAGATGCTGGGCCAAGGGCAGAGGGTTTACAAAAGTATATAAGAGAACAAAATAAAAAAGGCAAGAAACTTTGGGGTGGAATTGCTATTTTTGTCAATGGGACATGGAGATACAATGATAATGAAAAATACGAATATAATCCAAATGATTTATCAAATTGGAAGATATTGGAAATATGAATTTTAAAAGTATGTAGGATAAATACATACCACATTATCTGAGGCCAGTCATTAAAAGTTGGTAATAAACTGATTTTTTGTTAAGATTTGTGAAGACCTCTGCATCATTTGGCAAGTTTATATAGTTGTTATATTTATTTTAACATTTACTTTTAACAAAAGATAGGCCTGCAATAATATAGAATAAGAATTTAAAAAATTGTGGTAAATTATGATATTTTCCCCTTTTATTAGAGATTTTTTTAACTATCTTCCCACACTTTATTTTCCTACAACTTGTTTTGTTATTAACTGCTTTTTAAAATCGCATACAATATATAGTTTCCCTCTCAGTCCTCCACATTTTTATTTTTGCGTTTTTTATTTTGATAAAATAATTTTGTAAATCAATAAAAGGGGAGGGAGTTATGAGGGAGTTTTTGGAAAAAAGTGTTAAGTGGCTTGGGCATGATGGTTTTTTGATTGAATTTAATGGGCTTAATATTTATATTGACCCTTTCAAATTAAATGATTTTTCTAAAAAAGCAGACATAATCTTTGTTACCCATTCCCATTATGACCACCTTTCAAAGGAGGATATTGAAAAGCTTGCCAAAGATGATACCTTGATTGTTTGCCCTGAAAACGGTGCTGAACAGTTAGATGGGTATAATGTTTTAAAGGTAAATCCGGGATTTGCGGGAGAGGCAAAGGGAATTTCCTTTAAATGTGTTCCTGCGTATAATACAAATAAAAAGTTTCACCCTAAGGAAAACAATTGGGTTGGCTATGTAATAGATTTTGGCGGTATTAAAGTTTACCATGCAGGGGATACTGACTTTATCCCTGAAATGAAGGATATAAAAACAGATATTGCTTTGCTTCCCGTTAGCGGTACCTATGTTATGACTGATAATGAGGCTTTTGAGGCTGCAAAGGTTATAAAGCCTAAAATTGCAGTTCCAATGCACTATGGAAGTATTGTTGGTGATAAAAGCAATGCGGATAATTTTGTTTCACTCTGTAAATCTGAGGGTATAGAAACATTTGTTTTTTAGTTTTTTAGGTGGATTTTTTATTTTTTTTAAATAGAATTTTACTGTTATGTTAAGGAGTGTGATATGAAAAATTTTTACAAAGCAGTTTTAATTGCAATTGTTTTTCTAATTTTTTTAGGGTTAAAGTATCCTCTTGCAACAATGCTTAGTTTAAAAAAGATTTCAGATTACCCTGTTTTAAGGCTTGATTTTTACGGCACAAATCCATTTTTGCCTAAAAACGCAAAAGAGTTAAAGAGAATGATTAAGATGTTTTACCCCTCTGCAACAAAGAGGAGAAATGATATTTACTGTTCTTTGATTGCATCAAAATCTAATAATGGCACAATTTACGGCAGAAATTTTGACTGGTATAAGGCTGTGCCTGTGGTTGTTGTTTCCCATGCAATTGAGGGGAAAAGGTATGCCTCAATTTCCTTAACCGACGGGGTCTATTTAAGCGTAAAGGGAGACTGCGGTTTAATGGACAAAATAAATGCCGCAGGGGCTTATATTTCCCCATTTGACGGAATGAATGAAAAAGGGCTTTTTATTTCAATTGCACTTGTAAAGCAGGAAAAGGTGCCACAGGATTCTAAAAAAGAGACTATTTCCTCTGTTTTAATGGTGAGGAAGATTCTTGATAAGGCTGCAACTGTTAAAGAAGCAATTGATATTGTAAATTCTTACAATATAGACTTTTTCCCTGGGCCACATGTGCATTTTTTGATTGGAGATGCAAATGGAGACGGGGCAATTGTTGAGTTTACTTCAAAGGGGGTTAAGGTTATTGAGAAGAAAGACCCTGTTTTTGCAACAAACTTTACATTTTACGACAAGGCTGAGGATGCAGACCTTGATTCTCTTTGTTGGAGATACAAAACAATTGATGAATTTTTCAAGCAGAATGAAAAGGCAGATTTTAATTCAATGCTTTCCCTGTTAAAATCTGTGGCACAAATAGGAGACAAGGCTTTTGTAACAAAGTGGGGCGAAAAACTTACAACCCAGTGGAGTGCTGTCTATATGCCTAAAGGTTTGTTAAAGGTTTGTTTTGGGGGAGATTACAATAAGGTTTTTACCTTTAAAATAGAGAAATAAAAGCGAAGGGAAGGGAATGATTAGTAAAGAGTTACTTGAACAGCACAATTTAACCGAAGAAGAGTATGAAAAAATCAAGGAATTTTTAGGAAGAGAGCCTAACCTTGTTGAATTGGGCATTTTTTCCGTTATGTGGTCTGAACACTGCTCTTACAAGAGTTCAAAGGCATATTTGAAAAATTTTCCAACAGAAGGTAAGCAGGTGATTCAGGGGCCGGGGGAAAACGCTGGCGTTGTTGATATTGGAGACAACCTTGCGGTTGTTTTTAAGATGGAAAGCCATAATCATCCGTCTTTTATTGAGCCTTATCAGGGTGCTGCAACAGGAGTTGGCGGTATTTTGAGAGATGTTTTTACAATGGGGGCAAGGCCTATTGCCAATATGAACTCTTTAAGGTTTGGTGAGTTAAACACAGATAAAATGAAGCACCTTTTCACAGGGGTTGTGGAAGGGATTGCAGGCTATGGAAACTGTATGGGAGTTCCAACAGTGGGCGGCGAGATTTACTTTGACGATTGTTACAGCGGGAATATCCTTGTAAATGCCTTTACCTTAGGGCTTGCAGAAAAGGATAAGATATTTTACGGCAAAGCGGAAGGTGTTGGAAACCCTGTAATTTATGTTGGTTCTAAAACAGGAAGGGATGGCATTCACGGTGCAACCATGGCAAGTGAGGAGTTTGACGAAAAAAGTGAGGAGAAAAGGCCAACTGTTCAGGTTGGAGACCCCTTCACAGAGAAACTGCTTTTAGAAGCCTGCCTTGAATTATTCCAGACAGATTGCCTTGTTGGAATTCAGGATATGGGGGCTGCCGGCTTAACCTCGTCTTCCTTTGAAATGGCTTCAAGGAGTGGAAGCGGGATAGATTTGTACCTATCAAAGGTGCCTTTAAGGGAAGAGGGAATGACTCCCTATGAGATTATGCTTTCTGAGTCTCAGGAAAGAATGCTGTTAGTTGCTAAAAAGGGAATGGAAGATAAGGTTTTTGAGATATTCAAAAAGTGGGGGCTTGACTGCGAAATTGTGGGAAAGGTTACAGATTCAGGTTTTGTGAGAATTTACGATTTAGAAGACAAACTCTGTGCCGAACTTCCTGTTAATGCAGTTGTTGATGAATGCCCTGTTTACAAAAGGCCGTACAAGAGGCCTGAATACCTCGATGAATTACATTCCTTTGATGTTAATTCAATTGAAGAGCCTGACAATTTGAATAATGAGTTAAAAAAACTTTTATCTTCCCATACAATTGCTTCAAAGGAATGGGTTTACACAATTTACGACCATCAGGTTCAAACAAATACAGTTTTTAAACCGGGAAGCGCTGCCGCATTGCTTAGGATAAAGGGAACAAAGAAGGGTGTTGCTATATCAACAGACTGTAATTCAAGGTATGTTTTCCTTGAACCTGAAAAAGGGGGAGCAATTGCAGTTTGTGAGGCTGCAAGGAATATTGCCTGCTCAGGGGCAAAACCTCTTGCCATAACCGATTGCTTAAACTTTGGTAATCCTGAAAAACCTCATATTATGTATCAATTTGTTAAATCAATTGAGGGAATGAGCAAGGCGTGTAAAATTCTAAACACTCCTGTTGTTTCAGGCAATGTTAGTTTTTACAATGAGACAAAAGGGGTGGGGATTTTCCCAACTCCAACCGTTGGAATGGTTGGATTGCTTGATGATATAGACAACAGGGTGGTATCTCACTTTGAAGAGGAAAACATTAACATTTTCCTTGTGGGGAAATTAACCGGAGAAATTGGGGGAACTGAGTATTTAAAACTAAAAACAGGCAAAATTCAGGGGAAGTGTCCTGAAATAAACATTGAAGAGACAAAGAAGTTGATTGAGTTTTTACAGAGTTGTGCATCCAACAAACTCATTGCAAATGCAAACGATGTGTCTGAAGGCGGAATAGCGGTAACATTGTTTGAAACCGGTTTTAAAAATGAAATAGGGTTTGAAGTTAATTTAGAATCAAACGGTTTAAGAAGGGATTTTCTCTTATTTGGAGAAAGTCAGAATGTTGTAATTGTAGGGGTAAAAGAGGAAAAAGTTGAAAAATTCAGAGAAATGGCTACAAAAGTATCTTTGCCTGTAAGTTTTATCGGCAAAACAGGTGGAGATAAGGGAGTAATCAAGGTTGATGGGGAAGAAGCAATCTCTGAATCTATTAAAGAGATGAAGAATCTATGGAGATTTAGCATAGAAAAGGCTATCTCTGATTAAAGTGTAAAAAAATAAATGATAGATAAAATCATAATAAAAGGTGCAAGAAACCACAATTTAAAGGGAATTGATTTATCCATACCAAAGAATAAACTTGTTGTAATTACAGGGCTATCAGGCTCAGGGAAATCATCCCTTGCATTTGACACAATTTACGCAGAGGGGCAGAGAAGGTATGTTGAGTCTCTCTCTGCTTATGCAAGGCAATTTTTGGAACAAATGGAAAAGCCAGATGTGGATTTGATTGAAGGGCTTTCGCCGGCAATATCCATTGAGCAGAAAACCACTCATAGAAATCCGCGCTCAACTGTTGCGACAGTTACCGAAATTTACGATTATTTAAGAATTTTGTTTGCAAGGGCAGGGGAGCCACACTGTTACAAATGCGGAAAGCCGATTGAAAGGCAGAGTGCATCTGAGATTGCAGAAAGGCTAATTAATTTGCCTGAAGGGACAAGGCTTTCAATTTGCGCCCCTTTAGTCAGGGGGAAAAAGGGTGAGTATAAAAACCTTTTCAGGGTTTACCTTCAAAAAGGCTTTACTAAAGCCTATGTGGACGGGGAGTTAATCTCACTTGAGGAAGCACCAGAACTTGATAAAAACAAAAAGCACTTTATAAGCCTTGTAATAGACAGGATAAAGGTTTCCCCTGAAAACAGAAGCAGGGTTGCAGACAGTGTTGAACTTGCATTAAAATTATCAGAAGGATTGGTTGAGGTTTATAACCATAATGAGAATACAAGTGAAACATTTTCAGAACACTTTGCGTGTCCAGATTGTGGAATAAGCATTCCTGAAATTCAGCCAAGGAGTTTTTCCTTCAATTCCCCTCACGGTGCATGCCCTGTTTGCCACGGGTTGGGGGTGTTGAAGGAGTTTGACGAAGACTTAATAATTGATGAGGATAAATCAATTAAAGAAGGGGCTATTATCCCCTTCAGAAACCCTGATTTGAGAATGAGAGGCGGAGTTTTGAAGGCGCTCTCCTATGAACTTCTCTTTGACTTAAACGAAAAGTTTAAGAATTTGCCTCAACATATACAAAAGATTATACTTTATGGATATAATAAGCCAATAAAAATGCATTACGGCAGGTATTCATACTCTGTTGAATATAAGGGGGTAATCCCCTATCTGAAACAGAGGTTTGAAGAAACAAAGTCAATGTATATTAAAGAGGAGTTAAACAGGTTTACTGCCGATAAAGAATGCCCGTCCTGCAAGGGAATGAGGTTAAAGCCAGAGTTTTTGTCTGTATTTGTTGACGGGAAAAACATTATTGAATACACAAAACTCTCTGTTGAGCAGGCGTTGAATGTTTTTTCTAATTTAAATCTTTCAGAAAAGCAGAGAATTATTGCAGAGAAGATTTTAAAAGAGATTATTGACAGGCTTTCCTTTTTAAACAATGTTGGGCTTGGCTATTTAACTTTGGATAGAACAGCAGGCACTTTAAGCGGGGGAGAAAGCCAGAGAATCAGGCTTGCAACCCAGATTGGCTCTAAACTTACAGGGGTAATCTATGTTTTAGACGAGCCTTCAATAGGGCTTCATCAAAGGGATAACGATAAGTTGATAAAAACATTAAAGGAAATGAGGGATTTAGGCAACACGGTAATCGTTGTTGAACACGATGAGGATACAATCTTAAATGCTGATTATGTTGTTGATTTAGGGCCTGGTGCGGGAGAGCACGGTGGAGATGTTGTGTATGCTGGTAAAGTTAATGGTTTATTAAAGAGTAAAAAGAGTTTGACAGGAAAATACCTTTCAGGAAAGTTAAAGATTGAGATTCCTGAAAGAAAAAAGCCTTACGGTTTTTTTACCGTGAAAAAAGCAAATAAGCATAATCTGAAAAATATAAATGTTTCATTCCCTTTAGGTGTTTTTACAGTTGTAAGTGGCGTTTCTGGAAGCGGGAAAAGCACCCTTGTTCACGAGGTAATGGCAAAGGCAATAAACAGGCTTTTAAAGGGTAAAAGCATAAAATCACTGGGCTTAAAGGGTATTGAAAATTATCGGGAAATTGATAAATTGATTGTTATTGACCAATCTCCCATTGGGAGAACTCCCCGCTCAAATCCTGCAACATACACAGGGGTATTTACCTTTATTAGAGAATTGTTTTCAAAAACAGAGCTTGCAAGGGCGAGGGGTTATAAGCCTGGAAGGTTTAGTTTCAATGTAAAGGGTGGAAGGTGTGAAAAATGCCAGGGTGACGGTTTGATTAAGATTGAAATGCACTTTCTCCCTGATGTTTACATAACCTGTGAGGCCTGTAAGGGGAGAAGGTTTAATAGAGAGACTCTGGAAGTTACCTATAAAGGCAAAAACATTGCCGATGTTCTTGATATGACTGTTGAAGAGGCTTATGAATTTTTTGAAAACATCCCTTCAATAAAGAATAAACTTAAAACTTTAAATGAAGTTGGGCTTTCATACCTTAAATTAGGCCAGCCTGCAACCACTTTAAGCGGGGGAGAGGCGCAGAGAATAAAATTAGCAAAGGAATTGTCTAAAAGAAGCACAGGGAAAACACTTTACATACTTGACGAACCGACAACAGGGCTTCACTTTGACGATGTAAAAAAGTTGTTAAATGTATTATTTGCATTGAGGAATCAGGGAAACACAATAGTTGTTATTGAACACAACCTTGATGTTATTATGTGTGCCGATTATGTTATTGACCTTGGCCCTGAGGGGGGAGAGAAGGGGGGAGAGGTTGTCTTTTGCGGAACTCCTGAAGAACTGGTAAAATGTAAAAGGTCTTATACTGGAAAATACTTAAAAACTCATCTGGAGAAAAAATAGTGAATAGTTTTGGCCAGATTTTTAGAGTAACAATCACTGGAGAGTCCCACGGTAAATCAATTGGAGTTGTAATTGATGGCTGTCCCCCAGGAATTCCATTAAAGGTTGAAGATTTTTTTAACGATTTAAAAAGGAGAAAACCGGGTAAAGCAGGAACAACAAAGAGGATAGAAGATGATTTCCCACTTATTGAAAGCGGTGTTTTTAACGGATATACAACTGGTTCTCCAATACTTATCAGAATTGAAAACAGGGACACAAGACCAAAGCATTATGATGACATAAAGGATTTAGCAAGGCCGTCACACGCTGATTTTGTGGCATACAAAAAATACAAAGGTTTCAATGATTACAGAGGTGGTGGCCACTTTTCTGGAAGAATAACTGTTGGAATTGTTGCTGCTGGGGTTATTGCTAAAAAGATTGTTTCCCCAATTGAAATAAAAGCAGATATTTACTCAATTGGCGGAAAAAAGCAATATGAGGATTTGGTAAAAGAAGTTGCGGCACAGGGGGATTCCATCGGCGGAATAATTGAGTGTGTGTGCAAAAATGTTCCTGTTGGGTTAGGGGAGCCTTTCTTTGACTCTGTTGAAAGTGTAATATCCCACCTTGTTTTCTCAATTCCTGGAATTAAGGGTATTGAATTTGGAGCTGGATTTAGGTGTACGGAAATGAGAGGAAGTGAGTTTAACGATATAATTGTTGATAAAAGCGGAAAGACGCAAACAAACAATTCAGGGGGGATAAACGGCGGAATTACAAACGGCAATGACATTGTTTTCAGGGTCGCAGTAAGGCCAACAGCAACAATTTTTAAGCCGCAGGAGACAATAAACCTTAAAACAGGTGAGAAAGATAGAATTTTACCTAAAGGGAGACACGACTCCTGCATTGCTTTAAGAATGCCTGTTATTGTTGAGGCAATGACTGCAATTGCCCTTGCAGATTTAAAACTTCTCTCATTAAAAGACAATCTTTTCTAATATTTCAAAAAAAGAGTTATAATCTTTTACGGCATACTTTGTGAAGGTGGGGCATTATGAAAAGGTTATTAAAAAGGTTTACCTCAAGCACAACAACATATTTTCTTCTAATTGCCGCAGTTGTTGGTTTTTTAAGTGGAGTAGGGAATTTCTTGCTTGTAACCTTCACCAAAGGCGCTCATTACCTCTTTTTTACAATAATTGGAGAGGGGTTATTTCACATCAGTCAGGGTGGTGCCAACCGGTTTTTTATTATTTTAATTCCAGTTTTAGGTTCTCTCACATTAATTCCTGTATTTAACATACTTGATGGAATAGGAAGAGGTTACTCCTTCCCTAAATTTATTGCAGAAGTTCATTTGAAAATGGGGAAGGTAAATATTAAACGCCTTTTTGCTGCCCTTTTTGCTTCTTCCCTCTGTATTGGTTCAGGCGGTTCAGCAGGAAGGGAAGGCCCGATTGCTGTAATTGGCGGTGCAATTGGTTCATTACTTTCAAAGGTATTGAATTTAAAGGGAAGAAGAAGACAAATTCTTGTTGGATGCGGAGTGGCAGGGGGAATTGCTGCAACATTTAATGCACCAATAACAGGGGTGCTGTTTGCTGAAGAAATCGTTTTTATGGGCGAAATGAAATTAAACACATTCAGCCTTTTTGTTATATCTTCAGTTGCTTCTACAACCTTTACAAGGGTATTTTTAGGGCAGGAATCAATATTTAAACCACCTGCATATCTCTTTGACTCTGTTTACCAGCTACCCCTTTATGGATTGTTGGGGGTTTTTGTGGGAATGCTTGCAGCGTTTTACAAAAGAAGCTTTTTTTCAATTGAAGATTATTTTGATGCAGGGAAAATAGATTGGAAATTCAAACTTGTTATTGGTGCTTTTCTTGTCGGGTTGATGGGATTTTTCATGCCTGAAATTTTAAGCGACGGATACGATGTTATCCACGATTTAATTTATTTTTCAAATGAAAAATTTACAATTATCTTTTTGTTTTTCCTCCTTGTTTTAAAAATATTTGCAACTGATATTACCTTAGGTTCAGGAGGAAGTGGAGGATTATTTGCTCCATCTCTTTTTATAGGGGCTGTTTTAGGGGCTCTATGTGGAGCTATTTACCATCAATTGTTTCCAAATTTAATTATTGAGCCAGGTGCATATGCTGTTGTTGCAATGGGTGCATTTTTAGCAGCTTCCACGCATGCGCCATTAACCGCAATATTTTTATTACTTGAACTTACTTCAAATTATCAGGTTATTCTTCCTATTATGCTTGCTTCTATAATAGGAACCATAGTTTCCATGGCTTTTGAGCAGGAGTCACTTGATACAAGATATTTTAAAAAGAATAAAATCCCACTTGAGCATGCGAAAGAGTTAATGTTTTTGCAATCTGTAAATGTTAAAGAAATTTTAAGAAAGGATTTTTTTTCAGTTAAGCGGTCAATGACTTTAGGAGAGTTGATAGAGTTAATAAAAGAGTCTCCCTTTTTAAGTTTTCCTGTTGTGGATGAAGCAAACAAGGTTATTGGTATGATAACTCTGAATGATATTAAATCATTTATGTTTGAAAGCGAATTGTGGAAACTTGTAATAGTTGATGATATTAAGCAGGAAAAATTTTATTACCTTACACTTAACGATGATTTGTCTAAAGCTCAGGAGTTGTTTGATTTCTATGATGTTGAAGAGCTTCCTGTGGTTGACGAAAACATGATTATGCAAGGGATAATTACAAGACATGACTTTGTAAACTTTACAAGGAAGAGGTTTCTTGTTGAACAGTCTCATGAATCAACAATTTCAGAATTATAAGGAGATACTTTATGGGAAACAGGGTTTGTGAACTTTTTGGTATTAAATACCCGATTATTCAGGGTGGGATGGTCTGGGTTTCAGGCGCAAAGCTTGCTGCTGCTGTTTCAAATTCAGGCGGGTTAGGGCTTATTGGTGCAGGTTCAATGAAGCCAGATTTGTTGAGGGAGCATATAAAAAAGGCTAAAAATTTAACTGATAAGCCTTTTGGAGTTAATATTCCTATTTTTTCAAAGTATTCTGAAGACCAGGTAAAGGTTGCATTGGAAGAGGGGGTAAAAATATTTTTTATGTCTGCTGGTTCTCCCAAAAAGTTTACTCCTGTTTTAAAAGAAAACGGGTGTATTGTTGCACACGTTGCATCAACTCCCACACTTGCTAAAAAATGTGAAGACGCAGGTGTTGACGCAGTTGTTGTTGAGGGGTTTGAAGCTGGGGGGCACAATGGTAGAGATGAATTAACAACCTTTGTTTTAATTCCTCAGGCTAAAAAAATAGTATCTATTCCTCTTATTGCTGCTGGAGGTATAGCAACTGGAAGCGCTATTGTTGCAGCTTTTGCATTAGGAGCAGAGGGAGTGCAGATAGGAACAAGGTTTGCGGCAACAAAGGAATCTTCAGCCCATGAAAATTACAAAAAAGCTATTGTAAACGCTAAAGATACAGACACAATGCTTTATTTAAAGTCAATTATCCCGGTAAGGCTTGTGAAAAATTCTTTAACTGTGAAGATTGAGGAACTGGAAAAAAGATGCGCTGATGTTGAAGAGTTTAAAAAGATTTTAGGAGAACATGCAGCAAAGAGGGCTATTTTCGACGGAGATGTTGATAATGGAGAGATAGAAGCAGGCCAGATTGCAGGGTTAATTGATGATATTCCATCTGTTTCAGAGGTTTTTGATAATTTAATTAAAGAATTTAACGAAACTGTTGAAAGATTTAAAAGTACAGATTTTTTCTGTTAATTTAATGGAAATTTAAATACAAACTCAAGCCCATTGCAGTTTGAATAACTTACTGAAATACTGCCGCTGTACTGTTCGGTAATCTTTTTTACTATAGAAAGCCCCAAACCAAAGCCTCTGTTTATGCTCTTATTCCTTGCTTTGTCGCTTTTATAAAAATAATCAAACATTCTGTTTAAATCAGGTTTTTCTCCCTTTGTTTTACAGTCTGTATATTTTATTAAAACAGAATTGTTTTCATTATACGCTTCTATAAACACACCCTCTGAAGTTGTTGCAAACTTAATTGAATTATCCACAAGGTTGTAAAAAATCCTTTTCAAATCCTCTTCGCAAACAGGGATAATAATCTTTTCATTGCATTTTATACTGAATTTTATTTCTTTGTACTTTTCTGGTATTTTCTCAAGAAAATTGTTTAAATCGGTTTTACAATTTTCTTTTTTCACAGTGTAAATGTCTAAAATCTGGTTTATAAGATTTTCAAGCTCACTTATATCTTCTTTTATTCCTTTTTTAATCTTTTCATTTTCAATAAACTCTGTTGCAAGTTTTATTCGGCTTAAAGGAGTTTTTAAATCGTGTGAAATATCTCTTAGCATATCTTCTTTTGAGTTGATTTCGTGGATTATCCTTCTCTTTAAATCGTTTAAAGCATTGAAAACAGGGGTTAATGTTCCAGACGAGTCGGTAAAGAGTTCGGGGGAATTCAGGTTGTTTTCAATTGATTTTATTGAGTTTTCAAGTTCAATTAAAGGTGTTACATACCATTTTCTAATAAGGTAAAGTAGAATCCCCGATAGTAAAAAAAGTATAGTGATTAAAGTAAAAAATGCAGCAAGAAGAGAATTGCTGGTTTTTTTTAGGAGAAATACTTGTAATTCTGGAGTTTCAAATTTCACCCCTCTCAAGATTTTTGTTCTTTTGTCTATTAAATATGTTATTTTAGTGTCTCTAAAATTAAAATCAGGAAGAATTCTCTTTTTGTCTCTAAAAACACCCCCCGCGATCATTTTTCTTTTTTTAGGAAATCTCTTTATCTCCAATAGCCGGTGTCTTACCTTCGGAGATAACATTTTTTCGTCAGAAATGTAGTGAAATTTTTTGTTTGTTTTAACAAAAATATTTACTCCATAAGATTTTTCAATTTCTTTTAAAAGGGGGAGTTTGCTCTGGTTGAGAGGAGAATTTTCTTTTAATATTGAAAAAATCTCTCTTATCTCAATAAATCTCAATCTTTCTTTTCTTAATTGTTCCCTTTTTAGATATCCCAGATAAAAAACAAAAACAATTGTTAAAAAGATAACTGAAAAAGCAATTAGCAAAAATTTAAAATAAATCTTTTTCATAACCTATCCAATAAAAATATAGCCGATGCCTCTCACAGTTTTTATAAATTTGGGATATTGAGGGTTATCTTTCAACTTGTTTCTCAATCTGCTAACCAGGATATCAACAGACCTATCAAAAACATTCCACTCGTAACCTTTTAGATTTTCCATAATATTATCCCTTGTTAAAACTCGTTCTCTATTTTTTACAAAAAGAATTAACAGGTCATATTCCATTGTAGAAAGGTTCAAATTTTCATTGTTCAAAAAAACCTCTCTTTTAGATGTGTCAATTTTAAGCCCGCTTTCTGTTTCAATTATTTTTTTAAAATTATTGTTAGATTTAGTTCTCTTTAATACTGCTTTAATCCTTGCTACTAACTCTCCTATGTCAAAAGGCTTTGGTACATAGTCATCTGCCCCTAACTCCAATCCAACAATTCGGCTTGAAACTTCTCCCCTTGCAGTTAACATAATTACTGGAATATCTGAGAACTCTCTTATTTTTTTTAAAAGTTCAAATCCGTCTATTTTAGGCATCATAACATCAAGAAGTACAATGTCAAAGCTTTCTCTTTTTATTAAATCAAGGCCAAAAAAAGGGTCTGAGGCTGTAAAAACCTCAAACCCATAATTTTTCAATAAAGAACTTAGCAACTCGTTTGATTTAATGTCGTCATCGATAATTAGTAATTTTTTGGAGTGTTTCTCTGCATTCCTATTCTGTCTTTTCTCCATTTCCTCATATCCCTCATTCTTTTTTTAGCTTTGCTCCTTATATTCTTAGCTTTTTCTCTCATAATGTCCACAAGTTTTTGTCTTTGTTCTTTTGTTAAAAGGTCGTGAACTGCTTTAATCTTTGATAAATAGAAGTTTTTTACCTCTTCCTGCCTTTTTTGTCTTTCCTGCTCAAATTTGAATGGATCAAAAGAATTGCTTACAAACCTGTTACCAAAATTGTCCTTGCTTCTCTCTTCTCTAAGCTGTTTTGTAAAGTTTTCTACATCTCTTAAAATTTTGTCAAGTTCCACATTTTGCTTTTCATTTAAGTTTAACTGCTCTCGAGAGTCTTTTACCACTTTAAAAAACATGAATGTCTTAAACGCACCTTTTAAGTGAGGGGCATTCGTTTTTCCTGGGTGTCCCATAGGTCTTTGGGCAAAACTAATTATTGAAAATACCACTAAAACTGTTAATACCAAAATTTTTTTAATCATAATTACCTCCCAAAACTTAATTACAGTATAAATTTAACTTTTTAATGTTTCAACTGTGTGCTAAAAATGTAACAATTTGTAACAATTTTCAATATTATTCTTGATTTTTATCGATAATTCAGGTAATTTTAATTATAAATAAATTTAAGGGAGAGGGCTATGGCAGAATTACAGGTTTTGGATAATTACATTGTTTCGGAAAAAATAAAAGAAGATGGTTTTTCCGAAGTATTTAGAGGAATATCTACCTCTGATGAGGGACAGTTTAAAGAGTTTGTATTTATTAAAAAATTTAAACCAGAACCTCAAAATTTTTCAAGGTTTGTATCTCAGGTAGTTAATTATTCAAAAACTATAAAAACCTTTAATGACCCTCTCGTAGCTAAAACATTAGACGCCAAAAAGACAAATGAAGGCGGCTATATAGTTTGTGAATTTGTAGAAGGACAGTTTTTAAACAATATTATTAATAAAAGTCGAGAGGAAGGGTTTCCTTTTTCCATTGACCATGTTTTATTAATCGCAAGTAAATTATCAGCAGCATTGTCCTCTATTTATTCAAAAGGATTTAAGCACGGTTTTGTTACCCCTTATTCCATAAATATTTCTTTTGAAGGGGATGTAAAACTCTATGACCTTGCCATTGGCCCTTACATTGTAGAGTACCTGAATGCAAATCCTGATTTTAAAAAAGACTATATAAGCTATATACATCCAGATGTTTTTAATTCTGGGAAGGGAAATGAACAATATGATATTTTTTCTGTTGGAGCGATTACTTATCAATTATTAACAGGAAAACCGTTAATTGAAGAAGATGGCGTTTTACCTGATATAAAAACAAAACTCAATGAAGCAACTTTGGCTTCTTCATCTTTTGGGGATGACCCACTTCCAGATGATATAAAAGAAGTTTTATACAAGTGTTTAACAGGAGGCTATTCCTCAATTAAAGAATTAGGGGAAGTGCTTGATAACTTGATTTTTTCAGGAGATTACTCCCCAACTACATTTAACCTTGCCTTTTTTATGCATTCTCTCTACAGAGATGTAAGTGAAGAACTTGCGAAGACTCTTGAACTTGAGAGAAGTGCTAACTATGCAGGTTACTTTGGGGAAACAAGGGTTATTGAAAAAAAGATGTCCCCGGTAATTATCGCTGCGATTGTTTTTATTATTATTGCCATAGGTGCAGTAGGAGGGTATTACTACTGGCAGAGTAAAGAAAAAGAGAAAAGGTTAATGGCTGAAAGAAAGAGGATTGAAGAGGAAATCCAGAAGAAAAAATTGCTTGAAATGCAAAAACAAAAAGAAATAGAAGAGTTGAAAAAACAGATGGAATTGAGAATGCAGGAAGCATTAAAAGAAGCGGAAAAAATGGCTGACCAGAAAGCAAAAGAATTTTTAAAGAAAAAAATGGAAGAAGAAAAACAGAAACAGCTTGCGGAACTTCAAAGAATTGAAGCGGAAAAGAAGAGGATTGAGGAAGAGAGGAGAAGAAAAGAAATGCTGTTAAAACAAAAGCAACTTGCAGAGCAGAAAAAACA
Organism: Thermotomaculum hydrothermale; assembly: GCF_016592575.1. NCBI lineage: Bacteria > Pseudomonadati > Acidobacteriota > Holophagae > Thermotomaculales > Thermotomaculaceae > Thermotomaculum > Thermotomaculum hydrothermale. The sequence continues at coordinate 1,019,811 of NZ_AP017470.1, read as the reverse complement.
GCAGGATCAACAGGCTAAAATGAGAGAATTGTTGGAGTTACAAAAGAAAAAAGAAGAAGAAGCAAGAAGAAAAAAATTAGAAGAAGCTAAAAAGAAAGAAGAATTGAGAAAAAAACTATACGGCACTGTTGTTGCTGTTGAACAATTGGATAGCGCACCAAGGCCGGTATATAAAGAAAAAATAATTTTAAGCCCAAGCTGGAGACTGCCAAGAGGTGCAAAAGTGTTGGTTATGGTTCTAATTGGTGTAGATGGAAGTGTTGACGAAGTAAAGCTTATCAGAAAAATTAAACCTGCCACACCTCATTCAAGGCTGGCAGAAAAAAGGATTGTATCAGCAGTTAAAAAATGGAAATTTACGCCACCAATGAAAGAAGGTGTTCCGGTAAAAACCTGGATACCTATAACCATACCGGTAAGATAAAAATTGTGTCACTTTGACACTTGATAAAATCTCTGTAATATGCTAATTTTAATTGACAATTTTTTTGTGGAGTTGCTATGGAAAGTTTTATGAAAACATTACCCGGACCTATGCAGATTAATGAATCAATTATTGTCATTGCTGTTATTTTTATTCTCCTCTATTTAATTCTCAAAAAGTTCTATATTAAACCTTACCTCTTTATTTTGGAAGAGAGGGAAAACAGAATTGTTGGTGCGGAAAACAGGTTTAAAGAAGTTGAAGATTATTACAGAGAAAAGATAAAGCAATACGAAGATGAAATTAAAAAGGCAAGAGTTAATGCAAATGCATTAAGAGAGAAGCTTGTTAATGAAGCAAAGAAAGAAAGGGAAAAAATTGTTAACACAGCCAAAATGCAGGCTCATGAGGTTATTGAGAAGTCAGCCAGAGAACTTGATTCTGCTTTAAAGAAAGAGCTTAAAGAGGCAGAGAACTATGTTGAAGTTATAGCAAAAATGATTGTAGAAAAAATTATTGGAAGGAAACTGGCATGAAAAGAGGATTAAAAGTTTTACCTGTTCTTTTTTTTAGTACTTTAATTTTTGCATCAGAAGGCGGACATTCTCCCATACTCTTAATAGGCCATATTTTTGATTTTATTGTTTTTGCTTATGTTCTTTATGTTTTATTAAAAAAACCAATAGTGGAAGCAATGAAAACTCAGAGAAATGCTTTAATTAAAAAACTTGAGGAAGCGGAAGTTAAAGAAAAAGAATCAGAAGCAAAACTAAAAGAGATTGAAGAAAGAATGGCAAATTTAAAAAACGAAGTGGAGGCTATTTTAAAGAAAACTGATGAAATAGCAAACAAAGAGAAGGAAAAAATACTTGCCAAGGCAAAGGAAGAGGCAGAAAAAATTAAAAAGCTTGCTGAGATAGAAATTCAAAACAAAATTAATTCTGCAAAAAGCGAATTAAAAAAATACATGCTTGAATTGGCTTCAAAAAATGCAGAAGAAATAATTAAAACCTCTATAACTGAAAAAGATATTGATGCTACTATTGAAAATTATTTTAAAGAATTGGAGGGTTAATTGATTGAAAAATCTATAGTAAATAAGTATGCTAAAACCTTATCTGTTATAATTGCTGAGGAAAAAAAACCTGAAGAGGTATTTACTAACTTTTTCAATGTTGTTGACGCTATATGCAAGGAAGAGGCTTCTGTAAAATTTTTTCAAAATCCTTCTATCTCAACCAATATAAAGATTGAGAAACTTTCATTGATTTTGGATGAATTAAAATTTAAAGGTAAATACAAAAACTTTCTATTAAAGGTTATAAAAAACAACAGGTTTAAAATTCTTTTTTATCTTAAAGATGCCACAAAGAAGTATCTATACGAAGAATTAGGTATTGTTGAAGTTAACTTAATAGTGCCAAAGCCTATTTCAAAAACCACTGAAAAGAAATTTATTGAGCTTTTTGAAAAGAAAAGTGGTAAAAAAGTTAAGCTAAATATAAAGGTTGATAAATCAATCATAGGTGGAGTTGTTGCAAGAATTGGAAGCTTATTAATTGACGGAAGTGTGAAGACAAAAATTTTTAAAATAAAAGAAAAACTTACAGGGGAGTTGTAAATGACGCTTAAAGCAGAAGAAATCAGTAAGATTCTTATTAAACAATTGGAAGGCGTTGAAGCCGAGTTAAATCTTGCAGAAGTTGGGTCTGTAATATCCGTCGGTGACGGTATTGCAAAGATCTACGGACTTGAGAAAGCAATGGCCGGAGAGCTTGTTTTCTTCCCAAGAAACAAACTCTACGGCATGGTATTTAACCTTGAAGAGGATAGTGTAGGTGTCGTTTTGTTTGGAGAATCTTCCCTGGTTAAGGAAGGGGACGAGGTAAACAGGACTAAGAGGATTTTGTCTGTTCCTGTTGGAGAGGCTTTAATAGGCAGGGTAGTTAATCCTCTTGGTGAACCTCTTGATGATAAAGGCCCAATTGAAAATGATGGATACTATCCAGTTGAGAGAATTGCTCCAGGCATTATTGAAAGAAAATCAGTTCATGAACCATTACAGACTGGTTTAAAAGCAATTGACTCAATGATTCCTATTGGAAGAGGACAGAGAGAGCTTATTATTGGTGATAGAAAGACTGGTAAAACAGCAGTTGCAATAGATACAATTATCAACCAGAGGGGACAGGATGTTATCTGTATCTATGTTGCAATAGGACAGAAGCAGTCAACTGTTGCTCAGGTTGTTAAAAAATTAGAAGAAGAAGGGGCAATGGATTACACAATTATTGTATCAGCATCAGCGTCAGAACCAGCTCCTTTGCTTTACCTTGCGCCTTATGCTGGTTGTGCAATGGGTGAATACTTTATGCATAAAGGGCAGCATGTACTTATAGTTTACGATGATTTGTCAAAACATGCTGCGGCATACAGAGAAATTTCACTGCTTTTAAGGAGACCCCCGGGAAGAGAAGCATACCCAGGAGATGTCTTCTATCTCCATTCAAGATTGCTTGAGAGGGCTGCTAAACTATCTGATGCAAAAGGGGCAGGTTCTTTAACTGCTCTCCCTATAATTGAAACTCAGGCTGGTGATGTTTCAGCATATATTCCTACAAATGTTATTTCAATTACAGACGGCCAGATATACCTTGAAACAGACCTTTTCCATTCAGGTGTTAGACCTGCTGTAAATGTTGGTTTGTCTGTATCAAGGGTTGGTGGCTCAGCTCAGATTAAAGCAATGAAAAAGGTTGCCGGTACATTGAGGCTTGACCTTGCTCAGTATAGAGAGCTTGCTGCTTTTGCCCAGTTTGGCTCTGACCTTGATGCTGCAACACAAAAGCAGTTGACAAGAGGTGCAAGGCTTGTTGAAATTCTTAAACAGCCTCAGTATTCACCTCTGCCTGTTGAGAAACAGATTGTAATAATCTATGCAGGTACAAATGGCTACCTTGACGATTTGCCACTTGAAAAAGTTAAGGATTTTGAGGAAGGCCTTTACAGGTTTATAGAAAACAATTATCCAGAGATTTTTACTGAAATTGTTGAAAAGAAAGATTTAAGTGATGAATTAAAAGAAAAAATGGATAAAGCAATAGAGGAATTTAAAAAAGAATTTGTTAGCGGGAATTAATTATGGCAGCCATACACATTCTCAGAAGAAGAATTAAAAGTGTAAAAAACACAAGGCAGATAACCAGAGCTATGAAACTGGTTGCTGCTGCAAAAATGAAAAAGGCTCAGGAAAGGGTTTACAACGCTAGGCCTTATGCAAGAAAATTGCAGGAAATGATTCAGCATATTGCATCAAGGATTGACATTAAAACACATCCGCTTCTTGAAGTTAGGGAAGAAAAAAAGATTAAACTTGTTGTTGTTACCGCTGACAGAGGCCTTTGCGGAGCCTTCAATGCAAATGTTATTAAGAGGGCAATGCAATTCCTTGATGAAAACAAAGACTCTAAAGAGGTTTACCTTGAATTTGTTGGAAGAAAGGGATTTGAATTTTTCAAGAAAAAATGGGACAAAAAAGACAGGGAAGTGTTGGGGCTTTTCAATAAGTTTGATTCAACAGTTGCTGAAAAGATTGCAGAAGATTTGCTTGAAGATTTTATTGAAAAAAGATACGACGCAATATACTTTGTTTACAATGAGTTTAAATCTGTTTTACAGCAAAACCTTGTGGTTGAGAAACTTCTTCCTATTGAGCACGGTGATTTTTCAGGTGAAGAAAAGGAAGAACCTCTTGTTGAGCACATATTTGAGCCTTCAATTGAAGAAGTTTTAAATGAGTTGTTGCCTTTACACATAAAAACCCAGGTTTATAGAGTGTTAATTGAATCTAATGCTGCAGAGTTTGCTGCAAGGATGACTGCAATGGATGCTGCAACAAACAATGCAACAGAAATGATTGATAAACTTACACTTACTATGAATAAGATAAGACAGGCCGCTATCACCAAAGAAATTATTGAGGTTGTAAGCGGCGCAGAAGTGAAAAATTAATTTTTGGAGGAATTTTCATGAATAAAGGTAGGGTAATTCAGGTAATCGGGCCTGTAATTGACGTTGAATTTGATGGACATTTGCCTGATATTTACAATGCACTTAGAATTAAACACAGTGACAAAGAAACAAATGTTGACCTTGATATTATTGCCGAAGTTCAGCAGCATTTAGGTGAAAATAGAGTAAGATGCGTCTCTATGCAGCCTACTGATGGTTTAATTAGAGGTGCTGAAGCAGAGGATACTGGAAATCCAATCTCTGTGCCTGTTGGAGAAGAGGTATTAGGAAGAATTTTAAATGTTATTGGAGAGCCTGTTGACGAAGAAGGCCCTGTTAATGCAAAAGAGAGATGGCCAATCCACAGACCTGCTCCTTCATACGAAGACCAGAGCACAGAAACTGTTATGCTTGAAACTGGAATTAAGGTTATTGATTTACTTGAACCTTATGTTAAGGGTGGTAAAACAGGGCTTTTCGGTGGTGCAGGAGTTGGAAAAACCGTTTTGATTATGGAGCTTATCCACAACATTGCTATGGAGCATGGCGGATACTCTGTATTCGGCGGAGTTGGTGAAAGAACAAGGGAAGGAAACGACCTTTACTTTGAAATGAAAGAGTCAGGGGTTTTATCAAAAACTGCTCTTGTTTACGGACAGATGACAGAGCCTCCTGGCGCAAGGTTAAGGGTAGGGCTTACTGCTCTTACTGTTGCAGAATACTTCAGAGATGTTCAGAATCAGGACGTTCTTCTCTTTATTGACAACATATTCCGTTTTACTCAGGCTGGTTCAGAGGTTTCAGCATTGCTTGGAAGAATGCCTTCTGCGGTTGGTTACCAGCCAACACTTGCAACAGAGATGGGTGAATTGCAGGAGAGAATCACCTCAACCAAAAACGGTTCAATTACCTCAGTTCAGGCTATTTATGTTCCTGCAGACGACTATACAGACCCTGCGCCTGCAACAACATTTGCCCACCTTGACGCTACAACAAACCTTTCAAGACCTATTGCTGAGCTTGGTATTTACCCTGCGGTTGACCCGCTTGAATCAACATCAAGGATTCTTGATCCGAGAATAATCGGAGAAGAGCATTACAGGGTTGCAAGACAGGTTCAGCAGATATTACAGAGGTATAAAGACTTGCAGGATATTATTGCAATTCTTGGTATTGACGAATTATCTGAAGAGGATAAACTTACAGTTTCAAGGGCAAGAAAGATTCAGAGATTCCTCTCTCAGCCATTCCATGTTGCTGAGCAGTTTACAGGGATTCCAGGTAAATATGTAAAACTTGAAGATACAATTAAGGGATTTAGAGAGATTGTTGAAGGAAAGCACGATGATTTACCAGAGCAGGCATTTTATATGGTTGGAACAATTGAAGAGGCTATTGAAAAGGCTGAAAGATTGAGGAGAGAAGGATAATACTATGGCTGAAACAATGCATTTCAGTCTCGTTACCCCTGAAAGAAGCGTATTTGAGATAGAGGTTAAAGAGGTTACAATTCCGGCATATGAAGGTGAAATGCAGGCTTTGCCTATGCATACCCCATACTTTGCTAAATTGGGAATAGGAATACTTAGTTTTACCGACATTACAGGGGATAATAAGAAACTTGCCGTAACAGGCGGCTTTGTGGAAGTTTTACCTGATAAGGTTACCATGCTTTGCAGGACAGCTGAATTGCCAGAAGAAATTGATGCTGAAAGGGCTATGGCTGCATTAAAGAGAGCAAAAGAAAGGCTTGAGCACCCTGACGAAAACACCGACATTGAAAGAGCAAGGGCTGCATTAATGAGGGCAATGGCAAGGCTCAAACTCATAGGTAAAGAAGTAAGTTAAGCAAAATAAAAACAAGTAATAAATCAAAAAGGGGGAATTATCCCCCTTTTTTTGTTTTAATTATCAATCCCTTTTATTTATTAATGTAAAATTTGTTTGAAAAAATGTAAAGAATACTTGACAAAAAGTTAACTTTTATTTACATTATTATTGTTACTATTAACTTTTTGGAGGTTTTAATGATTTTATTATTAGAATCTTTAAAGATTGGAATCAGAAAAGGGGTTCTCTTATGCTGAAAAACAAAATCAAGGTTTTTCGTGCTATGTACGATTTAACCCAGGAAGATTTAGCAAAAAAAGTTGGTGTTTCAAGGCAGACTATCAATTCAATTGAAAAAGGCAAGTATGTGCCTTCAGTGGTAATTGCCTTGAAAATGGCAAAGGTTTTCGGTGTAAATGTTGAAGAAATTTTTACTCTTGAGGAGGAAAATAATGAAGAAAATATTTAACCAGGTTGAAGCTCACAATTACATTGACATTGTGGCGGGGTCTTTAATGTTAATTTTTATGAGTTTATTTGGGCTTGCAGGATTTGCTTTTTTCTCTTTGATTGCACTTCATGTTTTTGTGAAAAAGGCAGGGGATGAAAGGGAAAGAATGCTTTATGCAAAGGCCAATATGTACGCTTTTCATTGTTTAATTGGAATATTGGCAGTTCTTTCTTTTTGTTGTAAAGGGATGGTTGACCCCTTATTTCTTATAGGTATAGCAATTTTTCTAAGGGGATTTGTCGGGGCAATTATTTTTGCTTTAGGTTAATTTAAAACAAAATTTTCCTTTTATCGTAATAATTAATATGAATTAAGACCGGGAGGTTTAAATGGAATCTTTGAAGCTTGCCTTTGAGGTAATTACCTCGCCCTTTAAGGGATTTGAAAAATTAAAGGAAAAAAAGACTTTCTGGCTTCCTTTTTTGTTAACAGTTATTCTTTCAACTGCTGCCACAGGTTATTACGCTTTTAACGCTGATATGAAATATGTAATCACTCAAAAACTTGAAAAATCAGAGAAAATGCAACAATTCTCAAAAGAACAGGCAGACCAGATAATAAATATGCAGTCAAAAGTAGCAAAATATGCAATGCCAATAGGGGCTTTTGTCGGTTCATTTTTCTTTTTGTTAATAGTGGCGCTTTACCTTTTCACAATGGCCAAGGTTTACACTTCTGATTTAAGTTTTAAAGATGCACTTGCTATAACAGGAAACGCATTTTTTGTTTACCTTTTGTCAACAATTATTTTTATTATCATTCTGCTTATTACTGATTTTAAAACAACACCTGTGGAAAGCCTTATGCCAACTAACCTTGGATATTACTTTTCATCTCAAGCGTTAGGAAAGAAACTTTATACCCTTTTTACAAAAATTGATATTTTTGGAATATGGTTTGCTTCACTTTTAGGAATAGGCTTTCATATTTTTACAGAGGAGAGCTTAACAAAGTCTTTTTTAACAGTATTTATCCCGTATATTGCTTTAATCGTTATTTCTGTTTTGTTGGTTTAAATTAAGGGAGAAAAATGAAAAAGTATCTAATTATTGCTGGAGTTATAATTCTTTTTGTAATTGCAGGAGTGCTAAAAAATAGAGACAACGGAAAATTTGTTAAGGTTAAAAAGGTTGAGAAAAAGGATATTTCAGAAACAATTTCAGGGACAGGAACTGTTAAGCCTGTCAAAACAGTTACAGTAATGTCTGAAATAATGGGCAAAATTGTTGAACTTCCAGTAAAGGAAGGGGATTTTGTTAAAAAAGGAGATTTACTCTGCAGAATAGACGACAAAAACTATAAAAGCGAAGTTTCAAGACTTAAAGCAGAATTAAAAAAGCAGAAGCTTGTTTTGGAGCAGTTAAAGATAGATTTAAAACAGAGTGAAAAGGATTTTAAAAGAAAATTAAAGCTTTTTAAATCCGGGATACTATCAAAAGAAGAATTTGAAAATGCAAAAAATCAATTTGAGTCAAAGAAGTTGAATGTATCCCAGCAGGAATTTTACATTAAGCAGGCAAACGCAAACCTTGCAAAGGCTTTAGAAAACCTTTCAAAAACAAAGATTGTTGCGCCAATAGACGGAAAGGTAACGAGCCTTAGAAAAGAGGTTGGAGAGCAGGTAATCCAGGGGACAATAAACAATCCGGGCTCAATAATTATGGTTTTAAGCGATATGAATAAGCTTGAGCTTGAAGTTGATGTAAACGAGGTTGATTCTGTCCTATTAAAAAAAGGGATGGAAGCGGATATCCACCTTGACGCTTTTGATAACAAAGTTTTCAAGGGTATTGTGAAGCAGATATCTGAATCAGCAGAAAAACCTGCTGGCAGGGATGTATCCCTTTTTAAGGTTAAAATTGATTTTGAGGAGATAAATCCAAAAATAAAACCAGGAATGAGCGGCAGGGCTGAGATTAAGGTAAGAGAGAGCAAAAATGCATTAATTATACCTATTGAGGCGGTAAGAAAAGAGGAAAGCGGCAAAGAGTACTGTTTTAAAGTTAAAAACAAAATAGCGAAAAAAACATATATTAAAACAGGCATATCAAACGATTTTTATGTTGAAGTAAAGGAAGGATTAAGCGAAAACGATACAGTTGTTACAGGCCCTTATAGAGTCTTGAAAACCCTTAAAAACGGAGATAAGATTAACTTTAAAAATGAGTGATAACATACTGATAAAATTAGAGAAAATTAAGAAGCTTTATAAAATGGGTGAAACGGAATTAAGGGCTGTTGACGGAATAAGCCTCAATATTAAAGAGGGGGAATTTTTAGGAATAATGGGGGCAAGCGGTTCAGGAAAGTCAACCTTAATGAATATAATCGGTATCCTTGATTCTCCAACTGAAGGAAAATACTTTTTAAAGGGGAAAGATGTCTCTTTTTTAGATGATATTCAGGCATCTAAAATAAGAAACAAAGAGATAGGCTTTGTTTTTCAGACATTCAACCTTATAAAAGGCCTGACTGCATTTGAAAATGTTGAAACCCCTTTAATCTATGCTGGAATCCCTAAAAAAAGGAGAAAAGAAATAGTTGAATACTACCTTGATAAAATGGGTATTGCAGACAGAATGAAGCATAAACCAAATCAATTGTCTGGTGGGCAGAGGCAAAGGGTTGCAATTGCAAGGGCACTTGTTAACGAGCCCTCAATTATCCTTGCTGACGAGCCGACAGGAAACCTTGATTCAAAAACCACGGAAGAAATTCTCAATTTATTTCATAAGATTCACGAAGAGGGGAAAACAATTGTTTTAGTTACCCACGAAACTGAAATAGGGAAAGAAACTGAAAGGACAATAGTACTTAAAGACGGAAAGATAATTAAGGAGTATAAAAATTGATTATAGAAAACATAAAGCTTGCCCTTCGCTCAATTAAAGCCAATAAATTAAGAAGTTTTCTAACAACTTTGGGGATAATAATAGGAGTTGCTTCTGTCATAACAATTATTTCCCTTGTGCAGGGCATATTTAACACAATTCAGGTTCAGCAGGAGCAGATGGGAACAAACATTATTACAATTCAGCCTTACCGCGCCACAACAAACTTTATTGAGCTGTTAAAAGAACCCCCGAAACTTACAATGGAAGATGCACTTGTTTTAAAAAAGCAAATTGATGATATTGAAAACCTTGCCCCCATAGTGTTTGCTTCCTGCAATGCAAGTTCCAAAAAATTAAGCCATTCATCAAGCCTCTACGGCGTTTATCCCCTATATCAGGACATTAACGGCCAGTATGTTGAAACAGGAAGGTTTATAAATTACCTTGACTTAAAGCATAGAAGAAAGGTTTGCGTGCTTGGGAAAGAGGTTGTTGACAGCCTGAAATTAGGGGAAAACCCTATTGGCAAGTTTATCTTAATAGACAATGTTCCTGTAAAAATAATTGGAGTAATGGAAAAGAAAGGCTCATTTTTCGGCAGAAGCATGGACGATTATGTATTTATGCCGTTTAGCACAGTAATTGACATAAAAGGCAAAAACTTAAAAGACCACATATACATTCAATTAACAATTAAAAACCTTGAAAAAATAAATCAGGTAAAAGAGGTAATTGAAAAGATTTTAAGGAAAAGGCACAAAATCAAAGAGGGCAAGGCAGACGATTTTAAGGTTCAAACACAGCAGGACATACTTGAAAGCTTCAAAAAGACAACCTCAATAATAACCTTAATTGTTGCAGGGATTGTTGGAATATCCCTTATTGTTGGTGGAATAGGCATTATGAACATTATGCTTGTCTCTGTAACCGAAAGAACAAAAGAGATAGGGGTAAGGAAGGCTGTGGGGGCAACAAAGAAGCATATCCTTTACCAATTTCTTGTTGAATCTGTAATTTTAAGCCTTGTCGGTGGAATAATAGGCATTCTAATAGGGTTAGGCCTCGGCTTTCTAATATCAAAAATGATTCCCAACTTCCCAGGAATGTATGTGCCATTCTGGGGGATACTACTTGCATTTATCTTTTCCTCACTTGTTGGGGTAATATTCGGGGTTTTCCCTGCATACAAAGCCGCAAAACTCAACCCAATCGACGCATTAAGGTATGAATAGGAAAGTGAGATAACCCTTAAATAAAACTGCTTTAAAAAAACGGAACAAATCTTTAATTTAATTTTTACTCTATATGTTTACACAATGCTAACTTATTGATATAATTTGAAAAAACAAAAGGATTTATAATGGGCTATAGGGTAGAGTATTTAACCAAAGAAAAGGCAAGAGATTTAGGCCTTGAAAGCCATGAGTGCGAGGTTTGTAAAGAAATAAATAGAAATGTAATTGAGCCGATTGCTGTATTCCTCAAAGATGACGAAACCCTTGAATCACTTTCAAAAGATGAACTAAAGAAATTTACAACATGCATTTTCCACTGCGAAAAAGAAAACGAAATCTGGATAGAAAATATTGATGAGTACAAAGAATGGAAAGAGAAGCGTGAAAAAGCCAGAAAAGAAAAAAAAGAATTTTATATAGAATTCTCTATAAAATGGAGAGAAAACCTAATTAATGAATTCTGGAAAAGAATAAGGGCTTACAGATTTGCAGTTGATTACCCTGAAAAAGAAATCCCTGAAAAAATAGAGAAAAATGTCAGTTATGATACAGCTCTGGTTAATTATTACAGAGAGTTGCTAAATAAAAGTGAGGAAAAAGATTATTATGATTTTAAGTGGGTAATTTTTCCTGAGTTTAGTGAATTTGATGATGATATTAGAGATGAAAACAATTTTTTAAAAAAAGATTTTAATTTTTGGTATGAAGGCGAAGAGTGTAAATTTATTAAGCATTTAAATTTTGGGGATGCAACATTTCTAGGAGAGGCATATTTTCGGAATGCAACATATAGAGGATGGGCATATTTTGGGGATGTAACATTTAGAGGAGAGGCATATTTTGGGGATGCAACATTTAGAGGAGAGGCAAATTTTATGCACGCAACATTTCAAGGAGAGGTATATTTTGGGGATGCAACATTTCAAGGAGATGCATATTTTAGGGGAGCAACATTTCAAGTGTATGCAAATTTTTGGGGAGCAACATTTCAAGGAGATGCAGATTTTTTGGTAGCAACATTTCAAGGAGATGCAAATTTTAGGGAAGCAACATTTCAAAAATATGCAAATTTTTGGGGAGCAACATTTCAAGTGTATGCAAATTTTTGGGGAGCAACATTTCAAGGAGATGCAGATTTTGAAAGAGCAACATTTCAAGGAGATGCAAATTTTAGGGAAGCAACATTTCAAGGAGATGCAAATTTTAGGGAAGCAACATTTCAAAAATATGCAAATTTTTGGGGAGCAACATTTCAAAAATATGCAAATTTTTGGGGAGCAACATTTCAAGGAGAGGCAGATTTTTTGGTAGCAACATTTCAAGGAGATGCAAATTTTAGGGAAGCAACATTTCAAAAATATGCAAATTTTTGGGGAGCAACATTTCAAGTGTATGCAAATTTTTGGGGAGCAACATTTCAAGGAGAAGCAGATTTTGAAAGAGCAACATTTCAAGGAAAGACAGATTTTTTTGTAGCAACATTTCAAGGAGATGCAAATTTTAGGAGAGCAACATTTCAAAAATATGCAAATTTTTGGAGAGCAACATTTCAAAAATATGCAAATTTTTTGGGAGCAACATTTCAAGGAGATGCAGATTTTTTGGTAGCAACATTTCAAGGAGATGCAGATTTTGGGGGAGTTTATTTTAACAATCCAATTATTTTCAAATCAGTTGAAATAAAATCAAAATTTGTTATAGATTCTCAGGGTAAATCAATTAACCATCTTGAAATTTTTAATCCTCAATTTTCATCTAATGCACAAATTGAATTGAAAAATATAAATATAGGAATTTTAAAACTTAATAATTTAACAAACCATGCAAAAGAATTTGTTATTTTTAACCTTAACTTTAAGGGAGATAAAGAGTTATATTTTGAAATAAACAATTCAATCCTAAACAAGATGCGTTTTATAAACTGTGATTTTTCAAATGCAAAAGAAATCAATATTATAGATAGTTCAATTTCAGATGCCGAATTTATAAATACAAAGTGGGGAGAGGTAAGTGAGAAAAGGATTTGCAAGGATTTATTTGAAAAAGAGCCTGATAGGGCTCAGGATATTTACAGGCAGTTAAAACTTGCTCACGATAAACAAAAAGACTTTATTCACGGAGGAGACTTTTATGCCCTTGAAATGAGGGCTTATGAGAGATACTTAAATTATGGAAATTCAAATTTAGCCGAACAAAATTTAAGTATTCTAAAGAGATTTTTTTATAAAAGTTATTTTATCCTAAAAAATTTCTTATCAACTTCACTTGAAGACAAACTTATTTTTGGTATATCAAAACTTTCTTCAAACTTTGCACAAAACTGGTTTAGGCCTTTAAAGTGGATTTTGTTTTTTGCCATGTATGTTTCATTCTTTAATTTACTCGATAAAGACAAGCTATATTTGCGTTTGTATGAATTTACTCAATTATTTTTCTTAAATAAAATAGACTATTATTTCATTCTATGGACTTTATTACCGTTTCTTCTGGTGTGCTTCTTTGCATTATCTCTTGTTAATTTTAAAAAATGGTGGAGACTTCTTGAATTTTTGATTTATCTATTATTGTCTTTATGTGTTATTTATATTTTTGGCATTTTTCAGACTTTTTCAACTGAGCATTTTATTAAAACTTTCTTTACAGGCCTTGATTTCTTCTTTTCTTCATTTGCAAAACTCTTTGTGCCGTGGAGAACCATTGCCAATTCTGAAAATGCAAACCACATTCCAGGGTATAAAACAGCATACGCAATAGGTTCAATTGCAGTTTCTTACCTTGCCTATCAATTAATTGTCTCATTAAGGAGAAAGATTAGAAGGTAATCCGTCAACCTTCTATTACCTTGACTGAATGCCTTTATTTTGCTATATTTTTTCAGTGTTTTAAAAGCGGAAGGAGTGTCTTGTGTCAAAGGAATTAATAAGAAATTTTTCAATAATAGCCCACATTGACCACGGAAAATCAACCTTAGCAGATAGAATTTTAGAAAAGACAAGCGCTGTTGAAAAGAGGGATATGAAGGAGCAGATTTTAGACGATATGGATTTAGAGAGGGAGAGGGGAATTACAATTAAAGCCCATGCAGTTACAGTTAAGTATAAGGCAAAAGACGGGAAAGAGTACACCTTCAACCTTATTGATACACCGGGGCATGTTGACTTTTCTTACGAGGTTTCAAGAAGTTTAAAGGCATGCGAAGGGGCAATTTTAGTCGTTGATGCCTCTCAGGGAGTTGAAGCACAGACTCTTGCAAACGCTTACCTTGCTGTTGACAATGATTTAGAGATTTTTCCTGTTTTGAATAAAATAGATTTGCCTGCGGCAGACCCAGATAAAGTGCTTGAACAGATTGAGCATGTTATAGGGCTTGATACAGAGCATGCTGTTTTAGTTTCTGCAAAAACAGGGGTTGGAGTTGACGAGGTTTTAGAAAAGATTGTGGAGGTTTTCCCCCCACCAAAAGGTGATGAAAACAACCCAACAGCCGCTTTGATTTTTGACTCATGGTACGATTCTTACAGAGGAGTTGTTATTCTTACAAGGGTTTTTGAGGGAAAGATTTACCCTAAAATGAAGATGAAGTTTATTTCAACAGGGAAGGTTTACGAGGTTGACGAGGTTGGCATTTTTACTCCCAAAATGACAAAGACAAAAGAGTTAAAGGCTGGCGAGGTTGGCTATGTTATTGCCGGCATTAAGAATATTCAGGACACAAAGATAGGGGATACAATTACCGAAGATGGTAAAGAGTGTGCAGAGCCTCTTCCAGGTTTTCAGGAGATGAAGCCTGTTGTTTTTTCCTCATTTTTCCCGACAGAGAATACACATTACGAAGATTTAAGAGATGCAATGGAAAAGCTTAAATTGAACGATGCAGCATTTGTTTTTGAGCCTGAAACATCAGACGCTTTAGGCTTTGGTTTTAGGTGCGGATTTTTAGGGCTTTTGCACATGGAGATTATTCAGGAGAGGCTTGAGAGGGAGTATAACCTTGACTTGATTTCAACCGCACCGAGTGTTGAGTATAAGATTACAAAGACAAACGGAGAGGTGATTTTTGTTTCAAACCCCTCAAAAATGCCTGAACCTCAGTATATTCAAAAGATTGAAGAGCCTGTTGTAAACGCAACAATTGTTACAAAGGCTGAGTTTGTAGGGCCAATTCTTCAACTTTGCACAGATAGAAGGGGAATTCAAAAAAGGCTTGAATACCTTTCTCAGGAGAGGGTTTTAATTGAATACGAATTGCCTTTAAACGAGATTGTAATTGATTTTTACGATAGATTGAAGTCAGTTTCAAGGGGATACGCTTCCTTTGACTATTCAATTGCAGGAATGAGAGAATCTAACCTTGTAAAACTTGACATACTTGTAAATGGAGAAATTGTTGATGCCCTCTCTGTAATTGTTCACAAAGACAAGGCTTATTACAGGGCACAGGCTTTAACAAGAAAGATGAAAGAGTTAATACCAAGGCAGATGTTTGAGGTTGCAATTCAGGCTGCAATTGGTAGAAGGGTTATTGCAAGAACAACGGTTAAGGCTTTGAGAAAGAATGTTTTGGCAAAGTGTTACGGCGGAGATATTACCAGAAAGAGAAAACTTCTTGAAAAGCAGAAAGAGGGTAAAAAGAGGATGAAAGCTGTAGGCAAGGTGAAAATCCCTCAGGAAGCGTTTTTAGCAATATTAAAGGTAAACGAAGACCAGAAGTAATTTTATGAAAAAAATAGTTTTAATTTCAATTTCAGTAATTATTGTGCTTTCCCTTTTGTATGGTTTTGCAAGCCTTTTTTCTTCAAAGAAGGTTTCCTGTGTAATAGAGATTAAACAAGGGGAAAGTGTTAAATCAATAGCCAGACAGGTTGAAGAAAAAACACCTTTTTCTTCAAGGCTTTTTCTATTTACAGTGAGAATGTTAAACCTTGATAGGAAGTTAAAGGCAGGCTATTACTCTTTTTCAAACTATTACAACATCATTGACTTTGCAAAGAGGCTAACAAAGGGAGAGGCAAGGCTAATAAAGGTAACCTTTCCCGAAGGGTTTAACTGTTTTGAAATATTTGACAGGCTTGAAAAATCAAACTTAGGAAAAAAAGAAGTTTATATGCAGTACTTCTATACTCCTCAGGATTTTTTGCCTGATGAATTTAAAAGTGCAAAAACACTGGAAGGGTTTTTATTTCCCGATACTTATTTATTCAGGGCAAATTCAACTGAAAAAGAGATTATAGAGCAGATGGTTTCACAATTTAAAGTGCAGTTTAAAAAAGCAAAAGAGTTTGCATGCTTAAAGGAAAGAGGGATTGAGTTAAGCGATTATGAGGTGTTGAAGCTTGCGTCTTTGGTTGAAAAGGAGACTTCAGTTGTTAGCGAAATGCCTTTAATTGCATCTGTTTTTTACAACAGGCTGAAGAAGGGAATGAGGCTTGAATGCGACCCAACAATTATCTATGCCCTTATTTTAGAGGGAAGGTATGACGGAAATATCAGGAAAAAAGACATAAGAATGAAGCATCCATTTAACACCTATTACATAAAAGGATTGCCGCCAACACCGATTGCAAACCCAGGGTTTAACGCAATGAAGGCTGCCTTTTGCCCGGCAGTTTCAAAGTATCTATTTTTTGTATCAAATAACGAGGGAAAGCATTTGTTTAGTGAGACTTACAAGCAACACTTAAAGTATGTAAAAGAATATCAGGTTATCTATTGGAGAAGAAAGTGGAAGAAAAAAAGATAAAAAAACCTGAATTGCTTGCCCCGGCAGGCAATTTTGAAAAAATGCTTACCGCATTTCACTTCGGGGCTGATGCTGTTTATTTAGGCTTAAAAAGGTTTTCTTTAAGAAATTTTGCAGGCAATTTCACACTTGATCAGTTAAGCGAAGCGGTAACAGTTGCTAATGAATTGGGGAAAAAGGTATATGTTACCTTGAATATTTTTCCTTATGACGAGGATTTAGAAGAAATAGAGTACATTTTATTTGAGTTAAACACAATTAAGCCTCACGGTTTAATTGTTTCAGACCCTGCAATCTTTTTGCTTGCTAAGGAATTGACTGACATTGATGTCCACATTTCCACCCAGTTAAATGTTATGAATACAAAAACCGCCAATTTCTGGTTTAAGCAGGGGGTATCAAGGATTGTTGTGGCAAGGGAGTTGAATTTAAACCAGATAAGTAATATGTGCAAAAACGCAAATGGAGAGATAGAGGTTTTTGTCCACGGAGCACTTTGTATTGCATATTCCGGAAGGTGCTTTCTTTCCCTCTATATGACAGGGAGAAGCGCTAACAGGGGAGAGTGCACCCAGAGTTGCAGGTGGAATTACAAACTGCTTGAAGAGGCAGAGAGGCCGGGGCAGTACTTTCCAATTGAGGAGGACGAGAGGGGAAGCTATATCTTTAATTCAAAAGATTTATGCGCAATTCCTGTTTTAGACAAACTAATTGATGCGGGAGTTGCGTCTTTAAAGATTGAAGGAAGAATGAAGTCAATGCACTATGTTGCTGTAACTACAGATGTTTACAGAACTGCAATTGATTTAATTTGTGAGGGGAAGAGGGAAGATTTTGAAAAAATGAAAGACAGTTTTGTTGAAGAATTATCAAGGGTAAGCAATAGAGGTTTTACCACAAACTTTTTTGAAGGCACTCCTGATTCTTCAAGTTATAACTTTGAGTCATCAAAATATATAAACCAGTTTGCTTTTGTTGGAAGCGTGGTGAATAAAACGGAAGAGTATATTGAAATACTATTAAAAAATCCTCTTTCAAAGGGAGAAATTGTTGAATTGAGAGACAGGGGATTGAAGGTTGAAAAGTTTAAAGTTGAAAAACTGTTTGCTGCAAACAATGGGGAAGAGGTAGAAAAAGGAAATCCGAATACAGTTGTTAGGGTTTATGGAAATTTTAACTGCGGGGTAAATTCAATTGTTAGAAAGTAAAGCGATTAATTTAGAAGATGCAAAAACAATTGAGGTTTTTACGGAAACAAAAAAGGAAAATATCTTTTATTTAAGGGTAATTCTTGAAAGCTATGAGGGGCTTGCAATTATGACAACTGTTAACGATGAGTCAACATTGTTGAAATTTGCCTGCCTTAAATGTAACTTTGAAGATTGCATAAATCTGTTAAAATCTCTTGAGAGGGAGAGTTTATTATCCATAAAAAAAATTAAAGAGGTTTAGTATGAAGAAATTATTATTTTTATCATTATTATTTGCGGTTTTAATTTTAAATAGTTGTTCGTCAAAACCTTTTCCTGGCTTTTTCGGGCTTAAACCAGGTATGAATATAAAAGAGTTTATAAGTACTGCAAAGAAAAATGGACTATACCTTCATTCAGGTGATTCTTTTACCGTTAAATTTTGCGATGAGTTTGCAAGCGTTTCCCCTATTTTCAAAGGGGATAAAATAAAGGCAATTGATATATGGTTTGGATACAAAAAAGACCCTCAAAAGGCAAGGGATTTTATTTTCAAACTTAAAGGTTGTTTAACAAAGCTTTACGGCATTCCAATTTCAAGAACTATTAGCCACCCTAACTTTACAGTAGTACACTATTACTGGAAGTTTAAAGATGCGTATGTTTACGTTGGGGTGAGAATTAAACACTTTAAATCATACCCAAGAATACTGATAATTAGAAGAGATTAAAGGAGAGAAAATATGAAAATGTTAGAGAGAAAAGAGTTATTACCAAGAGAGATAGTTGAGCATCTTGATAAGTATATTATTGGCCAAAATGAGGCAAAGAAGGCTGTTGCAATTGCTTTGAGAAACAGGATAAGAAGGCAAAAGCTTCCAAAAGAGTTAGCAGAGGAGATTACTCCCAAAAACATAATTATGATAGGACCAACAGGGGTTGGTAAAACTGAAATTGCAAGAAGGCTTGCCAAGCTTGCAAATGCCCCCTTTGTGAAAGTTGAAGCATCTAAATTTACCGAAGTGGGGTATGTTGGAAGGGATGTTGAGTCTATGATAAGAGACCTTGTAAGGGTTGCCATTCAGATGGTAAAGGAGACTTATACAAAAAAGATTCAAAAACAGGCAAGGGAAAAGGCAATTGACAGGGTTTTAGATATTCTATTCCCAGCACCATCAATGCCTGATAGCAGTGATGACCCAAGATTTCCCCACTATGAAAGAATGATCAATTTAAGAGAGGAAAAGAGAAAAGATGTTGAAAACGGGCTGTTTGATGATAGAAAAATAGAGGTTGAAGTAAAAAAACAGGCAAGCCCTCAGGTTATTTTTGACATTGTAGCAGGCGGAACAATGGATATGTTTGAGGATTTAAAAGACGGGCTCTCCGGTTTGTTTGAGCCTCCCAAAAAGAAGAGCAGGGAAATGACTGTAAAAGAGGCTATTGACTTTTTTACCGAAGAAGAAGCAGAAAAGATGATTGATATGGAAAAGGTAAAGGAAGAGGCTATAAAGCTTGCTGAAAACAACGGAATAATATTTTTAGACGAAATAGACAAGATTACTTCACGCTCATCAGGGGGTAGTGGCCCTGATGTTAGCAGGGAAGGGGTGCAGAGAGATTTACTTCCTATTATTGAGGGTTCAACAGTGCCAACAAAGTATGGCATTGTTAGGACAGACCATATTTTGTTTATTGCAGCAGGGGCGTTTCACATAGCAAAGCCATCTGATTTAATCCCTGAATTGCAGGGTAGGTTTCCAATAAGGGTTGAGTTGCACTCATTAACCAAAGACGATTTTGTTAAAATTTTAACCCAGCCGAAGAATGCATTAATTAAGCAGTATCAGGCTTTAATGGAAACAGAAAATGTAAGCCTTGTTTTTGAAAAAGAGGCAATTGAAACAATTGCAGAGTATGCTTATATTGCAAACGATTCAATTGAAAATATAGGGGCAAGAAGGCTTCATACAATTATGGAAAAATTGCTTGAGGATATTCTTTTTAAAGGCCCTGAATTAAGCGGAACTGTTGTTACAGTTGATAAGAAATTTGTTGAAGATAAGCTGAAAGAGATAATTTCAAAAGAGGATGTAGGAAAGTATATTTTGTAGGTGTTGGGTTTTAGGTATTTGGTATTGGGTTCTGGGTTTTAGGTTTGAGGTTTTGGGTTTGAAAATTTTGGATTTTTGATGCTGGATTTTGGATTGATGAGTAAGTATCTCTTTGTAGAAATTAATTTGATTTTTTCCTTAATCTATAATTCAACATTCAGAATCCATAATTTAAAATCTAAAATTCAAAGTTTAAAAATTTATTCATCGTGGGTAACTGTTTTAACGAGGTGAAAATGAGTAAAAAGATTTTAATGATACACACAGGCGGCACATTGGGAATGGCTGAAGGTAAACCAGATAATAGCTTGAAACCTGTTCAATTTCAGGAAAGTGTGGTAAATTTTGTCCCTGAGTTAAATCAGCTTGCTGATATTGAAACTGTTTTTGCATTTAACATTGATAGTGCCAATTTAACAATTAAACACATAAACAAACTTGTTGAAGTCATAAAAGAAAATTACGAACTTTATGATGGTTTTGTAATTATTCACGGAACAGATGCAATGGCTTACTCTGGCTCTGCTCTTTCTTTTTTGATAAAGAACAACAAAAAGCCAATTATTTTAACAGGCTCTCAGAAGCCTTTAAGACACATTAGAACAGATGCAAGGTTAAACCTCATAAATGCGGTGGAGTTTGCCACAATGGATATTCCTGAGGTTGCTATATGCTTTAATTCAAAGTTGATGAGGGCAAACAGGGCAACAAAGGTTTCAAGTGGAGATTTTGACGCCTTTGATTCCCCTAATTTTCCTTACCTTGCAACTGTTGGAGTTGAAATTAATTTAAACAACCGTTGTATAATGCCTATATCTTTTGGTGGAGAAATAGAGTTCAATTTTCTAAAAGAAAAAAATATTGTCCATATAAAGACTTTTCCTGGATTAAATCCGTCAATTTACAGGCATTTTTTAAACAATGATACAGATGGAATAATTGTCGAAGCATATGCAACAGGCAATATTCCCATTCTGGAAAATTCTCTTATACCGTTTATCATTGAGGCAAATGAATTAGGTATTCCGGTTATAATTACCTCTCAGGCAAAGAGAGGGAAGATAAACCTTGATGCGTACGAATGTGGTAGAAAAGCAAAAGAGGCAGGAGCAATTTCTGCCCTTGATATGACTATTGAATCAGCAATAATGAAATTTCAGTACCTGTTGTCAAAAGATTATAATGTTTCTGAGATAAAAAAGCTTTTTTTAAAAAATATTTCAGGAGAAATAAGCGAATAAAAATTAAAAAAATTGATTAATTTCAAAAAATCTCAATTATTTTCTTGATTTTATTCATTAAAAGAGTTATATTTTCTTTAAGATAGTTGAAAATAATTGGTGGAGGATTGTATGGTTAAGAATGATATTGTAAAAAAGATTGTAGAATCAACCGGTATTTCTACAGCTGAGGCAAATGAGGCTGTAAACATCATGATTTCTTCTATTAAAGATGCAATTTTGAAGGGAGAAAGGGTAGAGTTTAGAGGGTTTGGCATTTTTTATTTAAGAAACAAAAAGTTAGGGGTTGGTAGAAATCCTAAAACAGGCGAAGTGATTAAAATTAAAGAAGGCAAATCAATCAAGTTCAAACCAGGTAAACAATTAAAAAATATTTAATCTTTTTTTAGAAAGGGCAAATTAATTTTATTTTTCTTTAACTTTTGATAGAATTTTGCAATTGGAAAACCGACAACATTAAAATAGTCCCCTTTTATTGATCTTATAAATATTTTTCCGTGTCCCTGAATTCCGTAAGCTCCTGCTTTGTCCATAGGTTCGTTTGTGGAGATATACCATTCAATTTCTTCATCAGTTAATTCGTAAAATTCGACCTGCGTTTCATCGTAAAAAGAGAAACAGAAGTCTTTTATAAAAACTGATACG
This sequence comes from Thermotomaculum hydrothermale, assembly GCF_016592575.1. Lineage (NCBI taxonomy): Bacteria > Pseudomonadati > Acidobacteriota > Holophagae > Thermotomaculales > Thermotomaculaceae > Thermotomaculum > Thermotomaculum hydrothermale. The sequence goes on along the minus strand of NZ_AP017470.1, from coordinate 998,036 downwards.
CCTGTAATTACCTTATGTGTTTTACCAGATAGTTTTCTGAGAATATTCTTAGCATCTTCCCTGTCTTTTGGTTTTTCCAAAATTTCATTATCAAGTACAACTACAGTATCGGCAGCAATTACATTTTCTTTATTGTGTTTTTTTAATACAAACCTTCCTTTTGCTTGAGACAGCTTCATTACAAGGTTTGCAGGGTTTTTAGACTTAATAGAAGTCTCATCAACTTCCGGGTGTATTACTTCTAAATCAGGTATTATTGTTTTAAGTAACTCAAGCCTTCTTGGTGATTTTGATGCAAGGACAAACATTACCTGTCAAACCCGACCTTTTTGTCTTTTTCGTCAAGAATTATTTTCCCATGCTGATTTTCGTATTTTTCAACATTGTTTTCCAGTGCCTTTAAAAATGCTTTCATTTGAATGGGGGACATAATAACCCTTGACATAACCTTAGGTTTTCCGGGAGGTGGGGTTACCCTTATAAAATCAATTACAAATTCCCCTTTGTTAAACATTACATTTGCGCTGTTTACATAAATCCCTTCAGCAACCTTATCATCTATCTGCAACTGAATCTGATGAGGGTTGTTTGGTTTATTGTCTGACATAATTTACTCCTTTAATTTTTCTTAAAATATTATATCAGTTTGAAAAATCTTTTAAATAAAAAAAGAGGGGGAACCCCCCTCTCTAAATTTAAGAATCTGGTTTAACAGGAGTCGTCTTTTAACCCTATTTTTTTTAATATTGTCATCATAGGGCACCAATTAGTAAATGCAGATTGAATAAGGTTTACTCCAATAAAAGCGGTAAACCACCACCAATTTTTGTTAACATAAACAGCCAGTAAAACAGAAACAAGGATAAAAATGCCTGCAACCAACCTTAGCGCTCTGTTAACTGTCATATGAATCCTCCTCTTCAAATTTTTTCAAAGGAATAACCTTTGAAGTGTAATAGTATAAAACAGGTATTACAAATAGGGTTAAAATTGTAGATACAATAACTCCAAACATAAGAGAGATAGCCAGCCCTTCAAAAATTGGATCCATAATGATTACAAGAGCATCCACAACAAGTGCCATAGCAGTTAAAACAATAGGCCTGAACCTTACCACTCCAGCGTCAACAACAGCCTCTCTTAAAGGTTCTCCATGTTCAAGCCTTAATTCAGTAAAATCAATAAGAAGTATAGAGTTTCTTACAATAATTCCAGCAAGTGCAATAAAACCTATCATTGAAGTTGCGGTGAAAAATTTGCCAGTTATCCAGTGGCCTGGCACAATTCCCACAAGGGTTAAAGGAATAGGGGACATAATGATTAATGGCGTTATAAATGATCTAAACCATCCCACAACAAGGATGTATATAAGTACCATAACCGCTGCAAAGGCTATTCCCATATCCCTGAATACCTCATAGGTTATGTGCCATTCTCCATCCCATTTCATTTCATACTTTTTGTCCACAAACGGTAAGTCGGTAAATCTTTGGTTCAGTTTGTAACCAGTTCCTATATCAAGTTTTTCTATTTTTTTCTTCATTTTTAGTATTGCGTAAACAGGAGATTCTTCCTTTCCTGAAACCTCGCCTGTGACATAGACAACAGGCATTAGGTTTTTATGGTAAATCCAGGTATCTGCAACAGTCTTTTTAACTTTTACAAGTTCAGATAAAGGAACCATTCTGCCGTCTTTAGCATGAACATAAATATCTGTTAGGTCTTTAATTGAAGTCCTGTCTTTCCTTGGCAATCTGACATTTATACAAACATTTTCCATTTCCCTTGGAACATCAGCCAATCCTAAATCCATCCCATACTGAACCAATGCAAGGGTTTTAGCAATCTGTTCCACAGTAATTCCATTGTATGCTGCTTTTACCGGGTCAGGCACAAGTTCATATTTTACCTGCGGGTCCTGAACATACCAGTCAACATCAACAACTCCATCTGTTTCTTCAAAAATTTTTTTAATCTTTCTTGCTATCTCAATCTGTTTGTTGTAATCTGGTCCATAAATTTCTGCCAAAAGTGTTGAAAGCACAGGAGGTCCCGGTGGAATTTCAGTTATCTTTACATTTGCTCCATATTTTTTTGCAATTTTTTGAACTGGACCTCTTATCTCTTTAGCTAAATCATGGGATTTTTTCTTTCTTTTATGTTTGTTTACGAAATTAACCTGAATATCTGCTACATTTTCCCCTCTTCTTAAAAAGTAATGTCTTACGAGCCCATTGAAGTTAAAGGGGGCAGCAGTTCCTGCATAAATCTCAAAGTCTGATACTTCAGGAACAGTTCTTAAATAATCCCCTATTTCCCTTGCAACTGTTGTGGTATTTTCCAGAGTGGTGCCTTCCGGCATATCAATTATTATCTGAAGTTCAGCCTTGTTGTCATAGGGGAGCATTTTAACAATTGTCTTTTTTGCAAGAAAAAGGTAAATAGAGCCTGACAATAAAAACACAACAAACATGATAAAGAAGAAAGCCTTTTTCCCATCGTCTACTAATAAGTACATAAATTTTTTATAATAGCTATATAGTTTCCCACCAGTCTCTTCTTTAACCTCATCCTCGCTAAATTTTTCTCCTTTAAGCAGCCTGTAAGCAAGCCAGGGGGAAACTATAAATGCAACTAAAAGTGAAAAAAGCATTGCAGCAGAAGCATTTATAGGAATAGGCCTCATATAAGGCCCCATCATTCCTGTTACAAATGCAAGAGGTAGTAGTGCTGCAATTACTGTAAATGTTGCAAGAATTGTAGGGTTTCCCACCTCGTCAACAGCAAATGCCGCAATTTCTTTTAAGTTACCTTTACCTCTATTGATTACAAAGTGCCTGTGGATGTTTTCCACAACAACAATAGCATCGTCAACAAGGATTCCAATCGCAAAGATTAAAGCAAAAAGAGACACCCTGTTTAAGGTATATCCAAAGAAGTAGGATGCAAACAAAGTTAATGCTAAGGTAACAGGTACTGCAATTAAAACAACAATTGCCTCTTTTATACCTAATGCAAAACCCATAAATATAGCAACAGCAACAGTTGCAATAATTACATGCTCAATTAACTCGTTTGATTTATCCTGGGCAGTTTCTCCGTAATCCCTTGTGACGGCAACATGCACATCTTTAGGAATAATATACCCCTTTAATTCTTTAACCATCTTTTTTACTTCATGTGCTATAACAACTGAATTACTTCCTTTTCGTTTAGCAATTGAAATTGTTACAGCAGGGTAGAGGTATTTATTATACTTATCTATATCCCTTTTTTCAGCACTTGGCCCAACGCCAAAGAAAACATAGTTGTCAATTTCCTTTGGCCCATCAACAATTTTTGCAACATCTTTAAGGAATACAGGTTTTCCCATATAAACGCCAACAACTAAGTTTTCTAAGTCCTCTATTTTCTGGATAAAATATCCAGTTTCCACAACAAAGGATTTATTATCTGTCTGAATTTCTCCGGCAGGTAAATTCCAGTGCCTTTTCATTAACATATCAGCAATTTGCAATGGGGAAATATTTTTTACCTTCATTTTTACAGGGTCAAGAATTACCCTGAATGTTCTGGGGGTTCCCCCTATAATATCAATTCTGGAAACATCCTTAATTCTTTTTATCTTTTCTGCAACTTCTGTGGCAAGCCTTCTTAATTGGTAATGGTCGTATTTATCTGAATAAAGGGTTAACGCAACCTGTGGAACATCATCAATAGAAAACTCCCTTACAAGAGGAAATGAAATACCAGGTGGAATTTTGTCATAGTTAGACTGAAGCTTTTGCAGAACTTTTACAAGTGACCTTTCAGCATCTTCTCCAACATAAAATCTAACTGTTGTGAGTGAGAAATTTGGTGCTGAAGTAGAATAAACATACTCAACTCCTGGGATTTCCCACATTAAATTTTCAACTGGTATTGTAACCTTTGTTTCAACCTGTTTGGCAGATGCCCCGGGGTACATTACCATTACATCAATCATTGGAACAACAATTTGAGGTTCTTCCTCCCTTGGTGTAATTAAGACGGCAAAAATTCCCATTAAAAGAGAGATTATAATAATCAAGGGAGTTAGTTTTGAATCTATAAAGTACCTTGCTATAGAGCCTGAAAGCCCGAATTTATGTTTTTTTTCCATTTTACATCTCCTCCAGTTTCACTCCGTCAGAGATTCTGGAAAGGTTTGAACACGCTACAGTTTCATCACCTTTTAGGCCTGACAATACCTCAAACTTATCACCGAATTTTTTGCCTAATCTAACCAGGGTTAGTTTTGCTATATTGTTTTTATCAACAACATAAACAATATTTAACTCGCCTCTTTTTAAAATACATTTTTCAGGGACAAAAATTCTCTGTTTTGGTGTTGAATTAAAGTATGCAACTCCGTACATACCGGCTTTAAGCCTTTCATCAAATGGGATAGCAATTCTAACAGTAACAGTGTGGGTTAAGAAATCTGAACCACCAGAAATCTCAGCAACTTCACCTTCAATCTTTTCAGGTAATGAGTCAAGTTTTACACTGACTTTATCGCCTTTTTTAATGTATTTTGCATCTGATTCACCTATTGTGCATTCAAACCTCAGATCCTTTGGGTCAATAATTCTCAATAAAGGCCTTCCTGGTGCAGCAAAGTCACCTATATTTACCATTCTTTCAACAACAATAGCATCGAAAGGGGAAACAACCTTTGAGTATTTTAAATAAGCCTTTGCTTCGTTTACAGCACCTTTTGCCATTTCAACTGCGCCTTTTGCCTTATTGTACTGAAATTCCATTTGCTCCAACTCAACCTTTGAGCAGGCGTTTCTTTTGTAAAGCTCCTTAAACCTCTCGTAATTGTTTTTTGCAATTGTTAATGCAGCTTCAGCCTGGGCAAGAGCTCCCTTTGCCTGTTGTAATTTAGATTTTATGTCTGATGAGTCTATGGTTAAAAGTGATTGGCCTTTTTTAACAAAATCCCCTGCCTTAACCTGAATGTTGAGAATTGTTCCAATAGATTTTGCCATAATATAAGCGTCTTTGATAGATGTTACCTGTCCTGGTGCTTCAACTAATTCAGAGGTAACAACCTTTTCCACTTTTGTAAATTTAGTTTTAACTGGCGGTAGTTGTTTTAACTCTCCCACATCGTTTTTAGAGCATGAAACTAATATTAAAGCAAATATGCTAAACAGCAGTACCTTTTTCATCTAATCCTCCTTAATTTATTTTTCCTATCATAAATTTTAGTTTTTCTTCTGCTTTTAAGTAATCAAACAATGCGTGCAGTTTCTGGGTTTTAGCCTGAATATACTGGGTGTCTGCATCAAGCAGGTCAGTTGTCTTTTCCACTCCCTTTTTGTACCTTTCTTCCCTTAACTTTAAGTTTTCCTTTGCCTGCTTTTCAGATAACTCTGCAACTTTGTACCTTTTTTTGGCTTCATTTAAATTAAAGTAAGCCTGTTTAACCTGCAAATAAATTCCCTCTTCCATTTGTTTTAAGTATTTGGAATAGGAATTATACTGCTCTTTAGCCCTTAGCACCCTGTTTTTTGTTTTGAAGCCATTAAAAAGATTAAATTTAGCAACAGCCATAATCTTAAACGAATCTCCATCAGTTCCTAAAAACTGTTTATCATGGTAATTCAATTCTCCAATTAGAAATAATTTAGGTTTGTATTCACTTTTTTCAATACTAATATTGTGCTTTGCAGCATCAACCTTTAATTTTAACTCTTTATAATCTGGTCTATTTTCAATCGCCTCTGTTAGCAATTTATCAAGATTGTATTCTTTATCCTCAAATTTAAATTGATTAACAAATTCAAAATCTTTATTCTGGTCAACGCCAATAACATTATTGAAGTATGCCTTTGCAAGTTTGTAATTGTTTTCTGCTGTTATCTTCTTTTGTTCAACATCGCCTAAAAATACCTTTGCCTGCAATAAGTCCGCTTCCATAATAAAGCCGGTGTCATAGTAAGCCTGAGCCATGTCAACATGGGTTTTCACTGTTTTAACAACTTCGTCCATTAACTCAACATACTTTTTTGCAAGTAAAACATTTAAATATGCTGTTTTAGTATTAAATATAACTTCCTGTTTTGCTCTTTCAAACTTCTTTTCCCCTGCCTTTGCCATTTTCTGGCCTGCTTTAATCCCGTGAGTTATTTTTCCGCCCATATAGAGGGGTTGCACTATTTGAAGCTGGGTAATTGAATCGTTAAGTGGAGAAGGGTGGTTGGGGTCATTTACCATTAAATCCATTAAGTTAAAGTTTTCCTGGGAAAGTGAAAGTGCAAATGTTTCCATTGGATTGTTGGTTCTCATTACAATCTCGTTTAAATTTACCTGAGGAAGCCTGTAACTCTTTGCCTCTTTTTCATAAGTTTTAGCTGCGTTTTTCTCATGCTCAACAGCCTTTAAATAAGGTGAGTTTTCAAGTGCAATTTTTATTGCTTTATCCAGAGTCATTTTTTCAATAGGTTTTAAATTTTGTTGTGCAATTGCATGCAAATTAACTATTGTTGTTATTGAAAATATTAAAATTAACTTGATGAATCCCTTCATATAAATACCTCCAATTTTTTTATATCCTTTTTATTTGATGCTATCACAAACAAAATGTTACAGCAAAGTAAAAAAAATATTCTGGATGTAAGAGGTTTTCAATATATTTTTAAGCTTTTTAAGTAGTATTTTTAATGTTTTGCAATTATAATTTTAATAAGAAATAATTTTTACGAGGTGTAAAATGCAAAAAGCAAGGTTTTATTTGTTGGATAGTACAATTATAGACGGTTATGTTAATGATAGCGGTATTGGAAATTTGAGGTTAATAGATTTATTGAACTCTTCAGTAAATAAGAGGAAAATGGGTGAAGGAGTTTTTTTGTCAATAAAATCTGCAATACAGATGATTTTCGTTAAAAAACAGATTGAAGATAGTGGGGAGGAGAGTGCTATTTTTACTGAAGAGCAGGAAGAAAAGGAAGTTCCCCTTGATTTTATTCTTGATGAATCGTTGCAATTGGAGAAAACATTATCTTTTGAGGATAGCGATTATACTGTAAGTTTAAACCAAATTCTTTTTGCACATTCAATGTCAGAGTTTAAAGGGGTAAAAAATGAAAGGGCGAGGGCTTTAAAAAACCTGATACCTGTATCAATAAATATCCTCACAATAAATAATTATATGATTTCAGGAAATCTTATGGTTCCGGCTATTAGCAAAGGAGAGTTACCTAAAGATATTTATATAGGAAAGCACTTTGTCGTTTTAAGTGAGGTTAAACTGAAGTATCTCCCATCTAAAAAAAACTATTATAGGTTTCACGATCATTTAATTGTTAACACTCAATTGATAAAGGCTTTTTATTAATCTATAATCTAAGAGATTAAATATTTTGGAGGTGAACAATGCCATATATTGAAGACATTATTGCAAGAGAAATACTTGATTCCAGAGGAAATCCAACTATAGAAGTTGATGTTATACTGGAATCCGGGATAATAGGTAGAGCTGCAATCCCTTCCGGGGCATCTACAGGGACAAGGGAAGCAGTTGAGTTGAGAGATGGGGACAAAGAAAGATTTAATGGTAAAGGCGTTTTAAAAGCAGTACAAAATGTTGAAGAGGTAATTGCTCCTGAATTAATTGGGATTGATTGCAGAGAACAGGTTTTAATAGATGAATTAATGATTGAATTAGATGGGACAAAAAACAAGAGCAGGCTGGGGGCAAATGCAATTTTGGGAGTTTCTCTTGCATGTGCTAAAGCTGCTGCTGAATATAGTGAATTGCCTTTATTTAAATATCTTGGCGGGTCACAGGCAAGGTTGTTACCTGTGCCAATGATGAATGTTTTAAATGGAGGTGTTCACGCCGATAATAGGGTTGATGTACAAGAATTCATGATTGTTCCTGCTGGAGCGCCAACTTTTTCAGAGGCTTTAAGGTATGGAGCAGAAGTGTTTCATTCTTTAAAAAAAGTTTTGAAAGCTAAGGGCTATTCCACTTCTGTTGGAGATGAAGGTGGATTTGCTCCTGATTTAAAGTCTAACGAAGAGGCATTGATGTTAATTGTAGAAGGAATTGAAAAAGCAGGTTATAAACCGGGAGAAGATGTTTTTATTGCGCTTGACCCTGCTGCAAGTGAATTTTTTAAAGATGGGAAGTACCATCTTGACTCAACAGGTGATATTTTAACTTCAGAACAGTTGATAGATTTATATGAGGAATGGGTAAAGAAGTATCCTATTTTTTCTATTGAGGATGGTCTGGCAGAATCTGATTGGGATGGCTGGAAAATTTTAACTGATAGGTTAGGGGACAAAATACAATTGGTTGGAGATGATATTTTTGTTACAAATCCCGAAATATTTCAAGAAGGGATTGAGAAAGGTATTGCAAATTCTATTTTAATTAAACTTAACCAGATAGGTACTCTAACTGAAACTGTAAACACCATTAAAATGGCTAAATTGAATGGTTATACTTCTGTTGTTTCTCACAGGTCAGGAGAGACAGAAGATACAACTATTGCTGATTTTGCTGTGGCATTTGAGACTGGGCAAATAAAAACAGGATCAATGTCAAGAACAGATAGGCTTGCAAAATACAATCAATTGTTAAGGATTGAAGAAATTTTAGGGGAAGATGCAATATATGCTGGGGTAAGTGTAATTAAAAGAAAAATATGAGAAAAAGAAAAAAGAGATTTTTTAACTGGAAAACAATTATTGTTCTAATTTACTTAATAGGAGTTAGTTTATTTCTCTTTTTCAATAAATACGGTTACAAGACTTATCTCACTCTGGAGAATAAACAAAAGAGTTTGGAAAAGATTAAAACAGAATTAATTCAGAAAAAAGAGACTTTAAAAAGGGAGCTGGAGTTGCAAAATGCATCCTCTCCCTTTTTTATTGAAATGATAGCAAGGGAAAGGCTAAGAATGGCAAAAGAGGGAGAATATATTTACTACATCTCAAAAACAAAAAAAAAGAGTGAAAAATGAAATTTAAAGGACTGAAAGCCAAATTTATTACTGGAATACTGGTTATAACTCCAGCTTTTGTAAGTATTTTTATTATTATTTTTATTTTCAATAAAATAGATAATATTTTTTCTCCTTTAATAGTTAAATTTTTTCAAAAGTACTTTTTTAATGTAGAACTTCCTCATTTTGCAATAACGCTTTTATCTCTGTTTTTTTTATTTTTATTTATTTTACTTGTAGGAGTTATTGCTGAAAATTTTATTGGGAAAAAATTGATTAAATTAATAGATAGAATATTGTCATCAACACCCCTGGTTAAAGGTATTTATGTTGCCCTTAAACAGCTATTAGATGCTTTCAGATTAACAAATAGCCAGAAATTTAATAAGGTTGTTTTTGTTGAATATCCTAAAAAAGAAATGTGGGTAATAGGGTTTACTACCGCCCCTTTATGCGAGGAGTTATCAGATTATTTTAGTAAAAAAAATATGATTAATGTTTTTATCCCTACAACCCCAAACCCGACTTCGGGGTATCTTGTGGTTGTAGAGAGAGACAGCATAGTTGAAACAAATTTATCTATTGAAGATGCTGTAAAATATGTTGTATCAGGGGGAGTGATACAACCGGAGAAGTGTAAAAATGAGTTTAAGCAAAGTTGAAAAAAATTCAAATAAGAGAAAAGTATCTAAAAAATCTGGTGTATTTTTAATTTTTATTTCTTTTGCAATAGTTTTAGTTTTATTTTTGTTTTTTTATTTTTACGCAGTAGACAATAAGGCAAAACATTTTGTTATATTGAGATTTCAAGAAAAAACGGAGGCAGAAAGTGTAGCTATTAAAGAGTTTATGCAAGATGGAAATAATTTTTTGTATTTTACAAAGAAATACCTGGAAAGAGAATTTGAAAATTATTCATATAATAAATTAATCGACCAAAAATTCAAAGAAAAGTATGTTTCTACAAGTAAAAATAAGGTTTCAAATTATAAATATGTTCTTTCTTCAAGAAAAAATAGGAGGGAAATTTCAGCAAGTTATTTAAACAAAAACGAAGTTCTTAATGAAGATATTAAAATTGTCACATTAATAACAGAGAAATTAGATGTTTTCTGGAAAAAATTTTTAGAAAAATATCCCTTTGTTCATATGACTTATGTTGATAAAAGTGGATTTTATAGAGAGTTTCCATTTAGGAAAATAGAACCTAATAATATTGGTTTTTTGTCAGATCCAAGGAATTATCCATACTACATAATTGCAACCACTATTGCAAAAGATGAGATTTTTTTAACTAATCCTTACCAAAATGGAAGTAATCTATATATTTCATTAGTAGTACCTGTCTACAAAAAAAATGAATTCAAAGGATTGCTAACAATTGATGTGTCAATGAACAACTTTGTTGACATAGTAAGAAATAATAGAGGGTTTTCCAAAGAAAATATTGATAATTTGATTTTATTTGATAATAAAGGGAATATTTATGCATTCTATATTGAAGATAAACAAAGTAGAAGCCCTGTTAGTTTTAATAATTTAAAAGAAATGTTAAAAAATCAGCAAAAATTACTCACTAAAAATTTAAAAATTTATCCTTTAATCACAAATAAAAAATTAATAAATTATCTGGAGAGTTTTTTAAACAACAAACACAGTGGACAGAAAATCACAACTAAAATTTTTGATAATTATGTTGTGTCCCTTAGTTCAGTTGATTATCAGGGATTGAATATTTTGCGTTATTCACAAACAAGACAGATTTCTAATTTTGGAACAATTGACTATATTAGAAATGGAACGATAATTGTTGCTTTTATTTTTGTTTTAATTTTGAGTTTTCTGGTATTTCTTTTAGCAAGGAATAATTTAGAAAAAAAACCAATTTTTTCTCTTGTTCAAAAGCTGTCAGATAAAAGATTAAGAGAAAAAATATTTAGCGTTTTAAATTCTAACCAGTATGAAGGTGAAGACAGTATTGTTACAATTGTGTCAAAAGAAATTTCTGATTATTTGAAAGAAATTGATGCTAAATTTATTGTTATAAAGACAGCAATAGAGAATGTAAATATAGGCATTTTAGTGGTGGATGATCTGTTAAATAACATATATGCAAATAAATGGTTTAAACAGCTAATCGTAAATGTTAATACAGTTGATTTAATGCCAGAAGAGTTAAAAACAGAAATACAAAAGTTTAATAGCAATAACTCTCAACAATTCCAAAAAATGATAAAACTTTTTGAAAGGCATTATCTATTGTCAGGTGAAAAAATAAATATCAACTTAAATTCAGAGAAAAAAAATCTTCTTTTGTTCACATTAACAAACGCTGAAGAAATAGTAAAAATGAACAAAAAATATAGTGAATTGAAAAGTAAAATAGCCCAATTAGAAGAAAATCTAAATAAATACCATAAGTCATTTGAAAATCTGAATACAAGAATAATTCAAAGTGATAAATTTGCAGTATTTGGTGAGTTAATCCAGGGAATAGTGCACAATATAAACAACCCATTAATGATTGTTACTTCGCGACTATCTATGGTAAAAAGCATTGTTGAAAATTTAGAGGATTCTATGGATAAAAAAAGGCTTATAAAACATATGGATAACATCATAAGCTCAGTTCAAAAAATTAACCAGATTATAGAGTCTGTTTTAACAAAGGCAAGGATGACTGTTGAAAAAGAGGAGCGTCTAATAAATATCAATGAGGTAATTAAAAGCGAATTAGAATTTTTTAATGCTGATTTATTTTTTAAGCATAAAGTAAAAAAAGAAATTGATTTTGACAACAATCTTCCATTAGTAAGAATAAGCCAGTCAGATTTTTCTCAGGTATTACACAATTTAATTAAAAATGCTCTTGATGCCTTAAAATCGTCAGTAAATCCAACACTATCAATTACAACTAAGGTAAAAGATCAGAAAGTAATTATTGAAATTGCGGACAATGGGCCAGGGGTGCCTGATAAGTATAGGGAGAAAATTTTTGAGCAGTATTTTACAACAAAAGGAAGCCATGGAACAGGGATTGGTCTGTATAATGCCAGGAAAATTATAGAAGAATATGAGGGACAATTGGTGTTAGATGAATCAGATAAGGGTGCAAGATTTATTATTACACTTCCTGCTGGTGGTGAGTGATGAGAAAGAAGCTTATTAAAAAAATAGGGATATTTGATTCTGGAGCAGGCGGTTTAACTGTTTTAAAAAAATTAAGAAAAAATCTCAAAGGAGTAGAGTTTTATTATCTGGGAGACACCGCAAGGCTTCCGTATGGGACAAAATCTTCCGAAACAATTGTAAATTATACATTGCAAAATGTTGATTTTCTGAGAACAAAAGATATTGAGATACTTATAGTTGCATGCAATACAGCATCAGCTTACTCAATTCCCCATCTTAAAACAAAATTAAATATTCCTGTTTATGGAGTAATTAAAGCAGGGGCAAAAAAAGCGGTTAAGGTTAGTGAAAACAAAAGGATAGGGATAATTGGGACAAGGGCAACAATACTTTCAAACTCATATCAGGATGAAATAAAAAAACTTTGCCCAGAATGTGAGATTTTTTCAAATCCAGCCCCTTTGCTTGTTCCTTTAGTAGAAGAGGGGTTAATTGAAGGAGAAATTGCAGAGAAAATCGTTTCAATTTATGTAATGCCGTTAATTGAAAACAAGATTGATACACTTGTATTAGGTTGCACCCATTATCCAGTCATGAAAAAAACAATCGGGAAAATTGTTGGTGAAAAAATTAAATTGGTTGATTCAGCCACTCCTATTCTTGAAATTTTAAAAAAATCTTTTATTTTTCCAAAAGAAGGGGAAAATAAAACTGAAATTTATGTGACTGACTATCCTGAAAATTTCGGAAAGTTAAGTGAGAAATTTCTTGAAGGGAATTTTGATAAAATTGAGCATATAGATTTACAAAAATACAGGAGTTGATATGGAAAGGGAAAATGGAAGAAAAAATAATGAGTTAAGAGAGGTAAAAATAATTCCGGATTTTCTTGAGCATCCTGATGGCTCATGCCTCATTTCATTTGGAAAAACAAAGGTTATATGCAGTGCAAACATAGAGGAAAAAATCCCTCCTTTTTTACAGGGTAGTGGAGAAGGGTGGATTACTGCTGAATATGGAATGCTCCCTGGTTCAACACACACCAGAAGCCAGAGGGAAGCGGTAAGGGGAAAACAATCTGGAAGAACTGTAGAAATACAAAGGCTAATAGGAAGAGCACTAAGGGCAAGTGTTGATAGAAAACTCTTAGGAGAAAGAACTATTTTAATTGATTGTGATGTTATTCAGGCAGATGGTGGCACTAGGACAGCATCTATAACAGGCTCTTTTGTAGCAATGGCAATAGCAATTAAAAAACTTTTGAAAGAAAGTATAATAGAAAAAAATCCTATACTTGAGAATGTTGCAGCTGTTTCGGTAGGTAAGGTTAATGGTGAAATTTTACTTGATCTTGATTATAGTGAGGATTCAAATGCAGAAGTTGATTTAAATTTAATTGCAACACAGAACCAAAAAATTGTTGAAATACAGGGAACTGCAGAAACGCACGCCTTTCCGAGGGAAGAATTAAACCTAATGCTTGACTTTGCTTTTAATGGAATAGAAAGTTTAATTAATTTGCAAAATCAGGTTTTAAAAAACTATGACTAAAAAAATAAAGTTACTGTTTGCAACAGGAAATGAAAACAAGGTAAAAGAAGTAAGGCAATTAGCTGGAAAAAATTTTGAAATTTTTAGTTTGAAGGATTTAGGCTTGGATAAATTCAATGTTGAAGAAAATGGTACTACATTCAATGAAAATGCCTCAATAAAGGCAAAATTTTATTCAAAACATACAGATTTGCCAGTTGTAGCAGATGATTCAGGCCTTGTTATTGATTACTTAAATGGTGAACCGGGGATATATTCTGCAAGATATTTAGGTGAAGCTTTAAGTTTTAATGATAAATGTAAGATAATATTAGAGAAAATGGAAAATGTGACAAATCCAAGAGAAAGAAGTGCAAGATTTGTATGTGTTGCGTGTGTATCTCTTAATGAGAAAATTTTATTTTGTGAAGAGGGAAGGGTGGATGGGTATATTTCATTTGAGATGAAAGGTGAAGGGGGATTTGGTTATGACCCTATTTTTTTCTATCCACCTTTAAATATGACTTTTGCTGAAATGCCTATGAATTTAAAAAATAAAATTAGTCACAGGTATCAAGCCTTTTATAAGTTGTTTAACACATTAAAAAACTCCCCAAAAGTTGGGGAGTTTCTGTAAGTTACTTAAATTATTTAAAGCTAAACTTTAATTATTTTTTCTAAATTCCTTCATAAAATCTACAAGTTTTTCTACACCTTCATAAGGGAAAGCATTGTAAATTGAGGCTCTAATCCCACCGACACTTCTGTGACCCTTTAATCCAATTAAATCCCTTTCAGCCGCTTCTGATACAAACTTCTTTTCCAGTTCTTCATTAGGCAGCCTGCAAGTAACATTCATCAGAGACCTTGAGTCTTTTTCTGCCGTACCTCTATAAAAATCTGACATTTCGTCAATTGCAGAGTAGAGCAAATCTGCTTTCTTTCTATTGTACTTTTCTACATTTTCTAATCCACCCATCTCTTCTTTAATCCATTTCAAAACAAGGTGGACAACATACACTGCAAAAACAGACGGAGTATTAAATAAAGATTCTTTGTCTACATGGGTTTTGTAGTTTAAAAGAGTAGGTAATGTTTTATTTTCACAACGCTTAACCATATCATCTCTAATTACAACAAGGGTGGTGCCTGCTGGACCTAAATTCTTTTGCGCACCAGCATAAATTAAAGCAAACTTTTTAAAATCAAGTTTTCTGGATAAAATATCAGAAGACATATCAGCAATAAGAGGGACATCACCTGTCTCTGGGATATAGTGGTACTCAGTACCAAAAATTGTGTTGTTGGTTGTAATGTGCAAATAACTTGCATTTTTGTCAAGAGTAAAATCTTTCGGAATATAAGAAAAATTTTTATCCTCTGAAGATGCCACAACCTTTGTGTTTTCTTTGTTCAGCAATTGACTTTCTTTTATTGCTTTCTTAGACCAGGCTCCAGTGTTGATATAAAGAGCAGGTTTTCCTGATCCCATTAAATTTAATGGAATCATATGAAACTGAAGAGATGCACCTCCCTGCAAAAATAGAACATGATAATCATCTCCAAGCCCCATTAATTCTTTAACATCTTTTTGAGCTTGTTTAATAACATTATCAAATTCTTTAGCTCTGTGGGAGATTTCAAGAATTGAAAAACCTAAATTTTCAAATTCCAATACATTTTTGGAAGCTTCTTCAATAACGCTAAACGGCAAGGTTGCCGGTCCTGCAAAAAAGTTGTAAACTCTTTTAACCATTCTTTCCTCCATAGATTAAATAACTCCAGTAATATCTATACCACAGCAATATATTTAAGTAAAGCTAAACAACTACTGCAAAAATTTTAAATTTTCTCAAGAACGCCTGCAAGCCCTGTTTCTATTCTTTTTGAGAGAGATTTGATGCCTTCATTCTCCTCGTTTTATTTGTTGATTAAATTAATAGATTTTAGTTTACATAACATATGTTATAGGAAGTTATAAATAAAAAAGCAATTTTCTTATGCTCTCGGGATAGGCTCTTTTTCTTAAATTAAAGTTAATATCTTAAGTTGTTCTCAATTCTTTTTGGCTTGTTTAAATTAACTTTGATAAAATAACATTTGTATGAAAAAAATGAAAATTCTTGAGCTATACATTTTAAAAAAATTATTTGTAACTTTTGTTGCGGCTGAAATTGTTTACTCCCTGATATTTTTCATTCAAAACCTTTTTATACTATCAAGTCTTATAGTGGAAAAACACTCCCCGATATATGAAAGTCTTCTTCTAATATTGTATATGCTTCCAAAAACTATAGCGTATACTATCCCCTTTTCAGTTATTTTTTCAGGCCTTTTTGTTACCTTTAAAATGGCCTCCACGTCTGAATTGGTTGCTATTAATTCATCCGGGATAGAATTAAAGACACAGCAAAAGCCTTATGTTGTCTTTGCCTTTTTTATTACGTTGCTTTATGCATTTATGGTTTTTTATTTGTTGCCGTTTTCCAAACAAAAAAGGGATAATTTGATAAACAAGATTAACATAAGGTCTGTGATTTATTCTTTAAACTCAGGGGAATTTAATAAGATTTCCGATTCTTTTTATATCTATGCACAAAAAACACAGAAAAACATCTTTGAAAATGTAATCGCTTTTAACTATATTAATTTTAATGACTTTAAAATTATTTTCAGTAAAAAAGCGATGCTAAATTTAAATGAGAAAAAACTTTCTCTTGCATTAAAATTCTTTAATGGCAAAGAGTATTTGTTCAGTTCTAAAAAAACTGACAATATTTCCGAATCAACCTTTGGTAAGAAGATTCTGGTTGTGTCAATAAACCCTGATTTATTAATAAAAAAGGATTCAGAAAAAGCAGCCAGGGATAAATTTACTTTAAAAAAATTAGTTTATTTTTTGAAAAATAAGGACAAAATTGCTATTTCAATTTTTTTAAAGCGCTTGTTGATGATTTTGTTTGTTTTTATTTCTCCTTTGCTGGGGTTTTACATAGGGTTTACTTTAAAAAGAGGAGCAGTAATCTCAGGAGCAATTGTCTATGGTTTTATAATCTCTTTTTTTTATGTGATTCTTTTAAATATTTTTGTGAATTTGCTCCAACATAATATTTTTGTAGGTTCCATTCTTATTTTTGCCCTACTCTTAACTCTTGTTTATTTCACATTTGTAAATAAAGAAAAGATAGAAAAGCCACTTGTTGTTAAGGAAAGAAAAAGCGTTGTTGATTTTTTAAAAAACAAAATGAGAAGGATTCAATATTTATTTGAAAATAGTTTTATAAGAAAAATTGAAGAAAAAGAACTTGTTTCAATAAAATTTCCCCTTTTAATAAGGTATGTTGTTTTAAATTTTCTTAAAACTTTTTTGTTATTTTTTGTTATTTTGCAGGGGGTATATCTTTTAACCATCACTTTAAAAATAATAGTTAATTTATTTAAATATAAGGGTAATATTTTGTCAGGATTAAAATTTATCCTCTACTCTACCCTTGCTGTTTACCCTTTAATTATCCCATTTTCTTTTTTAATTGCTGCTTTGTTTTATTTCATATCTCTTGAAGATAATAATGAAATAACTGCTATCAAGGCATCAGGTATTAGTATTTATTCTATTATAGTACCAATCGGGTATATTTCTCTTATTTTCTCTATTGTACTCTTATTTTTTACTACTCTTTTTTCTCCTCTTTCATCCAAAAAAAGCTCTATACTTTACTCTGAAATAAATGCTAGAAAGAAAAGCATTATTGTTAAAAAACTTAAATTAAAAAATTCTTCTGTTATTCGAAGCTTAACCAACAAAAACGGGTTTTATTGGTGTGATTACTATGATTTTCAAAATGGGGAATTTATTAATTTTATAAGTCTAAATATTGATTTTTCTGATGGTAATTTAAAGGAAATATATAAAGCTGAAAAAATTTTTGTTAAAAATGATACAGTCAAAGGCAAAAAAAATGATATGCTAATTTCCAGAAACGCCAATGGAACTTATTTAACATTAAAAAACCCTGATAAAGTAGTTATCTGGGATAATCTTTCATACTTTAAAGAAATTGAGCCATCTCCTGAAGAGATGACACAGTTTGAATTAAGAAAGTATATTAGCAGGAAAAAGGCAATTGGAATTAAGCCATATAAATTTATTACAAATTATTACTATAGACTTGCATCTGCTTTTTCCCCTTTAATTTTACTTTTATTTGGACTACCTTTAGCATTGGGAGGAGAAGGAAGAAAAAAGAAACCTATAACAGGGGTAGGATTAGGCCTTGTTCTCGTTATTATTTACTACATTATAACTTCTTTATCATTAAGCTTTGGGGCAAAACACTACCTTCCATCTTTTTTTGCAGCATGGCTTACCAACCTACTTTTTGCTTTAACAGGCCTATATCTTTTTACAAAAATTAAAACTTAGAAAAATACTTTTTAAATTTCTTTGCTTTCCTGATTAAAGGAGTATTATCCTGGAAAAATTCTTTATCAAGAGTTTCCATTGCAACTTTCGCTTCATCCTTAGTATCGTATATCCCATAACAAACAATAAAGCAACTATTGCCCCTGAAAGTTGTAGGAATAAAAAATATTCTATCCTTCTCTGGTAGCAATTCAATTGCTTTATCAAGTGTCTCTGATTTACATGCCAATTCAAGTTGGATAGTAAAAGCTTCAGGATTTTCTAAAAGGATTGTTTTTGAATTAAGAGTAAATTCATCATATTTATCATTTTGAATATCACTTTCTATTGTAGATTGAGAACTGGTTGTCTTTTGTTCCTCATATACTGGTTTTGCCTCGTATGTTACTGTTGCTTCTATAGCATTTACATTTTCACTACCACTTTTTATATTATTTTCGGTTTTATTTTTAACAGTTGTTCCCTCCTTGTTGGTGACTCCATTCTCATTTAACTTTTCTTCAATTTTGTCAACAGTAATGTCTTCAGTTGTAATATCTTTTGATGATGAAACAATTTTCACTGTTTTTTTTGGTTTAGAGTAGCCTCTTTTCGATTTTATTTTAGATTCTTTATAAAAATTGTAACCAAGGTAACCTAAGGCAGCAATGAAAAGGATTAAAATTACAGCAACATACATCCCAATACCTTTTCCATTGCCAGAGACATACTCTTCTTCAACAACAAAAGAATCTTCATTGGATTCAATCATACCTTTCCCGTCAAAGTTAGACTGAATCTCCTGCTTAGCAGTTTCGTAAGGTGAGGAAGAAGGTATGGTTTTCTCTTCTTCATTTTCTTCATCTTTTTCAAATTCCAGTTTAAAGTTATCCTGTTCAATCTCTTCCACAATTGAGCTTTCGTCCTCTAACTGCTTTTGTAATGTTTCAATGTATTCTTTTTTGTCCTGAGCAATAGTCTCATTTCCTTCTTCAAATTCTTCTCCTGATTTCTCATATTCTTCATTTTCTTCTTGAAAATCAGATTCATCAAGGACAATAGAATCCATTTGATTGCTTTCGTTCAAATCTTCTTCAAAAGCTGAATGTTCCGATGTTACACCTTCAAATTCAATTGCAATATCGTCTTCTTTTTCTTCTTCTTCTCCAACTAATTCTTCGACCATTTTAATATTTTCTGTATCATCCCCTTTTATCTCATATACATTGTTCTCTTCTAAAACTGGTTCAAATGGAACTTCTTCATCTACCTTTTCTTCAATAAATTTAAGAAACTTTAATGCATAAAAAAGTTTATAAACTCTAAAATCCTCAATATCCACCATTTGAGTAATTTCTCCAACGGTTCTTTTTCCATCAATCAAATTGTAAATTTTTTCAAAATTTGGGTCGGTTAGAATTTTTTCTTTGTATTCTTCAAAGAAATCAGTTTTAATAAAAACCATGTCAGGGGAAATTTTCTCGGAAATCCAATCCTTGTCTTTGAATAGCAAAAATGAATCAAATAATATTTTTAACGTATTGAAAGGAAGCTTAATAATTCCCTCAGGTAATACCCCTTCTGTAACAGAATACTCGCCCTCTTTTAATACCAGAATAGAATAAACTATACTTAAAACCTGAATTTTAACAGCCCAAACTAATTCTTTATGGGTAATTAAACCCATATTAACAAGATTTCTTCCCAGAGAAATTGATTTATCCATCTGCTTGAGGGCCATATTTAGTTGTTCTTTTGTTATTTTTTTATTTTTTATTAAAATGTTTGTTAATTTGTCTTTTTCTGAATTTGAGGTAGCAAAAACGATATTCCCGTCAGAAAAGTAAACTGTCTTAACTATATTCATTGGAAAAAAAACTTTTATAACTCCTGTTTTTCCTGAAGTATAAAACTGATAAAAAATATCCTGAATTTTATATTCAACAAAACTATGAGTATTTTCTGTCATAACTTCTCCTTTAATATATTATTCTATCTTATTTTATTATAACTTAAATTTTTTTACATAGAAAATAAAATAAGAATTTTTTTTTGTGGGATTTAAAATTATTTTCTGGTAAGTTTATCAAGAAGTTGAATAATAACATCAATATCGTCTATCTCTGCTTTATCAAGACGTTCAACGATTTCTTTCACTTTTGTTTTCTTTTTATAATCGAACCTATCAAGTATCTTATATACTCCTGTATCATCAAGGTCCCCTGGCTCATCAAAAAACCACCTCATTGGAACATTAAACTTTTCACTAATTTTTCTTAAAAGTTTAATTGTATAATTTTGTCTGTAGCTTTCTGCCTGGGCGACAGTATTAATATTTATACCCAGGATATCTGCAAACTCTTTTTGAGTTAATCCTTTGGATTTTCTTAACTCTTTTACTTTGTCTGTTATCTTTCTATCACAAGATTCTCTTTTAACCATAGCAAAAAAATGTTATCAAATCTTATTAGAAAATGCAATAAAAAAAATTTTTATTTATCATATTTTTATTTTGTATAATAAATTATAAGGAGTTAACATAATGGGATATGAAGAAAAAAGAAGACATAAACGCATAGATCTAAAAGGGTATATTAATATTTACCCTTTAGCTATCAAAGGTAACTCTAACCCATTAAAGGGCAAATTTAAAAATATCAGTGAAGGCGGCATACTCTTTGAATGCTCTCGTAAAGTCAATATTGACACAATTTTAAAAATTGAATTTTTTCTCCCAAACAATAAAGCACTTGCAGCCAGATATAAAGAATTTACAAATGTAATTGGGCATAAAATAGTTATATTGGGGAAGGTTGTAAGGTTAATAAAAAAAAATAATGAGAATTTTGAATTAGGGATTCAATTTATCAATATGTACGAGGGTGACTTTACAAATTTAAAGCGATTTCTTGAACTTGTTGACAAAAATTACGTCTGGTAGTTTATTTTTTTCTATTGTCTAAAAAATCTGCTATAATTTCTATAAACTTATAAATGAGGTTGTATTGGGAATGGAAAAAAACAAGTTTGTATCAGGTATTGCATTGCCTTTTATCCCCAAAGCAGAGGAAATAAAAATTCTTGCTGTTGATGATGAAGATGAAATTTTAGATTCTCTTGAAGAAATCCTTGTTTTAAATGGTTTTTCGAACATTGATACTGCCTCAAACGGAGATGAAGCAATTGAAAAATTAAAGAAAAAACATTACGATATTGTCATTACCGATATAAGTATGCCAGGGAAAAATGGGTTTGAGGTTGTTGAATTTGTCACTAAAAATTGCTTTTCTACGGTTGCTATTGTTATGACAGGATACATAGATACAGATACCGCAATAAAATCTTTTAAATCAGGGGCATATGATTTTTTAAAAAAGCCGTTTAATAAAGAAATGCTCCTTTTAGCTTTAGATAGGGCTCTTGCCAAAAGAGCAGTAATCCTTGCTGATGAAAATTACAAAAAGATTCTTGAAGAAGAAGTTGAGAGAAGAACTGAAAAAGTGAGAGAGTTGAACAAAAAGATTATTGAACTGTATGAACTTTCTCAAAATACTAAAGAGACCCTGGAATTAGATAAAGCAATCAATATATTTAAACATCACTCTGTAAGGTTTTTTAAACCTATGAATTTTGCAATACTACTCTACTCTCCTTTAAATGACACACTAACCATGCACCATGAATTTTATTCTCAACATAACTTTCAACCTGAAAGGTTTATATTTAATGCAAAAGAATTTATTATTACCCAGAGTAAACAGGTAAAGAATGCCATCTTTTTATTTAAAAATGACAACTATTCTGTTTTGGTAAAACTTATAAGGCATAATCATTTTCTTGGCTTTTTATATATGGGTTTTGCAGAAGAAAAAGAATTTAAAACACTTGATGAAAAACTTTTAGAACTCTTTGTATCAGAATTGGAAGCAAGCCTTTACCACTGTTAAAAAGTCCACCGCAATCTTAGAGTTTAATTTATCAGTTAGAAAGCTTTCTTTTCTATATAAATTGCTGCCTGTTAAAGCCGATGCTAATGAGGAAAAAAATCCTCTTGCAACTGTCTTTTCAAAAACAACAGGTAAAATGCCAGTTTCTGGTTTTTTAGCACCCTTTTTGGATAAAACCCTTTCAACTGCTTTTTTAGAAATATTTTCTGAATCTTCAACTAAATCCTCTTTTACAGCATAATCCCACCAGCCGTCTCTAACCTTTCTTCCAACATTGCTTGAGCCTTCAATTCTGTCCTCTGATAACAAAACTATTCCCTTTCCAAAATATGTATGTTCAAAACCATCTGCAAAAAGGTAGGAATTTGCAAAAATAGTTAGGCCTGCATATGCAGAATAAAAAGAACCAGCTGATTTCACATCTGAGTTTAAAGACAGTGCAACATTTTCAAGATTCTTTGCTTCATAAACCATATCTTCAACTGTTTTGCCGAAAAAATTTACATCAAAGGTGTCTATATTCGCATCTGCTTTGCCTATTAATTCCCTCTCCGGAATGACAAAATACGGATCTTTTTCAACAATATCGATAAGATTTGTCAGGTAATTTATTAAAGATTCAACCTTTGATTCATTTATAAAATTCCCGGATACAGATGCAGTTTTGCCATTTTTAGCTCCTACAATTGAAATAGGGATGCTTTCAGAAAAGTTAACATTTTCTATACCACCATTTAGAATATTTACTTCTGTCTCTTGCATTGGGGTAAGGTAAATTTTTAAATAGTCAAATTTAGGGCTGAACTTTTTTACCAACCTGTATGCAATATCTATATAAAATTTCTTATCTTTCATGCCTGCTGTCCCCCTACTGTAATCTCTTTTATCCTGATTGTAGGCATACCAATTCCAACCTGAACACTCTGCCCTTTTCCACATATCCAGTTGCCTGAAGAAAATTTTAAATCGTAACCTACCATATCAACCTTTGTTAGCACATCGGGACCATTTCCTATTAGCGTTAAATTCTTAACTGGATATTTGACTTCTCCATTTTCAATATAGTAACTTTCATTTGGTACAAAGACAAAATCGCCGCTTGAAATATCAACCTGTCCACCAGCAAATGAACAACACATAATCCCTTTTTCCACAGATTTTATTATATCTTCTGGATTATCCTCCCCTGCATCAAGGTAGGTTACCCTCATTCTTGGGATTGGGTTTGATTTAAAAGATTCCCTTTTCCCGTTCCCGGAATAAGGTATTGAGAGTAAATCAGCATTAAGTCTGTCTGTCATAAATCTTTTTAAAATCCCCTTTTCAATTAAAACAGTTTTTTCTGTTTTTACAAGCTCATCGTCAAAGTTTAATGAACCAGTATTTTCTGGAATTGTACCGTCGTCAACTATTGTACAAAGTGAAGATGCTACCTTTTCCCCTACCCTTCCGGTATATGCCGAGCTTTTTTTTCTGATAAAATCAGCCTCCAACGGATGGCCAACAGATTCGTGAATTAAAGCCCCTGATTCTCCAGCTGCTAAAACAACTGGCATTAAGCCTGCAGGGGCTGGTTTTGCATCAAGGTTTAATATTGCCTTTCTTGAAGCCTCATTTGCAAGACTGGTTAAAATGTCACCATTTATTAACTCAAACCCACCCCTTTTTGCAAAACCATCTCTTCCAAACTCTCTTTTGTCTCCTTTTTCTGCAATAGTGCTAACAGAAACACTAATGGAGGGTCTTATATCAAAACCGTATTCACCTTGTGAATTAATAATAAAAATCCTTGATACTGTATCGGTAATCCTTCCGTTTGCTTTTTTTATAAGGTCTGAGTATTTGTAAGCCTTTTCAGTTAGTTTTTTTAAAATTTCAACTCTTTTTGTTAGCTCAAAACTTTCAAGTATTAAATCTGCTTGATAGAGATAATGTCCCTTAATCTCTTTAAATTCTATAGGATAAGTAAACAAATCCCTTTTAGATGATGCAATAGCTGAAGCAAATTTTCCTGCTTTTATTATTGAATCAATATCAAAGGTTTCGCAGTAAGAGTAACCAGTTGTTTCTCCCTCAATTACTCTGACTCCCACTCCACCCTGCTGGACCCTTGATGCAGATTTAACAATATCATCCTCAAAAACAACAGAAATACTTTCAGAAAATTCAAAGTATAATTCGCCAAAGTGACCTTTTTTAAGTATTTGAGAGAAAACCCTGTTTGCATCTGAAAAGGTAAATCCAAAAAAATGATCACTAAATTTCATAAATTATTTAATCCTCTTTGCATCCTCAATTAACACTTTGTAGTAGTAACCAAAACCAAAATCTTTGTCTGTAATTACCTTTCCTTCAATAGCAACAGTTTCACCAACCTTAAATGTTTCATTGGTAGTTGCTGTAATATCCTTATCAGTTGAAGCATCTTTTAGGTGAATCCAGTTTTTCTTCATAATATTAGGTAAAAACTTAACCACAACACCTCTAAACTTTACTGTTTTACCTTTAAATTTTTCAGCATTTTCAAGGATTTCTTTAACGGTAACGCCGCCTTTAAGCTTCTTTATTTTTGAGGTATCAATTTTTGCAATATCCTGAGAAATGTGAGGATTCTTCCCGCTGTGAATACCATCTTCCGGCATCTTCATTTCCATTTTTTTTGTATTTTCTCCAATAACCTTTCCATTAACTTCAATCCCTTCAGCAAAGTAAATTAAGTCAAAATGTTTTTTCAAAGACTTAGATTCAAAATTCATCATAGGTTGGGCAGCTATAAGTTTAATTTTATCCCCTTTATTAATTTTTGTTTTTAAAACTGCAGCCCATAAGGTTTTTCCTTCAGGTGTTTTGTACTTAATGTAGGTATATCTTGATGCATCTGCGGTAGAAAGCACTACCCCTTCAAAATCAGTATTTGTGGTATTAACTGCTGCTTTAGTTTCTTTTGTACTATTAGTTTTTACAACCTTATTGTCTCTGCTGCTGCAAGAAACAACTGTAGATACCAGAATAATCGCAATTAATGATAAAATTTTTTTCATTTTTAACTCCTCCATCTTTTTTTAATTCAAACAAAAATAATTTTACTTTAAAAAATGTTTTTAATAAAGTTATATTTAAAAATAAAAAAGGAAGCCTGTAAAGGCTTCCTTAAAGTTAAAATATTTAAATATTCTTTATCTTGGCTTAATTGAAGTATCTATCTTTTTCGATTTTTCTGATTTGATTTCTTTTTTTAATACCTCAATGGCCTTTTGCAACTGAGCATCATACCCTTTTTCAAACTGATTTGGGTCATTTTCAACTATTATGTCAGGAATAGCGCCCCTTGATTCCAATTGATGGCCATAAATATCCCATATTCCGATAAAGGTTTTTCTTATGTGCCCGCCATCAATTAACGGATACTCATCAACTGCAATAACAAAGCCTAATGTTGGAACCCCTATAAGTTTTCCTAACTTTCTTACCTTAAAGGCATTTGGGAAAACTTCTGCATCTGAGTATGAAAATTCGTTGCACAAAACAACTATTTTCCCTCTGAAAATATCCATAGGTCTTGGTAAATCCTCTCCATTTCTAAGCCTTGTTACCTGATACTGTTTTCTTTCAAGGTAATCAATCAACTGTGGGTCTATTCCACCACCGCCATTCCACCTTACATCAAGAATAAGTCCTTTTTTATCAAAGTAATAGCGAATGTAATCGTAAAATACCGCAAGGTTATCCCCAAGCATATAATTAAGATGGATATAGCCTATTTCACCGTTTGATTGTTTCTCAACAATAGCCCTGTTTTTCTCAACCCAGTTTAGGTATCTAAGCATGTATTCAGAGGAAATAGGTTTAACCCTTACATCCCATGCCCCCTTTTCAGATGGTTTATTGTTTACTGTAAGGGTTACCGATTTACCTGCTTTGTTAATTAAATACCACCTGTAATCCCTGTCTGTTTTAACAATTTGATTATCAATTTTTATAAGGTAATCCCCTTCTTTAACCTTAATGTATGGTTTATCAAGGGGTGAGTTGTACTGTTTGTAATAGGGATTTCCTTTGTAAATCTTTGCAAATTTATAGAATTTTCCGTCAGGTACTAAAACAGCACCTAAACTTCCTATTCCCACTCTCTTTGGTTTTTCCCTGAAATCTCCACCCCTTGCTCCCTGATGGGATGCGTTCAATTCACCAACAAGCTCTTCAAGTATCCTGTTTAAATCATTTCTCGTCTGGCAATAGTCAACCATTTTTTCATACTTTCTTCTCATCTTGTTCCAATCAACGCCGTGGAGATTTTTGTCGTAAAACATATCCCTTACCATTCTCCAGGATTCGCTAAAAATCTGATGCCATTCAGCCTTTCTGTCTAATTTCATAGAAAGAGTTGAAAATGACTTTCTGTCTTTTGGGCTTGCTTTTGCCTTTGCTCTTGCAATTTGATAGGATTTTGTGTAAAGAATTGCAACCCACTTATTGTTGTTTGAAATATCAAAGCCGTGAACTCCCTTTGCCACCTCTGTTAGTTTATTTTCCTTTACATTGTAAAAATACAGGTTATATCCAAAACTCCACCTTGAGCTTCTCTTTACTGTTAAATCCTTTGTTATAGGCTTAAACGCAACATATAAACCGCCTTTTATAGGCCTAATTCCCCAGATTGTGTACCCGTTTAACGGAAGGAGTTCAACCCTTCTTTCAATTCCATCAAAGTCAATTTTTACCTTAACCTTATTTGATTTTTTCTTTTCAACCTTTGCCTTCTTTTCATTTTTCTTATCTTTTTTCTTTGCTTCTTTATTTTCTTTTTTTACAACCTCTTCATCCCACTCTTTTTCCAGTGGATTTTTCTTCTCCTTTTGAAGCATAATCATTGCAATGTTTGCATTTTCACCATACCTTGATGTTATAAAGTAAATGTACTTTCCATCGGCAGAAAAAACAGGGTTGGCAATGTTGAAAACAGATGAGTATAATTTGTAACTTTTCTTCTCAACAACATTGTAGACATATATTGCACTGTGATAATTAGGCATTGTTTCTGTGTAGACAATCCACCTGCTGTCTGGAGACCATTCATACTCCCTTGAAAAATCCCTCTTGGTTTTTGAGATTAAAATTTCCTTCTTTGCATTTATATCAAAAAGGTAAAAAGCAAAATCGTTTGTTTTATATGTTAAATAATTTCCATCGGGAGAAAACCTTAAATCACTTATAAACCCTGATTTTCTATTGGTCAATTTTACAGGTTCTGTCTTTGCAAATTGGTCTATTAGATAAACATTCTCTTCTCCGTCTCTATCTGAGATAAATGCTATTTTGTCTTTTTTAGGAGACCATACAGGCTCATCGTCTCTTGCCCCACTGTTAAATGTTATCTGTCTAATCTCTCCATTCTTTTTCGGTGCTGTAAATATTTCTCCCCTGGCTGAAAAAACCAATCTTTTTCCTGTTGGTGAAACTGAGAAAGTGGTAATGAGGTTTGAAGGATTTACAAATTCATATTCTGGGAGAATTGAGTCAACATCTGCTTTAATGCTAATCTTTCCATACTTTAAGGTTTTGAGATTCAATTTCCATAAATCTGCCCCACATTCGTAAACAATATACTTTCTATCGGAAGATAGAGACGGCCACTGAGCAGCATAGTCTTTGTGGAATGTTACTTGCTCCCTCTTTTTTGTTTTAAGGTTTATTCTAAAAATATTTGCTATCCCTTTATTATTTTCAGAAACAAAGTAAATGTAATCTCCAGCCCATATAGGCCAAGATTCATTAAACTTTGTTTTTGTGATATTTTCGATTTTCTTTGTTTTTTTGTTGTAAACCCAAACATCTGTATTTGCGCTTCCCTTATACCTCTTCCACCACCAGAAGTAAAGAGAATGCCTGTTTAATGTGTATGCGTCTCCCTTATCGTTAAAGCATAAGGTTGAAGCCATATCAACGGGAAACTCCTGTCCTATTCCAACAGGTTTTCCATCTTTAACCCTGATTTTATAGATTTTTCTGAAAAATCTTGAAAAACAGCCCCTTGTGGTTAAATAGTAAATATACTTTCCGTCATTACTCCATTCAAGCATTTGAGCCCCTTCAGGTTCAAATGTAATTTGGTGAATTTCTCCACC
Organism: Thermotomaculum hydrothermale; assembly: GCF_016592575.1. Taxonomy (NCBI): domain Bacteria; kingdom Pseudomonadati; phylum Acidobacteriota; class Holophagae; order Thermotomaculales; family Thermotomaculaceae; genus Thermotomaculum; species Thermotomaculum hydrothermale. Next base: position 969,913 of record NZ_AP017470.1, on the reverse strand, counting down.
TTCTGAAGGAATAACATAAACATTTCTGTTACCATTGTAATAGGATGTAAATGCTATCCACTTACCATCAGGTGAAAATTTTGGAAATGACTCAGGACCAACAGCCTTAACCAATCTTCTTACATTTGTACCGTCAAGGTTTGATACAAATAAATCATCCTGATAAACAAAAACAAGTTTGTTAATTCCCGCATCAGGGGTTTTTGCAAGTTTTAAGTAATTTGCAGAAAACCCGCTAAAAGCAAAAAAAACAAGCGCAATTACATTAATAAATTTTTTCATGATTTAATCTCCTCAAATAATTTGTTAACATTTTTTTTACGAAAAAAATAAAAAAAGGTTATAAAAAAATAAAAAAGCCCCGAAAAAATCGGGGCTTAAATTTTTATAAAATTATTATACTTCCCAGTCTTCAAAAGAGAGTTCTGAAAGTTTCTTGTAGTATCTATATCTGTTTATTACCCACTTGCTTGCCTCTTCAAGATACTTTTCAGCAATTTCAGGCTGAGTTTCAAGCAAATACTTAAACCTTCTTTGTGATTCGTAAAAGTCTCTTAAAGGCCTTGAAGGCTCTTTTGAATCAAGCTGCAATGGGTTCTTTTTCTCCTTCAACCTTCTCGGGTCAAACCTGTAAAGCAGCCAGTAACCTGTTTCAACAGCAAGTTTAGCCTCTTCAGGTCCCTGAGCCATATTTATTCCATGCTCAATGCAGTTGGAATAAGCAACAAGCAACGATGGTCCTGGATAGGATGCCGCTTCTTTCATTGCCTTTAAAGTTTGAGTCATGCTTGCACCAAAAGCAATTGAGCCAACATAAACATTTCTGTAAGACATTGAGATAAGGCCTAAGTCCTTTTTCTCTGTTTCTTTTCCGCCCATCGCGAACTTTGCCATACCACCCATAGGCGTTGCTTTAGACCTCTGTCCACCTGTGTTAGAGTAGACCTCTGTATCAAGAACGAGGATATTTACATCCATTCCAGAAGCTGTTACATGGTCTAATCCGCCATAACCAATATCGTAAGCCCATCCGTCACCACCAACAATCCATACAGCTTTATATTTCAGGTATGAAAGGTGTTCGTAAAGCTCATTTTCAAGACTTCCTGCTGGATAATCTTTTAGCAATTCCTTTAATTTATCAACAGCATCCCTTGTTTTATAGAAAGCATTATCATTTGCCCTCTGCTCATCAATATCTTCAACTTCAAGAAGGAGTTTTTTAACATCTTCGTTTACTCCATCCTTTTCAAGCAACTGCTTTCTCAATTCAAAGGCATGCTTTGTTAATTGGTCAACAGCAAGCCTCATTCCCAAACCGTATTCTGCGTTGTCTTCAAAGAGTGAGTTACCCCATGCCGGGCCCTCTCCCCTATCATTTTTGCAGTAAGGAATTGTTGGGGCTGTACCGCCGTAAATTGAAGAGCATCCAGTTGCATTTGCCTGAATTACCCTGTCACCCTGTAAGAGAGTCATAAGTGTTATGTATGGGGTTTCTCCACAACCAGGGCATGCACCTGAAAACTCAAATAAAGGCTCATTCAACTCAACTGTTCTAACAGAGGCTTTGCTTGCAAATTTAGTCTCTTTTGGCGCTCTTAAATATTCGTCAAGGCTTTTTCTTAAAGGTTCAAGCACTTCATACTTTGGAACAAGCTCAAGAGCTTTGTTTCCTTTCTTACCCGGGCAAACGGTTACGCAAACTCCGCAGCCTGTACAATCATCAGGGAAAACCTGAATTCTATATACATACTTACCGTCTTTGTTATCCTTGTGATTGAACTTAATTGTTGGGAATTCTTCTTCAGGTAATTGGATGTTATCCTTGTCAAAAACCGCGGCCCTGATTGCTGCATGCGGGCATGCAAAAGCACACTGAGAACACTGGATACAGTTTTCAAAATTCCATTTTGGAACCCTAACAGCAACAGACCTTTTTTCATATTTTGTTGTGCCTGTTGGGAATACGCCGTCAACAGGAATTTTAGAAACAGGGATTGTATCCCCTTCAGAGTGCATAACAGGCACCACAACACTTTCAATAAAATCCTTTATTTCTTTATCCTGAGGCAGTACTTCAACTGTCCATGGCTTTTCAGTATGTTCTGTCACGCTTGAAGGAACTGGAACTTCTTTAATCTCTTTCAAAGCCCTTCTCATTGCCTCAATATTCATATTGACAACTTTTTCACCTTTTTTAGCATAGGTTTTGCTTATTGCATTTTCAATCTCTCTTGTGAAAACTTCTTCTGGAAGTATTCCTGTAAGTTTGAAAAATCCAGTTTGCATAATAATGTTAATTCTTTCCCCTAAACCAATGTCATAAGCTATCTTGTATGCATCAATGCAGTAAACCTTAAGCTTTTTATTAATTATTGTTTCAATATCCTTTTTCGGGAAGAGAGAGATTACCTTTTCAGGCTCAACATGGGTGTTAATTAATACTGTTCCCCCTTCCTGAATCCCCTTTAAAACATCAAGAGTACCTATATACTCCATTTTGTTTATTCCAACAAAGTCTGGCTTGGTAATAAGGTATGGGGAAAGTATTTTTTCATCGGAGAATCTTAAATGAGAAACAGTGATTCCACCAGCTTTCTTGGAGTCGTAAACAAAGTACCCCTGTGCTTCCTTACCTGCAACATCACCAATAATTTTAATAGAATTCTTTGATGCGCCAACTGTTCCATCTGAACCAAAGCCAAATATCTTTGCCCTTCTAACCTTTGGGTTTTCTGCATCAAAGTTTTCATCGTAAGGAATAGACTTATGGGTTACATCGTCTTCAATTCCAAGAGTAAATCTATGAATTATTTTTTCTACAGGATTATTTATAACATGGTCAATAGCACCTTTAAGCATTGCTGGAGTAAATTCTTTTGAGGAAAGACCATAAATCCCGCCTACTATTAAAGGCTTGCTGTCAATTAAACCTAATTCTAACTGTCTGTCAAAAGCAGCAACAACATCAAGATATAAAGGCTCACCGGGGGCACCGTGCTCTTTTGTTCTATCAAGAACAATGACCTTTTTAACAGATTTTGGCATTGCCTTAAAGAATCTTTCCCTATCAAAAGGCCTGTATAATCTAACTTTTACAACGCCTGTCTTATATCCCATTGTGTTTAATTTTTCCACTGTCTCGTGGGCAACATCTGAACCTGAACCCATAATTACAACAACAACTTCAGCATTTTCATCTCCAACATAATCAAATGCATTGTATTTTCTTCCTGTTAGTTTTGCGAATTTTTCAGCATACTTATCAAAAACTTCAGGGAATCTGTCATAGTATGGATTCTGTGCTTCCCTGTTCTGGAAGAAAATATCAGGATTTTCTGCTGTTCCCCTCAATGTTGGGTAATCAGGGTTGAGCGCTCTCTTCCTCATTTCGTAAACATATTTCATTTCAATCATTTCTTTCATTACTTCTTTGGGAACAAGCTCAACCTTTCTTATTTCGTGAGAGGTTCTGAACCCATCAAAGAAATGAAGAATTGGAACTTTTGCTTCAATTGTTGCAGCATGTGCAATTGTAGCTAAATCCTGAATCTCCTGCTGGTTAGCAGAAGCGATCATTGCAAACCCTGTTTGCCTTGTTGCCATTACATCTGAATGATCACCAAAAATTGAAAGTGCATGAGTTGCAACTGATCTTGCTGCAATGTGAAACACTGTTGGGGTTAACTCTCCAGCCAATTTAAACATATTAGGTATCATTAACAACAAGCCCTGAGATGCGGTAAATGTTGTGGTTAGAGAACCTGCTGCTGCAGCCCCGTGGACAGCACCTGATGCGCCACCTTCAGACTGCATTTCATAAACTCTTGGTATCTGCCCAAAAATATTCTTTTCCCCTTTTACAGATAATACATCAGCAAGTTCTCCCATTGGCGAAGATGGTGTTATTGGATATATCGCTATTACCTCGCTCATTGCGTGTGCCACGCGCGCAGCGGCAGTATTGCCGTCAATTGACTGTTTAATAACCTTGTAATCAGACATAATAATTCCTCCTCCTAATCTTCTCGCATTCTTATTTTAACAAAAAAAGACAATTGAATTTATATTTTTAAATTTTTTTTAAAGTTTAACAAAAAATTAACTTAATCTCAGGGAATTTAAGATACAATAATAATCAGGGAAATTAAAAAGGGGAAGGGAAATATGGCTACAAGAAAAATTAGTTTTATTTTTTTAATTGTGTTTTGCTGCTCTTTTTCTGTTTTTTCACAGGTAAAGTTTAGCGAAATTGCATGGATGGGGACTCAGCATTCAACTTATGATGAATGGATTGAGTTGTATAATAATTCTGACAACGATATTGATTTAACTAACTGGCTTATTGAGGCTGAAGACGGCACCCCCCATATAGTTTTAAGCGGCGTAATAAAAGCTCACGGCTATTTCCTTTTAGAAAGAACAGACGATACTTCCGTCCCTGATGTAGCTGCTGATTTAATTTACACAGGTGCACTGGAAAACGGGGGAGAAAAGCTTTACTTAAAAGACAATGCAGGCAATGTTTCTGATTATGTTGATAAATGGTATGCAGGGGACTCAACATCAAAAGCAACAATGTATAGAAAGGATTTTTCAATTGAAGGCACAGATCCAAATGCATGGGAAACATCCACAGAAGAGTACGCTGTTGGGTTAGGAACTCCAACAAATTCACAGCAAAGCTCAAGTCTTGTTAAACCTGATTGGCTTTCAGCATACTTATCTAATCACCTTGAAACTACAATGCCCTCTTATGGCCCAAAAGATATGGAAAGAGTACTTGTTAATCTCTTAAATTCAGCACATACAAGTATTTATTTTGCTATATATGGTTATTCATCCTGCCCAACTGTATTACAGGCTTTAAAAAATGCAATTGACAGAGGAGTCGATGTAAAAGGAGTTGTTGATTGTTACGCTGATGGATGGTTCCCCTACCCTGACACACAGACTTTAATCAATGCTCTTCCCCAGGGAAGTATTGTCGCAGATTTCGATGACAGAACAATGCACAACAAATTCTTTGTTGTTGATGGAGAGTATGTATGGACAGGATCAACAAATATATCTTTAACTGGAATTGATACAGAGTATAACTCAAACTTTTCCGTTCTTATTCACAACAGTGACCTTGCAAATGCATATGAAACAGAATTTTTTGAAATGTTTAATGGAGCTTTTCATGATTCGAAGACAGACAATACTCCTCACAGATTTGTAATGGATGATAACTCTGTTGTTGAATGTTATTTTGCTCCAACTGACAATGCAAGAGATAATGCAATAATAAAAGCAATAAATCATTCAACTAAAACAATTGACATAAGAATTTTCTTTTTTACTGACACAGCAATCGCAGATGCTCTTATTGATGCAAAAAACAGGGGAGTACAGATTAGAGTTATCCTTGACGCCACTGGCGCTGAAAGTGAATACAGTCAGCATAATAGGCTTAGAGATGCAGGAATTCAGGTTAAGGTTGAAAATTGGGGAGGTAAAGAGCATTTTAAGGCAATGTGTGTGGATAATAAAGTGGTGGTGATGGGCTCCCAAAACTGGACAGGCTCAGGCAATTGGTCAAATGATGAAAACACTCTTTACATAGAAAATGCTTACCTTGCAAGACAATTTGAACAGGATTTTGAAAAGGCATGGGATTCTATCCCAGACATATATTTAACTGAAGACCCTGCTCCTGAATCTCAAGAATCAATTGGCTCTCTTTCAGACTTTTTAGATAACGATCATGATGGGCTTGTTGATGAAGGTGCACCGGAAGAATTAAATAATGTTAGCGAAGAGTTAGGGGCTATTAATGTTTACTTTAATAAAGGAGGGGTGGCTACAGTTGCTTCTACAGGAAATGTTTTAAATCAGCATGTAAATCTTGAAAACAGGTTAATAAAAAGAATAAATCAGGCTCAATATTCCCTCGATATAGCTACATACGATATAGATTTACCTGCACTTGTAGATGCAATAATTCAGGCAAAGGTAAGAGGAGTTAATGTCAGGGTTATTGCAGATTCAAAGGATTATCTCCCTGGAGAAAGCAGAACCTACGATTTACACTGCATAAGTATTGAAAAATTGATAAGAGGTGCTGACGGTGTTGTAGGCACTTCAGATGATATCCCGGTTTTCTCAGATTCTCCAATATTTGCAGTTGAAGATAGCTCAAAAAGACAGCAGTATGGATTACCGGCAAATCCTGACGGATTTCCTTATGTAACTGTAACCGTTGGAACTAAAGATAGAACTGGATATATGTTGTGTGAAGGAGAAAAGAAATCAAACGGAAATTATTACTCACCAGGAGACCAAATGCACAACAAATTTGTTATTGTTGATGAGAAATGGGTATGGACTGGTTCATGGAATTTTACAATAAATGGGTTGTACGGCTCAGAAAATAACATGAATTCAGGGATTTTAGGTGGAAACACAAATAATGCAGTCGAGCTTTATTCAACTGGAATTGCCCAAGCATATACACTTGAATTTGAGGAAATGTGGGGCAGCAGCACCCAAATTCCTGACCCTGATAATTCAAACTTTCACGGAAGAAAAACAGATAATACAAGGCATCTGTTTAATCTAAACGGGACAACTGTTGAGGTTTACTTTGCCCCTGGCGATAATCCTCTCTCAAAGTTACAGGATACAATTGCAAATGATGCTGATTATAATGCTTACTTTTGTATTTTTGCCTGGTCTGACCAGACTATGTGTGATGAGCTAAAATATAAATACGAAGGCTCCTATGATGACATGGTTGGCACATTAACAGGCTTTGACATTGCAGGCGTTTTTGAACATCTATACTGGAATCAATGGTGGTCGGCATCAGTGGATATGACAGGAAGAACAGCATCAAAGACAAGCGATAACAATCCAAACATTCGGTGGGCAAATCCGGCACCTGTCTATAAAGACAACGAAGATACCATGATGCACCACAAATATATGATTCTTGATGTTAATACTGATAGTGACCCTATCGTTATTACAGGCTCCCTAAATTGGAGTGCAAATGGAAACGATTCAAATGATGAAAATGTTCTTATAATTCACAATGCTAATATAGCAAATCAATACTATCAGGAATTTTTAGGCAGGTATTTTCAGGCAGGTGGAAACATAAAGAAGTATATAGACCCAACAACCTCCGTGAATATGCCTGTCCCGAATATTGAGAGAATATCCAAAAAATAAAGAGAATTAGAGAGCTTTTGAAGAAAAAGTAGTCTTTAAATGTGTGATTAAGAAATTTAAGGCAATTCTTTAGAGAAAAGGGATAAATTTTTAAAAAAGTTTTTAGCTTAATAAAGTAAAAAAGCCCCGCACTTTTGCGGGGCTTAAATTTTTCTTAAATAAACTGCTGTTTATTTATCTTTCTCCTCGTATGCCAGGCCTCTAATCATATCAACAGAGTTGTAAGGGGCTTTCCCACCTTTCAGCCATTTGTTAAACCACTCAAGGTGAGCATTGTAATAAAGAGGCATTGATTTTACCGGGTCAGGCCAGTGGCCGTCGTTTTTGAAAATTATTATCTCTGATGGCACTCCCCTTTTCTGCAATGCTGTAAAGAATTGAATACTTTGAGTGTAAGGCACTCTATAATCCCTCTCACCTGTTATTACGAGACACGGGGTTTTGAAATTCTTTACATAATTTGAAGGTGTGGATTTTTTATAGTATTCAGGGTTTTCCCAGGGAGCACCACCGCAATCGTAATTTGGGAACCATAACTCTTCAGTTGAACCGTACCATGAAGGTAAATCATAAAGCCCCATCATGGCAACAAGGCATTTAAAGTGTTTGTTATGGCCTTCAAGCCACATCATTGCATATCCACCCCATGACCAGCCCATTGCTCCCATTCTGTCTTTATCAACATACGGGAGTTTTTCAAGGTATTGGGTAACTTTTTCAATATCTTCCATTACCTTGCCTGTGTAGTCTTTTGATATAGCCTTTGTGAATTCCTGGCCATATCCTGTTGAACCGTGGGGGTTAGGAAAGGCAACTATATAGCCAGCACCAGGGTAAACCTGCCAGTCTCCCCTGAACGAATCAGCCCACATGTATTGAGGGCCACCATGAACATTTAAAATTAGAGGATACTTTTTATTCGGGTCAAAGTTATGGGGCTTTACTATGAATAAATGAATCTTTGCCCCATCAGCCCCTTTAACCCAGACCTGCTCTGCAGGCCTTATGTCAACATTATCCTCAATTTTTTTGTTGAAAAAAGTAACCCTTGTTTTTGTTTTGTTTTTAAATGAGAGTTTGTAAATATCGTAAGGCTTGCCAACTGATGAGATGTTTGCAAGCACTCCACTTTTTACTGGGACAAACTCTCTAACATAAACTTTTTCAAAAACCTTTTTAATCTTCCCTGATTCAACATTTACAGAACAAATAGGGGTGTATCCCCTTTCCATTACCGTAAAGTAAATGGTTTTTGAGTTAGCCCACTTAAATGAATTTACCCAGTTGTCAACCTTTTCTGTTAATATCTTTTTTTTACCTGTTTTTGTGTCGTAAACAGCAAGCCTGAATCTATCAGACTCATAACCAGGAACCTTTTGCAATCTGTAAGCGATGTACCTTCCGTCAGGTGAAAATTGAGGATTGCCGTCGTAGGCGGGATTGTCTTTTGTCAGGTTTTTCTCAGTTCCATTTTTTAAATCAATTAAAACAAGGTCGTCATTTGTTGATTCTGCCGGGTCAGGCACATCTTTGACAGTAACAATGAGAAATTTTCCATCTGGACTTATATCAAAATCTTCCCAGAATGCAGGATAATCAGCCTTCCCTTTGGTAATTGCCGAGTATTTCTTTTTTGAAATATTGTATCTTATTAAATGGGAGTACTTGAAATCCCTATATGAAGTCCAGTGCCTGAAAAGAAGTTTATCTCCATAATGAGCCTGAACAGGGTTTTTATCCATTTTGTCCTGCAATTCCTTATTCTTTTTGCTATCTGCCCCAGCTTCAGGGAATACATAGGTTGAAAAAACAATGGTGTTGTCATCAATCACCTTGAAATTATCTACACCCATAGAAAAATCTGTAAGTCTCTCCGCTTCTCCGCCATCAAGGGGAATTCTCCACACCTGAATCCCTTTTTCCCTTGAAGAGAGAAAATACAAAAACTTTCCGCTTTTTGAAAATTCAGGAGAAAAGTTCTTGTTTTCACCTCTTGTTAATTGCTTAATAGCGCCTGTAATTACATTTAATAGAAAAATATTGGAACTTGACTTTCCCTTTTTATAATCTGCTTTAGAAACGCTGAAAACAACTAAATTGCCGTCGTAAGATTTTGTTAAACCTGAAATATTTTTCAATGAGTATAAATCATCTAAAGTAAAGGCTCTCTTTTGAACCCTATCCCCTGCAAAAGCAGGAGATAGGGTAATTAAAATAAAGAGCAATAATGCTATTTTCTTCATTATTTAGTTTCCTTTTTATCTTTTTTCTCTGCCTTTACCTTAAACTTTTCAAGTATTTTTGGGTCAATTGCAGATTTGTGGACAGCAAAATCAAGCATTTTAAGTTTTACATAATCATCTCTGTAAAATAAGTATCCCTCAAATTTTCCTTTTCTTGCACTTCTTGAAGAATCCTTTATTAGAAACCAGTCGTGTCCTGCATAGTGAGTCCAGCCAACAAGGTGAATACCGTGGTCGTCTGTTGTTGTATGATTGTAAAATCTAAATTCTCTTGCATCCTGATTTATGTAGTTTGCTGGTATATCAAAATCTGCAACAATTGCAGCATCATACTCACCTCTGTAGCCAGGCTCGGAAACATCTCCACCTATTCCAACTGTATAGCCGTTTTTAACAGCATTTAGCAAAATTGAATACCAGACATCAAGTGGTACATTATAATAATCCTTTGAATGTCTCCAGTTGTCAGGCACTTTAAATTCAATCTTCTGGTAAAAAGGTGCATATTTAAAGGATACAAAATCATAGTATTCATCCATGTTAAGTTTGCAAACCTCTTTTAAGAATGTTTTTGGGGTATATTCTTTACCTTCGTACTTAAATTTTGCCGGTGGAGTGCCAATGTATTTATCAAGTATAAGTTTTATGTTTGCAACAACATAGTCTTCATCCCACAGGTCATTTGCTTTAACAAACTGAAGGAACTTATTCATTTCTCTAAACATTAGTTCGTGATTGTGCATTTTTCTACCATTTTTTAAACCGTTGTAAACGCTTTCTGGCATACAGCCGTATTTTTTATAAATCTTGTTAACCGCATCTAATTCTGAACCCTCTCCAAAAACGCTTGTACCATAAGACCTTACAAATCCCTTTGCCTTCTCAATGTACTCCCAGTAAACGGTATGCATCTCAGAGAGCTTAATCTTTTTGCCAGTAATTCTGTAAATTTCTGACTCATAAAATGAAGTCCCTGAAAATGCCCAGCAGGTGCCTGTTAAATATTGAGCAACAGGCTTAAAATGAAATGCAGATTTAAAAACTTTGGGAGATTCTGGGATTTTAACATTTGAAAAATCGGCAACAAACTTTCTCTTTGGTTGTTTCTTCTTTTCTTCCTTTTTCTTTTCAAGGTAATCTTCTCTTGCTTTTTTTATCTTTTTTAATGTTTCTTTGTTTTCTTTGAATAATTTTTCAAGTACTTTGTCTTTTTTTCTTTTAACATATTGCCCTTTATTCACTGGGCTTGCCGCAAATGTTGAAAAAGTAAAGCAAATTACAGTTAACAAAAACATAATTTTTTTCATAATTCCCCCTTTAAAGAATCATTAACAGTTTATTTTTACGGAAATTTACCATTATTGTTGCCTGAAAATATTCAAATGTTTTAAAAATCATAAAATATTTACCAGTCTTTATACTTTGTACCGTCGATTGCCGTTCCTTCGGAAAGGGAATACACATCGTAAACATTCTGACCACCCCAGGTAGTGGAATCAGGGTCATCCTGTGCTGAACGAAGCCCCCACTCTGCTTTCCCCGTCATAGGGTCAACAGGTATCCTCCTTAAAAACCTGACCTTTCTGTTTACTGTACCTATAATTCTAACCCCCTCCACAAGGGTATCAAGGTCTGGAGGATAACCCATTGTTTCGGGGCCTCCTTTTGGTATAACCCCTCTATCACTTAATTCTTTGTAATGGTCTATTGCTGTTCTGATTTCTCTCAAAGCTCTTCTTAACTGTATTTCCTTTTTTCTCTTAACGGTTAGTTTTAAAAAAGGCACAACTGCAGAGGCTAAAATTGCAAGAATTGTAGCGGCAACTAATAGTTCAATATAGGTAAAGCCTCTCTTCCTCACTTAACAATAACCTCTCCATTTATAAATGTTGAGTGTACCTTCATATCATCAAAATTTTTAATGGTGGATGAAGGCTCAAACTTTAATGTACACTTACCTGGTGAGATTGCCTGAAAAATAATGTTTGCTAAAATCCCTGTCCCGCTTCTACCCTTTTCTCCACCTCGTCTATCTATTGTAATTGCTATTTTCCCATTTCTATTATCCCAGACAGGGACAAATGAAGCGTCAACACCGTCCTGTTTCATAAATCCGCCATCCATTACATTTAAAACTTTGACAACCTTAGGGTCAAAGGTAATGACAAGGTCGGTATTATCAATGTCTTTAAAGTTTGTGGCAAACAATGTAACAGAAAAGTTTGCGCCCGCCTGCTTTACCGATCTTTTTGGGGAAAATGAAACAATTGCAGGGGTTAATGAAACACTGTTTAAAGATTCTCCCCCCTTGTTAGCTATTTTGTCGTTTTTGTTTTTCCCCATTTTTAATTGTTTTTCTGTTTTTGGCTTTGCTGGCTCAGGAATAGATTCCTCTTGTTTTTCTTCTTTCTTTATAAATCCTTCAGGTGGGAAGTTACTTTCCACTTCACTTCCAACACTGTATGGTAATAAATCATCTTCAACAATATTTGGACCTCTTACAATATGAGGAGTAATTGTCATCATAATGTCTGTTTGCTGAACTTCCTTTGAGGTGTTTGAAAATAATTCTTTTAATACAGGCAAGTCAGCAAGCCCTTTTATTCCATTTAAAGAAGTTCTCTCAGAATTTTTAAGTAACCCTGCAAGCATAACAGTTTCTCCACTCTTAACCCTGACAACCGTTTCCACGGTTCTTTTACCTATAACAGGCTGGAATGCTGTTTTATCCACTATTGAAGATACCTCTAATTTAAGTTTTAGAGTAACATCTCCATTGTGATGAACTCTTGGTTCAACTTCAATTTTAATACCAACTTCCTGATAATTGTATGAAGTGAGGGGCTGCCCCCCAATGCCTGCAACACTATTGTTGTTTGTTCCTGAAATACCTGTAAATGGAGTAAATGATGTTGTTGCAATAGGTACTGATTGTCCTATTAAAACCTTTGCCTTTTCCCCTTCTGATACCCTTAATGTTGGGTTTGCAACCTCTTTTGCTTTTCCGATAGACTTTAAAAAATCAACCTGCAAATAAGGGATAGCAAACATCCAGGTTGCATTGTCAAGGTTTATAAATCCATTGCCACCTGTATTTCCTTCATCACCTGAAGAATTGGGGATTAACCCTGCCCCAACTTTATATGCAGGGTTTTGTAAATCAGTCGGAAGGAGACCTAATTTATCAAGGTTAGATCTATTAACTTCCATTAAGTCAAAATCAATGGTAATTTCAGATTTAGGCCTATCAGTCAACTTGACAATCCTGTCTGCAATGTTTATCTGCTGAGGGGTGCCCATTACTACCACGCAGTTTAAATCTTTATCATCAAAAATTTCTTTAATCCCTGTCAACAATCTTAAATTGTTTTTTAATTTGTCAGGTTTTGCATAGGAAAGGTAGTAAACTTTAATAATTTTGTCATCGTATTTCTGGTGATTTTGCTTTGTGTCTCTTAAAATAATTACAGTTTTTTCATCAATGATTTTGTAAAAGTTACCGCTTGCTATCATCAAGGCTTTCAAGGCATTGTAAAAAGTCATCCCCCTTAAATCAATTGCAATTTGTTTATCCTGAAATGACTCATCAAAGAGAATATTAATTCCGGAGGCTTTGCCTAAAGCATGATATATCTTTTTTAAACTTGTTGGTCTTGGAAAGTAAAGGTCAATAGGCTCATTAGAAGAAGGGTTTAAAACAGGGATACCATTTTTGCCATATGCCTTTTGCTTTGCCTTGGCTATTGTGTACTCTTTTCTTGCAGCTTTTTCCTTTATTTTTTCAATTTTCGCGTTAATTGCATTTACCCTGTCAAAAACATATTGATTTGTCGGATCGTACATTAAAGCTATTTTATATTCAGCGATGGCTTTATCATACTCTTTTTTCAATTCATACTGCTTCCCCTTTTTTATGTGCAATTTTGAAGCATTGTTTTTTGCCATTTCCCATTTTACCTTATATTCAATATTGTCAGGATGGTCTAACACAAGCTTCCCGAAATGTTTTGCTGCTTCATCCCATTTTTTCATTTTAAAGGCATTCATTGCTACTTTATAATCCTGCGGCTTAAAACAGGAAACTGAAAAAATTAAAAATACAATAAGGGGAATTATCCTTTTCACTTAAAAGCCTCCTTTATTTTCAAGGTTTATTGTCTTCTCATCATCAAATCCTTTAAATCCAATTATTACTGAACTTTTATTAACAGACTTTAGAACAAATTTATCAAATATGGTATCACCCTCTCTGAAAACAAACAACTCTGGGCCCTTTGTAACAACAACAGCCTTTACTCCACCTGATACTTTTATTATCCCTATTATTTTAAAATCAATAGGCGGAAGCTTTTTACTTCCCTCTTTGGTTTGAGTAAGTTTGCTTTTTTCTAATTCTATTTTTTAATTTTTCTTCAATACTTTCTTTTGGTTGCAATTGATTGTTAAAGTCAGGAACAATTGCTCCATACTGAAATATATTTCTTTTTAATGTAAAACTTTGCCCCTTGTAGTTTTTTACAGATTTAAAATTAAAGGGTTTTATATATTTATATTTTGCAATCAAAGTATTAATTGTTGTTTTGCTTAGATTTGATTTTTCAGTTAAAGAAATATTCTCTTCTCCGGGCATAAGAAAAACAATCAAAGCGACAATTATTAAAAGAATTATTAGTCCTTTTTCTCTTGATGAAATCTTCATTTTTGCTTCCCTCTATAATAAACTCCAAGGTCAACGGTTGCCGATATTGAATTTGCTTCAACAGAATTTACCGAAATCCTCTCTATAATAACCGGGAAAGGAATAGCCTCAAGGTCGTTTAAACATCTTCTAAAATTGTAATATGTTGTCTTTAACGGGATATGAATAGTTACCTTTATTATTCCCAAATCTCTTAATTCCTTTTTGTTGTAAGAGATGTGTTGAAAATTTATGTTGTATGTATTAAGAATTTGATAGATTTTGCCTGTTAATTCAGGAAAATCCTTTTCGAGCACTTTCATATTGTTTTTTTTGATTGTAAAAATTGTTCTTTTCACCTTTTTTACATTTTTTGTTACTTTGTTTAACTGACTGAACTGCTTTTTAACCGTTTTTAGTTCTTTCTCCACAGCTTCAATTTCACTTTTAGTATTATGGAAAAGATTGTATTCATTGAATGTGAAAAAATAGAAAAACAAAATATTTAAAGCAAGAATTGAAAGAAGAATTAGATAAAATTTTCTGTTTTCAAAAAAATAATCAACTATCACTCTCATAACTTATTCCTGTATTGAACCGAAATTGAAAACTTTAAAATTTTTGTTACAGGGTCAAATGACTCATATTCAACAAAAGGGTGTGCAAAATTTTTGTTCTTTTCAAGGTTTTCTATAAACTTTAACTCACTATCCTTTGACTTTGCCTCGGCAGATATTGACAGAAGGACAGATCTTCCTTCCACTTTTGGAGAGATCATCGATAGTTTAACATCTTCAGGTAAAGCTTTTTCAAACTGATTAAACAAATCAGCCCAGCTAAGCATTTTTTTAGCAGAAATTGAATAATAGAATGAGTATTCTTTTTTAAATTTTTTATAAGGTATCTTTCTCAAAAATGATGAAGCAATTGTCATTTTCTTATTATAATTTTCAATCTGTTCCTTTAATTTGTTAATCTGCTGGTGAGATGCAGAGTTTTTTGTTCTGTAGTAAAGAAAAACCATTGAATTTAAAATTGTAATCAACGATACAATCAAAATTGGAATATAAATTTTGAATAATTTCTCTTTTTTCTCAACACAAGGCTTTTCGCTAAAATTAATTCTCAAAACCAAACCCCTTAAAAATTTGTTTAAACCCTGGAAGATTACCTTCTCCGCAAAAGTAGAAGTCTTTAATTTCTGAGCTAAATTTTTCGTAAATTACCTTTTTCATCAATTCAATTTCACTTTCAAGGGGAATTCCTTCTGCTTTTTTTCTAACTTTCAGATAAGAAAACACTCCCTTTTTAAAAAACATACCTATAAAATAGTCATCTCTATCTAAAAGAAAAAATGTATTATCTTTAAGTTCTGGCAAAAAACTTATTAAAAAATATGACTCAGGTAATATATTAAAGCATTTTAATTTCATTGAATTGCAAATTTTATTCACTTCGCTATACAAAGTAATGGGAAGGGCATAAAAAAGCACCCTATCTTTTTCAACAAGTGTGTATTTTATCTTGTATGAATCAACACTATACGGGAGCAATGAACCTAATTTCCAGGTAAGAACTTCATCTCTTTTGGATTGAGAAAGCGGAAAATTTTCAATATTAATAACCTGACTGCTAAAACATAAATCAGTTAGAATAAGAGTATTAAAGTTGTTTCTTGAATATAACTCATTGAAAACATCTAAAAGTTGTTGCTGTGATGAAACCGGAGTTTTAATATTGTCAGGATTAAACAATCCGTTGTTAGAATGATTTGCTACAATCTGTAATTCATTGTTTAAAATATAAAAATTTTTGTGGCCAAGATAAAAATAATTTGTTTGTTTCATTATCCCCTACTCAATAAATGTTACCTTATTAATTTCTTTTAAAGAAGTAATGCCTTTTAAAACCTTTTCAATTCCGCTCTGCCTTAAAGTAACCATTCCCTCTTCTATTGCTTTATTTTTTATCTCTCTTACAGGCCTTTTATTTATAATTAGTTCCCTTATTTCATCAGAGAGGTCAAGCAATTCAGAGATAACTGTCCTTCCCATATAGCCTGTACCGTTACATTCAAAACAGCCTTTGCCTTCATAAAATGAATATTTCCCGTAAATAGAAGGGTCTAATCCAGATTCAATCAATGTTTCTTCGTCAATTTTTACCTCTGTTTTACAATGAGGGCATATCTTTCTTACAAGCCTCTGGGCTAAAATACAGTTTAATGATGAAACAAAGGAATAAATATCAATGCCCATATGGACAAATCTACCAATAACATCAACAACATTGTTAGCATGAACCGTTGTAAAAACCAGATGCCCTGTTAAAGCGGATTGTATGGCTATTGTGGCAGTTTCTGAGTCTCTTATCTCCCCTACCATTATTTTGTCAGGGTCGTGTCTTAGAATTGACCTTAATCCCTTTGCAAAGGTTAAGCCTTTTTTTTCGTTTACAGGAATTTGAGTTACGCCGTCAAGCTGATATTCGACAGGATCTTCAATTGTTATAATTTTGTCTTCCTCTGTCTTAATCTCAGAAATACACGCATAAAGTGTGGTTGTTTTACCGCTTCCCGTTGGCCCTGTAACAAGTATCATTCCATATGGTTCTTTAATAAACTTTCTTAATTTTCTTTTATCTCTCTCAGGAAAGCCCAAAACATCAAGATTCAGGCTTTTAAAATCTTTGTCAGTTGATTCTTTGTCAAGGATTCTAATTACAGCATCCTCGCCATGTATTGTAGGCATAATAGAAACACGAAAATCAACATTTTTGCCCTTTAACCTTACTTTAAACCTTCCGTCCTGAGGTATTCTTTTTTCCGCAATGTCAAGCTCAGCCATAACCTTAATTCTTGAAATAATTTCATTGTGGTATTTCTTATCAATTTTGTCCATTGCCTGATAAAGTACACCATCAACCCTGTACTTTATTACAACAGAATCATCTCTTGTTTCAATGTGAATATCACTCACCCTCTTTTGCAATGCGTTAAATATAACAGTATCTATCAACTTAACAATAGGACTTGTTTCTTTTGCAACTGCATCAATTGATAAAATGTCTTCCCCGTCTTCAGTTTCCTTAACAATTTGCAGCTTTAATTCAGAAGATGCTTCTTCTAATGCTCTCTGGGATGATTCGCTTTTTTTCAAAATTTCTTTAATTTCACTTTCATCTTCGTATTGAAGGACAATTCGCTTTCCCAATTTTGTTTCAAGCTCATCAATTTTTGTAATGTCAAAACTATCAGGCACTGCTATCTTTAAAACACCTTTTTCTTCTTTCAAAGGAACAAAGCTGTATGAAAACATTAATTCTACTGGAATTTTTTTTATTAAATTAAAATCAAGTTTTTCAATATTCAACATCCTCTACTCCAAACCTTATGAAATTATATCAGATACTTCAAACAATGGAAGATACATAGAAATTAAAATAAATGCAATAATTGCCCCCATTAAAAGCAAAACAAAGGGAGCAACCAGTGAAGTAATGTTCGCAAGTAAAGTGCTGAGCTCTTCCTCTTCAAACTCTGCAGAATTTTTGAGCATTGTTGTTAAAGAACCTGTCTCCTCTCCGATTTTTATCATATCAAGATTAATTGGGTCAAAAAATTCAGTACTATTTAAAGCTTCTGAAAGAGGTTTTCCATCTTTTACCATTTTTATACTTTTATTCAATTTTTTTGAAAGAATAACGCTCGGATTGGAGTATGCAAGGGTTTCAAGTGCCTGAACAGCAGGAGTGCCTCCTTCGAGCAAAATAGCAAGGGTTCTTGAAAACTGAGTAGTCACATACTTTTCCCATATATTTTTAATTAAAGGTATCTTTAACATTGCTTTTTCATAAAATACTCTACCTTTATCTGTGGACATAAAATGTTTTAAAAAACCTATGCCCAACAGAACAGTAATCAGTTCAAAAACTGCATTTCTGGCTATCCACTTTGATGTGGCAACAACCATTCTGGTTATTAATGGTAATTGTGCCCCAAACCCTTGATAAAAATCAGAAAACCTTGGGAGAACAACATAAACAATAATTCCTATTGCTAAAGCAGCTACCAATACAAGAAATGCCGGGTACACAAAAGCTGATTTAACCTTCTTTTTTGTAGAAAACATTATCTTTTGATAATTTAAATAATTGGCCAAAACACCGGCTAAATCCCCACTCTTTTCACCTGCAAAGAGAATGCCGGGGTAAATAGGAGGAAAGTAATCTGAATAATCCTTAAAAGCCTCTGCAAGGGATTTTCCCTCTTTTATAGACTCTAAAATTTCACCTAAAATAGATTTTAATTTTTTATTCTCAACCCTTTTTATTAAAATAGACAACCCATTAAAAATAGGAATTCCGGCCTTAATCAAAGCCAAAAACTCCTGATTGAATATAAGAAAATGTTTTTCAGGGATTTTTTTTGCCCCTTTAAATAAGCTGAATTTCTTTTTAACTTCAAATACATGATAGCCTGATGACTTTAATTTTGATACAGCTTCACTTTCAGAATTTGCTGTAATTTCCCTATTTATTACCTCTCCCGAGGCTGTTCCTACCCTGCATATAAAACGCGCCATAATTTACACCATATGAGGTTGCATTGATACAAATTTAGTACAGCTTTTATGAAATAACAATTTCACCCTTGCAATAGGGCCATTTCTGTTTTTAGCTACAATTAAATCTATGTCTTTAAATGGTATTTTGCTGTCATCTTCACTTACACCGACTTTTTTAGTGTCTTTTCTATGTAAAAACATAACAATATCAGCATCCTGTTCTATTGAACCTGATTCCCTTAAATCAGAAAGCATTGGCTGGGCATCCTTTCTCTGCTCAATTGCCCTGTTTAACTGTGATAATACAATAAAAGGAACATGCAGGTCTTTTGCAAGAATCTTTAACCCTCTTGAAATTTGAGACACTTCCAGTGCCCTATTTCCCATTTCCCTTTTATCAGTTTTTTCATGCATTAATTGTAGATAGTCAACAAGGACAAGGTCAAGTTTACCGTCATTGTCCATTTTTAATTTTTGTAGTTTTGCCCTTAAATCAGCAACTGTCAAAGATGCACTATCATCAACATAAATTTTTAAATTTTCCAGTGCATTTGCAGCCTGAACAAGCTTGTTGTACTCTGCTTCACTTAGAGAGCCTTCTCTTGCCGCCTTTACATTAACTTCCCCTTCCATACAAAGAAGTCTCAAAGCAATTTGATCAAAAGGCATTTCAAGAGAAAAAATACTTACTACATGACCTTTTTTAGCGATATCCAAAGCCATAGACAATGCGAAACTTGTTTTTCCTATTGATGGCCTGGCTGCAACAATAACAAGTTCCCCTGGCTGAAAAGCAGGAATAAATCTATTTAAATCAGAAAAAGGGGAAACAATCCCCTGGGTGGATTTGTTTCTTAAATAAAAGTCTCTTCTCTCTTCAATAGACGATATAACATCAACAATTCCATCCTTTAAAAGTTTTAAAACATCTTTATTTCTTCCAATTGCAACCTCAAAAAGGTCTTTTTCTACGAGGCTTATCAGGTGTTTAGATGGGGTGTCATTACTCCCTTCTGTTAGAATTTTTTCAGCTACTGACATCAATTTTCTTACCTTAGCCTTGTCAACAATAATCTCAGCATACTCTTCAATGTTTTTTAACATCGGAACATTATCTACCAGAGAAGAGATATAAATATCACCGCCTGCATTTTCAAGTAAACCTTTTTCCTGAAGCCTGTTTTTTACTGTGATTAAATCAAAATGCTTCCCTTCTTCAAAAATCTCTAAAATGATTGAGAAAATTATCCTGTGAGGAGTTAAATAAAAATCTTCAACTTCAATAATATGGCTTATTTTAAATATATTTTCAGGGTCTAAGAAAAGGGCGCCTAAAACACCTCTTTCCGCTTCTTCGTTATAAGGAAGCCTTATGTTTTCCATTAATTGTCCTTAAATCAACTATTTTTCAAGTTTATATCTCTTTAATTTATTGTAAAGGGTTGCTCTGGTAATTCCCATTGCATTAGCTGCTTTCATAATATTCCCATTATACTTGTCAAGGGTGTACCTTATCAAAGCCTCTTCCGCCTCTTCCATCTTCTCTGTATATAATTTTAACACAACTTCAGGGGAACGCTTATTATATTTCATGCCTGGAGGCAGGAATTTTGAGCCTACATTAACCCTATTCGTCATTAAAACAAGCCTTTCTACCACATTTTCAAGCTCCCTTACATTCCCAGGCCAATCATATTTCATAAATATTCTTTCCACCTCAATGGTAAATCCTTTGAAGGTTTTGTTCACCTCTTTGCTGTATTTGTCAAGAAAGTAATTTGCAATAGGCATTATATCTTCTCTTCTGGAACGCAATGGGGGTATCTCAAACTCAAGAATATTAAGTAAATAAAAAAGTTCCTCTGCAAATTTGCCGTTTTCAACAAGTTCATTAAAATTCTCTGTAGTACTAACTATTATTTTTAAGTCGTATTTTTTTACCACTCCATTTTTTTGAAAATAGGTCAAATCATTTTTAAGAAAATCAAGAAGTTTTAATTGAGAGTCATAAGGAAGCCTGTTAATATGCTTGAAAAAAACAGTTCCTTTATTTGCGTAGTCCAGCAATCCTGGATTTCTTTTGTCCCCAAATAAGGTAGATTCAAATTTATCTGGTTCAAGCAAAACAGAATTTACTTTTACAAAGGGGTACTCTGACCTGTCACTTTCAATATGCGCAATTTTTGCAAGTAGCTCTTTACCAGTGCCTCCTTCTCCCTTAATAAGAATATTGGGAGCCTTGGATGCTACAGTATTTATTTGTTTTAAAAGTTTTTTTAGTTCTTTGTTTTCTGTTATGAATTTTAATTCTTTTTTTTCAAGGTTTAATTTATACTTTTGAATTTTTTCTTTTTCTTCTAAGTCTTTCATTTTTAAAATGTTTTCAATGTTAACCAGTAATTTATCAACCTGAAAAGGTTTTTCTATGAAGTCTGAAGCGCCCTTTTTTAATGCAGTTACAGCCAGCTCAATAGTTCCATGCGCAGTCAAAATAATCACTTTAGTTGAAGGAGATATTTCTTTTATTTTATCAAGGACTTCAAGTCCATTCATTCCTTCCATTTTTAAATCTACAATTGCTAAATCAAACTCTTTTTTCTTTATAAGTTCAACAGCAGTTTCTCCGCTTAATGCAAGGGATAGTTCATATTTATCGGAAAGCAATAAATTTAAAGCTTCTAAAACATCTTTATGATCATCTACAATCAAAATTTTCTTCATACTCATATTCGCGACCTTCCTTATGAAAAATAACCCCCGCCAAAATAAAGCGGGGGTTTGTGTTTTATTTAGAATCTGTAATCTAACCCAAATCCCAACAGATATGCTTCAGTCTGATAAACACCGTCAAATCCAGACTGGTTACCGACAACTCTTCTGTCGTTAAAGTGAACCCACATAAAGTAGGAACTAATTGTTAAGTTTTTGCTGAAATGCCAATCCATTCCAACAGAGTAATCATTTCTGTCTGAATCAGGAAGGGTTGGTTCTACCGTCTCATCAGGAGCAGGGTTTTCATCGTAAATATAACCAAATTTAAATGTAAAAGAATCGTTCCACTTGTAAGCTATACCAATTCTGTAAGAATCAACATTGTCCCACAATTTTGGAACACTCTTTAAAACTTCGCCGTTAGTTCTAACAGCTTCCAACTTATCGTAAGAAGACCAATCTGTATGGAACCATTCTGCAGCAATTTCAAGGTTCTTGCTATACTGATAGGAAAATCCAATAGCCCAAGTCTGAGGAAGGGTTACCTTTGCTTTTATATTGCCATCATAGAGAATTGGCAAAAATGGAGTTGGCACATTATCAAAGTCAGCGTCACCATCATAATGGATGGTAACTTCACTTCTAAATACTCCGCCTATATGAAACTTATCAGTAACATCCCATTCAAAACCAAAGCTTCCACCCCAGCCATCACCATCACCTGATAATTCAACATCAGCAAACTGGTCAATAAAATTAATCTGGTTTGTAATAAGAACATCTGAAAGCACATAATTTGCCTGAATTCCTATTGAAAAATTGTCTGTTAATTTGAATGCTACAGTTGGAGAAATATAGAAAGTCCTGATATATGTCCTATCTGCCAGTTCAGTGCCAGGCCATCCAGCAGGCCAATCTGTCTGCAATCCATACTGGGAAAATTCACCT
Source organism: Thermotomaculum hydrothermale (assembly GCF_016592575.1). Classification (NCBI taxonomy): domain Bacteria; kingdom Pseudomonadati; phylum Acidobacteriota; class Holophagae; order Thermotomaculales; family Thermotomaculaceae; genus Thermotomaculum; species Thermotomaculum hydrothermale. The sequence continues at coordinate 947,549 of NZ_AP017470.1, read as the reverse complement.
ATACCAACGGTTACTCTGTCATTTAACTGTTTTGTAACATAAACGGCAGGTAAAACATTAAGGTGTTTTTTCTGGTCTGTTCTTAAACTACCATCCAAAGATTCCCAGTGGCTCTCTGGATAAACTAAACTCACATTGAAACTTACATTTAAGCCGGGAAGATAGGTTAACCCTGCTGGATTATAGAATATTGCTGACGCATTTCTTGCATTTGCAACTACGGCATTTCCCATAGCGGCATAGGTTGAACTGTGTTCATTTAACTGAAACCCCGCTGAAAATGCGAAAGCAGATAATGTCAAAGCCAAAATTATAGATACAAATTTTCTCATACCTTCACCTCACTTTACTTTACGAAAATTGCATGGTTTACATCTACAACAGGATTAAAGTTTGTTGTTGCACTTTCTGCTGCTGCATTTTTCAGGGCCTCTGGAATAGAAATTGATTTGCCACTTGCAAAAGGATCAATTATAACCGGTGTACCTGACTGGAGGAATGACCCAATATACATTGCAGTCTGCATCTGTCCTGCATATGTGAATTCAGGATGTTCATTATCCAGTAAGAATCCGTGGTCATTAATATTATATTGATAAAGACCACTTGCAACACCGGCAGGTGATGTTGTCATGCCAAAAATTGAATTAACGACAGGCTCAATCTGCGGGAATGCAGAGCCAAAAGCCCTTGCAAGTGCATCGCCAGAGATATTAGGTACGACCTGGTCGCCTATTGCTTCGTGCATTAATACATACTTTGTTGTTCCAGAAAGTTCACCTGAAAGAACATAGGGGGCATAGTTAATTGGGTCAGCAGCATCAATTACTGTTTGAGCCATCAACCAGAACTGGTTATATTGAGGTGTCCCAGCAACAATACCGTTTTCAGCAAGCTTTTCATTGATAACAGGCGCAAAAGCAGGTGAATTTGTAAGAAGTGCTGCAATGTTTCCACCAGGAACATTTAATACTGCTGTTTTTATGTTAGGCTCTAATGCCATTAAATTTGTACCAGTCATTCCACCTAAAGACTGGCCAGCATAGGTAAATCCCATAGGAAGAAGGTCAGGCACATTGTCGTCAGTATAATCTATTCCTGTTTGAAGCATTTTAACAAGCATCATCTGATCAAGGTTAGACTGCCTTATATTGTCCCTTGCAGTTCTAAGGTATGCCAAATTCATAAAAAGAGCTCCAGATGGGTCAAGCTGTCCATCAGGTACAAGTTCACCTGTTTCATTGTTCATGAAATCTCCAGCCCTATCGCCGTGAAGAACTAAATCCATAGAAATTGTTGCAACACCTATTGAAGCAAAGGTATTTGCAATTGCAAGTGCATCCATCTTTGTCCTTGTAAAGCCGTGCTGGAAAATCACAACAGGAAAAGGTCCTGTACCTTTGGGAACAACCAATATAAAAGGAACGGCGTTGTCGCCAAATTTAACAAATTTTCCGTCTTCACCTTTTTCAAAGTGCCCTGCAAGAGGGTTTGAAATAAAATTAGGTGACATAAAAGCACCTGTTAAAACTCCACCAACCGCATCGTGAGGAAAATCAATACCTGTCTGGGCCTCAACTGCTCCATAAAAAGCAGCTACCATTGCATCGCCTAAATATTTTGCTGCAAAAATAGGTGCAGGAGCAGGCATTTCGTTTAACTGTGATTTCAAAACAAGAAAATCATCATAAGTACCTTGAGTTGTGAAAGTAAAAGCAATTGCAATATCATCTCTTGTTATTCCAACTTGAGTGAGAAAATCAAATATAGGTTTCATTGCCTGTCTTAAATATTCAAGTTGCTGGGCTGTTGCGTCATCTAAAAGTGCGGTTGTTGAGTGTCCATTTGCATCAACAAGAGCATTTTCTCTTTCTAAAAGATAGAAAACCTTATCCGGTTCAATTGATTTACCATTTGAATCTTTAACACCTTTTGTAACTACTACAACATATTTATGGTGCGGTTTTAATGGCCAAATTGGTGTTAAAGAAACAGCTCCACTTGCAGAATCAAAACCTAAAACTGAAAAAGGAATTTCGCTTCCAAAATCTGGAGACTCAGCTGTTACATCGATAAATTTGATATTGTTTGAATTCAATGTTGAAGTGTCAGGTGCCCCATCCAAAAAGAAAGAAATTGGTGCAACAGTTGAAAAACCTGACAATGAGTTTACAGCATCAATTAAGTCTAAGCCATCAGGATTGGGAATAGCATTTTTTCCTGTAACAGGGTCAATCAATAAATCATTTGGGAAAGGAATAATCCCTGCCGCTGGGTCAAAAATTGCAGTTGTGAATTTTTCCAGCGGTTGAGATTCATTGCTTTCCAGATGATTGGCAGCTGCACAGCCAATCATAACCAGTAATACCAAAACAAGCCCCAAAGAAAGAAACTTTTTCATAAAACCTCCCACGCATTTCTTTTATAGAAGAGAAAATACTAAAAATTTCACCTCCAATCGATGTCGAACCTTGTTAAATATATTACTTAAAATTAGTTTTAAAATCAATAAAAAAATAAGAAAAAATTTTACAAATTTTAAAATAAAAGAAAATTGTTTTTAGGTAAGTTGATGGGTAAAAATAATATTTTATTTGAATAATCTTATTTTTCCACAATAAAGGTTACAGGGCCATCATTAATTAAATTTACTTTCATATATGCCTGAAATTCACCTGTTTCAACTTTTATGTTTAACCTCTTTAAAAAATCCACAAATCTCTCATAGAAAACCCTGGCCTTATCTCCACTTAATGCATTGTCAAAAGAGGGGCGTCTTCCCTTTTTAACAGAGGCTGCAATGGTAAAATTAGAAACAACAAGCAAAGACCCTTCCACATCTTTGATTGAGAGATTCATTTTCCCTTCTTTATCTTCAAAAATTCTCAAATTAACTATTTTTTCAGCAATATATTTGATTTTTTCGTCTATTTTTTCAACATCACTTTTCTCAAATCCAACAAGAATAACTATTCCCTTATCTATCTCTCCTACAATTTTTCCATTTATCTCAACATTAGCCTTTTTTACCCTTTGAATAACCGCTTTCATAGTAACTCCTTTAATTAATAAAAAATCATTCCCAGATATGCTACAACCTCGTTAAAATCCCCTGTAACAACACCAGAATTGGTGTATTCAATAACTTCACCTTTTGTAGCCCCTTTTAGCTTTGCAATGTTAAGCATTAAATACGCCGGGTAAATTCCGCACATTGAAATATTGTTTCTTTCTACAACATTGTAGGTAAGTTCTACATTTAGCACTTCCATCGCTTTTATGACCTTAAAATCCTGTTCTTTAGCATATTCTGCAGGTACATAATGACTCATATCAGAACTTGCAATAAATAACACGTCTTTTTCTTTTGTTTTATTATAAATATGTAATGCGAAATCTTTTAAAATATCCTTATCCCCCAACCCTACAGAAACCGCCACAATTTTTGTTGAAGGATTTAATAATTTGATTATAGGCAACTGCACTTCAAGGGAATGCTCATATAGATGTGCTGTCCCATCTAACTTAGCATATGCGAAAGACGCAATCTCTCTGCTTAAATCCAGATCAACTTTAATTTCTCCAAATGGAGTCTCCCACGATTCATCAGGGGAAATTGCCAATGCCCAGCCTAATCCCCTATGATTTGGGCAGAATATTACCACTGTTTCAGGAATATTAATTGAACAAAGGGTTTTATAAGCTGTTTTGCCTGAATAAATATAACCAGCATGGGGACAAATTGCCCCTATCGCATTTATTTTCGGGTCTCTGCACTTTATACTGTTGAAAAAAGAGACTATCTCTTTACCATGTGCTGGATAAAAACTTCCAGCATATACAGAGCGTCTCATTCAAGCCTCCTTTAATAAAATGTTTAAAGAATTACTCAAAAAGGCTTTCAGCGTACTCTTCAACATTAAAGGGAATCAGGTCATCTTCTTTTTCCCCAACACCTACAAATGCAACAGGAACATTTAATTGTCTAACTATTGGAATAACAACCCCTCCTTTTGCAGTTCCATCAAGTTTTGTTAAAACAATATCAGTTATTCCGGTAATTTTTTGAAATTCTTTTGCCTGGCTTAAAGCGTTCTGGCCATTTGTAGCATCAAGTATTAAAACAATTCGGTGAGGAGCATCGGGTATTACCTTTGCTATTACCCTTTTCATTTTTTCAAGTTGTTTCATTAGGTTTTCTTTAGTGTGGAGCCTCCCTGCAGTATCTATAATAACAACATCAGCCCCCCTTGCAACCCCTGCTTTAACAGCGTCAAAAGCAACAGCAGAAGGATCAGAACCCTCTTTGTGTCTTACAATATCGCAGCCTACCCTTTGAGCCCATATTTCAAGCTGGTCAATAGCTGCGGCTCTAAATGTATCTGCTGCTCCCAATATTACCTTTTTACCCTCGTTTTTAAATTTTTTAGCAAGTTTGCCTATTGTAGTTGTTTTACCTACACCATTCACCCCTACAACAAGAATAACAAGTGGTTTTCTACTATCTTCAAGAATATGGCTTTCTTTTGAAACAGAGAGCATTTCAACAACCTTCTCCCTTAAAGCCCTCATAACCGCATCTAAATCTCCCACTTCTTTACGGGAGATCTTTTCAGTTACCGTATCAAGAAGTTCCTGAGTTGCATCAATTCCAACATCTGCTTCAATTAACAATTCTTCAAGGGTTTCCTCAATTGATTCATCAATCTCTTTTTTCCCCAATACAGCTGTTGCCAATCCTTCCGCAATCTTACTATGAGTTTTCTTTAATCCCTGTTTAAATTTACTTAAAAATCCCATTTAAAAAAACTCCTCCTCAACCTTCTCTATAATTTCTTCTGCATATAAATCTGCATAACCTCTAAACGAACGGCCTTCAAAAACAATTAATATTACAAGGTTATCTTTCAATTTCTTGGCAAAAACTGCATTCTTGTCATTGTATAAAAAAATCTCACGGCTCTCTTTGCCATTAATCTTTTTTGCCATTGTGTGAACCACATGGGCAGCAAATAGCCTTACATCTTCGTCACTTATCCTATCTTCATCGTAAGAGTAAAGAATTATTTCACCCTCATCGTCTGCAAGTGCAACTACCATTGCCTTTTTTATTTTTTCCAGATATTGGTCAAAAACTTCTTGAATTTTCATATTTCACCTCTAATTTGTTTCAACCTGAATAAGTTTTTTTAACTTTTCCATCTCTGCTCTTACCTCTTCCGAAGGATAAAGTAGAGATAGTTTTGCAATTATCCTTTTAGCCTCGTCAAAATTGTTTAACATGTAGTTTGCCTTTGCCTCTAAAAGCAATAGAGTTTCATTATTGGGGAATTGTTTTTCCGCTTTTTTTACCGCATTTAAGCAATCAGCATATCTCCCTTTTTTATAGTATAACTGAGCAAGAGGAGCATAAACACGATAGAAATCCTCTTTTATAGAAACTGCCTGCTCGAAGGCAGCAATAGCCTCATCGTATTTTTTTTGCTTTTCTTTCAACAACCCTATATTAAAGTATACAAAATGCGGTGTCGGATAGGTTTTATCTTTCAATACCTCTCTATACTCCTTTAAGGCTGAATCGTATTGTCCAAGTTCAGTGTAAATTGCCCCTAATGTATTGTGTATATCAGTAAGCTCAGGGTTTAGCTTTAACGCCTTGTGGAGTGCATCTATTGCGTCCTCGTACTCTCCCATTCCGCTTAAAGCAAGTCCCAGAGCATTCCAATACTGTGCATTGTCAGGTTCTTTTTGTATTGCACTCTGGAGAAAGTTTACTGACATTGAATACTCTTTCTTTTTTAAAAGCAAAACCCCTTTTTGATAGTCAACATAGGCATCTCTAAAATCAGGGTTTGATTGGATTTGATTTGTTTCAGGCTTTTTGTGAGCACAGGAAGTTAAAAGCAAAAAAAACCCAATAGTAACAACAATTATTTTCTTCATTCTTTATCTCCTTTATTATTGTCTTTAATTTCACTTTCATTATTATCATCTTTATCAACATTTAAAAGTTCATTAAATTCCCCGCTATTAAAGGCTTTTACAAAAGCCGCAACTACCCGTCGGTCATACCTTATACCAGCAAAATCCATTATCTTATCTCTTACAAACTCCGGGTCCATAGGGTCCTGGTAAGGCCTTCTTGAAGTCATTGCATCAAAAGTATCAGCTACCGCAATAATCCTTGCAATTAAAGGTATTTGCTCTCCCTTAAGCCCTTCTGGGTATCCACTGCCATCCCATTTCTCATGGTGATATTTTACCCCCTTATTAATCTCTTTTAATTCTTTTATTGGGGCTAAAATATTGTAGCCAATTACAGGGTGTTTTTTCATTTCCTCAAATTCTTCAGCAGTTAAAATTCCCGGTTTTCTCAGTATTTTATCGTCAATGCCTATTTTCCCTATGTCATGCAGTAATCCAGCAACTTTTATTCTCTCAAGCTCAATTGCGTTTAATCCTAAATATTTGCCTATAATCACAGATATTTTGGTTACCCTTTCGGAATGCCCCCTGGTGTATTCGTCTTTTGCGTCAATAGCCGCAGCAAGAGCAGTAATTGTTGATATAAAAAGTCTTTTATTGTACCTGATTAAAGATTCAAGTCTTTTAATGTATTTCTCAATCTCTTCAACAGTAAAATTTATCCTTTTTGCAAGAACTGTAATTTCATTTGACCCAACGATGTTTGCCCTTACGCTGAAATTTCTCTTAGAAATCTTTTCAGTAACATTTATCAAATCATTAATAGGCTCATGGAATGCATTTGAAAGAAATATACTTAATATTGAAGCAAACAATACTGCAAGTATTCCAAATGTGATAGTTTGAGTTTTCATTTTTTTTACATATTTATACGCTGTTTCTCGAGGGATATAGGTAATCACACTCATGTCAAAGCCAGGTACAAAACTTGAGGAAGCTATAATTTTTTGTCCCTGAAATTCGTCAAAAATCAAATTGTTTTGTTCTTTGTTAAAAACCGTTATATCTATTTTATCCCCAACAAGGGTTGTATTTTTTGCTCCAATTATACTTCCCTCTTTGTCTACTATAAGGAAATTATATCCTGTTGGAAGTTTAACTTTAAGGTTAGCAAACACATTATCCATATTAACTGCTATGGCAATTACACCTCTGTTATTCCCTACATTTACCGGATAAACAAAGAAAATATAGTATTTAAAATATTGATTTAAAAATATAGGTGGAGATTTAATCTCTCTGTTTTCGTGCAAACAATTAATTATGTATAGATCAAGCTTTTCATCTAAGGCATTTTTTGTATCAAAACTTGTATTCAGTGCAAATGCCTGGTGCCCTTGAGTATCTTTAATCAGGATATAATCTATCTCTGGTGTATTCTCAAGAAAATCAACAAGGGTTTTCCTTTCGTCTAAAAGGGAGATTATATCTGGAAGACTGCTGTCAATAGAATTGAAAAGTATTGTAGTTTTTACAGATTCAACCTTGCTCTCCATAATTTTCAAAAATTTCTCAGTCTGATTTGCAATAAGCCATGAAATTGTGGTATGAGTCTGTCTTTGATTTAGCAGAAGGTTTTTTTCAGCAATTTTTATAAGAATAAAATCAGAAATAATAAGTGGTATAACAGCAAGAATTATAGCAATAACTAACAAAACCTTTTTTATTGAATAGGTTAAAAAAATTTTTTTAAAAAATTCAAGTTTTAAAAATCTGTCAAACTTCTCTTCATTAAACTTCATTATAAATAACCCTGTAAACTTTTAATTTTTTCTCAACTCCTTTAACTTTCCTTTCACCTTTAAACTCTATTTTAAATCTATCCTTTATTAGTTTATAACAGTTTTCTCCGATAACAATCTCTCCAGGAGAACAAACTGAAGATTCAAGCCTCGAAGCTATATTTACTGTATCTCCCAAAACAGTATAATCCACCCTTTTATATGACCCTACATCACCAGCAACAACTTTTCCTGAGTTTATCCCTATTTTAATCTGTAAATTATATCCTGTTTCCTTATTAAATTCAGGAAGGATTTTCTGCATTTCTATTGCAGCCCTTACAGCTCTTTCCGCATGGTCATCCATTTTATTGGGGGCACCAAACACTTTTGAAAAAAAACTGTTTAGCATTGAGGCAATTTCAGGTGGAGTTAACTTTCTCGATATTGAAGTAAAGTCCACTATATCTGCAAATAAAATAGATGCCTCAACCTCTTCCATTTTCAGAGAACCTGAGGAAGTTTCCTCAATTAATTTTGACACAACCGATGGTGAGTGGTAGCGGGAGAGCCTCTCTTTAATCTGCATCTGCTTTTTCATTTCATTAAATAACCTGACCTGTTCAATTCCTATTGCTGCAAAAGATGCAAGAACGGATAACACTTTTAAATCTTCCTGTGTGTATAATCTTTCACGCAATAAAGCATCAAGATAAATTACTCCTATTGTTTTATCCTTATCCCACATAGGGACACAAAGTGCTGAACGAATTCCTTGAATCATTATACTCTGTTTCCCACTAAACCTTGGGTCAACCATGGCATTAGTTGTTAATATTCCAACTTTTTCAGTAAATGCTTTTTTTGTGATGGTAGAGGAAAACAAACTTTCAGGGTTTGAGGAATCTACTCCACCTTTTATTTTTATCCCATAAGGGATTAATTCTTTTTTTTCAGAGTCCCATAAAAGAAGTATCCCCCTTGAAAAATCTATTCTTTCCTCAATAATATCAAGAAGGTTGTCGCAAATTTTCTTTAAATCTGTTTCATATATCAACAACTTTCCTATTCTTGCAAAAACATCTATTAAATCTTTCCTTGAATGGGTCAACTCCCCTATATCTTTTACAAAAGAGCTGTCTGTAAAAGGCTTTGCTACTTCCTCTTCATCAATCTCATCTATCTTTACCGTGATAACAAAAGGCCCCAGAGTGAGCTTTGTCTTGCTGCCTAATTCTAATTCCTGAACTCTATTATTTTTATAATAAATTCCGTTTTTACTTCCTAAATCTCTAATATAAAATTTCCCATTTGTTCTTTTTTCAATCATGGCATGCTTTCTTGATACATTTGGAGAAGAGAGAACTAAATCACAATCTGGATTTCTTCCTATAACTATCTCATCATTTTCAAATTGCTTGACTTCAATTGTAATTCCATTATCAATTTCAATTTCTATCATCTTATTTAATAGTTTACCACATTTGGTTTTATTCTATACAAGAGCCTTACCAAACTTTTTCTTCCATTTTTCTGAATCATTTAATGTTAATTTCCCCTGGTAAACATATTGTTTTGCAATATTTCTCGCTTCTTCCACCATTCTGGCATCTCTCAGAATATCGGCTATTTTAAAATCCGGTAAACCTGACTGCCTTGTGCCTAAAAATTCTCCAGGTCCCCTTATTTTTAAATCCTGCTCTGCTATTAAAAAACCGTCCGATGTTTTGCTCATAATCTTTATTCTCTTGTAGGCATTTTCTCCTAATCTATCCACTATAAGAAAACAATAAGCCTGTTCTTCTCCCCTGCCTATCCTGCCTCTTAACTGGTGTAATTGAGACAACCCAAATCGCTCGGCATTTTCTATTACCATAATATTTGCATTTGGGACATCAACTCCCACCTCAATAACAGTTGTAGAGAAAAGTATATCAATTTCCCCCTGTTGAAATCTTTTCATAACATCTTCTTTTTCTTGAGGTTTCATTTTTCCGTGTATCATGGCTGTTTTTAAATCTTTAAAGTAAGTATTTGACAATTCCTCAAACTTTTCCGTTGCAGAAGTTAGTTCAAGGGCATCTGAGGTATCAATTAAAGGATAAACAAAGTAACTTTGAATTTTATTGATTTTTGCCATTTTGTAAACAAATTTATAAACCTCAAAGTCATTTTCCCTCTTTTTAATTATTGTTTTAACTTCCTTTCTTCCAGGAGGTTTTGATTTTATAGCATCGTAATCATAATGGCCGTACAAAGTCATTGCAAGTGTCCTTGGAATAGGGGTTGCTGTTAATGAAAGAATATGTGGATGGTCTCCCTTTTCAACCAAAATTTGCCTCTGTTCAACCCCAAACCTGTGCTGTTCATCAATTATTACAAATTGAAGATTGTTAAACTTCACTTCAGGCTGGATTAATGCATGAGTGCCTACTATAAATTTAATAATCCCACTCTCAAGCCCTGAATATATTTTTTGTTTTTCCTTTTTGGAGGTGCTTCCTGTCAAGAGAAAAACAGGGATTCCTGTTTTTTGGAGTATCCCCTCTATAGTTTTGTAATGCTGTCTCGCGAGAATTTCGGTGGGTGCAATTAAAGCTACCTGATAACCTTTTTTTAAAAAAGGCAACGCAGCGAGAACTGAAACAATGGTTTTGCCAGAACCAACATCCCCCTGTACCAGTCTTACAAGCCTATTTCCCTTTTCAAAAACTTTATATATATCATTTAAAACCCTTTTTTGCTCGTCGGTTAGTTTAAAAGGCAGGATTGAATCTATTTCTTTTCTTAACTCTTCGTCAATAAAAACAGGTTCTTTTTTAATCGTATCCTCTTTTTCTGTTAAAGTAAATACCCCTAAGAAAAACTCAAACAACTCTTCAAAGATTAAAGCCTGCTGATATATTGATGAAAAGTTTTCAATCTTTCTCACTTCCTCTATACTTTGAGGGAAATGAATATTTTTAAAGCATTCCCTTTTTTCTGGAAAACTAAATCTTTCTCTTACCTCATCAGGGAAAGAAAAATTAAGGGGATATGTATTTAAAATTAAAAAAGAGATGAGTTTTTTTAAAAAAGCATTTGAAACCTTCTCAATCGAAGAATAAACAGGCTCAATTTCAAGCTTAATCTCAGAAAACTCCTTTGCCTCAAGAAATCTTACAACAGGGTTTACCATACAATAATCATTATTTCTCCACTGGGTTTTGCCAAAAACGATTATTTCGCCGCCACTTTTAATCATAGGTACAAGGTACGGCTGATTAAACCAGATAAGTTTAATATTTCCTGTTTCATCTGATGCTATTGCCTCAAGCATAGGGATTTTTTTTCTAAAGCTTCTTTTAAATTTTTTAGAGCGGACTTTTACTTTTAAAGAAACCTTTTCTTCCGGTTTTGTGTAGGCAATTTTTTTAAAGTTTGATAATTCATTATATTTTAAAGGGAAAAAATAAAGCAAATCCTCTACTTTTTTTAATCCTTTACCCTTTAGTCTCTTTACAGTTGCAGGACCCAGACCCTTAAATTTAATTTCTTCAATATAATCGTCTAAATGAATTAAATCAGTCATTTAGAAAAACCCTACTTTAATCCCTAACAAGAATAAAATTGTACCCCCTAAAAATTCTGAATACTCCCCAAACTTTAACCCTAAATTTTTCCCGAAACCAATACCTATGTAAGACATTAGAGATGTTAAAATCCCTGCCATAATCGCAAGAAACCAAATGCTCTTTTTAATCAAAGCCATTGACACACCCACAGAAAGAGCATCAATGCTTACTCCTGCAGAAAATAAAATCAAAGGAAACCCTCGTGTTAAATCTTTGTTTTTATCAAATTTTTCATCTTCTTTTTTAAATCCTTCAACAAACATTTTTAAACCTAAAATTATTAAAATAATTCCACCTATAACGTTCCCAAACCTTCCCGAATGGATGTTAAATATCAAAATCAAATAGTATCCTACAATTGGAAAGAGAAATTGAAATAATCCGAAATGAAAGAAAATCCTGAATTTTTGCCTCTTCTCAGGATTTTTAAGAAAAAGGGATAGAGAAACCGAAACTGCAAGGGCATCAATTCCTAACGAAAAAGCGATTAACAGAATTTCAGTAAAATGCATTATTTATCCCTTGAAAATATATAATTTGCAAGTTGCATTAAATAGCGGTTGTTAGGTACTTTTTCTGCAAATGCTATTGTTTTTTCAAGAACCTCTTTTGCCTTCTTTTTTGCCTCATCTAACCCGAATAAAGTAACAAATGTTAGTTTATTTTGCTCAATATCTTTTCCTGCTGTTTTACCTAATTTACTGCTTGATGATTCAACATCAAGAATGTCATCTGTTATCTGAAAGAGCAACCCTAAATTTGAAGCATAGCTGTTTATTTCCTTAAAATAGGTGTAGTCTTGATAGATTATCAAAGGGACAAGGGCTGAAATTCGAATAATAGCCCCGGTTTTTGCCATATGTAACTTATATAAAAAATCGGTATTAAAGGGCTTATTCTGGTCAATATCCATTACCTGGCCACCCACCATGCCTCTAATCCCAGCTGCATTTGCTAACTCTCTAATAAAATCCAACTTGCCCTTTATTAATTTGTCGTTTTCAGGGTATTTAGATGCAACAAAAAAAGCCTCAGTTAAAAGAGCATCTCCTGCAAGAATTGCCATCCCCTCTCCAAAAATCTTATGGTTTGAAGGCTTTCCTCTTCTGAAATCATCATTGTCCATTGCAGGCAAATCATCGTGGATAAGGGAATAGGTATGAATCATCTCAATTGCAAGGCAGGCAGGGATAATGTCTTTTTCAGGCTTTCCCAATGCCTCACAGACTGTTAAAGCAAGAATAGGCCGAAATCTCTTTCCCCCCGCAAAAAATGAATACTCCATTGCCTTTAAAACAGCACTTGCCTCTTTAAAGGTTGAAGGGAAAAAATTTTTAATTTCTTTTTCAAAAAAGTCTCTTTTATTTTTCAGGTAATCAGAAAGGGACATCTTCATCATTTTCGTTCTCATCTCCGTGTGCGTTTTCCTGCCCATCTTCCTCAATCTCTTCAAGATACTTCTGAAATTCAATCACTTTACCCCTCGCGTCTTTTAATTCGGAGTTTAACTCTCTCACAAGCTTTACCCCTTCTTCAAACAGTTTTAATGATGTGTCTAATTCCAGCTCAGGACTTGAAAGGGTTTCAACTATTTCCTCAAGCCTTTTTAATTTTTCTTCAAACTTAGCCATATTTACCTCTCTTTTATATTAATCTCGTTTACTGTACAATCTAAACTTCCATCTTTTAGATTTACCTCAATAAAATCGCCTTTGTTAACTTTATTTGCTGATTTTAATATATTTCCCTCTTTGTCTTTTACAATAGCATAGCCTCTGCTAACTACATTTAAAGGGGATAAATCATTTAATTTCTCCGAAAACATTTTAATTAACCCCTCTTTATCTTTTAACTTTGCCAAGCTATTTGAATAAAGTGATTTTTTTAGATATTCCACCTTTTCTTTTTTCTTTTCAGTATCTTTAATAAATACAAAGGGGTTTAGCCTGTGTCTTAATGCTTTTACTCTATTTTCTGTTAACCTGAAATTCTCGTTAATATTTACTTTTAATTTATTTTTATTTTCTGTTAATTTTGCATGTTTTCTTTCAATAATTTTCTCAAGCCTGTTTTCCAATGAAAATTCAAGGTTGAATAATCTTTCAACCCTTGTTTCAAAATTACTTAATAAAGTTCTGGGATGTATTTTAATTGAAAGGGTTTTAACCATCTGTTCTGTGTCATTTAAAACCTGCTCTATTTCTCTTAAAAGCTTCTCGTTTAAATAATCAATATGTTGTTGCCTTGAATTAATAACGGATTCTGATAAAGACTTTAATCTTAACACAAATGCCCTAATTTTTTCTTCATCAGGGTTTCGTTCTACCCACATTCTCATTTTTCTTTCAAGAAGGACTGTTAATTTTTTAAAATTCTGAAATGTTTTTTTATAACTTTCAGCAAAGAATTTCCCAGCATCAGTTGGTGTTGCCTTTCTCAAATCAGCAACCCTGTCTGTAAAAACAACATCCCTTTCATGTCCTATCGCCGATATAACAGGCTTCTTTGAGTTAAAAATAGCTCTGACAAGATTTTCATCGTAAAAGCATCTTAAATCCTCTTCACTTCCTCCACCTCTTGTAATGACAATTGCTTCAACTTCATCTATTTTATTAAGCCTTTTAATACCCTCGATTATGGTAGCAGGAGCATCTTCCCCCTGAACTAATGAGGGGTAAAGAATTATTTTTAAATAAGGCACTTCTTTCGCCATTTTTAGAAAATCCTTTATTGCAGCACCATCCTTTGATGTGATTAACCCTATAGTTTCAGGCAACTCAGGCACAGGCCTTTTTCTGTCAAACAATCCTTCTTTTTTGAACTTTTCCTCAAGGGCTTTAATCTTTAAAGCAAACTCTCCCTCTCCAGCTGGAACTATCTGTCTGACTATTAACTGATAATTCCCTCTGGGAGCATAGACATCAATATCACCAAAGGCAAAAACCTTCATCCCGTTTTCAAGATTACCACTGTAAAACCTGTTGTTTCCTGCGAAAAAGGCACAACTTATTACTGCGTTTTCATCCTTCAAAGAAAAATAGGCGTGCTTCCCCCTGGTAAAGTATTTCAAGTCTGTAATTTCACCTAAAACCCATATCTGCTGCAAATCTGGTGTGGTTAATCTTTGTTTTATAATTTTTGTTAAATTGCTTACTGTGAAATACTTTTTTATCCTTTTTGATACATTTTCAAACATTTATAACCCTTACTTTACATTTTTTTAAAAAACAATCAAAAACTGGATAACCCCTTTCCTTTACTGTTTGTTCAATGTATTTTCTGTAATTTTTGTCTATACACGCCACCACAGTGCCCCCTGATGCCGCTCCGCAAAGCCTGTATCCGTAAACTCCGTCAAGGGAATCTAACAATTCAAATAAATCAATTTCAGGGATAAGGGAATTTAACATATTCTTTCTTGTCTCAAAATCCTCTTTTAAATATTTACCTAATAGTTTTATATCTTTATTTTCAATAGATTGCAAAACTTTTTTAGAGTTTTTGTATATGTTATTGAACCCTTCTAAAATCTTTTTATCCTTATCAAAAAATCTCTTAAATAACTCCCAGTTTGGAGAACCTGAAAAATGGCTTTTCCCTGTAAAAACAAAAATAAAGCTGTCAGATAAACTTTTATTAATTTTAATTTTCTTTCTGCTAAATCCATTTATCCCGAAGAAAAAAGCATTCATCCCACCGTAAAAAGGGGCAAGGTAATCCTGAATTCCTGCAGGATAACCCATAAACCTTGCTTCAATATTTTTCAAAACTTCTATAGCCTCTTTTCTTGAATATTTAAATTTGAAAAAATGCTTTAAGCCAATAAACACAGCAACAAGCAGAGAAGACGAAACCCCTAAGGAAGAGCCTTGAGGAAAATCTGAAAAAAACTCTATCTCAAACCCCTGTTCAATTCCAAGATATTTTAAAAGTGTTGATATTAATACTAAATCTTTATGGTTTGACGGGAAAAAATCTGAAACACCTGAATTCAGATTTTTAAGCAAAACTTTCCCCTCTCTTTTTTTAAAAAAACCCTTACCCCTTTTGATAAAGTTGCATTTAAAGTGAAAGGGTTTTCAAAAAAGAGATTAATAGGGTAAATATCAAGTGTTCCCCCGGCAAAATCAACTCTCGCCGGGGAAAAAACTTCTATTTTTTCCATATTAATTCGCTATGTGCAATGCGTCTAACTTTTTTCTTGCAATACTTGCCTCTTTTGACATTGGAAATTTTTCTATTAATTCCTGCAACTGAACAGCACCCATTCCAGCTGCCCCCATTTCAAATAGGGCAAGCCCTTTCTTTAACATTGCTGCTGCAAGGACATCAGACTGGGGGTAATCCTTAATTATTTTGTCAAAACTATCTATTGCGTCTCTAAATTTTTCTTTTTCAAAATAGCAGAGGCCTAACCAGTAGTATGCATTGTCAACCTTTTCTGAATCTGGAAACTTTGCTATGTAGTCTTTAAACTCAATTATTGCAATATCGTAATTACCTTTCATGTAATCTGCGTAAGCCTGGGAGAATAATGCATCTGGATTTGTAATTCCACTAAAATTGGTATTATTCTGATTGTCATTATTCTCTAATGAATTGTTACTTGCCTGTCCATTTTCCAGAGATGAAATCTTTGTCAGAAGAAAGGTTACCTTATCGTTTAATTCCTTTATCCTTTCTAAAATTGCGTTTACACTATCCTGGATTTCCTGCTGGGTAGCAACTATATCAGCATTTGTTCCATTATCAGCATCATTATTTCCAACTTTTTCTTCAAGTTCTTTAAGCCTTTTCAACTCTTCACTCTGTTGAGCCTGAACCTTCCACAACTGGTCTTTAATGTCGTTTAAATCCTGAGCACTTTTTGTGTTATCTACACAACCGACTAACAGAAGTGGCAAAAAAAGTAAAACCACAAGTTTTTTCATACCTTCACCTCACCATAATATTATTTTGAAATAATAACAAAATGACATCTTCTGTTTTGAGACCATGCCCACTCATTATGCCCCTTAACTTTGGGAAACATCTCACCAAAACTTATTGTTTTCATTCTATCAGGAGAAATACCGAGAGAGATAAGATAATTTTTCACTGCATGAGCCCTTCTGTCGCCCAAAGCAAGGTTATACTGCTCAGTTCCCCTCTCATCGCAATGGCCTTCAATCAATATTTTTACGGATGGGTGTTCTTTAAGCCACTTTGCATGTTTTTTTAAAACCTCTCTCGTTTCAGGGGTAAGCCTTGATTTATCAAATTCAAAATAAACATCTTCAAGAATATTCTCTTTGTTTAGCTCATCAACAGATTTTGACTCAAAATCTTCCTTCTTGTTTTCTCCCAATTGTTTTTCACTAATGACCGCGGTATTTATGTTTTCCTTTTGTTCTATTTGTTTTTGCGTTGTTTCTTGAGGTTTTATCTCCTTATTGGGCATTTGTTCAACCTTTTTATGACAGGAAACAGATATTATTACCGAAAAAAACAAAAGTAAAATAAAAAACTTCCTCATAATTACCCCCTTAAATTTCTTTCCTGCTTAATATTATATTCAATTACTCAATATAATCAAAACTATATATAATTTATTCCCGTGAAAAGGTTTTGATAATTGAAACAATTAATATGTTGTGTTAATATTTAAATCTCTGAAGGGGTAAATTATGTATGGATTTAAACTAATTGCAAAAGATAGAAATACAAAAGCAAGAACTGGTGTTTTAAGTACAGCACACGGAGAAATAGAAACACCTATTTTTATGCCTGTGGGAACCCAGGCAACAGTAAAGGCGTTAACTCCCGAACAATTAAAAGAATGTAAAGCACAGATAATTTTAGGAAATACATATCATCTTTTTTTAAGACCAGGACATAAAGTAATTGAACATTTAGGTGGTCTTCATAAATTTATGAACTGGGATAGGCCTATATTAACTGACAGTGGAGGATACCAGGTTTTTAGCCTGTCGGAATTAAGAAAGATTACAGAGGAAGGTGTTGAGTTTAAATCTCACTTAGACGGAAGTAAGAAATTTCTGTCCCCTGAAATTGCCCTTGAAATACAGAATTCATTAAACTCAGATATTGTTATGGTGCTTGATGAATGCCCACCCTACCCATCCACTTACGATTACATTAACCTGTCTCTCGCTTTAACCACTAAATGGGCTAAGAGAGCAAGGGATGCGTGGGATTATTCAGTAGAGAAAGACGGAAGGTACCAGTTTGGAATTGTGCAGGGGGGGATGATAAAGGAATTAAGAAGAAAAGCAACTTCTCAACTAATAGAAATAGGCTTTGATGGGTATGCTATAGGGGGGCTATCAGTTGGAGAGCCTAAAAATCTAATGTATGAAGTTTTAGGTTATTCAGTAGAATGGTTACCTGAAAACAAGCCCCGCTACCTAATGGGCGTTGGCAAACCTGAAGATATTTTGTACGCAGTTGAACAGGGAGTTGATATGTTTGACTGTGTTTTGCCAACAAGAAATGCAAGAAACGGGCAATTGTTTACCAAAAAAGGCACTATAAATATCAAACAGGAGAAGTATAAACTTGACAATAAACCTGTAGAAGAGGGATGCGATTGCTATACTTGCAGAAACTTTTCCAGGGCTTATTTAAGGCATTTGTTCCACGCAAGAGAGATTTTGTCGTCAGTGTTAAACACAATCCACAATGTTAGATTTTTCTTGAGGCTTATGGAAGAGATAAGAGAATCAATTAAACAACAAAAATTTAGTGAATACAAAAGAGAGTTTTTAAAAAATTACAATAATTCGGAGGTGTTTTAGTGTTTGAGACATTAGCTTACGCAGGTACAGGACAGGCAGCAGGCCAACAGAGTTTTTTAATCCAGATTTTTCCCTTAATAGTACTGTTTTTCATTTTTTATTTCTTTTTAATCAGGCCGCAGACTAAAAGGCAAAAGGCATTAGACCAGTTAAGAAGCAATTTAAAAGTAGGAGATAAAGTAATTACCACAGGCGGAATTTATGGAGAAATCGCATATGTTGGTGATAATGTTGTTCACTTGAAAGTTGGCAAAGACGTTAAGTTAACTGTTGCAAAGGCTGCAATTGCAGGCCTTCAGTCAAATAAAGAGCAAAATTAAACTAAAAAATAGAGGAGAGTAACAAGTTATGAAATGGAGAATCTTGTTAGTTTTATTCCTGACAGTAGGCGCTATTTATTATGTTTATCCCCCTCAGGAAAAGATTAATCTTGGTCTTGACCTGAGAGGCGGAGTTCACATGGTTTTAAAGGTGAACCTTGATGAAGCGTGGCGTGCGGAATTGGATAATTCTAAATCAAATTTAGAGTATCTGTTAAAAGACGAAAAAATTGAATTCAGCAAAATAACCAAAGACGATAAAAATCTGAAAATAATTGTTGAAGGTATTCCCGCTGACAAAATTGAAAAGGCAAAAGACAAATTCAAATCTTACATGGCTGGATATTCAATGAAGGATTTGGGAAATGGTTCATTTGAATTTACAATGAAAGAAAGCATGAAAAAAGAAATCTCAAAACAGGCTATGAGACAGGCTCTTTTAATCATTAATAACAGGGTTGATGAATACGGAGTGGCTGAGCCGGTTATTCAAAGGCAGGGGCTTGAAAGTGATAGAATAGTAATTGAACTTCCTGGTGTTGATAATACTGAAAGAATAAAAAAGAGTTTGTCAGAGCCTGGGTGGCTTGAATTAAGGCTTCTTGCTGATCCAAACCCCTACCCTTCAAAGGAAATGGCTTTAAAAGCACATAACGGTAAGTTACCTGAGGGAACAACAATTCTTCCCAGTGAAGACGGAAAATCATTTTACATTGTCAAAGAAAGGGTTGAGTTAAACGGGAACGACATTAAAACAGCAAGAAGGGCAACCGACCAATACGGTTCTCCATCTGTTTCATTCTCTTTAAATAAAGTAGGTGTTGAGAAGTTTGCAAAAGTAACATCTGAACATGTTGGAGAAAGACTTGCAATTATACTTGACAAAAAGGTTATATCTGCTCCAAGAATTAACGAGCCTATTAACAGCCCAACAGCCGAGATTACGGGGAGATTTTCTATTGATGAAGCTGAAGACCTTGCAATTAAATTAAGGTCTGGTGCATTGCCTGCTTCAATGACTTTTCTTGAAGAAAGAACAGTAGGACCATCTTTAGGTAAAGACTCTATTAGAAAGGGCGTTAAAGCTGCACTATGGGGAATGATTATAGTTATGGCCTTTATGCTTTTTTACTATAAACTTGCTGGATTGAATGCAGATATTGCTCTTCTTCTCAACATGATTTATCTATTAGGTGGGCTTGCATACTTCCATGCAACCCTTACCTTGCCAGGCATAGCTGGTTTTATCCTTACGATAGGTATGGCCGTTGACGCTAATGTTATTATCTTTGAGAGAATTAAAGAAGAATTAAGGAATGGCAAAACGCCAAGGGCAGCCATAGACACTGGATTTTCAAAAGGTCTGTCTGCTGTACTGGACGGTAATATAACAACCCTTATTGCAGCTGTTTTCCTATTTCAGTATGGAACAGGACCTGTTAAGGGCTTTGCCGTTACACTCTCATTAGGTATTATTGCAAGTTTATTCACTGCAATATTTGTATCTAAACTTATTTTTGATATAGTCCTTTCAATTAGAAAAAACGCTGAAACGCTGAGTATTTAAGGGGTGATGAGATGTTTAAAAAAGACATAGACTTTATGGGAGTAAGGTATATCGCAATTACAATTTCAATGATATTTATAATTGGCTCAATTATTGCGGTTTTAACCCTGGGGATCAGAAAGGGCGTTCAATTTGTTGGCGGTACTGAAATTCAGGTAAAATTCAAAAATAGTATTACCATTGATGAATTGAGAAAGCTGTTTGTTGAGAGTAACTTTAAACATGTACAGATTGTACAGGTAAAAACTGATAGCAACCTATCTGAATATATAATCAAAATTAAAGGCAAGGAGGGAGACGAAACCTCTGTAGGAAGCAGTGTTGCGAAAAAGATATCTAATGTTCTTGTTAAAGCTGCGAATGAAAAGGTTGAGGAAGGGAAATACGATATAAACAAGGTAAATAAAACAGACCTCGCGGATATTTTAAGGAAGGCCAATGTATTGAAATTAGATAAATTATCAATGGTAGGTGTAGAAAAAGACAAAGACCAGTACAGTAAACTCGCTCAAGAAATAATAGACGAGAGATCAAATCATAACGATTTCTTCAATTCTGTTGATGATGCTGTTAAAAACATAAAAAACGAAGATGTTAAAAAATTTATAAAAGACAATTTTTATGCAGGAAATTACATAATTTTAAAAGTAGACACATTCAGCCCAAGTATATCAGTAGAACAAACTGAAAAGGCTGTAACTGCAATTGTTATGGCTTTAATTGCAATCTTGATTTATGTTTCAATTAGATTTAAATTTGACTACGCAATCGGTGCTATCCTTGCTCTTGTTCACGATGTTATTATTACATTGGGATTTTTCTCAATCTTTAAACAGGAATTTACACTACCTGTTGTTGCTGCATTCCTTACAATTGTAGGTTACTCTTTAAACGACACAATTGTTGTTTTTGACAGAATTAGAGAAAATATTAAGTTGATGAAAAACAAAAAACTGTTTGATATTATCAACATTAGTATTAACCAGACACTTTCAAGAACACTTTTAACATCTCTAACAACATTATTTGTTGTGGTCGTCCTGTTTATCTTTGGCGGAGTTGCATTAAAGGGCTTTTCCTTCCCATTACTGGTAGGTATTGTTGTAGGTACTTACTCTTCTATCTTTATTGCGAGTCCAATTTTCTACTTTATTGAAACAAAGGTTTACAAAGTTAAGTAACAGACTTATATTCTTTAGGGATAGGACTAAATCCTATCCCTATTTTTTTTTTACAGGATTTAATATATGGAAAATAAATACAATATCGTAAGGTTAGACGATATTATAGACAAGTTCTTAGAGTACCATCCTGATGGAGATCCTGAATTACTAATAAAAGCCTTTGCATACGCTTCAAAAAAACATGAATTTGCTAAAAGAAAATCTGGACTTCCTTATATAATACACCCTACTTCTGTAGCTTATATTGTAGCCTGTCATAGACTGGATATTGAGAGTATTGCCGCTGCATTTTTGCACGATGTTGTTGAAGACACTGATACGCCACTTGAAGAAATAGAAGAAGAGTTTGGAAAAGAAGTTGCAAGGTTGGTTGATGGCTTAACAAAAGTTTCAGCTATTGAAAATGTAAGTAAAGAGGAAAAAGAAAGTGCAAATTTTAGAAAATTGCTAATTTCAATCGCTCAGGATCCAAGAGTTTTGATAATTAAATTAGCTGATAGACTGGACAACATGCGTACTCTCGATGCAATGCCAGAGCATAAGCAAAAGAGAATTGCAAAGGAAACTCTTGATATCTATGCTCCTTTGGCCCACGCAATAGGTATGGGAAGAATTAAAAACGAACTTGAAGACCTCTGTTTTAAATACCTATGGCCGGAAGAATACCAGAAATTAGCCGAGGAAGTGGAAAAGAGAAAAAAGCATTATAAACAATATCAGGAAGAAATCCATGAAAAACTTCTAAAACTTATGACTGATAAAGGAATAAAATGTTATATTCAACACAGAATTAAACACCTGTACAGTATTTTTAGAAAGATAAGAAAACAAAATATCTCATTAAATGAAGTGTATGATTTCCTTGCCTTCAGAATTATTATAAAGGAAGAAGATATTAGCAGATGCTATGAAGCAATGGGAGAAATCCACGCAAACTGGATTCATATGCCAAACAGATGGCGTGATTTTATAGCAAGACCTAAACAAAACGGATATCAATCATTACACACTACCCTTATACACAAACAGGGTATATACTTTGAAGTACAGATAAGAACAGAATCTATGCACAAAATAGCAGAAGAAGGTATTGCGGCACACTGGCAATACAAGCAGGGGAAAGTTGCAGCATTTGAACACTCTGAAATATATAATGCTATTAGCAAGGTTATATTGAAAATTCAAGAGAATAGCGATAAAGAATTTCTTGAGAATTTTAGAGAAAATTTAGGTGATTTAACCCATGATATAACAGTTTTAACTCCAAAAGGCAAGCCGATATCCCTTCCAGAAGGTGCAACCCCTGTTGATTTTGCATATGCTATTCATACCGAAGTAGGAAATCAATGCTCAGGGGCAAAGGTTGATGGAATTTTGGTTCCTTTAAATACTGAATTAAAAGATGGTAATATTGTTGAAATTTTAACCAACACAAACGGAAAACCAAGCCTTGACTGGTTAAAATTTGTAAAAACAAATAAAGCAAAAAATAAAATTAAAGCCTGGTATAGGGAACACGAGAGACAGGAGAAGATTGAGGAAGGGAAAATACTACTCGAGCAGGGAATGAGAAAGTTTAAAATTCCTTTTGCAAAACTTGACCTTGAAGCAATAGCGCAAAGGTTCAAATCACACAAAATAAAATCAATTGATGACTTATACTTTTACATTGCCAAGAAAAACATACCTTTGATAAAGGTTCTTGAAACAATTGAACCTTCTATTAAAAAGAAACCTAAAAAAATAGTTACCTTACCAAAAGATTTATCAGAAGAACTTAGATTTGAGAGAAGGATAAGGGTTAAAGGAATTGATAATATATTGGTAACAAGGGCAAAGTGTTGCAATCCTATTTTAGGGGATGAAATTGTAGGATATTTAACAAAAACAAAAGGGATTACAATTCATAGAAAAGACTGTAAAAATATTTCCAAACTATTAAACCTTACCCCTGAAAAATTTGTTGAAGTGGAATGGATTGAAGACAAGAACATTAATTTCACAGTAACAATTGAAATATTAACTGAGGACATGACCGGAATGCTTGCAAAATTAACAAATGTGTTCGAAGTACTTAACATTCCTATTCAAAAGGTAAGTGGAATGTCAATTAAATCTAAAGATCAAGCACAGTTTAGATTTGTTTTTTCAATAGGCTCAAAATCGCAATTAGAAGCATTAATTAACAGGATTAAAGGTTTAAAAGGCGTTATCTCAGTATGGCGAAAAAGGTAATTCTCTCAGTTTTTATCTTATTAGCCATATTTTTTTTGTCATTTCTCTTAATACCGCGAAAATATATAGTGGGATTACTCTCTGAGACAAACAAAAGAAACATAGAAAAAGTTGATATTTATTTTGTTTTTAGCGGTGGTTTTGTTAACAAAAAACCTGGCAAATCAACAAAAGAAAGAATAGAATTTCTAAAAATGCTTTTAAAAAAATTTCCTGAAACTCCCTTTGTTTTTCTTGATTACAATAGAGGTAAAAAAATTGCTAATAATTTCTTTCAAAATAAAAAAAGTAACACAGTGCTTTCCAATTACAGATACAATGAAAATTTAGGGGGCACTGAAAACAATATAAGGGAGTTGATTTCAATTTTAAAAAATCACCCAGAATTCAAGAAAATAGGGATAATTACTTCTGAGTATCATGAAAAAAGAGTGCGAATTATCTTAACCTATTACCTAAATAAAGAAAAACTTTCAAACATTAAAGTTTATTTTTTTCACAACAAACAGCAGGAAATTTATTCATGTTCTTTTTTAAGGTATTTAAGACTGATATTACACGAAATAGGCGGGATTATTTACTTTAAGCTTTATTATTTTATCAACTAAAAGTTCTAAAAGAAATCTCAGAAAAATCAACCTGTGGAGAAAACCCTTTAAGTTTAACTCCCTGCAAATTCTGGTTGCGCAAAATTATGTTTTTTCTGTGATAAAGTGGAACAACAGGAGAATCGTCAATAATTATCTGTTCAATTTTTGCATAAAGTTTAACCCTTGCCCTCGGTTCTATCTCATACTTTGCCTCTTCACTTAGCTTGTCAACAATACCATTCTTATACCCCAAATAAAAAGGGTCTCCGGCATTTGAATTAAAAATGTTAAAAATAAAATTATCAGCATCAGGATAATCTGCTACCCAGCCTACCCTAAAAGCATCAAATTCTCTTTTAGCTATATATTCCCAGTGTTTTGCAAGGCCTTTTAATTTTACTTTGATATTTATTTTTTCAAGAGACTCTTTTATAGCAAGAATGTCATTAGGAATATCTTCACTCTGTTTTCTAAAAGTTAATTCAAAAATAAAATTATCAAAATCAAAGCCCTCTTCTTTTAAAATCCTAACAGCCTTTTCAGGGTCGTAGTTGTATGAACCTACATTGGATACATAAGTAAAAATTCCATTAGGTACAATTGAGATAGCAGGAATTGCATAATCCTTTGGCAATGCATTAACAACTTTAAATCTATCAATTGCAAGGTTAAACGCTTTTCTTATCCTCGGATTATCAAATGGTTTTTTTAGACAGTTAAAAGCAAGAAAATAAGTAGAAACTTGAGGGATTGTCTCTGTTATTTTATTTAAGTTTTTTCTCTGATTTATCTTTTTAAGGTACGTTTCTTCACCTGCAAAAATAAAATCAATCTCGTTTTTCTCAAACCTTTCAATAGCATATTTATTTCCTTCCTGGCTTAAATCAAAAATTACTCTATCAAGAAAAGGTCTGTTGTGAACAAAATAAATTTCATTTTTCTTTAAAACAATCTTTGTATCTGAATTAAAAAACTCCACCTTAAAGGGGCCTGTGCCAACAAGAGAGACTGTTTCTTTATTGGAATGGTAATCTGCCTGTGATATTATTTTAGCCCCGGTTAAAGTTAATAAATCAAGGAAAAAACAAGAGGTTTTTCAAGGACAAACTGAACAGTATAGTCATCAATAACCTTCACCCCATCTAAATAATTAGTTTGCCCTTCATAAAAAGTCTTAGCTCCTTTTATTGAAAAATAAAGACCAGCCTTTGGAGAGTTAACATTTTTATCCAGTAATCTTTTAAAAGTAGCTAAAACATCATTAGCTGTAAAAACCTGACCATTATGAAACATCACATCTTTTCTTAAATAAAAAGTATATTTTAAACCATCGTCAGATATTTCCCAATGGGTGCACAAATCAGGCACAATATTTGTAAGATGGTTGTACCTAACAAGGCCTGAAAAAATCAAATCAATTATCTGGGTTTCACCTATGGTTTCAGCAAAAGCCGGGTCTAATTTTTTATATGGAATGGTAATCCCACAAACCTTTAAGGTTCCCCCCTGAAATCTATAAGGTAGTCTGAAAAAATCTATTGTTTCTCCTAAGTATTCTCCGTATTTTTTTAAAGAGAGAGAAGTATTGGACATGGTTAAAATATTTTTAAAATTCCTGTTAAAGCCTTCTTTAATCTTGTTTATTGAACCACTCGCCACAGAGTTATTAAGCTCAAGCTCCTCACTTTGCCTCTGAATACGCCTCGTTGAATTTTCAACCTCTTTAAATTCTTTAAGTAACTCCTGAACTTTATTTGCCTGAGCATTTAATGATTTAGTGAGATTATCAATTATTTCAGACATAAAAGTAGTTTTTGTTCCTACATATGCAACAATCTTATCTTCAGCAGACATCAAGTTTGCAATATCCTCTGACAAATCACTTATCTGATGTGCGGCATCCCTAATCTGCTGAGTTCCAAGAGAATGTTCGTTTGAAGCAGTGGCAATATTGTAAAAATGATGACCTATTTCATTTAATCTATTTGAAATATCAGAAAAATTTTCAGTGGTTTGATACATATTTTTTAGAGCTTTTTCCATTGCCTGACTTCCTTCTTTCCCTAACTGGGAAAGCTCCAAAATTACATTCTCAAACTGGACAATGATTTGAGATATTTCTTTTAAGGCAATAGTTGAAGATTCTGACAATTCCATTATTTTTTCAGTAATTATCTCAAAATCGTGGCCATCCCCCTGGCTGTTTTGTGAAAATATTGTAGCGTTTAGGGCAAGCAAATTAGTTCTTTCACCTATTCTTGAAATTGCATCAACAATTCTCTCTATTTTAGAGGATTGTTCCTTTAGCAAATTAATTTTCAAAATAAATGTATTTAAAACCTCTCCTACCTTTTCAACACTAACAAGTGTTTCTTTAGATTGATTCATTCCTAATTTTGAAATTTTTATAATCTCTCTTGTTAAACTTTGGGTGTAATCTATATACTTTGATATTTCTTTAAAGGTTGATTCCATTTCGGTTATTGCACTAAAGGTTTCAAGTGAAAGGGAAGACAAATTCTCGGTATTCTCCGTTACCTTTCTTGTATTTTTTTGAATTTGTTCCATAGCCTCTTTGTTTTCATGTATATACATGGACAATGAATCTACTGTTATTCTTATGTCTTCGTTTTGATTTGAAAAACTTTCAAGAAATTTTACAGTTTTGTCGGTATGTTTTGAAAGATTTTTAGTATCCTGATTTATTTTAACCAATAAATCTTTAACCTCTTCCAGTAGCCTTCCTGTTTGCTCTATACTCTCAATATGATTTTTGGCGTCATAAATATAAACAACCAATTGGTCATCAATTCTGTAAGAATTTTCCTTAATATTTGAGGTAATCCCCCTTAAATTAGCCACAATGCTTTCAAACCTGTTTGTAATTCTAATTAAATCTTCATTAACTTTTGTTAATATTTCATCTTCTTCTTTTGAAGAATGAACCAAAACATTAAAATCTCCCTCACTGAATTTAGATAACTTTTTTTCTATAAGATTTAAAGCGGATTTTACCTTTTTGTTTTTTAAATATACGGTTACCAAAAAATAGCCTGAATAAACCAGAAAAACTGCTATGCTGAACCAAAATTTATTTAATAGGTCATAAATACTTAGCAAAAAAATAATGCTTAATACAAAAATAATAGTTTCACTTGATAGAATAAATTTAAAAAATTTCTGGATCAGGTTTTTATTCTTATTCATACAGGTTAAATATACTAAAAAAAGGGGAGAAAGGCAAGTTCTCCCCTAAACAAGATACCCCAGATTTTTTGCATCTTCTTCAAGTTTATCTCTAAATTTAGGATGAGCTATAGAAATTAAAGCCTTGGCTCTTTCTTCAAGGGATTTACCAAAAAGATAAGCAACTCCAAATTCAGTAACGACATAATGTACATCTGCTCTGGATGTAACAACACCTGCCCCCTGTCTTAAAGTTGGAACAATCCTTGAAATTTCTCCGTTTTTTGCAGTAGAAGGAAGGGCAATTATAGGCTTGCCTCCTTCGCTTCTTGCAGCACCTCTAATAAAATCAACCTGGCCACCAAACCCACTGTAAATCTTTGTACCTAATGAATCAGCACAAACCTGGCCAGTTAAATCAACCTCAATTGCTGAGTTTATTGCAACCATTTTTTTTGTTCTGTGCAATAATAAAGGGGTCATTTCCATATTCAGTAGGATGAAACTCGAAAAGGGGATTATTGTTAATAAAATCATAAAGTTTTTTAGTCCCCAAAGCGAAAGTGGCTACTGATTTGCCTCTGTGAATTGACTTTCTCTCGTTGGTTATAATTCCTTTTTCAACCAGGGTTAACAAGCCATCGGAAAACATTTCTGTATGAATTCCAAGATGCTTTTTATCGTCTAAATAATGTAAAACAGCATCAGGAATGGAACCTATCCCCATTTGAAGAGTTGAGCCATCCTCAATTAATTCAGCACAAAACTGCCCTATTTTGTCTGTTACAGAATTCATTGGTTCTGTTTTTAACTCCATTAGAGGGGTATTTACCTCAACGAAACAATCTATCTTATTCACATGGATAAAACTGTTCCCTAATGCTCTTGGCTGATTGGGATTAACCTCTGCAATTATATACTTTGCGACATCACACGCTGCTTTTGTTATTTCCACCCCGGCCCCTAAACTGCAAAATCCAAATTCATCTGGAGGTGAAACTGATATTAAAGCAACATCTATAGGATAAAGCCCTAATTTAAAAAGTTTTGGAATTTCACTTAAAAAAATTGGAACATATTTGGCATTGCCAGAATTTACCGCTTTTCTTGTATTTGCCCCTACAAAAAATGCCCTGTGGATAAAAGACTTTTTGTATTTTTCATAAGCATAATCAGCAAACCCAAATGTTAGAATGTGGGCAATTTCAACATTTGACAACTCATCCGCCCTTTTAGTAAGTGCTTTTAAAAGAGTCTCTGGAGTGCACGCGCCGGGATGAACATAAACATGGTCTCCAGACTTTACAACTTTAACAGCATCGTCAGGGGTGCAAAGCCTGGAGTTATATAATTTAACCCAGGTCATTTTTTCTCCTTGTTTTTTAGAGCAATGATTCTATGTTTTTAACTGCGTACCCGAAAACATTCTTTAAAACTGGATGGATAGGTATTCCTCTATAAATATAAACCCCTTTCCTTAAAGCATAACTTTTCTGCAAGGCCTTTTCCAGACCCAATTCACTTAAAAGCTCAACATAAGGGTACAAAACATTGTCCAGCGCTAAAGTACCAGTCCACCCTACACATGAAGGGATATTGGGAATACAATAGTGGGTAATACCATGCACCTTATAAACTGGAGATTGAGGAGTAGTAGGTCTTGAAGTTTCAACGCAGCCACCCTGGTCAATTGAGAGATCTATTATAAGAGAACCTTTTTTCATCTTTTTTAACATCTGCTTTGTAATAACATGGGGAGATTTCTCTCCTTTTATTAAAACTGCTCCTATTACAACATCTGCAAGGGAAATAGCTCTTTCTATTGATTTTTTATTTGCGATTGAAGTAATCGCCCTTTTTTGGAATAGCCTCTCTATCTCTCTTAATTTCTCAATATCTTTATCCAGAACAATCACCTGGGCGCCTGCACCTAATGCAGCCATACAGGCGTTTCTGCCAACAGTACCAGCTCCAATAATCACTATAACAGCTGGAGGAACACCTGGAATTCCCCCTAATACAATCCCTCTTCCTCCCCTTATAATTTTCAAGTATTCAGCCGCTATCTGAATGCTCATCTGACCTGCAATTTCACTTGTAGGATAAAGAACAGGCAAATTTCCTTCTTCGTCTTCAATTAATTCATACCCTATTATTGTTACCTTTTTTTCTATCAGTTTTTGAATCATTGAAGGAGAACATACCGCAAGGTGGTGGAAAGCCATGATTATTTGTTCTTCCTGTATTAGGTCTGCCTCTTCTTCTGCAAGTTTTTCTGCTTTAACAAGAAGATTTGCCCTTCCAAAAACTTCTTCATGAGAAAAAACAATTTTTGCACCAGCCTTTTCAAATTTTTCATCAAAAAAATGAATTTTTTCACCTGCTTTTGATTCAACAAAAATATTATTACCTGTTTCTTTTAATATAGCCACACTTTCTGGAGTTAACGCAAGCCTGTTATCACCGCTCATTTCTACAGGAATTCCAATATTCATATAATACCTCCTGAATTAGAAAAATATATTTTAAACTATACCTAATCGCACCCTTTTATAAATGTCATTTTAACAAAAAACTAAAATGCTCACAAAATTAAAATCCTAAAATCTGAAAACTATGTTTACCGTTGTTGTGGTATCAGTTTTCTTTTTACCTGGAACAGGAAGATTCTTAAATTGGTGCAAATAGTTAAATTCTATTGCCATATTTTTATTTAATGACGATGAGTAAGAAATATTGTTAAAAAGCCTGTAATCCTCTGTATCTGAGATATTAACCCTTGTCTCATTTTCAAATTTTAATTTATTTGCATTGTTAAAAGCATATTGAAAACTAAATTCAAAGTACGCAGCAAGACTGGAATTGGTTTTAATTGAATCCTGAATAATTTTTTCCTCTTTAAAACCTTCAAAGCCCAATCCAAATTTCCCTTTCCTTTTTTTACTATCTGAAATTATCCTTGAATAACCACTCGCTATTGATAGATTCTTATTTATTCCTGCTGGCTTGTTTTTAAGCCAGGAAATATTGGCAAAAATACCACTTTTCTTTCCTTTTTTATAGTTGGATTTGAAAGTAAAATAATATTTCTCATCGGTTCTATTTGTTTGGCCTGTGGACACATTTGTAACATCTGTAAAGATGTAGTATGCCTTTGTTTCAAAATAAAACTTTTTAAAAACATATGAAAAATCTACTTTAAAACTACCAGTTGTACTTTTAGCGTTCCCTGAAAGAGAAACATAACCAATTGCCAGGTTTAAACTCTTCTCGTTTTTCCCCTTTGTACTGTATGATGTTTCACTTGAAATAGGAGAAGAAAAAACTGTTAGGTTGAAACATATTGTCAAAATTAAGAATAATCTTCCAGTCTTACCGATAAAACCTTTGAACATCCTGGTTCCTCCAATGTTACTCCATATAGATAATCACATAATTCCATAGTGGTTTTGTTGTGAGTTATCACAATAAACTGTACCCTATCTTTATATCTTTTTAAAAACTTCCCAAATCTCAAAACATTAGCCTCATCCAATGGTGCGTCAACCTCATCAAGAACACACAAAGGGGCAACCCTGTATTCAAAAAGAGCAAAAACAAAGGCAAGAGCAGTCTTAGCCTTCTCTCCCCCTGACAATAGGCTAATTCTTTTAATCGTTTCCCCGGGAACCTTAGCATAAATCTCAACTCCTGAATCCAGAACATTTTCTTCGTCCGAAAGTTTTAAATAAGCTTTCCCCCCTCCGAACAATTCTTTGAAAATCTCGTCAAACTTTTTGTTAATAAAATCAAAAGCATTTGAAAAAAGTGTTTTTGTTGTCTGATCAATCTCTCTAATATCTCTGGTAAGGTTTTTAATAGACTTTTCCAGGTCTTTTTTCTGTTCCATCAAAAAGTTATACCTTTTTTCCTGTTCATCACACTCTTCAATCGCAAGAAGGTTTATTGCACCGAAGTTTTCTATTCTTCTTGAAAGTTTTTCAAACTGAATGTTTAGTTCTTCAAAATTTTCTGTTTTTTCTGATTTAAACTCACCAAAACGAGAAATTTGATAATCCTTTAAATTGTTGAACTTTACTTTAAACTCTGCTTTCTTTATTTCCTTTTCCTGTTTAGCTTTTGTTAACTCTTCCTCTTTTCTTCTTAAATCAAAAACCTTTTTTTCAAGAATAGATAATTCACTTTTCTTTTTTTCAAGGATTTCTTTTTTTTCAGTTAATACTGCTGAAATTTTACGGTATGCATCTACCATAGTATTGGCTTCTGTTTTAAGGTTTTCAATCTCTTTCTCAAGGGTTGCTATTGTATTTTTGTCATTTTCCTTATCCTGATAGGACTTTTCCATTCTGAATTCAATTTCTTTTCTCCTCTGTTTTATAAACTCAAGCTCTTTCTCTATGCTTTTAATAACTGAATTTCTCTTTTCAGCAATCAGTTGAATCTCACTTAACTCCTCCTGCATATATTCAAGTTGTTCTTTGATTTCATTTAGTTCAAGAGATTTTTTTTCTTTTTTCTCGTAAGATTTTTCAATTTTTTCATTCAATTCGCTTAACCTGGAAGATAAATCCTTTATCTTTGTTTCAAGTTCAGCGTCTGTTAGCTTTAGTCTTTCTATTTCACCCTCTAACCTTGACTTTTCCTGTTGCTTCAATTCAAATAGCTGATTGTTTTTATTAAATTCTGTATTAAACGAGTTTAGTTCTTCCTGCAATTCTTCAAGGTTTATATTAACCCGATTAATTTCATTTAAAATTTCATCTCTCTCAAATTTCAGGTTGTCAATCTCCTCATTTATTGCTTTTTCATTGCCTTTTAAATCAATTAATTTCAATTCAATTTCCTTAAGCCTTGCCTTTAAAGAGAGAAAACCATTCTCATCCTTTGTCCCTATGTAATAAATTCCACTATCTGCAAAATAATAATCTCCATTTATAAAAACTGCATTCTTTTCAATAGTTTTGTTACTGTTTTCTATCAAGAAATTTTTCAAAAAAGATTTAAATTTTTCAGGGAGATTTTCTTTGAAAATAAGAAAATCAGTTAAAGAATTTTCTATATTTTCTCCTTTAGAAGGGATTGCATCAGGATTAAGAATTCCTATTCCCTTAAGACCTTTTTCATCACAGTATTCTACAAGTTTTTCAAAACTTTCTTTATTTTTAGGAACAATTATCTGATAAAATCGGGAAATAAAATTATCAAAAAAATTAACCTTTATGTCTTTTGCTTCAATAAAATCCCCTATTACCCCTGAAATCAACTCTGACTTTTCTTTAATCAATTTTTTAACATTTTCTGAAAACCCTTCTCTATTTTCAAGAAAACCCTTTATCTGAGAATATCTATTTTCAAGGGTTTTTATTTCAACTAAAAGCGAGTTTTTCTCATTTTCCTTATTTGTTAATGCCTGATTTAATTCTTCCAGCCTGAAGGCAAGCTCCTGTTTTAACTCCCTTAATTCACCTATTTTTGTTGTCAACTCTTCAATATTTACTTTCACATTTTCTATTTTCTCTTTAAATTCATTTATTTTTTCTTCTATTTCTTTTATCTCTTGTTTTTTGTTTTCAAATTCAGACAACACTGATTCTTTTTCTTTTTTAGAATAATTTAAATCAGAAGAGATTTTATAACTTTCAGTTTCAAAATCCTTTAATTCTCTGTCTATGGAAAAATATTCTTCTTCTTTACTTTTTAATTCCTCTTTAAAAGAGGCAACCTGAGCGGAAAGGGATTCTGTTTTTATACTTAGAGATTCAAAATCCTCTTTTGCAAGGTCAAGGTTTTGCTTTTCCTTATTCTCCTTTTCATCTAAATCGGTTAACTCTTTTTCAAAAAGTTTTAACTCTGTTTCGTAATTCTCAAGCCTTTTTCTTAAATTTTCCAATTGTTCAGTTTTGTTTTTTATCTCTGTTTCAAGCCTCTCAGACTTGAGTTTCTTCTCAAAAAAATCCTTGTTTAAAAGAGCAATATCGTTTTCTCTTTCAAGAATTTCACTTTTTTTAGTCTCCAATTCAGCCCTTATTGAAGCTACCTCGGTGGATAAAGAAACTATATTGTCCTGAATTGAATCAATTTCGCTGTTAAGTTTTTTCAAATCCTGCTCAATCAGGGCTATTTTGTGGGCAGTTACTTTTTTTTCAATAGAAATCAGCTCTTCCTGCAATTTTTTAAACTGCCTTGCCCTTGCTGCCTGCTGCCTTAAACTGTTGAGATTTTTCCTTACCTCTGCAATTATGTCTTCAACCCTGTCAAGGTTTTCCCTCGTTAATCTAATTTTGGATTCTGCCTCTTTCTTTTTTAATTTGTATTTAAGAATACCGGCGACCTCTTCAATAAATACCCTTCTCTCTTCAGGCTTTGCCTCTATCATCTGGGTTATCCTGCCCTGCTCTATCATTGCAAAGGATTTAGAACCAAGGCCTATATCGTA
Source organism: Thermotomaculum hydrothermale (assembly GCF_016592575.1). NCBI lineage: Bacteria > Pseudomonadati > Acidobacteriota > Holophagae > Thermotomaculales > Thermotomaculaceae > Thermotomaculum > Thermotomaculum hydrothermale. Next base: position 913,914 of record NZ_AP017470.1, on the reverse strand, counting down.
GAGAAAATCCTGTATATCTTTTCGTCTTACCCTCTTCCCGTTTAGCCTGTATTCTCCTTCCCCTTCTCTATAAAACCTTCTCAAAATTTCAACATATCTGTCTTCCCCTTTTTGAGGGTTTAGTTTTTCAAACTTTAAAACAACTTCAGCCATGCCCATTGGAGGGAGTTTGTCTGTCCCTGCAAAAATAACATCTTCCATCTGCCCACTTCTAAAAGCACTGGGAGCCTGCTCGCCCATAACCCAGATCAAGGCTTCTGCAATATTACTCTTACCACTGCCGTTTGGCCCGGTAATTGCCGTAATGCCTCTTGAAAAATCAATTACAGTTTCTCTTGGAAAGGTTTTAAAGCCGTGAAGTTTAAGAGATTTTACTACATACATATTTCACCTAATCTCTGCCATTCGGATAATAATTCTTCAAGTTTTTTGTCAAGTCTATTAAGTTTCTCAGATAATTCTTTAACTTTCAAATAATCGTTTAACACATTTTCCTGATTCAGCAAATTTTCAATTTCCTCTTTATCTTTCTCAAGAGTTTCAATCTCTTTTTCCACCTCTTCAAGCCTCCACTTTGCTCTTAACAACTCATTTTTTGAAATTCCATTTTTCTTTTTTGATACTTCTTTTTTCTCATTCTTCTTTTTTTCAGCCTCAATCTGCGTTTGTTTTTCCTCTTCTTCTTTCACTTTATCAAAATAATAAGAAAGATTGCCTAAAAACAACCTGAAATTACCATCTCTTAATTCTATCACTCTATCTGCAATACTGTCTAAAAAATGTCTATGGTGAGATACAGCCAAAACACTACCTTTAAAATTCTTCACAGCAAAGGTAATAGCATCTGTTAAAAGTATATCAAGGTGATTTGTTGGTTCGTCAAGAATAAGTAAATCATACTCACCTCTCATTAAACAAGCCAATTTTAACCTGCTTCTTTCCCCACCTGACAAAAATTTTACCCTGCTTTCAACCATTTCTTCTCTAAAATAAAAGTAAGCAAGGTAGTTTAAAACCTCGTCTCTATTTAAAAAAGGATCCGCATCCCACAAAGTTTGCAAAACTGTTTTGTTTTCATCTTCAAATTCAACATTCTGGTCAAAGTAAGCCACTTTTATGCCTGGAAAAACTTTAACTTCTCCCTCTAACGGCGAAATTTTACCTGCAATTGTTTTTAAAAAAGTTGACTTCCCGCTTCCGTTTCTTCCAACAATCCCGTACTTTTCTCCCCTTTGAACAAGTAAATTTATACCTTTAATCAATGGGCGATTATAACCAACAATTAAATCTTTACACTCTAAAATATACTTTGATTTTTTTTTGCTTTCTTTAAAGTTAAGATTTATCTTAATGTCTTTAAATAAATTTCTCTCTCCAATTTCAATTTTTTCTATCTTTTTTAGCCTTGATTTTGCCTGTTTTGTCTTTTGCCCTGCAATATTTCTTCTTACAAATTCCATCTCCCTTTCTATCTCTTCCACTTTTCTCCTGTATTCCTTCTCTGCATTTTCTGCAAGCTCTCTTCTTTTCTTCTGATAAAACTTATAATTTCCATTAAAAACAAACACCTTCCCGGCGTTTATTTCAATAATTTTAGACACAGCATTGTCAAGAAGATACTGGTCATGTGAAACAAGGACAAATGCATTTTTACAATTTCTCAAAAAGCTTTCAAACCATTTAACAGCAAAAAGATCGAGGTGATTTGTAGGTTCGTCAAATAAAAATAAATCAGAGTCTGATACAAGCACTCTTGCAAGAAATACCCTTCTCAATTCCCCACCACTAATTTCATTAACAAACCTATCTTTTAAGTGGTATATGCCTATCCCCTGCAATACCTCTTCAACTTTAGCTTTATACCTGTATCCGTCTATTTTCTCGTATTCTTCAAAAATCCCTGTCAAAACTTTTGTATCTGCTACCTTTCCTTCTTCAGCCTCTTTTATCTTTTTTTCAAGTTCAATAACCTTCTCATTTCCCTGATAAACAAAATCAAAGACACTTACACTTCTATCTATTGACTGCAATTGTTCAACATATCCAATTCTTAACCCTTTTTTTCTTATTATCTCTCCACCGTCAAGGTCTAAAATCCCGGCAATTGCTTTAACAAGAGTGGATTTTCCGCTTCCGTTAATTCCAACAAGGCCTATTTTGTCGCCATAATTAATATTCAGGGAAAGGTCTGAAAAAATAACCTTTCCCCCGAATTGTTTATAAGCTTGATTTAAGCTTACAAGCATAGAAAATTAAAACCTGATGTGGTAAGAGTATGTAAAGCCTACAAAGTTTCTATCATATTTACCTGTTGCATCCTGCAGAAGCTCAAGGTAACCTTCTCCAATAGGGCTAAATGTGTACTCCTGCCCCGACACAACATAGTCTTTGTAGTTTTTGAAAAACATTGCAAATTCAAAACCGTTACCTTGGTCAAGATATGAAATTCCCAAAGATATCCAGAACATTTCCCCATTTGCAACAGCAGGATGCCAGTCATCAAGAGGGATAACATCTGAACCGTATCTCATAGCACCCATTATTTTTATCTTCTTTGTAGCCGTGTATTCAAGAGAAAAACCATAGAGACTCATATCATCCCATTTTTTAGAATATCCCCTATCAATAATTGAATCGTTGTTGATAGAATAATCAAAATTTATAACATCGTTGTCAGAAGTGCTTAAACTTAAATAATCCACCTCAATCAACCACCTGTTTGTAGGCCTGTAAGCAACCCCTATAGCAAACTGAGATGGAATTTGAAATTTCGTTGTTAAGGTTTCATTTAGATTTCCAAAAAGCCTGTTGAATGATTCTTCAGCATTTGAAAAACCAACTTCAGTTATTTGCTCAAAACTAACTGGAACATTTTTGAAATCAAAATCCTTTTCTGTCTTGTAACTAAAACCCAATGTCCATTTGGGAAGAAAATTGTACTGAATCCCTACAGTAAAACCGGTATCTGTTTGAGTATCGTCAATTCCACCTTTAACCTCAAAATAACCTATCAATTCATCTGTACCAGTAAGATAATCGTAATAGGGGGATTTGAAAAAGTTGGAAAATTTTAAATATGTAGAGCTGTAATCTACTGAAAAACCAACATTTATCTTTTCGGTTAATTTATATCCCAGCCCTAAAGACAACTCATTTGTCCTTATTTCATACTGGCTTGTAAAAAACCTTCCAGGGAAAGAGTTTTCCCACTGGTCATTCTTAAAAACAGGGGTTGTTATTCCCAGAGCAAGAGTAATTTTCTCATTTAAGGGGTGAGTATAAAAGATACTAACAGGAATATTGCCTTTTTTGGCTGCATCATACTTTGTTCCATCCTGAGATGAGTAAGATAGGTTAGGCAAAATCAATGATGCGTTAAGTTCTAAATCCCTTGTATTAACATTTGCAAGCCCTGCTGGGTTGTAGTAGAGAGCAATACCGGAATTTGTTGATGCTACTACCATTCCGCTTTTTGCAATTCCCTTTCCCCCCTGATCAATCAAATACATATCATTTGAAAAAACAAAAATACTAATTAGTAAAAATAAAAAACTTACGCAAAATTTCTTCATTCTTTTTTCTCCTTAACAATCTTTTCTGTATCTATTGCAATAATATACTCTTCATCAGTTGGGATAACAAATATATCAACTTTTGATTTATCTGTTGAAATCTTTCTCTCTTTTTTGCTCTTTTCATTATTCTTCTCATGATCTAATTCAATTCCCATAAATTCAAGGCCTTCACATACCTTTTGCCTTACATAAGAGCTATTCTCTCCAACACCTGCTGTAAAAACCAAAGCATCTACCCCACCTAAGGCTGCAGCATAGGCACCTATGTATTTCTTAATTCTGTAGCAGTAAATATCAAGGGCAAGCTTTGCCCTGTAACTGTTATTCTGAATCTCCTCTTCTAAATCCCTTACATCGCTTGAAATTCCAGATATGCCTATCAAACCGCTGTGCTTGTTCAAAAGGGAATCAGCTTCCTGCTTGCTTAATTCCTGCAATTCCATTATGTAAAGTATTAAAGCAGGGTCAATATCACCGCTTCTCGTACCCATAACAAGCCCTTCAAGGGGAGTAAATCCCATTGAAGTATCAACAGAAACCCCATCTTTAATGGCACACATACTTGCACCGTTGCCTATATGAGCGGTAATTACCTTCAACTCTTTCAAATCTCTATCATAAAAATTCTTTAACCTTGAAAAAACATACCTATGGGAAGAGCCATGGAAACCATACCTTCTAATCTTGTATTTTTTATAAAAAATGTAAGGAATTGGATAAATATAAGAGTGCTCAGGCATTGTTGAGTGAAAGGCTGTATCAAAAACTGCAACATGTGGTTTATCAGACAAAACCCTTTGAGCAGCCTCAATACCCCTTAAATTTGGAGGATTATGCAACGGAGCAAGCTTAAAATTTTCCTTAATTTTTTCTTTAACTTCATTTGTTATAAGACATGATGCTTTAAATTCTTCCCCACCGTGTACAACCCTGTGTCCCACTGCGTCTATTGCATCGTATGAAGAAATAACCTTTAACTCCTTGTCAACCATCAAATGAAGAATTCCGTCAATTGCCATTGTATGGTCTAAAATCTCTTTTGTTATCTTTTTGCTTTTTCCCTGAGATGTTGAAATTGAAAGAATGGATTGAGCCATTCCAATCCTTTCAACAGAACCCTTGGCCAATTTCTCCCCGGTTGAAGTGTCAATTAATTGGTATTTAACAGAAGAAGATCCACAATTTAATGTCAGAATTTTCATTTTGACACCCTCTTTCCTTCTTTATCATATTTGAAAAAACCCTCACCTGTTTTTAAACCTAACTTCTCTTCCCTGACTAATTTACGCAACAGTGGGCATGGCCTGAACTTTGCCTCTCCCAACTCTTTAAAGAGTGATTCAAGCCATTCAAGTACATAATCAAGCCCAATATAATCTGCAAGGGCAAGTGGCCCCATAGACATGTCGTAGCCTAACCTTATTGCTTTATCAATATCTTCAGCAGTTGCAAGGCCTTCCATTAAAACATGCATAGCCTCATTCAATAACGGTAAAATCACCCTTGTGGTTACATATCCAGGATACTCAAAAACCTCAATGTACTCTCTGCCTAAATCAGAGAGAAACTGCTTTGTTCTTTTAACTGTTTCAGCAGAGGTTTTCAATCCTTTTACAACCTCAACAATAGGCACTTTATATACAGGATGGATAAAGTGAAGCCCTATAAGCCTTGAAGGGTCTCTTAAAATTTTTGAAACCTCAGTTACACTTATTGTTGTTGTTGTCATAATCAACAAAGCTTCTGAATCACTTATAAAATCAAGGTTTGAAATAAGTTCTTTCTTTTCTTCTTCACTCTTACCCTTTGACTCAAAAAAAATGGCAGCGTTTGCAAGGTCTGCCTTTACTGTCGTTGTCTCTATTCTGCTTAAAACCGCTCTCTTTTCACTTTCAGTCATTCCCCATTTTTCAATCTCCCTGTCAATGGAAAACTCAATCCCTTTTAAAGCCTCCTTTAAATCATCTTCGCTTTCATCATAAATAATGACATCAAGGGCATTACGCGCAACAGTCATCGCAATTCCCTGGGCAATTGTTCCTGTTCCAAGAATTGCCACCAAGTTCTGTTTCATAAAGCCTCTCCTTATACAATGTTCAAGGAAATTTTATCATAATTTTATTACATTAGTTGTGAGACATTAATTGTTTCGTAAATAAATTATTTTGTGGAAATCCTTTCATAATAGAAAAATTGTTAAAAGTTCAAATTTTTATTTAAGTTACAGCTAACTTACTGAAAATAAACGCTTTATATCTGCACATATTTTTGTGCAACCTGATTGCAATTAAATGCTGCCCATACTTTACGAATTTTAAACAAGGTTTTCCACAGGGTATTCCACAAAAACTGTGAAGAATTACAAATTTCTGAAATTCTCTATTGAACGGGAAATTTTATTGAGTAATTCAATTGCCTCATCGGTTTTCTTTGAGGCATTTGTAAGGTGGGTTTTTAAGGTTTCAAAACTCTTTACAGAGTTATTTAAATCGTTCTGAAAGGAAACAATCCTGTTTAAAACCTCTTCAACCTTTTCCTCAAGTTCAAAGGCGTTTAATCCCTCTGTAATTATGTGAAAGTAAGAATACAGCGTATTAGGTGAAACAGGAAAAACCCTTTTTGAGACTGCATACCTGTACAACGCTGTGTTTTCCACAAACATTGAATACCATACACTTTCCGAAGGGATATACATAAATGCAAAATTTGTTGTATTCCCCTCAGAAGTTAAAACCTTTATGTATTTTTGAGAAATACTGTCAATCATTTTTTTAATGCCTGAAACAAATTGCCTTGCTTCTCCCTTTCTGTAATCCTCAAACCTGTCAAGGGGAAATTTTGCATCTATTGGAAGTATTTTACCTTCAAGAAAAATTACCGCGTCAACCTTATCATTTCCTATTGAGAATTGAATATCAAACCTGTCGGCTGGGAGAGTATCTTTCAAAAGGTTTTCAAGTAATATTTCCCCAAATACCCCCCTTTGCTTCGGCGGTTTAAGAATATCCTGTAATTGTTTGATATCAGAGGATATTTTTTCAAGATTTTCCAATTTTTCAGTCATTGAGCCTATCTTTGTTGATAAACCTGTTGTTTGCTCCCCAAATGTTTTATTTATATCCCTCATTGTTGTTGTAATCTTATCCATTAAATCCTGTGTTGTATTTGTAAGAGAACGGTTTACCTGAGCAATAGTTGCATTTACTTTGCTTTCAAGCTCTGATAACCTGTTTTTAGTCTCGGATAGGGATTCTGAACTTGTTGATTTTAAATCTAACTTTGTCTTTGTTACCTCTTCTTTTAAACCTGACAAAACATTGACAATTTGCTCCCTGGTATCTGCAAGGCCTCCGGTTACATTCTTCAACAACTTATTTTCAAACTCAAGGTTGAGCGCTGACAAACCAGTTTTTATATCGTTTAAAAGACTTGAATAGATTGATATTTGCTCCTCAAGCCTTGCAAGTTTTTCTGAATTGGCATTTTTCCCTGATTTAACAAGGATAACAATTAAAAGAATTAGGATTATAATCAAAATAACTATGGAAACAACAAGCCCAACACCTAAAAAAGAAAATGACATTAATCCCCCTAATCTATCTCATCAATATGGTCTATCTTTGCCACAATAACAGCATCAACAGGGGCATCATGGTATTTTATTAACTGTACTGCGGCATCACCCTCAATTGTTACAATAACCTTCTCCCCTATTCCCACCCCCACTGTGTCAAAAGCAACCACCTCTTCCCCTGTTTTTTCACCGTTTAAATCAACAATGTCAAGAACATAAAGGGGATAGCCTTCAAGCCTTTTGTTTTTTTCAGTTGAAATTATCTGCCTTGAAACAATTCCTATCTTCATTTTGCTATCTCATCAACCTTTGCTATAACTGTTGAATCTGTTGGAACAATTTGTGGAAGAAAACAATGGGAAGCCTCGTATCCCTGAACAAAAACCACATACTCCCCCTCTCCCACTCCAACACAATCAAGGGCATAAAAAGGCTCTCCATAAGGCTTATAGTTTTTGTCTATCCTTCTTATTGCAAGTATTCTCTTTCCCTCTAAAGGCTTATTCTTGACTGTACTCCATAATTTCCCAACAACAACACCTAATTCCATATCTATCTCCTTATTCAGTTAAATTATAACAAAATTTATTTTCTACAAAATATAACCTTTACCTTAAAGGTAAAATATTTTTACTTTTTTGTAAAATTTATTTATTTTCTTGACATTTGTCAAATATTATATTAATTATTACTTTAAAATAAAATCAACAATTAGCCCTAATTAGGGGCTTCAATAATAATTAGGAGGTTTTATGAGAGGTTTTATTGATAAGATGCTTGAAAAAAAGTATCTTTTCACAGCTTTCTGGTTTATTGCAATTGTAATGGTTGTTGCATTAATCGGATTTACCGCAAGTATGGTAAAAGAGGTTCCACCTATTCCAGAGAAAGTTGTTTCTGAATCAAATGAGGTTTTATACACTTATGATGATGTTGTTCAGGGAAAGGCCTACTTTCAGGAATTTGATTTAATGGACTATGGCACCATGCTTGGTATGGGTGCATATTTAGGACCTGACTTCCCTTCAGAATTTATGCATAGAAGGGTTAAATTTCTTTATGATTATTATTCAAAAGCGCTATACGGGGAAAAATACGATGAATTGCAGGAGCCTATTAACAAAGGTTCGGTTAAGGCTGCCGTAATAAAAGACATAAGGGGAACAAAGTTAAGCGACAAAACTGTTGTTTATACCCACGCATCTGCAGAAGCATATAAAAAGAATGTTGAGTATATTGTAAATTTCCTGGTAAACGGGAACAAAGAACTGGCCTTTCCAGGTGGAGTTATAAAGCCTGAAGAGGCAAAAAAGATTGCTGCATTCTTTGACTGGGGGCAATTAGCAGAAACTTGTTACAGACCTGGCAAAAAAATCACATACACTAACAACTGGCCACATGAGCCGCTTATTGACCAGGATGTAACATGGTCATCAATTGTCTGGTCTTTATTCCAGTTGTTAGCATTGTGGACATTGACAATAATTATTCTCTACCTTGTTTATGAACACCTATTAAACAAAGAAGATAATGACCTTGAAGAACCGCTTAAACTTTCTTCACTTTATCCTTCCCAGAGAAAATTATTTAAATATATCCCGCTTGTTGCCCTATTTTTTGTAATACAGGTTTTCATAGGCGGTTATATTGCACATATTTATACTGAACCTGCTAAAAACTTTGTTTTAAGCCAGAGCATTCTCCCATTCAATGTAATGAGAGCATTACACATTAACATAGCAATTGTATGGGTTGCAATCGGATGGCTTGTTGGCGGTATGTTTATCGCACCGCTTGTAGGAAAAGAAGATTTAAAATTCCCATGGCTCGTCGACCTTTTATGGCTTGCCTTAATTATTGTCGGTGCTGGCGGGTTAATTGGTATTTATATGGGTGCAACAGGGCACATGAGAGATGTCTGGTTCTGGCTTGGAAACGAAGGAAGAGAGTTTTTAAACCTTGGAAGAGTCTGGGATATAGGACTTGTTGTAGGACTTGTACTCTGGTTCTTAATGGTGTTCTCCACAATCAGAAAAGCAAAAGAAAACAATGTAATGGTTGGCACTATAATCTGGTCTGCCTTTGGTATTGCAACACTTTACATGGCAGGTATGGCGCCTGTTCATAAAATCTTCCCCAACTTTACCGTTGACGATTATTACAGATGGTGGGTTGTTCACCTCTGGGTTGAATTAACATTTGAGCTTTTTGCCGCTGGTGTTCTCGCTTACCTTGCCGTTATTTTAGGGCTTGTTTCAAGAAAATCAGCAGAAAGAATTATGCTTTTAGAGCTTGTTTTAGTAATGATGTCAGGGACATTAGGCGTTGCTCACCATTACTGGTGGCAGGGACTTTCAGAATACTGGGTTGCACTTGGAAGTATTTTCTCTGCATTAGAGCCTGTTCCTCTTGTTCTCTTAATGGTGGAAGCATGGAAAGAATATAGACATACAAAAGAAAAGGGAGATTTCCCATTTACAATTCCTTTCCTCTGGCTTACAGGCTCAGCCTTCTTAAACTGGCTTGGTGCAGGTTTTCTTGGTATGGTTGCAAACCTTCCTATCGTTAATTACTATTCACACGGAACATATCTAATAATGCCCCATGGCCATGTCGCATTATTAGGTGCATTCGGTTATATCTCAATTGCGTTCCTTTACATTGTTGCAAGGTCAAAGGCTGCGGTTGACGGCACTGAATGGGACGATAAGTTAAGTAAAATTGGCTTCTGGCTTGTAACAATTGGTATAATTCTCTTTGCAATCCCGACACTTGTTATAGGCTTGCATCAAACTGCAGTTGCAAAAGAATTGGGCTACTACGCAGCAAGGTCAAGAGAGACTATTGAACAGATTATAACCTGGTCATGGATAAGAGTTGTTCCTGATTCAATGATTATATTAGGAGCATTAACAGTATTCTTTGATTTATTCAAGAAAACATATTTAGCAAAGAAAAAATAAAATAATCTAAATTTCAGGAGGGGTTATCCCCTCCTTTTTTTATTTATAGAAAATTTTTACAATTTTATTTTGATTTTAGTATAATTTTAATATGAAGAAGATAACGAAAAATACTATAGACTCCCTCGACAACTTATACAATTTTGTTGAATTGATAATAGCCTATATACTTGTATTCAGTGCAATTGGGTTAATATTTTTTTCCGTTTACGAAGTTATAATTGAATTCCTTGAACATAGAGACACAGTGAAGATTGTTGTAACCCTGATCCATCATTTGCTTTTAATCATGATTATTTTAGAGATTTTATGGACTGTAATCCACTATATGAAGACAAAAAAACTCTCTGTTGAAGCATTTATAATTATTGCAATAATCTCTTCTGTAAGAAAAATCCTCGTTATTAGTGCGTCCCAAAGTGTAGCAGATTCAAAAAGCGCAAGTATAATCAGCAGTTTAACAACAGAAAGCTTTGCCCAGGGGCTTATTGTACTAATTATGGTAATTGCAATCTTTATACTCAGAAAAAGCAGATTGTTTTTAAAAGAGCTTGACGAAGAGTAATTATCCCGGAGGAAAATATGGCTGAAAAAATTGTTGATGCAAAAGGATTGGCGTGTCCACAACCTGTCATTATGACAAAAAATGCATTGAGCGAGATTGAGGAAGGAATTATAAAGGTTTTGGTTGATTCAATTGCCTCAAGGGAAAATGTAAAAAGGTTTGCGGAATCTCAAGGGTGCACTGTTGAGATAAAGGAAAAAGACGGGGTTTTTGAGATTGAAATTGTAAAGGGATACCAGTGCGGTGTTGTTTACAATGATGAAACTGAAGAAAGTGTTTCAAACAAGGTTGTTTTTGTCTCATCAGATGCAATTGGCCCTGATTATGAGCTTGGGAAAGAGTTAATGAAAGGGTTTTTAAAAACCTTTCTTGATTTAGACAAAAAGGATTTGCCGAAGAAGATGATTTTTGTAAATAAAGGCGTTCACATTACCTGCTTCTGGGAAGAGACAATTGAACACTTAAAAGAATTGGAAAAGAGAGGGGTTGAAATATACTCCTGCGGTGCGTGTTTAAATTACTTTAAAATTACCGATGAATTGAAAGTTGGGCAAATTGGCAACGCTTTTGATTCAGTTCAATCCCTTATGCAGGGGGAATCTGTAATAAATTTAGGATAAAAGATGGATAAAAGAAAAAAGATAACCTCATTTGTAAAGGCTGCCGGGTGAGCAGGGAAATTAGGTCCGGGAGACCTTGAAGAGATAATAAAGGGAATAATTCAAACAAATGACAATAAAAATATTATTGTGGATATGCAGACAAACGATGATGCCGGGGTTGTAAGAGTACACGGAAACAAGTGCCTTGTTCAAACTGCTGATTTTATTACTCCAGTCGTTGACGACTTGTATATGTACGGGAAAATTGCCGCAGCAAATTCATTAAGCGATGTATTTGCAATGGGGGGCGATGTTTTAACTGCATTAAACCTTGTTATGTATGACTCCTGCCACATTGAAAAGGAAGAGATGAGGGAGATTCTAAAAGGCGGATTTGACGCTGTTAACGAAGCTGGCGGAATTATTATAGGCGGCCATACTGTTGAAGATAGTGAAATGAAATACGGGCTTTCTGTTACCGGTATTGTTGAAGAGGAAAAGATTGTAAGAAACAATAATGCAAAGGTTGGAGACAAAATCATTCTTACCAAACCGCTTGGAATGGGAATAATTACCACAGCAAACAAGGTTGATATGGTTTCAGAAAAGACGATGAAACAGGCAACAGAGATAATGGGCCACTTAAACCTGTACGCAAAAAATGCAATGATTGAAGTTGGAGTAAACTCTGCAACAGACATTACAGGTTTTGGGCTAATAGGCCACGCATTTGAAATGGCAAAGCATTCAGGTGTTAGTTTTCTCTTTAACACAAAAGAGATTGATTACCTTGACGAGGCCTTGTATCTATCTTCAATAGGTATGGTGCCTGCAGGAAGTTATAACAACAAGCATTACACTGAAAAATATGTTTTATTTGAAAGAGAATTGAAAGATGAAGAGAAGATGATATTCTTTGACGCTCAAACATCAGGCGGTTTGTTAATTTCAGTGCCAGAAGAAAAAGCCTCTTTGCTTGTGGATAAAATAAAGGAAAAAGGCGGAATTTACGCAAAGGTAATAGGCGAAGTTATTGAAAAACAGGACAAAATCCTCATTTTTTCATAGATATGGAAAAACATTTTGAAATTATTGCACCTGCTGGAAATATTCAATCCCTTGCTGCAGCGGTAAAAGCAAAAGCAGATGCTGTTTACTTTGGATTTAAGGGGCAAAATGCAAGGGGAAGGGCTGAAAACTTTGACGAAAAAACAATATTAAAGGCAATAGCATACTTAAAAGAAAAGGGAATTAAAAGCTATATAACCTTAAACACTGTTTTAACCGATAATGAACTTTCCCTTCTTGAAAAAAGGCTTAAAATTCTATCTGCATATCCCCCTGATGCAATAATTATTCAGGATTTTGCAGTGCTTGAACTTGGCAAAAAGATTTTGCCTGACACTGTTGAATTCCATGCTTCAACTCAGATGGGAATTTGTAATTTAGACGGGTTGAGGTTTACAGAGAAAATTGGCTTAAATCAGGTTGTTTTAGCAAGGGAGTTAAGCTTTAAAGAGTTAAAATATTTATCTGAAAACACAAAACTTAAATTAGAGGTTTTTGTTTTTGGTGCAATGTGTTACTCCGCATCTGGCTTTTGCTATGCTTCTTTAAAAGAGCAGAGAAGAAGCGGAAACAGAGGAATATGCGCCCAAATTTGCAGGCACAGATTTAACAACAATTACCCCTTTTCAATGAAGGAGTTAGACTTGATTGAGGAAATACCTGAATTTTTAAACATTGGAATAAAACACTTTAAAATTGAAGGAAGAATGAAAGGGGCAGATTATGTTTACACAATAGTTTCAGCCCTCAATGAATTAAAGAAAGATTTGTCAAATAAAGGCATAGAAAGGGCAAGAGAAATTTTAAAGGAATACCTGTTTTTAAGGGATAGGGGCAAGGGATACTTTTACTTCCCGGAAAACAAAAAGATTTTCACAGAAAAAAAGCATTCAATCCAAATTGAAGCAGGAAAGGTAAAATATGCAAAAGGCAAAACAATAACATTTGAAAGGGAAAACCCCTTATTAAAACAGGGAATAAGAATAAAGATAGGGGAAAAAGCATCAACAATAATAAAAGTAAACAAAAACATTGTTACTCTATCCTCTTTTATTCCAGCAAAAAAGGGGGATAAGGCTTATATCTTTCCAAACAAAGAGAGTATTAAAGGGATTAAAGGCATTGTAAATGAGATTGAAAAAAGAGAGGTTAAACTGAAAATTAACTTAAAGGCTGAAATAACTAAAAATAAACTTAATATTAAAGTGTTTACTAACAAAAAAGTATTAAAAGAGTTTAGTTTTGATATTGAAACTGAACAGGCAAAAGCCAGGCCTTTAAATTCTGAAACACTTTTAGTTAAACTAAAATCCCCTTACTTTGAAATTGAAAGTGCTGAAATAAACAAAAATAATTTTGTAATTAAACACAGTGTTTTCAAAGAGATAAAATCAAAAATTAAAGAGATAATTAAAGAAGAATTAAACAAAATTTTTAATTATTCACCTGATATTTACAAAGAATATCCCCCTTTTAATTATTTGAACCTGAAAGAAAACTGTCAGATTTTACCCCCTGTTTACTATGAGAAAATAAAAACAAATGATAAATGCATAATTGTGAATAATGTTGGTCAACTGATTTTTCCAAATGAAAAGTATACAGGAAAATTTCTGCCAGTTTGCAACAAAGTTGCGGCCTATTTTTTGAAAAAGAATTTTAAGGTTAAAGGCTTTTTAAAACCCTATGAACTTGAACCAACAAAAGACACCCCCCATTTTGTAGTAAGGGTTAAGCCTGAAAAATTGCCCAAAAACTTTAAAATTGAAAAGCAGGGAGAAATATATCTAATTTATAAAATAAATTAATATCCATACCTTTTAAGACTTTTTTAAATAAGGTTAAATTTTCTACTACGCCACCCCATTTTCGTGAAGGTTGCCAAAAGTCTTTTGATATATAAAAAATGCAATAAGGGAAATCAACCCTATTACAGCAAAAGAACCCCATAACATTAAGGGATTCCTTGCCCCCTCTATCGGACAGTATTTTGAAACAAGAATGCCAGCTATCCAGCCACCTAAAAAAGAGCCAACAGCAACCTTAATATGTGCAAAACCTAAATATAGCCCTATTTTATCCTTCGGTGCAATTGAAGCAACATAGTCTAAAAACCTTGGTTGAAATGTCATCTCTCCAAGAGCAAATGTCATTATTGCAATTATAACCCCTGTCATTGTTGGGAAATTGCCCATTATTATCATTGAAACAATACATATTGAAAGCCCTAAAGCCATTGCCTTTAAAGAGGATAGCCTTGAAGTTAATTTTGCAACAGGTAATTGAAAAATCATTATCATACCTGGATTTATAGCAACAAGCCACTCCATAGGGGCAACTGGTGATATCTCTCTTTGAATATAGAGAGGCATTGCAAGGTAAAGTTGCCAGAACATAATCTCAAAACCTGCAAAAATTAAAATAAAAAGCAAAAACCTAACATCTTTAAAAACTGTTACAATACTTGAAACAACCTGAGAAACAGAAGGCTTGTCCCCTGTCTGAATTGTCTTATCCTCAAACTTTAAAATTACGAGAGTAAGAGCAACAAGTGCCATTATTGCAGAAAATGTACAGGCGACCTGCATTCCAAAGCTCTGCCATTGAAGAATATCCCTGACCTGTTCCGGAGTGAAGCCTTTCATTTTCTCCATAGCCCCTCTAACAAGTGGGGAATTTATATCAAATGGTGGAAGTGTTTTAACATAGGCCTTTAATGCATCAAAATCACTCTCCCTGAGCCAGTTTCCTATGTTTAATCTCATAGGCTTAACAATAACCTTTCCTAAAAAACCACCGATATTAACAATCATGTAAAAAATGGCAAAGCCTAATTTACTCTCTCCCTCAGGTGAAAGTTTGGCAACAGAACCGGATATAGTTGGTTTAACAAAAGAACCACCTATAGCAATTAGAATCAATGAAACTATTGCCATCAATTTTACAGGGAAAAGAGCAAGTAAAAAATAACCTGAAAACAGAGTCAAAAAAGCAATTATTAAAGCCTTTCTAAACCCAATTTTATCTGCTATAGCACCGCTAAATGTAGGCAAAAAGTATAAAAATAAGATAAATGCACCACTTAAACTTAGAGCCTCTTTATCTGAAAATCCCACCCTCTGAGTTAAATAAAGGGCAAGTATAATGTTCATACCATAGTAAGCAAGCCTTTCCAACAATTCAACAGTATTTGCAACCCAGAATGTTTCAGGAAACCTTTTAAAAACGCTCATTGCATCTCCTTTTCAATAACTTTTTTTTATTAACAATCTTTTCAATAATAAGGAAAAAATAATTTACAATCAATAAACAAATACAAAAAAAGCGGGGAAAATCCCCGCAATTTTACAATTACAAAATGTCAACTGCAACCGGAGGTTGAACCACATGTTTCACATTTTAGACATGTGCCGTTTCTAACCATTGTAAAGTTTCCACAATTTGGACATGCGTCTCCCTCATATCCCTTCATTTTTGCAATTCTTATTTTTTCAGCAATATCATCAAGCTGGTCAGGTTTCTTGTTTTTACTGCCATTGTATTCAACATTCACATTTTTAGAGTAAGGATGATTACCGTTTTTCTTTTTTTCCTTTTCGCTTCTTATTGCGTCAGAGCGAATATCCTCTGGCTCAACCTGCGCAAGGTCAAACCTGTTAAGATAGGTAATTGCAAGCTCTCTAAATATGTAATCAATCACTGAAGTTGTCATCTTTATGTATGGGTTACCAAAAACCAATCCATTTGGCTCAAACCTTGTAAAAACGAAAGCATCAACATATTCTTCAAGGGGCACACCGTACTGTAAGCCCAGAGAAACAGCAATTGCAAAGCAGTTCATTAAACTTCTGAAAGCAGCACCCTCTTTATGCATATCAACAAAAATCTCTCCAAGCCTTCCATCTTCGTATTCGCCAGTTCTTAAAAATACTGAATGCCCACCAATTTTTGCCTTTTGAGTGTACCCTGCCCTTCTGTACGGCAGTCTTTCCCTCACAGCTTTTCTTGCAAGGCCTTCAGCAACCTTGCCTATGTTTTTCTCAACTATGTCATCAACATTTAAATCAATGTCTGTAAAGGAGGAAAGAGGCTGTGAGAGTTTTGAACCATCTCTATACAGGGCAATTGCTTTAAGCATATATTTATGGGCTTTTAAATAGATATCTTTCACATCCTCAATAGTTGCATGGTTTGGAAGGTTAACAGTCTTTGAAATTGCCCCTGAAATGTACGGTTGTACCGCTGCCATCATCAATAGGTGGCCTTCAGGGGAAATATACCTCTTTCCATACCTTCCACACTTATTTGCACAGTCAAACACTGCTAAATGTTCTTCTTTTAGATAAGGCGCTCCTTCAACAGTCATTGTTCCGCAAATATCGTCATTTGCTTCCTTTATTTCTTCATCACTTAAACCTAAGTATTTTAAAAGATTAAAATTGAAATCATCTAATAGTTTAGAATCAATCTTCAACTCTTTTTCAAGGGTTTCTTTTCCAATATTCCAGACAGAAAAAGCAGATTCAATGTCAAACATTTGAGGAAGAGAGTTTTCTATTTTATCTATAGTTGCATCAGAAAAGCCCTTTGACTTTAAAAACTCTCTTGTCAGTTTTGACTTAGTTCTTGAAAAACTCTGAGTACCAAGGCAATAATCTACAATAGCCTGAATCTGATTTTCTTTATATCCTAACTTTTTTAAAGCAGGGATTATTGAGCGGTTGATAATCTTAAAATAACCGCCACCTGCAAGTTTTTTAAACTTTACAAGGGCAAAATCAGGCTCAATTCCGGTTGTATCACAATCCATAACAAGCCCAATGGTCCCTGTGGGGGCAAGCACTGTAACCTGTGCATTCCTGAACCCATGCTTTTCTCCTAACTTTAGTGCATCATCCCATGCTTTTCTTGCCGCTTTTAAAAGTTTTTTCGGAACAGCATCCTCTTTAAACGGTAAAGGAGTTACACTTAATCCTTCGTATTCACTTGCCTTTGCATTGTATATTGCCCTTCTATGATTTCTAATAACCCTTAACATATGCTCTTTGTTTTTATCAAACTCCTCAAAAGTGCCTAACTCTTTTGCCATTTCCGCTGATATTTTATAGCAAATTCCAGTCATTAAACCAGAAATTGCAGAGGCAATAGCCCTTCCATCAGGGGAATCATAGGGTAACCCCATTGTCATTAATAGGCTTCCAATATTTGCGTAACCAAGGCCAAGTGTTCTGAATTTATAAGAGATATCCGCTATTTCAGGGCTTGGAAATTGAGCCATTAAAACGGAGATCTCAAGGGTAATTGTCCAGAGTTTTGTCGCATGGATAAAAGCATCAACATTAAATTTGCCTGTTTCAGCATTGTAAAATTTAATCAAATTCAATGACGCAAGGTTGCATGCTGAATTGTCAAGAAACATATACTCTGAGCAAGGGTTTGAGGCATTTATCCTACCTGACGCCGGGCAGGTGTGCCATTCGTTAATTATTGTGTCAAACTGCACTCCAGGGTCTGCGCAACTCCAGGCTGCATACCCAATCTTGTCGAATAAATCCCTTGCCTTAACCTTTTTAGCAACCTCTCCGCTTGTCCTGTAAGTTAACTCCCAATCACCATCTTTTTCAAGTATTTCAAAAAACTTAGACGGAATTCTAACAGAGTTGTTTGAATTCTGGCCTGAAACAGTATTATAAGCCTCAGATTCCCACGCTGTATCAAATTCATCAAATAAAATTTCCTTAACCCCCTGCTTTGCAAGCTGTATCACCCTGTAAATGTATGTATCTGGAATTCCTGCCTTTCTTGAATTGTAAACTGCTTCTGCCAATTTTAAATTCTTTTTAGGGTCAAAAGCGTCTTCTCCATCTCCCTCATTGCATGCCTTTAACACATTATTCAGATGAATATTACACTGCCTGCTTCCAGAAACCAAAGCAGCAACCTTTTGCTCTTCCTTTACCTTCCAGTCAATAAACTCCTCAATGTCAGGGTGGTCAAGGTTTAAAATAACCATTTTTGCAGCTCTTCTTGTTGTTCCTCCAGATTTAATAGCTCCTGCGGCTCTGTCTCCAATCTTCAGAAAACTCATTAACCCTGAAGAATATCCTCCTCCGGATAGCGGCTCTCCCTTTCCTCTTATCTTTGAAAAATTAGTACCTGACCCTGAACCGTATTTGAAAATCCTCGCCTCTCTTACCCACAAATCCATAATACCGCCAGGATTAACAAGGGTGTCGTCAATCGAAAGAATAAAGCATGCATGTGGCTGAGGCCTTTCATATGCGCTTGTGGATTTCTTTACCTCTTTTGTATCAGGGTCAACATAGTAATGCCCCTGCGAGGGGCCATCTATTCCATAAGCCCAGTAAAGGCCTGTGTTAAACCATTGAGGAGAGTTAGGTGCTGCTATCTGATGAGAAAGCATGTAAAGCATTTCATCGTAATAAGCCTTTGCATCGTCTTCTGTATCAAAGTAACCGTATTTGTAACCCCAGTATGTCCATGTCCCTGCAAGCCTCTCAAAAACCTGCCTTGAGTCTGTTTCACTGCCAAATCTTTCTTCTTCAGGGAGTTTTTCAAGATACTCCTCATCTGGGACACTTCTTTGAATCCACTCCGGGATTCCCTTTTCTTTAACCTTTTTTGTTTTTTTAGGAACTCCAGCCTTCCTGAAATACTTTTGAACCAGAATATCAACAGCAACCTGAGACCAATTTTCAGGCACTATAATATCTTTTGCTTCAAATATAACTGTCCCATCTGGGTTTATAATTTTTGAATCCCTTTTAACAAAGTTTAAACCAGCATAGGGACTCTTATCCTTGGTAAAAAACCTCTTAATCTTCATAACCTGACCTCTCTTCTTATATTTTGTATTGCTTAAATTTTATACCACAATATATTGTGTTATTCAAGAAAATTATCCAATAAAAAAAGGGGATTAGTAAAATCCCCTTTAACATTAACAAAACAACAAAATTTATAACTCTTCAAGAATTTTCTTTACCTTTTCAACATGCCCTTTTGCCCTTACATTCCTCATTGCTTTTAAAATCTTTCCATCTTCATCAAGGATAAATGTTGAGCGAATAACACCCATTCTAACCTTTCCATACATCTTTTTCTCACCATAAGCACCAAAATCTTCCATAACCTTTTTTTCAGTATCGGAGAGAAGTGGAAAATTTAACTCAAACTTTTCTTTAAATTTTTTGTGGCTTGCAATACTGTCAGGGCTAATTCCCAACACAAATGCTTTATCACCTATTGAATTTAAGTTATCTCTAAAATCACAGGCTTCAGTTGTGCAACCTGGCGTGTTATCTTTGGGATAAAAATACACAACAACTTTTTTACCTTTTCCAAGAAAATCCTTTAAACAAAACTCTTTTTCCTCGCCTTCAGCGGATAATCCTGGAAGGCAAAAATCTTTAACTTTATCTCCCTCATTATACATAATTTCCTCCTCTAAAGGCTCTCATGCCTCTTAACAATCTCTTCTACAAAATTGTCCAGCCTTTCAAAATCTTCTTCTTTGGCAAGTCCTTTTACCATAACAGGCTCAATCCATTCAGCTTTAAGGTTAGAAATAAGAGATTTTAACTGCTCAACTCCCTTTCCCCCCCAGCCGAATGAACCTATCATAGAGACAAATTTAACTTTTGGCCTTAAAGCATTTGCAAGGTATGCAGCATACACGCATTGCGGGTGCAAACCACCTAACACATAGGGAGAACCAAAAACAATGGTGCCTGCATCCACCAAAGCCATTGCAAACTCTCCAACATCGGTGACTGTTAAATTGTAAGGAATCACTTCAATTCCTTTATTCATTAACCTTTCAACTAACTCATTAACAAGGTGCTCGGTACTATCGTGCATTGACACAAATGGAATTAAAACCTTGTTTTCAACCCTGTCTGAAATCCAGTCCTTGTATGCATCAATAATCAAAGATGGTTTGTCATATACAGGGCCATGAGATGGGGCAATTATATCAATTTCTTTCTTTTCTATCTTTTCAATATTTCTTTTTATGTGAGACCTGAAAGGCATCATGATTTCTGCATAGTACCTTTTAGCGTCTTCCACAACTTTGTACTCATCCTTTACAAAGAGGTTTGATGTAGCCCTGTGGGAGCCAAAAAAATCACAGGAAAATAAAATTTTATCTTCCTGTAAATAGGTTGACATTGTTTCAGGCCAGTGAACCCAGGGAGTCATAATAAATTCAAGTGTTTTATCCCCTAAAGAAATAGTATCACCCTCTTTAATTTCAATAAATTTTTCATCTGGAATATGAAGGTGCTCAATTAAAAAACTTTTGCACTTTGCGTTTGTTACAACCTTGCAATCCGGGTATTTTTCAAGAACAAAGGGAATGCATCCTGAATGATCTTGCTCTGCATGATTTGAAATCAAATAGTCAATTCTGTCAATACCAACCTCTTTTATGTGTCTGAAAAAAATATCTTTTTTATAAGGTTCAACAGTATCAATTAATGCTGTTTTTTCACTTCCTAAAATCAAATATGAATTATAACTTGTTCCATCTGGTAAAGGCACAAGTTCGTCAAAAAGGGTTCTATCCCAATCAATTGCACCAACTTCGAAAATTTTATCTTTTAACTTTCTCATCTATTACCTCCTTAATTTTCTTTCAACTAAATTATATAATAAAAATTTTCCTTTACAAGAAATTTTCCAATACTAACTCTCCTTTTTTATTGTACCTTAAAAAAGCCTATTTAAAAACAAAGTATTTATTTGCCAAAAATAATAATTTCAATTAGAATTTTAAAGAACGAAAAAACAAAAGAAAGACGGTGGGGATATTGCTTCTTGCTCTTGATTTACACTCCCATAGTGGCTATTCCGGTGGAGTTGGGAAAATAAGTTTGAAAAAAATAAAAGAATCAATGGACAAAAAGGGGATTGATGTATTTGGAACAGGGGATTGCCTCCACCCATTCTGGCTAAACAAATTAATGAGTAATTTAATTGAAGTAAAAGAAGGAATTTTCGCCCTTTCTCCTAAAGATAACAAATACTTTATCCTTCAAACAGAAATTGTTTTAACGGCACCAATTACCAAAAATAGAAGAAAATCGGTTCACACAGTTTTGCTTTTCCCATCCTTTTCAACAGCAGAAAAGGTAATTAATCTTTTTAGAAACTATGGAGTTAAAAACACAATAGGAAGGCCATTTGTTACCTTTCAATCTACTGAAGAGGTATCTGATTTTTTATTTACCCTTAAAGCAATTGACCCTTTAATTACAATATTTCCTGCACACATAATGACTCCAGACGGAATTTTCGGCTCAAACAATCCAATAACCTATCTTGAGGATTTTTTTGGAGAATACACCGAAAATATCAAACTAT
This sequence comes from Thermotomaculum hydrothermale, assembly GCF_016592575.1. NCBI lineage: Bacteria > Pseudomonadati > Acidobacteriota > Holophagae > Thermotomaculales > Thermotomaculaceae > Thermotomaculum > Thermotomaculum hydrothermale. Next base: position 892,180 of record NZ_AP017470.1, on the reverse strand, counting down.
TAGAAACCGGATTAAGCGCTGACCCGGAAATGCTTGAAAAAATCCCCCAATGCAGGGAAAGAAATTATATCTCAAACAGTGATTGCCACTCTCATGCAATACACAGGATTGGAAGGGAGTTTACCCTTGTTGAAGTTGATGAAATCTCGTACCCGGCAATTGTTAAAGCACTTGAAGGAAATGGTATAGTATCAACATACGAATTCAACCCAAGAGAGGGAAAATTTTACGCATCAGGGCATAGAAAGGGGAAGTACAATCACCCACAGCATTTTTATACCGAAGATAGTGAAAACTTAATTTGTCCCCATTGCAAAAAACCCTATACAAAGGGAGTAAAACACAGAATTGAAGAGTTAAGTAAAGCACAAAAATTAAATATCCCAATTAAAAAAGAGAGAAAATTTAAAAGGATTATCCCTCTTGTTGAGGTAATTGCACATGGGTTAAATGTAAAAACTTTGACATCAAAAAGAGTTATATCTATCTACGAAAAAATAGTTGAGATAGCAGGAAGTGAAGTTGCTCTCTGGTTGAAATCCATTGATTTTATTGAAAAAGAATTATCGCCTTTCTTAGATGACAAATTATTAAAAACTATAATTTCAGTCCACAAAGGAGAATTTACTTTCGACCCTCCAGGGTTTGACGGAGAATACGGAAAATTAAAAATCTTTGTTTAATCCCGGCCACCTTTCCTCTTATAAAAAATACAATTTTTTATCTATTTTTACTTGACTATTTTTGTAAAAAGAAACATAATAATGAATGACTATTCATTCATTATTCTTTGAAAGGGGGATTAAAATGGCTGAAAAAAGATTTTTAAAGGGCGGTGAATATTTAATTACACCTATGGAAGAATCAGAAATCTTTACAGTGGAAGAGCTTGATGAAGAAATTATTGAGTTCGGAAAAACCGCTGAAAAATTTATGAGGGAAAAGGTACTTCCCAACGCAAAGGAGATTGATAATCACAATTTTGATTTGCTAATCAGCTTAATTAAAGAAGCGGGAGAACTTGGTCTTTTATCAATTGATGTTCCAGAAGATTACGATGGCTTGGGATTAGACAAAAAAACAGCAATGTATGTCGCTGAAAAAATGGGGATAGAGGCGTCATTCTTAACTGCATTTGCAGCACATACTGGAATTGGTACTCTTCCACTTGTTTACTTTGGTAATGAAGAGCAGAAGCAAAAATACCTTACAAAGCTTGCAACTGGTGAATGGATTGGTGCTTATGCTTTAACAGAGCCTGGAGCAGGTTCAGATGCTATGAACATTAAAACTAAGGCTGTACTTTCAGAAGATGGCAAATACTACATTTTAAACGGCACAAAACAGTTTATTACAAATGCAGGTTTTGCTGATTTGTTTACCGTCTTTGCGAAGATTGACGGAGAGAAATTTACTGCATTTTTAGTTGAAAAAGGAACTGAAGGGTTATCATTCGGCCCTGAAGAAGAAAAAATGGGTATTAAAGGCTCATCAACAAGGGAAGTTATCCTTGAAGATGTAAAAGTTCCTGTTGAAAATGTTTTGGGAGAAATCGGCAAAGGCCACAAAATTGCTTTTGGTGTTTTAAACATCGGAAGGTTTAAATTAGGCGTGGTTTGTCTTGGTGCAATAAAAGAGGCACTCTCAATTGGAACAAAGTATGCAAAAGAAAGAAAACAATTCGGTATAGAGCTTGCAAAGTTCGGACTTATAAAAGAAAAAATTGCAAATATGGCATACAGGGCATACGCTCTTGAATCTGCTGTATACAGAACAGCCGGTTTAATAGACAATGAAATTGAGAAGATAGACAAATCAGACCCGGCTTACAACCAGAAGGTTCTTGACGCTATTGGAGAATACGCTATTGAATCCTCTGTAATCAAAGTATTAGGCTCTGAATGGCTTGATTACGCTGTTGACGAAGTTGTGCAGATTCACGGCGGATACGGTTTTTCAGAAGAATATCCTGCTGCAAAAATGTACAGAGATGCAAGGATTAACAGAATATTTGAAGGAACAAATGAAATTAACAGAATTCTTATCCCTGCAATGCTTGCAAGAAAGGCATTAAAGAAAGAGCTTCCTCTCTTAGAGTTTGAAAATGTTATTGTTGACGAAATCAAAAACCCAATGAAACAACCAAGACCAGCTCAGGGAATATTGGGCAATGAAGTAAGATACATTGAGCTTGCCAAGAGAGTTGCAATGTTCCTTGCAGGCGTTGGGATGAAAAAATTTGGTGAAAAGATTAAGAAAGAAGAAGAAATGCTTGCAATTTTAGCAGACCTCTGCATGGGAATATACACTGCAGAATCTGCAATCTTGAGAACAAGAAAGTTTGCTGAAATGAATGGTGAAGACAAAGTTGGTTTAAGGGTTGCTGCAACACAACTTTATGTTAACGAATTCCTCTCACAAGTACCTGCACTTGCACAGAAAGCACTCACCTATATGTTTGAAGGTCCAAAACTTAAAGAGCAGACCCTTGCAATAAAAACATTTATGCCAACTTATGCAATCAACGAAATTGGCTTGAAAAAACAGATTGCTGACCTTGTTATAGAAGAAGAGAAATATCCTTTCTAATCCTCCTCCTCTTACTTTTACGTAAGAATCCGGCGCCCAAATGGGCGCCACTTTTTTTATCCTTCCCAAGAATTTATTACCCCCCATTATTCATTTGTTCACTAATTTGTTTTTATCAATTAAAATAAAAAGGTAAAAAACTCCTGGGAGGATTTATGAAAAAAATTCTAATTGTTATACTTTTGTGCTTTTAGTTTTTAGTTTCAGTTTTGCGGGAGAAAAACACAACTTTACATTTTACGATATGATTAGCATGACAAGGCTTTCTTCCCCTGTTGTTTCCCCTGACGGTAAATTTATCGCATTTACAGGGACAAAGTATTCTCTTGAAGAAAACAAAGGGAACACAGATATTTACATTTACGAAGTTAACACAGGGGAGACAAGGAAACTTACAAACAACAAAGCGGCAGACTTTAACCCTGTCTTTTCAAAAGACGGAAAATATCTTTACTTTCTCTCAACAAGAAGCGGAAAGAGTGAGTTATACAGAATGGATTTAACAGGTGGAGAGCCTGAAAAAATTACAGACTACCCGGTATCAATAGCAAATTTTAAAATGTCTCCAAAGGGAAATTACTTCTCTTTCACCGTTAATGTCTATCCTGAAACAAGCGATTTTGAAAAGATAGCCGAAATTGACAAGAAAAAAAGCGAAAACAAGTGCACTGCAAAGGTTTACACCTCACTTTTTATAAGGCACTGGGACACCTGGGAAGACGGAAAGTGGACTCATGTTTTCTATGTACCTGTTAAAGACGGCAAGCCTGCAGGAAAACCTGTTGACATTATGAAAGGAATTGACGGGAATTGCCCATCAGAGCCTTTTGGTGGCCCCGAAGAATACTCATGGTCTAACGATGAAACAAAGATAGCTTTCACCACAAAGAAGGGCAGAGACAGGGCCTGGACAACAAACTTTGATGTTTATATCTACAATTTAAAAGACGGAAAATACACAAATGTTACAGAGAAAAACAAGGCATGGGATACAACCCCTGTTTTTTCAAAAGACGGGAAAATTCTTTACTATCTCGCAATGAAAACACCGAGATACGAAGCAGACAGGTTTAGAATAATGAAATTAAACCTTGAAAACGGGAAACTTGAAAATTTAACTGAAAAGTGGCAAATTTCACCTTCATCATTCTTTATTGATAATGAAAAAATTTACTTCACAGCTTTATGGCATGCACACATAAGGGTTTATCAATTTGATTTAAGAACAAGAAAATTAAACGAATTGGTTTCAAAACACGACAACAACGGCTTAACAAAGTTTAAAGATACCCTTTACTTTATGCAAAACTCATTAACATCACCTAATGAACTTTACTCATACAATTTAAAAACCAAAAAAATCTCCAAACTTACAGGCATTAACGATGAAATAGTTAAAAAGATAAACTTTTCCAAGCCTTTAGAATTCTGGTTTAAAAACAGAGACGGTATTAAGGTTCATGGATGGTTTTTAAAACCTGTGCCCTTTGAAAAAAACAAGAAATACCCTCTTGCATTTTACATTCACGGCGGGCCGCAGGGCTCATGGGAAGACAACTTCCATTATAGATGGAATTTGCAGATTCTCCCTGCACAGGGCTATGTTGTTGTTGCAATAGACTTTAGAGGAAGCACAGGCTATGGAGATAAGTTTAAAGAGGCAATAAGCGGACACTGGGGGGATAAACCTTTTAACGATTTAATGGACGGACTCAAATTTGTTTTAAAAACATATAAATTTATAGATAAAGACAGAATGGGGGCTTTGGGAGCATCTTACGGCGGATACATGATTAACTGGATTGCAGGAAATGCTCCCGACACCTTTAAGTGTTTAATCTGTCACGATGGATTGTTTGACACATTTAACTCATACTATGCAACAGAAGAATTATGGTTTCCTGAACACGAATTCGGCGGCACTGCATACAATAATCCTGAAGGATACGACAAATGGTCTCCAGCAAGGTATGTTAAAAACTGGAAAACCCCAATGCTAATTATTCACGGGGGAAGGGATTACAGGGTTGTGCCAACAGAGGGAATTTCAGCATTTACAGCATGCCAGAGGTTAGGCATTCCATCTAAACTTATTTTCTTTCCCGATGAAAACCACTTTGTCTTAAAGCCTAAAAACAGCGAATTCTGGCACAAATCTGTCATTGAATGGATGGATAGATGGCTTAAAAACAAAAAATGAGAAGGTTAATTTTAATAGCATTTCTATTTTCAACATTAAGTTACGGCAGGGCTTATTTGCTCTGCCTTTCTCATTCTGGAAACAATAAAACTGAAAAAATAAATTTAATAAAAATAGAAGAGGTTTCAAGAAATCCCCAGCCTTCATTTAAAAATAAATACGGTTATTACAAACTTTCAATAGAAAAAAACGGAAAATATGTATTCTTCACATACTTTAATTCCCTCTTTTATGAGTATTCAACAACAGGGAAAAAAGAGATAAAAAAATTTGAAGAGTGCTTCTTCATTCCCTATGTCAAAACACCATTTAAAATCAAAATTTGCAAATTAGGGAAAACAATATTTGAAACAAAAATTGATAACATAAAAAACACAAACACAATTCTAAAAAGCCAAACCAAAAACGAAAAAGTCATAAAAATTGCTTTTATTTCAGACGGTTATAAATCAAGAAAAGACTTTCTAAACGATAGTAAAAATTTAAAAGAAAAATTCTTCTCTTATAAACCTTACTCTCTTTATATAGATAAAATTAAGTTTACCCCTATTTTTGTTAAAAACCCTGGTTTGACAAATAAAAACACATTTGGAATGAAAAGGTATTTAACCGTCTCAAAGGTTTGTAAAGTCTATGAATTGCTTAAAAACACCAATTGTGACTTTTTTGTTGTTGTAACAAATTCAAAAGATTACGGCGGTTCAGGTGTTTTAAATAATTTCTGTTGCGTAACAGGGAAAAATAACCTTTCGGGCTTTGTCCTGATTCACGAGTTTGGCCATTACTTTGCAGGTTTAGGAGACGAATACTTTTTATCAAAAACAACCTATAATGAATTTTACCCGAAAGGCTTTGAACCGTTAGAACCTAACCTTACGAGAGAAACAGACAGAGGAAAAATTAAATGGAAAAGTTTAATTAATAAAAATACTCCTATCCCAACCCCTCCTCTAAAAAAATACAAAGACTGCGTCGGGCTTTTTGAGGGGGGCGGATACATCTCAAAGGGAATTTTCAGGCCTCAATTGCACTGCATTATGAAGGATAGAGGTTATTCCAAATTTTGCAAAGTCTGCGAAAAGACTATTGAAGAAAGGATAAAATCACTTTTAAACTAACCCTTTTTATCCCTTGAAGGTTTTTTGGTGAAAATCAACTTTATAGGCACATTCTTTAAACCAAACCTCTCCCTTAACTGATTTTCAATATACCTTTCATAGGAAAAATGAGGTGGATACATTGAATTTGTAAATATTGTAAAGGTTTGAGGCAGAACCCCAGTTTGAGTTATATAGTACATTTTAAAAGGTTTTTTTCTAACTGCCGGAGCCTTATGCTTCCTTGAAACCTCTTCCAAAAACTTGTTTAATTCAGAGGTTTTAATCTCCTTTGTCGCCTGAGCCATTACTTCATCAATAATTTTAAAAAGCCTCTTAACCCTCTGCCCTGTCTTTGCTGAAATAAAAACAATAGGTGCATAGTCAAGAAACTTCATTCTCTGCTTCAAAGCCTTTTCATACTCTTTCACAGTATCAGTATCCTTCTCCACCAAATCCCATTTATTAAAAACAATTATGACATTTTTATAGTTGTTGTGGGCAAAACCGGCAATGTTTGCATCAAGCAATGTTGGGTCACCTGTTGAATCTATCAGCATTAAAACAACATCGCTTCTCTTAATATTCTTCTGCGCAAGGATAACACTAACCTTTTCCACAAAGTGCTTTACCTTTTTCTTTTTTCTAATTCCAGCAGTGTCAATAATCCTGTAAGTTTTGCCATTGTACTTGAAAACAGCATCAACCGCATCCCTTGTTGTGCCTGCAACATCAGAAACAAGCGCCCTCTCCTCCCCTATAATCTTATTTAAAAGGGAAGATTTACCTACATTCGGCTTGCCAATAATTGAAATCTTTATCTCGTTTTCTGTTGTTTCTTCCTCATCTTCAATATCATCAAGGTATTGAGAAACTAATTCAAGCAATTCATCAATTCCAGTACCGTGTTCAGAAGAAATTGCAGTATAATGTTCAAAACCCAACGAATAAAAGTCAACAATATTGTCCTTCGCCCCCTTTAAATCAACCTTGTTTACTGCAACAATTACAGGCTTTCCGCTTTTTCTTAAAACATCTGCAACCTCTTCATCCATTGCAGTTAGCCCTGCAAAACCATCAACCATCATAACAATTACATCAGCCTCTTCGATCCCCTTTAATGTTTGAGTTTTCATTTGAGAAAGTATGTAATCGTCAGTTGTCGGCTCAAGCCCCCCTGTATCAACAAGGTTTGCAACCTTCCCATCAGGAAGCTTAATCTTATGGTAAATTCTATCCCTTGTAACGCCGGGCATATCGTTGACAATAGCCTTTCTTTTTCTGGCAAGCCTGTTAAAAAGTGTTGATTTTCCAACATTAGGCCTGCCAACAATGGCAACTATGTTTTTCTTTTTCATAGAATTATTTGCACCTTAATTTCCCTATTGTTTCACCGCCTAATATGTGGAAATGAAGGTGATTAACCTCCTGCCCCCCGTCTTTACCATAGTTTGAAATAACCCTGTAACCTGTTTTATCAATCCCCTCTTTAACTGCAATCTCTTTAATAGCCTTAAAAATCTCTTTTAAATCATCGTAATGCTCTTCATTTAAGTGCTGAACAGACTCAACATGGTTTTTAGGAATAACAAGTATGTGCACCGGGGCAACAGGGTTAATATCTCTGAATGCAATTACCCTGTCGTTTTCAAAAACAATGCTTGAAGGAATCTCTTTATTTGCAATCTTGCAAAAAATACAATCCATACCAACCTCCTATAAAATTTTCAATCGCTTTAAGTATATAAAAAGATGTCAATTTGGTAAATAGCAAAGGAAATGGTGAAGCAAAACTAATTTTAACCTGATTTTTAGGGTGTAATCTCCACATATTAACTTGAAAACTTTTTTTAAAAAGTTAAACTAAATTTGTAAAAAATAATAGGGGGAAGGCTTTATGGATGTTGTTTTTGTTATAAACCCGGGTTCAACCTCAACTAAGGTTGCAATTTTTTCAGAAAAAGGCGCGATTAAGGAAGAAAATATATCCCACGATTTTGAAGAGTTAAAAAAGTTCAAACTTGTTTCAGAGCAGTTTGATTTAAGGTTCAAAGAGGTGGAGAAATTCTTTCTTGAAAACTTTGATAGAGAAAAGTATAACCTTGTGGCTGTTATGGGAAGGGGCTGCCCGTTAAAACCGGTGGAAGGTGGAGTTTACAGAATTAATGATAAAATTCTTGAGGATGCAAAATCCTGTAAGTATTCAAACCATGCAAGCAATTTAGGTTCAATGATTGCTCACAAACTTGCAAAGGAATTCAATGTACCGTCTTTTATAGCAGACCCTGTTACAGTTGACAATTTCTGGGATATATCCAGGGTTTCAGGATTCCCTGGCATTGTAAGAAAGTGCCGCTCTCACGCATTGAACATTAAAGCAACGGCAAGAAGGGATGCAAAGAGTTTAAACAAAAAGCTTGAAGATGTTAATTATGTTGTTGCCCACATAGGCGGGGGAATATCAATATGCGCCCTTGAAGGGGGAAAGATAAGGGATGTAAACGACGGTTTATTGGGGGAAGGCCCATTTTCTCCAACAAGGGCTGGCACCCTTCCATTAAATGGAGTAATTAATTTATGCTTTTCTGAAAAATCCAAAGAGGAGATTGAAAAAGACTTTTCTGTAAACAGTGGATTTCAGGGGTATTTAGGTACAGCAGATTTGAGAGAGGTTTTGAAAAAAATTGAAAATGGAGACAAAGAAGCTGATTTAATTTACAGAACCTTTGTTTTTCAGGTGGCAAAGGAGATTGGAAGAGAGGCTGCAGCCTTAAAGGGTAATTTTGAAGCAATATTAATTACAGGCGGAATTGCACACTCTGAAAAATTTATTTCCGATTTAAAAGAGTATATATCCTTTTTAGGAAAAATTAGGGTTTATCCCGGCGAAGGTGAAATGCAGGCACTTGCAGAAGCAGCCTTTCTTGCTGTAAAAGGAGAAACTGAAATAAAGGAATATAGTTAAGGAGATAAAAATGGTTATAAAAAATTACAACTCTTTAATTGAAACAGCAAAAAAACAAAAGGGAAACAAAACAGTTGCAGTTGCAATGGCAAATGAAAGTAGCGTGCTTAAGGCTGTTGTGAAAAGCGTAAGGGAGGGAATTGTTGACGCAATCTTGGTTGGGAATAAAAATGAAATGGAAGAAATTGCTTCAGAACAAAATTTTTCTCTGTCAGGCTTAAATATTATTGACATAGATAATGAAAAAGAAGCGGCTAAAATATGCGTAAATTTAATTTTAGAAAAAAAAGCCCATTTCTTAATGAAGGGATTTATTAAAACCTCAACCCTTTTAAAGGCTGTATTTAAGGAAAAAAGCCTCAAAGAGAGGGATGTTATCTCCCATGTTGCAGTTTTGGACATTCCGAAAAGAGACAGGCTTTTCTTCTATACAGACGGGGGAATTGTTGAAAAACCGAATAAAGAACAAAAGGTAGCCATAATTGAAAACTTAATCTCTGTAGCCTTCTCCCTTGGAGTAAAAAATCCCTCATTTGGTTTTATATCACCGTACAGAGATTTTTTTGAAGAAGAGAATTTAGAAATAATTGAAACCATTAAGGAAAAGTATCCAGAAGTTACTGTTCACAAAGCACTTGAACCAGGAGAAGCTTTCAAAAATCACGACGGTTTAATTGTTAATGCAATTGAAGAGTGCAACATTGTTACAAAGGCTTTTACCCTTTTTACCGATACTGTTTTTGCTGGAATTATCGCCGGAACAAAGGTACCGATTTGCCTTGTTTCAAGGTCTGATACTGAAAAAAACAAAGCAGCTTCCCTTGCGTTAGGGGCTATCTTTGCAAACAGGGGGGAATAATGAATAGTATAAGAGAGTTTTTTGAAAACTTTTATTCAGGTATAGAAAAAAATAGAGAGTTAAAAATAGATTTTTCTCTTGAAATCGCAAATCTTTTTAAAGAATTATCAAAAGAGTATAAAAAAACTTTTTCAACTGTTGCCAAAATTGAAATTGATGGAAAAACATTTTTTGTTTCAGACCCTTACATTAATATTCAACCATCTTTAAAGCAATTCCCAAAACTTGTATCAAATACAATTGCAGTTGCAAAGTTTTCAGGGATTGAAGAGGTTAAAGTTGCAGTTGTGTCTGCTGTTGAACTTGTTAACCTTAATATGGAATCATCTGTTTACGGCGCTGTGGTTGAAGCAATGGGGAAAAGGGGGCAGTTTGGAAAGGGTGTCTTTGTTGAAGGTCCTCTATCCATGGATGTTGCCCTCTCGGAAAAGGCTGCAAAAGAAAAGAAAGTTTTAACTGATGTTGCAGGGAAGGCAAATGCCCTTGTGTGCCATAGGGGAAGCATTGCAAGAGGTATTGTTGACGGATTGGATTTCAGCGGGAAAGCAAAAACAGAAATCTTTTTAACTGACGGGGAAGAGGTTTTTAAAGTAGTTTAAACTTTTTAAGTTTGCTTTCAATATCTTTCAAAGATACAGGCTTTAACAAATAGTCATCGCATAAATCTTTTTTTAATTTTGAGGGATTTACCCCTGTTGTAAAAACAACAGGGAATTTTTTTATTTTCTTTTCCCTTAATTTTTTCACAAAATCATACCCGCTAATTTCAGGCATCATTATATCCACAAAACAAATACATGGTTTTAATTTTGATTGCTCAATGTCTCTTAACAGGTTATTCCCATTTTTATATGTTTTTGCCCTTACTCCTAAACACTGGGAAAGGTTTTTAAAAATATCAAGAATAAACTCTTCATCGTCAAGAAAGACCACTGTGTTATCGCCATTGGATTCAACAGTAATTCCTGATTTATTGTATAATTCATTCATAATCCTTTTTTTAACATTTTTATTAAATTCAATTACCTTTTTAAACTTTTCATAGCCTGGAAGGGTTGGCGGAATTCTCTCAGGAGAATCATGGGTATCAACATTAAAAAGTAATTCCCCATCTTCGTTTTTAACCACAAGTTTCATGTGAGGATAAAATATATTCCCCAATCTTAAAGCAAAAACATTGGCATCAACCTTCTCAAAAAAAGGAAGAGTAAAGAGATTATTTTCTGATCTCTCAATTTCTTCAACAATTTTTTTAATCCTTTCAGGTATGTTCCCTTCTGGATAGGCATATTTAATGTAAATTTTTATAGCATTTAACAACTTCTTTTTCATACCCTCTCCGGAATCAAAATTTTAACCTTTGTTCCTTCACCTTTTTTGCTTTCAATTGACAGTTCCCCATTTATCATTTCTACAAGCTTCTTACACATTGCAAGTCCTAATCCAAGCCCTTTCAAACTATGTGTTTTGTAATGTTCAACATCAATAAACTGAACAAAAGGGACAAAAGCCTGCTCAAGCTGTTTGTCATCCATACCAATACCAGTATCTGCAACTTCTATTAAAATATACCCCTCTTCTCTGCTACAGAAAATATTTATCATACCGTTTTCTTTATTAAATATAATGGCATTTCTAATAATCGGGTCAATGATTTCAACCAAAAATTCTCTATTTATCTTTATCTTTATAGGTTCAGGGCAGTTAAAACTAACCTTTAAACTCTTTTCTTTAATAAATTCATTATACCTTAATAACACTTCATCAATTGCCTTTGACAATATAATAAACCTCTTGCCTTTTATATTAAAATCAAAACTGTTAAACCTTGCTACCTGATCCATTAATTTCTTAATTCTTAAACTTGAATTAACAATATTGTCTAACAATTTGTTACCTTCAAACCCTAACTCAGCAAAAAATTTCATTTGAAGAATCTCAGAATTTCCTAAAATTGATGACAATGGCCCTTTTATTTCGTGAAAGATAAAATCAAGAAAATCTTCTCTAAATTTTATAAGAGCCTCTAATTTAAGCTTTGCCCTATCAGCCTCAACATAAAGACTGTTAATTGTCCTGCTTTTCTGCTCCAATTCCTTGTTTAATTTTGTTAACTCTTCAACCTTTTCCTGCAAATCCATTACAATCTCATTTGTTATTGCGTCAAAAGAGTCAATATCCACAGAATTTCTTTTATCAAGTTTTTCTTGTTTTAGGTATTTTTTAACAATCTTTTTTAAAGCTAATTTATTTATAGGTTTTGAAACAAAATCCTGACAAATTGTGAGCATTTTTTTCTCAACATCCGTATCTGTTTCAGAGGTCATTGCTATTAAAACCGATTTCTCCAGCCCTTCCATGTTTTTTAGCCTAATTGCCGTTGCATATCCATTTAAAAGAGGCATTACAACATCAATGAAAATAATGTCAGGCTTTTCTTTCTCGGCAATCTTTATCCCTGCAAGGCCATTTTCTGCTTGAAATATTTTACATTTATTACAAACTAAAGAAGAAATCTCATTGTAAATAAAATCTCTGATTGGTTTTGAGTCGTCAATTATCAGTATACTTTTCAAATGTTAACTCCCTTGTAAATTCCTCTGATTTTTTTATTTGCAAAACATAAATGTTTCCTTCGCAATATTCTTTTAACTCATCAACAAACTTTTTCCCCCACTCTATCACTGTAATGCCATTGTCTTGCAACTCTATCAATTCATCAAAAAAAACATCATTACCCTCTAAAATTCTATAAAAATCCACATGGAAGATATCAATTTCTCCACCCTTGTAAATATTGATTAAGGTGAATGTTGGGCTTGAAACATATTCTGGATTTATTCCGAAAAATTCCACAAATCCCCTTACAAATGTTGTTTTACCAGCACCTAACTCTCCATCAAGGATAACAATATCCCCTTTTTTAACAAAAGGAGCTATTCCCTTTTTTGCTATATTGTACGTTTCTTCCACACTATTGGATATAAATTTTAATTTATTCAATACCATAGTTTAAAGCTTTCGAAATTTTATCAATTAGAGAGCCTGCGGTAACTCCCTCTCTACCCTCTGCATTCTCAGCAATTTCTCCTGCAAGCCCGTGGGAAATAACACCTAATAGTACCGCATTGATTAAACTATAACCCTGGCAAATTAAAGAAGTGATTATCCCACCTAAAACATCTCCACTCCCTGCTGTGCCCAATGCACTTGTGCCAGTTGTATTAACAAAAACCTTTTCTCTGTTAGCAATCACTGTTTGATAGCCTTTTAATACAACAACTGCACCTGTTTTTAAAGAAACTTCTTTTGCAACCTCAATTCTGTTTTCCTGAATTTCTTTTGTTGAATAACCTGTAAAAGAGGACATCTCCCCGGGATGAGGGGTTAGCACAATTTCTTTTCCTTTTGTATATTCAGCAAATTCGTCAACCGTAAAATTTTTAAAAACATCTGCATCAAAAACTATAGGTTTGTCAAAAAGCTTTATAACCTTTTTAACAAGGCTTTTCTGATACTCACCAACACCTAACCCCTGCCCGATTAAAACAGCAGATTTTGTATTTAAAAATTCTGTTAAAAAATCGTCGCTGTTTTTTACTTTTGCGAGATAAAACATTACTTCTGGATAAAATGAGGATACAAACGGATAATCGCTTTCTTCAATATAAACGGTAGATAAACCGCAACCACTTTTAAGAGCTGCAAACGACGCTAAAATAGATGCTCCAAGCTTTCCCTTTTCCCCTGAAATTATTCCAGCGTGTCCAAAAGTACCTTTATGAGAATCGGGGGGGAAATCTTTTTTTAACGGTTTTATGTCATCCTTTCCTATCAAATAAAAGTATTCACCTACCTTCTCAAAAACAAAATCAGGTATTGTTATCCAGTCTTCAACAACCCTACCACAGGATTTACTTGCAGGGTAAAGCACATGACAGGGCTTAATTTTGCCAAAAGTAACTGTTAAATTAGCCTTTATATGAGAATAAATATCAGTTGATTTATCGGCAAAAAGGCCAGAAGGTATGTCAACACTTAACACAAAACCATTAAAATCATTGTTGATAGCGTCTATTATCTTTCTATAAAATCCCTCAACAGGCTTTGACAATCCTGTACCAAAAATCCCATCAACAACAATATCGCTTTCAGAAAGATTTTTTCTAAAAACTTCCAATCCATCAGACCGGTCTTTATCTATTACCTCTATTTCAACTGGATAATTCCTGATTATTTCAAGCTGAAACCTTGCATCGCCTTTATAATCATCAGGTTTAGCAAGAAGAATTAGTTTTACATTAACTCCCTTGGATTTTAATTGCCTTGCAACAACAATTGCATCTCCTCCATTATTACCCTTTCCAGCAATGCATAGTACTTTTTTTTCTATTAACCGTCTCCCAAATTCTTTTTCTAATTCCCTCACACATGCTGTTCCTGCATGCTCCATAAGAATTATTCCATTGGAATTTAACATCTCAATAGTTAACCTGTCTGCTTCCCTCATTCTTATTGAATCAACAACAACTCTCATAACTCCCTCTCCTTTTTTTTAGCTTTGAAAGGCACTGTGAGTATAAACTTGGTTAACCCATTTTCTTTTTTAAAGCTTACCTTACCGCCTAATTTATTCATATACTCCTTTACAGTATTTAACCCTAATCCAATACCATTTCCATCTCCTGAAACAAATGTATCAAAGATGTTTTCTTTAATTTTCTCTGAAACCCCTTCTCCGTTATCCCATACTGTTATATTTAAATTTTCACCCTGCTTGCTAAATTCAATTCCCATTTTTTTGTCTTTATTTTTTTCAACCGCTTTTATGGAATTATAGCCTAAATTTTCTACTGCACTTTTAATATACAAAGGGTTAACTGATATAGTTTTTCCTAATAAACTTGAATCAAAATCAAGCTTAAAATCTATACCTAAACTCTTTGTAAGAAGACTAAATTCCTTTTCAAATCCATTTTTAAGCACCTCAATATCAATATTCTCAATTTTTAAATCCTTACCCTCTCTTAAAGCAGCTAAAACCTCTTCCAGAGCAAGGCGCAATTCATTTACTTTTATGTCAACCGAGGTTAACAGGTCTTTAACCTCTTTTTTAGGTTCAAGAGAATTAGCTTTATAAATCATTACAAGTATATAGGCAAGAGAATTTTTCAAATCATGAATAATCCTTGAAGAAACAAGACCTAAATTTTCAAAATGAGTTTTTCTTTGTACAGCTTTTTCAGTTTTTAAATATTCTACATAAACTGTTCTAAAGTTTTCAATTATTCTATCTACTCCCTCAACATCAACTTCAGGCATTTTTTCAGGTACTATTTTCCCATTTGTTGATAGCTCAATTGTCGCATTTGCCCTTGAAATATCTACAAAAATTTTAAAATAAAAGTATAAAGCAACCCATATTAAGAGTAAATCAAATATTACATTCAGATAAATTAAATTCCTACCTATTTTAAAAACCATGGTTTCTTCTAAATTTACTTTTACAACTTGACCATTCCTTTTTATATATAGAGTATTGCCCTCTAAAATAGTTCCTTTCTCTTCTAACTTTTTAAGTTTTTCTCTTCCTAAATTTTTAAGAGAATTTTTATCTACAAAACTGATATTTTTACCGGAATGCGTGAGAATTAAATTTTGAGTTAGTTTTCTCTGTGCATTTCTAAGAAAATAGAATTGAAAGAAAATTATAATGAGAAAAATTAAAATTAGAATTATATATAGTGTTTTAATTGAAAGGGTAAAGTTTTTTTGTTTCATTTCACTCTTCTAAATAAGATAAATCTACTTCACCGTTTGTTATATCCTTTACCAATTCGCTAACTGAATTATATTTTTCTACACATTCAAAATGTACCAATACATAATCGTCTTTAATATGAATTTTCATTAAATTATCCTTCCCTCCAAAAAACAATGCCACTTCATGTGGGGGAATTTTTTTATGGCATACAGGGCAAATAAATTCTTTACCAAACATTTTTCCTCCTAACCTAAGCTTTCGCCAGTTATTAAAAGATACAATAACAATACTGCTATGGCAAGCGGACAAATAAAATATATTGCAAGCTTTAACCAATTGTTAAAATGACTTTTACCAACATGTTCGCAACCTTCAGAAAGGTGTTCTAAAAAATATTCCAGACCCCATTTGTAAGCAACAAACAGACACATCATCAGCCCGCCAAAAGTAAGAAAAATGTTTCCAAAAACAAAATCCATTTTATCCAGAAACCCTATTTTAGTGAAAAATTTATTTGCCCCTAAAGATAAAGCAGAAGGAATACCTAACAATGCGATTACAAAACCTGCACCTATTGCAGCCTTTTTTCTTTCAATTTTCTTCTCGTCAATTAAATAGGAAGTTACAACTTCAAGAAGGGAAACTGTGGAAGTTAAAGCAGCAATTGCCATAAGAATAAAAAATACAATTGCAATTATCTCACCGAAGGGTATTTTTCTAAAAACATCAACCAAAACAACAAAAACAAGAGAAGGGCCTGATTTTGAAGGAGCCCCACCTAAAGCAGGAAAAATTATAAACCCTGCTAAAATAGCTATAAGGGTATCAAAAAAAGTCACATAAAATGCTGATGAAAACAAATCATCATCAGAAGGCAAATAACTTCCATAGGTAATCATTGCCCCCATTCCCAATGACAACGAAAAAAATGCCTGACCCATTGCCATTAATACTGTATGAGAATTTACCTTTGAAAAATCAGGAATAAGATAAAATTTCAATCCATTCATTGCATTAGGTAAAGTCAAAACATACCCTATTAATAAAAGCATCAAAATAAAAAGTAGTGGAAGGAGGATTTTTGCAGCCTTTTCTATTCCCTCTTTAATTCCACCTATTACAACAAACACAGTAAATGCTGAAAAAACAAACAGATAAGTTACCTGTAAAACACCATTTTTAGCAAAATTATTAAAAATTTCTGCCGGATTTACTGAAGAATTGGTTAATCCGCCTGAAACAGCTTTAATTATATAGGCTAAAGTCCACCCAGCAACAACAGAATAGTAAGAAAGGATTCCAAACCCAGCAATAACACCTAAGGCACCAATAATCCACCATTTACTCCCCGGAGCAATAGTTTTAAATGCACCTACAGGATTCTTTTTTGCCTTTCTCCCTATAACCAATTCAACAATCATTACAGGGAAAGCCACTACAAAAACACAAATCAGATAAATTAAAACAAACGCCCCACCACCATTTGCACCGGTAATATAAGGAAAACGCCATATGTTTCCAAGACCAATAGCTGAACCTGACGCCGCAAGAATAAATCCTAATTTTGAGCTCCATTCCTCTCTTTTTTGCATAATCCCCTCTCTTTTTTGTTCTTAATTTATTTTACCTAAAATATTAAAACACCTCAACAAAGGCAAAAGTTTTTTCTTTTAAGTTAACATATTTTTTCCATTTGATTTTTTTTAAGAATGATATAAAATATTTATAAACAAGAGGTGAAGTAAAATGAGTGTAAAAAAATTTGCCAATATATTAAAAAAAATTCATAAGAATAAAATTAGCGGAACCCTAACTCTTGTTTTCCCAAAAGGAAATAGATATGTGTATATAAACGATGGAGAAATTTCCTATTTACGATCTGATTATCCGGAAGAAAAATTAGGCAATATTTTGGTCAGACAAAACTTACTAACTCAAAATGAACTTGATGTAGCACTTAAAGAAAGCAAAAAAGAAGGAATGGTTTTAGGAGAATATCTGGTTAACAACGGTAAAATCTCAATTGAACAAATAAAGCAATCATTAAAAATTCTTTTTTTAATGATTATAGAAGCATGCTTTTTAGAAGATATGAAAGATATAAATTTTGTTGAAAAAGATATAATTATAGACAAAAAACTATTTATGGACATAAAAACAGGAAACCTTGTTCTTGAAACATTTAGAAAGATAAATCATAAAGACTTTGAAGACTTTTACAAGGAACACAAAGATAAGAAGCCTATTTTACATAAAGAAATAATTTTTGATTATAGAAATTTAAATTTAAACCCCCTTGAAGGGTTTATACTATCAAGGATTGATGGAAAACTAACTTTAGAAGAAATTAAGAAAATTGCTTTTACTGATGAAATAACTTTTTACAAAACTATTTTTGCTCTTAATTTTTTGGGATTACTTGATTTCGGAGAGGAAAAAGAAAGTGATGTAAAAGAGGAAACTTATCAACAACAAGCAAAACAGGTAGAACAGAATGAAAACCAAACAAATAATAAACAAAAAAAAGAATTATCTGAAAAAGATAAGCAATTTATTAAACATGTGGAAGACCTTTATGTTGAATTGCCCACTATAAATTACTACGATTTATTGATTGTGGACTATAAATTTAGTGAAGAAGAATTAAAACAAAACTATCACCGTCTTATAAAAAAATACCATCCAGATTCCCATCCTGAGTTAAAGGAAATTCATCACCACCTTCATTCAATAATTTCAAAAATAACAGAAGCATACAACACATTGAGAAACCCTGATGAAAGAGAAAAATATAACAAAAAAATGCACATTAAACCTTTTCCCAAAGAGCCTGAGCAGAAAAAAGAAAAGATAAAAAAAGATATTATAGAGACAGACCAAAAGGAAGAATTAAAAAACAAAATTGAGCAGTATATAAAAGCTGGTATGTTTTATGATGCAATTACCCTGTTAGAAAACGGATGTAGAAAATACAAAGATGATATATATTTCTTCAAAACATTAGGGCTTATTTATTATAGAACACCTACCAAATTAAAACAGGCAATCTATTACCTTGAAAAAGCCCACACAATGAACAGAAAAGATTTAGAAGTCCTAAAAACCCTTGCTTCAGCTTATAAAAAGGTAGAATTTTACAGAGAATCATATAGTTTTTATAAAAAAGTTCTCGCAATAGATCCTGATGATTCGGAAGCAAATAAATTCATTGCTGAAGTTGAAAAGAAAGGTTCATTTTTAGATAAATTCAAAAACCTCTTCAGCAAAGAATAAAATTTATTCGACTGTAACACTTTTGGCTAAATTTCTTGGTTTGTCTATATCACGTCCTTTAAAATCAGCAAAATAATAGGCAAATAATTGCAATGGAATTACATTTATAATCGGCTGTAAAATATCTATAGTTTTAGGAACATAAATAACATCATCGACAATTTCTTTTATCTCTTTGTTGCCCTCTGTTGCAATCGCAATAACCTTTCCACTTCTTGCTTTTATTTCTTGAATATTACTTATCATTTTTTCATAAGTAAAACCATCAGTAGCAATTGCAACCGTAGGGAAATTTTCGTCTATCAGAGATATTGGGCCATGCTTCATCTCTCCTGCTGGATATCCTTCAGCATGCACATAAGAAATCTCTTTTAACTTTAAAGCCCCTTCCATTGCAATTGGGAAATTTAAATGCCTTCCTATATACAAAAAGTTTTTAAAAGGAAGATATTTTTTTGCTATGCCCCTTATGTTCTCACCATTATCAAGAACAAATTTTATGTTTTCAGGCAACTTTTTTATTTCTTTTATTAAATTCATTCCGTCAAAAATTGAAAGTCCTCTTCTTCTCCCTAAAAGCAAGGCAATTAAATTCAAAATAACGCATTGTGAAACAAAGATTTTTGTTGAGGCTACACCAATTTCAGGGCCAGCATGACAATAAACGCCAGCATCAGTTTCTTTTGCAATTGTTGACCCTACAACATTTACGAGACCTAAAACAAGAGCTCCCTTCCTTTTTGCCTCCCTTAAAGCAGCAAGGGTATCTGCCGTCTCCCCTGATTGAGAGATTGCTACCACTCCATCATATTCTGAAAGTTTCAAGTTTCTATACCTGAACTCAGAGGCATAATCAACATCAACATCAAGATCAGTAAGCATCTCAAAAATGTATTTGCCATATAAACCAGCGTAAAATGAAGTCCCGCAGGAAACAAAGGTTAATCTCTTTAAATTCAGTATTCTATCCAGAACAGGCTCTAATCCACCTAATTTTGAGATTCCCTCTCCCTCTATTAATCTTCCTCTTATTGCGTTTTCAACAGTTTTTGGCTGTTCGTAAATTTCTTTAAGCATAAAATGTTTAAAACCAGATTTTTCATTTTCTGTATAATCCCACTCAATTGTTTCAGGCTCTTTTGCTATCTCTTTTAAATTCAAATCAGTTATTGTTATATTTTTATCGTTTAACAAGGCCATTTCATTATCGTTGAGATAAATCACTTTATTTGTATACCTAATAAAAGCATTTATATCAGAAGCGGCAATATACTCGTCTTCCCCTATACCTAAAATTATGGGACTACCTCTCCTTGCTACAATAATCTTTCTTGGAAAATCTTTGTGAATCACTGCAATTCCGAAGGTACCTTCAACCAAAGACAAAGCCTTTCTTACAGCCTCTTCAAAACTTCCGTCAAGATTTTCCTCTATTAAATGAGCAAGTACCTCAGTATCGGTATCAGAAACAAATTTATGCCCTTTTTCAATCAAATCTGATTTCAAAATTTCATAATTTTCAATAATCCCGTTGTGAACAATAAATAATTTTCCTGAACAATCAGTATGTGGGTGCGCATTAATTTCAGTAGGCTTTCCATGAGTTGCCCATCTTGTATGAGCAATGCCGTAATCACAATTTCCATCTTGAGATTTAACCTTTTTTTCCAATTCATTAACCTTCCCAACAGATTTTACAAAAACAAAATCCTTGTTTTTAGAATTAACCGCTGCTAATCCCGCAGAATCGTATCCTCTGTACTCAAGCCTTTTTAACCCTTCCATTAAAATTGGAATTGAATTTTGTTTTCCTATATAACAAATAATCCCACACATACAGTAACTCCCTTATAATTTCAATTTATTTTAACACAAGTTTTGTTTAAAAAGCTTTCTAAAAAAATCTTAAGTGGCCAGGAAACTTATATTTGGCAGCCATCCCATCAACCAAATAGTTCCTGTAACAAAAAAATCGATATTGCCGTTAATTACACACGTTTTTTAGTTTCAAAAAAACTATTGATGTTTACTTAATTAATTCACTTTGGGGAGAGAGTTAAAATCGGGCTTGACATAAAATTGAGGTGACTTTATAATTTATCTTGCTTTGCGGAGGAGTGGCCGAGTGGTTTAAGGCGGCGGTCTTGAAAACCGTTGTGGGGTGACCCCCCACCGTGGGTTCGAATCCTACCTCCTCCGCCATTTTTCTTTGAAAGTTCTTTAAAATGATATAAATTATTTATTGGACTTGCGGAGAGATGCTGGAGTGGTCGAACAGGGCTGCCTGCTAAGCAGTTGTCCCGGTTTTTCGGGACCGAGGGTTCGAATCCCTCTCTCTCCGCCATTTTTTTATCCTCACCTTGCAAACCCCTTTTTAGAAATTCAACTAACTAAAAATCAGGTTTTTCGTTTATAATATTGAAGTATCAAAAAATAAAAGGTTTAAAGGGGAAGCGGTATGGATTTTAATTTTTTTAAGATTGAAAAAGATAATGAAATTCTAAAAGTTTACTTTAACAATGACAAAAGTTTAAATGCGTTAACAATGGATTTTTTCAGTGAATTGCCTGAAGTTGTTAAACTTGCTGAAGAAGATTCTGAAATTTCTGTTGTTATTTTTTCATCTAATACAAAGCATTTTTCTGTTGGTCTTGATGTATTCAGTTTTGGTGTTGCACTGAAAGACATAATCAATATGGAAACAAAGGAAAAGAGAAAAAAACTGTACAAACTTATTAAAGAAATGCAGTCTGGAATGACTTTAATGGAAGAGGGAAGCAAAATCTATATTGCTTCAATAAACGGCTATTGCATAGGAGGGGCGCTTGATTTTATTGCAGCCTGCGATTTAAGGTTTGCCTCAAAGGATGCAATTTTTTCCCTCCGTGAGGCAAAGATAGGTATTACCGCTGATTTAGGCAGTTTGCAAAGGCTTCCTTTTATAATTGGTATTGCAAATACAAAGTATCTCGCATATACAGGAATGGATATAGATGTTAATAAGGCAAAAGAGATGGGGCTTGTAAACGATGTGTTTGAAACAAAAGAAGAGCTTGACGAAAGGGTTTTAAATATTGCTAAAGATATTGCTGAAAATCCAAAGGATGCTGTTTCTAATTCAAAGAAGTTTATAAATAACCTGCATAAACAGATTGTTGAAAAAGAACTTGATATTATTGCAATACACAATTCATCAGCGCTTGATTTTAATGAGATAAACGAGTATTTTCAAAAATCATTAAATAAAGGGAGGAAAAATGGATAGGTTTAAAATAGAAAAGAAGGATAATATTGCATACATAATTATGGATAACAATGAAAACAAGCAGGATTTAGAGTTTGCAAATCAGTTTTTAGATGCATTAAATACAGTTGAGAAAGATGAAAATATTAAGGCGTTAATAATATCTTCAAGCGATGAGAAAAACTGGTCGCAGGGGGTAAATGTTGAGTGGATTCAAAAAGAGTTTGCATTAAAAAACTTTGATAATGTTAAGGCATTTCTCTATAAAATGGACGAGGTTTTCAAAAAGATTATATTTTCACCCTTTCCTGTAATTGCAGAGATAACAGGGCATGCCTTCGGAAATGGCGCTTTGCTTGCCTGCTGCTGCGACTTTAGATTTATGAGAAATGACAGAGGATTTTTCTGTTTTCCAGAGGTTGATGTTAAGATTCCATTCTTGCCTTCAATGATTGCATTTGCAAAAAAGGCTATCCCATATCAAAAGTATCAGGAAATGGTGTTTACAGGAAAAAGGTACACAGCAAAAGAGTTAGAAGAAGCAGGGATAATTGTTAAAGCCACTGAAAACCTTGATGAATTAAAATCAACAACCTTTGAATTTGCAAAAATGTTTAACAAATCAAGGGGAATTTACGCAGAGTTAAAGAGAAGAATGTTCAGGGATATTTTAGAGGCCTTTGACAGGGATAAAGAGGTTATTGAGCCTCTATTTATCTTTGTGCCGTAAACTATTTGTTTCTTAAAATTAAAATATAAATAAAAATCGGTGTCCCTATTATTGCAGTTAAAACCCCTATTGGAAGGATTGATGGGTAAAGTATCTTTACTGAAAGAGCCTGGCACAAAACCAGGGATACCCCACCTAAAAGAAAAGAAAACAATAATCTTTCCCTGTGCAAGCCGTCAAATAGCCTTACCACAATGTGAGGGACAATTATTCCCACAAAGGCAATTGGCCCTGCAATGGATACGCAGAATGCAGTTAAAACACTTACAAGAGTGATAAATATAAGCCTGTACTTTTCAGTATCAAGCCCCTTTGTTTTTGCAATTGTGTCTCCTAAAAGGAATAGGTCAAGTTTTCTTGATAGAAGCATAAGCAAAACCAATACAATGAGGGAAACAATTGCAAGCAACAATAAAAGAGACGGTTTTTCAGGCTTTATTCCGCCTAAAAGCCAGCGGTAAATCTCAAATGTGTCAAATCTGTTTGCAAAGTATTGAAAAAAAAGTATTAAACTTCCAAAAAAGAAATTTAAAGCAACCCCTGAAAGCAAAATTGTCTGCGAGGAATAATAATTTACAACTTTTGCAATTAAAAAGATTACAAAAACAGATAGTAACCCCCCTAAAAGGCTGAAAAAAATCAGGGGAATGTGGATAACTTTTGCAAGAAAAACAGTGTAAATTACAACCCCTAAACTTGCACCGCTTGCCACCCCAAGGGTGTATGGTGTTGCAAGGGGATTATCAAAAACTGTCTGAAAAACAAGGCCTGAAATTGAAAGAGAACCGCCAACTAAAAAGGCAACTATAAACATTGGAAACCTTATGCTTTTAAGGATAAACAAATCAGTATCACTAAATGGGTAATTCAGCCTTTCAGGAAAATACAAAATAACTGCAATAAACAAAACAAAAATTAGAAGTATTAAAGCAACAAAATTCAAAGCATTACGCATAAACATTTTCCTGAAACTCTTTATCAAACAGCAAGTCAATATCCTTTTTCTCAATATCCTTCACTATTTCCCCGTCAACCATTACAAACACCCTGTCTGACAACTCTTTTACCTCATCAAGGTTGTGTGAAACAAAAACAAGGGTTTTCCCCTTTTCTTTAAGTTTAAAAATAAAGTCTATAACCTCTTTTTTTCTGTAAATATCAAGGTGGCTTGTCGGTTCATCAAGGAGAATAAAATCCGCCCCCTGCAAAACAGCCCCTGAAATTAAGACCTTCTGAACCTCTCCCCCGCTTAGTGTGTACATTTTTCTATCAAGCAATTCTTCAATATCCAGCTCTCTAACAGTTTCAAAAATCTTATCCTTTGCTTCCTTATCTGAAAGTTTCACACTATACGGAAAAAGTGAAAGGCTTAAAAATTCCCTGACCTTTAATTCTATTCTCTTTTCAATTAATTGAGGGACATAGGAAACCAAAGATGCAATCTCTCTCATTGAAAGATTTTGCAAATCTTTCCCGTTAATTTCAATCAAGCCCTTGTAATCCCTTAAAATCCCTGAAATGCACTTTAACAGGGTTGACTTACCGCTTCCATTTTTGCCAATAATTGAAACGCATTCCTTTTTTCTAATTTTAAAAGATAGTTTTTTTAATATTTTTCTATAAGTTAAATCTTTTACTTGAAGCATTGTTCCAACTTTACTTCAACCTGATTCAACAAATCTTTAAGCCCGCTTCCAGCGTGCAAAACCTTTTCCCCATAAATATAAAATACCCTTTTGCCCACACAGGCATTTAACTTTTTTAAGGCTTCTCTCTGACACAAAAATTTTTCAGGCTTTTCGGCAGAGAGAACAATTACAAAATCAGGATTGATTTTGTAAAAAGATTCATAGGATATGTCTGGATATGGAATTTTAGTTTTCAAGGCATTTCTAAAGCCTATTGCATTGAAAATTTCTGAAAAGTAATTGTCTCCGCAGGCAAAGAATCTATTGCTTTGGGAGTTTAAAATCAGCAGAACCCTTTTACCTTTGCATTTGTTTAAACTATTCAATTTTTCAAGCAAATTCTTAATCTCATCAACCTTTTGCTGAATTTTACCCTTTTTCACACCTAATTTTTCTCCAATTACCCTGTAACTTTCAAAAACACCATTCAGTTTTAGGAAAGAGAGATATACAACTTTATCCCTTAAAAGAGGAATATCTGATAATTGGGATTTATAGGAAACTTCGGCAAAAATAATGTCTGGATTTAGTTTTATCAACTCTTCAATGTTTAGGTTGTAAAGGGAACCAATTCTTTCAACCTTTAAATCAGGCGGAACAACAGAATAATCTGAAACCGCCACAAGCCTGTTTGCACAGCCGTATTCAACAATTATCTCTGTAATTGATGGAAGAAGTGAAACAACCCCTTTTGAAAAAGAGTGAAATGCAAAAAAACAAAAGAGAAAAAGAATAAATATTTTTTTCATTATCCAATTTTAGACATTAAATCAGCCATCTCTATTGCAGTTAATGCTGCAGCCCAGCCCTTGTTTCCAGCCTTTGTTCCTGCCCTGTCAATTGCCTGCTCAACAGTGTCTGCCGTAATTATTCCAAAAATAACAGGTTTTTCAGTTTGCAACCCAACATTTGCAATCCCCTTTGAAACCTCCGCTGATACATAGTCAAAGTGAGGGGTTTCTCCCCTTATAACTGCACCAAGGCAGATAATAGCGTCAAAATTTCCCTTCTCTGCCAAAACCTTTGCTGTTAATGGAATTTCAAAACTTCCGGGCACCCAGGTAATCTCAATATCGTTCTCTTCGCAGTGATGCCTCTTCAAGCAATCTAAAGCCCCGTCTAAAAGCCTTGTTGAAATAAAATCGTTAAACCTTGAAACAACTATTGCAAACCTTTTGCCGCTGGCATTTAACTTGCCTTCGTTAACCTTCATAAAAATCCTCCGAATCAATCAATTGATAGTTTATGCCCCATTTTTTCCTTTTTTGTTTTTAAATATTTGTAATTTGCAGGATTAGGCTTTATTTCAATAGGCACCCTCTCCACAATCTCAAGGTCATACCCGTTTAATGCAATTACCTTTGTTGGATTGTTTGTCATTAGCCTTATTTTTTTAATCCCCAAATCTTTTAAAATTTGAGCGCCTATTCCGTAATCCCTTAAATCAGGTTTAAATCCCAATTTGCAGTTTGCCTCAACAGTGTCGTGCCCCTCGTCCTGAAGTTTATAGGCAAGTATTTTGTTCCTCAATCCAATTCCCCTGCCCTCATGGGGAAGGTAAACAACAACACCGCCTTCTTTTTCAATCATTCTCAATGCCTCTGCCAACTGGTCACCGCAATCACACCTTAATGAGCCCAATGCATCTCCAGTTTTACACTCAGAGTGCATTCTAACCAAAACAGGCTTTTCAGGGTCAAATTCCTTAACAATTGCAAGGTAATCTTTAGGATCAATATCACAATCGTAATAAATCAGTTTAAAGTGGCCGTATTTGTTTGGAAAGTCAACCTCGGCAACCCTGTGAACTAATTTTTCAAACCTTCTCCTGTATTCAATCAAATCTGCAATTGTGATTATGGGGATGTTGAATTTTTCTGAAATCTTCTCCAACTCAGGCATCCTTGCCATTGTGCCGTCATCGTTCATAATCTCGCACAAAACACCGCTCGGCTTTAATCCAGCAAGCCTTGCAAGGTCAACTGAAGCCTCGGTATGCCCTGCCCTCTTTAACACCCCGCCTTTCTTTGCTATAAGGGGGAAAATATGGCCAGGCCTTGCCAAATCCTCCGGTTTTGAATTTTCGTCAATTAAAACCTTAACTGTAATTGCCCTGTCCTGCGCAGAAATACCAGTCGTCGTCCCTTCAAGCGCATCAACGCTTTCTGTAAAAGCTGTTGAGTGCCTTGCAGTGTTCTTTTGAGCCATTGGCTTTAAATCAAGCCTATCAGCAATCTCCTGAGTAATTGCAACGCAGATAAGCCCCCTGCCCTCTTTTGCCATAAAGTTTATCGCTTCAGGGGAAATTTTTTCAGACGCAATAATAAAATCCCCTTCGTTTTCCCTGTCCTCATCGTCAACAACAATTAAAAACTCGCCCCTTTTAAACCTTTCAATTGCCTCTTCTATTGAAATTCTCATAAAATACACTCCAAAGTTTATTCAAACTCATTATATCAAAAGTGAACACTTATTCACTTAAATTGTCGTAAGTTTTTTGATTTTTAAAAAATTGATAAAGGTATTTGCCAACTATGTCTGTTTCAATATTTACAGCACTTCCCCTTCTTAAAAATTTAAGCGAAGTGTTTTCAAGGGTATATGGGATTAAAGACACGGTTATAATAACCCCGCTTTTCCTTGCAATTGTAAGGGAAACACCGTTTATTGCAACTGAACCGTGCAAAACAGTGAACTTTTCAAACTCTTTTGAAATTCTTATGTCAATTAAATAGGTGTTTGATTGCTTTTTTACCCCTTCAACAATTCCAACGCAATCAACATGACCCTGAACGAGGTGTCCCCCTAACCTTGTTGACAATGTTAAAGCCCTTTCCAGGTTTACCCTATCCCCTGTTTTTAAATTCTTCAATGTTGTTTTTTTAAAGTTTCATTCATTGCAAAGACGCTGAAAACATTTCCATTTATCTCAAAAACAGTCTGACAAACCCCGTCAACTGCAATGCTGTCTTCAACCTTCAAATCCTCAAAAACCCTTTTCCCCTCAATTGAGATTATTCTTCCATCTCCCTTTGTTTTAATTGAAACAACCTTTCCAACCTCTTCCACAATGCCTGTAAACATATCAACTCCTGAATTTAAAACTAAAAAAGCCGTCTTCCCCGTTTAATTCAAGGGGATTATCCATTTTAAAAACTTTTGAAATGGAAAAAGCCCTCTTGCCCTCTCCCAAAATCTTTGGCGCAACAAAAAGCATTAACTCGTTTATAAAACCGCTTTCAACAAACATTCCGGCAACCCTGCTTCCCCCTTCAACCAAAATTGAAGCAATATTGTTTTTGTAAAGGGCTTCAAGAACAAGTTTAATATCTTTATTCTCAACTTCAACAATTTTAACCCTCTTTTTTAAGTAAAATTCCCTTTTCTCTTCTGTTAACCTGTCTTTTAAAACAACAAGGAAACAGTTTTCATCAAAAACATTATAATCACCGTTTAGCCTTCCGCTAAAATCAAGCACAACCTTTTTTGGATTTCTCCCTTCAACAAGCCTTACAGTCAAAGATGGGTTATCGGCCTGAACTGTGCCACTTCCAACTAAAACAGCGTCAACCTCACTCCTCAATTCATGAACCTTTTTTCTGCTTTTCTCATTTGTAATCCACTTTGAATTTCCATCAATATCACCAATAAAGCCGTCAAGGGTTGTTGCAAGCTTTAAAATAACATAAGGCAATTTGTTCTTTATGTGGTAAAAGAAAAACTTATTCAAGTTTTTTGCCTCATTTTCTAAAAATCCGTGAAAAACCTCAATTCCCGCACTCTTTAAAATCTCAACCCCCCTTCCTGCAACAAGGGGATTTGGGTCAAGGGTTGCAATAAAAACCCGCTTAACCTTCTTTTCTGCAAGCATATTTGCACACGGGGGAGTTTTTCCAAAGTGGCTGCACGGCTCTAAAGTTACATAAACATCTGAATTTTCAACAGAAAAGCCTTTGCTCTCTGCATCTAAAACCGCATTTACCTCAGCATGCGCCTCCCCAAATCTCTTATGCCACCCTTCTCCTATAACTTTGCCGTCTTTAACAATTACGCATCCAACAAGGGGATTTGGAGAAACAAAGCCTTTACCCCTTTCCGCAAGGTATAAAGCCCTCTGCATATACTCAATCTTAAACATACCCACCTCATCACGATTATATGAGAGAAAAAAAGAAAAAGAAACGAGAAATTAGCGCCTAATCTTCCTGCGAAGTGAAATAATGAGTTGGTAAACAAGATAAGAAAGTATAATCCAAGAAAAAACAAAAAACGCCTCATAACCGTGAATATGTTTTAAACTATTTGATGAAAAAATTGTTTTCCAAGGATTAATAATTTTGGAAATAGTCACAGCTATAAAATCTACAATTTGTAATGGCTTTGTAACAAAAAATTCCCAGATGTTGAAAATCCTTTGTGTATTATTTTGAGAAAAAGAGAAAAAACCCAATACATACACAAACAAACTAAAAACTAAAGCTTTTATTTTGAAACAATGCTTTGTATCGTCACACTCTTCCAACATTAATAAAAAAATAATGCCACTTAAAAAAATAATAAAAATCAAATAACTTAAAGAAGGCATCTTATTAGTATCCACTAAATTTATAATTGTTAAGGAAGTTACTAAAATGCATATCCATTTTAAAACCCTAACCCAATCTTGTCCAAAGTTTGATGCTATTTTTGAAATTTTAAAAATAATTAAATCTTTCAGAATATTAAAATTATTCTTTTCTTTTTTAGTTTTTAAAAACTTTCTTTTTTCTGTTAAATACTTATCATAAGCCCTCATTTCAAGGGCATAAAAATCATTTCCGTGTATAAAATCCTTTTGATTATCATGCGCAAGTTTCAACTGCCTGTAAATATCCTGCGCTTTTTTAGGATTGCTTTCAAACAAATTAGGGCAAATTCTTTCTTCTGGAATCTCTCCCCAATCAACATTGACAAATTCACAATCTGTTAAAGAACTGTTCTTTATTTTAATTTTAGCCTCTGAAAAATCGCAGTTTACAAAACGCATTCTGTTAAGAAGAGAATTATTTATTTCAAGAAGTGGGTCTCCTCCATCCTTATTTTTCTTATTATTTTCATCTTCTTTTACTTTAAGATTGAATATAATAAATTCTTTTGAATGGTTAATTAAGTTATTAAACTTTAAAACCTCAAGATTCAAATTTCTTAATTCCACCTGTGCCTCTGGGGAAAATTGTGGATTAAAAAATTCGAGACATGTTAAAGGATTATATTTCGAAAGTTCCTCTGAAATTTCTGAACATATTTTTTCAATAATTTCGTAAATATGCTTATCAAAAATTTGGTGATTTTGAGATTCTTCAAAAATTTTTTCCTTTTCTTCATAAATAATTTTATAAATACATTTAATAGAATTATTATTTTCAAATTCTTTTGAAAGCCTTTCTAAAATTTTTGACTCTACTTCTTTAACAATTTCACTTATATGGCTTCTAGAATTTTTATCTTGAAATTTATTTAAATATTTTTTAAGATTCCTGGAACCTACGGTATTAATTATTGATTTAATGCGACTAATGTGGTTGTATTCTATAACAAATTTTGAAGTTATTGTAACAAATCTAAAAACTAGTGATTTCTCAAAAATAGAATCGAAAAAATAAACATCTCTTTGAAATTCTGTTCCTACAAAAGATATATTCCCTTTAAATTTAACTATCCAAAAATATGTTTTATTTTGAAATTTTGCTTCTTTTAAATTTACACTCTCTTTAAATTCTGCTTCCCAAAAATTTACATCTTCTTCAAATTTTGTTTTCCAAAAATTTACATCTCCTTCAAATTTTGTTTTCCAAAAATTTGTATCTCCTTGGAAAACCACTTTATTAAAATATGTATGTTTTTGAAATAGTGTCTTCTCAAAATTTATTTCCCCAATAAATTTTGCTCCTACAAAATACGCCTCTTCTTGGAATTCTGTATTTGTAAAAGAGGAGTTACTTTGAAATTTTACACTTGCAAAAGATGCATCTCCTTGAAATCTTTGCCCACTAAAAGAAACATATTCTTGAAATTCTGAACTTGTGAAATCTGCTAATAATTGAAAATTTCCTCCTTGAAAATATGTTTTATTTTGAAATATTGATCCCCTAAAATAAGCTTCTTCTACAAATTTTGCTCCTTGAAAATATGCAGTTTTTAATAATTTATACTCTTCTTTAAAATACCAAAAATTGAAATCTTTTTTTAAAATTTTGTTTTCATTTTTTTCATTCCCTTGAAATCTATTGAATTTTGGGAAAATGACTGAATTAAAGCTATAATAATTTTTTTGTTGGTTTGTCAACTTTTTTCTATAGTAAGAAACTAGGATAGAGTCAAATTTAACATCATTTAAAATGTTAATAGGAGTGCTAATTGAATAATCAACTGCAAATCTGTAAGCCCTTATTCTTTTCCAGAACTCATCAACAAGGTTTTTTTTCCATTCCGCAGGAGATTTTTCATTAAATTTTCTTTTCTCTTCTCTGGCTTTTTCACGCTTCTCTTTCCATTCTTTGTACTCATCAATATTCTCTATCCAGATTTCATTTTCTTTTTCGCAGTGGAATATACAGCGTAATTGTCCATTATTTAATTTTTTGCTTTCTCCTATTAGCTGGTTAATTCTTTTTTCACTTAGGTTAGAAATATCCTCGTTTTCATTAACATAAATTACTGCTGGTTCAATCACATTCCTTTCAATTATTTTGCAGACTTCGCATTCAACTAACGGTAAACCATCTGTTCCGTCTAAAAATACCGCTTTGTATCCCATATTCCCTCGCTGTAATTCTTTATTTGTAAAAATTATACAAAACAAAGGCTGTTGTGCAAAAAGAAAAATTATAAAATCTATATTTAGCGTAAAATTTTTAAAAAATCCTCAAATTCCGTTAACTCTGTCACATTTTTTTGAAGTTTATGATTAAAAAGGATAAAATTGTTGTAACGAAATTTAAAAAGAGGTATTCTTATAAAAAGAAAATTTTGTCAGAGGGGATAGATGAAGTTTTTTGAGAGAATTGGAAGATGGGTTTTAAAAGGGATTAGCGCCAGCGGTGATTATGCAATTCTAAACTTCAACACCTTAAAATACACATTTAAAAGGCCTTTTGATATTAAAAACTGGTTTAAACAGATGGAGAGAATCGGGGTAAATTCACTTCCTGTTGTTTTCCTCACCGCTCTCTTCACTGGAATGGTTTTAGCATTGCAAATCTATGGCGGGTTCAAAAGGTTTCAGGCAGAGTCAATGGTGGGGGCTATTGTTGGAATAGCGTTATCAAGAGAGCTTGCACCTGTTTTAACAGGCTTAATGGTTGCAGGAAGGATTGGCTCCTCAATTGCAGCAGAGATAGGCACAATGAAGGTTACAGAGCAGATTGATGCCCTTGAAGTAATGGGGGTTGACCCTGTTCATTACCTTTTTGTGCCGAGGGTTTTTGCAGGCACTTTAATGCTTCCTCTCCTTGTTGGATTGGCGGATTTAATTGGTATTTACGGCGGATACTTTTTAGTTGTAAACCTGTTCCACGAAAATCCTTACCTTTATATGAAAAATGTTTACCAGTACACAGAAACATGGGATGTTGTAAGCGGGTTAATTAAGTCATTTGCCTTTGGGTATATTATTGCATCTGTTGGCTGTTATAAGGGATTGAGAACAAAAGGCGGTGCAGAAGGCGTTGGTAAATCAACAACCGAAGCAGTTGTTCTTGCATCTTTAGCAATCTTAATTGCTGACTTCTTCCTATCAAAACTTCTTTTTTAGGCGGGAATTATGAGTTTGATTAAACTTGAAAATGTTTACAAAAGCTTTGGCGAAAAAAAGGTTTTAAACGGATTAAACCTTGAGATAGATAAGGGAGAATCACTTGTAATTTTAGGCGGTTCAGGTACAGGTAAATCAGTTCTTTTAAAGCATATAATCGGATTATTAAAGCCTGACAAAGGCAAGGTTTATATAGACGGGAAAGATGTTACAAACTTTACCAAAAAAGACTGGTATGAGATTAGAAAACGCTTTGGAATGGCTTTTCAGGAAGCGGCTCTCTTTGACTTTATGAATGTTTATGAAAATGTCGCCTTTCCATTGAGAAGGCACACAAATTACACCGAAAAACAAATTGAAAAAAGGGTTTTAGAATGTCTTGAATTAGTTGGATTAAGGGGAAATGAGAAACTCCTTCCATCTGAATTATCAGGTGGTATGAGAAGAAGGGCTGGCTTTGCCAGGGCTATTGCTTTAAACCCTGAAATACTTCTGTTTGACGAGCCCACTACAGGGTTAGACCCAATCCTTACAGACCAGATAGACACTGTAATAAATGATTTGAGAAACTCACTTGATGTTACCTGCATTACAATTACCCACGATATGGTTTCAGCATTTGATATTGCTGATAAAATAGCAATGCTTTACAAAGGTGAGATTATTTTTAAAGGCACACCTGAAGAGTTTATGAAAAGCGACCTTGAGGTAATTAAGGGCTTCCTCAAGGGAAGGATTTGTGAAGAAAATGAAAATCAAAATATAAGAGGTGAAGTATGAACAGTGAGGCAAAAGTCGGTTTATTTTTTGTTATTGCTTTAATTATTATTTGTTTTCTTATTATCAAAACCGGCCAGTTTGAAATTTTCGGTGGGAAAAAAGTTTACCAGATAAGCGCCATACTTGATACAGCATCAGGGCTTGACAATCACACTGATGTTAGAATGGCAGGAGTAAAGATAGGCACTGTAAAAGATATAAGACTTAAAGACGGAAAAGCTCTTGTAATTATGGATATTTTCAGCGATGTAACCCTTCCTGAAGGTTCAATTGTAAAAGTAACATCAAAGGGAATTTTAGGAGATAAGTATATTGAAATATTACCTGGGCATGGTGCAGGCAAGGTTGCAGCCAACTCCACCCTTCCAACAGAAAAATCAGTTACCGTTGATGACATTATGACTATTGTCTATAGTGTCGCATCAGATTTGAAAAAAATCACCAATAGCTTAAGCAATACAATTGGCACCAAAAAGGGTGAACAGCAGATAGGCGAGATAATTGAAAATATTCAAAAAATTACCGAAGATTTAAGGGAAATTACTTCAAGAAATAAAGATAATTTAACCGATTCAATTGACAATATAAAGGCTTTTACAGGGGATTTAAGAAAGGAAATTCCTGTTTTGTCCAAAAAACTTGACAACCTTATGACTCATTTAGACAGTGTAGTTACCGAAAACAAACAGGATTTCAGGGAAACCATTGTCAATGCAAAAGAAAGCACCAAAAAGTTAAGCAAAACCCTCGACTATGTTGAAAGTATTTCAAAGAAAATTGACGAGGGCAAAGGCACAATCGGAATGCTTGTAAACGATGAAAAGATAGGAAAACACTTTGATGAAACCCTTGTATCTTTCAAAAATGCAATGGATGCAGCAACAGACTATTTAAGCGCATTCAGAGACACAGGGGTTTATCTGGGATTTAAGAGTGAATACATGTTTGATGTTGAGGATTCAAAAAGTTATTTTACAATTGACATTGTACCTAACACAAAGAGATATTATCAGGTTCAGATTATTGACAGCCCATACGGAAAGGTTAAAGAAAACACATTTGAACACATAATAACAAATGATGACGGTACTGTTAGAGACCATTACACAGAAACAGTTATCTCAACAAGGGATTCTTTAAAATTCTCTGCAACAATTGGACAGCAATTTGGCGATTTCCTCGTTAAAGTAGGAATGATTGAATCAAAGGGAGGTTTTGGACTTTCCTATCTGCCTAAGGGATTCGACGGCAAACTCTCTTTCACCGTTGACGCTTGGGATTTCAGCAGGGAAAATAATCTTGACCCGCATGTTAAGTTGTTTGTAAGGTATAAATTTTACAAAGACTTTTTCCTCACAGCAGGTGCAGACGATGTTCTTGAAAGTGATTATTCACAGTACTTTTTAGGTGTTGGTATAAGATTCAGAGACGATTACTTCAAAACATTGCTTTCAAATGTAAGTATAAGATAACTTAATGGCTAAAAACAGTT
The DNA here is from genome assembly GCF_016592575.1 of Thermotomaculum hydrothermale. Classification (NCBI taxonomy): domain Bacteria; kingdom Pseudomonadati; phylum Acidobacteriota; class Holophagae; order Thermotomaculales; family Thermotomaculaceae; genus Thermotomaculum; species Thermotomaculum hydrothermale. The sequence continues at coordinate 857,707 of NZ_AP017470.1, read as the reverse complement.
TCTTTGAATGTGAACACTGTGGATATAAATCAAGAAAATGGCTTGGAAAATGTCCAGATTGTGGCTCATGGAATTCATTTATAGAGGTAAAAGAGCAATCAAAAAAAATAAATAAGCGCTCGCTTGCAAGTAATTTATCCTCTCCAAAGCCTATAAATAAGATTAATTCTGCCGAGTATTCAAGAATTGACACTGGAATTGAGGAGTTTAACAGGGTTTTAGGGGGAGGATTTGTTCCAGGCTCGTTAACCCTTTTAGGGGGAGAACCGGGAATAGGGAAATCAACATTAATGCTTCAAATATCAAATAACATTGCTGTAAAAGGGCAGGTTTTATACTTTTCAGGAGAGGAATCCCCTTCCCAGATAAAACTGAGAGCGGAAAGGATAGGTTCAATTAATCAAAATATTCTGCTTTCAGGAGAGGTTGTACTTGAAAACATAGTTGAACAGATTAAAAGTGTTAATCCTTTATTTGTTGTTATAGATTCAATTCAAACAATGTTCTCTTCTGAGTTAACATCGGCACCTGGCACTGTTTCCCAGATAAGAGAAGTTACCACAAGGCTTTTATTTGAAGCTAAAAATTCAGGCATACCTGTGCTGATAATAGGCCATATAACAAAAGAGGGAGCCATTGCAGGGCCAAAAACACTGGAACACATAGTTGATACAGTTTTGTACTTTGAAGGGGATAGATTTCAATCCAGAAGGCTTATAAGAGCAATTAAAAACAGATTTGGTTCAACAAATGAATTGGGGCTTTTTGAAATGACATCAAAGGGGCTTTTGCCTGTTGGAAATCCATCAGAGTTTTTTATAGGGGAAAGGCCGGACGACACAACAGGCTCTGCAATTGTCTGCGCAGTTGAGGGGACAAGGGCATTGCTTGTTGAATTGCAAGCTCTGGTTACTGAAAGCGCATTTGGTACCCCGAGAAGAATGGCAATAGGGATTGATATAAACAGGCTTCACCTTTTGCTTGCAATAATTGAAAAAAGGCTTGATTACCTTATTGGAAGGGACGATGTTTACATTAATGTTGCAGGAGGATTAACAATAAACGAACCATCGGTTGATTTAGGTATTGCATTTGCCGTTGTGTCAAGTTTTTTAAATAAACCACTTGATAAGCATACTGTTTTTATTGGGGAAATAGGGCTTTCAGGGGAGATAAGAAGCGTCTCAGCAATAAACCAGAGGCTAAATGAGGCCGCAAATTTAGGATTTAAAAAAGCGATTATCCCTGACACAAGGGAAAAGATTGATTCAAAGGTAAATAGAAAAATTGAACTTATAAAGGTTAAATCTTTAAAACAGGCATTTGACCTTGTTTTTTGAATAAATTTTATTTTTTCTTATGTGATAAAATAATTACCTAAAAAATTTTAAGGGGGATTTATGCCGCAGGCTGAAGGATTGATTTTGCCGTTTGACGGAAAAGATAAAATTAGAAAGGATTACCTTGAAACAATAGATTTTGACGGAAAACCTCAATTAATTGCCTACTCTACCGATGAGTTTTCCGCAGTATGCCCTTTTTCCGGGTTGCCTGACATTGCAGAAGTTGTGGTTAAGTATATTCCAGATGGAAAGATTGTTGAACTTAAATCTCTCAAGTATTATTTCATCTCTTTCAGGAATGTTGGGGTTTATCAGGAAGAGGCCACTTCCATTATTTTCAATGACTTAAAAGAATTACTTAACCCAAAATTCTTAAGCGTTTATACAAAGTACAACATAAGAGGTGGCATTGAAGCGGAGTGCTATATTGAAACGGAAAACGAAGAAGAAGCATTGAAAAAATATGTACACGAGGTTGAAAAATGAGGTTTATGGGAAGCAAAAAATCTATTGAAAACTGTAAAATAGTCTTAAGGGGATATCCCTTTGACGGGACAGCGTCTTTCAAGTCAGGGCAGAGGTTTGCCCCTGCCGATGTAAGATTAAACTCTGAAGGGATTGAAACCTACTCCCCGCTTTTTGATGTTGACATTGAACAGGACATAAACTTTTACGATGCAAAGGATTTAAGCCTTCCATTTGGAAATACAGAAAAAGCGTTACAGCTTATTGAGGAAGACTCAAAAAAATACTTTGAACAGGGGCGCATACTTTTTGGAATTGGAGGGGAACACCTTGTAACATTGCCTTTAGTTAAAGCATGCTATTCAGTTTATCCAGATTTACACCTAATTCACTTTGACGCACACGCTGATTTAAGGGAAGAATACCTTGGGGAAAAATTATCCCATGCAACAGTGATGAGAAGGATTTTGGACTTCCTTCCTGCCAATAGGTTTCACCAGTTTTTTATCCGCTCAGGGACAAAAGATGAGTTTAACTTTATGAAAGAAAATAAAACATTGAAGAAGAACCCGGAAAATGTTGTCAGGCTTATTGGGGAAAAAGCTCCTGTTTATATTACAATTGATATGGATGTATTAGACCCGTCTGTTTTTCCAGGAACAGGCACCCCAGAACCTGGCGGTATTGATTTCAATACCCTTATTGACACAATTTCAAGATTTAAAAATTTGAATATTGTCGGGATTGACTTTATGGAATTATCTCCCGACATTGACAATACGGAAATTTCAACCATTACAGTATGCAAACTAATTAGAGAATGTATGGGGGTTATCCATGCCAAATAAAATTGCAATTATAGGGGGGAGTAATCTCTTTAATTCAGAGCTTGTAAAGGATATGAAAGAGGAAAGGATTATAACCCCATTCGGCACTGTTGAAGTATTCATTGATGAAAAAACAATGCTAATTCAAAGGCACGGGAAAAAGAATGTGCCTCCCCACGCAATAAATCACAAAGCAAACCTGTATGCCATTAAATCAAGGGATTTTAAAAAAATAATTGCAATAAATTCAGTCGGCTCTCTCAAGCCTTACATCAAGCCAGGTGAGGTTTGTCTTGTTAGCGATTTTATCTCTTTTTACAATATTATAACTGTTGACGCCGACAAAAGAATTCATATTACTCCTGTGCTTTCAGAAACGATAAACCAGAAAATTGAAAACTGCCTTGGAGAGAAGTTTAAAAGGGTAATTTACTGGCAGACAACAGGACCAAGGTTTGAAACCCCGGCAGAAATCAGGCTAATGGCACAATATGCCGATGTTGTTGGAATGACTATGGCAAGTGAATGCACTATTGCCTGCGAATTAGGGTTGCAGTATGCATCAATCTGCGTTGTTGACAATTACGCAAACGGGATATCAGAAACAAACATAGACTTTGACGAATTTAACAGGCTTGTCCTTCAAAATCAAAAGACTGTGGATAAAATGTTAAAGGAGCTTGTAAAATGTCAATTCTAATTAAAAATGTTATCCATTCTTTCAAAAATGAGAAAATAGATGTTTTTGTTGATAAAGGGAAGATTAAAAAAATAGGGAAAAACCTTGATATTCAGGCAGACAAAGTAATAGACGGAACGGATAAAATACTATACCCTGCTCTTGCAAATATGCACACTCATGCAGCCATGGTTCTTTTTAAAGGCTATGCTGACGATTTAAAATTAATGGAATGGCTGCAAACAAAAATATGGCCTATTGAATCAAAACTGACTGAAGAGGATGTTTACTGGGGAACAAAATTTGCCTGCCTTGAAATGATAAAAACAGGGACTACCCTTTTTAACGATATGTACTGGCACTTTGACGCCTGCTTTCAGGCAGTTGAAGAAATGGGAATGAGGGCAATTTTAAATGCTGTAATGATTGATATGTTTGACATTGAAAGGCAGAAGTTTAACGAAAAAAGAACTCTTGAAATATTTGATAAATACTATGAAAAAAATCCTTTAATAAAAGTTGGATTGGGACCTCATGCAGTTTACACAGTATCGGACAAAGGGTTAAGATTTGCTGCTGAACTTAGAAAGGAAAAAGACACATACCTGCATATTCACCTCTCTGAGACATTAACAGAAGTTGAAGAATGCGTTAAGAAAACAGGCAAAAGGCCTCCAGAATACCTTGACGAGTTAGGGGTATTGACTGACAAAACCTTGCTTGCACACTGTATATGGCTTAACCCTAAAGAAATAAATTTGCTTGCTGAAAGAAACTCTATAGCAATCCATACCCCAATTTCAAATATGAAACTTGCAGTTGGCGGCATTATGCCAAAGAAAGAATTGAGAGAAAAAGGTGTTAGAATTTGTCTTGGTACAGATGGGGCTGCATCAAACAACAACCTTGACATGACAGAAGAAATGAAGGTTGCAGCTATTTTACAAAAATGGAGAAACAACGACGCTGAAATTCCTAACGCATACGATGTTGTGTACAGAGCAACAGAGGGATTCAGGATCTTAGGCCTTAATGTTAATAAACTTGAAGAAGGAGATACGGCAGATTTTATTTTATTGAAAATGCACGAGACAATTACCCCGCTCCACAATCCTATTTCAAACTTTGTTTATGCCGCAAGCGGAATATTAACCGATACAGTTGTATGTAACGGTAAAGTGCTAATGGAAAACGGACACATTAAAGGGGAAGAAGAGATAAAAGAAAACTTTTTTAAGGTTATAAACAGGCTCTTTGCTTGACTTTAAAGGGCATTTTTGAGAAGATTTTAGAGAATTTTAAAGCATAAAAGGAGGTATTGGTGGCTGAAAAGAAGTATTCACACAAGCAAATGAAAAAATTAATGAAAGAAGACGAGGTTGCAAGCGTTGTTGATAAGGTACTTTCATGGGGGAAAGAAAACAAAACATTGGTTTACGGCATTGTTATTGCAATTTTTGCAGCAATAGCAATTTATGTTGCTGTAACCTCTTATAGCACAAACAAAACAGAAAAATCAGAACTCGCTTTTTCAAAGGCAACAGAAATTTTTTACTACAAACCAAAGAAAAATGAAGCACCTAAATACAAAAACAAAGAAGAACAGTACAACAAAGCATTAGAAGAGTTTAAAAAACTTGAAAAAGAAAATTTAACAAAATCAGTTAAATTGAGAGCAAAATTCTATGAAGCACTTTGCTACCTTAATTTAAACAACATTGGGGAAGCGGAAAAAATTCTTGAAAATCTTTATAACAGTGCTCCTTATCCCTTTAAAACAACCGTCGCTTTAACATTGGTAAATGTTAAATCAAATAGCGGTGAATTGGATAAAGCAATAGCAATTTTGGACAATTTAATGAAACAGGACACTTTTAAAAATCCTGTTAAAGACTATGAATTGCTCAAAAAGAGCAAAATCCTTGTTAAACAGGGCAAATTAGAGGAAGCAAAAGAGTTGTTAAACCAGTTAATACTTGATTTTCCGGATTCAGCTTTTGCTACAGATGCTAAGAAGGAAAAAGAGAATATCAGCTGACAGGAAGCTAAGCCTCCTGTCGGCTTTTTTAATTTTCACATTTTTTTTAACCACTAATTTATTTTCCCAATCTCTTTTTATAAAAAATAATGCTCCTTTTTACCTTAATATACTCCAGCCTGATTTTGAGCAATTTGACTTTTACAATGGGAAAAAGTATAACATAACATTCACGACACAGTATTCAAATATTTTTGCCTATTCATTTATTGACAACCCTGAATTAGATAAAAACATTGCATTTGACATGGAAACTTTATCAATTACAACAAAAATTGAAAGAAGGCTAACAGCATTTTCAAGCATCTATATTGAAATCCCTGCAATTTATCACTGGAAGGGAATGTTTGATTCTATTATTGAAGATTACCATGACTATGTAGGTTTTAACAATGGGGGAAGGGAGCTTGTAGAAAATAATCAATTTGTGTTTAGAATAGGTGAAATAAACAAAACAACATCAGTTGCAGGGATAGGAGATATTACATTAGGCTATAATATTTATAAAGTCAGAGACATTAGTAATTTCAGGTTTAATTTTTCAATATTTTGTAAACTTCCTGTTGCTTCTGTGTCTGATGGCCTATCATCAGGCTCATTTGATTTCGGCTTCGGGTTTAATGGAGAAAATAGATTTAATAATTTCAATCTATTCTATGGCCTGGGATATTTAAACTATGGAAATCCAGACAAAAAATATGTAACAAGCCTTGATGAAAGCGGGTACATATATTTTGGACTTTCCTACAAAATTAATGAGGATTTTAAAGCAATTGGCCAGCTTTATCTTCAATCTTCCCCATACAACACAGGATTTGACAGAATGGATGATTACATGGCAATGTTTGCTTTAGGAATTCAATACAGAGACTATCAGGTAAGCTTTACAGAAGATGTTTTCACATACACAGCACCTGATATAACCGTAACTGTAACAAAAAAGATTAGGTTTTAGGTTTGGAATACCTAATTTTTGATTGTAAATGTTGGATTAAAAATTTTGGATTTTGAATTGAGGAAAGGATTTTTAAATTAAAAGATTTTTCCTCAATCCATAATATAAAATTTAAAATTTAGAATCAAAAATTTACAATCTTTAATTTATGCAAGTTCTTCCGCAACCTGAATAGCTTTGTCTTCTTTTGCAATAAAATCAAGTTCTCCAGCATTAACAATCTCATAGCTTTCAGGGTCTTTTTTTATCTCTCTGGCAAGGCTTGTATGAATCTCATGTCCTGCCTTGTATGCTACCACATGGCCTAAAATTGGATATCCTAAAAGAGCAAGGTCTCCAATTACATCAAGAATTTTATGTCTTACAAATTCATCGGAAAACCTTAAATGCCCGTTTAAAATTTTATCCGAATCAATAACTATGGCGTTTTCAAGTGAACCCCCTAAAGCCAGCCCATTTTTTCTCAACATCTCAACATCTTTTAAAAAACCAAATGTCCTTGCAGGAGAAACCTCGTTTTCAAAATCATCATCAGATTTTAACTCAAGGGTTCTTGTTTGTCGCCTTATTAGAGGATGGTCAAATTCAATGGTATAGGTAATTTTAAAACCATCATAAGGATAAATAGAAATTCTTCTATCACCATTCAAATAGTGTTTTGGTTTTTTAATCCTTAAATATTTTTTCTCTGCTCTCTGTTTTTTAATTCCAGCTTCCTTTAACAGATAGACAAATGCAGAAGCACTTCCATCCATTATAGGAGTCTCTTCAGCATCAATGTCCACATAGATATTATCTATTCCTAACCCCCTGAGAGTTGCCAATAAATGTTCTGTTGTGGCAATAGAAACTTTATCTTTAGTCAAATTGGTTGCATATGCAAGCTTAGATACATAGGATATATCTGCCTTTATAGGAAAGTGATTTTTATCCACCCTTCTAAAAACAATCCCCGTATTTTCAGGGGCAGGGTGAAACTCTAAATTAACTTTCTTCCCCGAATGCAACCCTATACCAGACGTTTTTACCGACTTCTTTATAGTTATCTGCCTCATCACTCCTCTTTTAATGCAAAAAGGGTGCCAAAATAGGCACCCTTTTCACTATTGAAAATTTTTACACTTTTTCAAAATTTACTGTGTAATTTTTTACACAGTTGTTGAAAAAGTTACACATATTATTCAACATCAACTGCCTTGTATCCACTCATGTAATACCTGTCAAGGTCACCAAACAACGCAAATCCACCTACAGGGACATTAGAGGTAACCTTAATCCACCTAACATCATCTGTAAGCCCTGGTATTAAATCGCTGCTTACTACTCCAACCCACTTCTGGTTAGCGCCTAAGTTTTCATTTAACTCGCCTACCTTTTCACCTAAAGCATTGTATGCTTCAATAGTTAAGTTTGCAGTCTCTTCGTTTGCATTTATTACAACAATTCCACACCACTCACTGGATGTCTGAGTAAATACATACGGGAATGCAATTGAGTTAGACGGATTCATAATTGGCCTTACACCAGCAAGTGCGTCTTCACCATTGTTGTTGCTTCCTTTTGTTGGGTCTATGCCAAACAACTCATAACCTGTAATAGGCTGGTCTGCGGTTATTTTAATCCAGGCTGTATCCTCTGGATACTGTGCATTGTTTGATGTCCAGAACCCCTGAACAAGGTTAACTGCCTTGCTATTTGCAGCAAGTGTAAATGTTACAGGTGTTAAAGCGTTCCCATTGCTGTCGTAAGGAGTCATGGTAACATTAACATCAGCATCATTTACATTGTTGATTACAACCCCTGTCCACCACAACCAGTGTGTATCAACATGAGGAATTATAACAGTTGTTGATGCATCATCGGTGAGAAGCAAAGCTCCTACCTGATCCATTAATGGTGTAGGATCGCTCATATCTTCAAACCTTAACTGGCTGAAAGCTTCCATAGCAACAAACTGTGAACCGTTACCGTCAATTGTTGCCCACCAGTGAGCTTTATCATCAGGTGAATAAGGGAAGTTTTCATTGAATACATCAGAATAAACATCTTCCGCAGCATACAATCCCAGTTTGCCAACACTTCCAAGGTCAACTGGAGTTGAGCCTGGAACAACAAACTTTGGAGCTATAGAAGCAGAACCGGGGTTAGCAACAGATACAAATGTATCCCACTGCTCAGTTTGTTCAGCAATGTGCGGGACATATACTTTTGAATACAATCTGTCTGTACCAGCAATTGCTGCAGAGTTTTCAATGTAATAATTTGCTTCTTTTCCAGGTTTCTTTCTGTTGAATTCAAGTGTTTCAAAATTCATAACAGCTTTAACAGTATTAGAAGATTTTACTAAAATCCAGCCACCGCCTACCGGGAACATTCCTTTATCAATCTTTACTCCTTTCCATCCATGAGGTTCTAATTTAAGTTTTCTCACTGTTGTTGTTATAGTGCCGTCAGGTGCAAGAGGTAAAACCCTTAAATATACACTTTCACTATTCGGATTGGAAAGGTAAAGAGTGCATTGAGTAAATTCATCTTCATCATAATCGTTATTAAAAACAGGAACATATGTTTCTACTGTTAGTTCAGTATCAGCAAATGGATCATAGTAAACAGAAGTTGCATTTGCAGGGTTGTAATGGATAGTTTTTCCGTTAACATCTATTCCATTTATTTCATCAGCATCACTCATTCCATCATTATCTGTATCTGTCAGGTAAACATCACTCCATGCTCCCAACTCTGTACCATGGTTAATTCCGTCACCATCTTCGTCTTCTGTATCACCATGATTTAATACATCGCTTGAAACAAACCTGCCATAGAATGGAAGCTTATACTCATTTCCATAGTTATCTGTGAGAACTACAAAACCCATAAGATGAGTTGCTGCAGGGTCTGTGTAATGCGCTGTTAAAGTTATATCCACACTTTCACCTGGATTTAATGTTTGTTTGGTTGTCGGTGATATGCTTGCATTAACCCTGTCATTTGCACAAATATTTAACAATGAAGGGATAAAAGAAATTGTTGAATTAGTAATGTTTTTAACTGTAAAAGTTTTTGATATTGAACTAACACTTGATGTGTCAACATTACCAAAACTAATGTTTGAAGGCATCAATGTTAATTTAGCATTTACAGCATTCTCCATATTTACAATTCCGCCACCTAAAAATGCTGGAGTTGCGTATCCATTTGTATAAAAGATGTTGTTAATACCATTTTTTGACTGATACAAATCGTAACCAAACCCAGTTGCAGTACACAAAACTCCCTTAATCTCCGCAGGACTTAAATCAGGAAACAATGACTTAAATGCTGCAGCAATACCGGCCGTATAAGGTGTGGAAAAACTTGTACCCTGTGTTTCAGCAAAACCAGTTGCACTGTACATATCACTTGAGTTATTGTCATCCTGAGTAGGAGCCATAATCCTCTGCCCAGGAGCAGCAACATCAGGTTTCAAAAAATAATCATTCTTTGTTGGCCCTGTTGAAGAAAACCATGTTTTGTAACCTGATGCTACTTTCTGGTATTCAGTTTCAACCCAGATTGAAAAGTAAACAGGGCTTGTTGAAGATGCAAGAACTTGTTTTAAGGCAACGCCATCACTGTTTTTAATAAAAAATCCAGGAATGTTTAAAGCATATGGACAATTCTGGCTTGGTCCAACATCCATATTTATTATTCCACCATGGTCAGGGTCATCGTCAGGGTAACTATTGTAAACAATTACAGCCGCAGCACCAGCATCCTGGCAATGCTTAATCTTCTGGCAGAAATAACAATCTCCCCTTTTTACAAGAACCGCCTTACCTGATAAATCAATTCCGTCAAGCGGATTGCATGCTTCATCGTCTGTGGTGTAATCAGCAAGGTCAACAACCTCTGTCTTTGAAAATTCTGTAAGATTTGCACCTACCTGAGTATCCACACCATACTGGATATCTGATAGTTCACTTATTGGCTCATCATCAATATAGAAAGTAGCATGTCTGACTGCCGAATAATTCCTTTCATTGTCGACAGCACCAACTGTAATTGCATCCGGTGCATTACCTGGAGCGGCAACACTCATTGGAACAAGAGAAAATTCATCAAGGTGATTTCTCCATTCATCACAAGTTGGGTCATTTCCACAATACTTAGAAATTAAATCTTCAAAATTATCACCTTCATTTCCTGCAGCAACAAGGCAAACTACTCCAGCATCTATTGCGTTCTCAATTGCCTGAACTTCTGCATCATCTGAAGCGCTTCCGCTTATATCTCCCCCTAAACTCATTGAAATAATATCCATACCATCGTTAACTGCTGCATCTATACCGTTTAATATTGAAGATTGATAAGCGCTGGGACCCTGGGGACCCATAGTAAAAACCTTATAGTTACCTAAATAAGCACCTGGAGCAGCACCTAAAAGTTTATAAAGGAATAAACCATCCTGAACCTCTACATACCTACCTGCTGCACATCCTGCACAAGCGGTACCATGGCCATACTGGTCTGATGCATTCTGGTCTGAACCAAAGTTTTTGGCAACAATTACTTTGTTGTTTGTGTAGTCCTGTTCGTTGTCATCACCAGGGTTAAACCCTTCTGGATATTCAAACCCCTCATCATTAAACATTGGATTTGATATATCAATACCTGTATCAAGTATTGCTATTTTAACTCCCTTTCCTATGTCAAGGTTTGACATGCCCAACCTTCTATAAACTGCAACATTATCGCAAACCCTGTTTGCACCGTCTAATTCCAGTTTATAGATTTTGTCTTTTTGAATATATTTAACCCCGGGAAATTCCTTCAACTTCTCGACCTTATTAGCATCTATCTCAACAAAAACTGCATTTAAAACAGTTTGTATAGAGCCAAACGTCTTCCCTTTTAAATTCTTTTCCACAAAGTTTATAAAATCCTTTTGCTGTTCAAGTACTTCCTGCCTGTACATTTTGGCAGCTTTAGTTTTCACAGCCCTTTTAGCAACTTTAATTACAGGCTGCTTATCAAGGACAACAATATATCTGTCAGCAGCCATAAGGTTGCCAACCGCAAATAACAATACCAACAATGAAACAAATTTTTTCATTAAAGACACCCCCATATAGAAAATTTAAAAGTTTACACGCAATTTCAATTATTGACCTGCTGTTAAACCCTGAATTAATCCCTGGCAATCACCAGCATATTTGCCATTAGGAGCAAGTTCAAGGTATTTTTTTAGCATTTCAACACACTTGTTCATATCACCCTGTCTTAAATACAGCAGACCTAACTGATAGTAAGCATCAGCATACTTGGCATCTACCTGTAAAGTTTTTTCAAGATAAACTTTCGCATTTTTATCATCACCTGCATTTATGTATTCAACCGCTTTATTGTAGTATTCCGCTGGGTCAATAGCGCCCATCTCTTCCGCCTTTTTATGATACTTTTTGTAATTTTCTTCATCGCCCTTTTTCTTGTAAACATCTGCAAGTAAAGCAAATGCAGGCCCCATGCTGCTGTTTAAATCAATTGCCTTTAAAAGCTCCCTTTCAGCATCGTCAAGTTTATTATTCATTAAGTCAATTCTTCCTAAATGGAACCATGCAAAAGCAAGGTCAGGGTTTAATTCAACAGCCTGCTTCAATAATGGATAAGCACCTTTGTCGTCTTTCTTTTTTAAGTATTCAACTGCCTGATTGAATAAAAGAGCTCCTCTGTCTTCTGGAGATAATTTGCTTTCTTCTTGTTTAGCAGCAGCTTTCATACTCATTAATTTAATATTTTCAACCTTTTTATCACTGATAATAGGCTTTGTCAAAGTTTCATATGCCACATATCCTTCTTTTTCAAACTTTACAGTATAAGTTGCAATGTTTAAGGTCACCTTTGCAATTCCCTTTTTATTTGTTTCCAGTACCTTTTTAAATGATTGCCTCTTCTTCATTGTAATTGTGATTTTAACTCCTTCAAGAGGTTTGTTGTTCTCATCAACAACCTTGAAAATAATCATTCCCGCAGTAATTCCCGCTAATGATTTAACTGTAAAAACAAGTACAAGTGTAAATACTGTTAAAAATTTAAAGATTTTCATAATCTTTCTCCTTTCTTCTATAAAATTTTTCCTAAAATATCATAATACATAGCTTTTTCTATTAATACCCTTTTAAAGTCCCCTACATCCGCAAATCCTTCGTTTATCAAAGTAACCCCATCAATATCAGGGGCCTGCCCTTTGTGTCTTCCCTTTAAAAGGTATTCTGTTTCTTCGTAATAGCCTTCAACTACAACATCAAGAGTACGCCCCTCAAAAAGTTTATTAATATTGTAAGATATCTCCTTCTGCATTTCCATAATTTCATTCATTCTTTTTACTTTTGTGTCTTCACTCACATTATCATTGAGAGAAAAAGCGGGAGTATCTTCCTCATGAGAATAGGTAAAAACTCCTAAATGATTGAATTTAGCCTTTTCAACAAATGATTTCAATTCATAAAATTCCTCTTCCGTTTCATCCGGATATCCTACTATTAAAGCTGTTCTTATAAATACATCATCATTAAAAATATCTCTGATTTTATCTATTAATTTTAAATACTCTTTCCCATCCCCAGGCCTTCTCATTGATTTTAAAATTCTTTTTGAGGCATGCTGAAGTGGAATATCAATATAATTACAAATTTTTTCGCTGTTAGCCATAACTTTTAACAAATAATCTGTAATTTCTCCAGGGAATAGATACATTACCCTTATCCAGAAATCACCTTCAATTTTGTCAAGTTGTTCAAGCAGTTTTGCAAGACCGTCTTTCATACCTAAATCTGCCCCATACATGGTTGAATCCTGGGAGATTAAAATTATTTCTTTATAACCGTTATCTACAAGGTTTTTAACTTCGTTAACAATAGAATCAATACTCCTGCTTCTTAGCCTTCCCCTAATACCAGGTATAGCGCAGAAAGAGCAGGAGTGATTACATCCTTCCGATATCTTCACATATTCATAGACGGAATTTGAAAGGATTCTTGGTGATTTTTCTGAATAAACATACTGGGGCATTTTAAATTGAGAGTCTTTATTATTTTCTAAAATATCAACAATTTGTTCAATATCATCAAGGCTAACAAAGTAATCTATTTCTGGAATTTCTTTCTTTAAATCATTTATATATCTTTGAACAAGGCACCCGGCAACAACAAGCTTCCCTATTTTGCCCTGTTGTTTGTATTCAGCAAGTTCAAGAATTCTGTCTATTGATTCCTCTTTTGCAGGCAGGATAAACCCACAGGTATTTACAATGGCATAGTCAACATACTCATCAAGAGTTGCAACAGGTTCAAAACCCCTTTCTAAAAGGCAACCTGCCATAACCTCAGAATCAACAGTATTTTTAGGACAACCTAATGTTATAAAAATAAATTTAGGCATAAATTTTATGGATAAAGCCTGTTAAGCATTCTTGGCCATGGTATTGTTTCCCTTACATGGTGTAACCCACAGATCCAGGCAACAGTTCTTTCTATACCAAGGCCAAAACCGCCATGAGGCACTGAACCATATCTTCTTAAATCAAGGTACCATTTGTAATTTTCTTCTGGGATTCCCTCTTCCCTAATCTTTTCTAAAAGATGTTTTATGTCTGCAGACCTTTCACCACCACCTACAATTTCTCCGTAACCTTCAGGTGCCAGCACATCAACTCCAAGAGCAAGCTCAGGGTTTTCTTTGTCTAATTCAAAATAAAAGGCTTTAAAGCTTGCCGGGAATCTATGAACAAGAATAGGTTTGTCATACTGTTTGGTTAGAATAGTCTCGTCATCTCCACCAAAATCATCACCCCAAACAATATCTGAACCTAACTTATGCAGCTGTTCCACAGCTTCAGTGTAAGTCATTCTAATAAAAGGTCGTTTTATTTTTTCAAGCTTCGAAATGTCTCTTTCAAGAATTTTTAACTCTTCCATCCTTTTATCTAAAACCCTTGCAACAATGTATTCAACAAATTCCTCAGCAAGATTCATAACATCTTCAAGTGTAGCAAAAGCCATTTCAGGCTCAACCATCCAGAATTCCATTAAATGTCTTCTTGTTTTTGATTTTTCTGCTCTGAATGTGGGACCAAAGCAATATACTTTTTTAAATGCTGCTATAGCAGCTTCTGAATATAGTTGCCCACTTTGTGTTAAATATGCCGTTTCACCAAAATAGTCTGTTTTAAACAGAGTTGTTGATCCTTCGGCAGCATTTGGAGTTAGAATAGGGGAATCAACTAAAACAAAATCCCTTTCATCAAAAAAATCTCTGCATGCCTTAATTATCTCGGCCCTTACCCTTAAAATTGCCCACTGTCTTTTTGAGCGCAACCAGAGGTGCCTGTGATCCATTAAAAAGTCAATTCCATGCTCTTTGGGGGTTATTGGAAAAGGCTCTGAAATTTGATAAATTTTCATCTCTTTCACAAGGAGTTCATAGCTTCCATCTCTTGGGTTTTGTTGAACAACTCCTGTGACTTCAATTGAGCTTTCTTGTGTTAGCTTTTTAAAGTCTTCCATTGCCTGGTCTGATGTTTCACCCTTTATGAAGACACACTGGACAAAGGCTGAACCATCTCTTAACTCAACAAACCTTATCTTTCCGTGTTTTCTTTTAAGCCTGACCCAACCTTGAAGAGTAACCTCTTGACCAACATAATCCCCCATGTATTTAGCAAGAATCACAGGCATATTTCCTCCGATTAATTTTTAAATTTATTCGTTATTATTTTCCCTATTACTGTTTCTATCTCTATTATGTCTGTTATCCCTGTTATAATTGCGATTTCTGTCTCTGTAACCACCCTGTCTGTTTCCGCCTCTGTCTCTACCTCTATTATCGCTATCATTACCATCTTCATCTTTTAGCAACGGCTTCCTGCTTAAATTAACCCTGCCCAGATTATCAATATCTTTAACAATAACAAGAACTTTCTGGTTCAATTTTAATTCGTCTGCCACATTTCTAACAAAATGGTTGGCTATTTCGCTTTTATGCAACAATCCTTCCTTACCAGGAAGAATCTCAACAAAAGCACCATAGTCTTCTATTCTTTTAACCACACCTTCGTAAACTTTGCCAACTTCAGGCACGGCAGTAACTGTTTTAATCAGTTCAATAGCCTTGTTTGATGCTTCTTCGTTTGTAGCAGCAATTAGAACTTTGCCATCCTGTTTAATTTCAATCTTAACTCCTGTGGAATCAACAATTTCTTTAATTGTCTTTCCGCCTGGGCCGATTAAATCCCTGATTTTATCGGTAGAGATTTCTATTTCAGTAATCCTCGGCGCATAAGGAGAAAGTTCCTTTTTAGGTTCCGGAATAACTGCTGTCATTTTATCAAGGAGAAAATCTATAGCTCTCCTTGCCTGGTTTAATGCTTCAGCCATTATCTCTTTTGTTAATCCTTTGATTTTGATATCCATCTGCAAAGCGGTTATTCCATCTTTTGTTCCTGCAACCTTGAAATCCATATCGCCGTAATGGTCTTCTGCTCCAGCAATATCTGTCAAAATTGCATATTTCTCTCCCTCTTTCACAAGCCCCATAGCAATTCCAGCAACAGGCTTTTTCATAGGAACACCAGCATCCATTAAGGAAAGAGTGCCGCCACATACTGTTGCCATTGAAGAAGAGCCGTTTGATTCAAGAATTTCAGAAACAACTCTTATAATGTAAGGGAATTCATCCTCCGAAGGAATCATTGGCTCAATTGCCCTCTTAGCCAGAGCACCATGTCCAATTTCCCTTCTTCCAGGGCCTCTCAAAGGCCTCACTTCCCCAACACTGAAAGGCGGGAAGTTATAATGAAGCATAAACTTTTCTTCTTCTTCTCCTTCAAGTCCGTCAATTAACTGGCTATCTCCAAATGTGCCAAGTGTTGTTGTAACTAAAGCCTGAGTTTCTCCCCTTGTAAATAGAGCTGAACCATGGGTTCTTGGCATTACTCCAACTTCAACACTTACAGGCCTTATTTCATCAAAAGCCCTTCCGTCAAGCCTTTTACCCTCGTTAAGCACATAATTCCTGAAAAGCTTTTCTTTAATCTGATCAAACATGTATGAAACATCTGGTTGCAATTCTTCCTCATAACTTTCAACAAGTTCTTTTTTTAACCTTTTCACTTCAGCATAAGACTCTAACTTGCCCTTTATTCTCAAAGCATCAAGAAGCTTTTGGGATATTTCTTTTTCAACTTCGGTAAATAATACCTGGTCAACAAATCTCTCTTCCACTTCCACTTTTTCTGGTTTAATCATTTCAAAAAGTTCTTTTTGGGCCTTTACAAGCTCCTTAATATGATTATGGGCAAACTCAAGAGCCTCAACCATCAATTCATTTGAACCCTCTTTTGCTCCTGCTTCAACCATAACTATTGCTTCTTCAGTCCCTGCAACAACAAGGTCTAACAATGATTTTTCCTTCTCTTCGTGAGTTGGGTTTACAACAAATTCACCGTCAATATACCCCACTCTTACAGCGCCAACTGGAATTGTAAAAGGGATTTTGGATATATAAAGAGCACATGATGCAGCTGTTATAGCTAAAACCTCAGGTTCATTTGCACTATCAAATGAATAAACATTTGCTATAACCTGAACTTCATTAAAGAAGTTATCAGGGAATAATGGCCTTAAAGGCCTATCAATAAGCCTGCTTGTTAAAACCTCTTTTGTGGAAGGCTTGCCCTCCCTTTTGAAAAAACCGCCCGGGATTTTTCCGGCAGAAAATGTGTGTTCTTTATAATCGCAAACCAGAGGGAAGAAATCAATTCCCTCCCTCGGCTCATCTGACATACATGCTGTAACTAAAACCTTTGTATCTCCACTACTAATCAAAATTGCGCCGTCAGCCTGCTTGGCTATAACGCCGGTTTCCATGGTAATTGTCTTTCCACCTATGGAAACGCTTACCTGCTTTTTCATACTTTTACCTTCTTTTTCAATTTTTATTATTTTCTTAAACCTAATTTGTTAACAATGTCTCTATACCTGTTAAAGTCTTTTCTCTTTAGGTATTCAAGCAATTTCTTTCTTTGAGATACAAGCTTTAAAAGACCTCTTCTTGAATGAAAGTCTTTTTTGTGTACCTTAAAATGTTCTGTTAAATAGTTAATCCTCTCAGTAATTAAAGCTATCTGCACCTCGGGGGAACCCGTGTCTTTATCGTGTTTCCCGAAGGCGCCGATAATCTCCGATTTTCTTTCTTTCGTAAGCATCAGCCACCTCCAAATTTTTTATACTATGCCCTAAATGGGACAAAATAGTTTAGCATGTCTTAACATTCTTGTAAAGAGTAAGAAAAATGGTTATATAAATTAAAAAGTTAAGCTTTAACATCTGCAAATCAATGTCCCACTTTTTTCAGGACGAGATACCCAAAACCTGAAATCTTGAACCCTAAACCCCTAAATATTAAACTGCTGAAGGTATTTACCTTTTTGTCTCCACATTTTTTCAACCCTGACAAATAATTCAAGTGAAACCTCTTTCCCAAAGTATTCTCTAAGTTCAGCCTCTGACTCTACCCTGATTTTTTTAATCATACTACCGCCCTTACCTATCAGGATTGGCTTTTGAGATTTCTTTTCCACAATTATATCGCAGAAAATTTCAATATATTCTTCATAGTGGTTAATCTGTCTGACTTCAACATAAGTGGTGTAAGGTAATTCATCTCTCGTATACTTTAAAACCTTTTCTCTAACTATTTCGGCAATGTAAAGCCTCTCGTTTATGTTGGTAATGTATTCCGTATCGTATTGAAATTCACCTTCCGGAACATACTTCAAAACAGCCTCAAGCAAATCATCAATATTTATTCCTGCAGATGCAGAAATAGGCACAATCTCCTCAAAGCCCATATCCTTTAACTCATCAATTAAAGGTAATACTCGTGATTTTTTAATTACATCAATCTTGTTTAAGGCAACAACCTTAGGTTTATTGACCTCTTTTAAGGTATTCATTAAGAACCTTTCTCCGTTTCCAATAGGAACAGAAGCGTCAATTATGTAAAGTATTACATCTGCAGTATCAAGTTCACTGTAAACATTTTGCATCATCACTTTATTCATTTCATAAACCGGTTTATGAAAGCCTGGTAAATCAACAAAGACCAGCTGGTAGTCCTTTTCAGTTAATACACCTAATATTCTATGCCTTGTTGTTTGAGGTTTGTCTGAAACAATTGATATTTTTCTCCCTAAAAGATAGTTTAATAGTGTTGATTTGCCTGCATTAGGCCTTCCTATTAGAGCAACTTCTCCAAATTTAGTCATTTTCATTCTCCTTATTTAATAATTCTACTTTTATTGTTTTTACTCGTCTATTTGTCATTTTTTCAACAGTTATTTTAATATTTTCATATTCTACACTTTCCCCCTCTTGTGGTATTCTCCCAAAAATAGTAAAAACCACGCCGCCCAATGTATCAACATCCTCAAAATCAAGTTCAATCCCTGTCTCTTCGGCAAAAAAGTGTATATTACAACTTCCATCAACGATGTAGGTTGTTTCATTTATTTTCTGAATAACATTTCTGGCTATATCATGTTCGTCATCTATCTCTCCAACAATCTCTTCTACAAGATCTTCAATAGTTACCACTCCAGCAGTCCCACCGTATTCATCTAATACAATAGCCATTTTTAGTTTATTGTTTTGCATCTCCCTTAACAACTCAAGAACCTTTTTTGTTTCAGGAATAAAATAAGGCTTTTGAATTATTTTTGATAAATTAAATTTTTCTTTTTCACTTGCAAGAATGTCTTTTAAATGCACTATCCCAATAATATTATCAATTGAATCCCTGAAAACTGGTAACCTTGAATGCTTTGCTTCTTTAAACTTTTCAATTAAACTTTCATAAGAAATACTTTCCTGTACCGCAATTATATCAGTTCGTGGAGTCATAACCTCTCTAACGATTGTGTCTCCAAACTCCAAAACTCCCTTAATTAAATCTTTCTCTCCCTCTTCAATAATTCCCTCTTCTGTTGCAACATCTATAAAAGCCCTTTCTTCGTCTTCTTTGTCCTCTTCATCGTCAAGCCTTATATCTTCTTTTTTTATCAAAAATAAAGAAAGTTTGTATGCTGGGAAAACAAAAACCTTTACAACAAAGTATAAGGGGGATAAAACAGGCATTAGCATTTTTACTATTTTTTCCCTGCTAATAAACCCCAATAAACCTACAATCACTTTCTCAATTAAAAGGTATATAACCACTAACAAAATTGCTTTTTTAATATCAGAAATTTTCAAATAGAATAACAACCCTAAAAATATAACAGTTAATTCGTTTAAAAAAGAAGAAACAAATTGCATTGAAATCCTTGTTTCAAGTATCTTTTCTACATCTTCCTCTTTTTCTGAAATTTTTTTCAAATCAATTAAAGTTAAATTATTGTATGCAAACTTTAATGCAACACTGATTAAACGGAAAATTATAATAAAAACTAAAAAAATATTTTCCATTTACTCCTCCAAAATTGTAAAAAAAGGTTTTAACTTGTTTTTTAAAACTTTTTGTAAATTCAGCATTCCACCATTGTCTGTTTCATGGTCAAAGCCTAAAAGATGCAAAACCCCGTGCATAAACAAAAACCTCAGCTCTTCTTCAAAAGAATTTCCTATTTCTTCAGCCTGTTTTTTTGCCCTTTCACATGCAATCGCTATACTTCCCAGAAAAACTCTGCCATCTGGAAGTGTGTCTCCGTCTTCAAAACTTAGTACATCCGTCACATAGTCCTTCCCTCTGTAATCTTTATTTAGTCTCCTAATCTCCTCATCACTAACTATTGAAACTTCAATTAAAAATCTATCTGGTAAAAGATGTGATATTTCTTTTTTCAGGCTTTCCCAGAATTCGGAAATTACTTCATCTATATTTTTACAATCAGAAGTATTTATGGAAAAATCCAGTTCACTCATTTATTTCCCTTTTTGCCCTCTTTTTCATTATGCTTATTTTCAGCCTCGTTTTTATCTTCATCTTGTTGTTTATTAAAATCAAATCCTGGATAATCAACCCTTGTATGAAAATAAGCAGTTAGACTTTCCACAAAACTATTTTTTATTTCAGTCAACTCCTTGAATGTTAAATCACTATCTGAAAGTTGCCCGTCATCAATTATATCCTTAACAATTCTATCAACAAGGTGCTGTATTTTCCCAGGTGTAGCGGGGGAATTCAAAGTTCTTGATGCAGCTTCAATTGCATCAGCAATCATTAAAATTGCTGTCTCCTTTGAGGATGGTTTTGGCCCAGGATATCTGTATTCTTCTTCAACAACCTCTTCCCCACTTTCTTCAGCCATATTTAAGGCTTTGTTGTAGAAAAAAGTCATTAATTTTGTACCATGATGTTCTTTTATAAAACTTATGACAACCTCAGGTAAACCATACTCCTCAGCCATATCTACACCATCTTTTACATGGTTCTTCAAGATTAAAGCACTTATTTTAGGTGCAAGTCTTGTGTGTTTGTTTTCTTCTCCCGGTCGTAAATTTTCAATAAAGTAATCAGGCTTTTTTGTTTTACCAATATCATGGTAATATGCGCCAACTTTAACAAGCAAAGCATTTGCACCTACTCTTTGAGCAGCAGCTTCTGCAAGATTCGCAACCCTAACTGAATGCTGGTATGTGCCTGGAGCAGACATTGACAATTCTTTTAAAAGTGGATTATCCATAGTTGATAATTCTGATAACTTCATATCGGAAACTATCTTAAACATAGACTCAAACAGAGGTGAAAAGGTGCTTACAAGCCCACCTGAAAATATTGAGCCAATTACCGTTATTAAAAGTAATGATATTACCAACCCTGAACTAATTTCCAAGCCATAATAAAAGAGTATTAGAAAAGCAATTACAAAATTAAAAAAACCTAAAATAAGAGAAGCAAGCATTAATGAACTGCTTCTTGTAGTTTTTCTTAAAAGATAAATAACAGTAATGGAAGAAAAGATAGTAAAAAGAACAAGCTTAATATTTCCAGCTGTTAAAAGAATTACCAGTACAGTTAAGAAAAATGAGACAATTAAAGCAGCAAAACCGTCAACTAAAACAGCTGTTAAAGATACAGGAAAAACAAAAGGAATAGCAAAGAAAATTATCCCATTTTGTAATAATGACTGAAATTGAAGAGATCTTTCTACAAGGCCAAAAATAAATATAGAGCCTTTAATTACAATTATTCCCAATGTGTTTACCGCCATTATTAAAGGGAAAACATATTTTTTATCTTTTCCTATTTTCTGCCTGTATAATCTTGTTAGTCTGTAACCTAAAAAAGTAAGCAAGGTAAGAATTAATAGATTAGCCAGAAATCTTGTTAAAGTGATCTTGTTTTTAAAAACCTTGTTTTGCTGCTCAATAAATTTATATGCTATTTCATTAACTCTTTCTCCCTTTCTAACTATAATTTCTCCCCTTTTTTTTCTTAAATAACTAACCTCCACCGATTTTAGGGACTTTTCAATGTTTTCTTTCGTCTTTTCTGAATCAAAAATATAATTTGGCTCAAACAGGTTAAATAGAAAATCCCTTATATATTTCCTATCACTTTTTTTTATTTTTACCGTTGTCAAAAAATCCTTTATTAAAGATTTTAACTGTTTTTTATCAATGACAGCAGGCTTTTGTCTTATTAGAAACTCCTGGTTCCTGTTTACATCATATAAAATTGCTTCATTATTCTTTAAAACAAACAGGCTTTTGTTTTCCACAAGGCCTCTTGAATAAATGTATGATACAAAATCTCTTAATTTATTTAGATTTTCTTCATTCGAAAAAAAATTAATTAATGCAGGTAAATACTCTTCACCAATAGGCACCATAGATGTAATTTTCTCTAACAAACCCTGCTTTTGTGCTTCAAGTGCTGATAACTCCACATTGTTTATTTTGTTTAAACCTTTTTTGGCAGCTTCATATTCATTTATTAAAACACTAATTGCATTAATTTTTTCAATTACAAAATCTTTTTTGTCTGATAAATACCTGTACACATTAGGGGTTTTTTCAATTGCTTCCCTTTTTTTCTTTAAAGTTGTAACCTCATCAGGGACTTCTAAATCTGTATACGCGTATATATCGTGTTCTGCAACATCTCCTACTTTTAACTTGATTTTTGTCTGGACAGAGAAAAAATTCAACAAAATCAATAGAGTTGCTATGACAAAAATAAGGGCTGAATAAAAATCAACCGAATGAAACTTTTTTATAAAATCTATAAAAGAAAATTCAACTTTTCTTTTTTTCCTGTTCTTCTTCATAAATCTGATAAGCCTTTATTATTTTTTGCACTATTTCATGCCTTACTACATCTTTTTCATTAAAAAACACAAACTTAATTCCATTAATGCCCTTTAAAATTCTCTGTGCCTCAACCAAACCTGAGCGTTTTCTCGAAGGAAGGTCAATCTGTGTAATATCACCAGTAATAACAGCCTTAGAGTTAAATCCAATTCTTGTTAAAAACATTTTCATTTGTTCAGAGGTTGAATTCTGTGCCTCATCCAAGATTAAAAATGCATCATTTAAGGTTCTTCCCCTCATATAAGCCAGAGGTGCAACCTCTATTTGTCCTCTTTCAAGGAACCTGTTGGCTAAATCACCAGGCAAAATGTCAAATAGGGCATCGTAAAGAGGCCTTAAATAGGGGTCTATTTTAGCCTGCAAATCACCAGGTAAAAATCCAAGGCTTTCTCCTGCCTCCACAGCAGGCCTTGTTAAAATTATTTTGTTTATCGCTTTTTCAACAAGGTATTTTATAGCAACAGCCATTGCAAGATAGGTTTTTCCAGTTCCAGCTGGTCCTATTGAAAATACAACATGGTTGTGCTGTATATGGTGCACATAAAGCTTTTGGTTCAAGGTTTTCGGGTAAATTGGTTTTCTTGAATACGGGACAATAGAACTTACTTCAAGTATCTCATCAAGAGAAATATCCGGTGCATCTTTTTTAATTCTAATCAGGGAAATAATCTCATCGTTTGTTACTTTCCCTTTTTTTAAGATATAAACTTCAATAATTTCCAGCAAATTGACAATCTCATTCTCTTTTTCAGCATCTAAAACTTTAAAAGTCTGTCCCCTTGCTGAAATTTTCACATTATAAAATTTCTCAATAAATTTAATAATTTCGTTGTTTTTGGAATAAAATTGAGGAACAACTTGTGGGTCTATTTCAAATTTACTCATAGCAATAGAAAAAGGCGAAGGCATATATACCTTCGCCGTCATCTAACCTCGTATAAATTATTTTCCGTCAAAAAGGAAGTTTTCTACTGGCCAAGGTCTATTCTTAGCCTCTTTAATAGCCTGTTTTACCTCTTCTTCAGGAACATTTCTCGGAATTTTAAATACCTGTCCAGGATAAATCAAGTCAGGGTCTTTAATCTGAGATTTATTTGCTTTGTAAATAAGTGGCCACTGGAATGGGTCTCCGTAAATCTTTTCGTATCCAGCAATCTTCCAGAGGCATTCACCCTTAACAACAGTCCATTCTCTTGGATGTCTCTTTAATTCTTCTTCAGCAGCTTTTCTTGCAGCTTCTTCAGCTTTTCTCTTTTCTTCAGCAATTCTTTCTTTTTCTGCCTTTGCCATAGCAATAGAGTTCTTCAACACCTTGTGAGCATCTTCAACCATCTCTTTAACCTGATAGTACTTGCATTCATTTGAGGCGTAAAGTTTTTTTGCTTCTTCAAATTTTGCAAGAGCTCTGTTAAATTCATCCTTCGCATATACATTAGCTTCAGCTGCTTTTGCTTTTTCAATGCACTTTTCCATATTAGCAATTGCTTCGTCAGCCATTTTTTTAGCCTTTTCTTTTTCTGCTAAAGCGTCCTGCTCTGCCTTTTTTGCAAGTTCAATGGTCTGCATTGAAAGCTCTTTTGTCTCAGTGCACTTCTTCCATCTCTTACCTTTTTCATAGCGGTCAGTTGCCTTATTCAAAGTTTCTTTAGCCTTGTCAAGTTCAGCCTTCACATAGTCAGCAGCACAAGCGTTTTCTGCTTTTTTTACCGCATCTTTTGCTGTGGCAAGTTCCTCAGGCGGCTTGGTGCAGCAGGCTACCCCTGAAAGCACAACAAGCAAACCGACTAAACCGATAAACCCAAATAGTCTTTTCATTAAATTCACCTCCTAAAAATTGAATTTCATTCAAATATTAACAATTAAAGACTTTATTTGCAACAAAAATTTGGAAAATTGTATAATATTTTCCCTAATCTATCTCCTCCCTGGTCGCATGGTTTAACTTCTTTAATGATAACATAACAAGCCCAAAAGATACAAAGGCTAAAACAGATAAAAGCAAGAAAAATTTACTGTGAGGCCATTTGTGGTAATACCTTCCTACAAAACCGGCAAGGTAATTTCCAATTGCAGTTGCTACAAACCAGCCTCCCATCATCAAACCTTTAATTCTTGGCGGTGCTACCTTAGAAACAAAAGATAAACCCATTGGGCTTAAACACAATTCCCCAAAAGTTACAACCATATAGGTTGAGATAAGCCACATGGGGGATACGCTGTTATTATTTAAATCTCCACCTGCCAATGATGCTGCAACCATTATTAAAAAGGCAAAACCTGTTAAGAGCATTCCAATTCCAATTTTAGCCGGGGTAGAAGGCTCTTTGCCTTTTCTTGCAAGATAACCAAAAAAGCCTACAACAACAGGAGTTAAAATGAGAATAAAAAGAGGATTAAAAACCTGATAGAGTTCAGGTGGTATGGTTAAGGTATATCCAAAAATAGTTATACTTCTCTTTACAGATTCATCTGCAAATAGTGTAAGAGCAAACCCGTTTTGATGAAAAGCCATCCAGAAAAAGATAACTATGAAAAATATAACAAGAAGAGCAAATATCCTTTCTTTTTCCTGCTCAGGTGATATCTCTTTTCCGTTTAGGGAAGCTTCTTCATGTTTAACCCTATCTGAATCCAGATAGAACTCTTTATAAACATTAAAAATTACAAGTGATAAAAGCATCCCTATTGCTGCTGCACCAAATGCAAGATTAAACCCATTTACATTAATTCCAAACCAATTTTTTATATAAATTGGAGCTTTATTTCTTAAAAAACTTGCGGCAAGAGGGGCAAGAAAAGCACCAATATTAATCCCCATATAAAAAATATTGTAAGCAGCATCTTTTAAAGGCGAATTGTTATCATATAAATTCCCAACAAGAACAGATATGTTTGCTTTAAAAAGCCCATTACCAACAACTAAAACTATAAGTGCAAAGTAAAAAAACATTTCAGAGGGATTAGGCACTGCAAGCAAAGCGTAACCAACCATTAAAATTGCTGCACCTATATTTATTGTCTTTCTATAACCTAAATATTTATCTGCTATATACCCACCTATTAGAGGGGTGAAATATACAAAAGCAAGATATAAACCATAAACCTGGCCTGATTTATCAGTATCCCAGCCAAAGTAATGCTTCATATAAAGGGTAAAAAGGGCAAGCATTGTGTAAAAACCAAATCTCTCCCACATCTCAGTAAAGAACAGTACCATTAAACCTTTCGGATGTCCCTTAAACATTTATCCTCCCATACGCTAAATTCTGAAATATTGTATCACAAAGCATTACAAATATTTTTTTTAAAAATATTATATTTTTCAATACTATATAGGGCTTAACCTCTCAAAACATAGTTTAAGGATATCCTCAACACTCTTTGTATCTAAATCTGACTGAGAAATATCCTTTAATACCCTATCAATCTCTTTTCTCTTATAACCTAAATTAAGCAATATCTGGTAAACCTCATCCGGGATATCAACCCTTTCACTTTCGTCTTTAACAAGTTGCCCTTTAAGTTCAAGTATAATTCTCTGAGCTGTTTTTTTACCTATTCCTGGAATTTTAACAAGAAAGTTTGTATTTCCCTCTAAAATTGCATTCTCTACCTTGTCAACACTAAAAGGAGAAAGGATTGCAAGGGCAGTTTTAGGACCTATTCCCCCTATTGAAATCAATTTTTGGAATAAAAATAGTTCTTTTTTTTCAAGAAAACCGTAAAGTTCATTTCTATCTTCTTTTACAAAATGATGTGTGTAAAATAAATATTCTTTATCTTTTTCAAGTTTTGACAGAGTTTGAAAAGAAACAAAAAGCCTATAGCCAATGCTGCCACACATTACTATGACAGCATTGGCCTCTTTTTCAAAAACCTTACCTTTAACACAGGCAATCATCTAAAAACAACTTCTCTTTTCAAAATTATAAAATTTCAAATTTGTATCATAGTCAGTTTTCATCAATTTTTTTGATCTTAATACATCCCACTCAGCAAAACTTTCAACCCTTACATTTGCCTTTCCAATGGTTTTATAATCAACCGAAACATTGTAGTCCCATTTCATATATTTGGAATTTCCACCGCCAACAGTGGTAATTAAAAATCTATTTGCTATGCCTCCAAATGAATAACATTTATCTCCCTGCCACTCTTCGTCTCCTGCATTTACATCAACAGGAATCCAGCCTATTGGAGGAAGGTATATTTCAGCCCACCTATGATAAACATTGTCAAAAGAGGCATCCTCTCCCCTTACAACAACAGAACCAACATATCTTGCAGGTATCCCTGCCGCCCTGCAGAGGGCAATGTATGAAAAGGTGTATTCTGAACAGGAACCTGTCCCCCTTGTAATTACAACAGGCGCTATATCCCAGCCTCCGATCATCTGGTAATTTATCCTGTCTGCAAGAAACTCAAAAAGTTTTCTTGCTTTAAAGTAAAGGTTTTTCTCATTTCCAACTACCTTTTTTATTACATTTTGAATTACAGGGCTTGTTAAAACATACTTCTCATCATCTTTTAGATAAACTTTCTTTACATCTTCTGGAATATCTTTCTCTGTTCCTATCTCGTCAGGGAAAATTTTGTAAGAAATTGCGTAAAACCTTCCCTCAACTTCCATTTTAGAATTTAAAAAATCTCCGTTTTTCATATCTTTGGCAGAATAAACAGCAACCTTCTGGTCATACTGGTCTTTCACCAATTCATACTTGCCATCAAGTTTAGTAACTCTTAATTCCTGATTATCTCTGTTTTCAGGGATTGCTATGTAAACATTTGCATCCTTAATTTCTCCGGTACCCATACACTCAACAGTTGAGTACACAGTTACCTTTGCATCTCTAATATCAAACCTTTCACACTTGTTTTTAATGGAGTTTATATCAGCAACATAAATTTCATCCTTCTGATAGCATGAAACATAAAGTTTGCCATCCCTATAAAAAATACCTGTTGGATACGGCACAGGTGACTTTAAATAAAAAATTGTTAAACCTGATTGAATATCAACAAGGTATAGCCTATCCTTACCTCTGTCAGCAACCCACAAGTATCCTTCTCTCGTTTTTGAGGGCATAAAACACATAGCAGATACAGTAGGAGAAGGGGATTTGATTTCCCTTAAAGTAGTACCGTCATTTTTTGATATTTTAGCAATTGTTTTCCCTCTGTAAATACAAGCCCATAAATTTCCGTCTTTATCAAAAGCAAGTCCTGTAATTCTCTTGTATGGTGCTGGTAATGTTTTTACACAAACACCGGTTTTAAAATCAATTAAATAGATAAATTCTTTTTCAAGGTCTGAAACAGCAAACAATTTTCCATTAAAATCAAGTGCTGAAGGTTCATAATCTGGCAATTCAACAAACTTCTCTATTTTAAAACCATCATTAAAATTTCCTTTGAATTCATAAAGAATGTCTTTGTGCCTATCTGTTGTAAAGAAAGATTGTCCGTCAAATACAAGCCCGTTCGTAAAACCTGTTGGCATATAGGCAATTTTCTTAAACAAAGCCTTGCTGTTGAAATAGTCAGCAGAAAAAACTGAAACGCAGAAAATAAAAAATAAAATGAAGAGTGTCTTTTTCATATTTTACTCCTCTTTATTTGCAGGCTTATAAACAATGCCTTCAAAAGAATAATCAAATCGAGTAATTTTCCCTTCTGGATCTTTTAAAGAGTAGGTAAAAGGAACAGATTTCCCATCCTTCAAGCTGTTAGCAAGGAACACCTTTTTCTTTTCAACAAGTTTGCCTTTGCTATCATAAATGTTTAAAATTATTGAAAGTTTGCCAACTTCCATTCCAGTTACATTTTTTATGTTTGCTTTAAAAGTGATTGTATCTTTCTTTCTCTCAATAACCTGATTTTCAACCTTGACACTCAAGCCTGCTGATTTTTTTTCTTCCTTTTCTCCTTTATTGTTTTCAGTTTCTTTTTCATAAATATGTTTTTCTACATTGTAATCTGTCAAAATTAATTTCTTTTCCCCTTTTTTATATGTCTTCCCCTTTTTTTAATTTTTTTGATTGCTACTTTTTCTCCTTGACCATCACTGTTTACAGCAATACTTAACTTAATCTCTTCAACAGCAGATTTTGGAATCATTACTTTTTTCCCATCTTTTTTAAAGAGATAATAATTCCCCTTTTCTCCTAAATATCTCTCTGCATAGAAAAATTTACCTCCTTTAAGTATCACTTTCACATCAGGTTGTTTAATTAATTTTTTAGTCGCTTTGGAAGACGATGATGTGGAAATAACGGTTAGACCAGAACCAGCAAAGAGAGTAAATCCTAAAAAAAACATTAAAGGAATTACTAAAAATTTTTTCATAACCCACCTCTATTTTTTTAAAATAATTGAATATCCAGGAGTATAATTGCATATTCCAGTCAATCTGTCAATTATGTCTGAAATAAAAAGAAACAGCAAAAGATAAGGTAAAAATATTATAGTTAAAAGCAATACTGAAATATTGTTTTTGCATTCTTTTAACATAGATGCAACCATGTAATGAAGTACTCTAAAAAAACAACCTAACTGTTTAATTTCAACAACACTTAATTCAACATCTTCAGCCATTTGCTTAAAGCCATACTCAGAATACCTGAAAAAATCGTAAGGCCTTTGATGCAATTCCCACATAAAGGGGAATACTGCGAACATTTTTCCATTTTTTTTTAATACCCTTGACAATTCCCTCATAGCTTTAAAAGGATTTTTTAAATGCTCAAAAACAACAACACATATTACAAAATCAAATGAATTATCCTTAAAAGGGAGTAAATGTAAATCTCCAACAACATCAAGAGATGAATAATCCCAGGAAGAATCTCCAACACAATTATCCACTCCAATAACCCTGCAATGGGAAAAATACTCTCTATACTTACCCTCACCAGCACCAGCATCAAGCACAAGGCTTCCTTCCGGGATAGATTTTGCAAACCTTTCTATCTCTTTTTCAACATCCCTGTGGAAATAATCAAGGTAATGCTTAATTTTTTCAAGCATTTATTCCTCTTTCATATTTTTCAGGCCTTCTCCAATTACAACAAACAAAAACATAAGAAAATAAAAAATACCGTAGTGTTTAAGATACTTCATTAAAATGAAAAATAATGCGGGAAAAACAATAAAAAAGTATTGATAAGTGTAAACAGAAATATCCTTTTTTTCCCTGTACTCTTTTTTTGTAACTAAAAATGAAAGAGCCATTCCCATTAAAATTACAAAATTCATCGGCTTTAAAAGGAATAAAAAGTTTGCATAGGAAAAAACCATACCTGAAAGTGAACCTGAAAGTAATAGAAGCACAGGTAAATTATAGCGCCTATACCACACAAGATACAGCAAACTCAATAACCCGCAAACAGTTGAAAGCCAGTAAGAGTAGGTTGAGTAAGCTCTATAATTAAAATATGCCAACGAAAAACCAAAAGTTAGCAACAACAATAAAATCAATATCTTTTTTTCTCTGTAGGCAAGTACATAGAGAATAAAAAATAAAAGCGAAATAAAAAATAGAAATTCAACCGCTTTCGGGGTAAAGAGATTCCCCTGTTTATAGGAAAAATCAAAACCAATTAAGACTAAAACCGCCCCGCCTAAAGACGGGGCAAGGGTTATAAACAACCCTTTAAACTTATTTAAAAGGGATACCATCATACTTTGTTCTCTCTTTAAACCATTCTCTCAATTGCTTAAACACTTGCCCCGGTTTCCCGTCGTTAACAGGCTTTCCGTCAATTGTAACAACAGGAATTAACTCTGCCCCGGAACCTGTTAAAAATACCTCATCGGCAGATAAAAAGCTTTGAACAACCATTCCCTGTTCATGTACCGGTATATCGTGCTCTCTTGCAATCTCCATAATAACCTTTCTTGTTATGCCCTCTAAAATTCCGTGGTAAACAGGGGGGGTGTATAATTCTCCGTTTTTTACAGCAAATATATTGTCCGCTGTGCACTCAGTAACATAACCTTCCGCGTTAAGCATAATACCTTCATCTGCACCCATTCTGTTTGCCTCAATCTTTCCTAAAATATTGTTTAAATAGTTAAGAGATTTAAACATTGGATTGAGCATATCAGGCCTTACCCTTCTTGTTGAAACCACAACCACATCAAGCCCTTTCTCATATCTATCTTCTGGATAAAGTGCAATACCGGTAGCAATAATGTAAATAGATGGCTTTGCACATTTTCGTGGATCAATTCCTAAATCTCCAACTCCCCTTGTAACCAAAAGCCTGATATAGCAATCATCAAGTCCAGTTCTTCTTGCAGATTCAAGAACCAGATCTATCATTTCTTTTTTAGAGACTGGAATTTCAAGAGAAATTCCCTTTGCTGAATTGTAAAGCCTGTCAATATGGTCTTCCAATCTAAAAACAAGGCCATTGTAAGCCCTGATGCCTTCAAAAATTCCATCACCGTATAGTAAACCGTGGTCAAAAACAGGGACAAGTGCCTCTTCCCTGCTTGATACCCATTTTCCGTCAAGATAAACACTTAATGCCATAAACTCACTCCTCTTACTTTATTTTTTTGTTTCACACAATTCAAGCAATACCCCACCTGTTGATGCAGGGTGAACAAAAGCAACGAGTTTTCCATGCGCTCCTTTAACAGGTTTTTCGTTTATTAGCCTAACACCTTTACCTTTTAAGCGCTCTAACACATTTTCAATTCCTTCCACATTGATTGCTATGTGGTGAATTCCCTTACCCCTTTTTTGCAAAAACTTGTAAACAGGAGAGGATTCGTTAATAGGTTCAAGCAATTCAATATTGCTTTCACCAACCTTTAAAAAAGCGGTTTTTACACCCTGTTCATCAACAACTTCAATATGAGAAATAACCAATCCCAGGGCTTCGTAAAAAGCCTTTGCCTCTTCAATTGAATTTACCGCAATTCCAATGTGGTCTATTTTCACTTTCCTCTTCTCCTTAAATGTGATTCAAGGGTATTTTTCATCAACATTGCAATTGTTAAAGGCCCCACTCCACCTGGCACAGGTGTTATAAAAGATGCCTTTTCCTTTGCCTGTTCAAAGTTTACATCTCCAGCTAAAACATAGCCCTTTTCTTCAATTTTTTTCAATTTTTCGCTGTTTTTATCAAATAGTTTCTCCCCTTCTTCAGGAGAATCAACCCTGTTTACCCCCACATCAACAACAACAGCACCCTCTTTAATAAAATCGCCACTAACAAAGTAAGGCTTACCTATTGCAGCAATCAAAATATCTGCACTCCTTGCAATTTCAGCAATATTTTTTGTTCTTGAATGACAAATTGTAACTGTTGCATTTTCGTTTAAAAGTAAAAGAGCCATAGGTTTTCCTACAATATTGCTTCTTCCTAAAACTACCGCATTCTTTCCTTCCATCTTGATTTTATACTCTTTTAAAAGTTCAATAATTCCCCTCGGTGTACAGGGGATAAAGGCTTTCTGGCCTGTAAACAGTTTTCCTGCATTAACAGGATGAAAGCCATCAACATCTTTTTCAGGGGATATTAATTCAAGCATTTTTTTAGAATCAAGGTGGGAAGGAAGGGGAAGTTGAAGGAGTATTCCGTCAATCTCATTATCATTGTTTAAATCACTAATCAAATTTATCAGCTCTTCCTCTTTTGTATCTGCCGGCAATTTAAACTTTTTTGATAAAAACCCCAATTTATTACAGGCTTTTTCCTTCATCTTAACATAAACAGCAGAGGCAGGATCGTCTCCAACTAAAATCACAGCCAATCCCGGTTTTAACCCTTCTCTTTCGCACCTATCCTTTATCTCATCAAGAATTTTATTTGAAAAACTCTTTCCATCTAAAATTTCAGCCATTTACCACCTCATATTCTTAATTACAAAAAAAGTTTAACATAAAAAAAAATTTGTTTGAAGCAAGGAGAATTTAAACTAAAGGTCAATATATGGTTTTTCTTTGTGGTGGTAAAAGTAAACCCTTGATTTTCTCTTTGAAAGCATTTCAAGGAATCTCTTTTTGGTTTTAAGGTTTTGTTTCAGGTTTTCATCAAAGGCTGTCATAAAGTAAGGCTTTTCAAAGTGATAAAAAGTTGGAAACATATCCCCTGCAATTAAATGAAGCCTCTCTCCATAGGCAACAACAACGCTATGGCCTTCAGTATGCCCCGGTGCGTGGATTATTTCAATCTCATTATTAAGGGAAAGGGAATTATCAAAAACAATAGTATCTCCACACCGTGAAAGGTAAGAGGCAATTTCCCTGTTGTAAAAATACCTTGTTCTTTCATCTGGATTTAAGGCACTTTCAAGTTCAATTCTATTGACATAATACTTTGCATTCTTAAAAACAGGGATTATGGTGTCGTATTTCTTCTCAAACGCACCGCCTGAATGGTCATAATGAAGGTGGGTGAAAATTATGTCGGTAATTGATTCAGGAGAAATTTTAAGATTCTTGAGTTGTTGACTTATCTTTTCCCTTGAATCAAATGTACCACAATCAACAAGTATTTTTCTATCTTTTGATTCAATTAAAACAACATTTAAACCTAATTTTATTCTGTTTTTTTCGTCAACTTCAAAGAAATTGCCCCATTTTTCTTTTGGAACAACACCAAATATACTGCCGCCATCAAGGAGAAAGGGGGATGCGTCTAAAACGCTAATTTTCACCTTAAAACCTCAACTTTTTTTGCATTTGATGGGTAGACATTTGATATACAAAGTCTACCTTTTGAGTCATAGTATCTGTAAATTACTGTTTTGTGCTTTGTTTTTTTCTCCTGCGGGGTATCATAAACAGTGTAATCCTGTCCAGTATAGAGAGCCATTATCTTTTTCACATACCTTTTTGTTTCTTTATAGGGAGGAATCCCCTGATACTTTTCCACCGCAGTTTCTCCCGCATTGTATGCAGCAAGCGCTTTTTCTATATCTTTGTACTTATCTATAAGCATCTTTAAATGCTTCACACCTGCCCTTATGTTTTGCTCAGGGTCAAATGGGTCTTTAACCTTGTAAAGCTTTGCCGTTTTATCCATTAATTGCATTAAACCCTTAGCACCAACAGGGGAGACAGCGTGTATATCGTAATCTGACTCAACCTTAATTAAAGCGTGTATAAGGCTTTCATCAACTTTATACTTTTTTGCATACTTTGTTACAAGGCTATTTATTAAAACATTATTGGTTCTTGCAACAGGCCTTCTCTTTGTTGAAAAAGAATTTGCTACCTTTTTTTTCGAACTGCCAAAAACCTTATACTTTTTCACATTACCTTTTGGGGCATCGGTAATTACAATTCTCCCTTTACTGTCTTTATACATGTAAATCTGTGAAAAAACAGGAAAAACAAAGATTAACACACAAAAAACTAAAATAAATTTCCTCATATTAATTCTTTAATACCCTGTATAAGTTTGTCCTTTACTGAAGAGATATCACCCTTCCATTTGCCACCACCCTGTGCCATGGTCGGGTTTCCTCCTCCCCTTCCTTCAAATATTGACGCAATTTCTTTTAAAATTTTACCGCTATTTAATGTTTTTGCAAGGTCTCTGGTAATTGACAGGACAAATGAGCAGCCATTTTCATTGTTTGAAACAACAAAAACAACAGTATTATTCCTTCCATTTTTAAGGTTGTCTGCCATCTCCCTTAAAAGGTTTGGCTTTAAACCGTCTTCCTGTTTTATTACAAGTTTTATGTTGTCTTTCAAATCTTCTTCTATTACCTTTCCGCCCCCTGACATTTTGGCCTTTTCAAGTTCTTTAGTTAATTCTTTAATTTCATCAAGTTTTTTCTTAATCTGAGAAACAATGTCATCGTTACCTGTTTTTAAAACAGATTTTAATTCATAGTGTTCTTTTCTGAAATTGTCAAGGTAATTGAATGCCTTAAAGCCTGTGAAAGCCTCTATCCTTCTAATTCCTGAAGCGGCAGACCTTTCAGATTCAATTACAAAAAGCCCTATCTCCCCTGTCATTGAAACATGGGTGCCACCGCAAAGCTCAACAGAAAATTCAGGAACCTGAACAACCCTTACAATATTCCCATATTTCTCGCCAAAAAGAGCCATCGCCCCCTTTTTCTTTGCATCTTCAATAGGCATTTCCTCAATAATAAGTTTTTTATTTGCAAGAATTTCCCTGTTTACAAGGAATTCAATCTCTTTCAACTCTTTATCGCTTAACTTGTTAAAATGTGTAAAATCAAACCTTAACCTATCAGGGTCAACAAGTGAGCCAGCCTGCTTAACATGGTCTCCAACAACCTTTCTTAAAGCAGCGTGAAGCAAATGGGTTGCAGTGTGGTTTCTCATAATTGCCCTTCTTCTCTCCCCATCAATTTCTGCCT
The DNA here is from genome assembly GCF_016592575.1 of Thermotomaculum hydrothermale. NCBI lineage: Bacteria > Pseudomonadati > Acidobacteriota > Holophagae > Thermotomaculales > Thermotomaculaceae > Thermotomaculum > Thermotomaculum hydrothermale. Next base: position 822,700 of record NZ_AP017470.1, on the reverse strand, counting down.
TAACAATGTCTCCTTTTTTTAACTCTCCCTTTACCGCATATACCTTGTGAAGCCTTCTCTTTTCAACAGGTTGAATAAGTTGTTTAACCTCACCTGTAAAATTATTCGATTTAATTACCCCGGTATCGTCAACCTGGCCACCTGATTCAACATAAAAGGGTGTTTTATCAAGTAGAATATAGCCTGTTTCTCCCTGTTTTAAGGTCTCTTTCTCTCCAGAATCGTCAAATATGGCAAGAACCTTTCCTTCAGACTCAAAGTCTTTATAACCTGTAAAAATAGTTTCAGGATAATTTTCAAGTGTTTTAAAGGCATCAGATAAGGTTAAATCAACCTTAACCTTGCTCTTTTTCCTCGTTATCTCTTTTGTCTCTTCAAGTAATTTTTCAAAACCCTTTCTATCAACCTTAACTCCCCTTTCCTCACATACATCTTCAACAAGATCAACAGGAAAACCAAAGGTATCGTAAAGCTTAAAAACCTGTTCAGCGCTTAACCTTTCAGGGCTTTCACTTATCATTGATTCAAGCACCTTAAGCCCATTTTCAAGTGTCTTATTAAACTGCTCTTCTTCAATTTTAATTAACTTTTTGACATTGTTCTTGCTTTCAATCAATTCAGGGTATGCAACGCCTAACTCCTCAACAACAGCATCAACAAAGTTGTAAAGGTAAGGGATTTCAAGGCCTAACTTTTTGCCATACCTTATTGCCCTTCTCATAATCCTTCTCAAAACATACCCTCTTCCCTCGTTTGAAGGAACAACTCCGTCTGTAATAAGGCATACAGTTGCCCTTAAATGGTCTGCAATAACCTTCATAGCAATGTCGTCTGATTGATTTTTACCGTATTCTTTCCCGCTTGCTTTGGCAATTGTCTGGATTATTGATTGAAATAAATCAGTATCGTAATTGGATAATACACCCTGCATAACAGCTGCAAGCCTTTCAAGCCCCATTCCAGTATCAATTGAAGGCTTTGGCAAAGGGGTTAAATTCCCCTCTTCATCCTTGTTATACTGCATAAAAACAAGGTTCCATATTTCAACAAACCTGTCGCAATCGCAACCAACATCACAACTTGGTTTGCCACAGGAATACTGCTCCCCGTGGTCATAGAAAATCTCTGAACAGGGGCCGCAGGGGCCTGTTTCACCCATCTGCCAGAAATTGTCTTTTTCTCCAAACCTGTAAATTCTGTTTTTATCTATTCCAATATGCTTATTCCATATTTCAAAAGCTTCATCGTCGTCTTTGTAAACTGAAACATAAAGCCTTGATTTGTCTATTTTTAAAACCTCGGTTATAAACTCCCAGGCAAACTCAATTGCTTCTTTTTTAAAGTAATCTCCAAACGAAAAATTGCCTAACATCTCAAAAAAAGTGTGGTGTCTTGCCGTTTTTCCAACATTCTCAAGGTCGTTGTGTTTACCCCCTGCCCTGACACACTTCTGGCAGGAAGCAGCCCTTGTATAATCCCTCTTCTCTTTTCCTAAAAAAACATCCTTAAACTGGTTCATTCCTGCATTTGTAAAAAGCAATGTTGGGTCGTTTGCCGGGATTAAAGATGAGCTTTTTACTATTGTATGTCCTTTTGATTTAAAATATTCAAGAAACTTCTGCCTTAACTCTCTTCCTTTCATAACCTCTCCCTTAATTTTTTTCCTTTGTATATTAGCACAAAACGAGAATTACTCAAATTACAGTTCTTTGCAACAATTCTCTTTATCCTCAAGATATGAAATAATCAAAGTGCCAGTTGAATCTGAAAAAACATTTGTTGCAGTCCTGAACATATCAAGAAACCTGTCAACTGCAATTATAAAACCTATCCCCTCAATTGGTAATCCAACCGCCTTTAAAATTATCGACATCATTACAAGCCCTGCCATTGGTATTCCTGCCGCCCCAATTGAGACAAGAAGAGAAGTAATAACGACAATTGCCTGCTGAGAAAAAGTTAAATGTATTCCATAACACTGTGCTATGTAAATTACTGCAACACATTCATACAGTGCTGTCCCATCCATATTTATTGTCGCCCCAAGGGGAAGAACAAACCCGGCCACCCTATTTGGCACACCGACATTTTTTTCAATTGTTTGAATTGTCAATGGCAGTGTTGCAGAGGATGAACTTGTTGAAAATGCCGTTAAAAGGGGAGTTAACATTTTTTTCATAAAATCATAGGGGTTTTTTCTTGTAATCAAATAGGCAAGCAGGGGAAGTGTTATGAAAAAATGGACAAATAAACCTGCTAAAACAGTTAAAAAGTAGAATAAAAGTGTTTTAAATACAGCAAATCCACTTGTTGCTGTCGCTTTATAGAGAAGAGCAAAAATACCGTAAGGTGCAAGAAGAATTACAAATTCTGTTATTTTCATCATTAAAGCGTAAAATGATTCAAAAAAATCAGTTAAAAAATCCCTATTTTTAGATTTAAGTTTTAAGATAAAAAAACCTGTTAGAAGGGCAAAAAATATAACAGGTAAAACATCTCCCTTTGCCATAGCTTTTACTATGTTGTCAGGCACTATTTTCAATAGGATATCTGAGTATTTAAAGTTTGACGCAAGATGCCCTATATCTAAATTTTGAGGGGGAGTTATATTTGCATTTGCCCCAGGCTTTAAAACATTAACAAAAAATTGCCCTGTTAAAATAGCAAGAAGGCTTGTAATTATATAATAAAAAAAGGTTTTAACCCCTATTTTACCAACAGAAGAAGCATCCCTGCTTGATATTGTCCCGCTTACAATTGAGGTAAAAATTAAGGGAATAACAAGCATTTTTAATAATCTTAGAAACAAATCTGCAAAAATTTTTACAAAATTTAAAAATTGAGGGAATAAGAATCCTGCCAAACTTCCTAAAATTACCCCTATTACAATTTGAATATGTAAAGGAATTTTATTTTTCATTGTAACTCCTTAAAAATAGTTAATTTATTGATAAATCATAAAGTTAATTATATAATAATTTTATCTTAATAGGTAAGAGGTTTTTAATGAAGAAGGGAAGTATAGTAATCGTTAACTTACAAAATCCAAGGGAAAAAGTTTTGGGGATTTTGTTAGATATTAATACTGCAGGCTTAACAATTAGAGGAATTGATGTACATTCTTTCAACGACTGGACAAATTCTCTCTTAAATGAAGAAAGCGAAGTCTCCATAACTCCTACAACTGTGTTCTTCCCAATGCACAGGGTATTAAGTTGTTATATTGACGAAGACTCTGGTCCAGTACCCTCTTTCAGCACCCAGTTTAAGCAAAAAACCTCAATAAACCTCAAGGACATTCTTAAATGAGTTTTTTCAAAAAGATTGTTTCAAAAATAAAAAACTCCATCCCGGCACAAATTGAAGAAAAAGAAGAAGTACAGATTAAAAAAGAGATACTTGATATTGATGATTTTTGGAAAGAATTTAATTTAATTAAATTAGAATCAAGCCCTGAAGAAACCTACAATAAGATTAAAGAACTGGTTTTAAATTTAAACCATGACTTAAAAAAACAATTACACAGAATTATAAGAACAAGGCTATACGGCATAGAGGTTGAAGAAAGTGAAAATAGGGAGTTTGTAAAGAATTTTGTTAACTTTAGGATAAAACTTTATAACCCAGTTTACAAAAAAACGCAGGATATCAGACTTGGCAAACTTATTTTAACAGTGTTATCAAGGTATCCGGATGCTATAAAAAACAAAAAAATATCTGAAACCAACACCTCTATTTTTAACAAAGATGATATCGAGATTCAAAAACTCTCAAGCGAATTAATAAACATGTATAAGCTAACTCCAAGTGAAGTTGAGCAAACAATCCAGAAAATTATTGAATACAATAAACAAAATGTAAAATTTACAGACGAAGAAGAAACTGTTTTGACAAATTCTGAATTATTAAGAAATCTTCTTGAATCAATTACATTCTTACTTCAAGAATTTGTAGAAAAATGCAGTAACTGGAAAAAATATTTTCTAAAAACCTTTCTTTTTGACGACCCTGCATTGATTAAGATTCTAAATTTTGACAAAAACCTACTTTTCGGAGATAAATTTCAGGGCAGTGATTTTGTTGAACTTATACTAACAAAAAATGTTAAAGGAGAGCTTGAACCACTTGTTAGTGAACCATTAAAACCTTTATTGAAAAAGGATGTATCGGCAATAATTAACAGATTGAAACTAAAACTTATAAATGAAGAAATAGAATTTATTAAAGATATAACAACTTCAATTGCAGGGAATATAGTGTTGCTGCACCAGTATAATGAATTACCTTCCTTTAAAATTCTCGATTCATTACTTACAAAATCCTTTAAATTCCACCGTAAATACTTTCCTGATTTAATGGATATTGTTGATGTTATAAAAAATAAAATCTTAAATACAATAGGCAAAGATTACCAGGAATTCTGGAAATTTACCGAAATTTATCAAAATGAAATTAATGATTTTATATACTCTTATTCAAAAGAAAATTTTAAAATTACAGTTGACTACCCAAAGTTTATTGAACTGTTAAAAGAAAAACCACAGGAAAAAAAATTAGATTTTACCTATTCTGCATCAAGAGAACTGCTCCCAGAAGAATTAAAATTTATATCGGACAACTTAGATGTTGAGCCAGCAATTATGGAACTAAATGATAAAATTAGGGCTGCAGAGAAAAATATACCTATATTTGAGGATGAATACTTCTATCCCTCAAAAAAAGACTATATAAAAACTGCTTTGCTTGAAACATTAAATACACTTTTAAATACCAGACAGAAACCTGAACTCATACACTCTGTTTTAATGAAAACCATAGATTTATCAGAGGGAGAAAGCTCCAAAATAGCACTGGATTTATTATCAAGTATGAAAATAGAAGGCATAAAGCCTCAAATTGTTAGTAGTTTGCTTAAAAAACAGAAAAACAAAAACCATATCACAAACAAAATAAAATCTTTACTAATTGAGGAGGATGATTTTTTCTATAACAATCAGGAAAACTTAAAGATTGAATTGCAAAAATACTCTAAAATAACTGGAATTGGTTTTTTTATTGCCACGGTAAACAATAATGAAACTTATAAAATAACCGCCCATTTTAAAGAAGGCAAGTGGAAAATAACCCATTACGGCCAAATTAGCGAATATAACTTTTAATTAAACCTTTTCAGCCCTATAAATCTTTGAAACCCAGAATTTATCTTCAAAAATATCTATTCTCTCCCATTTAAACCAATAATAATCAAGATACTCCTCAATGTGTGAGGGAATATGATAGTAAGATTTAATTTTAAATTTTTTCTTGCCTGCCTTTAAAACTGGTGGTTTTTTCTGGTGAATAAGGTTAAAAACAAAAAGACCATTGTTTTTCAGCACCCTGTAAACCTCTTCAATAAAACCTTTCGCGTCTTTTAAATGCACAAACAAAAAATATGCAGTAATTAAATCAACGCTTTCTGATTTTAAGGGAATTGAAAAATCAAGGTCTGCGTTTATTAAATCTAAGTTTCCATGATTTTTAAGGCAATTTTCAAGCATTTTTGAAGAGATATCTATACCATAAAATTTTTCAGAGATTTTTTTAAGATAGTCAACAATTCTACCGTCTCCAATTCCCAAATCAACAGCAATATCTACCCTTTCAGGCAATAATTTTAAAAACTCTCCTTTATCAAACGATTCAAGTTTTCTGTAATCATTTTGATAATTATTTGCGTAAAGGTTGTATCCTTCTTTCGGGTCAACAATATTACTCATAGCAAAAAGATTATAACAAAAAAGGAAAAAAGTTGTTGATATATTGTAGTTAGATTATACTATAAAACGGTTACTAAAAATTTATAGAAGGAGCGGCTTATGACTATAAAAACACATTTTTCTCTGATTATCATAGGTAGTGGTCCAGCAGGATACACCGCAGGGATTTATGCAAGAAGGGCTATGATTGATACATTAATGATTGAAGGAATGCAACCTGGTGGACAGTTAACAATTACAACTGAGGTTGAAAATTTCCCCGGTTTTATATCAATTCAGGGACCTGAGTTAATGGTTAAAATGAGAGAACATGCTGAAAAATTTGGCCTTGCTATCGATGCTGACCATGTGGAAGAGGTTGATTTAAAGACCCATCCTTTTAAAGTAAAAACAATGCTGGGGAAAGAATTTACTGCAAACGCTTTAATTATTGCCACAGGTGCATCAGCTAAATGGCTGGGGATTCCTGGTGAAAAAGAATTTATGGGCAAAGGTGTTAGCGGCTGTGCAACCTGCGACGGATTCTTTTTTAAAGATAAAGTGGTTATGGTGGTTGGTGGCGGAGATACCGCAATGGAGGACGCAACCTATCTTACAAACCACGCAAAGAAGGTTTATGTTGTTCACAGAAGAGATAAACTAAGAGCAAGCAAGGCTATGCAGGAAAGAGCTTTAAACAATCCAAAAATTGAGTTTATATGGAACACAGTTCCTGTTGAAGTGTTAGGTAATAACGCAGTTGAAGGTGTTAAACTAAAAAATGTAAAAACAGGAGAAATTTTCGAAAAAAAGATAGATGGATTTTTTGTTGCAATTGGCCACAAACCCAACACTGAATTTTTAAAAGGACAGCTTGAATTAGACGAATCTGGTTATATAATCACAAAACCTGACTCAACTTACACATCAGTTGAAGGAGTTTTCGCAGCAGGAGATGTTAGAGATAAAGTTTATAGACAGGCTATAACAGCAGCAGGTTCTGGATGTATGGCTGCAATTGACGCAGAAAGATGGCTTGAGGAAAAGAATTTGAAATAAAATGATAGCGAAAATAATTGTTGTTCTATTTTATTTACTCTCCCTGCTTCTTTCCTTTACAGGATTTGCAGGGGGGGTTGTCCTTTTTTTAACCTCTCTAATTTATGGCTACTTTAACCATTTTCAAAATTTCACTCCTACCATTCTGGTAATTTTGGGTATCCTTGCTGTTTTATGTGAAGTAATAGAATTTTTTTCAGGTACTGTTGGAGCAAAAAAGTTTGACGCTTCAAGGCAGGCTGTTTATGGCTCTGTAATAGGGCTATTTTTAGGCTTTTTCTTTGCTATTTTCATATTACAGTTTTACCTTATTTTTATAGGGCTTATTTCTGGAGTAATTTTAGGGGAACTTATTGCGGGAAGAAGAGATTTAAAAACAATATCAAAATCATTAGTTGGAGTATTCTTAGGAAAAATAGGCGGAATTATTCTTAAATCAAGCATTACTTTCATTATGTTTATTATCGGAATCTGGAGACTTTTTTTCTAAAAAGTCTTTAAACGAATAAAACAAAATTAAAGCTATAACTATCTGAATCGCATCTATAGAAAACATAAGGTAAGGCTCTGATTTAAAAAATGGAAATAAATTAAACAAAACACTATAAAGAAATCCGACCACTGTATATAAAAACAATGCAGGGGATAAATCCCTCTGAATTATAGTCATTCTTGTAATTGCGTAAATAATTGCTACAAACGCAATAAACCCAGGCATAACAGCTTTAATTAAAAAAACCTCATACCTTGCTGTAAAAAAGTAAAGTATTAGAAAAAAAATAATCGAAAGTTTAGCAGGAATTTTAACTTTTGCTTTAAGAAAATGAAAAAGAAAAATAAATAGTAAAACCACAAAAGCAACTGAAACATTAATTAAAAAATATGGCAATAAAGCAACAAAAGGGATTATATCTTTAATTATCAGGTAAAAGAAAATACTCTCAGCAAGCAAAAAATATTGAACATTTCCAAGTTTAAAAAAATAAATAAACAAAAATTGGGCAAAGAGAAATAGAACTATCAGTAACCTTTTATTTTTCATCAGTAGCTTTAATCTCCTGATTTAGATAAAAAGAAACCGGCAAAGCTAATCCATATTTTCCGGGAATAATATAACTATTTTCGTTTAACCTAATAAAAACCGCAGGTTTCATAGAAAAAGAAAAATTAAGGAGCCTTTGAATTTCCCTTGCTTTAATCTCTTTTATTTTTGATACTTCATTACTCAATTCAATATACTCAGCATCTTTAAAAGTAGAATAAGATGGAAACAATTCATTTATAGGTGATTTAAAAGAAAAGAAAAGAGTAATTATAAAGATAATCCCAACAACTACCGCAATAAGCAAAATCCTTTCGCTCTTTGTTTCTGCCTTTCTTTTTGAAGTATAGTCAGGAAATGATGGTGCACTAATAACAGTAGGCTCAATAAAGCCCTGCTCTAATAAATCATAAAGGGCTCTATATGTATAAAATTCAATAAGCTTTGATTTTCCTACAATTTCAGAAAGAGATGACATGCCATCAACAAGCCCCAAAACATACTCCATTTCATAAGGCAAATTAGGCTTATTCTCCATCAAAAATTCATCTTCAACCAGAAAAGCGTCAACATCCTGTTTTTTTTCAGGCTCTAATTTTCCAGTCTTTCTGAAAACCATGTCAGGCTTTGAGAGTTTCTTTTCAATGAGAGGCCATTCGTCTATCATTCTCAAGCCTTCCATTAAAACGCTTTCAGTGGATAAAGGCTCAAAGTTTTCTTTATCATAGTCAACACTGGTTAAAGGCTTAAAATGGTAACTACCCCTTCTCCACCTGAATAAACTATAAACTATCTCAAGAACTCTCTTTTTAAGAGCCTCCTTCAAATCATCCTGTGAAATAAAATTCTTTTCAATTAAAATTTGTCCCAATCTTTTCATTGTATTTTTCTGTATTTCAAGGGCTATTTCCAGTTCCTCTTTGCTTATTGCTCCTATTCTAACAAGTAATTTACCTAAAAGATGATCAGATTTCCCTTTCTTTGACTCTGCTCCAACAATCATTCCATCCTGAAAAAAAACGTCTATTTCCTCATCATCTCTTTTTAAAGATAAAATTCCTGTTTTTTTCTGAATTGCAATTAACTGAAAAATATCTGCAAGGCTAAAATCTTTTAAAGTGCCTTTTAAAGCCATGAGTCTTCCCCTCTCTCAAAGAAAACATTAATCAGGTTAATCAGATATACCATCAACACCATTGCAAATAATGGTGCTGTTACGTAAAAGTTATGCGTAATTTTATAAGCATTTAAGGAATCCAACAATAAAACAAAGAAAACCAAAAATATAAAGAAACCAGAAAACACTTTTTGTAAGACAAAAATATTATAGAACCCTGGAAAAATTAATCCTAATCCTACTTCAAAAAATCTCTTTATAGTTAAATACAACCTTACTTCTCTTCTTTTTATTTCCTTTAAATCACTTGAAATATCTCCTTTATTTTTACTTAACAAAGCACATTGAGTACACAATTTATCATTCTGGGATTCAAAAACCTTAAATGGCGTCCCACATTTTATGCAACCTTTTGTTACAGAAATGTCTTTGGAGAAAAAATGAATAATTATTAAAAAAATCAATAAACATAACAAGAAGACAATAATTTTCAGTGAGTGGACAGATTTTGAAAAAGAAAATTCTTTAAGAAAAAGGAATAGTATTTCATTAAAAGATGGAACTGAAATTTGAGGGAATGGCTCTTTAATATTCAACCTCAACCACAAAGAAGTTTTTAAAGGGTTGGAAGAATAAGCAGACTTTAAAGCCTCTTCAGATTCAACAATGTTATACAACTTGGAGTTTAAATAAAACTTGTTGATATTTGGCTCAAAATTTAAACCATTTTTTACCGCTTCATCAAAAAAATTAAGCGCTAATTTTGGTCTTGATAGAAAAATATAAGCGACCCCTATATTGTTTAACGCATATTTATAAAGATTTGAATCTGAATCTATTTCTTTAAAGACTTTTATACTATCAACAGAATTACCCTGCCTTAACAAAGAAACTGCCTTTACAAAATTTTCAAAATTGCTTCTGGTTTTTTTGTCTTTAGAAATTCCTGAAAAAGGTTCAACTAAACTTTCATAATAAAAAGTCTTGTTTTTATAAACATTTTTTGTAAAAGAAGTTAGATATACCCCTATAAAACTTACAATCATTAACAAAGCAATAGCAAAATAGGTAATCACTTTCTCTTTTTTAGTTGAATAGATAAAGAATAAGAGCAACCAGTAAACAGGCAAAAACTTTAAATGAATGGTAAAAAACACAGGTAAAAACACAACTACAAAAAAAGCTATGTAAAGCGCAAGGGAATTATCCCACCCTTTTTTTTCTAAAAGTTTTCTAACATCGTAAAGCAACAGCCTGAAAAACCTTAAAAAAGATATAACACCTAAAATTAAAATAAAATAAAAAATTACAAGGTATGTTTTTGACATACAATTTAAAACAAACGGGAGAAAATTACTGACATTGGAAAGGTAATTTATAAGAGTATCAATAGAAAAAACCCATGCGGATACAAATTTTCTATCCTTAACCATTTTATCAACAGTTGTTTTATAAATTTCAAACTGCCTGGTGTCTACTTTATAAAAAAAGGGAGAATACCTTTGTTTAATTTCATTATTTTTGTCTAATATTCCGTAAAGGTAATTGAAAGAAGAATTACCCTCCGCAAAGAATGTTTTTCTAAAAATATTAAAGTCTTCCTCTTGATTAATATCTGGATTTAAATAAACACGAGTTAAAGAGTTTTGCAACTCATAATCAAAGTTTTGAGAGAAAGTGGGAAGTGAAAAAAGAATTGTCACTGTCAGAAAAACAACTAAATTCAGTTTAAACTTTCCCATAATTTAATAACTCCCCGTATTTAACTTGTAAATTTCTATTAAATTTTAACATTAAAAAACAAAAATCCAATATATTTTTTAATCATTCTCCGTGTCAATATCTTTATAGTACAGGGTAGAAATCTGCTCTGAAATCAATCCCATAAGTAATGTAAAAATTGAAGCAAGTAAAAGTATTCCTGTAAAAAGGGTGTATTTACCTGACACAAAATATCTGTAAAGAAAATGCAAAACAGCACTTACAAAAAGTAAAAGAGAAACCGGGAAAAAAATCTTCATGGGACTAAATAAGGTTGTAATTTTCGCTATTATATTGAAAAACTTTAGCCCATCCTTTAAAATTCTTATCTTGCTTTTCCCCTTTCTTTTTCTCGTTTTAATAGATACATAACAAAGGGAATAGCCTGCTTTTAAAATTGCAAGAGTACTTGTAGATGGATATGAGAACCCGTTCGGGAACATATATAGGAACTTAGATATTACCTCTCTCCTTGCTCCCCTCAATCCACTTGTTAAATCCTTTATTTCAAAATCCGCTACATAGCTTGCAAGTTTATTGTAAACAAAGTTTCCAAAAGCCCTGAAAAAACTCGCCTGAGATTTAGAATCCCTTGCTCCAACAACCAAATGATATCCCTCTTCAAGCTTTTCTAAAATTCTTGCAATGTCTTTCGGATAATGCTGGCCATCACCGTCAATCATTATCACATACTCACCTTTTGCATTTCTTATCCCTGTTTTTACTGCACCGCCATTTCCGATATTGTGCTTATGGTGAATTATTCTCACTTTTTCATCTTTAAAATCATTTAGAATCCTCTCTGTTCCATCACTTGAACCATCATTAACAACAATAATTTCATAAGGAAAACTAAAACTTTTGCAAAATTCTATTACTTCACTTAAAAACGCATCAATATTTTCTTTTTCGTTGTATACAGGAATAATCAACGATAACTTCATTTAAACTCCTTTAATTAAAAGAAATCTTAACATCCTGTCTATCCTCTTCATTTGCCTCGAAAAGAGGAAAAGGCTTATAATTTAACATCCTTGCAATGAAAACCTCAGGGATTTGCTCTATTGCAGTGTTAAACGCAGTGGCTGAAAAATTGTACATTTCCCTTCTATCTGCAAGTGCATTCTCAATGTCAGTTATCCTTCTTTGAAGATTTAAAAAGTTTTCGTTTGCCTTCAATTCTGGATACCTTTCAGATAGTGCAAAGAGTTGCCTTAATGCAGCGGTAATCATATTGTTTGCTTCCAATTTTTCGTCAATTGTGTTTGCATTTGTATACATATTTCTTGCTTTAATAACATTTTCTAAGGTTTCTCTCTCATGCTTAGCATACCCTTTTACCGTTTCAACAAGTTTAGGTATCTCATCATGCCTCTGTTTCAATAAAACATCAATGTTTGCAAATGCCTGAGGCACCTGGTTTTTTAAAGATACAAGCCTATTATATACTCCAACAAAATAAGCAACTATAATAAATACGAGAAAAATAAAAACACCTAAGAATATCAATCCTCCCATTTAATCCTCCTAAAAAATATTTACTGTTAACCATAATGTTAATACTAAACATACCAAACTTCCAATAAAATATAAAGGCAGGGCTATCTTTAACCTTTTTAAAATACTTCTTTCTTTTTCATTAGAAATAACAAAAATACCATTATTTCTATCATAGTCTATCAACAAATCAGCCGCCTGTCCTTTTAATTGCTTATATTCAAGAAATTCATCCCTTAACTTTTTTTGGGCAATTTCCCACTCTTCAAAATCAATAACCCCATTTCCATCTAAATCAAATTTTTTCATCTTTTCTTTATCTTTCTTTATCTCAGACAAAAACTTTCCATAACTTATACTTTTAGAAATTGGTTTTGCTGTACCAAGAACATAAACCTTCTGTCCATCAAGGATATACTCTTCTTTATACCTTACATTGTCAGCACCAAATAAACCATATTGCATTTCATTGAAGGTTGTGTTTGTTGTATAGAGATTTGTCAAAAAGAATGAAGCATTTTTTACATTTACCCCTATCTCACCAGTTTCATCTCTTAATACACAATTTTCTGCACACCCTTCACCAATTTCAACAGTTACCCAGCGAGAATTTCTACCACTTCTTACAAACTTTTCTTTAGTATATCTAAAAAAGACACAGGGAGAACCTGAAATAGGGGAAATAACAGGTTTTGGGGAAGTAATCTTTCCAGAAACCTCAACAAAACCAGCAGCAATTGACCTTAGTTTTGATGTTGGAGTATCCTCTATAATCTGTTTTATTTTCCACACTCTAAACATTTTATAAGTAAAGACAATAAATCCTAACAAAGTAGCAAAAAAGAGATATAACCCGTCCCCTGTTCTGAATGAGAAATAGATAAGAATGAACATAACCGTTAAGGTAAACGCAGGAAGATAAACAATATTGTCTTTAAAGTTTTTCTTTAATAAATGCGACATAATCTTAAATGAATTATTTATTATTTTATGATTGTAAACTGGCTTTTGTTTAAATGACACTTTTTTAAAAAGAGAATCTGGAAGTTTCTGTGAATATAACCCATATTTTAAAGCATACGCAATAAACCTTGACATTAAAACCAAATCCCCTTTAAAAAAACCGCTTTGATAAAAAAAGGTTGAATCAAGTACAACCTCATTTTTTTCTTTAAATTTTTCCAGAGTATTAATTAAATTTGCTTTCCTGGAGACCCCCTTTTTCCCATCTAAATCCAAAATAACTGTATTTGAAAAATCAATTACAAAAGCAGCTTCCTTTGTGACTATTGCAATTTTTTCAGCACTTATAATTGCTTTTTTTAAGGTTAACACTTCCTGTGATTTAATGTCAGACACTACAATTATAGTATCTTTGATAATGTATGAATCCCCTTCATTTGAAACAACTTTTATCCCATCGTTAGCAAGGTTTATCCTTTTTGCGTTTATTTCCTTTATTTCATTTACAACATCAACATAATTTGCTGGAAGAAATGGAATGCCTGCACTTTTCAATCCGGCTGTTATTCTGTTTATCTTTTCAATATCAGGTGTTTTTGATATAAAACCAAGCCCCCTACCAGTAAAAACATTTTTTAGGGTGACAACATCGTAACCTGAAATATCAGCAATTTTTTTAAGCTTTTCTCTATCAAGTTCTTTTGTTTCATCGTAAAATGTTGGAACCATTACTGTTGACCAATTCTCCATTTAACTTTACTCCATTTGAATTTATTTCAAAAATTTTATCATATTAAAAAATAATCTCCTCAAATATCTCATTGGAAAGAAGAAAACCATCAATTGTCAAACTGATTCTATTCCCATCAAATATAAAAAACTCAATGAATTTTTCTATAACAGGTTTGAAGTAATCAAACGGATCAACTCCCCATTTGTCTTTAAATTCATTCCTATCCACCCCTTTTTTCATCCTTAATCCAAGCATAAAAAATTCTTTTACTAAATCTTCAAATTCCAGATTAATAACTTCTGCTTTAAAATTGCTTTTTACAAAATTATTGTAATCTGGCAACTCTGAAAACCTCTTTCCTTTTTTATTTTCTTTCGTATATTTGTATGAGTGGGCTGAAACACCTATCCCAAGGTAATTATTTCCAGTCCAGTAAAGGGAATTGTGAAGGGATTGAAAACCATTTTTTGCAAAATTTGATATTTCATATTGATAAAAGCCTTTACTTCCAAGAAAATCAATTGTGTTTTTATATAGCAATGCTGAAAAATCATCATCTGCTTTCAAATGAATATTTTTATCCCCTTCGAGCATATAAACAGATATATGTTTGAGTTCATCTAATAACGGAAAATTAAATATTTCTTTAACACTTTTTTCTTCCTGGCCTTTTATCCCAATAATAAAATCAACAGATACATTGTTAAAATACCTCAGAGCAAGTTCAACAGAATCCACTGCTTTCTTACTGTTATGCACCCTATTTAGCTTTTTTAAAATATTATCATCTGTGCTTTGCACTCCAATACTTATTCTGTTAACTCCAAGCCCTTTTAACCCTTTTAAATAATCCTGGGTTAATGTTTCAGGGTTTGCCTCAATTGTAATTTCTTTAAAATTTGAAATATCCATAAATCTATTTAAGTTTACGAGAAAGCTCTCAAAAAAGTTCAAACTCATTAAAGAGGGAGTACCTCCTCCAAAGTAAAGAGTTTCAAAGCGTGGAACAAAATCAAATTTTTCTATCAAAAAATTAAAGTGATTTGTCAATGAGTTAAGGTATTTATCCTCTTCTATCTTTCCAGTTCTTGAATAAAAAGAGCAATACTTACACCTTTGAATACAATACGGGATGTGGACATACAATCCCTGAAAATTATTCTTTATTTCCAATAGAAACCTCTAAAGATATTTTATTGTAGAATTCTTTTAATCTCTTTGTTTTCAAATAATAAGAATAAGGATTTAAAGGTAAGGGATTTTTTGCAACTGCATTTTCCAGAGCATACTTCTTCACTCTCTCGGAAACGCTCATACTTTTATTAAAAAATCTTGTTGTTAAATATGAATAAACTATAGTTCCCCTTTTTACTGCAGGATATACTCCAAATAAATATATTCCTTCAGTTAAAATTAAAAATAGCAAAAGCAAATTTAAAATCCATAAAAAATCTTTTATTTTAAACATTAAAATCAGAAAAATCACAAAAACAATGAGCCAGAAAACCAATAAAGGTTTTATTTTAGAAAAAATAAAATTGTAGTAAAAATTACCTGCTTTAACTACCGTATCTTTGTTAAGAAAAATATCAGCAAAAAATTTTTCTTCTCTATTTACATCCTTTCCAGAGGGTAAAATCTCCATATTTTTTCTATAATTCAAAGGCACCTGATAGATTGAATCAACAAAGTAAACCCTCCCTTTTTCGTCTTTGTACTTGTAAACATCACTAAATGCAGAAAATGAAATAAATATTATAAACAGAAAAAATATAGTTTTTTTCATAACAGATTCCTTACAAGGTTAACTGCATCAAAGGCATTTTTTCCATAACCGTCGGCTCCAATTTCCTCTGCAAACCTTTTCGTTACAACAGCCCCACCTACAATTACCTTAACCTCTGGCAGACTTTCCTTTATTTTTTTTACTGTTTCTCTCATATAAGGTAAACTTGTTGTCATTAAAGCGGATAAACCAACAACTCTTGCATTTGTTGAATTAATTTCCTCAATAATCTCATCAGGAGATTTATCAATACCACCATCAAAGACAGAAAAACCAAAACTCTTTAAAACTGTTAAAACAATATTTTTCCCTATATCATGCACATCGTTTTGAACAGTAAAAAGAAGTATTCTTGCATTATCCATGTTTTTATTTTTATTTTCCCCGGCTAACTCTTCTTCAAGATAAGGCTTTAATGTCTCAAAAGCGTTTTTCATTGTTTCTGCTGAAGAGAGTAATTGAGGAAGGTAAATTGCTCCCTTCTCAAAATAGCTCCCGATTTTTTCCATATTTTCAATTAACCCTTTTTCAAGTAAAAATGTGGCTTTATCCCTTTTTTCAAGCCTTGAAATAATCTCTCTGGTTAAATTTTCAATATCCCCTTTAATCAGATACTCGCCCCATTTGGAAAATTCCCCTTTAAAAACCAAGCCATTCTTTTCTCCCAGAGAAAAACCTTTCCCTTCAAAAATAGCCTCGTTATTAAAAATAACTGAAGCAATATTTGGGTCAGAAATATCTAATATAGAGGCAGTTAAGCCCCTTCTAATTAAATTTGTTAGAAGAAATGAATTAAGCCTGCTTCTATCAGGTAAACCGTGGGAAAAGTTAGATAAACCAACAATTGTTTTATATTTTGATTTTTCAATTATCTCCTCAACATAATGGTAGTTTTCAACCCCTGTACCCAAAGTTAAAGCAAGGGGATCGACAAAAATATCTCTTTTATCAATTTCGTACTCTTCTACAAACATATCCACCAATTCAAGGCCTTTAAGCCTTTCTTCAAAGGTTTTAGGTACTTTTTTGCCACTCATTAGAAGTACTATTATTTTGCCCCCAAATTTTTTATACAACTCGGCAATAAAATTAAACCTCTTTTCCGTTAAGTCAGCAGAATTGTAAAGGGGGGTACAAGCAGAATACAAAGCAACCTCATTCATAACTTCCAGGTATAAGGTATCAATTGAAATTATAGGTTTTGCAAAATTTTGAAGAGCAATTATATCCCTTTTAGCAGTTAAATAGTCATCTCTGGCAATCAAATCTACATTAAAATCAAGACATTTAGCCCCTGCAGTTATCTGCCTGTTAACCTCTATTTCAATAGCATTTTCAAAATTTTTCAGGTAATTTTCTTTAAATGTTTTATTGCCAAGTAAATTTAGCCTTTCGCCTATTGGAAAAAATGATTTGTTTTCAAAATCTACAAGAAAATCAGGAGAAACCAAAAAATCTTTTTTATTTTTCTTGACATAAGTACCCTTAAATTTATTAACTTCTTCTTTAATTGCCCTCGTATAATCTGGATTTGAACCACAACAACTTCCAACAATCCTTGCTCCATTTTTTAAAAATACAGATAATGCTTTTTTAAATTCTTTTTTAATATCAGGATAATAAACTTCCCCATTTCTCAATTCTGGAAGCCCTGCATTTGGAGAAGCAGACATTGGCTTTGAAATATATTCTGAAAAAGATTCAAAGTTTAAAGCCATATCTAAAGGCCCGGTAGAGCAATTTAACCCTGCCACATCACAGTCAATTGTATCTAAAAATGCCCCACAGTTTTTCGCATCAACACCCTGAATTGTTGCCCCGTTTGAATTCAGAGTAAATTGAGCAATTACTGGAATAGAATTTGAAATTTTTCTTACAGAATAAACCGCCAATTTTAATTCAAGAAAGTCTGAAAATGTCTCAAAAAGTATGCCTTGAACTCCCTGCAAAAGTGCCAGTTCAGTGGCAGTTGAATAAAAATCTATAAAAAAGTCCAGAGTTTCAGCAGAATAACTAAATATTGAATCACTCATAGGACCAAAGCTGGCAAAACAAAATACACTTTTCTCTTTTGCCGCTTTAACCCCTATTTCAACACCAGATTTTAAGAGTTTCAAAGCGTAATTTTTGTCTATTTTCCCGGTATTAAAGAGGTGAAATAGCCCAAAAGTATTTGTTTTGATTATATCTGCCCCTGCATCAATATAATTTTTATGAAGGCTTAACACTGTTTCAGGAGACACTATATTAGCTTCTTCTGGAAAGTTTATTCCTTTTATAGAAGCGGATAGTTGAGTACCATAAGCACCGTCAAGAATAAGAATTTTATCAAAAAGCAATTGAATAAATTCTTTTCTATTCATTTTCTACATCAGAGGAAGGTAATTTTATTGTTGAAAATATTGAATTTAATGCAATCATTGCCTTATTAATACTGTATAAAATAAATTCAATATTAATAATAGCTTCTTTCATCCCTTCTGAGCCTGCATCAATATTATTTAATAAAGTTAATATCTCCTTAAGTCTATTTTTAAATCTGACAATGGATTCATTTAAATCTACCGAAAGGTTTCTCATTTTATCGTATGTAAAACTAAATGTTGAAGTACTGTCAGACATCTGTTCATATGAAACCTTGATAACCTCAACGACATCTTTTAAATCAATAGCGTTATCAAATATCTTATCCATAACTTTTTTTTGTTCAGAGAAATCATAATTTATAGAATCAAGAAAATTCTCAATATTCCTTAAATCCTCAACCAGTTCCCCTAACATCATCTTTGCATCTTCAATAATAACAAAAATAATATCATTACTCTTTGAAATAGATTTAATCTGATTCTTGTTTTCTTCCACAACCTTAGATGCCTTATCTAAAAAATTTTCAACTGATGCTAAAGATTTCTTTGAATTCATTCCTATCTCTTTTATAACCTTAAAATTACCAACTCCTTTTGAAATAATCCCACCCATTTCAGACATAGAAATATGCAATCTTTCTGACAAATCTTTTATCGACTCAGCAATAACCCCAAAACCTGAATCCTCGCTACCACTTTTAACTGCAATTAAAGATGCGTTTAAAGCCAAAACATTAGTCTGGTCAATCAAATCCTCAATAATTTTAAATATCTGGTTTATTTTATTTATTTCCTCAGATTGCAAATCAATCTTTTGTAAAATTTCTTCAAAATATTTTTTAAATTTATTTAATGAATCAGCAGTGTTGTCTAAATAATCCTTATTTTTTATATTTTGCTTTTCAAGGGTTAAAAGCTTTTTTATTGCCTCATTATTTTCAATTGACAGGTTTCTTGCAAAATCAAAAACTTTTTCGATAGACTTGTTAAGCCTATCACTAATCATTAAAATCCTTCTGGTTTGTTCTTCTAATTCGCTGTGAGTAACATTCACTTCTGTAATCGAAGTAGTAATACTATCAGTAATTTTAAGTAAATTATGAGTTTCATTCCTTGCTTCATTGATAGCTGCCACAAATTTGACAATAACATGAGAGAAATCTTCCGCAATTTGCGACAACTGAGAAGTAACACTTGTTATATTTGTAACAAACTCATTTAAAAATAGTAGTTGAGATTTTGTTGCAGACAAATTTCTCGATTGATTTGTTGAATGTAAAGAAAAAGAATCATAACTTGAAAGAAGATTATTTACATCGGAAGTAATATGGGAAATTAAGAATGAAATTCTGGTGAATAACAGAGACAGACTTTTTTTAGCTTCAATAATCTTTAAATTAAGTTTCACTAACTGATCATCTGAGTACAGAACTTTAAATTTTTGCAGATCTTTGGATACAAGCTTTTCCACATTACTTTCTATGATGCTAAATTCATTTTTAATATCTTTACCCATTTGAACATAAACTACATACCCTAAAAATAATAAAAAAATCAAAAAGAAAATTAAGCCTTTGCTCAATATTAATTTAAAAATTTGAAAAGATTTTATAGGAACATAAACAAAAAGTGTTCCTAAATCTTTCACCTTTGATTTAATAAAAACATCCTGACTTGACATTTTTTGAGGAAAGGAATATCCAAAAATTTTCCCTTTTCTATCAATAAAAGAAATTCTTGCCCCTTTAGGAAATTTTACCGTTTTTAAATAAATATCAAGGTCTTCAGGAGAGCTATTTGAAAAGTAATACCCTTCTATGGATTCTTCAATTTGGTCTATTGAGCCATTTATAAAATCCATTATATTATTTTTCAAAATATCTGTAGTAACACTTAAACTAACAATACTAAAAAAGAGAATGACATAAAAAAGGACATAAGTTAAATTAACTAAAAACCATTTAAAATCAATAATTTTTTCCGGTAAAAAATTCAACTGAATCTCATCATCAAACTCTTTTAGTATCCCGGAAAAATAGGTTCCAACTATTCTCTTTGATATTATTTTACTTACAAATGCAGAAATCGGAGAAAGACCAACAACCGAAAACAAAACAACAATTATCCTAAAAAAATCATTTTCCATGAAAAATAACCTCAAGACAACAGCAAAACTAACTCCTCCTATTATCCAGAGAAGCAAACTGTTTAAATAAAATTTATTTGGTAAACGATAAAAAAATTTTATTTTTTCTACAATATCCCTTATTTTTCCCTTATCTAACTCGTTTAAAAAAACTTTATTTTTTGATATTTTTTTAAGAATAAAATAATTCTGAATCAGGTAAACAACAGAAATAAAAATTAATTCATAAGCAATTGATTTAATTATAAATATAGGAGTGTAAAATTGTAATAGAATATAAAGTAAAAAAACACCAAAACTTCCGCTTAATTGCACCAATATATCATTTAAAATTAATTTTTTTACAAAAGCATTAAATTCTTTGTTATTCGTGCTACTCATAATTATTTATGTTATCAGAAAAAATTGTTCTTTGTAAACATAGAAACTCTTTTGTTTCCATACTTTTTTACTTTCCATAACTCACAATTTTCAAGCCCCACATCAATATTAATTCTGTGTTCGATAATTATCAGCAAATTTTTTTCCGGAAGATATTTATTCAAATATTTCATTATTGCAGAGTACAATTTTTCATTTTTGTATGGAGGATCAATATAGATTATCGCTCTATCAATATCCTTTAAATACTTTGTAAAATTTTTCAGAAAAACTAATACATTCTCTTCTACAACTAAAGTATTAAAATCAAACCCTGTCTTTTTTAAGTTCTGCCTTACTATGTCAATAGATTCCCTTGCATTATCCACAAAAACTGCCTTTTTTGCGCCTCTGGATATAGCCTCAATTCCCATTATGCCTGTTCCACAGCACAAATCAAAAAAACAAACACCTTTAATATCACTACCAACAATATTAAAAACCGCCTCTCTTATTAAACTTGAAGTCGGCCTTATATCTTTGCCTTTCGGAGTTTTTAATTGCATCCCCTTTTTTGTTCCTCCGGTAATTCTCATTTATCCTCCCGACATTGCATTTCTTTGTTTCTTGACAAAAAACCCTTTTAAAATAATAATTGTTAAGTATGAAAGTTGCAATTTTTTCTGACACACACGACAACTTAACCCTATTTAAGAAAGGAATTGATTATTGCAAAAAACAGGGGATTTTTACAATAATTCACGCAGGAGACATAATTTCTCCATTTACAATAAGAGTTTTCGGTGATTATTCACAATTTAATTTCATAGGAGTTTTTGGAAATAACGATGGAGAAATGAGGTATTTGAAAAAACTATATAAAACAATTTACTATCCACCACACTTCTTTGAAATTAACGGTAAAAAAATTGCACTCACCCATAACCCTGAAACACTTGATTTTGACAAAACAGATACAGACATAATTATTTATGGTCATACCCATGAAAAGGATTTGCGTGAAAACAACGAAAAACTTATAATCAACCCTGGAGAAGCGTGCGGATACCTGACTGGTGAACCAACATTTGCTATTTTAGAAACAGATAATTTAGAAGTTAAAATATTAAACATATCTCAAATATAATAAAGGAGAAAAAATGGAAAAGAATAAAGAAGTAAGGGTAAGGTTTGCCCCTTCCCCCACAGGGTACCTTCACATAGGGGGAGCAAGAACCGCACTATTTAACTATGTTTTTGCAAAGAAACACAATGGAAAATTCCTTTTAAGAATTGAGGATACAGACACTGAAAGGTCAAAAAAAGAATACACTGAACAAATTATAAGAAGCCTTGAATGGCTTGGAATAAAGCACGACGAAAAAATTGTTTATCAATCTGAAAGGTTTGAAGTTTACAAAAAGTATGCAGAAAGATTACTAAACGAAGGTAAAGCTTACAGGTGTTTTTGCACAAAAGAAGAAATTGAAGAAAAAAAGAAAAACAACCCTAAATGGAAATACAACAGAAAATGCCTGAATTTAAGCAAGGAAGAAATTGAGAAAAATTTAAGAGAAGGTAAACCGTATACAATAAGGCTTAAACTCCCGGATACCGAAATAAGATTCTACGACTATGTTAAGGGAGATATGAAATTCCATTCAAAAGACTTTGAAGACTTTATAATTGTTCGATCAAACGGTGTCCCTATTTACCAGTTTACAGTTGTAATAGATGACTATGAGATGGGAATCACCCACGTTATTAGAGGAGATGACCACCTTTCAAATACTCCAAAGCAAATCCTCATATATCAGGCTTTAGGGTTTGAAACGCCAGAATTTGCTCATATTCCCCTAATTTTAGGACAGGATAAGAAAAGGTTAAGTAAAAGGCACGGTGCAACAAGTGTTGAAGAGTATAGAGAAAACGGCTTTCTCCCTGAAGCCCTCGTAAACTTTATTGCACTTTTAGGCTGGTCTCCAGGTGACGACAGGGAAAAAATGTCTCTTGATGAAATTATTAAAGAATTTTCACTTGAAAGAATCAACAAAAGCCCTGCTGTGTTTGATTATAAAAAAGCACTATGGATTAACGGTAAATACATATCTGAAAAGAAAAACGAAGAATTACTCCCGCTTGTAAAAGAAGTTTACAAAAAACATGGAATAGATTTCACCTCCAATCCCAATTATTTGAAAATACTGGAACTTTTAAAAACAAGAGTTAAAACAATAAATGAATTTTACGAATTTGGGCTTTACTTTTTCAAAGACCCGCAAAGTTACGATGAGAAAGGGATAAAAAAGTACTTTAAAAAAGAAAATTCAAAGAAATTACTTGAGAAACTTATTGAAATACTTGAAAATACAGAGCCTTTTACAGAGGAGAAACTTGAGGAAGTTTTAAGAAGTGAGGCAGAAAAAGAAGAGTTATCTGCTGCAAAGTTTATTCATCCTCTAAGGCTCGCAATTACAGGTTTTACAGTAAGCCCTGGTATATTTGAAACAGCTGTACTAATAGGCAAAGAGAATTGTATAAATAGGGTCAAAAAAGCACTTGATTTTTTATCTCAAAATGAATAAAATATAATCCGCCTGCTGGGAGATCGTCTAATTGGCAGGACGCCAGACTCTGGATCTGGTTGTCGGGGTTCGAGTCCCTGTCTCCCAGCCATTTCTTTTTGTGGGGCATTGGTCTAGGGGTTAGGACGCCGGCCTCTCACGCCGGTAGCAGGGGTTCGATTCCCCTATGCCCTACCATTTTCATCTTTAATGCTGGATTATAAATTCTGAATTTTGAATTGAGGAATTTTTTTCAAATTAAAAGATTTTTATCTCAATTCAACATTTAGCATTCATCATTCAACATCTTATAATTCTTAAACAAATTTTAAATTATGAATTTTGGATTTTGAATTGAGGAAGGGATTCTTTAAAATAATTCCTCAATCTTCTTTTTCTAAAATTGAAAGGTCTATATGGCAATATCCGTTAGGGTTTTTATCAAGATAATCCTGATGATACTCTTCAGCAGGCCAGAATTTCCCCGCAGGCTCAATCTTTGTAACTATTGAAAATTTGTACTTTCCAGACTTTTCTTGCTCTTCCTTGCTTTTTATAGCCTTTTCTTTTTGCTCTTCATTTAAATAAAAAATTGCACTTCTGTACTGAGTACCAATATCCGCCCCCTGTCTGTTTAAAGAAGTTGGATCATGAATTTTCCAGAAATGCTCCAAAATTTCTTCATAAGAAATTACTTTATTATCAAACTCTATTAACACACTTTCCGCGTGACCTGTTTCTCCTGTGCACACTTCTTCGTATGTTGGGTTCTCTTTATGCCCTCCACAATAACCTACTTCTGTATCTAAAACCCCTTTTACCCTTTTAAAGTATGCCTCAACACCCCAGAAACAACCTGCTGCTAAAATAGCCTTTTCCTTTACCATTATCCTATTACCGAATTAATCCATTGAATTATCTGAGGTGCACTCATGGCACCAGAGATTCTTCCCAACTCCTGCCCATTTTTAAAAACAATCATTGTTGGAATTCCCATTATTCCGTACATTCCTGCAATTTCAGGATAGTTATCCGAATTTAGTTTAGCAAATCTAACTTTTAACGGAAAATGCTTTGCTGCCTCTTCAAATTGAGGAGCCATCATTAAACATGGGGCACACCAGGGAGCCCAAAAATCCACCACAACAGGTATGTCGTTTTTCTCAATATGCTTTTTAAAATTCTGAGCATTTAATTCAACTGGATGAGTGTCTTTAAGGCTATTTTTACACTTTCCACATTTAATATCTTTTGCCCCCCCTTTTATTTCAACATTGTTAACAGTATCACAAAAAGGACAAACAATATGCATTATAGTACCTCTTTTATTTCATTATTATCATCCATTATTACAAGAACAGGTTTATGTTTTTCCATTTCTTTTTCATCTAACATACAGAAAGTTGTAATAATTATCTTATCTCCCACCATTCCCTTTCTTGCCGCTGCACCATTTAATTCAAAAGCCTTACTTCCTCTTTTTCCCTTGATTGCGTATGTTTCAAGCCTCTCACCGTTATTAACATTGTAAACCTGGATTTTTTCAAATTCTCTTATTCCAGCAACTTCCATAATTTCTTCGTCAATAGTGAGAGAACCGCTATAATCAAGGTTGGCTCTTGTAATTGTGGCTCTGTGAATTTTGGCTTTTAAAAATTCTCTTAACACAAGTAGCCTCCTTGTTTTTTTGTCCGCAAATATTATAGCAAAAGTTCAAATAGATATATATTGAATTATAAAAATCTGTCTGTTAGAATTTTTGTATGGAAAAAAAAGAAATAATTGAAAAGACAAAAAAAGCTTACCAATTATATAAAGAAAATAAAATATATCATGCATTTAAAGAAATTTATCCCGTTGCACAGAAAGTCAAAACAGAAAAAGTGCAAAAACTTTATAAAGTTATAACTATAAAAGCAAAACAACTTCTTGAGGATTTGTACAATAGTGGAGAATTGAACAAACTTGAAGAAATAGAGTATATGTTTTTTGAGGGTGTCAACATACCCGCAATAAAGAAAATATTTCAGAAAGCAAGAGAAGATAGAAAAAAACTGCTTGAACAGTTAAAAGAGGAAGAAGATTTAGAGGATTTTTCTGAAAACTCATCTACCTACCAGGGGATAAGCCTTGAAGACAACTACACAGAAGATGAAAAAAATGAGTCTGAAAGCTTTGATTTTAATGCTGATAACTTTAAACTCTCATCTTTTTCTGAAGACGAAATGGGAGAACAGGACGTAAACGCGTTAATACAAAAAGGTGTTTCTCTTTACGAAGTAGGAGATATTGAAAATGCTTTAGTAGTGTGGGAAAAAGCTTTGCAACTGCAACCTGAAAACGATTTTGTAAAAGAGTATATAGCAAATGCAAGGAGAGAATTAGGAGACAATACTGTTGCCCAGGATATAGATTCAGATTCCAATTATTCTGACAATTCCTTACAGGAATTTCAAACAGACACACCTTCATTAGAACCTGAACAAAATGATGAATTAAAAGAAAAAGAGGAAGAAGTTGAGATTATATTTGATGAAGAAAATTTAAGCGGAGAATTAAAAAGGGCTATTGCTATTGCAAGGAGTGGAGATGTAGAAAGAGCAAATAAAATACTAAACTCTCTTTATAGCAACAATCAAATTAACGAAAATCAGTACAAAAATGCTAAAAAATTTATTTCAAAAATTGAAAAAGAAGTAGGCGTTACTATTGTCAAAAATAAACTAAAAAATATGATAAACGACAAGGACTTTGAAAATGCACTAAACTATCTTAAAAAAAATAGAAACAGGTTAAGTGTAGAAGAAGCAAATAGAATTGAGCAGTTGATAATGCAAAAAAAACAGGAGCAAGCATTATCTCAATCTTTTGAACTTGAACTTGACGAACAACCTGAAACAAAACTTGAAACAACAAAGTCAAAACCTATACTTAAAAGAGAAAACATTAAGCTTAAAGCAAGAAAAAACATTAAACATAAAAACAAAAAATCAAATCTAAGTGTTTACTTCAAAACAACCTTCTTTTTTATACTTTTAATAGTAATACTCGCTGTGGTAATTTTCTATGGAATAAAAGTAATTCAATCAAATATTCAAACAGATAACACTGCATTTGACATACAGACATTTCAACTTCAAGAACTGGAAAAACAAAAAAAAGCACGTTTTAACAAATACATTAAAGAAGCAAGAAATTATTTTGATCTGGGAGAGTATTTGTTTGCATACTATACTTACCTTCATGCTGAACGATTTGGAAAACTGAATGAACAACAAATAGCATTCCTTTCTAAAGCCAGAAGGTTAATGAAACAGGAGGCAATTAACAAAAGAAAAGAATTAAGATTAGCTGAAAGATACTATAAAACCCGACAGTACGAAAAGGCTATCCCACACTATAAAAACCTTCTTTCAGAAAATCCTGAAGATTTAACTATTAAAGAAAAACTGTTTGACTGTTATAAAAAAACTGCTATTAACTATGCATTAAATAATAATGTACTAAAAGCTAAAACATATTTTAAATATGCACTGGTATTAAATAGAAACGATTCAGAAATTCCTAAACACCTTAAAGTTTTAGATAGGTATCTTAAAGGACAGATAAATCAAAGACTATTAACTCAATGGTTCTATTTTTACATAAAGTAAAATGAGTATTAAATGTAGATCTTGCGGTTACATTAATCCAGATAACAAAAAAGTTTGTGATAATTGTGGGTGCAATCTAAAATATTCGCAAATTTTTGAAAAAATTTTAGAAAACGAGATGCATTCATCCGACTTTCTCTTTGAAATTGAAGATAACCACAAAATTAAAACAAATGAAAACGAATTTTTATTTGATTCGTCTGAGGAAGAACCTATACAAACATCATTTGACGAAGAAGATGAATATAAACCAATTTCTTTTCCAGACCCTGAACAGGAAAAGAAAGCAAAAATAACCAAACAAATGGAAGATAATGAAAGAAATATCAGAGAGATAGGAAAAATTGTATCTATAGAATTGCTTGAATACTTTGTTTTTTTCTAATGCTTTTATTTTTAATTAAAGTATTTTTCAAAAACTATTCAATTCCCAATTTTGAAATCGGGAAAAGTGCACTTATTACTTATTTATTTTTTAACATTCAATCGTATTTTTTTACAGGGAAACAACTCACTTTTCATTTAATAAAAAAAGAGGGAGACAATTAGTCCCCCTGCAAATTAAACATTCTATTGTTTTGTATTTTATTCCCTTGAAACAATATCTCCTTTTTTGGCAGTACCAGAAATTATTTTGCATTTTGAATACTTTTCTTTTACTTCAATCACCTTTATGCTTGCAACTGTTGTCATTTCCGCCCCTAATTCTTCTCCAGTATCAGGGTCTATTAAAACTTCGCCTTTCTTTTTAACTGTAAAAACATCACCATTTTGTACACCATTTCTGGCACCTAAATTAATAAAGACTTCTCCTCCTTTTACAGCAATAACCTTACCTGTTTTCACACTCATCTCTGGGGATTCAATCTTTAATTCCTGAACTTTTTTGCTCAACTTATCTGCCATCTGTTCAACAATAGGTTCAAATATGTCATTTACCATGGTTTCGTCGTAATCAGTGCCACCGCCTATAGTTGCAATCCTTAAATTCATAAACTTCTTTGAACCCATACCCTTATCAACATATACAACTTCACCTGTATCAGTTCTAATAAGTCTAATATCAAGCCTTCCCTCAAGCTTTTTATTCTTAAATTTAAATCCCACCTTGAAAAAGGCGTCAAAACTCTTGCCTTTATACGCAAACCTTGTAACCTTTCCAGTAAGAATATACTGAACACCCACCAATTTTCCTATTTTTACAGCTGTAGCAGGGTCAACATTCCCTGACATACTGAGATTTTGCTCTTTCATTATTGCTTCAAGTCTTTTCCTCTCAAAAACCCTGACTGCTCCTCTTTCAACCAGTGCAGTAGTAAAAAGTGACACCAATGCCGCCGAAATTTCCCTTTTGTGAGGTTTAAAACCATACCACAAACCGGCATCATCAACATCAAAATCAACTATGGCAATACGAGGTCTCGTATCTCGTGCCTGCAGCATCCCTCCAAAAAGCAGAAAGATTAAAAATACACTTAAAAATTTCCTCACCATTTATCCACCTCCGAATTATTCTCATTAAAGTTTACATTTATAAAAGAAATTATGACTTGATATAAATCACAAATCTTATTTAGTAGCCTCTTTTAACTCCTTTCCTGGCTTAAAATAAACTATTTTTTTAGCCGGGACATTCACCTTCTCCCCTGTCTGCGGGTTTCTGCCTATTCTTGGCTTTCTTTCTCTAATTCTTAAACTACCAAACCCCCTTAATTCAATCCCTTCTCCCTTTTTTAAAGACTCAATCATAGAACCTAAAAAGGTGTTGACAACAGCCTCAGCATTTTTTTTACTCATTCCCATTTCCTGAATAAGAATGTTAATTAAATCAGCCTTTGTCATAAAAACCTCCTATATTGAATTTAAAAGTTTTAAAGCCTCTTCCTTTGTATCCTTATAGTTCATTGCCATTTTTAAGTTAACCTTCGCAAGTGCCAAATTCCCTGTTTTTAAATAGCACTTTGCAAGTTCAAGATAAGTTTGTCCACTTTCAAAACCTAATGCAAGGCATTTTTTATAAAGCTCCAGCGCTTTGTCCCACTTTTTGAGCTTCTTTGCTATATCTGCAAACATTAAAAGATATTCTTCGTCAATATTTTCCAGATCTTCACACCTGGATAAAGTCGAAAATGCTGATAAATAATCACCTTTTTGAACTTCTAACTTAGCCTTTTCTTTACAGGTTCTTAATAAATAATAATTTTCAAAATCATCTTTAAAGTCTCCTGCTATACTGTTTAACATTGATTTAATTCCCGGTTTTTTTTCATCAGGGGCTATTTCATAAAGTTTTCTGGCATAGTAATATGCAAGCAATTTGTTTTTCTCAACATTTAGATAACTTTCTGAAAGCAAAGCATAAGCTTCAGTCGGCCTGTCTTTTAATGTTATTGCCTTATTCCACATTTTTCTTGCTTCTTTTAATTGCCCGTTATTAACAAGCAACTCTCCTAACCTTACATAACTTAAATAATCGTCAGGATAAATAGCAATTACCCCCTTATACACATTAATAGCATCCTGTAATTTATTTAATTGAACAAGATACTCTGCATAAAGTACTGCATATTTTAACTCAGTGCCTTTTAATTGATAAAGTTGTTTTATAAAAGAAAAACCTGATTGAGGGTTACCTGTTTCCATATAACAAATACTTATATGATAAAGAGCTTTTTCGTCTTTCTGGTTTTTCTTTTTTGATAAATACTTTAAATAATTAGGAATTGCCTGCTGATAATTACCTGCATTAAACAATTGTTCCGCTTTTTTAAAATACTTTTTAGCGCTTCCAAGGTCACTTAAACTAAAGCCTGCAAAAATGTTCATTGTAAATACAAGACAAAAAGCAACCACTATTTTTCGCATTCTTTAATCCTCTTCATTGCTTTTTTATAAATCGGGTCTGAAGAAGGCAGTATTTCTACAACCTGCCTGAAATAATATAAAGCTGCTTTGCAGTTATTGTATTGAGTTTGTTCTATATAACCTTTATTGTAAAGACTTTTTGCCTTTCTTAAAATATCTCTTTTCAATGCCTGCATAGACCTATCTGACGGAGAAATATCAAGCACTCTATTGGCATAATCCAGAGCCTTTGTATAATTATTAACTTTATAAAATGAATTTGCCTTACTTACATAGTAATCTTTTAGCAGTTTTTTGCATTCATTTTCAATTTTTCCATCTTCACCCCATAAATATTTTTTGGAGATTTCAAACAATTTTTCAAAGTTATTAGCAGCTGCTTCTGTATTCCCCTGCATTACCTGTTTTTTTCCTTTTAAGTAAAGGGTTCTTACCTTTGACAAATTTTCTTTAAGTCTATCGATTTTTGAAGGTACTGTCAGGTTTTTAGCAATGTATAACTGCCTTGCATCAATTAACTTTGCGATTGAATCAACAATATTACCGTTAAGATAAAGCTCCTTAGCTTTTTCAACCAAAGAGTTTGCTTGAGAATTTACCTTTCTTCTCAAAGCAAAGTACTTTTGTCTTGCTTTTTTTCTTTTCTGGTAAGTCTTATATTTTTTCTCTAACTCCTGTGCAAGAAGAGAAATCTTTTCATTTTCCGGGAACTTTGTTTTCAATTTTATAATTTTGTTATATGCTTCAACAATTTTATCACTGTCAATAAGAGAATCAATCTCTTCAAGTTTATTTGAAATAAATTCGCCCTTCTTTTCAGTTAACAATGATTGCCCTTTTTGATAATAAACTGATTTTTCATCAATTGTGCTCAAAAGTTTTTCTGCTTCTTGAAAATTATTATCGCTTATCAAATCAACAAGTTTTAAATATTTTTTCCTATTTTCTATCTCAAATTTAGCCTTACTATACTCATTTTCAAAACCTTTTAAATTAAAATTTTCAATCAAATAAACAACATTGTCCCAATCCTCGTTCTTGAAAGAGTTTATTACATCAAGCTTCAATTCTTTAACTGATATTTTAGTATTTCTTTTTACCCTCTTTTCTCCAGACGGAAGCAAAGCAAGGATAACAATCAACACAAAAAACACTGCAAAAATTGTTATATACACTTTCTTTCTATCAAAATTAAAAGATTTTTTTTCTTTTTTGTCTTTTAGAAAAGACGGAGAAAATAATTCTCCTGGGGCAATAAAAACAAATTCTTTATCCCCTAATTTTAAAATATCTCCGTTTTTTAAAATTGCCTTTTTTACTTTTTTATCGTTGATAAATACTCCATTAGTGCTATCGTTGTCAACAACTTCATAATAATCATCTTTTCTATTAATAAAACAGTGTACCCTTGAGATAGATGGATGGTCAATTGAAATATTGTTTATACTATCTCTGCCAATTGAAATTTCACTCTCTTTTAATTCAAACTCTTCTAAAAAATTTCTGTTTTCATCAAGAAGCACAAGCCTACCATATTGCACAAGCCCCTTGACTCCGTAGAGAACAGTCTCTGTCCCTTTCTCTTTATTTGCAACATTATTATCATCTTTGCTTTCTTCCTCAATAATTTCCTGAATTTCCTGAACTTTTGAAGCATCCATTAAAACTGTACCGTTTGAAGCTTCATCTGTCTCAACAGACTGTTTTTCTTCTTCCTTCTCAACTTCAATTAAAAACTCATATGTTGCAAATCTTACTCTGTCTTTATCAGCTACCGATACTCGACCGGTAATCCTATTATCATTTACAAATGTCCCGTTTGTACTGTTTAAGTCTTCCACATAAATTACTTCGTCAACACATTCCACTATTGCATGGAACGACGATACATTTCTAAAGGGCAAAACTATATCGTTTGTGTCTTTCCTGCCTATGGTTAACCTGGGATTTTTTCTACAATTAATAGTAAAAGCATTCTCTACCTCTTTTGAAAGAGGTTTAAATATTACCTTCATTTCAGTAAGTTATACCTCCTTAAAGCAGTAATATAAATTCGTGAACTCTCATCTGGAATTGTCTGCATTATTGCAAGATAAACATCTCTTGC
The DNA here is from genome assembly GCF_016592575.1 of Thermotomaculum hydrothermale. Lineage (NCBI taxonomy): Bacteria > Pseudomonadati > Acidobacteriota > Holophagae > Thermotomaculales > Thermotomaculaceae > Thermotomaculum > Thermotomaculum hydrothermale. The sequence goes on along the minus strand of NZ_AP017470.1, from coordinate 790,943 downwards.
ACCCTCTTTGTTTCCATCAGATTCCAGCAACCATGCATCTTTAAACAACTTCTTTAATGTCAATTTTAATTCAGTTTTTGTAGAATTTATAGCAGGAATAATCTTATCCCATATAGGCGGTTTAGGATTTATTCCCTCTACACTCTTTTTTGCTTTTAAGAAATAAACAAGGGCGCTGTATAATGCTTCTTTATTCAGATTTTTTAATTTTAATTTTTCCTGACCTAATTCATAAAACCTTTTTGCATTTTCAATAGATTTTTTGTCTGCAATTGTTTTATCAATGTGTTTTTCCAGTTGAAGGAAATAGGTGTCAATCACATCAACTGTAATTGGAGAGGTTTTTGTTTTTTTCTCTGATGAAGGGAGCAATAAAAGTGTAATCAATAGAATAAAAAACACACCTATTAGAGAGCCTACCAGTATCCACTTTTTTTTATCTTCCTTTTTTGCCGCTTTTTTCAAGTCTGATAGAAAGTCTTCTCTCTCAATAACAACTGTCTTATTGCCTACTTTCTCTTCTTTGCCATCTACAACTCTTCCTTCTCCTTCAAAACTAACCTCAATTGTATATCCGCAAAAGGTGATTTTATCACCAGGAAAAACTTCTTTTTCGTCAATAACCTGTTCTCCATTCACAAAGGTTCCGTTTATACTCCCTAAATCTTTAACTTTCAGGTTATTCTTTTCGTTCAAAATAATAAAGTGTTTTGAGGAAACAGATGGGTCATTTATTATAACATCACAGTCCAAAGCCCTGCCAACAGTTATTTCCTTCTTTGAAAAATTCAAAGAAGCTTTTTTAATATCGCCATAATAAACACTTAATTTAATTTCCATATAATTTCCTTTGAATGCTTTCTTAAAGTATAATTTAACACAAAAATACAACCTGGACAATATTATTGTTAGATTTTAATAATCTTGTCCCTTCCAAAACTGCAAAAGCCTCCTTTTCAGATTTTGTTTTGAACGGATCAACATTGAATTGAGAAACAATATCCCCTGATTTATTCAAAAAAACAACATCAATAGAATAACCCATAAAAAATGTGTGAATTGAATTGCATGGAATAATAAGATAGGCATTTTTATGGTTCTCTTTTGAGAAAAGCATTCCCTTTAGCCTTGAAAAAAAGGTATTACAGACAATAAGAGTTTTTATAGAGTAAGTACTGTCTGAATAAATCAGTTTTACTTTTTTAATTAAATTAAGATTCAAACTATTAAAAGAAACAGGCAATTAGAATAACTCTCCTCTCACCCATTTAACTATAATACCACCGAAAAGAATTAAAACTGTCGAAATAAGAATAAAGACAAGTGGAAACATAATCTTTACAGATGCCTCTCCAGCCGCTTTTTCAGCCTTCTGGCTTCTTGAAATTCTCAAACTTTCTGCCTGAATTCTTAAAACTTGAGCAACAGGAGTCCCCATTTTTTCCGCCTGTATTATAGCTGTAACAATGCTGTTTAATGCTTCAACATCAGCCCTTTTTGCCAAATCCAGCAATGCTTCCTGTTTAGTTTTTCCCATTCTAACTTCCTGTAAAAACTGGAAAAACTCCTCAACCAAAGGACTTTTTGTTGAATCCTTTTCCACCATTCTTTTAACCGCAGAGAGAAAATCAAGCCCAGCCTCTACAGCCATTGAAAGTAAATCTAACTTATATGGAATATCTTTATAAATTTTTATTTTTCTCTCGTCAGCTTGATTGGCAAGGAAAAAGTAAGGGAAAACATTGCCAAAAACAAAGGCAATAATTAAAAAAATAAAATTTATGCTACCAAACATTGAATAGGTAAAAAATGCAGCTAAAACAGTCACAATAAACCCTATTGTCGTTGCATAGCCTATGTATTCATAAGAAGTAAAGCCATAGGGATAACCGGCTGCCGCAATCCTTCTTTCAAGTAAATCAATATACTTTTGAGGGATATTCATCTTTTTAGCCCTGGCAGCAAACGCAATAATTACTGGATAAAGGGCTTTCATTACTGGACTTTCCTCAAATGTTCTCATTTTTTTATTTTCAAGATGTCCGGTAGGTAATTGTTTTCTAAACTCCTCAACTTCTGCCTCAGTAGGCAAAAAATAGTAGAATAACAAAAATATTGCAATAAACAGAAAAACTGTTGCCAGAATAAAGTAAATTTGCGGATTCATAACCACCTGCCTTAAATATCTATGTTTATAACTTTTCTCAGGAAGTAAATACCTAACAACCAGAAAAGTGCTGCCACAAACAAAATCACAGTCCCTTGAGGAGTATTAAACAGAGGTTGCATCAAATCAGGAGAAATGGACGCTAAAACAAAAGCGAGAGCAAAAGGCATCCCCCCTAAAACAACCGCCTGCATTCTTCCCTGCGCGGTTAATGCTTTTACTTTAGCTTCCAATCTCATTATCTCTTTAATGGATTCAGCTAATTTTTTAAAAATCTCGGCAATGTTTCCACCTGTTTGCCTTGATATTAAAATAGCGGTAACAAGCAAATCAAAATTATTTGAACGAAGTCTTTCTGCCATATTTTCAAGAGCCTTATCAAATGGGACACCAAGCCTTATTTCATTTACAAGCAAACCAAACTCCTGGGAAACAGGAGGAACAAGCTGCTTACTCACAACCTCACATGCCTGTGGAAGGGTAAGCCCTGCGGATACTGAATTTGACAGTACATACAAAGCGTCAACCAGTTGCACTTCTAACTTCTCCGCCCTCTTCCTTGCAGTCATATACAAAAACATTTTGGGCAAGAAATACCCTATTGCGCCAAAAAGAATCAAAAATAGAACACTATCAAACAATAGATAACCAACAATTGCCATTCCAACTGCTGCAAGAATAGTGTTTTTATAAAACCTTTCAGGAGAATAGGCCATAAAATTTTTGTTTAACTCATTCCCTACTTTCTTTATATAACCTTCTTTGTATTTTTTATATCCTAACAACACTGCTTCATAAATTGAATAGCCAAACATTGCAAAGCCAGCAAATATCAATAAATTAGACAACCAGAAAATTATTGTATCCATCATGGCTCACACCCTGAATAAATCTTCCGGGACTGGTATGCCCCTTGCCTTGAAATCTGCAAGGAAGGAAGGTAAATAGCCGGTTGCTGTATGCTTTCCTATCACCTTGCCTTCGCTGTCTATACCTGCCTGTTCAAATCTAAATACCTCTTCAGTAACAATGTTGTAATCATCATCAACCCCTAAAACCTCTGTAATGCTCGTAATTTTTCTTGAACCGTCAGACAGCCTCTGTTGCTGGACAATAATATCAATTGCGGAAGCAATCTGGTCTCTTATTGCCCTTATTGGCAATTCCATTCCTGACATTAAAACCATTGTCTCAAGTCTTCTCAATATATCGTCAGGAGAGTTTGCGTGGCCTGTTGTCATTGAGCCTGCATGCCCTGTATTCATTGCCTGAAGCATATCAAGTGCTTCCCCTCCTCTGCATTCTCCAACAATTATTCTGTCAGGCCTCATTCTCAAAGCATTTTTAACTAAGTCTCTTATGGTGATTTCTCCTTTTCCCTCAACATTGGGCGGTTTTGATTCAAGAGAAACAACATGTTTCTGAGGAAGCCTCAACTCAGCAGCATCCTCAATTGTTACAATCCTCTCATTTGGTGGAATAAAAGAAGATAAAACATTCAATAAGGTTGTTTTACCTGAACCTGTTCCACCGGAGATAATGATATTTTTTCTTCCCTTTACACAAAGTTCAAGGAAAGTTGCCATAGGTTTATTCAATGTCCCAAATCTAACCAGGTCTTCAATAGTTAGGTTTTTCTTCCCAAACTTTCTAATTGTAAGACAGGGTCCTTTTAAAGCAAGCGGAGGTATGATTGCATTAACCCTTGAACCATCCTTTAACCTTGCATCAACAAGGGGTTGGGATTCGTCAATTCTCTTTCCAATTGGGGCAACAATCCTTTCAATAATTGCCATTAAAGCAGCATCTGAAGAAAACCTTTTGTCAGTTTCAACTATTTTACCCTTTTTTTCAACATAAATTAAATCTTTGTGAATTACCATTATCTCGCTAACATCGTCATCTCTCAAAAAATCTTCTAAAGGCCCTAACCCCACAACCTCGTCTAACATTTCTTTTTTCAAAGTTGTAAGGTCAACCCATGCCGGGATGTCCCCTCTCATCTGATCTAAAATTAAATCAAGTTTTTTGTTTACAAGGTTTTTTAATTCTTCGTCAGGCTTAGAGGTAAAATCAACCCACCTTAAATCTAACAACTCCAGCAATCTTTTATGGATTTTATCCCTAATACCAGATAAAGCATCTAACTGCTCAGGAGTTAACTTTTTCCCTGCTTTTGGTTCTTTTTTATGGTGAGACTTTACCTCAACCCGTTGTTTCTTAATTTCAGGCTCAGAAAGTTTTTGTTGAGTCCCGCCTTTTTCTTCATCAGTGGTAAAAATCAATCCAAATTCACCAATAATTACAGGATTATTTAAAGGAAGCTCAATTTTTTTGCCTCTTTCCAGCCTATTCTGACCTATAAAAATCCCATTTGAACTTGTGTCAGTCACAAAAACTTTACCATTTTCAATTTCAACAGTACAATGCTTCCTTGAAACAACAGGGGAAGGTAGAACCACATGGGCAGGTGGTTCTCTTCCAATAATGAATTTTTCAGGTAAATTTTCAAACTCTTTTTTTGAACCGTCTTTAAAAACAACGGTTAGTTTCATTTCTTATCCCTCTGCCACCACTTTTTCTTTTCTTTGTGAAACTCTTTAATAGGCTTATCTATCATCTGCTTCATATCCTGATCTTCAGCAGATATTCTTTTTGCGGTAATAAAGATAACGCCATCTGTCACCCCGTTCTGGTATTGTTTTGACCTGAAAAGAGCACCTAAGACGGGAATGCTTCCAAGACCAGGTACTTTTTGAATATCCTGACTCTTGATCCTTTTAATAAAACCACCTAATGCAATGGTTTGTCCCTCTTTTATCCTGACAACAGTATTTATTTTTCTTGTATTTAAAGCGGGGATACCGTCAACCATTGTGCCGCTTAATTCGGAAATTTCAGAATCAATTTTAATCCTCATATTATTTAATGAATCAATCTCGGGAGTTACTTTAAATTGGGTGCCGTACTTTTTCCACACAACAGAACTTGTATCCTGGGTAATATTTCTCGTTCCAAATTCACCACCTACAAAGTATTCAGCCGGCTGCCCTGATACAGTAATAACCCTGTGTGTGTCATAAACCTTTGCATCTCCATTCCCTACCATAATATTTAATGCCTGGCCAAAGTTTGAAACAATACCAATGGTGCTTTTTACCACATCCCCTGTTCCAAAGTTTTTAGCATATTCAACAGATAGTGGCTTAATCGCCTGATTCCAGTTAATCCCGTAATTCCCCATTTTGTTTGTATTTACTTCACAAAAATTAAATTCAACCATTATATTGTCTTCTTTAGGTAAATATGCCCTGTTAAACTCTGCAAATTTGACAACCTGGTCTCCATACAGCTTCATTACTTTGTCAATTCTCTTATTATCCTTTTCTGTTAGTATTTCACCGTCAATTATTACCTTGTCTCCAACCGTTTTAATTTCAATTCCTTCCACTCCTGCAAGAAGCTGCTCAACTTCTCTTTTAATCTTTTGAGGGTCATGTGCAATTACATTTACTGTTAATTCCTCTGTACTTCCATCCTGTTTAATTAATGTAACTGTTGTTGTGCCTGCCCCAACAGCCTTTAAAATAATCTTTGACTGGTCTTTGGGAATAACAATTCTCACAATCCTCGGATTTCCTGATGAAACTGATTTCACTCCCTCTGCAGGAATTACCTTCTGTTTACCCATTACAAGAGTGAATTCCTGCGCCATTAAACTAAAGCACAAAAGAAACAGTGCAAATATTAGAAAAATTTTTCTTTTCATTTATTCCCCCCTTATTTTAAAATTTCAATTCTCTTTTTGTTCATCTGATTTCTTTTTTTCTGCAATTGCTTTAAAGTGTCGCCACTAAAAATACTTGAAAAACTAACTTTTTTAATATCCTCTTTTGTTTTAGTGTCTTCTGGATTACGCAAAACAAAAACAAGTTTTGTTTTTCTCCTTGCAAATTCAATTAATTCTGCTTCTTCAGGTGTTACTGACAATGTAATTGTTCTGTAACTCCTGCCTGTTCTTACATTTTTCTTATTTAAAGTGGTACCAACCTGACTTCCAATTGCAAGAACCGGAACACTCTGCAGAATTGTTACTGTCTGGCTGGCAACTCCCCCCCCAATCTTGGTGAAAGTACCTAAAATATCAACATAATCACCAGGCCGAATCAATCCTGCCACACCGCTTTCCTCATCAACTCTAACAGTAATTGCCCTTTCACCAGGCAATATTGCTCCTGATAGAAACTTTGTTGATAATCCAGCAACACCACCTTCACGGAAATGAGATGCTAAAATCGGCTCGCCTTTTTTTATATCAACTTTAGGAGGAACGCCTAATATTCTTGTAACATCTCTAACAGAAACAGCGTCTTTAGGAACAAATTCCCTGAAATACTTTTTAACGGTAAGCATAGACCTTTCAATTGGAGTGCCTGCAGCAATATTCTTTTTGGCAACTATAACTTTAACAAGTTTAGTTTCATCGGTATACTTCTTTTTCTCGCCCATTATATACAGTTGAACAAGAATTACGCCGATAACAGCCACAATAATTGCAAAAATCATAGCCTTTTTCTTATCCATAAACCCTCCTAAAGTGTTTTATTCGTATTTTTCAACCATTACAACGCTTGTGTAATTTAACCTATCAACGCAAAAAGTAATATATAGACTTTTATTTCCCTTCCTTGCGTATATAAACCTTTTTTCTTTTGCTTTATCAAGGGCTTTAACAACAGTTTCAGGAATTTCCCATTCATTTCCCCTTAAATCAGACAGGTAATAAATTATTACTGAGTCAATATTGTCATCAACCCTGTATGCAACAAGCTTGCTGCTTGCATAATTATCTTTTTGGGCAATAGAAAGAAGTCTTTGCGAATAAGGATGCCTGTCAACATCATCAAGGTCAAACCCAGGTAAATCTTCATTTCCCTCTGGGACAAAGTTTTTAAAACTGAAAACTTTATCAGTCCAGTACTTTACAACTACTGTTTTTTCAGACTCTGGATTTTCTTTAAAAGCCATTACTACTTTAGGAACTATTTTTTCGCCTGCTTTTTTATCTATAAAAAGCTTTGTGTTGTCTCCCATATCAAGTATTCCAAGCATTCCCATTGTTTCTCCCTTAAATTCAAGTACAGGAGGGGCAAGTTTAGCAAAAATTGTTTCATAAAACCTGATTGCTTTGAAAGCGTCATCCCCCTGCTGAACACCTGCCCTTTCAAGTTGTTCATCAGTAAACATTCTTAAAAAGTGTGGATTATAAAGATTTTTATAGTAATCTATAACATCATCTATTGAGGCATTCACTACCTCAACTGAGTAAGTAAAAGGCACTCCATTAGCAATTGTCTTGCCTTTTGGAGAATAATTTGCTCCTTCCATAAAATCTGGGATAGATTTTGTTCCTCCGTAAAAAAAATCAAAAACATCGGCTTTACTATCCTGTACAGTTACATGAAATCTATTGCCTACCCATAAAAGCCCAATTCCGATTGTAATAATAAGAATTAACCTTAATAGTTTAACCATTTAAAATAAATCTCCTATTGCGCCACCAAGTTCTTTTATTAAATCCCATAGAAAATTAAGAAAACTCCCAACATCTTTGTGACTCCACGTATTTTTGTCTATATAATAGGTTGTGCTTATTGTAACTTTCTTCTTATTTCCAATAATTTTTTGAGTAAATTTGCCTTTCACCTCTATTTCATATGAAACTTTATACCCTTTTGTACTACTTATCTTGTCCAATACCTTCAAGAAAAATCCTAAAACCTCGTTAGTGTCTCCCCCATGTCCACTAAAAACAGTATCAAGAGCCTCTGAGCTATTTACCTTCTCAAATGTAACTTTATCTTTATCAACTCTATTGAAAAAAATCTTTCCAAGGTTTTCCTTAATATCTTCATCTTTTTCTTTAAATTCTCCTTTTGCAATTGTTACATATCGAGCTGCTGAAATGGTTTGTTGTTTTATAAAAAAGGCTTTAACAAAAAAGATTACCCCGAATATCATAATTAGATACACTGGTATTACCATTACAAATTCAGTCATAGACTGACCTTTTTCATCAGTGAATGAATATGTCACCACTAAACATCTCCTTTATCGCATTAAAGAGTTTCATAAACTTATTTGTGCTGCCTGATTTCCCTCCACCTAATGAAAGAGCCTGATTAACACCAGAAGAATCAAGTTTTTTAGCTAATTCACTTAATTTGGTAAATCTTACAAGCCTTACCTGCCAGCACTGATTAAATAAATGAGGTTCTACCCCATCTGGAACATAAATTTCTGCCTGAGAAAAGTAAACCATTCCAACTGGATTTGGATTTTTCAAACCAGCTTTAATATTTACAATGTTCTTTTGAGGTAAAACATAGGCTATACCAACGTAATCTTTGTGATTTTCCCAGTACTCTTTCCCATTTTCTTTGTCTCGTTTCAATAGATAAGGCTTTGGTTTATCGCTATCTCCTCCACTACCCCCACTTCCTCCTCTATTACCCCATGATTCTTCAGGAGAAATCTCCTCAGTCGTTTCATATTCAGCAGAAACAATTTTAATTTCTATAATTTTGTATGCCCTAACATTGCTCCCTAACATAGGTTCATTTTCTACAGTGAAACCATAGGTTTCAGGATTAACCCAAACCTTACTTTTTTCTTTTTGTCACATTTTTTCCCCATAATATTTTTAAAGAAAAATTTAGCATCATCTCCCTCTAAAGTAGCAGAAGTTGCTTCGTTTTCCAGCCATGCATCCTTGCCAGATACTTTACCTGCAAAATAACCACAATCCTGAGTATCATTGCCATTAATATCTTTATATGTTGATAATACCCTACAGGGAGCAGGGTCTCCACAATTACAGGATTCTTTTGTAAGAATTTCATCTAACGAATCAACCCCCGACCTAATTGTTATCCCACCATTTTTTATATAGGTGAGTTTTGTCAATTTATCTGCATTGTTTTTAATTTCATTGCAATTAGAGGTAGTTTTTTTATAGCTGTATTTACCAGGTTTCCCCTCACACATTGATTCATATGTTGCTCTTACCACCCCATCGTAAACAGCTCCTATAAATGGAGGTACAGCCCTTAATAACGGATAAAACAGATAAGCTTTAAAGTATTCTAAAGGTGCAGGGCCAAAGTCACCAAAAGTTAAAATATCCATAATAGAACCCAGAATATCCGATACTTTATCTGAAGCTAAAAAACTTGTGGTTGGCATATGTTCTATATTTTTTTGCCCTTCCATCCCGATTTCCCCAATTTTCGCAATTTTAGTGTCAACAGCCCTTGAAATAGCATTAAAATGATGTGCAACAGGCTTACACAATGACTCAAATTTCCTGTCATCGTCATCAATAAATGGCAATTTTAAATCTACATCAGGTATTAAAGGATACAAAAAACCTATCGTGGCACCATTAGCAAGCCCTGTTTTAACAGCTTCCACCTGAGCAATCACTGGAATAACCTTTACTTCAATCTCTTCAGCATCTACAAGAAAATCCTCAATATCCCATAAGACACCATTACCATTATCTTCTAAATTATCAGCAAGAACCTGCTCATAAACCTTTTCCCCAACGTATTTAATAAGGTATTGCTGTGGAACAGTTATTGCGTATAGTACAGCTCCAATTGCAGCAGTATACGGTATGTCCTTTAAAATTTCAGCAACTGCTTTTTGTGCCTGTAACAATGCTTTCGCAATTTTATTGGCTCTTTTAAAAGATTTCATAAGCATTATTATTGCAAGAACCTGAGTTTGAGTTATATTTAACATCGCCGTAAGGTTATAGCCCCTGCACATCCAGGTTGCACCGGAGACGGCAATAGCGTCTGCATTGTTGGTAAGCCTCATCTTTTTACTTGTAACATCTCCTACATTTAAAACCATAAAAACAAACATTGCTAAAAACAGAAAAGTAATTGCTGAAAAAACAATTGATTGGCCGCTTTCGTTTTTGTGTAATCCTCTTAATTTAGCAATCATACTAACCTCAATGCTTTGCTTTCATTTCAACATGCATTGCACACTCAGCGGTTATTGGATAAACATAACCGCTGCAATCTATCTTTAAAACTGAAAAATATTGATTATCAAGGTATCCAAGATACTCCTGGGTTGAACTACTTAATCCTAAATCATCAAACAACTCTTTATTGAATTTTTTCCCCATAAATTTATTTGCAATTGGAATTACAAGATAATATGGAAACTTAACCTTAACCACAACTAAATCACTTCTTGAATATTCTTTTTCGTCATAAATTTGATCCAGATTTTCATCAAGTATATTTATATCAGTAAACAATGAGGCATACATAAACCTGTAACTTACAGCCTCAGTGTACTTGTCAAGGTCATTAACTCCAAAAACATCCCCTATAAAGCCTATAAATTTTCCTAAAAGCGTTATTATCTCATCAATTTGTAATGTTTCAACAATATCCATCCCACTTACTGTTGTTCCTCCAAAAAGCGTAATTTTGAAATCCTTTAAAAATGCTTTTGAACCATGGCAAATAGGCATTAATGACAATGCTGCTGCTTTTTTAATTAATTTATATTTTTGCTTTTTGGTATCATCCGAATTATTTCCAGAACTTTCGTTTTCGTTATTTTCTTCATTTGAAGGAAGGTTAATATGTCCAGCAATCTCATCTTCCATACTTTGCGGTATAACCACTATAGCTGCCCTTGCAGCGTTAAATGCTGCGTAATTTACCACTAATCTTGCAGTATAAATAAGGCTTAATTGCATTATGCAAAGAGTAATAAACAACTGGAGAGGAAAAATTAAAATAAATTCAGTTAAAGCCTGCCCGTCTTCATCATCCCCCAAGTCTTTTAGTTTTCTTTTGGATTTTTTTGCGGCACTAATTGTAGAAAAAATTATCATTAGAAATATTAGAAAAGTAAAAATTGCAAGAAATACAGGAGCGGCTAACTTAACTTTATCAATCTTTGAAGTGTTTTCTTCCATTAATTCACTTGATACATCATCTCCTGTCTCAAGCGATTCAATTGCAGTATCAAATGATTTTTTTACAAAAAATTTCTGGTATGCATAAGTTCCAATAATTGCAACAACGGCAACAAGAAGCAAAACTATCATGTACTCTCCAATAGATGAACCCTTCTTGCCGTTTAGCATAAAAACTCCTAAATTTTTATATAATCAAAAATAGACACATTAAACATAAACTCTAAAACAGCCCATAATGTTCCTAAACAGATAGCAAATCCAAATGGGATTTTCTCACTTTCCTCTGGGCTTAAAGAAAGCGGTTTAACGCCTGGAAAAATAAAAGAAAAGATATAAGAGAAAATTACTCTAAAAATATTTCTCATTCCCCTTAAAAACTTACCCTTCCATATCATTATTGCAATAGACATTAATCCGCCAACAAGGGCAGAATAGAAAGCTGCATACAAAACAAAGGGATATCCTTTTATTGCCCCTATAGCAGCCATTAACTTTACATCGCCTCCCCCCAATCCTCCGATCATAAAAACAATAAGGAAAAGGATAAAAGCAACAAGAAGCCCGATTACTGAGGATTGAAAATTATCTTTTCCTAAAAAAAGGTTAATAATCAATCCAAGCAATATGGCAGGATATGTAACTTTATTAAAAATTTTGCCGTACATTACATCGGTAATAGCACAAACTGCTATAACAACATATAAAAGGATATCCCTAAAAAAAATCATACTAAAATCTTATCCAAAAAAGTTATTATGAACCCTGGAATGCGCCTTCTGTTTCGCTGCCTAATGTTTCGGTTGATTTCTTGAACAGCCCTTTAATTTTTCCACCAAAAGCCTTTACAACAAACAACACTAAAATAGCCACAAGTACAATAATGATAATGTACTCTGTCATACCCTGACCTGTTTCATCTTCGTGAAACCTTTTTGCAAGGGATTTTAAATCAAACCCCTTAACCAATTCTGTTAAACCCAAAAGCCTGAACATAAACACCTCCTAAAGATTTATCAATTAAGGAAAAGGCAATTGCACAAAAAAACTGATTATGTTGAAATTAAAGTTAACCGCATATATAAATGCCTTCAAAATCCAGAAAATAGGCACCATAATAAGAACTAAAAGCATAGCGTATTCGGTGTATGTTTGAGCATCTTCATTTTTAAAAACTTCTTTATCTTTTCTAAAAAATTTCCGTTTTTTATCCCGCAATATCATAACACCCTCGCCATTTTTAGAATGTTTTATTGTTACTAATAAAGTAAACCTTAAAATCTTAAAAGTCAAGTGCTACAAATCACAAAAAAGAGGGTTAAAGATGAATAAGGTTTAAAGTAGAGGGAGTTAGGGTATAAATTACTTTTAAATAGTGTAAAGTAGCTTAAAAATATAAAATCTGGATACAAAATCTTATTTTTAAATTTTTCTCTGAAAATGGGGAATAGCTTTACTATTAATTATTAACTTTATCTCTAAATTTATGTTAAAAAAAGCGGGGATTACTCCCCGCCTTTAAAAAATTGGTGGTGCTTTTTTTATTTAGTTCTCTTTTTTGAGAACCTTCCTCCAAACTTTCTTGGATCTCCCTTGTAGCCTAATGCTTTCCAATCCATCCTACCGTTCTTACCATGGCAATCCTGGCATTTAAGAGCCTTATCACCAGGCACGACTTCATGGAAAAGCCCCATGTATCTTTCAACCTTTATCCATTCATAATCATTTGCAGTTATATCTTTACCAAAATAAGCTTTAGCACCTTCAATAATTGCTTTGTTAACATCACCTGTTTTGAAAACTGTGTTTACATTAATAGGAAGTATCAACCTTTCCTTTTTCAAAATAGGCATGTTAGCAACATGCCTTTTCATCGCATAGATCTTTGCATTTGGGTCATTAATTGAACCATCAGGATACATAATCTTCACATAACCATTCACAGCGATAGCCGGTTTGTGCGGGTCTTGCGCAACTGTTTTTCCATTCCACCACATATATACAGGCCTTACATGCTTTTTCAAAACAGTATGTTCACCGTGCTTTCCATTAGGTTCAAGTTCGTTCCTTGACCAATCTCTTTCAACATCCGTTGCATCATACCTTGCATAATCAGGAATATGGCATGTTGTGCAGTAAACTGTTTTAGTGTGTCTGTTCAACACATCACTGTCATGTGGTTCTTCATCGTGGCAGTTTTCGCATGCAACTTTAACCCCAGGTAAATCCCTTGCTGCAAGGTCAACTCCCCTGCCTGCAATTCTGTGGTTTTTAGTTGTGTGGCAGTCAATACAAGACATATCGTTTGCAAAGTGAACGTCTAAATCTTCATCAGCTTCATAGTGAGCCATTTCAATGTCGCCTCTTTTAAAGTTTGCTCCACCACCGGAACCGGCATGGCACTTTAAGCACATTGCAGCAGTCGGTTTTCTAACATTCTTTGCCCTTAAGGTAAGCAAATCATCTGACATATCAGGAATCCAGTGTAATTGACCATCTTTACCTTTAACCACTTTCCTTGAATAACCTGGAGCGTGGCACATTAAACAATCAATATTTTCAAGTTCCTTTTCAGTCATTTTTTCTGATGGTTTTTTCCCAAATCCAACATGGCACTTTGAGCAACCATCTACAATTAATTTACCATCTTTATTTAAGTACCTATCAATCCAGGGAGCAGACGGGTTTGTACAAAAATCATTATTGTCAACCAATTTCCCGACTTTTGTTCCTGGCTCTATACCAATTAAATCTTCCGCTCTTGCTTCTGTTTTCCACTGATAATGCAATGAATGGAAAACATCCTGCGCCTCTTTCATATGGCATTTCAAACAGGTTTTGGTTCCCTCATACTTTTGAATGTAATAGTAATGAGGGGGATTCATATCTTCATCATCATCGTCATCCTGAGCAACCGCAAGATTTACGGTAAGTGCTATAAGCACAACAAGTAAAGAGAAAAACTTAACCCACTTAAACCATTCTTTCATTTCCCCTCCCAACAAAAAGTTTAATATCTAACAGTAAGAGACAAATAAATATTGTCTATTTTGTCAAAAACAGGCATTAAAGTGTCAAAAGCTGTTACATCTTCAATCTTTTTAGGTGCACCTAAAGGTGTTCCGCTTCCTGTATATTCATAATCGTAGTGCTGATAACCAGTTGTTAAGAAAAATTTCTGACCGAAGAAAGGATAGATGTAATAAATCTCGTAGACATCACCTCTTACAGCAGCTTTGCTACCAACTATATTGTCTTCAGCACCTGTAAAGTTGAACCAGTATTTTGAACCGTGGTTGTACTCAATACCTACTCTTGAACCGTTTTCAAAATCATAGATTAAACCTGCCCAAACAGCGTTTCCACTATGTTTTTCCTGACCACCGTTATCGTTAAGTAATGCGTCTTTACCCCAGAACACCATCATAGGATTCATTGAAGAACCATCTGGATTTGCACTGCTTATAGAATAAGAAAAGAAATATTGAAAATTTTTGTATTTGCCTTCAACAAGAAGTGTTACAAGGTCAACATCTCCTATATTGTTTGAAGGCTGAAGCCTTGAAACATAGCCACCTGAATTTGCAGCAAGATAGTATTCATCAAACTTTCCATCATTATTAATATCCACACCGTTTACGGTAAAAGGCATTACAACTGTGCCTGTAAATCCATCAGTAACATCAAAAGCGTGCGCATAACTTAAAGTAACCCTGATTTTATCTGTTCTATAAAGGTTTGAGATAAATCCAGCAAGATGAACATCCTTTATGTCAGGGTTTGGATATACTGAATAGGAATTTCCCCATCCTGATTCAAAACCAACACCATAACAGAATTTAAATGTAAAACCAGGAATACCTAATTTATCTTCAAGGTTAAACCCTAAAGATAATCCATCAAACTGCCAGTTGATAATTGTGGCAATAGGTGAACCGCCAACAACAGAGTAATTTTTGTACTCCATTGGCAAACCATCAGTTGAAGGCCTTCTTCCAACAGAAAAATGCCAGTTATCTCCTGAATAGGTAAAGAATGCCCTTTCAACCCTCAACTTATCATCTGTTGGAACAGAAGCATCAAAACCATCCATTAACATTGAGGTCATCTGACCATTGTAGAATTTCATATCAGCGCCATCACCCCAGGTTTTATACATAGCAAGTCTGCCCATAAACTTTAAATTTTCATTAATCTGTGAAGCCATGTTAATTCTTAACCTTGTTGAGTACATAACTGAATTGTCTTTATTGTCAATGGCAGGTGCAATACCGTTAAACATCATTTGGTAAAGAGCAAGGTCGTTTGCTCCAAACTTGTCGGAAAAATAAGGTACTCCCAATGAATTTACCGCAATAGATGGCATATCGTACTGGTCAAACTGACCGTTTCCATTCATATCAACAAACCCATTTGCTGAAACAAAACCCATTTGCACCATTGCACTCATCATTCCCTGTAAAATCTGTCCATAACTCTGAGCAAAAGCTGGGTTAAAGGTATAGCCAGAACCTTCTCCATAGAGTGTGCCACCAATCTGATTTGCTGGAACAGCAAGCCTGTTAAATGCCCAGAGCTGGAGCATTGCGCTAGCCCAATCAGGCATTATTCTCATATCTGAATAATGGATAGAATCAGCCCTTGATCTCAACTCATAAGAAAAATTAATTTTATCCATTACAGTATGCTGCTCGTTTTTATCAACCCTGTCTGACAAATCATCCATATCATCCTGCAATTCTTCAAGCTGCTCCTGTAACTCCTGAATTTTCTTTTTAAGCTGTTCCTTGGTTAATGTGTTCTGTGCAAAAGATTTAAAGCCATAAAGTGAAAAAACGCACATAATCAGAACAAATAAAGCCTTCCTGAACATAAAAAACCTCCCTAAAATAATTAAATGGGAAAGGGGGCTAATTAAGCCCCCCTTATCAAAGTTTTACTATTAATCGCAGGTTTGTGGCTTTTCTGAATCTAAAGCTCCAACGTAGCAAAAAGACCAGAGATCATTAATATCTTTTTCGTTTAAATTTAATTTAACATTTGCTTTGTTGTGTTTTCTAAACAATTTCTTACCATTATCTTTAAGATACCTTTTCCACTGAGCCCTTGTTTTATGAGCAGGGGTTAATTTCTTGGCCTTTTTCCCATTGTGGCAGGCTTTGCACTGTTCTTTAAAAATCTGTTTTCCATGTTTAATATCACCCTTTTTTCTGTCAAGGGCAAGTACACTTAAAGATGAAACCAGAAAAATCGCACAAGCTAAAATTACTAACTTTTTCATTATTTCCTCCGAAACTCAAATTTATTTTTGGGATTTGTTTATACAAATTAGACCATTCGCACCACCGAAAATTATAATATCATATTTTTCTAATATTCAAATTAAAAAAACAAAAAAGTTTGTGAAAATTTATCAATTTTTTGTTTATAATACTTTACAAAATTCGTAATAAATAATGTCGGATATTTCTTCTGGTGTATATATCGAACTATTGAGAATCAAATCTGAGAGCATGAGATATTTATCTTTTCTTTTTCTATAAAGATTGATAAAAAAATTACTGCCTTTTCTCAAAGGCCTGCTTGAATTTTCTGTTCTTCTAAAAAAATCTTCTGGATTACCGCAGAGAAAAATATTAAAAAAATAATCTTTCAACATATCAAAACAATACTGGCTTTCAACTATTCCCCCACCTGTAGCTAAAACTATTCTGTTTTTATCTTTTAATTCAGATAAATACCTGTATTCAAGATTTCTAAAATAACTTTCTCCAAAATTATTGAAAATTTCTGGGATACCTTTCCCTTCTCCTTTTTCAATGCTCTTATCTAAATCAATAAATTGATAATCTAATTTTTTGGCAAGTAATTTCCCGGCAGTGCTCTTCCCACTTCCCATAAAGCCTATCAGCGCAATTCTGTTTTTAGGCTTAGCTTTATCAAGAATACTATCAGGAAAGCCATTTTTACAATCAAACCCAAATAATGAACATGCTACTTTTCCCTGTTCAATTAGCCACTCTTCACCGGGAATATAAATAATCCCCTTTTTCTTACATTCTTCTTTAAAAAAGTGCTGATTGTAAATCGCAGTAAAAAAAATAGCAGAGGGTTTAATCTGAGATATGTCTAAATCTATCTTTACTGGAATGGTATAGCAAATTATATCAATCTCTCTCAAGATTGAATTTATTTTTTCAAAGAGAACAACATAAGCCCCAAACTTTTTCGCCTGCTCCCTGCCCTTTTCGTAAGTTCTATTTGATAAATAACATATTGCATTCTCTTTTTTATAAGCATAAAGGGCAGCCCTTGCCGCACCGCCAGCTCCTATAATGAGTATTTTTTTATCTTTTAAACTCTTTAATCGTTTTTTTAAAGGCATTAAAGCACCGTAAATATCAGTATTGTGCCCTTTCAGCTGATTTCCAAAAACAACAGTATTAACGCCATCCACACCTTTTGCTTCATCACTTGCAAAATCAACTGTTTCCAACAACTCTTTTTTGAAAGGCATTGTTGCATTAATCCCATCAATATTTAATAAACGACAGGTTTTAAGTGCATCTTTAAGATTTTTAGATGCTATCCTTGTGTAAACAGCGTCAATACCTTTGTTTCTAAAAAATCTGTTAAACATTTGAGGGCTTTTGCTGTGGGCAACAGGCTTTCCTATTACTGCAAAGCGCTTCATAGAGAGTAATTCTCCAGAATATTGTAAAATTCTTTCATTTTGTAATAATCAATCTGCCCCGGTGCTGAAGGCTTGTTATTTACACATGCAAAGGTTATTTTAGACCCAAAAAGAGGGGCAAATAACCTTGTTTTTTTTCCATAATCCCCCATCCCAAGAACAATTAAAGGTATGTCAAGGGAAAGTAAAGAGAGTAGCGTAATATTATCACTTTCTTTTTTAACATAGGTTGCAATTTTAATTAGAGATGGCGAAAATCTCTCAAATTCTTTCTCGGCAATGTTTTTTAAAAAAACATAATCAGGTGTTTCATTAAAGTTGTGGTATGAGTGGATTCTTTTAACGCCAAATCTCTCACATAGATTAATCAATTCCTTTTTCACTGATTCCTCTGTTTCAAACTCTATGTCAATGTACTCTGGTTGAAATTTAATTGCTTCTTTTAAGTAGGATACTCTGTCTATTTCCTGATTCTCCCTGCAGGTAACAATTACATTTCTGTTAACTGCCAACAATTCTTCAATCTGGCTAATTTCCGGTTTAATTAAATCAAGCCTTAATTCGCAGAAATTAAATTGTTTTAGTATTTTTTTAACTTTATCAATATTAGATTCTGTAATACTTACGCAAATCTTGAAGTCCATTTTCAATCTCCAATAAGTCCATAGCTTCAATAACTGGCTTACCAAAACCTTTTAAAAGGATGAAATCAATTTTTTCGCCATCCTTTTTTTTATCACCTGCAATCCCTTCTAAAATATCTTTTAGATTTACATCCTTAATATAATCAGGTAATCCGTATAACTTTATAATCTCAACAATTCTTTTAAATTCCTTCTCTCTTAAATACCCTTTTTTGAAAGAAAGATATGAGGCAAAAACCATTCCAGCAGCAACCCCTTCACCGTGACTAACTTTCTTTAGCCTTTCAAGTGCATGTCCCAAAGTATGCCCAAAGTTTAAAATTTTTCGCAAACCTGATTCTTTAAAGTCCTTTTCAACAATTTCAACCTTTGATTTGACAGATTCATCAATTAAGTAACTTAAAGCATCGAGAGTTTTTGATTTAATAGCCTCATTATTTGAAACTAAAAAATCAAGTAATTCTGGCTTATAAATAGCGCCGTATTTTATTATCTCAGCTAAACCAACATTAAACTCTTTTTGTGGTAAAGTTTTCAGAAATTCAGGGGAAATTAAAACAAAAGAGGGATGGTTAAAAGTGCCTATGTAATTTTTAAAGCCTTTAAAATTAACTCCATTTTTCCCGCCTATTGACGCATCAACCATTGCAAGCAAGGTTGTGGGAATAAACCCAAACTTGACTCCTCTCATAAAGGTTGTTGCTGCAAAACCAGTAATATCAAGGGTAATTCCTCCCCCCACCCCAACAACTAAACTTTTTCTATCTGCCTTGTTTTGTAATAAAAAGTTGTGTATTTTAAAAAAGCTTTCAAGGCTTTTGTTATCTTCTGTTGCATTAAACAAAAAAAACCTTTTGTTTTCTAAAAATTTTCTATATTGCTTAAACGCTAAAAGGGATTTATCAACAATAAAAAATACACTTTTCCCATTTATTTCCAGATTATATAAATAATCTTTGATTTCAGTAAAAGGTAAAGAAAAAATAAGTGATTCACTCTCACTATGGGATTTTAATTTTATTCTCATTAAGTTTTCCAGTTATTCGCCAATTTTCAAAAGTTTTTCATTTACATAAATAGGTTTTTTATACTTTATTGCTATTGTAATTGCATCGGAAGGCCTTGAATCTATTGCTATAAACTGCTTGTTTTTTTCAATTTTGATCTCCGCAAAGTAAATAGAATCCTGATTTTCTTTAATATAAACACCTTTTAACTCAGCCTCTAATCTTTTAATTAAATCACAAATTAAATCATGAGGCATTGGCCTTGGAGGAATTATTCCTTCAATCTCATTTGCAATTGTGTTTGCTTCTATAAGCCCTATCTTCATAGATAAATACCTTTGCCCTGTTTTTTCTTTTAAAACAAGGACGGGAGAATCAATTAAAGGATGGTCTATCAATTCTTTTAATTCCGCTTCAACAAACATGGCATCCTCTCTGAAAAGTTAATATTTTGTCATATAAAATATAAGAAAAATTCTTAAAAAGTCAAAGAAAGATTCAGGTTATACAAGCATTCCTTTAAGGCTCGTAAAGGTTGAAGATATAATTTTAACCTTTACAAATTTCCCTATTAAATCTTCTCCCCTTCCAGCCTCAAAGTTTACAACATGATTCCCTTCTGTTCTTCCTGTGAGTTTGGTTTTATCTCGCTTTGAAACACTTTCAACAAGCACTTCATATACTTTTCCTTCCATATTCTTGTGCTTAATTTCCTGTACCTTTTCCTGATACTTTTGAAGTACAAAAAGCCTTTTATCCGCAATCTCTTTTGGGATAAGAGGATATTTTAGTCTTAAAGCAGCTGTTTTAGGCCTTGGAGAGTACTTAAAAGAAAAGATATTGTCATACTGCACCCTGTAAATTGCATCCATTGTTAGAAGGAAATCTTCTTCATCCTCCCCGGGAAATGCAACTATAAAATCAGAAGAAATAACCACATCAGGGATATATGAACGAAGCATATCAATTTTTTCCAGGTACTCCTCTCTTGTATACTTCCTCCCCATAAGTTTCAAAACCTTATTAGAGCCTGATTGCATTGGAAGGTGAATATACTTGCAAATCTTTTCAGAGGATGCAATCACCTTTACCAGCTCTTCATTAAAGTCTTTGGGATGAGAGGTTAAAAATCTTATCCTTTTTAACTCTTTAATTTTATCAACCTCAATTAATACATCTTTGAATGTTTTCCCCTGATAACTGTATGAATTAACATTCTGCCCCAATAATTCAACTTCCCTTATACCGTATTCTTTTATAGCAACCTTAATTTCTTCTACAATATCCTGCAAAGGCCTTGACCTCTCCCTGCCCCTTGTGTAGGGGACAACACAGTATGTACAAAAATTATCACAACCTTCTATTATTGAAACATAGGCTTTAACCTTTTTTTCCCTATCAACAAGTTCTGGACTAATTTCAAGGCTTTCAGGATGATCTGAAACATCACAGAACCTTTTACCCTTCAGTGCATTATCAACAGCTTTTGCTATTAAATGAACACTTCTTGTACCTAAAACAAAGTTTAAATTGGGAATTTTTTTAAACAAATCTTCAGCTTCATGAGATGCCACACAACCGGTAACTCCAACAATTTTATCTTTGCCATAATTTTTTCTAATTACCCCAACTCTTGTAAAGATTTTATGGGCAGCCTTTTCCCTTACACTACATGTATTTAACACAAAGATGTCAGCATCTTCATCACTTTGTGTTTCCTCATACCCGTATGCTTTTAGAATACCAGCCATTTTCTGACTATCGTATTCATTCATCTGGCAACCCCAGGTTTCTATTTTAAACTTAGGCATAAACGCTCCTTTAGTTTACTTTCGAGGAATAATTATAGTATAGAGTGGGAAAAATACAAATAGTTATAACTTAATCTTTGTTAGTTTGTCGTAATCAGGTATTAATTTATGGTTTACCGCTATAATATGCTTTTCTATTTGAGAAGCGCTTTCCATTGATAATACCCTTTTCAGCAATTGCTCACAATCAGAAATCTTTACATTTCGCAAAACTGATTTAATTACTGGAAGTGATGGTGGAGTCATACTGAATTTTCTTAAACCCATTCCTAAAAGTAATGTAGTGAATTTAGGATTACCTGCCATTTCACCGCACATAGAAACATCAATTCCAGATTTTTTTGCCGCTTCCATCACCTTATTTAACATTCTTATAACAGCAGGGTGAGATGGTTGATAAAGGTAATTCACTTTATCATTATTTCTATCAATTGCAAGAGTGTATTGAATTAAATCATTTGTTCCTATACTGAAGAAATCAACATATTTGGCAAGTAAATCAGGAATTTCCGCCGCAGAAGGAACTTCTATCATAATACCCTTTTGAATATTTTCATTTATCTTGACTCCTTCTTTTTTCATTTCATCCATTACTTCTTCAAGAAAAGAGATTACTTCCTTCAATTCATCAACACCGCTTATAAGCGGAAACATTATCTTTACTTTTTCATTCTCTCCTGATAGCCTTAATATTCCCCTTAACTGGGTTCTAAATATATCTTTCCTTTTTAAACAGAATCTAACAGCTCTTAATCCTAATACAGGATTTTGTTCATCCTTTTCCAATACTTCATGAAAAAACTTTTCCCCCCCTAAATCAAGAGTTCTGATTATAACCTCGCCCTTCACCTGGGCACAAAGTTTTTTATAGAAATTGTAATGTTCTTCTTCGCTGGGCAAATTAGGTGCTGATTGCAAAAATATAAACTCACTCCTGTAAAGTCCCACTCCTTCAGCTTTAAATTTCTTCAGAAGAGGCAGTTCCTCAGCAAGTTCAACATTGGCAAGTAAGCGAATTTCTTCTCCGTCTAATGTTATTGAAGGTTTTTTGGCAATTTCAATAAATTGTTTCTCTAACTGTAACCTTTTTTGATGTTTTTCCAGATAAACACTTTTTTCTGATTCCTGAGGTTTAACTATAACCTCGCCTTCAATCCCATCAACAATTACAATATCTCCATCTACTATAACCTTTGTAGCGTTATGTAATCCAACAACTGTTGGGATATTCAGTGCCTTGGCAATAATTGAGGTATGAGTTGTAACTCCCCCATAATCTGTTGCTATTCCAACAACTTTATCATTGTATAGAATAGACAAGTCAGAGGGGTGAATTACCTTTGACACCAGAATTGTATCTTCTCTAAAATCAATTTTCTTGTTTACCTCTTTATCAATAAGATTTGCAATTACCCTTGTGGCTATATCTTCCAGGTCTTCACGCCTTTGTTTAAAATATTCATCATCCATTCCTTTAAATTTGCCTATTAACTCTTTTATAACTTCTTTAAAAGCATATTCAGCATTTATAAACCTTTCTTTTATAAGATTTATTGTTTTTTGCACCAAAGATTGGTCTTTTAAGATTAAAAGATGGGTATCAAAGATAGAAAGGTGGTCTGACTTCAAATCTGAATTTAAATTATCTTTTGCATCCTCAATTTGTTTTTTTGTTTTATCTAATGCTTTTAGAAATCTTTCAACTTCTTCATCAATGTGATTTTTTAAAATATTGTAATAGGGAATAACAATCTTGGTTTTATCTTCAAGAATAACCGCTTTCCCAATAGCTACATCTGGAACAATCCCCGTTCCCTTCAATTTAATTCTATTTGACATAATTACTCTTCTTCTCCGAATTTATCCTCAATTAAATTTTCAATTGCTTTAATTGCATCCTCTTCATCTTCACCACTAACTTGAAAAATTAATTCTGTTCCAATCGGAGCTGCAAGCAACAAAACTCCTAAAATGCTTTTACCATCAGCTTCAACATTATCTTTTACTATTTTAACATCAGACTTAAATTGTTCTGCCACCTGTACAAGTTTAGCAGCTGCCCTCGCGTGTAATCCTAATTTATTCTTTAAAACAAGTTTCTTCTCAATCATTTCTATTTCCCTTTTTCATTGAAAGAATTTCTGCAACTCTGTAAATATTCCTCTGTCCCTGGCTTTTTATTTTGGAAGCAAACTCCGCTAAATCAATCTCTTTAGATTGCATTGTTGCAGCTTTTATTAACATAGGTAGATTTACCCCTGTAACAATCTCAAGATTATATTTATTTGATAGAGAAATCATTAAATTGGTTGGTGTGCCACCAAACATATCGGTTAAGGCCAAAACCCCATCTCCATCGTCAAGTTTTTTTACCTTTTTTTCGATAGTTTTCAGTGCAATGTCAGCTTCATCTTCCCATTGAATAGAATGGGATGAGATTTTTTCCCTTTTGCCTATAATTTTAAAACAGGTCTGAATTAAAACATCGGCAAGATTTCCGTGTGTTACAACTATAATTCCAATCATGTTTATCTCCTACCAGGCTAAAGCCTGTTTATCTGACTTAAATAATTTTTAACTATTACTTCAACAATTGTAGCAATGTTCCTTCCGGGACCAACCGGCACTTCTCTGTAGTAAATTTTTGTATTGAACAATTCGAAAAATGAATCAGATACCCTCTCTGACAAAAACTTTCCACCATTTAAAACATTTTCCAACCCTTCTATATCTTTTTCTCCAAGTCTTGAGTAAGAATCACTTTTCTTCAACTCTTGCTCCTCATCCCAGCTAATAAGCCGGATTACAATATCAAGGTCTTTTACTGGCCTTAAAGCTGATGCTCCGTATATTTTATCTATGTCTATTATACCAACTCCCCTTAATTCCATCAAACCAAAAGCATTTTCGCTATAACATGTAGCTGTAATTTTCCCTAATCTATTCTTATAAAGCTTTACAAGGTCGTCCGCAACAAGCCTGTGCCCTCTCGCTATTAACTCAAGGGATGTTTCCGATTTACCAACTCCGCTTTTACCTAAAAGTAAAACTCCCATTCCAAAAACATCAATCATTGTTCCATGAATTACCTTTGTTTCAGTTGTTAAATTATGAATTCTATCTAAAATGGTTGAAATAACAACCCTTGATGAAAGAGCAGTTCTCAATATAGGTACAGAAAACTTTTCAGCCCTTTTTTTAATGTCATTGCTGACTTCTGCATTATTGCAAACAACAAGACAAGAAACATTTCTTTCATCCATCAGATGGAAAAATTTGTGAATTCTATGTTTTGAGTAGGATAACAGTTTTTCTAATCCCTCCTGCTCAGTAATTATCAAACTTTCAGGAATTACACAGGTTTGGTTGCCTAAAAGAATTTTTTCAAGATACTGGTATTGAAGAGGAACTGTTATTTCCTTTTCTTCAATGTGCGCTGTTCCTGCTACAAATTCAAATGTAATACTATCTTGTGTACTGACATCTTCCAATGATATCAATTGTATTAGAGGGATTTTAGATTGCATACTCACATTCCTCTGTTATCTCCCTGAGTTTTTCTTTGTTCAAAAAATCTTCTATTCTGGAAGAAATAGAATGTTTACTTACAAGCCTTGAAATCGCAGCAAGGGCACCTAAATGTAAAGTTACTTTATTCTTTCTGGTAAAAACAGCAAAAATTATGTGAACAGGTTTGCCATCGTGAGATTTGAATTCAACCCCCTCTTTAGAATAACCTACAAGAATTACCATATCTTTGTTTATTTCATCAGTTTTACAGTGAGGAATAGCTATGTGTTTAATTATTCCAGTACTACCTAATTTTTCTCTCTCTGCAAGTTTTTTAAAAATCTCATTGGCAGACTTTTCATCTTCTACATATCCTAATTCTTTCAATTTAAATGAAATAGTTTTCAAAACAGAATTTTTGTCCCTTTCTTTTAATTCAAAAATACAACCTTCTTTCACATAATCTCTTAAACAAATCTTATTTTTCCCCATTTAAGTCCTCTATTCCAGCGTAATTAAATGATAATTTTTGTGGTCTTTTTTATAAAGTACACTCATTGCCTCTCTATTTTCAGCATCTCTGAAAACTATAAAATCGGCATTCGCATCTTCCATCTCCATAATAGCCTCTTCCTTTGTTAAAGGCTTTACACTTTCAATCCTTCTATGAGATATTACAATCTCTTCTCCCTGAGGGGTATTAATAGTTAAATTTCCTTCTTCTTTAACAAAAGATTTTTTCTTTTTAGAAACAAATTTGTCTTTGCTTTTTTTCAACTGTTTTTCAATTTTATCAAGGGCACCACCTATTGAGGCATACATATCATTTGTTGTTTCTTTTGCCACAACCTTTTCATGACCAGCTTTTATAACAATCTCAGCTATATGCCTATGCCTTTCAACTGTAAGCCTAACCTCCACATCAAGAATATTATCAACGAAACGGGATAATTTATTAAGCTTGTCTTCAGTAAATTTCTTCAAAGCGTCTGTTACTTCAATTCCTCTTCCAATAAATTCAATTTTCATATTTCCTCCTATAATAAATTTTTCGTTTTGATGAAGATTCTATACCTAATTCTTCCCTATATTTTGCCACCGTCCTCCTTGCAATCTTAATCCCTTGTGAAAGCAAAATTTTAACAATCTCCGAATCTGAGTAAGGTTTATTTTTGTTCTCATTTTCAATTATTCTCCTTATCTTTTCCTTAACCGCCATTGCTGATACATCTATCCCTGACGATGTTCCCAGCTTACTTGAAAAAAAGTATTTTAATTCAAATACCCCCCTTGGTGTTTGCATATACTTGTTTTTTACAACCCTTGCAACAGTTGATTCATGAATCCCCAATTCATCGGCTATATCTTTGAGAGTTAACGGCTTCATATACTCAACTCCAAAATCAAAAAAATCTCTCTGCCTATTTACTATAGACTTAGCAACTTTCAAAATAGTTTTCTGTCTGTTGTGAATACTTTTAATCAACCATAGAGCAGATTTCAACTTTTCTTTTATGTAAGCTTCAGTTTCTTTCTCTATTTTATCTCTGTTTTTCAACATTTCAGCATATTGTCTGTTAACTTTTAAACCTGGTATCCCATCTTCGTTTAAATCAACATAGTATTCGTCATCTACTTTAAAAACAATTACATCAGGTATTATATATTGCGTTCTTTCACTAGCGTACTTTCTTCCCGGTTTTGGCTCTAATTTTTTAATAAAATCAAT
Source organism: Thermotomaculum hydrothermale (assembly GCF_016592575.1). Classification (NCBI taxonomy): domain Bacteria; kingdom Pseudomonadati; phylum Acidobacteriota; class Holophagae; order Thermotomaculales; family Thermotomaculaceae; genus Thermotomaculum; species Thermotomaculum hydrothermale. Next base: position 764,371 of record NZ_AP017470.1, on the reverse strand, counting down.
GTAATTTTTAACATCTTCTTCAGTTATCCCTAAAACTAAAGCTATTTTAGAAGTTTGATTTGAGGCAATATCTTCAAGGTGATTAAAAATCATTTTTCTCAAAATTTCATCTTTTTCAAATCCAAGATAGCAGCTTTGAAGCCAGAGGCACTCTTCCACAGAGGTTGCACCTACCCCTGTTGGATCAAACTTTTGAATTTCTTTTATCGCATCTTCAATCAATGATTTTTCAAGTTTTAACTCATTGCTTAAATAATCTATAACATTTTGATACCTGGTTTTAAGCTCTTCCGGCACCTTTAAATAACCATTGTCATCAATATACGGAATTATCATTAATACTGCATTGTAAACTTTTTCATCTTCAATATTTATTCCAGCCTGCCATTCAAGGTATTCCTTTAAAGACTGAGGTTTGGAAACAAAATTTTCATAATTAAAATCGTTATCTTCATACTCTTTGTTTCTGCTTTTAGGTACATACTGGTCATCAAAATAATCTCTGAAAAAATCCTCTATGTTTATGTCTTTTTCGTGGAGAAGGTCATTTGTTTCTTCCTTTTTTTGTTCAGGTTCTTTTTCCTCAATATCCCTTACTTCTTCAAGAAGGGGATTTTCAAGCAATTCTTTTTTTATTTCCTGTTGTAATTCAGGAACTGTCAATTGCAAAAGTTTAATTGCCTGTTGTAAAGCCGGGGTTAAAGCTAATTTTTGAGAAAGCCTTAAATCAAGTTTTTGTTTTAAATTCTGCTCTATAAAAGCCATTAATCTAACTTAAAGTCCTTTCCTAAATAAATCTCTTTTATTTCTTCATCCTGCGCTATTTCCCCCGGTGTACCGATTTTAAGTATGCTTCCATTAGATAATATAAAAGCCTTATCTGTAATGCGCAAGGAATCTTTAATATTATGGTCTGTAAGTATAATCCCTATCCCCCTTTTTTTAAGTTTTATGATAATCTCCTGAAGTTCAATTATTGTTATTGGGTCAATTCCTGCAAAAGGTTCATCTAAAAGAATAAACAAAGGGTCAGTCGCCAGCGCCCTGGCAATCTCGACTCTCCTTCTTTCCCCACCTGATAGATAACTTCCCTTTGTATCTGCAACATGATTTAAACCAAATTCTTCAAGCAAACTGTCTGTTTTCTCTTCAATTTCATTTTCAGTTAAATCCCTGAATTGCAAAACAGCCTTTATATTTTCTCTCGCTGTTAACCCTCTGAAAATTGAGGCTTCCTGAGGAAGATAGCCAATCCCTTTTCTTGCCCTCATATAAACAGGATAATCAGTCAAATCGTAATCATCTAAAAAAATCTTTCCTTCATCAGCAACAAGCAATCCTGCAATCATATAAAAAGTAGTGCTTTTCCCTGCTCCATTTGGGCCAAACAACCCGGTTATTTCTCCCGTTTTTGCCTCTATAGAGACTCCGTTTACAACCACTCTTTCCCCAAATTTCTTTTTTAAGTTCTCAGTTTTTAATATATGAGTCATATTTTTATTTTTACCTCAACCTGACTTTTCTTATTAGTTTTTTCAATAAAAATTTTATCAGTTACATTATCCAAAGTCAATTTGTCCCCTTTTAAGGTATTTCCGTTTTTATCCTTCACATTGGAATAAAACAGATAAGAATACCTTGACTTAAAATTTAAAACAATAATCCTGGCAAAACCAGAATAACTTCCTTCTACTTTAAAATTACAATTAAAAAAGATAGCATAATTTTTGAAAATTATTGCAGTTTCAGGTTTTGCAAATAATTTTTCATTAATTATTCTAACATTATCTTTAATATAAACTTTTTCTCCGCTATTAACTATTTCCATATAATTAGACAAAAGCTTTCCAATTGTTTCATTTCTCATTTCTTTAGTTGCAACAACATTGTTTTCAATCCTCATGTTGTTGTTTGAATAAAAAGAAATTAAATCGCCCTTGATTCTATCATTTTGTTTTTGCAGGGAGATAACCTCTCCCTTTACTACAGTACTTTTGTCCTTTTTAAAAACAGCTGAATTACCTTTAAATTCATATTGGTCAAAAATTCCGTAAACCTTTTCAGGGAAAAAAGCTTCCTGTTTGTTATTAACAATACATAGAGAAGACAAAAGTAAAATATCCCTGTCCTTTAAAACCGGGTTTAAGATCCTCAATTCTTTATTTTTTAATGTGTAGCTCTCGCCCTTAATCTTCCTGTCAGTTTTAAGGGAATAAAGGTAGGGGTTGTACCCATAAACCAAAGAATTTTTTTGCTCAAACAGGTTATTCACACCTGAAAAAACATAAGAGTTAAATACAGTTTGAATATACCTTGTTTGGAAATAGCCATTATGAAAATATCCATCTGACCCTTTTCCAGAAAAATCATTTGAAACAAAATTAAATAAACCTCTTATGACTATTGAACTATTTTTGCTTTCATAATTCATATATCCTTCATTAAAAAATAAGGATATTTCTCCTGTTTTTACTAAGCACTTCCCGAAAAAAAACATTTTATTAAAATCTACAAGATGTTTTATTAAATCAGCCTTCACCTTTATTTTATTTTTTTTCTCAAATAGACTGGCATTATATAAAAAAAAGGATTTAATTTTTTCTTTAAAATCTGACACCCCGTAATCAGAGTTAATTTTAATATCTTCTGATAAAAGCTCTGTTTTGCTTTTTAATTTAAGAAAACTATTGTTTATATCAAAAACAAATTTTTTACCAGATAATTTAAAAGTTGGAAAGGATAAATTTATAGTGTTTTCTCCAAAGATTTTCTTGTTTTTCAATAAACATGGAGGGTCTATTAAAACCTTAACCTTTTTTTCAGGGAAAAATCCATTAACTTCGCTTAAAAAACTAACAATACCCTCTTTAAAAACCGCTTTTTTAGAATTTAATGTTCCATTATTTTTGAGGAAATTGATGTCTATTTTTTCAAGTTCAAGGGTTTGCTTTTTTTGTATTGCTTTTAAATAGCTCAAATGGGCAAACTTCTCACCATTTGAATAAATATCATGCTCACCATTTTCAATAACCATACTGGCATCTACAGGAGTTTTTGTGTTATCTTTGATTTCAATTTTCGCTGGCTTGTAAAAATTAAAAACTACCAATAACACCGACAAAAAAAGAAGGATTATAAGAAGCAGGCGTATTAACTTTAATTTTCTCATCTAACCTTAAAATCTATCAAATTTAACTGAAAGTATTCCCTGTTATTCCATCTCACTTTATCCAGAGTGTATACTATATCCATTGAGCAAAATTTTTCTAAATATTTCGCTTGCTTAGCCTTGTTGTATCCTATAACAACAAATTTGTGCAATCCATCTGAAACATAAAACCTTATATGTTTATCACTGAGAATATCTACATCGCTTTCAACAATCACATCCCTGCTTAAAAAAACTGGCTGGGGATTACCTATTCCAAAAGGTTCAAGCATATTTAAATAATTGTAAAATTCCTCGTTTATTTGAGAAAGTTCAATTTCAAAATCTATATTAACCCTTGGAATAAACAAATCCTCAGGAAAATTTTCAAAAAGGTATTCATTTATTTTCTGGTGTAATATGGGAATATTTTCAGCTTTTAAAGTAATTCCAGCAGCCTGATGGTGACCCCCGTAATTTTCAAGTAAATCTCTAAAATTATCAAGGATTTCAATAATATTTATCCCTTCTATACTTCTAATTGAACCGTAACCTATACCATTCTCTATACTCACAATTCCAACAGGCCTATAATATTTTTTCTGAATCTTTGAAGCAACAATCCCTATTACCCCTCTGTGCCAATCTTCCCCCCTTAATAGCAAAAACCTCTGCTTCATTAAACTTTCCTCATCTAAATCAGCTTGAATTAACTTTTCAAGGGTTTTCTCGAGTTTTTGTCTTTCATAATTTTTTCTATTCATATAATCCACATACTCTTTTATATTTTCTCTGTTTTCGGGGGAAAATAGTTCTATAGCAAAGCTTGCATCTCCAAGTCTGCCAAGGGCATTAATTCTTGGGGCAATTTTGTAACTTATATCAATGCATGCAAGATTTTTTTTATCAATATGACAACTATTAAAAATTGCTTCAAGCTCTTTAGTTTCTGTTTCCCTTATTGTTTTTAGCCCTTCTTTTACTATAATTCTGTTTTCCCCAATAAGAGGAACAAGGTCAGCTACAGTACCAATAGAAACAAGCTTAATAACAAACTCTTCGTCAAGCTCTACATTAAAATGCCTCTGTAATGCCTGAACAAGTTTAAAAACAACTCCAACTCCGGCCAGAGGCTCATTTTCAAATCCGCTACCTTCGATTTTGGGGTTTATTATTGCAACAACATCTTCAGGAAGTTCTGTATCAGGCTCATGATGGTCTGTAATTATAACATCTATACCCATATCGTGAATTTGCTTAATCTCATCCTTAGCTTTCACTCCACAGTCAACCGTTATAAGCAATGAAAAAGGCTTTTCATGATAAACCTTTTCAACTTTTTCAACCTTCACCCCATAGCCGTCCTGAAACCTATTGGGAAGGGCATACCTTACTTTCCCACCAAGTTTTTGAAGGACATTTTTTTAGCACAACAATTGATGTAATTCCATCAACATCGTAGTCACCGTAAATTACAATCTCTTCCCCTTTTTTTATAGCTTCTTCTATCCTTAAAACAGCCTCTTTAACTCCCTTCAAACCCTCCGGGTCTCTAAAATTTTCTTTTGTGCCGAAGAAAAAAATTTCTGCTTTTTCAACAGTATCTATACCTCTCATACATAGAAGTTTTCCAATAAATTCAGGGATATTGAGCTTCCTTACTATTTCATTTAAATTTTCCTCGTTGTACTCAGTAAACTGCCATTTGTATTTCATGCTTTTACTTCCTGAAATTCTCCTATCCTCCTGAACCTCAAATACCTATCGTTCACTATCTCAGGAACAGGTACTGAGTTTAAAGATTCAAGATTCTTCAACAAATATTCTTTTAAAACCTCCGCTGTTTTATCATAGTCTACATGAGCACCACCAATAGGCTCAGGGACAATCTCGTCTACTATTCCATATTTTTTTAAATGATTGGCTGTAAATTTTAAAGCCCTTGCCGCTTCGTCAGCTTTTGCTGCATCCTTCCACAAAATAGATGCACATCCTTCAGGAGAAATGACAGAATAAATTGAATATTCAAGCATTAAAACCCTGTTTGCAACAGCAATTCCAAGGGCTCCACCACTTCCACCTTCTCCTATTATTACTGTTATTACAGGAACTCTTAATTTAGACATTTCAAGCAAATTCCTTGCAATAGCCTCGGCCTGCCCCCTCTCCTCTGCGTCAATTCCTGGATATGCGCCGGGCGTATCTACAAAAGTTATTATTGGCCTCTTGAATTTTTCCGCCATCTTCATTATCCTTAAAGCCTTACGATATCCTTCTGGCTTTGGCATTCCAAAATTTCTGTATATCTTCTCTTTAGTGTCTCTCCCTTTTTGCTGTCCTATAATACAAACTGGAATATCATCCAGAAAGGCAAAACCACCAACAATAGCTTTATCATCTCCAAAATTTCTGTCACCGTGTAATTCAATAAAATCGGAAAAAATTCTTTCAACATAGTCTAAAAAATAAGGCCTATTTGGATGCCTTGCCACCAGGGCTATCTGCCATTCATCAAGATTTTTGTATATCTTTTTTCTTAATTCTTCTATTTTGGCTTTAATTTCTTTTATCTCATTCTCTTTTCCGAAAGTTTCTGCTGTCTCAAGTTTTTTGTGGTAGTTTACCAATTCTTTTTCAAAAGGCAAAAAATATAAACCCATATCTACACCTCTATTTTCAATCTTATTAGATTTTTACAAAAATATAGAATTATGTCAACCTTATGGAGGGAAGAATAAATTTATAGTTAATGAGTTTCTTATTTATTTTCAATCAATTACGATTTCTTTTGCAATTACTTTTATTAAAGGAAGTTCTTCTATCTCTCCAAACCTTATTAAATTATCAATTTCCCTTTTTTCCATACCTAACTTTCTTAAATGATTCACAGCCCCTTTGATAGAAGTCCCCGCCTCTCTGCAGGCAAGCAATCTAACTTTCCAGCTTTCAATAGCAAGTTTTGTATAATTCCTTTTCTCTCCTTCATCTTCAGCTTTTGTAATCAATTTTTCGTAAAGATATGCAAGGTTGTTTGCTGCTTTTCTATTAAGTGGATTTATTGCAAGAGATACAAGATAGGCATCTTCAGCAGCTTTAAAATTTTTATTACATTGGTAGGCAATTCCAACATAGTTCCATATTTCGCTATCTTTAGGGTTTATCTCGCGTGCTTTTTCAACATATTTAAGCTGGTCAGCAAACCTTTTTTCCAATCTTGCAACCTCACTTAATCCCAGGTAAGCCCAATATTCATTCTCATCATATTCAACCGCTTTTAAGAAAAATTTCTCTGCCTGTTTTGTTTTTTTCAGATTAAGATATGCAAATCCTGCCTCTGTGTAAGAAGGGACATGAAATTTATCTCTTTTTATAGCTTCCTTGTAAAATTTTATAGCCTTGTTGTAATTGCCCCTCTCAGATTCTATCTTTCCTAAATTGTAAAATGGTAAAGCATACTCCTCATTGTATTGAATAGCAATGTTAAAGTGTTTAATAGCTTCATTATCATCCCCTTTTTGGGTGTACACATAGCCTATAAAATTGTTAACTTCTGCAATAATAATTGGGTCTTTATCTCCCATTATTCTTTCTATCTTTTTCATTTCAGCAATGGCACTGTCATACTCTTTTTCAGAGAGGTAATACTCCCCTAATATAAAATAAGATGACCAGTCTTCAGGGTTAATAGAAATTGCTTTTGCAAGTGCTTGAGTTCCCTTAACAAAATCACCTATTGAGAGATATATTTCACCTAAAAGGTGCCAGGATGCAATAAAAAAAGGTTCAAGCCTTAGAGATTCTTCAACCTTTAATTTCGCTTTCTCACTTTCCCCTAAATCAAAATAACATTTGGCTATCATTCTCAAAACCCTGAAACTTTCAGGATTGTGAAATATGGCCTTTCCAAAAGTTTCTAATGCCTTTTTGACATCACCTATTGCGTGTAGTATGTAACCATAAATTTCATAATTAACACTATGCTCAGGATTTATTTCAATTGCTTTGTTAATTAAACTTATTGCCACACCATCATTTTCAAGAAAGTAGTTAATAAAAGCTAACACCCTGTATATAGCATCGCTAACCTCTTCTTTAAGCTCTAAAAAGTCATATATTTTTTCAAGTTCCTCTTTAATCTGGTTCAAATCAGCATCACTTTTAAAACCAGAAGCCATAATCAGCTCAAACCATGCGTCAAAATTAAACCTGTTAAACTCGATTGCTTTCTTTGCTGCATTAATAGCCTTATTATAGTAAGAACGGTAATTATAAAACTTTGCAAGTTCAGTATAGGTTTCAGAGTTTGGATTTTTATTTACCTTTTCTATTAATTCCCGTAATGCATAATCACTTATAAATACATCTTTCATTGCTAACCTCATTTAGCCTTTAATTTTAACCTTATTATACAACAGTTAAATAGTTTCAATAGTAAAATTTTTATTGGTGTATATGCAAATGTCTCCAGCAATCTCCATTGCCTTTTCAGCAATCTCTTTTGCAGACAGGCTTGTATTTTCATATAAAGCCTTAGCAGCAGCATAAGCATAAGGGCCCCCTGAACCTATTGCAACAACTGGTATGTCAGGCTCCACCACATCCCCTACTCCTGAAAGAAGGTATACCTTTTCACCATTTGTCACAATCATCATTGCCTCAAGCCTTCTCAAATACTTATCTGTTCTCCAATCTTTTGCAAGTTCAATAACAGCCCTTTCTAAATTTCCAGAAAATTGCTCTAATTTTGATTCAAGCCTTGAAAACAATGTAAAAGCATCTGCAGTCGAACCAGCAAAACCAACCACAATCTTATCTTTATATATTTTCCTCACCTTTTTTGCCTTATGCTTTAAGACAGTATTTCCGAGAGTAACCTGCCCATCTCCTATAATTACACTTTTACCATCTTTTTTTACGAAAAGGATTGTTGTACCTTTAAACATTATTCACCTCTCCTCCATCTAAAAAGAAAATTAGCCACATCTTTCACATTTTTAGGCATCTTTTTCCCTTTTATCTCATTATAATGAAACCATTTTACCTTTCCCTTAAACTCATCTGAAAGTTTATCATCACCAATCACCTCTGCAACAAAAATAAAATCTATATGCTTATGATTTTGATCAATGTATTCAATCTGAACATGAAGAGGTGAAGGTATTCTCACCGTTGTTGCATCAAGTACAATAGGAATCCCCGGCCTGAAATCAATAATTTCAACATCTAACCCTGTTTCTTCCTTAACTTCCCTGACGGCTGCATGAATAGGGTGCTCTCCCTCTTCTATATGGCCTCCAGGCGGGAGATAAAAACCGACAAATGGCTTCTTTTCCCTTTTGATAAAAGCTAACGCTGTACCATCTTTGTTGAAAACAAACACATTAACAACAAACTCATATTTCATTAAATTACTCTTTTACCTATTTTCTTCTTCAATTCTTAAATTTTCAAGTATTTCTCTTGTTTTTTCAATTAATTCTTCTGGTTTAACTTTAATTCTCTCTCCTGTCCTTCTAACCTTCAATTCGAGCAAACCTTCTGCCATGGTTTTTTTGCCTGCAATAATTTGAACAGGTATGCCTATTAAGTCTGCATCTTTAAATTTAAAACCAGGTCTTACATCCCTATCGTCATATAACACTTCAAACCCTTCCTCTAAAAGATTTTGGTATAATTTATCAATCTTTTCAGTAAACTCTTTGTCTTTAACTTCAAGGTTTAAAAGGATAACCTGGAAAGGAGCTATATTCACAGGCCAGATTATACCGTTTTCATCATGATTTTGTTCAATAGCAGCTGCGGCGGTTCTTCCCACACCTATTCCATAACAACCCATAACTGCATACCTTTCCTTGCCGTTTTCGTCAAGAAATGTACAATTCATTGCTTTTGAGTATTTTGTACCTAATTTAAACACCTGTCCAACCTCTATTCCCTTAAACTGCTCATAAGTGCCCTTTTTGCACCTTGGGCAGGTTTCGCCTTCCACTGCAAGCCTTAAATCTGCAAATTCCTTAACCTCAAAATCTCTTCCTAAATTAACATTTATAAAATGCATATCTTTCTCATTTGCCCCAACAACAAAATTATTCATATTAAGCACCGAATAATCTGCATAAACAGGAATTTTCAAACCAATAGGTCCTGAAAACCCAGAGGGGCCACCTGTTACATTTTCTATTGTCTCTTCGTCAGCAAGTTCAAGAATTGCCACTCCTAAATGATTTTTAACTTTTACTTCGTTAACTTCGTAATCACCTCTTACAAGAACAGCGATTGCACTTCCATCTTCAAGTTTAAAAATCATTGTCTTAACAAGGTCTGATGGTTTCACACCAAGAAATTCAGACACTTCTTCAACACTTTTTTTATTGGGAGTCTCAACTTTTTCAAGAGGTTTCATTTCAATGTTGTCGTTAACCTTTTCAGGTTTAAGGCATTCAGCCTTTTCAATATTTGCCGTGTAAGAACAATTATTACAGCTTAATACTGTATCTTCACCTGTTTCAGCAAGAACATGAAATTCATGGGTATAATTACCCCCTATCGCTCCTGAATCAGCCTCAACAGCCCTGAATTTAAGGCCACATCTCTTAAAAATCCTTGTATAGGCATCATACATTTGCCAGTATGACTTATCACAGGATTCATCATCAACATCAAATGAGTATGCATCCTTCATGATAAATTCTCTTCCCCTCATCAAACCGTAACGAGGCCTTATTTCATCCCTGAATTTAGACTGTATTTGATAAAGGTTTAAAGGCAATTGCTTGTATGACCTTAACTCTTTTCTAACAATGTCTGTTATTACCTCTTCATGTGTTGGCCCCAGACAAAAATCACCATTTTTTCTATCTTTAAACCTTAATAATTCTTTTCCATAATAATCCCATCTCCCACTTTCCTGCCACAATTCTGCAGGCTGAACAGCAGGCATTAATAGTTCAATACAACCCTCTTTATCCAGTTCTTCCCTAATTATATTTTCAATCTTTTTTATTACTCTGTATCCCAATGGAAGGTATGAATAAATACCTGATGCAAGTTTTTTAATCATACATGCCCTTAGCATCAGCCTGTGGCTTACTGTTTCCGCTTCTTTTGGATTTTCCTTTAAAGTATAGAGAAAATACCTTGAAAACCTCATACAACTCTCCTTCATATTTTATTCTTTAACATTCTAAAATCAGGAGCTATTATCTCAATATCCCTGCACATCTCATATAACCTTGAACGCATTCTGATACCTACTCTCTCTTCAAGGGTCTCCTCTGTCAAAGCATTTGGTATTTGCCTGTCAAAGTAATTTGTTGTAATTATAACAGGCAAGTCTCTATTGTACCTGTAATTGAGTATTCTTGCAAATACATCCTCACTCCATTCAGTATTTCTTTCAGAGCCCAAATCATCAATAATCAATAACCCAGCATTTAACACAGGAAATAAAATATCAGCTTCGCTTAAATCCGAGGCATATGAAAAGGTGGACTTAATCTCATCTAACAGCTCTTTAAAATCAACAAAATAAATATTATAATAGCCCTTTTTTACAAGCTCTCTAACAACAGCAGCACACAAATGGGTTTTTCCTGAACCAACTGTCCCTTTTATTAAAAAGCTCTGTTTTTTTGATTTAAATAATTCAAGTTGTACATAATCGTATAAAAGGGTTTTGGCCTGTTTTAGCCCAATAGCTTTGGGAATATTTATTTTAAAATTCTCAAAACTACACTTTAAGTATTTTTCAGGTATTCCTATTCTTCTCAAGGTAGAAGTTATTCCATATTCACAATCGCAGGGCTTTGCAATTTGATATCCCTGCTCGTCTTTAAATAAAATCCACCCTGTATTATTGCACTTTAAACACTTGAATTGTTCTGACATTTATTATTTTCCTTCTAAATTTTCCTCAATCTCTTTATTTCTCTCTTCTATTTCATTAACTATTTCAGAAAGTTTTGATTGTATTTCCACTGTTGTTTTTTTCAATTCCTGTAATTTTTGTACAGGCAAATTTACAGCTTTAGAAAAACCATCCATTTTCTCTGAAAGCTTTTCCAGAAAATGCCTGATATTCGCTTCCTCTTTTTCTGTTGTAAGCAAAAGGTTTTTCAACTCTTTTAATTCATTAAGAGTTTCATCACTTTCTATCTCTTTCAAAAAGTAAACAAATTCAAGGGAGGCTATCATTAACTTATCTTTAGATTCTCCTCTATTTAGCATTTCAAAAATATGGCTTACCATTTCATTTTTGATAGCCTCATTCATAATGATAAAATCAATTTTTTTAAGAAAATCCTGATTTACCTGCTTCCGTCCTGAAAATAAACCAATAAATTGTTCTATTTTTTGCCCCAACAACTCCAATTTATCAGAAAGGTTTATTAACTCATTCCACTCTTCACTCTCTGCCAATTCATTTATTTGAAAAGATAAACTTTTACAATAATTACTAAAAGCATTTATTTTTGTTTTAAAATCCGCAATCGTCTTGTTTATATAGTCAGAACTTTTATATTCCTTTACCTGCTCAAAGTTTAAAATTTTTTTTTCTACTTCTTTAATTTGACGTAGAATATCTTCTACATAATCACTTAAATTTAAAGAGCTACTTTCTTTTTCCAAATCGTTCTTATTTTCTTCAGACTTCTGCTCCTGTTCCATCTAACCTCCAAAGTTTTTTAACCTCTCTCAAGCCATTCTTCAATCTTTTTAGTCGGGAAGTAAGCCAGATGACCCAATATAGTGACAAATGCAATTAGCACACGAACAAACAAACCTGCAATCGGGTTTTTGGTCCCAGCAAGATCTATCATCATCAAAGTAGCACCTATAAAAAGAGATAATGCGGTCATAACAATTTTATATTTACTGGTTCTTGAAGATGCTTTCTTGGATGTTAACAAGAGAAGTATTAAGGCTATTAATCCTGGAACATAAAACATTGCCCCAAAAGCAATCATCAACATTTCACTACCAGGCTTCCACTCAGACAGCCAATAAGAGACACCCACCCTTTGAGCACCTATTTTTACATCAAAATAAAACCAAATAAAACCGGCAATCACCCATATTATTGCCAGACTATCTGCAACTTTTTTATTTTTAAAGAGAAAATATGTAGTAAAGAAAATAATAGTACCCGCTAACATTGCCCCAAAAAAGTTATCTGCATAAAAAAACATTTTATCCATTTGCTCAAGCCCAAAGTAGGCTGCTATTGTCCTGATAGCAACTGAAAGATAAATTAATCCTATATCCAGCCAAACAACAGAGAATGCTAATGCAGGTATTCTTGCTTTACCGTAAGCTTTCTTTTTTATAACTTTAATTGCAAGAAACCAGCTTGAAATAAACACAATGAAACTAACAGCTGCATTTACCAGCAATCCTGTGTACTGGGTACTTCCCATAAACCCCTCCTTTTTAATCAAAAAAGTCTTCTAACAATTCCTCGTTTTCGTCTTTGGGAATATTCCTTGAAATTGGTTTTACAATAAGTTTATCCCCCTCTTTAATTTTAAGTTTTTGAGCAATTGAAGGAGTAAACTTAATTTTGTTACCTATTTTCTTTTTATGTGAAAGTTTCAACACAACAAATCTCTTACTCTGGGTTTTAATTTTAACAACCCTCATTCTACTTTCATTAATTAATTTGTCTTTCCAGTCGTTATAAACAAGCGTATCAACATACGCAGTATCCTCAGAAATAAACATTCCGGTTATTGGTTCAAATTCCAGAATTTTTAAAATCTCAAATGTTTCAATATACTTTTTATCGTAAAGGTCAACAAGGAGTGTTAGCACTTTAAATTCTGATAATCCCGAATCTTCAACTAAATCGTTCACATCTCTAGTTCCATCTAAAAGATTTAACAGCACAATCTCTTCTTTTGATAAATTTCCCTGCAAACTGTCAAGCCTTGGGTCTACCACTGCCCTGAAAACAAGGTCATTGTCAGGGATTACTTCTCTCAATCTTTTAATTGTATCTTTCTGTCGAGCTGATTCCAGCACTAAATCGTGGAGGGTCTGTTTAATAGTCACTTTTTTGTGAGGGGGGGTAGCTATAAACTCAAAAGTACCGCTCTGAGCCTGGAACAATTCATAAGCCGCAATTTCTCCAGTATTTTCTTGCGTTTCTGCATCTACCACATTACCATTATTAAAATACAAAACCCCTTTAGCCTCATTTGAATCAATCTTTAACATCCCTGTTTTTTTGTTTAAATGCAATAATTGTGCAATATCATTTAAACCAACATTACCAATTTGACCTTTAAGTGCCATACCCAATTCCTTACAAAAAATTTATTCTGAAAAAAATATAACACAAAATTATAAACTTAACAACTATTTATACAATTTTTAATGAAAAAAATTTAATTAAACGTTTGTGAATAAATACTACAAAAAATAAAAAAAGACATTGCCATTTAACAAAAAACTCTTTACTTTTTACTTTATTTTTCTATAATTTTATCTGACGCCGGCGTGGCGGAATTGGCAGACGCGCTGGACTCAAAATCCAGTGGGAGTTAAATCCCGTCTCGGTTCGACCCCGAGCGCCGGCACCATCTTCAATATTTCCTTGCAAAAAAAGTCTTTGTCATTATATTTAATTATGCAAGTTAATAAGAGTGTATAATGTTTATTGTTCTTTGATAATACGGGGGCGAAATGGGTTCGACGGGCAGCGTTGAGGCTCAGGCTGCATGCCGAGGTGTCCCGCCTCGTTAAACAGGGTCGCTAAATGTAAATGCAGATAATTTTGCATACGCTGCTTAATTAACGCAGCCGGGTACTATTCCTTCGCCTGCGGGGAATAGATACCCGTCGTGTAGCAGGCTCGGCTCAATGTTTTTCAGCCGGCATTGAGCCTAAATTAAAGGCTGATAGCGGGATTACACCCTGCCCTATCGGGTCGTAATCCTCGCGAAACAATAAAAGATAGGGCTAAGCATGTAGATGCCTGAAGCCGAAACTGTTCGGACGGGGGTTCGACTCCCCCCGCCTCCACCAAAATTTTATTTATTTTTATTATTGTTTTCCAATAAGTTTATCTTATTTGAGTACTTTTCAATCAGTTTACTATCCCTGGTTAAAACTCCCAATCTATAGTAAAATATATACACCTCTTGATTGCCTTGTGATAATTTATCAGCTTTTTTTATCTCCTTTAATGCTTTTTTAAATTTCTTTTGAGATAAGTATTCATTTGCCTTCAACAAATGCCAGTAATAATTGTTAACAAATTCATTTTCAAGTAAGTTATCAATTTCTGCTCTATCTTTTTCCGGTAATTTAGATTCAAGCTTTAAAATATTTGCAATTATAAATTGAAATGAGGGAGCATACTTTAAAGCCTCTAAAAATGTTTTAATGGAGTCAGCATACTGACCGTTCTTTTTGTAAATTACAGCAAGGTTATTTTTAATAATTCCAGAATCAGGGTAAAGTGAATCTGCAAATTCAAGTAAATACTTTGCAAACCCATAATCTCTTTCCATCATATATTTACAGGCAATATTGTTGTAAAAAAGCCCTGCTGCCTGAATATCGGTTAATTTTTTTACCCTGTTAAGCCTGAATAATCTTTTGTAATCAATGTCTTCCTGTGGCAAAAAATCAATAATATATGGCCTTGGATAATTTATGTCAATACCGCATACAATATGTACTGTTCTAATTAAAGTACTTTCAGAAAGGTAGGTTGAGTTAATATCTGAGACAAGGTAGTAGTATGAATTAAAACCTAACTCTCTTGTTATAGTTATAAACATGTTTGTTAAAGAAAAGCAGTTGCCCATTCTCTCTTTGAATGTGGTCTGGGTATCCATGGTCAACATCCCATAGTATTTAAACAAATCAGGGGTATAGTAAAAGTTCTCTTTTATCAGGTAAATATAAAAAATCCTTGAGGTGACATAGTTGCCGTATTTGTTTTCAAAATCTTCAATATTTTGAATTAATTCTTCATCAGGCATATAAGGAGGTTTTAACAAATTAATGTGCATTTTAACCGTTCTTTCGTCTAAATCGTAAAATACATCAAACTCTGTGGGATAAATTTTTTCATACTTTTTTAATCTTCCATCCAATATATTTTGTACTATTGAAGCGTATTCTGAATAAGAATAAATGTATTTCTGCTGTGCAAAGGTTTTAGTAAAAAACAAGAGAAAAAATAATAAAAAAACAGCAATACTTTTACCTTTCATAACCTTTTACCTCCAATAGGAACTCTATTTTTATAAACGAAATTTTAAGGTAAAAAGTTTTAAATGTAAAATTTTTTACAAAACCAATCTTTTAAAAAAAGGAAAAAGAATGGGTTCTATAAACAAATTGCTAATTTTAATCCCTGCTTGACAACCTGTCAAAGACTATACATCTTCTTGATTTTTCATCAACATTGACTGGATAATCCCCATCAAAACAGGCTGCACAACGATTATTTTCAAGTAACAGGTTTAATCTCTCAGTTGAAAGATAGGTTAAAGAATTAAGACCAAACTTTTCTGCAAGTTTTTCTTCAAGTTTAGTTAATAGTTTTTTATCCAATCTTATTGAATCGCCGTTAAACTTATACCCCATCTCCTTTAAAACCTTGTATGCTATCAATTCCTCATGGGTGGACATATCAATTCCGTAATAGCAGGGGTTTATAACTGGGGGAGAATAAATAGCAAGGTGAATCTCCCTTGCCCCCTTACCCTTTAAAACCTCAACAATTCTTTTCACAGTGTTGCCTCTCACAATACTGTCATCTATTAGCATTACAGATTTATCTTTAATTTCAGCCTTAATAGGGTTTAACTTCAACCTTAAGGCAGAAGCCCTGTCCCCCTGAGTTGGCATAATAAAGGTTCTTCCAGAGTACCTGTTTTTTATAAATCCCTCTCTAATAGGTTTTCCTGTTTCTTCGGAGAATGTTATTGCAGAAGGCCTTGAAGTATCCGGAATTGGAACCACTATATCAAAATCAATTCCCCGCTTTCTCTCCTTAAACTCATCTGCTAAAAGCCTTCCCAACTCCATCCTCTTTTCATATACGCAATGGTCGTTTATTTTTGAATCAGGCCTTGCAAAATAAATGTATTCAAAGATGCAGGGGGCAAATCCTTTTTTTTCAATTTCAAACTCAACAGGATCTTCCCCTTCACGGAAAAACACTACATGCCCTGGTTTTATGCTGCCCATATAGTCAAAATCAAGCACATCCAGACAAACGCTTTCAGAACAAACAATGTATGAATCCCCCTTTTTGCCCCAGACAGCAGGCCTTATGCCATAGGGGTCTCTTGCAGCAAACATGGTGTCCTTTCCGTCAATACTCATAATTCCAACAAGGGAATAAGCCCCCTTTACAATCTTGTATGTCTCTTTCAATCCCTTTACAACATCCTTAAATGAATAAACTCTTTTTATGTTGTCTCTTATAATTTCATTTGAAAGGATGTACAAAACAGGCTCAATATCGCATTTACTTGACAAAAAAATGGATTGAGAAAGCAGATGCTCCTTAATCTCTTCAAAGTTTGTTATATTGCCGTTGTGTGCCATTATAATTCCAGGCCACCTTGAATAAAAAGGCTGG
Source organism: Thermotomaculum hydrothermale (assembly GCF_016592575.1). NCBI lineage: Bacteria > Pseudomonadati > Acidobacteriota > Holophagae > Thermotomaculales > Thermotomaculaceae > Thermotomaculum > Thermotomaculum hydrothermale. The sequence continues at coordinate 747,620 of NZ_AP017470.1, read as the reverse complement.
GCATCTTCTTTGCTGTTGCCCCCTATAGTCGGATATCTAACATGCCCTATGGCACATCTTCCCTCAAGCCTTTTTAACTCCTTTTCGTTAAAAATATTGTGGACAAGGCCTATGTCTTTGTAATACCTGAAATGATTGCCCTTTTTAGCACCTATACCTGCTGAATCCTGCCCTCTATGCTGAATAGCCTGTAAGGCCATTGCTACCTTGTTTGAAGCATCTTTAACCCCTATAATTCCAACAATTCCACACATACAATCCCCCGCAATTTAAAATACAAGGTAATTGTAATAGAGATAATTTTTTGAGTAAAGAGAATAAAAAATAAATTAAAAATTTGCTTTATAGTAATTTTTCAAACAATTGGCTAATCTTTAAAATGGTGCGCCCGGCGGGACTTGAACCCGCACTTTTCGGCTCCGGAGGCCGATGTTTTATCCAGTTAAACTACGGGCACACTTTATTGGATTTTATCAGATTTCTTTAATATACTGCCTGTCAATCCAGCCGTTTAATCCGTCGGGAAGGGAAATGTGAACATAGCCGTTTAACTGCTCCTCTATCTTTACCTTTGCTGCTTTGTGAAGTTTAAAGAGTATAGTTGACGAAGTGTTCGGTTCGCTGAATACATCAACTTCCTCTGAAAATACAATCCCCTCTTTTTGAAATGTGTATTTATAGCGGGAATAAAATAGAGAAAACGAAAGCAAGAAAAAGAATAAACTTATTCCAAGGGAATAATAGAGTTTCTTTCTGTCATATCTGTTTGCAATTAGCATTGCTAAAATCAAAAAAACGGCAAGAAAGAAAATTAAAGTAATTAAAGTTAAAGCATTGAGGCTAACTGATAGGTAAAGCTTTTTGTAAATATTAACAAAGAATCCGTTAGTTACCTTTTTCTCTTTATCCTTTAGCCTTGTTAAAATTAATTTAAGGTTTTTGTTTAAGTCTTTGTCAAATGGCTTGATTCTCTTTGCCTTTTCAAAATAATACCTTGCGTTTGCAATATCATTTAACCTGAAATAGGTGCAACCTAAATTGTAATAAAGTTTGAAAGAATGTTTATTCTTTTCTCCAATCTCTTTTTCAATTTTTTTATACTCTTCAAGGGCTTTGGTGTAATTTTTATTTATGTAAAAATGGTTAGCCTTTTCAAAAATTGCATTTAAGTCTTGAGAAAAACTTAAAAAGTTGAATGTCAGGCAAAGCATTATTATAAATACAACATTTTTCATAGCGCCTTCTCCACCTTTTGAATAATCTCATTTGCCTCGTTAATTAATTCAAGCTTTATCCCTGAAGAATGAGGGGTATAACTTTCAAAATCGCAGTATTCAACAAAATCAGTTAACTGCTTTATTAACTTTTCATCAACACCTTTCTCCTTCAGCATTTGCTCAATCTCGTCTATTCTCAATTCAATGTTTGGCTTTGAAAATTTGTCTGAAAAATAAGAGATAACAGCCTTTGAAAGTGTTTGATAAAACTCTTTTGAATTTTTCTTTCTTGCAAACTTCCTTGCCTTTTTCAATTTGTTTTTAAAAAATGAGTATGCCTTTTGTTTTCTGTATTCAACATCGTTTTTTCTTCTCTCATCAACAATCCTTACAAATATCCCCCAGAAAATAAACAAAAATGGCACAACTGAAGAAACAATTATCAAAGCCTTTGAATTCACAATGTATGAAGTGGTATCAATCTTTCCAGTTTTTATAAAGGCAATATCTTTGTTTAATACTCTAACTTCATTTCCTTCAGCTGGTGAAACAATATTTACTGTTCCTCCGCTTTCAACCTTTCCGCTAACTGAAATTTCAATTGGGTTTGTTTCCTTTGTTACATACTTTTCAAGAAGAGGGTCAAAGTATGTCAACTTTATAGAAGGGATTTCTAACTTTCCTTCCCTTACAGGGACAAGGACAATATCCCAGACCTTTGACTGGTTTATCGGGTCTTTTGAAGTTATTTTCGGGGATGAAGATTTAAATATTTTAAATCCATCAATTGTATCGGGAATTATGTTTTCAAGTGCTTTTAAATCTCCCTTACCGCTTACAACAACTTTAAAGGATATTGATTGGCCAACCTTGGCATTGTTTGTATCAACCGACGCATGAATGTCAAAACTTCCAACAAGCCCTGAAAAATCCTTCGGTGGCTCAGGCAAAGGTAAAACCTTAATCCTTAAAGGCTCACTCTTTCTGATAACCCTTTTGCCAAAGAAGAAATCAGCCTGTGCATTTAATACAAAACTTAAAGGCTTTATTACCAATTCTCCAGATTTTGTTGGATATAAAACCTTTTTATAAATTATTGCAGTGTTATACCTTTTCCCTGCAAGCACCGTTGATTGAAACCTTATTCTCTTATTTGCATCAATATCGTAAGCCAAAAAGCCTTCAAAGGATGGTGCTTCCTGCAAACCAAGCTGAGTTATTGGAACTGTTGTAAAAAGCCTGAATTTTACTAAAATAGGCTCACCTAAATACACCTTTTTCTTTGAAACCTCAGTTCTAATAAATATATCTTCAGGCCTTACATTTCTTGGCCGTGGAGGGGCAAAAAAATCGTCGTCAAAGAAGTTGTCAAATGGGTCGTAAGCATTGCCCCTGTTCCTCTGATGCGGAACAATACTCCCCTTGACAACCTCAATCTCTATAGGTTTAGTTTTGTACTCCTTATCACCTGCTTTAACGGTAAATGAAGGGATTGTAAACTTACCTTCCCTTTCAGGGGCAAGGACAAAACTCAAACTGTCTTTTTTGCTCATACTGCCGTTTACAATTGAAATTGAGTGGCTTCTGTTTGGACCGCTGACAATGGTAAACCCAGGAAAGTTTAGAGATGAAACAATGTTTAAATCCCCATCAAGGTTTTCCCCTTCAATTGTAAATGTAAGGGTATCGTCTGTGCCAATTTTATTATTTGAAACATAAGCCTTTACACTTTCAGCAAAAGACAGAGAAGAAATGGCTATTGTAAAACACAAAACCATAATTATCTTTTTCATAATGTTACCCTTTTTTCTTACTCTTCAATAGTTTACCAGTCTTTTCCCGGACTATCAATAATTGCCTGATTTTTCTTCTTATTTTTCATATTTTTCTTTCTGTCTATCTTTTCCTGCTCAGCCAATGTTTTAAGCAATTTCTTTAACTCTTTTTTCTTTTGCTCTTCTTTTTTCTGCTGTTTGTTTTGCTGTTTCTCTTTCTTTTTATCCTGGTTTTTGTTCTGGTTTTTATTCTTTTTGTTATCCTTTTCCTTTTGTTGTTTCTGTTTATCCTTTTTGTTTTTATCCTTATCGTTCTGTTTTTTGTTTTCATTCTGCTTCTGCTTCTGTTGCTTTAGCATTTTCAAAGCAAGTTCAAGATTTTCTTTTGCATACCTGTCTTTTGGCTTCATTTTTAAACAATTTACATAACTTTTTACAGCCTTGTCATACTGTTTTTTCATAAAGTATGCATTGCCTAAATTGTAATAGAGGTCTGGTTTTATGCTTTCAGGCACTTCCTTTTCTATCTTTTTATAAACATCAATAGCCTTGTCATAATTTTTCATTTGATAAAGTGAGTTAGCAAGGTTGTATTTGATTACAGGGTCATCCCTTTCGCTTAATGCCCTTATGTAATTGTTAACCGCTGATTTGTAATTCTTGTTTAAGTACTCTTTATTCCCCTTTTCGTTTAATTTATAGCCTTTATCGGCAAGTATATTTCCCCCAAAAACAGGAAGGTACAGCAGGGAAATTAGTGCAAATAACAACAATCTTTTCATAGCAACCACCTCACAAAACAAGAAAGGCTATTAAAAATAATACTGACACAGCAAGAGGATAATAATACCTATCTTTTAACTTAACAAAGCCCTTTTCAGCAAACTTTTTCTTCTGTAATTTGTTTATATTCTTAATCAATGGGTCTATATCAAGGTTAGACCTTACTATAAATGCCTCTCCATCTGTTTCTTTTGCAATTTTAACAAGTGTTTCAGGGTTCATCTTTGTTATAACAACCTTGCCGTCTTTATCCTTTTTAAAACCTATTACCTTGCCGTTTATATCTTTAACAGGGATTGGGGCACCTTCTTTTGAACCAATCCCGACAGAGAATATAATTACATTGTTTTCTTTTGCAACCTTAACTCCACTTTCAACTGAATCTCCAAAGTCTTCCCCGTCTGAAAACACTATAATTGTTCTAAAGCCTTTGTCATTTTCAGGGAAGCCCTCCTTAACAACCTTTTCAATTGCTTCCCCTAAATTGGTGCCCTGTTTTGAAATCATATCTGTGTCTATGGAATCAACAAACATTGATACAGCATCGTAATCGTCTGTTAATGGGCATATTATCTGACAACTGCCTGCAAAAACAGCAACGCCAACCCTGTCCCCATTCATTTTTTTAAGCAGGTTAAAAATTACCTGCTTTGTTGCATCAAGCCTTGAGGGCTTAATGTCTGTTGCATTCATTGAGTTTGATACATCAATTAAAAAGAATATATCCCTTCCCCTTCTCTCCCCCTTCTCAAGGGCAACTCCAAAACGAGGGGAAGCAAGGGATAGAATAAGGAAGGTTAAAGATACAAGAAAGAAAAACTTTTTAAAAAACCTTCTATCAAGGGCATATGTTTTAAAGACATCCTTAAGCCCGTTTTCCTTTAAAAATTTCTCCTTCAAAATATACTGAACATAAAAGATTATCGCTATTAACGGCACAGTTACAAGAACATACAGGTATTCTATCCTTCCGAAATTCATTCTTTCACCCTCAATACAATATTATTTAAAAATACATAGGCAAAAAGCAGGATTAAAGCAGTTAAAAGCAATGGATAATACTCGTCTTTCCACACTGTAAACCTTTTAACCTCTATCTTTGTCTTTTCAAGAGAATCAATTATAGAGTAAATTGTCTGTAATTTTTTTGAATCTGTTGCCCTGAAGTACTCTCCACCGGTCATTCTTGAAACCTTGGTAAGCAAAGCCTCGTCAATTTCAACAGGCACTTTAACATAGGTTTCCATACCGAAAGCATTTTTCTGGGGAATTTCAGCAAAACCGTTTGTCCCTATTCCAATTGAATAAATCTTTATCCCCAATTCCTTTGCAAGCTTTGCCGCTGTTAAAGGGTCTATCACTCCCCTGTTGTTTACTCCGTCTGTTAAAAGGATAATCACCTTTGTTTTTGCCTTTGACTTTCTCAACCTGTTTACACCTGTTGCAATTGCCATTCCTATTGCAGTGCCGTCTTCAATTGAGTCTAATTTTGTGTCTTCAATTATCTTTTCAAGCATTCTCTTATCCGTTGTTAAAGGGCACTTTGTAATTGCATACCCTGCAAATGCGATAAATCCTATTCTGTCGTACTTTCTCTTTTTTACAAAGTCAAGGGTTGTCTTTTTTGCAACCTCAAACCTGTTTTTAGGCTTAAAATCAAGCGCCTTCATTGAGGAAGAGGTATCAAGGCAAAGCATAATGTCTATGCCCATTGTCTCCTGTTTTTCATAGCCTTCTCCAATTTGAGGCCTTGCAAGTGCAAAAACCATCAAAACAAGTGCTATAAACGGAAGAAAATAGGTGACTATATACAGGTAATGCTTATAGTTTTTTGGAATTAACTCAATTAAAAATGACGAATAGTTTATTCCTCTGTTTTTTGAAAAAAGCCTTTTGTAAAGTATATAACCTAAATAAATAACAAAAGGCAAAAGGATAAGCACAAGCGGATACTTAAACCTGAACATCTTTTTCTTCCCCTTTTTCTTCTTCTAACTTTAGCCTTTTGCAAATTAAATCTGCAAACTGGTATAAAGTGTTTACCGTTCTGTTTATCTCAGACTGCTCAGGCAAATACTTTGCAAATTTAACTAAATCGCAAATCTCAAAAAAATCTTTAATCAAACTCTCTTCTTCAATCTTTACCTTTCCGTTAATCAATTCAAAAATTTCTTCGCTTGTTTTTGATTCATAATCAAAGTCAAAAACCCTTCCTAAAAACCTTTTTGCAATTTCTGAAAGTTCAACAAAAAACTCTTTTACCCTTCCCTCTTTCAAATAAGTTCTCCCAAGGAGAGACGAGGTAAGTTTTTTAATCTCAATGCAGGGAGACTCAAGTATTTCAGGCTTTTCCTCAACCTTCTTCTCCCTGCCCTTTATCTTTTCAATTAGTTTTTTTAGCAAAAAGTAAAGAATAATTAGAATTAAAATAGCAATTAATGCATATTTTACATACCTTTTCAAATAAGAGTAATCTGGTTTTATGCTTGCCTGTGGCTTTAATGGGTTAATTTTCTTTTTGTTTTCTGGCAGTATAGACTGAACGGTAATTTTAGGAATCTCTTTTTCATATTCCTTCCCGTCAACCTTTACCTTTACCTTGCCTATGCTTATATCTCCCAATTTAAAGGATTGCACGGTAAAGGTAAGGGTTGTTAACTTCATATCTTCAGGAAGTTTCTTTGTCTCTGTCTTATAGTTTTCAACAACAATATCTTTATCCTCGTTTTTTTCAATGTCAAACTCCACTTTCGCCTTTGAGTCTGTTACAACCTTTACCTCAGCTGTGATTTTGTCTCCAATAGAACACTTGTATTTTGTAAGGGATACAGTTATATTGGGCTCTCTCGCTATAGCAAATAAAGAAAACAAAAAAACTATAATCAGCGCCTTCTTTCTCATCTTTTCAACTTCCTCTTTCTCATATTAAAGAATTTGTGGAACGCTTTAAAAATGTCGTCTGAAGTCTCTAAATTCAGGTAATCCATTCCATATTTATTGAAAAGGTTAAAAAGGTATTCATCCCTTAAACGCACGTTTTCTTTAAAAACTTCCCTAACCTTTTTTGATGAAAAATCAACTATAACAGGCTTTTCTCCTTCAAGGGGGAGGAATTTAAAAACCCCCTTAGGCGGGTCTGTCTCAAATTTTGAATATATCCTAACAGGGATTAAATCGTGCTTCATTGATGCAAGGGCGATTTGTTTTTCAAAGTTTCTTGAATGAAAATCAGACACTAAAAAAGCAATTGACTTCTTTTTCTGAACCTTTAAAAAGTATTCAAGTGCGGATTTTATATCTGTTTTTCCATTAGATTCAAGCTCAAGCAAATCCCTTATAATTGCAAGAACCTGTTTGCTTCCCTTTTTGGGAGTTATAAACTTTTCAACCTTGCCTGAAAATGCAATTAAACCAACTCTATCGTTGTTTTCTATTGCTGAAAAGCCTATTAAGGCGCAAATTTCAGCAAGCAATTCCCTCTTTAATTTATTGTTGTTTCCAAAATTCATAGAGGGGGAAATGTCAACAATTAGCATAATTGTCAATTCCCTTTCTTCCTTAAACCTTTTAACGAAGGGGAAATTCATCCTTGCTGTAACATTCCAGTCAATTGTCCTTACATCATCACCGGGGATATACTCCCTTACTTCGGCAAATTCAAGTCCCCTTCCTTTAAATATAGAGTGGTACTCCCCCCCTATCGCTTCATCAACAAGCCTTTTTGTTTTTATTTGAATCCTTCTGACTTTTTTCAGAAGTTCTTCTGCTTTCATAAATTCTCCCAAATTTTCAACAGCAAATTACGGAACTTCAATCTCGTCAAAGATTTTCCTGATTATTGCGTCTGAATCAATTTGCTCAGCCTCAGCCTCGTAAGAAACAATAATTCTATGCCTTAAAACATCAGGGGCAACAGCCTTAATATCTTCGGGAGTTATGTAACCTCTTCTCCTTATTGCAGCAAGCCCCTTTGCTGCTGTAATAAGGGATAAAGTCGCCCTCGGAGATGCGCCGTAATCTATTAAAATCTTTAAATCGTCTAAACCATAATTTTCAGGGTTTCTTGTGCTATCAACAATGTTTACAACATACTTTTTAAGCCTATCGTCAACATAAATCTCTGGAATAATCCCTTTTAACTCCTCAATCTCTTTCAAAGTGCAAACCTTTGATACCTTTATCTCTTTCCCTGTTGTGTACCTTTCAAGAATCTCCAATTCCTCTTCCTTTGATGGATAGGTAATCTTTAATTTAAGCATAAACCTGTCAACCTGTGCCTCAGGCAATGGGTATGTTCCCTCCTGCTCAATTGGGTTCTGGGTTGCCATAACAAGGAAAATGTCAGGAAGCTTGTAGGTGTTATCCCCAACGGTTACCTGCTTTTCCTGCATTGCTTCAAGCAAAGCAGACTGAACCTTTGCAGGTGCCCTGTTAATCTCATCTGCAAGTATAAGATTTGCAAATATAGGGCCTTTTTTTGATGTAAAGGTACCGTCCTTTGGATTGTAAATCTGGGTTCCTGTTAAATCAGCAGGAAGCAAATCAGGGGTAAACTGAATTCTCTTAAAAGAGCAGTCAATCGCGTCAGCAATAGATTTAATTGCAAGGGTTTTAGCAAGGCCAGGTACACCTTCAACAAGTATGTGGCCGCCTGTTAAAATTCCTAAAAGCAGCCTTTCAACCATATACCTCTGTCCAACAATTGCCTTTGAAACCTCACCTAACAAAGCGTCAACAACTGCACTCTTTTCTTTTACCTGCTCGTTAATAGCCTTAATGCCTGTATCCATAAACACACTCCCTATATTAATTTTTCATCTCATATAAATTATGCAATTTTTATGCCTGTTAAAATTATGAAAAAAGATAGGGAAATTATGCCAGATTCAACCTATTGTGCCATTTTTGCATAATCAAACTATGCAAAAATAACATTGAAAAAAATTATGGAAATTTAATTTTTAAAATATCAACTCCCTCAAATTTTCAGGTGAGATTTTTCTCTTTCCGTTTTCAATTTCGTGGACTATTTCAACTATTCTCTCATTAACAGGGGTTTCAAATCCTGTTTCCTTGCCATACCTCACTATAATCCCGTTTATAAAATCAACTTCTGTCTTTCTTCCCCTTTCAAGGCTCTGCAAGCTTGAAGATTTTAAATTTTTATACTTTCTTCCAATAAATTTTATTATTAAGTCTTTATGAAACTTTGATAAACAAAATTTTCCATTTATCTCTCTCTCAGATGCGGCAAGTTTGTGTATTGATACCCCTGAAATTTTTTCAAGCTTTATCCCCTTTTTTTTAGCAACCTCAACCCCTTCGTACAAAATCTTTCTGAATACTTCCCTGAATTCTTTCTTTGAAAGCATCTCTCCCAAAGTTAAACCTGAAACAGCTCCCATTGTTGTAATACAGGCATTAATAAGAAGTTTTGAATACTTTGCACCCCAGATATTCTGAGTTATCCTTGTCTCAATAACACTATCAAGAATTGACTTTAAAACCTTTATCCTTTCTTTAATGCAACCGTTCAATTCACCTATTACAATCTCCCCATGAGAAGTCATTTCAACAAAACCTGGCTGGTGCATTGTTGCTCCAAAACCTATTATTCCCCCAACAAGCTTCTCTTCAGGAACAAATTCAAGAAGATGATTTTCAACAATACCGTTCTGAAAAGAAACTATAAATCCAATTTCACTTAAATAATTTAAAGCCTCTTTTGCTGCATCAATAACATTGGTTGCTTTTGTACAAAGTAGAATTATGTCAAACTTTAAATCTGCCTCTTTAAATGACGAATAAATTCTCGGACAACAGTTTACATTACAGTGAGTTGCCTTCTCCTTTTTGACTCTCAATCCATTCTCTCTTATACTTTTGACTATTTCTTTGTTTTTACTTATCATAACAGGGGCATATTCTCTATCTATTTTTGAAGCAATAACTCCACCCACTGCGCCAATCCCAACAACGGCTATTTTCATAGCATTCCTCCATTTTTTTTAATCTATCTATAATTTACCATACAAAAATCTTTGTCTTTGAAAAAGTTAAAGTGACTTTTATCTTTTTATCTTCCACATAGTTTTTTTGCTAAAATATATTTGTGAAAAAGATTGCTGTTTTTGGTTCAAAGGATAGCCTTGAAGGGCTAAAAAAAATAGAAATTACTGAGACTGATATTGAAATTGCTGGATTTGAAGCGATTAAATTCAAAGAAACAGAATTTGAAATATCAGACTTTTCAAACTTTGACTGGATTTTTTTCGGAAGCAAAAGAGGGGTTGAGTTTTTCTTTAAAAAGATAAACCCTGAAAATATTAAAGGATTAAAAATAGCATGTGTAGGTAAAAAAACAGCAGAAAAATTAAATAAATATGGGATTAAACCTGATTTTATACCCTCAAATTACTCCTCAAAACACTTTTTTAAAGAGTTTTCTGAAAAGTACAATAAAGTGAAAGGGATACTCTTTCCCACCTCTGATTTATCTGAAAATACACTTGAAAATGATTTTAAATCTAAAGGAATTGAATTTAAAAAAATAACTGTTTACAAAACAATTTGTGGAGATTTAAGTTTTTTACCAGATTTTGATGGCTATATCTTTTTAAGCCCATCTTCATTTAAGTGCTTTATTGAAAAAAATCCCTATGATTTTTTAAATAAAAAGATTGTGTGCGCAATAGGAAGTGTCACTGCTGAGGAGATTAAAAAATACGGTATCCCCTGCATTTTCCCGAAAAAATTTAGTTTGAAAGAGGCTTTAAAATTTACTATTTCAAAGTTAGGAGGCTAATATGAAATTCCCTGAATTGAGAGCAAGAAGGTTAAGGAAAAACTCTTTAATTAGAGATATGGTAAGGGAGACAAAGCTATCTGTTGACGACTTTATATACCCTATTTTTGTTATTGAAGGGGAAAATATAAAAAATATGGTGCCCTCAATGGATGGGGTTTACCAGTATTCAATTGACAGGCTTGAAGAAGAAATAAATGAGATTGTTGAATTAGGGATTAAATCAGTAATTCTATTTGGCATCCCAGAACATAAAGACGAATATGGAAGCGAGGCTTACTCAGACGAGGGGATTATCCAAAGGGCAATTAGAAAAATCAAAGAGTTAACAGACAAAGTCTATGTAATTACTGATGTTTGTATGTGCGAATACACATCCCACGGGCATTGCGGGGTAATTGAAAACAACGATGTTGATAATGATAAAACACTTGATTTGCTTGCAAGAGAGGCTATATCCCATGTTAAAGCAGGGGCAGATATGGTTGCGCCATCAGATATGATGGACGGAAGGGTTATGAGAATTAGAAAAGCATTGGATGAAAAAGGGTTCTCTCACATACCCATTATGGCTTACTCTGCAAAGTTTGCATCGGCATTCTATGGGCCTTTCAGGGATGCTGCAGAATCTGCCCCTCAATTTGGAGATAGAAAATCCTATCAAATGGACCCTGCAAACAGGAGAGAGGCTTTAAAAGAGGTGATGCTTGATATTGAAGAAAACGCAGACATAGTTATGGTTAAGCCTGCTTTAGCATACCTTGACATAATTTCAGATGTAAAACAAAATGTGCTTGTACCTGTATGCGCTTATAATGTAAGCGGTGAGTATTCAATGGTTAAGGCCGCAGCAAAAATGGGCTGGATTGACCACGATAAGGTGATGATGGAAATGCTTACCTCAATTAAAAGGGCTGGTGCAGATCTAATAATTACCTATTTTGCAAAAGATGCTGCAAAACTTTTAAAAGAAGATTAAATCAAATAACCTCTCCCCTAACCAGAGTTGGGGAGAGGATTTTTTTAATTTTAACCTTATACTCACTTGAAGGATTAACTTCTTGCTCTACTCTAACCTGAATGTAATTATCGGTTAAAATCAAATCAGGGTATATTGCAATACCAACTCTTTCCTTGTTAAGAAAATTTCTTATAAATTTTTCTCTTTTAGAATCTGAAAGTTGTCTTAACTTTTTAACCCTTTCCTTCTTGATTTTTTCATCAACCTGCCCTTCCATTGAATAGGCATCTGTGCCAATCCTTGGAGAAAATGGAAAAACATGAAGGTAATCAAGTGGAATTGTTTTTACAAAGTTGTAACTTTCATTAAAATCATCCTCTGATTCTTTAGGAAACCCAACTATAATGTCAGCCCCAATACAGCAATCATTTACCTTTTCCTTTATCTTCTCAACAGTTTCTGCAAACTGGCGTATGGTGTACCTTCTTCTCATAAGTTTTAAAATTTTGTCGCTTCCGCTTTGCAATGGTATGTGGAAATGAGGCTGAATTGTTTTTGAATTTGCAAAAAAGTCTATTAAATCATTATCAATCTCATTTGAATCAAGGGAAGAAATCCTTATTTTTATTTTCCCCCCAAATCTCTTTTCAATTTCCTCAAGCAAATTTAATATTGTTTTCTTAGGGGAAAAATCATGCCCCCACAACCCAAGGTGAATTCCGGTAAGCACAACCTCCTTTTTCTCATGATTAACAAAAAATTCAATCTGTTCTAAAATCTTTTCCGTTTCAACACTTACACTTTTCCCCCTGAATTTAGGGACAATGCAGTATGCACACTTTAAGTCACAGCCGTTTTGAATATAGATTAAAGGCCTAGCGTGTTTTTGCTGGCTTAAGGGGAAAAAGGGAAGGTTTTTAATTTCTGGGATATTAAACTTATCCTTACCCTTTAAAAATTTAGTTTTCTCGTAATCTTTAGGTTCAACAAAACAACCTATAAAGTACTTTTTTGCATCTGGATTTTTTCTTATTAAATTTCTCAATGTATAAAAGGCTTCTTTCTCAGCCTTATTTGTAACTCCACAGGAATTTACAATAATAATATCTGCCTCTAAAACATTGTCAGTTTCAAAATAGCCTGATAATGTTAAGCCTTCCCTGATTTTTTCTGAATCAAATTGATTCAGTTTGCAACCAAATGTTTTTATATAAAACTTACTCATTTAAAAACTTTTCTAACTTTTCGTGAACCTTTTTTTCCCTCTCAACAACAACTCTTTCAAAATCTTTTCTAAAATTCTCCAACCTTTCACTTAAATCCTTATCGCTTAACGCAAGCATTTGAATTGCATAAAGAGCTGCATTCTTTGCCCCAGCCTTCCCTATTGCCATTGTGCCAACAGGTATTCCTGATGGCATTTGCAATGTTGAATAAAGGGCATCAATACCGTTTAGAGAAGATGAGTTAATGGGAACACCAATTACAGGTATAGTTGTTTTTGCAGCAATTACCCCTGCAAGGTGTGCAGCCATTCCAGCACCAACAATTAAAACCTTTAATCCCCTTTTCTTTGCACTTTTTGCATACTCTAATGTTCTTTCAGGGGTTCTGTGGGCAGAGGTCACCACAACCTCAAAAGGCACTCCAAAATCCTTTAAAACCTTTGCACTCTCTTTCATTATTTCAAAATCTGAATCACTTCCCATTAAAATTCCAACAATTGGATTACTCATTTAATACGCTCCTTATGTTTTTTCACAGGGATATATTACCTGTTTTTCTTTTTCTATCAAGTGTAATTTGAAAAAAAAACCTTATTCTGTTATAGTTTTTTTGCTATGGAATTTTTTATACCTGCAGATGAAGAACACATTAAAAGAGAAAAACAAAAGGCAAGGGAATTAAGAAAATCCCAGTGGTGGAAGAGAAAAAAAGCAAATGGTGTTTGCTATTATTGTGGGAAAAAGTTTCACCCTTCTGAATTGACAATGGACCATATTGTGCCTATTTCAAGGGGAGGAAAAACCACCAAAGGAAATGTTGTTCCCTGCTGTAAAGAGTGTAACAACAAAAAAAAATATATGCTGCCTCTTGAATGGCAGGAGTATCTGGAAAAATTAAAAAATGACAAAACGGAATAAATATATTCTTATCATCATTTTATTTGGCTTTTTTTCTTTCCTTTTCTTTGAAACAAAAGTTCCATTTACAGAAACATCAGACGCAAGGTATTCAGAGATTGCCTATGAGACCCTCGTTTACAATCACTATCTTATACCAACTCAAAACAGGATAATCCACATTACAAAACCGCCATTGACATACTGGCTTACAGCTTTAGGATTTAAAATTTTCGGAGTAAATGAGTTTGGGGGAAGGTTTTTTTCTGGAATTTGTGGAATTCTATCTGCTATTTTAGTTTTTTTTATCTCTTTAAAATTATTTAAAAACGAAGATATTGCCTTACTTTCAGGGATAATTTTTGAAACAACACCGCTAATTATAGGCGCATCAAGAATTGTGACAACAGATATTTTCCTCTTGACAACAATGCTTTTTTCAATTTATTACTTTCTTGAATTTGAAGAAAATGAGAACAATAAAAGCCTGTATCTCTTCTGGATGTGGTTAGGGATTAGCGGTTTTGTAAAAGGGCCATTAGGATACTTGCAGGTTTTACCTGTTGTTCTAATTTACCTTACAATAACAAAACAAAAAGAAAAGATAAAAAAACTATTCAAACCAATTCCTGTTTTAATTTCTTTGATAATTGCAACCTGGTGGTTTGTTTATATCTTTGCAAAAATACCCAATTCTATTGATTACCTTTTAGGCAAACAATTTGCGTCAAGGCTAACCTCTAAAGGATTTGGACACCCAAAGTCTTTTTATTACTACTTTGAAGGCTTGCTTTACTTTGCATACCCCTGGATTTTTGGAATAATCTTTTCAATTAAAACTGTGTTAAACGACTTAAAAAACAAAAATGAATTTAAATTTCTTGCAATAATGTTTTTATTTCCAATTCTTTTTTTCTCAATCCCTGTAAGCAAACTTTCTCTTTACATACTTTTATCTCTTGCTGCTTTATCAATCATGGTTTCTTATGTTCTTTTAGAAAAAGAAAAATGTAGCCTTTTTATTCTCTCTGCTATATTTGAAATAACAATAGTAGTTGTTGCACTTAAAAAACATTTAATAAGTTTTAACTTCCCCTTCTCTCTTTTAGTTCTATTTCTCATAGCATTTAACCTGTTTATCCCCTTTTTAAAGACAAACAAAATTCGCAGTATATTTGCTGGAATAAAGATTATCTCAATTCTGCTTATTATCCTTTACACAATCTCTCTTTCACCTGAAAAATACCTCTTCACTATGAAAACAACTGCTAAATTTATAAATAAATTGCCTGAAAAACCGAAAAAGGTTTACCTTGTCGGATTTAATTCAAGGAGTTTCATCCTTTATACAAAAATACACCCGATTGAAACAAGGTTTGACAAAGAGTTTATTTACTCTGACCCTGAAACCAAAAAACTATTAATTCACATCAATGAGTTAAAAAAGAGATGGCAAATAGAAAAGGATTCACTTATTGTTGTGAGAAATAGAGATGCTGAGAAGTATTTAAAAGAGTTTAGTGGCTCAAAAATAATCTTCAAAGACAATAGATTTTCAGTTTTATCCCATAGAAAATAAAAGATAAAAAATATTTTTAATTTTTCATTAAAAAAATGAAACAATTTCAACTGTATTACTATATTAATACAGTAGAACGGTTTGGAGGTAATTATGATGGTGATAAGCATTAATCAACAAAGCCGAATCCCCGTATTTAAACAGGTTACTGAAGAGATTAAGTTAAAAATAGCCTCAGGGGATTTGCGAAAGGGGGAGAAGCTTCCCTCTGTCAGGGAATTGGCAGTTTCTTTGGGAGTTAACCCAAACACTATTATGAAATCTTACAAAGAACTTGAAAGGGAGGGATTTGTGGAAACAAAAGCAGGAAAAGGAGTATTTATTAAAGAAAACCTTTCTGATTTAACCGTAAATAACCTAAAAAAGGAAATCCTTTTCAGAAAAATAGACGAAATGGTTAAAACCGCAAAGATGCTAAACATAGAAAAAGAAGAAATAATCAGTGAAATAAATAAAAGGTATTAGGAGGAAATATGCCGCTTTTAAAGATTGAAAACCTAACGAAAAGTTACCCTGTAAACTTTTTTAAGTCAAAAACGGTTATAGAAAATCTATCCCTTGAAATTGAAAAGGGGAAGGTCTATGCCCTCTTAGGAAGAAACGGGGCTGGGAAAACAACACTATTAAACTGTGTCCTTGGGCTAATTAATTACAAAGGAAGGATTTTTTACAAAGACACAGAATTAAACAGAAAAACAATAAAACAGGCTTTAAAAACAATTACAAGCGCTCCATCCCCAATTGAGATGTTTCCCAACCTCTCTTTAAACCAATACCTTCCCTCTTACAGAATGCTTTATTCTAACTGGGATAATGAATTGTTAAAAAAGATTAAAGAATTTACAGAGTTTGACTGGGATAAACCTTTTAAATCACTCTCAAACGGCCAGAAAATGCAGGCTTTACAGGTACTTACCCTTTGCCCATCACCTGATTTGATAATACTTGATGAACCTCTTGGAGTTACAGACCCTGTTGTAAGAAAATATTTTTACAGAACCTTAATAGACATTATTGCGGAAAAGGAAACCACTTTAATAATTGCCACTCACCTAATTAATGAAATTGAAAACCTGTTTGACACTGCAATTATTATGAAAAACGGGAAGATTGTAATGCAGGAGTCGATGGACAAACTGCAAACCAGATACAAGAAATTCACCCTTGAAAAAATGCCTGATACAAAGATTGAGGGAGAAATTGGAAGGTTTTTAGGGGAAAAGGCACTTTTAAGTGAAAATACTGAAAAAACAAGTGAAGATTTAAAACAGTTAGGGATAAAACACCTGATAGCAAACCCAACTATTGAAGATATCTTTGAAATATTTGCATAAAAGGAGGAGAAAATGTTAGCCGTAATGAGATTATATTTAATTAAATACAAAAAGTTCCCACTTTTAATCACCGGTATATTTACAATTATGTTGCTATGGGCAATGGTAATAAAAATTTTAGTTGAACCTGGAAGCCCTATTAATGCTCAGATGGATTTACATCTTACAAACATTGCCCTGTTTGTATTTGTAATTTTAGCTTTAATTAAAAGAGAATCTATGAATAAAGGCGGTTTTTTAGTAAGGTTGCCTGTCTCCGATAGGGAAATTGTTTTAGCAAACATACTGTCGATTGCAATTATTTCTGTAATTACAATAGCCCTTACATTATTAACTTTGAGTGTGATTTTGGGATTTTTTAAAGCGGCAGGGTACCGTGTAATTATAAGTTATGAAAGGTTTCAACCAGAACAACTCTGGAGTTTTGTATACATGATTATGTATTTTGGAGTAATTTTTTCAACTTACACCTTTATCCTTCAATTTAAAGGAAGAAGCCAGGCGAAGTGGATAATGATAGGAGTCCCGGTTATTCTATTGTTCTTAATACCAACAGTTTTAGCTTTTGTAACACACTCAACCCAGATTGTAATAACAAAAGAAATAATTAAAAACATAATGGCTAATCCATTTTTAAACGGATTAGGTAAAATATTTTCTTATGCCTGGAAAATCAGGCTTGTTTTAGGATTTATTCTAATATTTGTCCTTTACAGGATAAGATACTTAAAAGAAATTTAAAAAGGGGGGATAATCCCCCCATTCTTTTAGAAAGCCTTATACCTTACACCAATATAATACACAGCCCCCAATGTACCATATCCATAAACATACTCGTAATCTTCATCAAAAATATTGTGGCCTTTTAGATAAATCTCAAGTTTTTTGTTTAAATTGTAACCAATCCTTGCGTCAACAACAGTGAAACTGTCAAGTTTTACCTCTTTAAAATTTAAGAAATCAAAGGATGTTCTGTCATCATAGTAAAGTGCAGTTAAATTACAATTCCATTGATTGTATTTGTAAGTTATCCCAAAATTCATTGTTGCTTCAGGCCTGTTGTAAAAATATGCTTGATTATCAGACGAATAAGAGATATTTGTAAATCCAAAAAACCAGGAAAAACTCTTTCCCGCATACTTAAATGTTGTTTCCATTCCCTTTGTTTCAGCCTCCTCTCCGTTTGCATAGCGATATGTTGTCATATCAAAGTAAATTAAGTCTTTGTACTTGTCGTAAAAATACCCTATTGTAAAAACCATTTTCCCTTCAAGAAGCCTTTTTTCAAAAAATGCCTCGTAATTATCTGATGTTTCAGCCTTTAAATCCTTATTTCCATACATATCAGAGTACAATTGAAAAAGGGAAGGTGCTTTAAAGCCGTTGCCACCGTTTACTTTGAAAACAAGGGTTTCTGTTAAAGGAACCACAAAACCTAAATTAAAGGTTCCCTTGCTTCCAAATTCATCGTGGTCATCGTACCTTGCACCTATATTTAGAGTAAAAAACTTAAACTTTGAAATTAAATTTAAATACGCACTGTTTGTATCAACAGACTTTTCAGGGAAGATACTCTCATAAGCACCCCAGGAAGACTCTGAATAATAGTAAGAATGCCCCTTCTCTTCTGTTGTCTCCAATCCAAAAGAAATTGAATTTTTGTCTGAAAGCTTTAAAAATGTGTGTAAATTGAAGCGATTAAATTCCCCCTTATAATTTGAATTTACAACAGGGGGAAAATTCTCATCAGGATTAGAGTAATCCCTTTCAATACTTGTATAGTAATACCCAAACCTTGTGTAACCGTCAAAACCGAAAGGATTGTTATACTTCCATTCAAACTTTCCGTAATAATCTGTTCTATCCCCTGTATATGAAGGATTATCTCCAAACTCGCCACCAAAATTGTCAAGGTCTGAATCTGTATCAATATAAATCAAAGAAGCAGTCAATTCATTTTTTCCAAAACTATACTTTAACCCACCGTTAATTGTTGCATTTGTATAGCTATCACTTTCTGTGTTTCCCATTTTTTCATCTGCTGCGGAAATTCCGTCTGTATCAAAAAATGAGCCCTTCATCCAGTAAAATAATTTACCCTGTTTATTCTGGAAATTTATCCCCCCAGATGTTGTTGACTTTGAACCTCCCTCAAAAAAACCGTTCAAGGTTCTCTTACCAGAAACTGTAATTATGTTTATAACACCAGCCATAGCATCTGAGCCGTAAACGGCACTTTCACTTCCGTAAACAATTTCAATTCTCTCAATATCTGATGCAAGAATTGTTGATAAATCAGCGCTCCTTCCAGGGTTCATTGGGTCATTAATTTTAATACCGTCAATCATAACAATTGTATGGTTTGGAGAAGCCCCTCTTAAATAAACAGAGACAGGAGAGCCATAACCACCGTTAGAAGCAATAATTACACCAGGAACATTCTTCAATGCATCAATTGCCGTAATCGCACCGCTTTCTTCAATCTCCTTTTTAGTTACAACTTTAACATTTTTTGCAATATCCTTCTTCTTTGTCTTCTCCTTTGTGGCTGTCACAACAACACTTTCCTTAATCTCATAATAATTCCCTGCTGCAAACGCCGTAACAACAAAAAAAACAATAAAAAACGATAGAAAACCTCTTTTCATACACTCCTCCTTTTTATTTTTTTTTCAGGATTAAATTTTATGCGGGATAATTTACAATCACCGCTAAGCCTCCGTTAGCATTTGCAGTCAGGCAGGTCTTCTGACTCCCGGATCAACCTTCCAGCCGCCTTCCCATCCCGACTTCGTCGGAACAGTGGCATAATGGCCTTCAGTCCCCGGTTACAGCGGCGGGCCCGTTCCCGATTTTCACGGGATTCCCTTTTAATCCTTAAAGGAACCTGACCGATATGGTTAATATATAAAGAACTTTTTAAATGGTGTGCCCAGAGGGACTTGAACCCCCAACCTCCCCGATTGTATCGGGGTGCTCTATCCAGTTGAGCTTTTACTTCATACCTTCAAAGAACTAAATGCCTCTTACCAAACAAATGGTGTGCCCAGAGGGACTTGAACCCCCAACCTTCTGGTTCGTAGCCAGATGCTCTATCCAGTTGAGCTATGGGCACACGCAAAAAATAGTTTAATTTGAATTAAACAACTTGTCAACCAATGACACAAAATCTTTAAACAAATAGATTGCAATTATATTTTAAACTCACCTCTTATTTCTTATAATTTTTATCGCTGAAAAAAAATCTCAGAAATGCAATTTGTAAGGGACTTGAACCCCCAACCTCCCCGATTGTATCGGGGTGCTCTATCCAGTTGAGCTATGGGCACACGCAAAAAATAGTTTAATTTGATTTAAACAACTTGTCAACCAATGACACAAAAACTCTATCCAAATAAATTGCATTTGTCGGTAAAGCCAACCTATTGTACCATCTAATTTTTGTTGGTTTTAAAAAGGTTACTTGAATCACTAAAGTTAATAATTTTATAAAAAACAAAATCAAGCCCCGAGATTTCGGGGCTTTTATTTTCGTCCCCTTTTTCAGGGAAAGGGGAAGGGAAAAAGGGGACAGGGGAAAGCTGGCGAAATCCTTTTGTTTTTAGTTATTAAAGAGTTAAGAATGGTTTTATTTTTTCAAATGTTTTTTTACCAATTCCCTTTACTAACATTAAGTCTTCAAGTTTCTTGAATTTTCCATTTTTCTTCCTAAACTCAACAATTGCCTTTGCCTTTTTAGGCCCAATGCCTTTAAGTTTTATCAACTGGTCAACAGAGGCAGTGTTGATGTTAATCTTTTCAACCTTGTTTACGGTTTTTACCCTGTTTGTTGCCTTTCCTGAATTTGCCATAGCAGGCATATTGAACCCAAAGCCCAAAGTAATTATCAGGATTAAGATTGATAAGTATTTCATTTGAACCTCCCTGAAAAAGTATTCGCTTATTTATAAAGCAATTAAAATGCCAGATTTTTAATTTTGTATTTTGTTGAAAATTATGGAATAAAAAAACTATAAGGTATTTTTAAAGGTAAAATTATCTTTACACTGCAAAATATTTTTTACGAAAAAGAGGAAAACTGGGTTAAACAAAGTTTAATTGAAAAAATTAGTGTAATGTTTTCATATTTAAGGGAAAAATTGATGAATAATATAAAAAAACTTGATACTTCCGATTATTTCATTCCTGTATAGAAAGTTGTTAATTTTTCCTTTTCTATTGAAAACTTTTTATAAAACCTATCAAGAAAAATATCTTTGTTTTTTTCAGGATGTTGCACAACTCCACCGCCTGTTTTATTGTGTCCACCGCCACTTCCTATTCCCTCTGCTAATTCATAGGAAACTTTCCCTAAAGTTTTCCCTCTCTTCTTTGTTCTTATTGAAAAATAAAGCATGTCTTTAAAAACTCCATAAACAAGGACAAGGGATACCCCCTCCATTCTCAAAAAGTAATCAGCCATTTCCCCTGTCATATCGGGAACAAAGGCTTCACCAAGGTCTGCAATCAATATATCTTTAAAAATTCTTGCAGAAGTTATTGCATCAGCAAAATCAAAGAAATACTCTTTTGGAAGTTCAGGGTATTCAATTTTGTGAAGTTTTTTGTAATCAACATTTAAAAACAATTTTTTGTAATATTTTTCGTCAAGGGAAGAATAATCCCTCAACAATCCGTCAGTATCTGTTTTAATCCCGTAAAAAAGTGCAGTGGCAAGATTTTCAGGCACTTCTATTTCAAATTCTTCAAGGTATTGGCAGACAATTGCAGCAGTGCTTCCAACATTCTCCCTTATATCAATCAAATCCCCTTTATTTTCTGCACCCTCTTCAAAATGATGGTCAATGACTATAAGCACTTTTTTATATGTCGGCAAGCAATTGTTTTTCTTTCCCGGTTGAGTGTCAACAAGGCAAAAGTAATCAAATTTTTTTAGATAATCTTTTCTCGCCTTTTTTATTGGGATATCAAGCAAATCAACCATTATGCGGTTGTTAATCCTTCCTATTATTCCATCGTAATAAATGGTTGCTTCTATACCTGCAGTTTCTTTAAAAAAATACCAGAGCCCATAAGCGCTTGCTATTGCATCAGGGTCAGGGTTTGTGTGGGTTAAAATGCATATTTTCTTTTTTTTATCTTTAACTTTTTCAATAACACTTGTTAACTCGTCTTTCAAACTCATACAAAAATTTTATCAGACTGAAAACTCAAAACAAGTTATAATTATTTTGAGGTAAAAATGGCAAATATAAAAATTCTTCCCGATAGAGTGGTTAATAAAATTGCAGCAGGTGAAGTTGTTGAGAGGCCTGAATCTGTTGTAAAAGAGTTAATTGAAAACTCTATTGACGCAAAAGCTGACACAATTAAGGTATTCCTGAAAAAAAGCGGAAAAAGGGAAATCAAGGTTATAGATAATGGGATTGGTATGTCTTATGACGACGCATTACTTGCGTTTGAAAGGCATGCCACAAGTAAGATTGAAGATGTGAAAGACATAGAGAATATATGCACACTTGGATTCAGGGGAGAAGCCTTACCATCTATAGCAAGCGTTTCAAAGGTAATTTTAAAAACTGCTAAAACGAATGAAAATGAGGGAACAATTATAAGAATTGAAGGAGGGATTCTAAAAAAAGTTGAAAAAGCAGCTTTGCCTTCAGGCACTGAAATAACAGTCTCAAGCCTTTTTTTCAATACCCCTGCAAGAAAAAAGTTTCTAAAATCTGACGAAACAGAGCTTTCAAGGATTGTAAGGCTTGTAAATTCCTATGTACTTGCAAATCCCCATACTGCATTTTATCTATCAAATGACGGCAAAAATTTACTGTCTTTTTCATCCTTTGAAAACCTTGAAACAAGGATAAAAAAAATTTTAGGGAGTGATTTTTTATCTTTTAAAATAGATTATCCACACCTGAAAGTTGAAGTTTTTTTGCTTCCCCCTGAAAAAGCACTAAAATCCCCTATAAAACAATACTTTTTGCTGAACGGCAGGTTTGTAAGGGACAAAACTATAAGCCAGAGTGTTTACAATGCATTTAAAAGTGTTACTTCCTTTTTTGAAGGTTACCCTCAAGGTGTTATAAAACTTCAAATATTGCCCGAACTTGTTGATGTCAATGTTCATCCATCAAAGCTTGAAGTAAGGTTTAGAAATCAAAACGAAGTCTATTCAACAATAAAAGAAGCCTGCATAAAAGCCCTTGAAAACAGGGAAAAACCTTCAAAAATTACAGTTACCGAAGACTCATTAAGGTTTTTTACAAAAGATAAATACTCTTTTGAGGAAGAAAATAGATATAACTTGCAAGAATCAGGGATAGAATACAAAACAGAAACTCAAAATTATATGGAACATATTGAAAAAAATAATTTTCTACCTTTTGAAAAAAAATCCCATGGATTTAGAGTTTTAGGACAGTTTCAGGCATCGTATATAATTGCAGAAAAAGATAACTCCCTTTATATTATTGACCAGCATGTTGTTCATGAAAGGATACTATATGAAAAGGCACTTAAAATGATAAATAACAATAAAATAGAGATGCAACCTCTTTTAATTCCTGTTTCAGTTAATACAGGCAATGAAAATAAAGAATTGCTTGAAAAAAACAGGGATTTAATTGAAAAAAGCGGTTTTAAATTTGAATTTATTGACAATTCATCAGTTAAAATAACCGCTTACCCTATATTTTTAAAACAAAGAGACATTGAACCTTCATTTCTTGAATTGTTAGGTTTGATTATTGAAGAAAAGGAAAGAGACAGAAAAGAGTTATTTAAAGACATTGCAGCAACAATAGGATGTAAAAATGCAATAAAAGCAAACACTCCTTTAACTTTTGCGGAAATTGATTCTTTATTAACCCAACTGTTTGAGTGCGAAAACCCATACTATTGCCCTCACGGAAGGCCAATCCTTATAAGACTAACCCTTGACGATATTGAAAAACTATTCAAGAGAAAATAAAAGCCCCGAAAAATTCGGGGCTTTATAATTTTTTTCAACTTTTTCAGATTTTAAAAGAAAATAAAGGTTACAAGAATAAAGGTTGGAATGAGAAAAATAAGAGAGTACTTGAAGATGTATCCAAAGAAACTTGGCATATCAATTCCATTTTCTTCAGCAATTGATTTAACCATAAAGTTTGGTGCATTTCCTATATAAGTATTTGCACCCATAAAAACTGCACCGGAAGAAATAGCCTTAAGGTAGAGATTCTGGTGTGCAATAAGGTTGTGAATCGCAATTTTTTCAGGTACACCGGGGAAAAACTGCCCTAATGCTGTATTTAAAAATGTAAGATAGGTTGGTGCATTATCAAGGAATGATGAGAGAGTTCCTGTTACCCAGAAGTAATGGGCTGGCTCTTTTACAGAATTTATAAGAAAGGCAAGGGCACCGTCTGTGCCTGCTTTTAAAATTGAGAGAGCAGGTATAATTGTCATAAAGATTCCAGCAAAAAGGTATGCAACTTCCTGAATAGGAAACCATGAGAACTCGTTTTCTTCTCTAATTTCTTTTTTTGTGGTGTAAAGGGAAAGCAATCCCATAATAATGAGAATTAAATCCCTTACCTCGTTTTGAATGTGTAGCTTAACCCCTAAAATTGTAAAATCGCCAGCATGCCAAAACCCGCTAAGCAACACTCCTCCAATTATCCCTAAAAGGAAAATAAAATTGTGAGCCCCTAAAATCTTAATATTCATTTTACCCTGCTTAATTCTTACAGCCGGGTCTTCCTTCGCATAATAGTATCTATCCATAATGTATAAAATTACAAGAAGAATGCCTGCGGTTGTTGCCATTTCAGAAAAAATATGAAAAGTCCAGAAAAATGGAACACCGTGTAAAAATCCTAAAAACAAAGGAGGATCTCCTAATGGTGTTAATGAACCGCCAATATTTGCTACAAGAAAAATAAAGAAGACAACAATATGGGTTTTATATTTTCTATCTCTATTAGCCCTTAAAACAGGCCTTATAAGCACCATTGCAGCACCGGTTGTCCCTATCCATGAAGCCATAAAGGCTCCAATCAACAACATCATCAGGTTCATTTCAGGGGTACCTTCTAAGCTCCCTTTAACAAGAATGCCGCCTGCAACAGTGAATAATGACCAGAGAAGAATAATAAACGGGATGTAGTCAATAAGATAAATGTGTAAAATCTCGTGAAATGCAACTCCTTTATAGACAAAGAGAAAAGGCAGAGCAAAAACAAGCGCCCAGAAGGCAGCAACTTTACCGAAATGATGATGCCAGAATTTAGGGAAAATTAGAGGGAACAAAGCAATGGAAAGTAGTATCCCTATAAAAGGAATTATAGACCACAATGGTAATTCCTTGCCAAGTATGTATTCAGTCTCTTCTCCCTCTTCGTTCTCACTTACATCCTCTTGCTTGCTTTTTTCTTTTTTAATATTGTTTGTATCGCTTTTCTTCTTTAAATCATTGGTTGAATTAATGTTTTGTTCCTCATTTACAGAAACTGACTGTTCAATATTAGGTTGATTGGCCTCAACCTTTTTTGTTGCATTAACGCTCTGAGCAAATCCATTTCCTACCAAAAGGAAAGTCCCTAAAATAATCGCTATTACAATTTTTCTCATACCACCCCACCCCAAAATTTTTTATAGTTTTAATCTTAAAAAAAATTATCCTGTCTGTAAACTTAAACTTTTTTACAAAAACTTATTTTGACATATAATAAAAGGCGGTTTTATACGTCTATGGAAAAGAACAATTAAACGGAGGGATTATGAAAAAAATACTTGGCTTTCTAATTTTAGTAATTATATTTTCTCAAAACTCTATTGCTGCTAACTCTTTAAAGTTTAGCGAAACCATAAAAGATTTAGGGACAATAGAGCAATTTAAGAAATTTGAATGGATTATAACAGTAAAAAACATATCAAATAAACCTGTAACGTTTACAAATATAAAAACAACCTGCGGGTGCACAATGGCAAGGCCTGAAAAAAAGACTTTACTTCCCGGGGAAACCACAAAATTTATTGTCCATTTTAACAGTGAGTATTTCCACGGCCACATAGAAAAATTAGTGTTTATTGACACCTCTACAAAAGAAAGCTATACACTAAGGATTATTGCAAATGTGCAAAAAGGCATTTACCTTGAACCTGAAAGAATCAAAATCAGCACAAGGGACGATTATGTTGAACAATTGGTTGAAGTGAAAAGCTTCAGTAATCCTGAAAAAATTAAAATCAAAAAAATCTACCTTCCAAAAATTAAAGGAATTTCATACGAACTAACTGGAAACAGAGCATTTGTTTTAAAAATAAATCCCCAAAAAATTGATAAATATGGTTTAAAAATAATCAAGATAGAATTAAACGGAAACTACGAGCCTTTAAGATTTTTTCTAAATATAAAAAAAATAAAAGAGTATACAGTAACCCCAAATGACAACCTTCTTTTTTTAAATGTTAAAAAAGGAAAAATGTATGAAAAAACTGTTTATATAACAGCAAACGAGAAATTCAACATTATTACTAAAAAATCAAATATCCCTTTTGCTAAATTAAAGGAAGTTAAGAAGATCTCTGATAAAAAATGGAAAGTTACTGTCATATTCAATCCAAATAAAATTTTTAGGGCAACATCAGGGAAATCAATACTATCTCTCAAAACTGATAATCCCAAAATATCTAATATCAACCTTTACGTAGTATTCCATCTAATTAAATAAAAACGGAGGAAATATGAAAAAAATTGTGTTTGCATTAACAATTTTACTAAGTTTAAACCTTTTTGCAGGGTCAATTCACCAGGAACAAGCATTAACAGAAAGGCTTAAAACCCTTTTGTCTGAACAAAAATACCCTTTATACTATTCAGAATCCTTTATGGCTCTCTGCAATGACTGGAAAAACACCAACTTAATGTTTTTTGTAGCTGACGGCTACGACAAATTAGGCAATCTGTACAGAGAAAAAAGTATATTATTGAGAGCGTTAAAATTAACACCGGAAGATACCAGACTTAAAGATAGGCTTAATGATGTTGAAAATAGAATCAATAAAATTGAAAAAAAGATAGAAATGTTGGAACAAAAACCAAAAGATTTACAGGTGTATCTCCAGTTAGCAGCTATTTACATTGGGCTAAAAGACCTTTCAAATGCACGAAATTACCTCAGCAAAGCAGGAAAGGTTGAATCATCAAGAAGAAATATTATCCATAAAATTTTATACGATACATACACAAAGCAAATTGAAATACCAACAAAACAGGCAATAAATATGTCAATGAATGCGTTAACTGAATATGAAAATGGTAATAAAGAAAAAGCATATTCAATGTTTAGAGATGCTCTTGCATTTTCAATATCAAGTCCTTTTGTATATGACAATTTAGCTGAAATGCTTATTAGAGAAAAGAATTACGGTGGGGCTATAAGGGCATTGGAAGAATCTTTTGAATTACAAAAAGATGCATCAAAAGCAATAGATTTAGGAAACCTATATTTTTTAATGAAAGATTATAATGAAGCTTTTAACTACTTTGAGCAAGCAACAAAATTAAACGGTAATGCAAGCGAAGCTTACTACAACATGGCTCTTTGCCTCGAAAAATTAGGAGACAAAAAGGGTGCTGACGAGTACTACAAAATTGCTTTCAGGCAGAATCCGAAATTAAAAGAATTAAAAAAGAAAGGTAGTCCTATTTTTATAAAAGGAATAAAGATAGAAACTGGCAAAAATACTAAATAACTCAGGAGACACTTTATGAAAAAAGCAGTATTTATCTTATTTTTATGCTTTTCACTTTTATCCTTTGGGAAAGGCTACAAGATAACCTATAAAATATATCTATCAGGAAGTGATAAGCCATACATAGAAACCACAATTATGTGTGAAAAATGGATGAAAATTTCAATTGATAAAAACAGATACTACCTTTTCCAGAATTACAAAGGTTATATTGTGGATGAAAAAAATAAAAAAGCAATTGAGTACGATTTCAATAAAAACAAACCCTTTTTTGCTGCTTTTGTTGCAAATTATGGAATAACAACAACCGATGGCAATATTGTATTTCCTCAATTAATTTTCAAAAAAACAAAAAAAACAATAAAAGTGAACAAAATATTGGCGAGAAAATACGAATTACCGGGAAATTACCTAAACTCAAAATCAACCGCATGGTTTGCTGAAAACAAATTAAGGTATAACGGAACGCTTTTTGCAAAATACCTTTCCTTTTTTACAAACAGCAAGAGATTGTTAAATCAAGCAAAGAACCTGAACAGCTTTCCGCTTAGAATTGAAACTGTATTGCAGGGTGGAATTGTAAAAGATTCCAATATTAGAGTGTTGGATAAAATTGAAGAGATTAACTGTCCTAACAAAAGTTTTAAAATTCCCTCTGATTTTAAAATTATAAAAGCAAAACCTCAGGGGTTACCTGTGGCCGAAATGTAATTTCGGCCTTTTTTGCTTTTCTTTTTATAGAAAATCATAACTTAATGAAAAATATATAAAATTAATTAACCAAATAAAATAGCTATTGAAAGACTAAAGTTTTAAGCTTAAAAGTTTTATTCTCAAATCCATATCTCATTTCCCTATGTGTGTTAATCAAAAAGCCATGCTTTATTAAAATCGGGAAGAGATAGGTCTTTCTCTGAGACTATTGGATTTTCAACTGGCCAGTTGATTGAAAGTTCAGGAGAATTGTATACTACCCCACCTTCACACTCAGGACAGTATTCATTAGAAACAAAATACTCTACAATTGCAAAATCAGACAAAACCGCAAACCCGTGAGCAAAACCCTCTGGAATGTATAACATTTCTCCATTTTTATGGCTTAATGCTACTCCAACCCACTTTTTGAATGTTCTTGATGACTTTCTCACATCTACTGCAACATCAAAAATCTCTCCATAAACACATCTAACAAGCTTTGCCTGTGGTTTAGGGGGAAGTTGATAGTGTAATCCTCTTATAACTCCTTTTTTTGAATAAGACATATTTAACTGATAAAAATCATCCTTTATCCCGCTTTCTTTAAAAACCGACTCTTTATATACTTCCTGAAAAAAACCCCTATAATCATTATATCTATCAGGGGTTATTAAAATTAAATCAGAAATCTCAAGTCGCTTAAATTTAAACCCCATTTTAGTCCTCAAAAATACTCAACAGGTAATTTCCATACCCGCTTTTCATTAAGGGAGAAGCAAGCTGTTTTAATTGCTCTTTTGAAATCCAGCCATTTCTGTAAGCAATTTCCTCTATACAGGCTATTTTAATGTTTTGCCTGTCTTCAATTGTTTTTATAAACATGGAAGCCTCTAACATTGATGTATGAGTCCCGGTATCAAGCCAGGCAAAACCTCTTCCCATCAATTCAACAGTTAATTTTTCTTCTTCAAGGTAAGCTTTATTTACATCAGTAATCTCAAGCTCCCCCCTTTTAGAGGGTTTTATTGATTTTGCAATATCAACAACTTTATTGTCATAGAAGTATAAGCCTACAACCGCATAGTTTGATTTTGGATTTTTAGGCTTTTCTTCAATTGAAATAACCTTACCATTATTATCAAATTCAACGACACCATACCTTTCAGGGTCATTTACCTTGTATCCAAAAACAGTTGCGCCGTCTTTTCTGGCGTTTGCCTTTTTTAACAAATCTGTAAACCCATGCCCATAAAAAACATTGTCCCCTAAAACAAGGGCAACCGTGTCTTTTCCTATAAAATCTTCCCCAATTATAAATGCTTCAGCTATCCCGTTTGGTTTTTCCTGCACTTTATATGACAGCTGTATTCCAAACTTTTCTCCATTTCCAAAAAGAGATTGAAATCTCGGGGTATCTTCACGGGTTGAAATAATCAATATTTCCCTTATTCCAGCAAGCATCAAGGTTGAAAGTGGGTAATAAATCAAAGGCTTATCGTAAATAGGCAATAGCTGTTTACAAACAGGCAAGGTTGCAGGGAAAAGCCTTGTTCCACTTCCCCCAGCAAGAATTATTCCCTTTCTCACCCCTATCTCCCTAAAGAAATACCTATTGCTTCTGCCGCTTTTACCAATTGACCATTGGGGTCAACTTTCTTTAAATCCTTTACCGCTTCCTTTATCGGAACAACTTCAATCTTTGGTGTTCTAAGACAAACCATGTGTCCAAATTTTCCTTGAGCAAGTGCATCAACAGCAGCAACCCCAAACCTTGTTGCGAGAATTCTATCGTATGCGGTAGGAGAACCGCCTCTTTGCAAATGTCCCAAAACAGTTACCCTAACATCCATTCCTGTTATTTTTTGAATCTGCTCTCCGACAACATAGCCAATTCCACCTAACCTCGGTGCCTTTCCTTTTACATTCTTTTCCTGAAATACCATCTCTCCGCCAATTGGCTTTGCACCTTCAGCAACAACTACTATCGAAAATTTACTGCCTAACTTGTTTCTTCTTATTATCTTGCTGCAAACTTTATTTATGTCAAAGGGAATTTCAGGGATGAGTATAACATCTGCCCCTCCAGCTATTCCACTTTCAAGAGCAATCCACCCTGCATATCTTCCCATTACTTCAATAACAATTACTCTGTGGTGGGACTGGGCTGTTGTATGCAATTTATCCAGAGCCTCGGTTGCTGTGGTAATTGCTGTGTTGAATCCGAATGTGTAATCAGTTGCTTTTAAATCATTATCTATGGTTTTCGGCACTCCTACAAGTTTAACTCCCTTTTCAGAAAATTTATTTGCTATACCTAATGTTCCATCTCCTCCAATAACAACAAGGGCATCAATTTCAAGAATGTTAAGGTATTCAACCACTTTATCTGACATATCTTTAACAATTTCTTTTCCATTTTCTATAACAACATATTCAAATGGATTGCCTTTATTTGTAGTACCCAAAATTGTGCCGCCTAAAGGTAAAATTCCCCTTATGTTGTATTCGGTTAATTCCTGTAGTTCACTCCCAATTACAAGCCCTTCAAAGCCATCAGGAACACCATAAACTCTCCAGTTATACTTTCTTATTCCTGCTTTTACCACTCCTCTTATTACTGCATTCAACCCAGGAGCATCCCCGCCACCAGTAAGAATGGCTATTTTTTTAATATCAGAAACACATTTTACCATTTGCCCCTCCCTTATCCACTTTGCTCTCATAATTTAAACACATTTAAGATTTTTTCAACAATTTAATTTTTCCCAAATTTTTCCAATAACTTATTAACAAGTTTTTCTTTTCTATCCTTCACCTGTTTTTTTGTAAAATTTTTGCTTTTGCCACTTTTTTTAGGTGGGGTTTGAAGCGCTTTAATGCTTAATGCTATCCTGTTTAAATCCCTATCAACATTTAATACTTTCACTTTTACCTTCTCTCCAACAGAAACAAACTCTTCTGGATTTTCAACAAAAGTATGTGAAAGCTCGCTTATATGAACAAGCCCATCCTGATGAACCCCTATATCTACAAAAGCTCCAAACTTAGTAACATTTGTTACAACCCCGTTTAATACCATTCCCTCTGTTAAATCCTCAATTGTCTCTATGCCCTCTGCAAACTCAAATAATTCAAAGTTCTCCCTTGGGTCTCTGCCTGGATTAAGCAATTCTTTAACAATATCCTTCAAAGTAAATTCACCAAAATCTTCAGTTTCAAATTGTTTTAAGTCAATAGAATTTAAAATCTCTCGGTTTTTAATTAAATCATTTATCTCAAGTCCCACAGATTCGGCCATTTTTTCGACAATAAAGTAGGATTCCGGGTGAATGCCTGTTGAATCAAGAATGTTTTCTCCATCTCTAATCCTTAAAAATCCAGCACACTGCTCAAAGGTTTTATTCCCCATTCCAGACACATTCATCAACTCTTTTCTATTCTTAAACCTTCCGTTTTCATCCCTGTAAGCAACAATGTTTTTAGCAACCCTTTCGCTGATTCCTGAAACATATTTGAGCAAATGATATGAAGCTGTATTCAAATCAACTCCAACCCTGTTAACAACAGAGACCACAACATTATCAAGCTTTTTTTTCAAAAGTGATTGATTAACATCATGCTGATACTGACCTACCCCTATTGACTTGGGGTCAATTTTAACAAGCTCAGAGAGAGGGTCTTGAAACCTTCTGCCTATTGAAACAGCTCCTCTTACTGTTACATCGTAATCAGGAAATTCTTCTATTGCCGCTTTTGAAGCTGAATAAACAGAAGCTCCTGATTCATTTACAACGGTTACTATTACACCTTCAGGAGCAATTGACTTAAAAAAAGACTTTGTTTCCCTTGATGCAGTACCGTTCCCAATTGCAACAGCCTTTATATTGTACTTTTCGATTAAATTTAAGGCAATTTTCTTCGCTTCTTCAATCTTCTCAAATGGTTTTGTTGGATAAATTGTAGCATTTTCAAGCAATTTTCCTGTTTCATCAAGTGCGACTATCTTACACCCTGTTCTATATCCAGGGTCAACTCCTAAAACAGAAATTGTCCCTGCCGGAGGCATTAACAAAAGATTCTCAAGGTTTTTCGCAAAAACATTAATTGCATCAAGGTCTGCTTTCTTTTTTAACTCCATTCTTATCTCAAGCTCTATTGATGGAAAAACAAGCCTTTTTAGTGAATCATACAGAACACTTTTTAAAAACTCAAAATAGATATGCTCTTTTTTAAAAAACAAGGAAAACACATCTTCAAAAGCCTTATCAATATCAATTTCTATTTTTGAGCGTAAAACCTTTTCCTTCTCTCCCCTTCTTATTGCCAGAATTCTATGAGAGGGGATGGTTTTTACAGATTCTTCAAAAGAATAATACATTTCATATTTTGTTCTTTTCTCTTCAAAATCTTTTGTTACAGATACTTTAATAATTCCTTCATTATAAAAACTATCCCTTACCTTCCTTCTAAGCTCTGCATTTTCTGAAAACATTTCTGCAAGAATATAACCGGCATATTCAAGAGCCTTTTCTTTAGAATCCACACCCTTTTCTGTGTTTATATACTTTTCTGCTAAAACATCTAAATTGGTACCCTCACCTTTTAAAATCTCCTCAGCAAGAGGCTCTAACCCCATTTCCTTACCAATTGTTGCCTTTGTCCTTCTTTTAGGTTTGAAAGGAAGGTAAATATCCTCAAGTTCTGTTTTTGAAAATGTTTCCTCAATCTTTTTTTTCAACTCATCTGTGAGTTTTCCCTGCTCTTCGATTGTTTTCAAAACAGTTTTCTTTCTTTCATTAAGTTCAACTATATACTGATAGTTCTCTTTTATATTTAAAATCTGTGTTTCATCAAGATTCCCCGTTCTCTCTTTCCTGTACCTTGCGATAAAAGGAACTGTGCTCCCCTCTTCCAATAAAAGAATTGTAGATTTAATCTGGTTAACTGAAATTCCCAACTTTTCAGAAATAAAGGATAACTCTCTGTTATTCAACATAACCACTCCTATGAAATTATTATGCGAGTGAATATTTTACCATTAAGTGAAATTAATTAAAATCTTGAATACTTCTTTTTAAAATAATCACCTAAAATATCAAGGCTTAACACAGTAAAAAACAACAAAATTGAGGGAGGAATATATACCAGGGCGCAACACCTAAATATGCAAAACCGTCATATATCATTTGCCCCCAGCTTGGCTCAGGGGGTTTAACTCCCAAACCTAAAAAACTTAAAGAAGACTCAGCTACCAGCATACCTGAAAATCCGAATATCGCAATTGGCAAAAGAGGGGGCAATATATAAGGGAAAAAATGGTTTTTAAAAAGATACAAATAACCTGCTCCATTTGCCTTGGCATACTCTAAAAATGGAGTGTTTTTCAATTTTATAACCTCTGCCCTTACAAGCCTTGCAATAAACAACCATCCTAACAACCCTAAAACAACAGCAAGTAAAAAAAGATTCTCTCCAATAATCGGAGATAAAAGAATAAGAATAAACATAACAGGGAGAGAGTAGAATAGTTCAAACACCCTGCTAAAAATGAAATCAAACCATCCACCTAAATAACCAGACAATCCTCCTAAAAGAGCACCAAAAATTAAAGAAACAATTGTTGCAATAAAACTAATTAAAAACGAATTTGATGTTCCTTTTATAAGCCTTGCTAAAACATCCCTCCCCACTTCGTCTGTACCTAACCAATGATTTTTATTAGGTGAGCTTAAAAATGATGTTTTATCTATTTGATAAGGGGTATATTTATAAATTTTATTACCATTATCTTCATAAACCCCGCTACCTACAATATATCCAGAAAAAACCGCAATCAAAACCAAAAAAGATAGAAAAAAAGCGGCAAACAGTTCAATCACCCTTTTCATTTAATTCTCCAGCTTTGAAAACTTCGTACATAATATCTGTAATAAAAATACTGAAATAAATAACTACCACATTTACAAAAGCAACTCCAATTAGAAGAGGGAAATCCCTATGAATTATGGCCTTATAAAGCATATTCCCTATCCCAGGATAACCAAAAATTGTTTCAATTATAATAGAACCTCCAAATAAACCTGGAATAATAAATGTTAACAGGGAAATAAATGGGAAAACTGAATTTTTTAAAATATGCTTTAATTTGATATTAAAGGTATCAATCCCCCTGACCTTTAAAGCTATAATGTGTGAATGTTCAAGTATTCCTACAATAGAGTTTTTTGTAAACCTTGCAAGAAAAATTATAGAGGCAATGCTTAAACTTAATGCAGGGAGAAAGAGATGTTTTAAATAATCCAAAAATTGAGAAAAAGAGTTTAATTCGTC
This sequence comes from Thermotomaculum hydrothermale, assembly GCF_016592575.1. NCBI lineage: Bacteria > Pseudomonadati > Acidobacteriota > Holophagae > Thermotomaculales > Thermotomaculaceae > Thermotomaculum > Thermotomaculum hydrothermale. Next base: position 713,271 of record NZ_AP017470.1, on the reverse strand, counting down.
GTGATTTAATGAAACAATGCCTGAAGAAGGAAAGAGATTAAGTTTTATTGAAAATATCAAAATTAGAAAAATAGCAAGAATAAAATCAGGAATAGCATAGATAATAAAAAAGATAACTTCAATAATTGAAACAATCTTATTTTTTGAAATTGCACTTAACACTCCAAGCACAATCCCCCCTAAAAAAAGGATTAATAGGGCTAAAAAATTAAGAATTATTGTATTTTTCAATTTGTTTTTTAATATTACACTTACCTTCTCACCTAAAAATTCAGACTTACCAAAAGAAAACGTCTTTATTTTTTTTAACCACAAAATATATTCTTTTGTCGCCTGAAAGAAATCGAAACCCTTTTCCTGAGATAATTTAACACCCTGAACTTTGACTTGATTTGCAACAACATTGACCCTTGACGCAAAAATAATTAGAAATACAAGATAAAAAGCAATAAAAACAGAAAAACACATAATAATAAATTTTTTTAAAACAAATGAAAATGTCATGGAATAAATTATAAAATGTTACTCCCTTTTCTGCAACTTCTTCGGAACATAGACTTTTGCCATTCCAGGATACCATTTAAACATACCAAGAGGAGATGGCTTTAAATTTCTATACCTTTTATGAACAAGTACAAGGGCAGATGGATAATAGAGAAACAAATATGGCTGTTCTTTATAAAGTATATCCTGAATTCTATAGCAAAAATTTATTCTTTCATTTTCGTCAAAAGCATAATTTAATTTATTCAGCATTTTAAGTATTTCAGGATTTACATACCTATTAATATTCAAGGTATAGGCAGATTTCACAGGAGGAGCAAGCATTGAATAAAGGTATGTAGGTGTCGGGTTTATACTCCAACCATAAACCACTCCATCATAGTCAAGTTTTGACATTTTTTTAGAAAAAATTCCAGCTTCTTCAACATCTATAACCAGCTTAATCCCGGCTTTTTTAAAATTCTCTTGAAGATAAACAGGAATTTTCTTAAAAATTCCCCCTAATCCCTGAGTTAATAAAACAATAGTCAGTGGGTTACCTTTTGCATCTTCTACAAAACCATCACCGTTCCTGTCTTTATAACCTGCCTCATTTAATAACTGCTTAGCCCTTTCAACATCGTAAGGAAAGGGTAAAAGGTTTTTGTTAAAGTACTTAGATTGCGGATGCATTGGACTCACTGCCACCTTGTAAAGTCCGAAAAAAAGCAGTTTGTTAAGCCTTTCTAAATCAGACAAATAAGCAAGAGCCAGCCTTACTTTTCTGTCATTAAGAGGCTTTTTATGCACATTCCATGCAATATAGTAAAAAGCAAAAAGGTAATATCTATATTTAGCAAAGTTGTTTTTTACCTCAGGTAGCTCTGTTTTAAATTTCCAGGTACTTATTGAAACAGGGAGTATATCAAACTCGCCCTTTTTAAGTCGTTCAAATTCAATATTAACATTACCACCATTAATATAAATTATTTTATCCAGATAAGGCCTACCTAAAAAGTAATCATTGTTTGCTTCAAGCACTATTTGTCTGTCTTTCTCCCACTTCACAAGCTTAAAAGGTCCTGTTCCTATTGGTTTCTTATTGGCTGGGTTATTTTCAAAAGTATATTTAGACGTATTGTAAATATGCTCGGGAAGAATATAGTAATCAATAAAATAGTCCATAATAAAAGCCTGAGGTTTTGAAAAAATAAACTTAACTGTATATTTATCAATAATCTTAACTTCTTTTATATCTTTCATACTGTCGGCAATATCCTGCATATGGTTTTTAGGGTCAAAAACACAATCATATGAATACTTAACATCCTTAGCTGTAAGCTCAATCCCATCAGTAAACTTCACACCCTTTCTTAAATGAAAGGTAACTTCAGTATTTTCCTTGTTTATCTCCCATTTTTCAGCAAGCCTTGGTACAATATCCAACTTATAATCGTAAGAAACAAGAGAATCAGAAATTAAATAAATTATTTCTTCCTCACTTGAAGTGGTAAAATTTATAAAATTTAAATTATAAATATCACTGCCAAGAAGAGTAACAATTTTATCTCCGTATGCAGGTAAATCAAAATTATTATTATCAACCGATATATTACCTTGACTAACAACAATATTGTTTTTCTGATTATTGCAACCTATAAAAAGAAGTAATAAAAAACCAAAAAAAAGGCTTTTTTATTCATCTTTACCCTCATCTAAAACAAAATTTCCGGCAAACAAAAAATAGCCTGCTGTAACAAAAGCAAAGCCTATTGAATACCTTAAATAACCTCCTAAGAGGAAATAGATAAAACCAAAAATAAGAGGCATATTAAAAAGGACATAAACAACCATTTCTGCTTGCTTTTTATTTAAAATTTTTCTATATATACGCCTTGCAAAAAAAGGTACAAGTATGGTAAATCCGCTAAAAATATAACCTACCCCTTGAATAACATCACTACCAACAAGAGAATGGATTTTATCTTTTATTACAATCATAACAATTATTATAAAAACAGGATTGATTAAATTTAACACCACCCCTACTACTTTTTCAACAGGAATATTTCTTTTTTCTGCTTCGTTCATTTTCCCACCTTTTTGTTTAATTTTATTATTTTTTAAACGCAAGTTCAACTGGAGAAAGAAAGAAATTCAGTATTTTCTTGCAAAAACCAATCCCATTTATCTTTACTTTAGATTTCAAATCTCTTCTTTTTCCCCAAAAAACAGGAAGCAACTTCAATGAATCAATGTTTGCTTTAAGAAGAATTTTTAACAATTCAAAAGCACTGTACTCTTTTGTAAATTCTCCTGCACTCCCTTTTTTTACAAAAACTGATAAAGCCTGAAAAAAATATCTTATTAAAGTGAAAAATGGGGACAATAAAACACAAACTATAGGAAAATTTTTTATTAAAACAAAAACCCTGTTTCTTTCAACATAGTAAGCCTTTAACCTACTGTATTCTCCCGCAGTTGCAGAATGCATATGGTAAACCACTGCATCAGGCTGATAATAACATTTAACCCCAGCTCTCACATACCTTAATCCTAAATCAGTATCCTCACCGTAAAGGAAAAAATCTTCATCAAAAAAATCATATTTTTCAATTACCTCTCTTTTAAAACAGGCGGCACACCCATCAGGGATTAAAACATACCCTGGTTTTAAATACTTTTCACTTAATTTTTCCTGGCAGCCTCTTCCCCTGTTTAGACCGTCAAAATAAACAAGATGGCCACCTGCCTTATCAATTGTATCTGGATTAAACTTAAAAAGAATTAAAGGGGCAACCATACCAATTTCTTCATCTATATCAAACGGTTTAATTATGTTTTCAAGAAAATCATCTTTAACCTCAGCATCATTGTTTAAAATCACAATGTATTTTCCTTTTGAGTGCTTAAAACCTATATTATTTCCTGCTCCAAAACCTGAATTTTTTTCAAGAAAAATAGTCTTTATCTGGGAATTTTTAATTTGTTTTAAATAATTGCGGGAAGAATCCTGAGAATTGTTATCAACAACAATAATCTCAAAATTTTTAAAGGTTTGGTTTAACAGAGAGTTTAAACAGTCAGGTAAATATTTTTCACCGTTGTAATTTACAATAATTACCGATATATCAACCATTATCAGGGAAAAAGCCTCTTCCTAAAAAGAAATAACAGGTTTACAATTCCATCTCTCCACGGCCTTAATTTTATCTCCCCTTTTCTTGCAGAGTACTTAATATGCTCCTCTTTAAAGGTTATGCTTTTATTTCTTATTGCCTCAATCTTTATCTCCTCGGAAAAAGCCATTCCGTCACTTCTCAATTTCATTAAAGGTAAAATATTTCTTTTGAAAACCCACATCCCTGATTGGGAATCCTCGATAGGGGTTTTATAAAGAATCGCCATAAATAAGGAAAGAATCTTATTTCCAATCCAGTGCTTAAAAGACATTGCCTCAGAATTCATTACAGGGAATCTGCAACATGAAAGAAAATCAACATTAAAATTAAAGAATGTATCAAGCAACCTTTGTAAATCCCTTATAGGATATGAATGGTCTCCGTCAAGAGTGACAATAATATCCCCTTTAGCCTTTGAAAAACCAGTTTTATAAGCCCTGCCGTATCCTCTTTGCAATTCTCGAATTACAGTGGCACCTTTACTTTCAGCAATTTCAGCTGTTCTGTCTTCAGAATTGTTGTCAACAACAATAACATCATCAACAAACTCAGGAACTTCGTCAAGAACCTTTCCAATTGCATCTTCTTCGTTCAAACATGGGATTACCACAGTTATGCTATGACCTTTATACAACTTTACCTCCGCCTATATTTTTTATCTTTTTTCTAAAATCAACCCAAAAATCCAGTATCCCGGCCAGAGATAACATGGCAGGTAGGGGATAAATAAATATTAGCACAATTGACAATGCCTTTGCAAAACCTGAAAAACCTACCTTTTTCAAAAAAAATAGATAAATAGCAAAACCCTGAACAAAAAATATAAAAAACAAAAAGAAAGAAATTGTGGAAATAATTTGCAAAACAATTCCATTAAGGTTTCCAGTAGCCCATAAAATATTTACAACAATTAAAAATAAAACTGTAAACAACACAATAGTAATGTTTACCCTGTAATCATAAAAATCTCTCAATACTCCACCTATTTTTCCAAAAAATAGTGTATTGAAAAGAAAAAATATTGCCTCAGAAAAGAAAATCAATCCCAAACCAGCATATTTAAAAACATTTTTAACATACTCAAGATCACCTGCATTAAGATTTGCAGTTTTAAAAAACTGCTCAAAAATCTGCTCAAAAACTGTTTTACCCTCTATTGTAATAAAAAAATAAGTTATAGAAACAATGAAAATTAAAATTGTTAATGTCGGGATAACTATCCTTAGAAATGGAGTAAGCGTAAACTTTCTGTGGATATAAATAATTAGCAGTGTTGGTAGCACAAGGCTTCCATAATGAAGAACAGAGGCAAAAATAGATAATTTATCAGGGAGAAAAGGAAAAATAAAAAAAAGTGGAATTAATGATGTAAAAAAAAGTGTTTTAAAGGAAAATTTATCCTTGTAAAGAAAAAAGGGCAGTGGCAAAAAGATTGCCAGCGGCCCTGAAAAATTCAAAATTATTAAAACTAAAACAAATAGAAAGTAATCTTTTAGTAATTTTTTCATTACTGGGTAACAAAAGGCAACAGAGCCATAGTTCTTGCTCTTTTAATAGCCCTTGTTAACCTTCTCTGGTGTTTAGGACAAGTTCCTGTTGCCCTTCTTGGTGAAATCATAGCCCCTTCAAGAAGGTAATTCTTCAAGGTATCCACATCTTTATAATCAATTACCTCAATACCCTGAGCACAGAATTTACAGTATTTTTTCTTTTTTACAAAATATCTTTTTCTTGGATTCTGATTAGCCATGATTATTCTCCTTTCTCCACTTTTACTTCTTCTTTGGTTTCTTCAACATTTTCCTCACGATTGCGCCTTTTAGCCTTCTTAGCTCTTTTCTTTTCTTCTCTCGCCTTCAACTTCAAATCATGGTCAAGGTTTACAATTATGTGCCTTAAAATGCTTTCGTCAAGCTTCATCCTTCTGTCAACTTCACTGACTTTGGACTTTTCAAGTTCAAATTCAATAAGCACATAAATTCCTTCGTTAATTTTCTTGATAGGGTATGCTAAAACCCTTTTCCCCCATTTGTCAATCTTTCTGATTTTTCCTTCTAATTTTTCAACAGTAGAAGTCACCTTTTCGACAAGTTTATCAACTTCTTCATCTGTCAAAGAAGGAAGAGCAATAAAAAGTGTTTCGTAAACAGACATTTAGTCCTCCTTATGGTTTTATTGTAGGGGATAGCACCAGGGCTATCCCCAAGGATTCAAGGCATTATATCAAAGCAATGGAGCAATGACAAGTGCAACTACACTCATTAATTTAATTAAAATATTCAATGAAGGTCCAGCAGTATCCTTAAAAGGATCACCAACTGTATCTCCAACTACCGCAGCCTTATGAGCTTCTGAACCTTTCCCACCAAACTCACCGGTTTCAATAAATTTCTTTGCGTTATCCCATGCACCACCTGCATTAGCCATAAAGATAGCAAGAACAACGCCAGAAACAGTAACACCAGCAAGTAATCCACCTAACATTTCTTTGCTAACAAAGCCAAACACAACTGGAACAACAATTGCCAGAAGGCCAGGTACAATCATTCTTCTAATTGCTGCCGCAGTTGAAATATCAACGCATCTTGCATAATCTGCTTTAACCCCTTCTTTTCCTTCAAGAAGGCCTTTAATTTCTTTAAACTGTCTTCTAACCTCTTCAATCATATCAAACGCAGCATTTCCAACAGCCTTCATAGCCATTGAAGAGAAAAGGAAAGGCATCATTGCACCAATAAACAACCCAGCCATTACATACGGATTACTTACGTCAATAGATTTTACTTTTGCAGTATGCATATAAGCGTTGAAAAGAGCAAGAGCAGTTAACGCAGCAGAACCAATTGCAAAACCCTTTCCTATGGCTGCAGTTGTGTTTCCAACAGCATCAAGTTTATCTGTAATAGCTCTAACTTCTTTACCAGCGTGTGACATTTCAGCAATTCCACCAGCATTATCAGCAATTGGACCGTATGCATCAACAGCAAGCTGAATGCCTGTTGTAGCAAGCATACCCAATGCAGCAATTGCAATTCCGTAAAGGCCAGCAAATTTATAAGCAACAATTATAGCAGCAGACAAAACTATTATAGGCCATGCGGTTGACCTCATACCAACAGCAAGTCCAGCAATAATGTTTGTTGCAGGCCCTGTTTGAGAGTCTTTTGCAATTGACTGAGCATGCTTTTTAGATTCTGCTGTATAATGCTCTGTTAACAAGCCTATTGCAATACCAGCTGCAAGTCCTGCTATTACAGCAATAAAGATATTTGTAGCCTGTGAAGGTATAAAGTATTTGATAATAAAGTAAGAAAAGATAGCCATGAAAATTCCTGCACCAAAAGTACCTGTATTTAGAGCAGCCTGAGGGTTCCCCCCTTCTTTTGTCTTAACAAAGAATGTTCCAATAATTGAAACAATAATTCCCACACCAGCAAGTGCAAGGGGAAGAATTACATAGTTTAATGCGTTTCCAGGCTGGGCAGCTCCTAAAACCATTGAACCAATAATTGCACCAACATATGATTCAAAGAGGTCAGCACCCATACCTGCAACATCACCAACATTGTCTCCAACATTGTCTGCAATAACAGCAGGGTTTCTTGGGTCATCCTCAGGAATACCAGCCTCTACTTTACCTACAAGGTCTGCTCCTACATCTGCCGCTTTTGTGTAGATTCCACCACCAACCCTTGCAAACAAAGCAATGGAAGATGCACCAAGGGAAAAGCCGCTTAAAACAGTTAAAATCTTTTCAAGAACCTGATGGTTCTGAAAGTCATAGCCAAACACCTTTATATAAATGATAAATAGTACGCTTAATCCTAAAACTCCCAGACCAACAACAGCCATTCCCATAACTGTTCCACCTGAGAAAGCAACATCCAAAGCCTTAACAATACCACTTTCTTTTGCTGCATTTGTTGTTCTTACATTTGAAAGTGTGGCAACCTTCATTCCAAAATAACCGGCAAGAGCGGAACAGGAAGCTCCTATAACAAATGAAAGAGCAACAAGGGGACTGCTCATAGGATTGGAATAATTACCTAACACTAAAAGTGCAGCAACAACAACAACAAAAATAGAGAGTACTTTATACTCTCTGCTTAAAAAAGCCATTGCTCCTTCACGAATATGAGAAGCAATTTCCCTCATTGTTTCGTTTCCATCAGATTGCTTTGAAATCCATGAAGTTTTAATAAAAGCAAAAATCAAAGCCAACAACCCTGCTACAGGAATTGCATAAAGTAAATTGGTAGACATCTTAAAGTACCCTCCCTAAAAGTTATTTTGTATTTACAAACTTTATAGCCTCATTTAAGTTTCCTTCACAAAGGAATATTTCAAGCCCTCTCATTGCCTTCTTAAATGCCTCGACATATTTCACTTCCTCATCCTCAGTAAACTTTTCTAAAACAAATGCTGAAAGAGGGATCTGGGCAAGCCTTTCAGTTTTAATTCCAAACCTGATTCTTAAAAAATCATTTGTTTTTAATCCATCAATAATATGCTTCAACCCATTATGTCCGCCTGCACCACCGCCTTTTTTAAATCTCACATCTCCACATTCAAGGTCTTTATCATCATGACAAACAATGAGTGAATCCTCATTCAGTTTGTAATAATTTAAAACTTCTTTTACCGCTATCCCACTTAAATTCATAAAAGTATCCGGCTTAACAAAAATTAAATCTTGATTACAGAAAGAGATTATATCATAGTAATAATCAAATTTTTTCTTAAAATTACAATTTAATTGCCAGTTTTCACAAAGGTAATCTAAAAAAAGAAATCCGAGATTGTGCCTGGTAAAGGCATACTTCAATCCCGGATTTCCTAAGCCTGTTAAAACTATCATTTATTGAATTATTCTTCCTCTTTCTTACCCTTTGAAATTACCTCAGGTTCCATTTCCTCTTCTTCTTCTTCAGGTGTTTCTGTTTCATGTGCTTTAATTGGTTCAACCTTCACAATAACAGTGTCAGGGTTATCTACAAATTCAACATTGGGAACATCGAGGTCTTTAACCCTTATAGCATCGTTTAAGTGAAGATCTGAAACATCTATCTCAATAACCTTTGGAATTTCAAGAACCTTCGCCTTCAACTCTACTTCACGTTTAATAAGATCAAGCATTCCGCCTTCATTCTTAACTCCATAAGCAGTGCCTTTTATTTCAACAGGAACACTTACCTCAACAACCTGGTCAACATCAACTCTCATAAAATCTGCATGAACTAATTTTCTTGTAATAGGGTCAATCTGATAATCTTTAACCATTACATGCCTTTGTTTGTCTGTACCTGCAAGTTTCAAAAGCCTTACAGTATTTTCTCCTGTTTCTGCATGAAGCATTTCCCACACATTTCTTTCTTTAATTGCGATGGGCACAGGACCTCTATCTCCCCCGTAAACAATTCCAGGAATAAAACCCTGTTTTCTCAATCTTCTGTTTGCGTTTTTGCCTAATTTCTCCCTTGGTTGAACTTCAATGTAATCCTGTTGCATAATATCCTCCATATTTTTAATCGATAAATAACGAACTTATAGATGTTTCTTCGTGAGCTCTCTTTATAGCTTCGCCAATGAGCTTGGCAACAGAGAGAATCTCAACTTTATTCTTTTTATCAAGTTTTTTGTCAAAGGGAATAGAATCTGTAATAAATATCTTTTCAATACAGGATTCTTCAATTCTTTCCATTGCAACACCTGACAATACACCGTGAGAAGCTACTGCAAAAATCCTTAATGCACCTCTCTCCTTTAACGCTTTTGCAGTTTTAACAAGAGTACCTGCAGTATCAATAATATCATCAACAATTATGAGGTCTCTCCCATCAACTTCTCCAACAACATTCATAACCTCTGCTTCGTTTGCCTTTTCCCTTCTCTTATCTACTAATACAAGGCTTGCATCAAGTCTTTTAGAGTATGCCCTTGCTCTTTCAGCCCCACCTGCATCAGGAGATACTATACATAAATTTTTAAATTCCATATTCCTTAAATATGGGATAAAAACTGCTGAAGCATATAAATGGTCAACTGGAATATCAAAAAATCCCTGAATTTGATTTGCGTGCAAATCCATAGAAATAACCCTGTTGGCACCAGCTTTCTCAAGCAAATCAGCTACTAATTTGGCACTAATTGGAACCCTTGGTTTATGCTTTCTATCCTGCCTTGCATAACCGAAATAGGGGATAACTGCTGTAATTCTAACAGCGCTTGCCCTTTTAAGGGTATCAAGCATAATTAACAGTTCCATCAAATTGTCGTTTGCAGGGTTACAGGTTGATTGAATTACAAAAACATCAGTACCCCTGACATTTTCTCTAATATGACATGAAATTTCCCCATCTGAAAATCTGGTAAGTTCAATATCACCTAAACCAACACCAACCTCTTCTTTTAAATATTCTGCTATCTTTTCAGCAAGAGATGGATTGGAATTGCCAGCAAATACTTTTAGCGGAGCGTGCCTCATATCATACTCTCTTTAAAAATGAATTTTATGGCTGGGGAGGTAGGATTCGAACCCACGAATGGCGGGACCAAAACCCGCTGCCTTACCACTTGGCTACTCCCCAGCACTAAGCTTTATTTAATAACCAAACTCTTTAGCGGTTAATAAATCTGAGGTATCAACTTTTTCTTCAGCCTGCTCAACTTCCTCTGTTGCTTTTTGTTCTTCAGTAGAATCAACCGCTTTTCTTCTTTCAAGTTTTTCTCCTGTAACCTTTTCAAATTCCTCAAACACTTTATTTTCAATCATCAATCTTGTATCCATGTTCAAAGGATGTGCTACATCTCTGAATTTACCATTTCTGCTTTTTTTGCTTGGCATTGAGAGAAAAGCGCCATTAGGTGTTTGAATAATCTTAATGTCAGTAACAATAAAACAATTGTCAAAAACCACTGATGCAAAACCTTTCAACTTGCTAACATTGTTAACAGGTGTGATTTTAACTTCTGTAACTTGCATAATCTTTAGAACCTCCATATTTAGTAAAAACTTTTCTCAAAAACGAATAAATTATAACAATTAGAGTGTTTTTGTCAATAGAGATTAAAGGATATATTTAATTCTTATTTTTTGATTTTTCTCTAAAATCAAGACATACAGCATTTTTAGGAACTAATTGTCTGTATTTAGCACAGTAAAGAGAAATTTCCCGCCTGCATGCCCCATCTAAAGCATTACTTTCAGGAAAAGAAGCATATTTACACATTAAATCACAAAACTTAATTTCTTCACTCAAAACAATTCCTCCCAGGAAATTATATTGTCGTTCCCTCTGTAAATTCCGAAAGTAGCCCTTCCAGAAGCAAAATGCATATAGTATGGTGCTGAAAAAATTAAATCCACAGTCCCTTCATTGCCAACTCCCGGCGGGGAAAGTGTTAGTGAACCTTCGCCGTTTGAAATTGTTGAATAGTTAACTATTGAGGTTTCCCCTGCATCTAAATTACCAGAATAATTGGAAAGTGATACATCTGAATCTGTATAGGTTGTGCAGTTATCGTCACTATTTAGTAGATAATCTCCATCCTGATAGTATTCAGCAAATACATTTAATGTTAAACTCTGGTCTGCGGAAGGTGCATATCCGTTTTCTACCCTCAACCTTCCGTATCTAAAAGGAACATAATTTGAGATACCCTCTCCTGATACATTATCGCTATCTGTTGCAGTTATCTTTATAGCTAAGTTTTCAGGATTATGCTCATCACTCCAATTGTAATTACATGGCAAGGTAAAAGAGGTTTGTCCATTGTTAAAATTAATAGTTGTTGAATTTACATTTAAAGTCCCATCCCCGCTTGTAGATGAATTAATAATTGCAGAACAGGACAGCCCAGAAAAATCAAGCTTAGCAAAATCTCCTGTATAATTTTGTGTAATATCACCATTTGAGTTTACGGCTGAAAGGGATACATCAACGGTAAAATTCTGGCCACCGTATGTAAAAACTGAACTGCAAGCAGGATTTTGAGTTACATTGTCAAACCTAAAGGAATCCGGGATAAACCTTCCTACATTACCTGAATTTCCGTTTATACTTCCTGCTCCAAGATAATCACTATCTGTGGCAGTAATAGTGATAATTCCAACCTCGGTAAAAGTCATTATTGAATCACTTCCCTGACCACCTGATAAATTGAGAGAAGTGGGACTTAAAGTACCTGATGCTCCCCCTGAAGGTGCGACAAGGCTTGATATTAGATTTACTGTTTCAGAATAGTTTGGAGTTATTGAATTATCTGAAAGGTCTGCACCATCGTCAGGCACACCGTCATTATCAGAATCATCTGCACTCTGCCAGTTAACTGCCTTCACAACCAATTCAAACTGCTCTCCTGCTTTTTTGAAAACCGCCCCACTTGCATCAGATGCTCCAGGATTTCCTGTGGCAGATACATAAAATCCAAATGGCTTAACAACAAATAGATTGCTATCTCCGGTAATATCCTCTGCACTATCTGTAAATCTTATTGAAATCTGTCCAGCATCAGGATAGTTTGCTGTAAATGTACATTGGCCATTTGAAAAATTTAACGAGATATTTGTCCCGGAAGAAGATATATCTGTTCCATTTATTTTTAAATCAGTACTTCCAGTAGAAGGATTCTGGTAAATAACATAAGCAGTTATTGTTTTTGTTCCATCATAATCCAGTATGGTACAATCGCCTGTTTCAGGGTCTTCCCCAACCGCTTTTACAGTTACAGAAAAATCTTTGCCAGAAATTTGATTTGCAATTGAATCAAAAACAAAACCAGATGCTCTAAAAACAAGAGCTCCACTGTCATGCCCTGTGGAATCTGCAGAACCGTCAGTGGCATAAATTGTCAGAGTTTCAAGATGGGTATCCCTTAAAAATAGAGTAACCTCGCCCTCATCTGCTGCCACAAATTGATAGGTAGCCTGGCCATCATCTGATGTGTTATCAGTTAAAGTTCCCTGAGGCGGGTCATCGTTTGTAACCCCTGTGTAAGATGAATACCAGGTACCGTGGCCTGTTGATGTTGTAAGGGTAATCGTTCCAGTATAGTTGGTAACTGTATTCCCCCCTGAATCGCATATTCTTATATGCACTCTTTCTGGATAACAGACTATTCCACTTCCATCGTGAGTAATTTCAATGTATGAAACATTTGAACAACCATTGCAATCTCTTGATGTTCCATCATAATTTATCCCTGACGACTCATTGTTATAAATGTAAGCGATTTGAGAATCACTTAAAGCGTATCCAAATATTTTAAATTCATCCACAAGTGTTCCTATTGTTTGCCCGTTTAAATCGTCACTTGAGGTAAAAAGATAGTAAAGAGCACCTATACTGTAAAGGGATACAGAGTTCACATAATTCCCGTCAAGGTACATTTTGCTGCCAGATGAAGTTACAACAACCGCTATGTGATGCCAGCCAGAAAGATTGTCTGCAAGGGAATTAGTTTCCCATTGTCTATTTTGATTCCATATTCCCCACCTTACAGAAGAACCACTGTTATAAAAAACAACAAGGTCTCCATCTCCGTTAATTGAACCAAGCACATAGTACTGGCTATGGGGAGAAGGTGCGTTTAATGGAAATTTAATCCAGCAAGTTACAGTGTATGGCAATGAAAGTGTATAACCTGTTCCGCTTATAACTCCATAGTTGTCATCTGAAAAATTACCGCTTCTGCAAATTACTGAATCATCTGTTTCAATATTCGCTCCGTTTTTTGATTGGCCGTCATGCCCGTTTCCACTTGAATCTACAATTTCATTTGCCGTTCCGTCCCACAAGCACTCGTCCATTCTGTACTCAATATCAGCGGAACAGGGGACACAGTTCCTTGAAGTGCCATCCCAATTTAAATTTGACAATTGATTGTTGTATAACTCCTGCACCTTAGAGGATGATAGAGATGTTTCAAAAACCATAACCTCGTCAATCTGTCCACTAAAATAATATCCGCCGTATTCACTACCTATACAGTGAAGGTAATTGCCCTGGTCAATAGAACCGCTTACATCTAAAGTTGCATCAAGATTTCCGTCAATATATAATTTCATTTTACTGCCATTATACACTCCAACCAGATGGTGCCAGTTTGTATCAGTTATTTGAGTGGAAGAATATAGATACTGGTCTGTGCCATTTATTCTTAACTGAAAAAGAACATTATTATCGCTTAATCTCAAAGCCCTGAACCAGCCACCATTGGTAAAAATATTCTGCAACCCGCTTGTATCTGCAGTTGATTTTTTAATCCAGGCGCAAATGGTTAATTTTTCCGTCGGTTCAAGGTCTGAGTTTGAAGGTATCTCAACATAATCTCCATCTCCGTCAAAATTGCCTCCATAACAGAGAAGTGCATTTGAGGTAAAGGCATCGCCATTCGCCGTGCCATTGTAATTATTGCCTGAATAATCAATAACCTCTCCAGTTGAACCACCCCAGAAACATTCATCAAGATGCCAGTCTGCAATAGGGCTGCAATTTGGACAGGTTCTTGAATCACCATTCCAATTGTTGCCATTTGATTGATTGTTATAAATACTCTGAACTTCTGAAGAAGACAGCGATCTTCTAAAGAATAACAATTCATCAACATACCCCTGACAATCCTGACTCTGCTGGAAACTCCCACCTACACTATCCTGCTCCTGTCCAATTATCAAGCCTCCTGGCTCAACATTTAAAGCCCCTCCAGGTGCATTTGTTCTATGAGCAATTAAAGAACCATCCTGATAGATGTAAACATCTGTTCCCTCCCTAACAACCGTAAAGTGATGCCACTGATTGTCAGCAATATCATTGACAGTTGTATATGCATATGCACCCTTTATATAAATGTATAACCTTGTTGAATTTGAGAAATAAATCAAAAATTCATTTGCATAGGTAACTGTTGAATTGGCTGCAGAAACTATTGCCTGCGCCCCGGTATAACCTGTCTTAATCCAGAATGAAACTGAAACATCATTTGCTCCATCAAGCACTGTATTGGGAAGAGAAATATAATCACTTGTACTATCCGCTGTGAAATCAGCGCTTCTACAAATAACACCGTCATCAACCGTTGAAACATTGTATGGTGTGCCGTTAAAATCCCTCCGGCTATCCAGCACCTCTGCTTCACCATCCTCCCAGTAACATCCGTCAAAATGATAATCTGCATAGGGAAGGCAGGTGTTGTAAAACATTAATGCCTCTTCATCATTCAATTTATTTTCATTGTAAAGATATTGAATGTAATCATTATCATCTATCTCAACACCAACTGTGGCAGAATTACCAGTACAATTTTCTTTATACTGACACTTTATATCTCCAGTTTTTTCGTATAAAATAACCTCAAAGGTATACCTTGTATTACCCCCATACCTCTTAACTCTATAAAATTCAACAATAAAAATTCTATTAGGTACACTTCCCATAGTCTGGTAATAAACTTTTCCACCACTGCCAGGGTCTAAATCATCCCAATATGCCGCAATAAAATTATCGGCAGGAGATGATGGACAGCTTGAAGATGGTGGTGAGGGAGGATTTGAAGTAACGGGTAATGAGGTATTATTATACTGTCTGAAAAAACCTGTATCATTGCCAAACTGCAAGAAACCATTTGAACCAATTATAACCTGATTATAAGAAGTACACCCGAAATAAAAATCAAAACCTATATTAATTATAACTTTATCATCATCATCAGGATAATATGTGCACTGATTGTCCCAGGAGACCTCTGTACCAGTTCCATCAATTTCAATCCAATCGTAGTTTACACTATCATCATATATATAACTCTGGGCAAATACATTAATTGCTAAAAAAATAAAAAGGCATAATACAACCTTCTTCAAACTTATAACCTCCTCTTTTATGTAAAAATATAATCTTTTAAATTAAAAAATCAAATAGAAATTTAAAAATCTGTAAATTTTTTTACTATAATTTTCTTTCCGTGAACTTCAATGATTCCCTTATCTTTTAAACGGGCAAAAGTCCTTGATATAGTTTCTGGTGAGGTAAACAAAAGTGAAGCCAACTCCCCTTTTGATATAGGCAAGGTAAACTCACTCCCTTTTTTCTCTGCAATATCCTTTAAATAATGGAGAAGCCTTTCTTCAACACTCTCCGTCCCTGCCATTTCAAGCCTTGACAGCAGGGTTTTTATTCTTTGAATTAAAAGAAACACAAATTTTTTATTCAAATTTTCCCTTTCTGACAGAATATCTAAAAACTTTTTCCCATTTATCTTTAAAACCAAAATTTCTTCTAATGCAATTGCATTAACCGGGAAGTAGGGGTCTATTATTGTAACTTCTGCAAAAATTTCTCCTGGATTTATAATTTTTACCACAACCTCTTTTCCGGCAGAGGATATTTTATACAACTTTACCTTACCGCTTACCAGAAAATAAAAGCTTTCTCCCTTATCTCCTTCAAAGAATAGATGCTCCTTTTTATTTATAGATTCAAGGGTTGAAATATTATCAATAAGTTTAATAATTTCAGGTGATGTATTACCTAAAAATTTATTTGAAAATAGAGTAATTGCAGCATCTTTTTTCATATTACATATTTCTCCTGTACTGTCCACCTACACTAAACAATTCCTGGGTAATCTGACCTAATGAGCAATAGTTAACAGCATCCATTAGTACCTTAAAGGTATTCTCATTGTTTATTGCTGCTTGTCTTATTCTTTTTAAGTATTCAGGTGCTTCCTTTTTGTTTCTCTCGTGAAACAATTTAAGATTTTCAATCTGCTGTTTTTTCTCCTCTTCTGTTGACCTTATTAACTCAAGAGGTTGTTTTTCCAACCCTTTTAAATGTGGAGGCCTTTCAAAGGTATTTACGCCTATAATTGGTAATTTTCCAGTATGCTTCATGTATTCATAGTACATTGACTCTTCCTGAATCTTGCCCCTCTGGTACATTGTCTCCATAGCACCTAACACACCACCTCTCTCAGAAATCCTTCTAAACTCCATTAAAACCGCTTCCTGCACCAAATCTGTTAACTCTTCAATTATAAATGAGCCCTGCAACGGGTTTTCATTTTTAGTCATTCCAAACTCTTTGTTGATTATTAACTGAATTGCAAGAGCCCTTCTTACAGACTCTTCAGTTGGTGTGGTGATTGCTTCATCATAGGCATTAGTGTGAAGTGAATTACAGTTATCGTAAATTGCAATTAATGCCTGCAATGTTGTTCTAATATCGTTAAAATCAATCTCCTGGGCGTGCAAAGACCTTCCAGATGTTTGAATATGGTACTTTAACTTCTGGCTTCTTTCATTTGCACCGTATTTGTACTTCATTGCAATAGCCCATATCCTTCTTGCAACCCTTCCAATAACAGAGTATTCAGGGTCTAATCCATTTGAGAAAAAGAATGAGAAGTTTCTTGCAAAGTCGTTTATATCCATTCCCCTTGATAGATAGTACTCAACATAGGTAAATCCATTTGCAAGGGTGAAAGCAAGCTGGGTAATTGGGTTTGCACCTGCCTCAGCAATGTGATAGCCGGAGATTGAAACAGAATAGTAATTTCTAACATTTTTCTCAATAAAATACTCCTGAATATCCCCCATCATCTTCAATGCAAATTCTGTTGAGAAAATACATGTATTTTGAGCCTGGTCTTCCTTTAAAATATCAGCCTGCACCGTTCCCCTTACCACATTTAAAGTGCAATCCTTAATCTTTTCGTAAGTTTCTCTATCAACAAGTTCGTATCCCGGAATTCCAAGGGTAAATAAACCAAATGCCCTGTCTCCCTGCGGGTTATCCTTCCCTCTGTATTCAGGTGGCCTTACTCCCCTTTCTTTAAAATACCTCTCTTTAATTTTCTCTGCTTCCTTTATCTTTCCAGTATCCCTTAAGTACTTTTCAACCTGCTGGTCAATTGCCGTGTTGAAAAACATTGCAAGCATCATAGGTGCCGGGCCATTTATTGTCATAGAGACAGATGTTTTAGGGTCACACAAGTCAAATCCGCAGTATAGTTTTTTCATATCGTCGATTGTTGCAATTGAAACGCCTGAATTTCCAATTTTTCCATAAATATCAGGCCTTGTGTCAGGGTCATAGCCGTATAGGGTTACAGAGTCAAAGGCAGTTGAAAGCCTTGCAGCAGGCTGCCCCTGTGAGAGATAGTGAAACCTTTTGTTTGTTCTTTCAGGAGTTCCCTCACCAGCAAACATCCTTGTTGGGTCTTCCCCTTTTCTCTTAAAAGGAAAAACACCTGCAGTAAAAGGGAACATTCCCGGGACATTCTCCCTTAACTTCCACTTTAAAATATCTCCCCAGTCTTTATATTTTGGAAGGGATATTTTAGGAATTTTAGTTCCCGATAAAGATTCTGTAAAAAGTTCGTTTACAATTTCCTTATCCCTTACCTTGGTTACAAGCTTTTCCTGCCTATAAAGGTTTTTAAAGTCTTCCCACTCTTCTAATTCTTTTAAATACTCTGGATTAATCCTTCTCTTTAATGCATCAATTGCCCTATCAATTTCCTCTAAAACCTTTTTATCTGCCTTATACCTTCCTAATTCAACCTCACTCTTACCGTCTTTTACATTAAAGTTTTTTATGCTTCCTGAAGTGTCAAAATATGAAGGATTGGTTAATGTTTCCTTTGTTTTAATCAAACCATAAAGCCTTGAAGCATAGTTGCTCTGCTCTTCAACCATACTGTCATACTTTGCAATTTCGTCGGAAATCTCGCTTAAATACCTTATCCTTTCTGGTGGAATTATGTAATTTTTTTCAGGGTATTCAAACTTTAACGGCTTTTCAACCTTAAAACTTGAACCTGTTTTCTCATTTAGAATATTCATTAAATGGTTAAAGAATGTATTAACCCCTTTATCGTTAAACTTGCTTGCAACTGTCGGAAAAACAGGCAATTCCTCATCCTTTGCATCCCACAGCAGATGTGCCCTTCTATACTGCTTTCTAATGTCTCTTAAAGCATCTTCACTTCCCCTTCTGTCAAACTTGTTTAAAACAATTGCATCTGCAAAGTCAATCATATCTATCTTTTCAAGCTGGGTTGCAGCACCGTAATCTGATGTCATTACATAAACATGAACATCAGATACATCAACAACCTCAGTATCACTCTGCCCTATGCCAGAAGTTTCCACAATAACCAAATCAAAGCCGGCAAGTTTCAGCAAGTCAACTGCATGAGAAACAGCCTCAGATGTTGACTTATTGCTTCCCCTTGTTGCAAGAGATCGCATATAAGCCCTTGGGTGAGGAAGTGAGTTCATTCTAATTCTATCCCCTAATAGCGCCCCCCCACTCTTTCTCTTTGTTGGGTCTATTGAAATAACAGCAATCCTTTTATCAGGCTCTCTGTCTAAAAACCTTCTAATTGTCTCGTCTAAAAGAGATGATTTTCCCGCACCGCCTGTGCCTGTAACACCTAAAACAGGGATTTTTCTATCAAGCATTTCCTTTATTAATGAATCATACTTCTCTACCTCTCCATCTAAAACTGCTTCCTCAACAACAGAAATTGCCCTTGCTATTGCTTTTTTATCCCCTTCTTTAACCTTTTCCAGCAATTTCTTAAATTTATTCAAATCCTTATACTCTTCTGTTAAAGAAAAATTACACTTTTCAAGCATATACTCAATCATCCCCTCAAGCCCCATCTTTTTGCCATCTTCAGGGGAAAAAATCTTGGTTATGCCGTATTCTTCCAATTCTTTAATCTCTTCAGGGACAATTACACCGCCTCCACCACCGAATATTCTCACATAATCCATTCCCTCTTCGTTGAATCTGTCCCTCGCATATTTGAAATACTCCATATGGCCACCCTGATAAGATGAAACAGCAATTGCGTGGACATCCTCTTCTATTGCAGTATCAACAATCTCATCAACACTTCTATTATGGCCTAAATGAACAACCTCTGCCCCCTTTGCCTGAAGAATTCTTCTCATAATATTTATGGACACATCATGCCCATCATAAAGGCTAGCAGCAGTTACAAACCTTGCCTTAACCTTATTTGCTTTTTGTTTTTTAACCATTCCCCCTCCCCTTTTTCAAAAAACAATCTCATTTGAGTTTAATTATAACTAATTTTTCCAAAAAATACATTCATAAGGGTTTATGTTTAGAGTTTGTTTTTATATAATTTTGAAAAAAGGAGTTAACTATGAGGGAAAATGTAAAAAATACATTAAAGTTTTTAATATTGTCAGCAATTGGAATATTTGTCTTTTTTATCCCAATAACAATTAACGGGAAAAAAACAATCCCTTTGGACCACATAATTACATTTTTAAAAATAAATTATCCAATTTTTTCAAAAAATATTGTTTTCATTATTTTAATTGCTGGAAGCCTGTATCCCTTTTTAAATAAAACCTGGAAAAATAACAAAACAGAGATTATTCTCTCTTTTCTAAAATTATTAGGTCTAATTTTTGCTGCAATGATTTATTTCAACAAAGGAATAAAAATTGTGCTTGAACCTACAATCGGGCAATTTTTGTTTAACAAATTGGTTATCCCCGTCGGTTTAATTGTCCCTGTTGGTGCTATATTTCTCTCATTTTTAATTGATTACGGCCTTCTTGATTTTGTTGGAGTTTTAATGAAGCCTGTAATGAAAACAATCTTCAAAACACCGGGAAGAAGCGCAATTGACGCAGTTGCATCTTTTGTTGGGAGTTATTCAATAGGGCTTTTAATTACAGACAGGGTTTATAGAAAAGGCATTTACTCAACAAGGGAAGCTGTAATAATTGCCACAGGCTTTTCAACCGTGTCTGCAACCTTCATGATTATAGTTTGCAAGACACTTGGAATAATGAATTACTGGAACCTATACTTCTGGACAACACTAATAATTACATTCGCAGTTACAACAATTACAGCAAGACTAATTCCAATAAAAAACTTCTCTAATGAGAAAAAATTTGAAGAAAGTAAAGAAAAAGTAAATCTAAAAATAGCGTTTGAAAGGGGAATTGAGGGGGCTGAAAAATCAGGGAAATTTTTAGAAAACATTAAACAAAACTTTATTGACGGATTAAAAATGGCATCTTCTATTCTTCCTTCAATTATGTCTATAGGCTTAATAGGGCTTGTAATAGCAAAGTATACAAGCTTCTTTGATATTGCAGGCTATGTATTCTTTCCATTTGCAAAGATTTTAGGTGCAGGTGAGCCTCTTTTAATATCCAAAGCGTCTGCCCTTTCAATAAGCGAGATGTTTTTGCCTGTTTTAATTGCAGTTAAAGGGAGTATTGAGGCAAAGTTTATAATAGCAATCCTCTCTGTGTCAGAAATACTTTTCTTTTCAGCATCAATTCCCTGCATACTTGCAACAACTATTCCTTTAAAAATCAAAGATATTTTAATTATCTGGTTTGAAAGGGTTGTTATTTCATTGATTCTTGCAATACCAATAACAAAACTCTTTATAATTTTAGGCTTTTTGAAGTAAATCAAATGGTGGCTTAACCACTCCCTTTTCAGTTATAAAACCTGTAATTAATTCATTGGGGGTAATGTCAAAGCCAAAGTGCAAAACAGGGGATTTTTCAGGAATAATTGATTTACCATTAATAAGTGCAACCTCATCCCTGCCCCTTTCCTCAATTACAATTTCATTACCGCTTTCAATTGAAAAATCAAATGTTGAAACAGGTGCTGCAATGTAAAAGGGGATATTAAAGTAATTGGCAAGTACCGCAAGCATAAAAGTGCCAATTTTGTTTGCTGTGTCACCGTTTTTGGCAATTCTGTCTGCCCCAACAATAACTGCGTCAACCTCTCCTCTTGACATTAAAAGCCCTGAGGTATTGTCTGTAATTACAAAGTGAGGGATGCCCTCTTTCACCATTTCGTATGCGGTAAGCCTTGCACCCTGAAGGTAAGGCCTTGTTTCATCAACAAGAACTTTTTTTATAAGCCCCCTTTTGTGCAAGCTTCTAATAACCCCTAATGCTGTGCCATAATCCCCTGTTGCAAGTGCTCCGGCATTGCAGTGAGTCAATATTGAAACTTTACTCTTAAACAAATCTGCCCCATTCTCACCGATTTTCCTGTTTATTTCAATATCTTCAAGGTGAATTTTTCTTACTTCTTCAAGCAATTTAAAATAATCGTTTCCTGCTTTTTTATAAAAATTTTTCATTCTATCAAGCGCCCATTTAAGGTTTACTGCGGTAGGCCTTGTGTTTAAAAGAAGGGAATAAACATCATCAACATCAAGGCCTTCCTTAATGCCCATAGCAAAGCCATAAGCAGCGGTAATACCAATTGCAGGGGCTCCCCTTACAATCATATCCTTTATAGCCCTTGCAACATCTTCAGCAGTTTCACATACAATAAATTCCTCTGAAAAAGGCAATTTTCTCTGGTCAAGAAGTATTAATTTCCCATTTTCAAACTGAATGTGATTCATTTTAACTCCCAATCTTTTAGTCTTAAAAATTTTAATATGAATTATTGACAAAAACAATATTGTTTTTTAAGATTAAAATATAAACACTTTGAGAGGTAATTGAATGTTAATACAAATTAACGAAAATCATCCACAACCTTACAAAATAAAAAAAATAGTTGAAATTTTAAACAATGATGGAATTATAATTTACCCTACTGATACAATTTACGGGATAGGGTGCTCTATTTATTCACCAAAGGCTATTGAAAAAATCAGGCAAATTAAAGGCAGAGAAAAAAACAAATATTTTTCAATACTTTGCTATGATTTAAAACATCTATCAAAATACGCAAAAAATGTTTCAAATGAGGCGTATAAATTAATGAGGAAGATATTACCAGGCCCATACACAGTTATCTTACAGGCTTCACGAGAATTGCCTAAAATTCTTCATTCAAAGAGAAAAACAGTGGGGCTTAGAATACCAGACCATAACCTATCAAGAGAGATTGTAAAAGAGTTGGGACACCCGATTATTACAACAAGTGCAAACAGAAGCGGAAAAGAGCCTTTAAATGACCCAATATTACTTGAAAAAGAATTTAGCAATGAGGTAGATGCAGTTATCGAAGGTGATGTTTTGTTCTCTGAACCCTCAACAGTTATAGATTTAAGTGAGCAACCTTTTAAAATATTAAGAAAAGGGCAAGACCCTTACGGAATAATTGAACTATTAGAAGAAAATGTTTAATTTACTTTTAAACCTGGCTAAATCTTTTCCTTTTTCTCTTTTAGTACTTGATAAAAACGGAAATATTGAATTTATGAACAAATCAGCTGAATTATTCCTGAACCATTTTAATATTCCCTCTATCTCTATAACAAATTACCGAGATTTAAAACCTTATTTCCCTAATCTTTGCTTATACATAGAAAACTATTACACTAATATCTTTACTGGAAATCAGAGTAAATACGGGATTGAGTTTTCAAAGGATTACATCGCAGATGTAACCCTTGTTCCATATTTTGAAAATGGAGAATTTAAAAACTTAAGCATTATCATTGAAGACAAAACAGCGCATTACAAAAAAATACAGGCATACAACATAAATTCCAAATTCCTAAAAGATGTCATAGAAATTAAAGATCTGGTGACTGGTAATTCTAAGTTCCTGTTTGATAGAACATTAACTCTGCTCAAAAATATAAGCGGACAAAAAAAAATTCTTTTTACATTTGGGGAAAATAACCCTTATGAAGAATTCTTTTATACTGGATTTAACAAAAATGATGTACAAGAGTTGTTAAAAAGTGAAAAATTATTATCCTTTATTTTAGATAATGAAGCATCAGAAAAATTCAACTTAGTTGATAATATATATTTCTTCCCAAACAATATCCTTCTCGATTTAGGAATAAACCTTGAATTCAATGATAAGAACACTCTAATCTGTGCAATTTTAAAAAATAAAAAAACTCCTTTTGGTGCCATTTTTATAGAATTTAATCAAAATATCATTCCCTACATAACAATGATTGAGCAACTCTCTCTTTTTATGCAATTTGCCCCTCTAATCTTTGGAAATTATGAAAAAACAAAAACTCTTATTGCTCAAAAAAACTTTATTCAATCTGTTATAAATAATCTTCCTCAAAATATTTTTGTTTGCAATAACAATTTTGAAGTTGAATTAATAAATAAAGTTGGAAAAAATAATTTTAATCCACCGGAACAAAAAACACACCTCAGCGAAGTAATTGGAGAAGATTTGTTTTTTAAAATTATTGATGTGTACAATAAAAAAACAAAAACAGGGGAAATAAAATTTAATAACAAACACTATACTGTTACAATTTCAAAAACAAAATTCGGGAAACACACTAATCTTCTCATTGTAATTTCAGATATCACTGAAATTAAAAAATTAGAAAATGAAGTAAGGGAAAAGGAAAAATTAGAAACAATAAAATCCCTGAGTGTTACTGCACATGATAGGATCAATAATCCATTAACCGTTATTTCAACAAAGCTTGATATTATGGAAACCTATCTTGAAAAAAACATGTTAGACAAAGAAAAGACAACAAAAATTATAAAATCACTAAAAAAGCAAATAGATAGGATTTCTACAACATTGACTAAATTAAATTCAATGGAAAGTATTCAACTTGCAAAGTATGCAAATATGGAAAACATTAAGCAAATTATACTCAAAGAACCAAAGGAAAAAATAGACTAACCCTCTAAAATTAAGTATACTTTCATTGATTAAAAATTAGATAAGGATTGTTAATGAAGCAGGGGAAACTATTTTTAAAAAATAAGAAGACATACTTTGATTATGCAATTCTTACCTTTTTAACTGAAGTTGAAGACTTTCTTAATGTAAAACCGGGAAATTTCTTTATGCTTCAGGCAAATACATTATTAAAAAAACCGATAAGTGTAATGGATTGCAATAAAAGAGACAAAATGCTTAAATTTCTTGTAAAGAAGATAGGTAAAGGGACGGAATTCCTTTACAACCTTAATCCAGGGGAAACAATAGATGCCATAGGCCCTTCCGGAAATTCATTTCCTATAGATGAGACAGGAGAATACATCCTCGTTGGCGGGGGAAGCGGAATACCACCATTATACTTTCTCTCAAAACAGATAGAAAAAAGCAGGCATACAGTTGTTTACGGGGGAAGAACAAAAAAAGACATTGTACCTATTTTTGGAAAATCAGCACCAACAATAATTACAACAGAAAACGGGGAATTAGGAATTAAAGGAACTGTAATTGATGGAATAAAAAAGGTAATTGAAAAAAACAATTTTAAAAAACCAATAATACTTTCATGTGGACCTGAAGGAATGGTTAAGGCTATAAAGAAAAATTTTCCAGATATACCCCATTATACCTCTCTTGAAAGGTATATGGCTTGCGGCTTTGGAGTTTGTTTAGGTTGCGTCGTTGAAACCAATGAGGGATACAAAAGAGTTTGTGTTGACGGCCCTGTTTTCAACATTAATGAGTTAAAGGAATTAAAATGATAGAGTTAAGTGTTGATTTAGGCAGAAACCTGAAACTTAAAAACCCCGTTCTCCTTGCAAGCGGAACCTGCGGATACGGATTGGAGTTTGAAAACTTCTATCCACTCTCAAAAATAGGCGGGATATGCACAAAAGGCTTATCCTATAAACCTATTGAGGGAAACCCAACCCCAAGAATAGTTGAAACATCCTGCGGAATGATAAATTCAATAGGATTGCAAAATATAGGAGCAAAGGCATTTGTGGAAGAGAAACTACCCCTGCTTGCAAAAAAAGATACAAAAATAATAGTTAATATTTTCGGCTATTCGCTGGAAGAATACATAAAAGTTGTTGAATTTTTAAGTGAATACCAGGAAATAGACGGCTTTGAAGTAAACATATCCTGCCCAAATGTGAAAAAAGGGGGAATACAATTTGGTACAAACCCTAAATTAACAAAAACCCTTGTTTCAAAATTAAGAAAAACAACAGAAAAACATTTAATGATAAAACTCTCCCCAAATGTAACTGACATAACTGAATTTGCTAAGGTTTGTGAGGGAGAGGGAGCAGATTCAATCTCCCTTATTAACACTTTATTAGGAATGGCTGTCAACATTGAAACCAAAAAATTCTCTATAAAAAGAAAAATGGGAGGATTTTCAGGACCTGCAATAAAACCTGTAGCACTTAGAATGGTTTACCAATGTGTAAAAGCGGTAAAAATTCCTGTAATCGGGATAGGAGGGATTTCAAATTATAAAGATGCACTTGAATTTCTTTTAATTGGTGCAAAGGCGATTCAAATAGGCACAGCAAACTTTTTTAATCCATCTTGTGGCAAAGAGATTGTTGAAGGGATTTCAAATTTCCTACAAAACAAAGGAATTGAAAACATAAATCAATGGATAGGGAGTATTGAAGATGAATAAAATGGAAAGAGTTATTGTTGCACTTGATGTTGATTCAAGGGAAAAGGCTTTAAGTATTGTAAAACAATGTGCACCTGATATCTCATACTTTAAAATAGGAAAACAACTATTTACAGCAGAGGGGCCACAACTTGTAAAAGACATAAAATCACTTGGGGTAAAGGTATTCCTTGATTTAAAATTTCACGATATTCCAAACACTGTTGCAAATGCTGTAATTGAGAGTGCTAAATTAGGTGTGGATATGGTAAATATACATCTAAGCGGCGGCTCTGAAATGGTAAGAAAAACCGCTGAAAAATTAAATGATTTCTTTGAAAAAAACGGAACAAAACCACTGCTAATAGGGGTTACAATCCTTACATCTCTTGACGATAATGCTTTAAAAGAAATTGGATATGCTTACAACACAAAAGAAATGGTAAAAAGGCTTGCACTTTTAGGAAAAGAAAATGGAGCTAACGGAGTGGTTTGCTCACCCCTTGAAATTGAAATAGTGAAAGAAGTATGCGGGAAAGACTTTATAACTGTTACACCTGGAATAAGGCCTGAATTTGCATTAAACAAAGACGACCAGAAAAGGGTTATGACTCCTAAAATGGCATTTGAGAAAGGAACGGATTATATTGTAATAGGCAGGCCTATTACAAAGGCAGCATCAATAAAAGAGGCGGTGAAAAAACTTGCAAACGAACTCAAATGAAATAGGGGTATTTACACATGGCAAATTAACAAGAAGCTTTGCCTTCTTAATAAGTGGTGTAGCGATATTCTTTTACACAAGACAATGCATCATTGCAAAATCAATTATGGAAAATTTAACTGCTAAAATGCTACTCTATCCCCAATCTGCTAACTTTTACTATGCAATGAAATTGCTTACAAGTCTAAGCCTTGTGGCCGGTCTTGTTGTAGTTCTTATAATTTTTTACACACTGATTGATGTATGGGGGTTAAAGGTTATTATAACCACTGATGAATTAATTGTAATAAATACGCTGATAAAAAAATTCCCTGGAACAGGAAGAATTCCCTGTGATGAGATTGTTGAAATTAAAAAAGGATTATTCAGGTTTAAAATTTTAGGAGAAAAAAACTCTGTTAGCATAAGCGGGGTTGAAAAAATAGACCTATTATTCCACCTTATCTATGAGTGTAAAAACAACAAATTTAAAGACAAATTGAAATTATAATTTTTTCATTCCTTTTTTTTCAAAAAAATAATAAAATTACAAAAAATTAGTTTTTGGAGGAATTATGTTTCCCAAAAAAATGATAGTTTTGGTTATAATAATTGCTTTTTTCACTGCTTTTGCAAATAAAAACGCAAATAACCCAGCTTTAAGCTTTCAATCTATTCATCAATTGCAATCAAAAGAGTATCAAAATATTACCCCAACACCTTTAAAATCAGAACAATACTATAAAATGTTTACAAAGGGAGAAGTATCCACCCCAAGAGTTAAAAAGCAGGTTTTAGGCTATTATACATACTGGAAAACAGGGACATCAAATATTCAATGGGACTTACTCACTATACTTGCATACTTTTCAGCAGACATTGATTCAAGCGGAAACATCACTGATTTAAATGGATGGCCTTCTTCTGCCCCTATAAACGAGGCTCATGCACACGGAGTAAAAGTAATTTTAACTGCAACACTGTTTGGAGGAAGCTCCATTAGGACTTTAATTCAAAGTGAAACAAACAGACAAAATTGCATTCAAAACCTGTTTAATCAGGTTCAATCTGCAGGGGCAGACGGAGTTTGTATAGACTTTGAATTACCCTACTCTTCAGACAGGGATTATTTCAATACATTTATTCAGGAGATTTCAGACTATTTCCATACAAATATGCCGGGAAGCATTGTCGTTGTTGACACTCCGGCAGTAAACTGGAATGACAGAATGGACTTTAACACCCTTACAGATTACGCTGACTACCTATTTATAATGGCTTATGATTACCACTATTCAGGGGGAGACCCTGGCCCTGTTTCTCCATTAAGTTATACAAGCGGAAGCCCATGGCCAACCTGGGCAGGTATAGTTCAAACACTTGACGATTACATAAATGGCACATACGGTGTGGGAGATGCAAAAAAAGGCAAACTGATATTGGGAGTGCCCTATTACGGATACGACTGGCCTGCAAAAGCCTGCGATATTCCAACAGAGCAAAGGGCAAACGGCAGTGCTGTAATTTATTCAAATGCTGTTGACAAAGCAGCTCAGTACAACAGGGAATGGGACGACTACTCTCAAACACCTTTTTATGATTACAATTGCTCAACTTCTTACCCTCATCAGGCATGGTACGACGATGAAGTCAGCCTGGGATTAAAATACGACAAAGTCAACCAGTACAATATAGGTGGAACAGGGATGTGGGCTTTAAACTATGACGGAACGAGAACTGAATTGTGGGAAAAGTTAAGGGAAAAATTTGGTTTCTCATACATTACCTCAACAGCCCATGGAAACGGCTCAATCTCCCCAGAAGGACAGGTGGAAGTTAATTATGGGAAAAGCATTACATTTAACTTTACCCCTGATACCGGCTATCACATATCAGATGTTCAGATTGACGGAAATTCAATAGGAGTAGTAAATTCTTACACTTTTGATAATGTCACAACTGACCATACAATTGATGTTTTCTTTGAACAGGATGCACCAACAACATACATAATAACCGCAAGTGCCGGAAACGGTGGCTCAATCAGTCCAAGCGGGAATATAACAGTCAATGAAGGAGACGATATAACCTTTACAATTACCCCAGACAACGGTTACCACATAAAAGATGTTGTGGTAGATGGAGTAAGCAAGGGGGCAACATCAAATTATACCTTTACCAATGTTACAACAAACCACACAATAGAGGCGCAATTTGAAGCAGACACCCAGAACACCTTTACAATCACAGCAAGTGCAGGGAATGGGGGAATAATATCCCCATCAGGTACAATAACTGTCAATAAAGGGGATAGTATTACTTTTTCAATCAAACCTGAGCCAGGCTACGAAATTGATTATGTACTTGTTGACGGGAACTCAGTTGGTGCTGTAACCTCGTACACTTTTGAAAATATTACAGTAGACCACACAATAGACGCATTTTTTAAAGAAATGCAAACAAACAACTATACAATAACTGCAACAGCAGGGGAAGGAGGGAGTATTGATCCTTCAGGTACAATTACTGTTAATGAAGGAGAATCAATTACATTTGTAATCTCTGCAAATAACGGATATCTAATAAAAGATGTTATAGTTGATGGAAACTCTGTTGGAATTGTTAACATCTACACCTTTGATAATGTTCATGAAAATCACACAATTGAAGCTACATTTACCATAATTTCAAACAACAAATACACAATTACAGCACAATGTGGAGAGGGAGGCTCAATTTATCCATCAGGAGAAATCACTGTAAGCGAAGGGGAAACAAAAACCTTCACCATTTCACCAGATGAGGGACATACCATTGATAAAGTTGTTGTAGACGGAACAGATTTTGGAAGGATATCAAATTACACTTTTAAAAATATCACTTCAAACCACTCAATTTATGCATACTTCACAAGAGTATCTACCCCTGAAATTGAAAGTTTTTCAGCCTCAACTCAAAGCGGATTAACTGCTCTTACTGTGGATTTTTCCTGCAAATTTAATGAACCAAATAACAGACCTATCACAAAATACACTTGGATTGTTTCAGGAGATTATGAGGGAAGCTTTGAAACAGAAGAGCCTGAAATATCGTTAATTTTCTATGCAGCAGGAGCTTACTATGTAAAGGTTGAGGCAGAAAATGACCTTGGATACAAAGGTGAATCAAAAAGCATAAGAATTCTGCCTGTTGAATTGAAAAGCTATCCTTTAGCAATTAATGGGAAAACCACCATAAATGAAAGACAAATCAATTTTAATTCCTATCTGATAAACCCAATTAATCAAACAGCAAGAGCATCTATCCAACAGATAGATAATGAAAAAAATATTGAAACCAAAAATATTACAATAGACCCTTTCAGAAAGGTGAAACTTTCAGAATTCTTTAACAATAATTCTAACGAAAACTATCAATACACAATTACTCCTAATTCATTCCTTTTAATTTATACAGATGTAAGCGGTGAAAATTTAGGGGCTGCTGCATATCAGGGATTGACAACAAATTATCAACTAAACATCCCCCACATTGCAGAAGAAACCAATTACTGGAATACCCTTGTAAGCATTGGAAATAAAAATGGAAAACAGTTAATTGTAACTGTTAACAACCAGGGTTCAAGTCTTGATGCAAGTTACAGCAATTTAATTGACTTAAATAAATTTGCAGAAAATATTTCTGAACAGTTCAGCTGGGGCAAGATTTACGACATAAACCAATCTGATGTTTTAAACGGGTTTGAACTTTTTGTTCAAAATAACAATGATGGAGCAGCAATAACCCTTTCGTCTGACTCTTACACAAAGTTTTATATACCTCATATCCCTGAAGAAAAAGATATATTCTGGACAGGATTTACTTTTACAAACACAGAAAACAGAGATGGCAGGCTTATCTTCTATCTTTACAATGACAAAAAAAAGCTTGTGGGAACAAAGTCAATTGAAATAAAAGCGCTGTCGAAGGTTAAAGGGTTATTTGAGCACCTTTTCAGTGAAGAAGAATTGCAACAGGCTGTCTGGGGATATGCATACTCTAATGTGAAAACAACTGGAATTGAAATATATGGTGTCCCTGGAGGAGCAATTTGTGGTTATTCACTCCTCCCAAAGGGTAAAGAAGTAGGGACATTACCTGTTGCTTTAAGTGATGATAATTACTGGACAGGAATTGTAGCCCTCAACCCTAATAGAGAAAATGCTTTTGTAACTTTTAAACTGTATGATGGACAGGGAAATATAATTGGTGAAAAAGAAGTAAAAATAGAACCATTAAAGAGATATAAATCACTTTTAAAGGATTTATTTCCTGAAAATCAGTTCAACGAACACTCTTTTGTACAATATAGTTCAAACAAACCCCTTATTTGTATTGAAGTTGAAGGTGATAGGGGCAGAACCTATATGAAATCTTTAAATGCATATTAAAAAAGGATTATTGTGATATAATCCAGAAGACAAATTTTTTCAGGAGGATTTTAATGAGAAAATATTTAGTTTTTATTTTTATGATGTTATTAACCACTTTAAGCTTTGCAGGTTTTAAAGAAGACTACAATAATTTAATGCAAAGCCTCCAACAAAAACAGAAGACAATTAAAACAAGAGAGCAATACCAGAAGTTTTTAGATGAGATGAAAAAGCAGATGAATGACCTGATTTCAAAATACGATGTTAATAAAATGAATGACGAAGAAAAATTGCTTGCAGCACAGCTATATAACTCAGTAAACGATGGGAAAAAAGCTCTTGCTACTTTAAAATTAATAAAAAAGCCTGCTGCTTTAGACCAGGATAAATTAAATCTGACAAAAGCAGTTGCTTACTTTGAACTTAATGATTACTCAAATGCGTCTAAATACCTTGACATGGTTAGCAAAACAAGCTCTGATTATGCAAGGAATGCTTTTAACTTTGGATATATGCTTTTAGGAAAAAACAAAAACAAAGAAGCAATTGCGTTTCTTGAAAAAGCGGTAAACGCTCCTAAACTTGACCCAATGACAGCATACTATGCTTATGACAGTTTGTCTCTTGCTTATCAGCAGGTTGGAAACATTGACAAGGCAAAAGAAACAATTAAAAATGCTTTAAACAGCAAGGTACTCCCTGACCAGATAAAAAATAGAATGAAGCCAAGACTTACCCAATTAGATACTGTAGGAAAACAGGCACCTGAAATTACTGGAGTTGACACATGGATTAACACAAAAGGAGTGAAGCTTTCCGATTTAAAGGGCAAAGTTGTTGTATTAGACTTCTTCGCCCCATGGTGCCCTCCTTGCAGAGCAGCTATGCCTCACCTTGAAAAACTCTATGCTCAATTAAAGGACAAAGGGCTTGTTGTTATAAGCATAACTTCTTACTATGGAACATTTTCAGACGGCAAACAGAAAATACCCAATCTAAAGCCTGAAGAAGAATTAAAATACATTAAAAACTTCTTAAAAGAAAGAAATATTGAGTATCCTGTTGCAATATTAAAAGATAAATCAATATATAAAGCGTATGGTGTAAGCGGTATCCCTCACTTTGTTGTAATAGACAAAGAAGGTAAAATTTCAAAAGTTTTCGTAGGTTTTTCAGATGGAAACGACCCGCTTATCACTTACATTAAATCATTGCTTAAATAAGTAAAATATTTTAAAATAACAAAAAATTGGAGAGAGGGGGAGATTTACTCCCCCTTTTTCTATTTAAAGAGAAATCTGGGAGGTAACATGTTTAAAACAAAGGTAACCGAAACCCTTGGGATTAAATACCCCATTATTCAGGGGGGTATGATGTGGTTGTCAAAGGCTGAGTTAGCCTCAGCAGTATCTAATGCGGGAGGGCTTGGAATTATAACTGCATTGTCCTTTGACAAACCTGAAAAATTAGCCGATGAAATAGACAAATGCAAAAGTTTAACTGATAAACCGTTTGGAGTAAACATTACATTTTTACCGACATTAAGGCCTGTAAACTATGATGCTTACATTGATGTAATTATTGAAAAAGGGATAAAAATAATGGAAACTGCAGGAAGAAACCCTGAACCTTATATGAAGAAATTAAAGGATGCAGGAATTAAGGTAATACACAAATGCACTTCAATAAGACATGCTAAAAAGGCAGAGGCAATCGGTTGTGATTTTGTAAGCATTGACGGATTTGAATGTGCAGGCCATCCTGGAGAAGACGATGTTACCTCACTAATCCTTATTCCAAGAGCGGCTGATGAATTAAACATTCCTGTAATTGCTTCAGGAGGATTTGGAGATGCAAGGGGATTTTTAGCAGCCCTTGCACTTGGTGCTGAAGGTGTAAATATGGGCACAAGGTTTGTTGCAACAAAAGAGGCACCCGCACATGAAAACATTAAGAAAAAACTGGTTGAAGCAAAAGAGACAGACACAATTCTTGTTGAAAGAAGCTTAAAAAACACTCTAAGGGCATTGAAAAACAAACACGCTTTAAAAATCAAAGAGATGGAAGAAAAAGGGGCAACCCTTGAAGAACTTGCACCACTTTTAAGCGGATTAAGAGGGTTAAAGGCATTACAAACCGGCGAACTTGACGACGCACTCTTTGCATGCGGCCAGGTTGTCGGCCTTATAAACGACATTCCAACAGTTAAAGAGTTGATTGAAGGAATTATTTCAGAGGCAGAAAAAATACTAAAGGAAAAAATGTGTAAGTTTATCTAATAATTACAAAAAATATTTTTTCAGGCGGCAAATTGCCGCCTTTTTTTATTGACAAAACTGTTTACGGGAATTAATATTTTATTAAATCAATATTTTAGCTTCTAAAATATTGAGGAACTAAATTAATGAGGGGAAAATGGGTATTGATTTTTCAACAATGAGTGTATTAACAAAGTTTCTTCATTTAAATCATTTATTCCTTTCAAAAAGGATAAAAGAGATAGACCCTGCTTTAAGCAAACCGCATGCTGGTATTATTATCCATATGCTGCCGGATACACCTTATAAAGTTGGAGAGCTTGCAAAAATGCTTGATGTCACCCCAGGGGCAATAACACAGGCAACAAAACCTTTAATAAAAGAAGGATACCTTTTGAGGGAAAACGGTGAGGATTTAAGAACGGTTTACTTGAAATTAACCAAAAAAGGAGTTGATTTAAGGGGGAAAATACTGAATGAATTTAAGAAACTGAACAATACCATGCTGGATTTTTTAACAGACAATGAAAAAAAAATTTTTTTATCACTTTTACAAAAAATAACAGATGAACTTGAAAAAAGGATTGAGGATTATGATTAAAAAAATTGCTGTTTTATTCGCAATTATTGTATTTTTTCAGGTTTCCTGTAACTTAGCACCTGAAGTTGAGGAGAAAAAAATAACACCAGAAAAAGAAAGCTTTGTTAATTCTAAAAAACAAAACAAAAAACTTGGCGACTTAAATTGGTGGAATGAGTTTAACGACAAAAACCTTAATACATTCATACTTGACGCGCAAAAAAACTCCCTTGATTTTAAAAATGCAGATTTAACAGTTGAAAAATTTAAACTTCTTTACAGGGTATCAAAAAGCAATTTCTGGCCTAATATTTCACTTTCAACAGGGGCAATGAGAAACAAAACAAATTTAAGAACTTTTTTACCTCAAGGGGGGGCATTTAAAAATACCACCTACTCTTTTACTTTTGATGCATCATACGAGATTGATTTATTTAATAAACTAAAAAACGAAAGAAAGCAGAGCCTTTATTCATTTTTAAATATGGAACAAACTCAAAAATCGTTGAAACTCTCAATAATTGCAAACGCAACTTCCCTTTACCTGAAATATTCAGAACTAAAGAAAGAGATTAAAAATACTGAAAAAACAATTGAGGTTTATAAAATCATAAGAGATACCGCTTACAAAAATTATTTAGATGGAGTATATCCTTCTGAAACCTTTTTGCTTGCGGAAAATCAGTTAAACCAGCTTGAAAATACATTAAACTCTTTAAAACAAAACAAAATAATACTTGAACAGTCAATAAAGAATATTCTTTCAAAACACAACGCATCAATAAAAACAACAGACTTTGACAAATTAAAAAGGGAAATTAAACCTTTAAATCCCGGACTTCCTTCAGAGCTTCTTTTAAGAAGGCCAGATGTTCTTGCATCCTATTTAGATGTAAAAGCAAAGGCTTCAAGCGTTGGGATTAATAAAGCAAACCTATTTCCCTCAATTAAACTTACAGCCTCTGACGGTTTTAAGACAACAGAACTCTCATTGCTGTTAAATCAAAAATCAAATGTATGGAATTTTGGGATTAATATTTTCCAGCCAATCTTCAACAGAGGGGCATTGAGAAACAAATTGAAGATTTCAAAAAAGGATTTAGAGATTGCAATAAACAATTACAAAAAAACCGTTATAAACGCATTTACAGAGGTTGATTCACTATTAGAGCAGTATGAAACAATCACAATCCAGATTAATTCAGAGAAAAAGGCTGTTTCAAGCCTCAAAACCATTTTAGATAAAAAGAAAAAGGACTATATAAATGGAACTGACACCCTTGAAAACTATTTAAACCAGAAAATTGCTTATATAAACGAGAAAAACAAGTTAGACCGCCTGTACTTAAACCTTCTGTTAAACAGGGTATCACTTTACAAAGCATTAGGTGGCGGGGTAAATTTGCTAAAAAATAATGAATATAGAGGTGAAAAATGAAAAGCAGAAAAGAGGTATTTATAGCCTTATTTATTGTTATTTTAGGCGTAATTGCATTTACCCTTTTTATAAAATTTAGAATAAAGCCTAAAAAGACAAAGGTTGAATACAAAGGCCCTATTGTTGAGGTTTTAGACGCAGAAAAAAAGCTTCAGCCTATTGTTTTTGAAACTTACGGCACTGTTGATTCTTTAAAAAAGATAAACCTTATTCCTCAGGTTTCAGGAAAAATTGTAAAGGTATCAAGAAAATTCAAAGAAGGTGGATTTTTCAAAAAGGGCGAAGAAATTGTTTTTATAGAGCAAACAGACTACAAAATTGCATTAGAAAGGGCAAAGGCTAATTTAGTAAATCAGGAAGTAAATTACAAAAAGGCATTAAAGCAGGCAAAGATAGCAAAAGAGCAATGGGAAGAAATATACAATAAGATTTTGAATAATGAAAAAAATATTGTGCCAGATGAGTTAACTTTATACATCCCTCAATTAAAAGCGGCAAAGGCCTCCTTTGATGCTGCAAAAGCAGAAGTTGAATTGGCAAAAATAAACCTTGAAAGAACAATAATAAAAGCACCTTTCAACTGCTACATTATTTCAAAAAATGCTGATGTTGGGCAGGTTGTATCCCCACAAACAGTACTTGCCTCTATCTACTCAACAGATGACATTCAAATTGTAACTCCTTTAAACAAAACAGAGGCAAGCTATGTTCAGAATGGGAACTCTGTTAAAATATTGATGCAAACCAAAGATAAATTTAAAGAATTTAACGGAAAAATTGACAGGATAGGTTCAAACTATGACTTAAAGACAAGAATGGTAAATGTTTATGTTATTCCCGAAAAAAATGCAGGGAAAATGTTAAAGTTAGGCGATTTTGTAATATGTCATATTGAATCAACACCTGTTATTTGCACAAAAATTCCACTAAACTCTTTCAGAGACGGCTCTGTCTGGATATACAAAGACAACACATTACAAATTAAGCAGGTTAAACTCTTATACGAAGACAAAAAATTTGCCTATGTAAAAGGGTTGCCTGATAAATGCAAAATTATAACAACAAACCTTTACGCAGTATCAAACGGAATGAAAGTGAGAGTAATGAAGGGTGAAAAATGAGAAAGATAGTTGAATGGACAGTTAAAAATCATGTAACCGCAAACCTATTACTCGTCTTTATATTATCCTATGGCTTTATAAACATGAAAAACTCAAATGTTGAAGTCTTTCCATATTACAGCCTTGATATGATTAGCATTACAGTACCATACAGGGGGGCAACACCAAAGGATGTTGAAGAGAGCGTTTGTGCAAGGATAGAAGAGGAAATAGCAGGGATTGACGGGATAAAAGAGATAAAATCAACTGCAAGCGAGGGAATTGGAACTGTTATTGTTGAAATTCAGAAGGGATACGATTCAAGAAAACTGCTTGACGAAATAAAGAATGCAGTTGACAGAATTACAAACTTTCCGCAAGAGATTGACAAGCCAATAATTACAGAGGTTTCAAGGAGAACAGAGGTCTTAAAAATCCTTGTTTACGGCGATGCGAACGAAAAAGACATAAAGAGAATTGCAGAAAAGATAAGGGATGACTTAACTTCATTAAAAGAGATTTCTCTTGTTCAAATTTCAGCATCAAGGCCTTATGAAATTTCCATAAATGTACCAAGGGAAAGCCTTGAAAAGTACAATTTAAGTTTAAGCGACATCTCAAAGATTGTAAGGGCAAACTGTATTGACATACCAGCAGGGAGAATAAAAACAAAGGATAGTGAAATACTTGTCAGAACAAAGGGATTAAAGTACACATCAAAAGACTTTGCCAATATCCCTATAATAAACAACATAAACGGGAACATAGTAAGATTAAAAGACATTGCAACAATTGTTGACGGTTTTGAAGATGTTGACAGTAAAGTTGAACTTGACGGTAAATTAACCGCAGTAATAAATGTTTACAGAATAGGGAAACAATCAGCCTTAACAATTGAAAAAACAGTAAAAAAATACTTAAAAGAGGAAGAAAAATACCTGCCAGAAGGAGTGCACACCGTAATTCTCGGCAATATGGCAGACATTCTAAGAAGCAGGTTAAACCTATTGCTTAGAAATGCTGCTCAGGGGCTTGTTCTTGTATTAATAATGCTTGCAATGTTTCTTGAAATAAGGCTTGCCCTATGGGTTGCAGCAGGTATACCGGTCTCCTTTTTAGGTGCGTTTATAATACTCCCCCACTTTGGAATAAGCGTAAATATGATTTCATTATTTGCATTTATTGTTTGCCTTGGTATGGTTGTGGACGATGCAATTGTTATAGGAGAACATATTTTCTACAAAATTGAGCGTGGCGTTCCAAAGATGAAAGCATCAATTGAAGGAACAATGGAAATGGCCTTACCTGTATTTCTATCAGTTTCAACAACAATTGCCGCATTCTATCCTCTTTTGAATGTTGAAGGAATATTTGGCAAATTTATGTTTGCAATACCTGCTGTTGTAATTTCAGTTTTAACAATCTCCCTTCTTGAAGCACTCTTTATTCTGCCATCCCACCTTGCCTGGATTAAAGATAGGGAATCAAAGCTATATAACATACTTCCCAAATACTTTAACAAAAAACTTGATTATTTTATTGAAAACTATTACTTAAAACTATTAAGAAAGGCTCTTGACTATAAATACATAACATTATCTATTGGTTTTTTTATGCTTTTGTTTACCTTAGGATTTTTTGCATCAGGACACTTGAAATTTCTGTTTTTCCCGAAAGTTGATTCAGACCAGGTTGTATGTGCAATAAAGCTTCCTGAAGGGGCAAGTGCCATAGAAACTCAAAAAGCAGTAAGTTATGTGCAAAAAAAGGCGTTTGAACTTGAAAGAGAAATAAACAAAAAGTATGGAAAAAAAATTATCAAGCATATTGTTGCAACAATAGGAAGCCAGCCATATTCAAACAGACACAACACTTCAAAGGTAACAAACAATTTTTCATCAAATTTAGGAGAAGTTGCGCTTGAACTTGAAAAATCAGATAAAAGAAATTTAGACAGCAATATAGTTGCCAATATGTGGAGAAGGATAACAGGGGAAGTGCCAGGAGTTGAAAGTATTAGTTTTACCTCCTCATTATTCAGCTCGGGGGAAGCAATAAACATTCAGCTTGCAGCAGATGATTTTGAACTATTAAAAAAACTTGCGAAGGAATTGGAAAACAAATTAAGGGAATTTAAAGGCGTTTACGACATAAAAGACAATCTGCAGGGCGGTAAGAAAGAGCTAAAACTAAAACTTACCGATTTTGGAAAGGTTTTAGGTTTTAATGTTGCCACACTTGGAGAACAGGTGAGAGGTGCATTTTACGGCCTTGAATCAGTGAGAATTCAGAGGGGAAAGGATGATGTCAGAGTAATGGTAAGGTTTCCTGAAAATGAAAGAAATTCAAAATACTTCCTTGATACCTTAAAGGTCAAAGCACCTGACGGCTCAATG
The DNA here is from genome assembly GCF_016592575.1 of Thermotomaculum hydrothermale. Taxonomy (NCBI): domain Bacteria; kingdom Pseudomonadati; phylum Acidobacteriota; class Holophagae; order Thermotomaculales; family Thermotomaculaceae; genus Thermotomaculum; species Thermotomaculum hydrothermale. The sequence goes on along the minus strand of NZ_AP017470.1, from coordinate 674,360 downwards.
GTACCTTTAAAATATGTTGCTACATATAAAATATCTCCGTCCTATTCGGTAATTACAAGGGCAAACAGGAGAAGAGTCGTAAATGTCATGGCTGATGTTAATGAAAAGGTTGCAGATGCAGATAAAATTTTGAACAAATTAAAGAAAGGATATTTAAGAAAGTTAAAGGAAAACTATCCAGGGCTTTCTTACTCTTTTGAAGGGCAAAACAAGGAAAAAAGAGACTCAATGAAGAGTATGATTGAGGGATTCTGGATTGCTATCTTGCTAATTTATATATTACTTGCAATACCTTTTAACTCATTCAGAATTCCCATTGTCATTATGACAGCCATTCCCTTTGGAATAATTGGAGCAGTATGGGGGCATGTGCTTTTAGGCTACGATTTAAGTTTGCTCAGTTTTTTCGGGATTGTTGCTTTAACAGGAGTGCTTGTTAACGATAGCCTTGTGCTTATTGATGCTATTTATCAATTTAAAAAGGAAAAACCAGAGCTTTCAAAGTATGAGCTTGCTATTGAGGCATGCAAAAAAAGATTCAGGCCTGTAATATTAACCTCAATTACAACATTTGGCGGGCTAATGCCTTTAATATTTGAAAAATCAGTGCAGGCGAAGTTTCTTATTCCAATGGCATTAAGCCTTGGTTTCGGCGTCCTTTTTGCAACCGGTATTACCTTGATTTTAATACCATCGCTTTACCTTATTTTTGAAGATTAAGTCTTGTATTTCTTGACATAAATAAATGAAAAACATATCATTAACCTATGGTACAAATTAGTTTTACAAAGAAAGAAATCTTAATAAAAATAGTATATTACGGGATGGCATTGGGGGGGAAAACTACCTCTCTGCAATACATTCATTCAAGGATAAAAAACAAATCAAGCGCAAAACTTTACTCTGTAAAAACAGAAGAAGATAGGACATTATTCTTTGACTTTTTGCCTATTACAATCCCCTCTTTAAACAATTACAAGGTTAAATTAAAGCTTTACACAGTACCTGGACAGGTGAAATACGCATCAACAAGAAGGGCTGTACTGGCAGCAACTGACGGTATAGTGTTTGTGGTTGATTCCCAGAGCAATTTAATCAAAGAAAACCAGGAAAGTTTAAAAGACCTTGCTGAAAACCTTAAATTTTACAACTTTGACATAAACAAAATTCCCATAGTTTTGCAATATAATAAAAGAGACCTAAAAAATATTCTTCCACTATCTGAATGTAAAAAAAATTACAATGTAAAAAACTGGCCTGATTTTCCTACTATTGCTATTAATGGCACGGGAGTACTTGACGCCTTTTTTGAAATTGCAAAAAATGTTGTTGTTGATTTAATAAAAAACAAAAAATTGTCTGCTCCACCAAATTTTGCAGAAGAATTTGTTTTATACCTTAGAGATATTTTTACTGATGAAGAACAGGCTGAAAAAGAAAAAATAAAGCAAAAGGGAAAAGAAAACAATCAAGAAAAAGGAAGTGAATTAAAAATAATTTTCCCTGCGTCAGACAACGATACTGGAGACCAGTTAATCCATCAGGCTGTTCAAACAAATATGGAGTTAACAGAACTTTACAATGAGCTTGAAGAGACAAAATCCAAACTTGAAATAAAGGTAAATCAGCTTGTTTCAGCAAGCAAATTAGCACAGGCAATAGTTTCGGAACTGGATTTAAAAAAGATATTTAAACTTGCAAGTGACTCTCTGAAACTTTCCACAAAAGCAGGGGTCTCCATATTGCTTGAAAATGAAAACGGTGAACTAACTCAAAGTTTTATTGACAGTATTAAAGAAGACTATTTGATGGAAATAGGCAGGGAAACTGGAAATAACTTACATTATCAGGTTTATAATCAAAATAAAATTGTAGTAATGTATAGAACCAAAAACACAGAGCTATATAAATTGTTAAAAAAATACCATCCCCTTGTAAAGGGATGTGTTTCATTGCCATTGAAAAAGTCAAAAAAAAGAATAGGATTAATAAACCTTTACCTTTTTGAGGATATTCAAATTGAAGAATCTACCCTCCATTTTTTCAATATAATGGCAAACTTTATTTCAATCGCTATTGAAAACGCAAAACTTTACAGTACAGTCAACAATCTGAACAAACAGTTAAAAGAAAAAATGGATTACATTGCAAATATAAACAAGGAGCTTGAACAAAAGGTTGCAGAAAGGACAAGAGAACTTGAACTTAAAAACAAACAATTAGAAGGGTTACTATCACAGTTAAGAATGATTGACAAATTGAAAGATGATTTTATGGGATTAATGTCTCACGAATTAAAAACCCCATTAACATCAATTATTACCTATGCGGAAACAATTGCAGACGGATACATATCAGATCCCGAGGAATTAAAAAAATTCGCAAAGGTAATTCAAAAAGAAGGCACCTATCTTTCCTCAATTGTTGAAAGGGTGCTTGACACTGTAAATATTGAAAATAACAGGCTTGAACTGATAATTCAGCCATATCCATTGAAAGCACTTGTAATGGAACAAATGCATCGTCTTGAAGAACAGATGAAAGAGAAAAAAATAAAGGCAGAAATCAACCTGAAAGATACCCTTGTCATGGTCGATAATGAGCAGGCTGGGAAAGTTATATTCTTTGTTCTTGAAAATGCCATAAAATATAACCCACCTGGAGAATTGATTAATATATACTCATCAATAGAAAACAATAAAGCAAAACTTTACATTGCAGACTCTGGACCAGGAATTAAAGAAGAGGATATTGAAATTATATTTGACAGGTTTAAATTAATAGAAAAACTTGAACACCATAAGAGAGGATTAGGTCTAAGTTTACACCTTGCTAAAAGGTTAATGACAAAAATGCAAGGGGATATTTATGTGACAAATCCGGGAGGAAAAGGTGCCGAATTCTGCATCGAATTTAAAAAAGCATAAGCCAATAATTTCTGTAATTCCTTATATTAATGCGAAGCCGTTAACTTATTTTCTTGAAAATAAAGACAATAAAGATTACGATATAAGTTACAACTATCCATCAGATTGCATTGAAAAATTAAAAACTGGAAAAATAGACGCAGGGATAGTCTCATCAATAGCAATTGCAAAGATTCCAGATACAAATGTAGTTGACGGGATTTGCATAGCCTCTCATTCAAGCGTGGAAAGCGTTTTACTATTTTCCAGAAAAGAGATTGAAGAAACTAAAACCATAGGGTTAGACCCAAACTCTGGCACATCAAACGCACTAATAAAAATACTTATGGAAAAGTGGAAAAATAAAAAATGCAATTATAAATTTTACAATACAGATATAGAAACCGCTTTAAATTCAAAAGATTATGATGCAGTCCTTGCAATTGGGGACAGGGCACTTCTATTTGGAACCCAAAACCCATCTTTAATTAAAATAGACCTTGCATTAGAGTGGAATCACTTTACAGGACTGCCCTTTGTTTTTGCAATGTGGCTTATAAAAAAAGACTCTTCACTTTCTCCAGAAATATTCAGGGAAGCAGGAGAAAAGGGGATTCAACAGATTGACACAATTATTGAAAGTATTGCATTTAATGGAGAATCAAACCTTACAAAATATCAGATAAAAAAATACCTTAAAGAAAACCTCCACTATCGCTTCGGTTCAAAGGAAAGAAAGGGATTAATGCTTTTCTTAAAATACTGTGCTGAAATGGGATTAATACCTCAAAACTATTCTCTAAATCTAATTTAAGGCAAACTAATCTTTCCTAATATTTGAGGCTTTGAACAACCTGTAACAGAAGGAATTGAAGATGGAATTCTGTTTAAAGTGTTAAAACCTAAAATTGCAAAACCTATTGCTTCCTTAAAATCAGAGCTTATCCCCAATTTATCTGAACTAATAATATCAACATCTGGAAGAAGGTTTTTCAAACTTTCCATAAAAAACTCATTGTTAACACCGCCCCCTGAAACAATTAGAATTTCAGGAAAATCCTCATACTCAACAAACATCTCAATAGACTTTGCAATTGAGTAAGGCGTTAAATAAGAAATTGTTGAAAACAAATCTAAAAAATCAAGGTGTCTTCCAACCTGCAAAACAAAATTAAGAAAATCCTCTCCAAAATACTCCTTCCCGGTAGATTTAGGCGGCATCTTCCTGAAATACTCGTCTGCAAAAATCCTCTCTAAAAGAAGGTTGTTCACCCTTCCCTTTTTTGCAAAGTTTCCGTTTAAATCGCAGGTGTGCTTATTTCCAAAAAGCCTTTTAACAGCAAGGTCAGAAAGGTAATTTCCAGGGCCTGTGTCAAAGGCAATCAAATCCCTACTCTCATTTTTAGGAATAATTGTAATATTTGCAATCCCTCCAATGTTCAAACAGGCAACATTTTTGTCTTTCCTGTAAAAGAGAAGCTTATCAACAAAGGGAATTAATGGCGCACCCTCACCACCGCTTGCCATATCCTTTCTTCTAAAATCAGAAACAGTGAGAATACCTGTTTTCTCCGCAATAATATCCCCGTCTCCTATCTGCAAGGTAAAGGCGGTATTAACACCAAAAATCTTTTTTTGAGAGGGGAAATGCCCAACAGTTAAACCATGAGAGCCGATACAAAATATTTCTTTTCTATCAATCTTTGATTTTTCAAGCAGCTTTTCAACGCAATCTGCAAAAAGTTTGCCTAAAAGAAAATCGTATCTTAAAAGCTTTTCCTTATTTACAACCTGGCTTTCAGATAATTCTTTTAACTCATCCCTTAAACTTTTTGAAAATGGCAGGTAAATACTTTCAATAAGGGATTCAAATCTGCCATCTTCATTAATTTTAACAATAACCCCATCAATCCCATCTAACGATGTTCCACTCATTAATCCAATACAGAATTTACTCATATTTTTATTTTAAATTTTTTAAGTTGCAATTAAAACCTATTTCTTTAAAATTCAATAGACGACTTTATTTCAGGAGCGTGTATGAAAAAAGCCTTTGATTTAATAGTTAGAAGAACAGGAAAAGCAATTGGCGACTTTAAAATGATTGAGGGGGGAGACAAAGTCGCTGTTGGAATATCAGGAGGAAAAGACTCTCTAACCCTATACCTTGCGTTAAGAGAATTGCAAAGGAAGGCAAAGGAAAAGTATAAAATTGTTCCTGTTTACCTTTCAATGAACAATGAACCGCCTAAAAAAGACTTGAGCGATTTTTTTGAAAATTTAGGTGAAAAACTAACCTGGTTTAAGTCAGATATAGAAATCACTGTGAAAAAAATGATGGCTGAAAATCCAAAAGAGGATATGCCGTGCAGGCTTTGTTCAAGGTTTAGAAGGGCTGTTTTGTACGAAAGGATAAAAGAGATTGGCTGCAACAAATTGGCCTTAGGCCACCACATGGACGATATGGTTGAAACCTTTGTAATGAACATGTTTTTTGCAGGGAAAATATCCGGTATGCCTGCAGTTGCCCAAAGTGAAAAACACCCTATCCTTTTAATCAGGCCTATGTGCTACATTCAGGAAGAATTGATAATAGAGTTCGTAAATTCGGGAGAAATTAAATTTCCAACAGACACAACTTGCGAGCTTTTAGGTGATAAAATATCAATGAGAGACAAGGTAAAAGAACTAATTAATGAATTGAAAAAAAAGGATAAAAGAGTGCTGCACAACGCTTTTACGGCACTGAAAAAGTACAACTTCTTCCACGATTATTCAAAGGGAGTAAAAGATTGAAAAAGCCTTTTGCAGAAAAATTCAGGCCTGAAAAACTTGAAGACTTTATTGGGCAAAAGCATCTAATTGGAGAAAATGCTCCAATAAAAAAATTTATAGAGCAAAAGCACATTCAATCAATGATTTTCTGGGGAAATCCAGGTACGGGAAAAACAACCCTTGCAAGGATAATTAGCAAAGAGATGAATATGCTTTTTACAGAGATCTCCGCAACAAATTCAGGGGCAAAAGAGCTAAAGGATATTGTTAAAAAGGCATCTTTATCAAAAAATATACTTCTCTTTGTTGATGAAATCCACAGGTTTAACAAACTTCAACAGGATATACTTCTGCCTTCCATTGAAAAAGGGGATTTGGTTATGATTGGTGCAACAACTGAAAACCCTGCATTTTCAGTAAACAAGGCAATACTTTCAAGGTGTCTGGTATTTCACTTTGAACCATTGTCCAGCGAAGAGATTTTTGAAGGGCTGAAAAAAATAAAGGAAAAGGAAAACCTGAAAACATCAACAGAAACCCTGAAAAAAATAAGTTTTTTCTGCGGCGGAGACTTTAGAAAGGCATTAAACTATCTTGAAGCAATTGAGGTTACAGGGGAAGATGCCTTTGAAGAGTTTAAATCAAACCCTGTTTACGACAAACACTCTGATGAGCACTTTAACCACGCATCTGCATTGCAAAAGAGTTTAAGGGGCTCAGATGCCGATGCAGCAATCTATTACATTGCAAAGATGTTAGAAGCGGGGGAAGACCCTGAATTTATCGCAAGGAGAATGTTTGTTTGTGCTGCAGAAGACATAGGAAACGAAGACCCCTTTGCAACAGTTTTAGCCGCTGCTGTGTTGTATGCTGTTAAAAATTTAGGATTGCCAGAGGCAAGAATTCACCTTGCACAGCTTGCAATTTACCTTGCAAAAGCTGAAAAATCAAACGAAACAATAGTTTCAATTGACAATGCAATAAATGACATAAGAAATGGGCTTATTTTTGATGTACCAGACCACCTAAAAGACACACATTACAAGGATGCAGATAAAATATCAGGGGCAAAGGGCTACATCTATAGCCATTCTAACCCCTTTGAAAAACAGGAATTTTTACCAAAACAACTAAAAAACAAAAGGTACGTTAAACACTCTGAAATAACAAATCTTTCAAAAGAAATTGAAGAGAAAATAATGAATAAGCTAAAAACCCTTGACGGCGAAAGAATAAACCTTGAAGATTTAAGCATCAGTTTAAATATTGAAAAATGGAAGATGAAAAAAGCTCTTCGCTACCTTATAAAATCAGGGAAAATAAAAATAACAAGAGACTGGATACTACACATAAAAAAGTAAAATTTGATGTGCAAACAATAATCATTTACAATAAATCAACTTTAAAGGGAGAAAAATGGCAAGAAAAATATTATCTAAAAATTTTAAAAAATTTCTAATTTTTCTGTTTATTTTTCTCATAACCCCATCATTTGCTATAACCCCTGCGGATATGGTGGTGGTAAAAAAGTCTGAACATAGATTATACCTTATGAAAAATGGCAAGGTAATAAAATCCTATCATGTTGTTTTTGGAAAAAATCCCAAGGGGCACAAGATAAAGGAAGGAGACTCAAAAACACCTGAAGGATTATATGTCCTTGATTATAAAAATCTCAATAGCAAGTTTTACAAATCAATTCACATATCATACCCAAACAAACAGGACATAGAAAGGGCAAGAAAACTCCATGTAAACCCGGGCGGCGACATTATGATTCACGGCCAGAAAAATGGCTGGGAAATGTTTTCATTCATAATGCAAAGATTCAACTGGACAAGGGGATGCATTGCACTAAGCAACAAAGATATGGACGAAGTATGGAAATCGGTTAAAGTTGGCACACCAATTAAAATCCTTCCATAAAAAATTTTTATAAAACAAGCTGAAAATAGAAATCAAACTGTACAATTACATCTTAATTTCCTTGAAAAAAAAGTGATTTTGCAATAAAGTAATTAGGTAAGTTTACCAAAATTTAAAAAGGAGAGGTTATGGAAGTTAAAAACCCTAAAGGATTACCTGAAAACGCTTACAGGCCTTTAAAAGAAGGGGAAAAGTATATCCCTTTTATCCCTGCTGAAAAAATTATCCCGGAAGTAACCCCGAGAAGTATTATCTGGGGAATGATAATGGCATTTCTATTTACCTTTGCATGTGCTTACTCCGGATTAAAGGCTGGACAGGTATTTGAAGCAGCAATCCCTATTGCAATTTTAGCGGTGGGGTTAGGGAAAATGTACAAAAGGGAAAACACAATTCTTGAAAATGTTATTATCCAGAGCATTGGGGCAGGCTCAGGAGTTGTTGTTGCAGGTGCTATTTTCACCCTTCCCGCCCTGTTTATGTTAAATCTAAATCCTGGATTTTTAACAATATTTTTTGCAGCATTTTTAGGGGGAGTTTTAGGTATATTATTTTTAATTCCCCTTAGAAGATATTTTGTTGCAGACCAGCACGGAATTCTACCCTTCCCCGAGGCAACTGCTACAACAGAGATTTTAGCAACAGGGGAAAGCGCAGGAGACCAATCTAAAACCCTTATTTACTCCATGCTTGTCGGTGGAATAATTGACTTTTTAGGAGAATCAATGAGATTCTGGGGAACGCATTTCAACTGGACAATGCTTGGCACCCCCTTTAAAACATTTACCGAAAAAACAAAAATGCTATTTAAAATGGAAACAACCGCATTCTTCATAGGCCTTGGATACATTGTGGGATTAAGGTATGCCTTTGTAATTGTTGCAGGCTCATTTTTGGCTTGGTTTGTATTTGTTCCATTTTTTGGTTACTCTCAATCATTGGTGCATGCAACTGCAATGACTCCAAACGCCATATTTGCTCAATATGTAAGGCCTATCGGTATAGGCGCAATCGCTATTGCAGGTTTAATGGGAATAATCAAAAATTTCAATGTTATCATCTCATCATTTTCAATAGGATTTAAGCAGATTTTCGGCCACCACGAAGAACATGAAGAAATAAGGACTGATAAAGACTTATCAATGAAAACAATTATCACTTTGTTGGGAGTTTCCTTAATAGCAACCTTTATTTTTTACTATATACTTACAAAAAGTTTCGGTTTCGGGCTATTGACTTTAATCATTACCTTTGTAATTACATTCTTATTCACAACAGTTGCAGCAAGAGCAATTGCTATTGTTGGCTCAAACCCTGTTTCAGGAATGACACTTGTTACTTTGATTATAGGCTCTGTTTTGCTTGTTAAAGCAGGGCTTCATGGAGATAAGGGAATGGCTGTTGCATTAGTTATGGGCTCTGTTGTATGCACTGCACTCTCTGTTGCAGGGGGCTTTATTACTGATTTGAAAATCGGTTACTGGTTAGGGGCAACACCTTACAACCAGGAAAGGTTTAAGTTTTTAGGGATTTTAATTGCTGCCGCAACAGTTGGAGCTGCAATTTACCTTATAAATGCAACCTTAGGTTTCACCCTTCCAAACGGGCAACCGAACCCTGCAATGCCTGCTCCTCAGGCAAATGTTATGAAATCAATTATCCTGACCCTAATGGACCCAAAAGCAAATATTCCATGGATTTTATACGGCGTTGGCGGAATTGTTGCTCTTCTTATGGATATTTTAGGAGTGCCTGCCCTTGCATTTGCCCTTGGAATGTACTTACCCCAGGAATTAAATACCCCTCTTTTAGTTGGAGGATTTATTGCATGGCTATTAGGCAGGAGTTCTGAAGACCAGGAGATTGCAAAGAAAAGAGTGCAGAAGGGCACACTTATTGCCTCAGGTTTGCTTGCAGGTTCAGCACTGTTCGGTGTTTTAGGGGCTGCGCTCAGGGCATGGACAATATGGCCTGCAATGACTGTTAATGGAGAAAAATTAAACTTATTAGATACTCTCTGGCATATATTCGGTGTTGCCGGAAAAGAGGGACATCACCCTTACCTTGTTTCCGCAAACGAAGGCACGGCAACATTGATTGGACTTATTATTATGATTGTTATTACAATCGGTGTTTACTATTTTGCAACGAAAGAACATAAGGAAAAAATGCTATGAGAAAAATATTAACTTTAGGCATAATTCTTTTATTTGCTTTGTCATGCAATACAGAAAAAAAGGAAAAGACAGAAATAAAAATGGAAAAGAATAAAGAAAAATTAGAGTATTTAAACAGGGAAATAAACAAGTTTGCCCCTGTAAAACTATCTTTTGACAAAAAACTAATAAACGAAAAGCAGAAAATTGTGCTTAAGAAACTTATAGAAGCCACAAAAATAATGGACGAGATTTTTTTGAGACAGGTTTACTCAAAAAATGTTGAAATAAGGGAAAAATTAAAAAAAGCAAATGATGAGTTGTCAAAAAAAGAACTTGAGCTGTTTAACATTTACTATGGGCCATTTAACAGGCTTGAACATGATAAACCTTTTATTGAAGGTGTTGGAGAGAAACCTTTAGGGGCAAATTTCTATCCTGAAGATATGACAAAGGATGAGTTTGAAGACTTTTTAAAACAGCACCCAGAACTTGAAGATGAATTTACATCAAACTTTACAGTAATCAGAAGAAATAAAGACGGTAATTTAGTTGCAATACCTTATAGCAAAGAATATAAACCTTTTTTAGAAAAAGCGACTCAATTGCTTAAAGAGACTGCAAAGAATTGCGAAAACCCCACAGTAAAAAAATACCTTAATTTAAGGGCAGAGGCTTTTCTATCAAACGATTACTTCAAATCAGACCTTGCATGGATGGATGTAAAGAATAATGCAATAGAGGTTGTAATTGGTCCTTATGAGGTTTACGAAGACAGGCTATTCGGCTACAAAGCCTCTTTTGAATCCTTTGTTACAGTTAAAGACCCGGTTGAGAGTAAAAAACTAAAAACAATAGCAAAGTACCTTATAGACATGGAGAAAAACCTCCCAATCCCTGATATGTACAAAAACTTTAACAGAGGATTATCCTCCCCTATCGCCGTTGTTTACGAAGTTTACTGTGGGGGAGACGCAGGGGCTGGAGTTCAAACAACAGCATTTAACCTTCCAAACGACGAAAGAGTAAGGGAAGCAAAAGGCTCTAAAAAAGTGTTATTGAAGAATGTTGCCGAAGCAAAGTATAAGATGTGCTGGATTCCAATAGCAAAAACTGTTTTAACAAAAGATACCTTGAAAAATGTTTCCTTTAACGCCTATTTTACACACACACTGTTACACGAAATTTCACACGGATTAGGGCCTGGAATTATTACAAAAAACGGTAAAAAAACAACTGTAAACAAAGAGTTAAAGGAATACTATTCAACAATTGAAGAGGCAAAGGCTGATGTTTTAGGTGTTTACAATGGATTCTTCCTGACTGAAAAAGGGGTTTTCCCGAAAGGATTTGAAAAACAACTGGTTACAACCTTTATTGGTGGAATTTTCAGGTCTATAAGATTTGGAATTAACGAAGCACACGGAGGTGGAAACATAATCATCTTTAATTACCTCAGGGAATTAGGCGTTATTAATTACGATGAAAACAGCAAAAAGTTTTCCGTTAATCTTGAAAAAGCAAAGGATGGATTTACAAAACTGGCACATGAGCTTTTAATACTTCAGGCAACCGGGGATTATGAAAAAACAAAACAGTTTGTAAACACTTATAAAGTCATCAAACCTGAGGTGAAAAAAGCACTTGAAAAGTTAAAAAATATCCCTGTTGACATCAGACCAATTTTTCCTGAAATTTAATAATGTTGAAACATTTATAAGGGGATTTCGTTAACTAATTTGTACAAAAAAGATTAGGGAGGTCAAAATGAAAATAAAAACAAGAGAAGTTGGAGATGTTACAGTAGTTGAAATTAATGGAAAAATAACAATAGGCGAAGGAGATGTTGCTTTAAGGAATACAATTAAAGAGCTACTCGAAAAGGGTAGAAAAAAAATAGTTATTGATATGAAAAATGTTTCTTATATGGATTCTTCAGGTGTGGGAGAGCTTGCAAGCGCCTATACCACAACCAAAAAACAGGGTGGAGAATTAAAATTAGCAAACCTTAACACAAAGGTTCACGATTTATTACAACTTACAACTTTAATATCTATTTTTGAGGTTTTTGACAGTACCGCAGAAGCGTGTGCAAGTTTTGAATAATAGCAGGGGGCTTTTAGCCCTCTTTTTTTTACCATTTCCAGTCAAAAAATGGAATGTTTTTGTAAGACATTTTTTCCATTAATTCATCATTTTTAAATGAGCCTGGGAAAAATACCTTTTTTAAGTCTTCCTCAGTAATTTTACCTGTTGAGCCTAACTCATTATACATTGCTTCCTGATACCCTCTAACTATATAAAATGCCCCAACATCAAAAAAATCGTAAATCTTTTTCAAAGTCTCAATTGCAATATAAATCTGCAAAGTAGAAGACAAAAATCCTTCCTCGTTAATCTTTTTCCAGAAAATGTTTTTAATCAAAAATAATGCATGAATCACTTCACAGAGAGGGAAGCCCTCCTCATACCTTTGCTTCCCCACCTTAACGAAATACTTGCCAACATCTTTGTATTCCATCTCCTCTTTTAGCCATGTGGTCATGGTTTTAAACAGTGATTTAGCTCTTGATACCACTTCTTCCTCTTCAAATCCCTTGTACCTCATCAAATACTTTGATTTTTTTACTTCTTTAGCAAAAGCTTTTGAAAAATTTTCTATATGTGTATCAATAAACTGAACAACTTTGTTTATCATATTTTCCTCCCAGTTTTTCTTACTAAGAATATAAAAACAATGGAAGATTTTGGCAATATAACTTGTTGAATAAATCTATGTTATTTAGAGGCTTTTGATTGCGGTTCTTTATGAGAGCCGTTTCTAAAAATAAAGGGATGGATTAAATAGAAAAAAGCAAAGAGGAGAAGTATAGTAGCAGGGGCAATAATTAGCCCGGCAAACAAAATAATAATAACAATTACAAAAGAATACGGCTTTTCTTTTTTTATCTTTGTTTTTTTAAAACTATAGTATTTAATTTTGGAAACCATTAAAAGCGCAACAAAAATAACCATCATGGAAACTATATAACTAAAAAGGGGAGAATTTACAGGTTCAGGAAACCTTAACACCATGGAAATCGTGAATATAGCTGCAATAGGAATTGGAACCCCTACAAAGTATTTTGAGTCAACAATGTTCTTCTGAATATTAAACCTTGCAAGCCTTAAAGCCCCACAACTAACAAAAATAAAGGCGGCCGCCCAGCCTAATCTCTTTAAAAACATATCTATTGCAGGTTGAGAAAAACCCCAGTGGTAAAAAATAAAAGCAGGGGCAACTCCAAAAGAGACAACATCCACAATAGAATCAAGTTCTGCGCCAAATTGAGACTCAGTACCAGTCATTCTCGCAATCCTGCCGTCTAACATATCCATAATTGCGGACACGAATACAAAAAAACATGCTATTTGATACTTTCCAGATTCCGCAAAAAGAATAGCGGAAAAACCAAAAAAAAGGTTTGCTATAGTAAAGAGGCTGGGCAGTATAAAAGCCCCTTTCCTCGGATTTTTTTCTGCCAAATTCTCTCCCTAATAATGCTTTTTATTCAGATTTGTGTGTCTCCCTGTATTCTCTTATCATTTGATACATTTTATCTTTTAAAATAAGTTTTTGTTTCTTTATCTCATGAAGTTCAAGCTCTTCTTCATTTGAAAGCCTGCTTTTTTTTAGTAATTCCTGAAGTCTTGCTTCAAAACTGGCGTGTTTGTCTTTAAGCTGTTTAAATTCAGGGTTTTCTTTGTAAAGAATTTCCTTCACCTGTTCTTCACTTAATTTAATCATAATACCTCCAAATTATGTTGTAATTAAAATATAACAATTTTAACCTTATTTTTCAATTCTTTTAATCGTCCCATTTTATATATGTCAACGATAAAGAGTCTTCAAGGTTTAAATTAACCGGCCTGATTCTAAACCTTAGACCAAATCTCCCTGTTTTTTCAACGGTTATTTCTCCAGAAAATTCATACACAGTACTATCAATTTGCTTTACATTTTCAAGTTTTTCTATCTGAAATTCAGATAATTTCCCATTTGCGTCAAGTTTCCCAAAGTAAGCTTCAACAACAATATCCTCTGGAGTTAACCCCGCAAGGTCTACCTTTACCCTGCAACCTAATGGAGTTCTAATTAAACTTTCCCTTTCCCCCAAAAATTCACTTTCCAAAATTCTCACATTATGCCAGTTTGTATCAATCTTCTTCTTCCATGCAAGAAGGTTTTTTAGCCCTTCAAAGCCGTTTTGCCCAAGGGAGAAAAAGTGTTCAGCCCCTTTTAAATAGAATTTTTCCATATAATCTTCAACCATTCTATGGGTATTAAAGAAACCGCAAATTGTTTTCAAGTTTATCTTCATTCTCTCTATCCACTCATGTGGCAATTTATCATCTCCTCTTGTATAGAAAAGAGGAATAATCTCTTTCTCAAGCAAATCGTAAATAGCCCTGCTTTCAACTTCATCCTGGTACTCTAAATCATCGTACTCCTCTCCACTACCTATAGCCCAACCGTTTTCCCCGTTGTAAGCCTCATCCCACCAGCCATCTAAAACGCTTAAATTAAGCCCGGCATTTGCAGATGCCTTCATTCCGCTTGTACCTGATGCCTCTAATGGCCTTCTTGGGTTATTCAGCCACAAATCAACCCCCTGAACAAGGTACCTTGCAACATTTATATCGTAATCCTCAATAAAAACAATTTTCTTCCTGAACCTTTCTTCCCTTGCAATCTGGACAATATTTTTAATAATTTCCTTTCCTTCCATATCCTTTGGGTGTGCTTTGCCTGCAATAATAATTTGAACAGGCTTTTCAGGGTTGTTTAAAATTTTATCTAGCCTGTCAGGGTCTTTAAATATAAGGTATGCCCTCTTGTATGCAGCAAACCTTCTCGCAAAGCCAATTGTTAATGCCTCAGGGTCTAAAACCTGTTTTGCCTTCATTATTTCACTTTGTCTTGCACCTTTTCTCTTCAAGCATTTAACAAGCCTTCTCCTCACAAAAGCAACCAGCCTCTCCCTTCTTCTCTCATGGGTTCTCCATAGCTCTTCATCAGGAATATCAAGTGCTCTTTCCCAGATTTTTTCATTGTCAGGGTCTTCAGCCCACTGAGGCCCTAAATACCTTGAATAAAGTGTAGCAAGGTCAAGGGAAATCCACGACGGGATATGAACCCCGTTTGTAATATGTTTAATGGGAACCTCTTCAACATCTATATGGGGATACAAGCCCTTCCACATATTTCTTGAAACCTTTCCGTGAAGCCTGCTCACCCCATTTGCAAAGGCTGAATTTTTCAATGCAAGCACAGTCATACAAAAGCCTTCCTGCTTATCAAAGGGATTTACCCTGCCAAAGCTTAAAAATTGTTCAGGGGAAAGCCCTAACTCTGAAATATACACGGAAAAGTACTTTGAAATAAGCTCAGGAGGGAAAACATCATTACCGGCAGGTACAGGGGTATGAGTTGTAAAAACAGTTGTATGTTGAACAAAAAGTCTTGCCTCTTCAAAGGTTAAACCGTGCTTTTCAATTAAAATCCTTACTCTCTCAAATGTTGCAAAAGCGGAATGCCCCTCATTTAAGTGATAAACAGCAGGCTGAATTCCCAGAGCGTCAAGAACTCTTACCCCGCCAATGCCAAGGATTATTTCCTGCTTAATTCTATGCTCTATATCTCCCCCGTACAATTGGTCGGTTATTTTTCTATCTTCATCAGAATTCATCTGGTTATTTGTATCAAGCATATAAACAGAAACTCTTCCAACTTCAAGCTTCCATACCCTAACATAAACATTTCTATCTCCAACTTTAACTGAAACTGTTAAAGGGTTTCCGTCTCCATTTTTAACTAACTTCATAGGCATATTGTGAAAATCATTTTCAGGGTACGTTTCCTGTTGCCAGCCGTCAGGGGTTAAATACTGCCTGAAATAGCCCTGCTGATACATTAATCCAACCCCTATTAAAGGAACATTCAAGTCGGAAGATGATTTTAAATGGTCACCTGCCAAAACCCCCAATCCACCAGAATAGTTTGGAATAGAATCGTTAATACCAAACTCTGCAGAAAAATAGGCTATCTTAAAATCTTTGTTTACTCCAAGTGAGTATTGAAAAAAGTTTTTGTTATCAACATACCTTTTAAAGTCAGAATATACTTTTTCAAGGAAGAGCATAAATCCTTCGTCATGGACAAGCTCATTTAACTTTTCTTGACTGAGTCTCCCAAGCATTAAAACAGGATTATGATTGCAACTTTCCCACAATTTCCTGTCAATTCTCATAAATAAAGTAATAGCATCTGGATTCCATACATGCCAGAGGTTAAAACTAATCTCTTTTAAAGGCTCTAATTCAGGCGGAATATTCGGAACAATATTAAATGTTTTCATTTTTCACTCCTTACCTTTCTCCCCATTTCAGTTTTTCTTTTAAAACTTCAAAATAATTTTTTAATTTGGGATTAATTAACAAAGCCTTTCTCTCTGACTTTTTTACCTTTAAAATATGCTGAGAAGAAAATCTGTAACCTTTCTGGCCGTCAAAGGTTATAAAAATATCTGTGTGCATTTTATTTAAAGTAATCTCAATTTCAGAGTTAGAACATACAACAATTGGCCTGTTTGTTAAAGAGTGCGGACAAATAGGGGTAATTGTAAGAACATTTGTTGAAGGAAAGATAATAGGACCTCCTGCTGCAAGGGAGTATGCTGTTGAACCTGTCGGTGTTGAGATTATAAGCCCGTCAGATTTATAGTCAGACACAAAATCCCCATCTATCATTAACCTTAAATCCATAATCCTTGCCAGCGCTGCTTTGTTAACTACAACATCGTTTAAAACATGCTCCTCAACAAGAACCTTACCATTTTCATCAAAAATCTTCCCTTCAAGCATTAACCTTTCGTCAATCTGATAATTACCATTTAGAGTGTTGGTTAAAGCCTCTTCAAATTCATCAACCTGTACTATTGTTAAAAAACCAAGACTTCCTAAATTCACACCTAATATTGGAATTTTTTCACCCTCTAACAATCTCACTGATGACAACAAAGTGCCATCTCCCCCTAAAACAAGAAGTAAATCAACACTATCAATAAAATCCACCGGGGATGCTTTAACAAAAAATTCTCCTAAAGAATTATCAACTGTTATAGTTTCTGGAATAGGTTTCAATGTGTAAGCCTTTGAAATTCCTCTTTTAATCAATATCTTTTCAAGGGCAAACAACACCTTTTCGAGAGTTTTTAAATCAGCCTTCGGCTTAAAAATTACACCTATTTTTTCAAATTTCATTGAAAACAACCTCTTCAACTCTTTTCTTATTTATAATATTACTACAATTTCCTTTAACCTTTAAATGTAAAAGATATTCGATATTTCCCTTCTGTCCCTGAATTGGTGATTTTGTTAAATTTTCAGCGCAAAATCCGTGTGAGTTACTAAAAGATATTATATCTTCAATAACCCTGAAATGCTTTGTCTTATCCTTTATAATGCCCTTTTTTTCCACTTCGTCTTTCCCAACCTCAAATTGAGGCTTTATTAAAATGACAGCATCAAAATCTCTCTCCTCATCAATTATAGACGTAAAAACAGGAATAATTTTCTTTACAGAAATAAAAGAAACATCCATACAGATAAAAGAAACTGGAAAAGATAAATCCTCCCTTTTCAAATACCTTGCGTTAAAATTTTCCATAACAACAACACGGTTGTCTTTTCTGAGTTTTAAATCAAGCTGGTTTGTGCCAGTATCTATTGCAAAAACAAGCTTTGCTCCCCTTTGAAGCAAGCAGTCTGTAAAGCCCCCAGTAGATGAGCCTATATCGGCACAAATTCTATCCTTTACATCAATCTTAAACTCATTAAGGGCTTTTTCAAGTTTCAATCCCCCTCTACCAACATAATTGTGTAGTTTTCTTTTAACAAAAATCTCTTTTTCAATTGGGATTAACTCCCCTGCTTTTTCAATACGCTTATTGTCAAGAAAAACAAGACCCGCCATAATCAAACGGCGGGCTTCTTCCCTTGATTTAACTAAATTTCTTTGAACGAGCAGTTTATCTGCCCTCTCTTTTTTTGCCATTTTATCCCAACAGGCTTTTTGCAATAACAAGCCTCTGTATTTCGTTAGTTCCTTCGTAAATAGTGGTTACCCTTGCATCCCTGTACAATCTTTCAATCTTGTACTCCTTGGAATAGCCGTATCCTCCATGAATCTGCAATGCTTCGTATGTGCAAAAAATTGCTGTCTCAGAAGCGTACATCTTTGCCATTGAGGAAAGTTTAGGGTCAGTTTTTCCTATTGAATCCATAAACCCTGCATAGTACACAAGGTTTTCTGCCGCTTCAATCCTTGTTGCCATATCTGCAATTTTAAACTGAATAGCCTGCTGCTTTGCAATAGGTTTTCCAAATTGAACCCTTTCAGTTGAATATTTTACCCCTTCTTCAAATGCCCCTTTGGCAATTCCAAGAGCCTGTGCACCAATACCAATCCTTGAATGGTTTAAAGTAGTAAGGGCAATTTTAAAACCCATTCCCTCTTCACCTAAAAGGTTTTCTGCCGGTACTTCCAAATCCTCTAAAGTAACCATACAGGTTTTGGAAGAGCGCATTCCCATTTTATCCTCAGGTTTATCCACAATAAAGCCTGGATGGTCTGCATCAACGATAAAGGCAGAAATTCCTTTATGCCCAGCCTCAGGGTTTGTTGAAGCAAGTAAAACAAAGTACTTGCCCACTCTCGCATTCGTTATCCAGGCTTTAGAGCCGTTAATAATGTACTTATCCCCCTTTTTTACAGCCTTAGTCCTTAAACTTCCTGCATCAGAACCTGCATTTGGTTCTGTAAGACAAAAGCCACCAATTACTTCTCCAGAAGCAAGAAGGGGTAGATACTTTTTCTTCTGCTCTTCATTACCGAATTTTAAAATAGGAAAGCAACAAACAGAATTGTTGACACTCATTGTAACTGCAACGCCAGGATCAACCTTTGCAAGCTCTTCTACAGCTAAGAGATACGATATAACATCCCCACCTGAGCCACCGAATTCTTCTGGGATAAATACCCCCATTAAACCTAACTCGCCCATTTCTTTAACTAAATCGTGGGCAAATTCTGCCTTTTTATCTCTCTCTGAAGCCCCCGGTTCAACCTCTTTTTTTGCAAAGTCCCGTACCATATCGCGGAACATTTTTTGCTCTTCTGTAAGGCGAAAATCCATAATTTACACCTCTGATAAAACCTGAGCAGCAATTACAATTCTCTGTATCTCGGAAGTACCTTCGTAAATCTCAAGAATTTTTGCATCTCTGAAGAATCTTTCCATTGGATACTCTTTCATATAACCATATCCGCCAAATATTTGAACTCCCTTTCTTGCTGCTTCCATTGCTGTTTCAGCTGCAAAAACCTTTGCCATAGAAGTAATTTTGTTGCACCTTCCCCCGTTCTGTTTGCAGGCAGCCCCTTTGTAGGTTAAAAGCCTTGCAGCCTCTATATTTGTTGCCATATCTGCAAGGTACCACTGAATCGCCTGGAAAGAAGATATTGGCCTTCCAAACTGAATCCTCTCTTTTGCATACCTAACGCATTCGTCTAAAACAGCCTGCGCAAGCCCCACTCCCTGGGCAGCAATACCAACCCTTGCACCGTCAAGCGTTGCAAGAGCAATCTTATAGCCCTGGCCTTCTTCTCCAAGCATGTTCTCCTTTGGTACTCTCATATCTTCAAAGTAAAGCTCAGCCGTTCCGCTTGCATTAATACCAAGTTTGTCCTCAACAGTGCCTATGTTAAACCCCTCTGTTTTTGTATCAACAACAAAAGCAGAAATTCCGTGCTTACCCTTTTCTTTGTCTGTAACAGCAAAGAGAAGGCAAACATCAGCGTGTGTAGCGTTTGTAATAAAAATCTTTGAACCGTTAATAATATAGTAATCTCCGTCTTTTTTAGCTGTTGTTTTTAAGTTTGCCGCATCAGAACCAGCGTTAGGCTCTGTTAAACCAAAACAACCTAACTTTTTGCCCTCAGCAAGAGGAGTTAAAAACTCCTTCTTTATATAATCGCTTCCATACTTTAATAGCGGGTCACAAACAAGTGAGTTGTTAACAGAAAGTATAACCCCTGTTGATGCACAGGCTCTTGAAATCTCTTCAATCATTATTGCATAAGAGATATAATCCATTCCTGCACCGCCGTATTCTTCAGGAATTGCAACCCCCATAAAGCCCAACTCAGCACATTCTTTAAGCAAATCAACAGGAAACTCGTGAGTTCTATCTCTCTCAGCAGCCCCTGGTTTAACCCTTTCCTCGGCAAAACGCCTTGCCATATCCCTCATCATTTGTTGTTCTTCAGTCAATCTAAAATCCATATCCCACTCCCTTTTTAAAGATTATGTACTAAATTATTTTATCAAAAATAAATAAAAGTTGCCTTTTAATTTTCATCTTCAAAATATTGTGAAATATAATTGTTTTGTTAAAGCAAAAACAAAAAATATTTTATTTTTAGAATCTCTAAACTTTTCTTGAAGCATACGACAACATTTTGTAATTGATTTATAACAATAGACTTTTATATATAAATGTGTTAAGTTTTTATAAGTAAATGGAGACTACATTATGGACAGAAAAAGACTTGACGGCTGGAAAGAAATTTCAGAGTATGTAGGAAAATCAGCAAAAACTATACATAGATGGGAGAAACAAGACGGATTCCCTATCAGGAGAATAAAGGATAAAAAATCTGTATTTGCATATACAGATGAGATAGATAAATGGCTTGCTGAAAGGAATAAGAAAGATAAGCCTGAACAAACTCATAACAACCTGGTTACAGAGAACATACTAAAAGATAAACAATCTAAAAAAAAACCGATTAAACCTTTTGTGTTTTTCGCTATAACAATTCTTTTAGTCATAGTCGCAGGTTATAATTTTACTTCATACTACAAAATTAGAAAGTTGCAAAAAAGAAAACTATTTTATGAAATTAAAGGCGAAGGCTCAATAATAAATATTAAAGACCAGTATGGAAATATCTTGAAAACATTTCATACCAATTCTGATGTTTATAAAAGAGTTGCATTTGAACCAGGAAATTGCAAATATGTTCACTTTGTTGATTTAAATAATGACAAAATATTAGATATGGTTTATGCAGAAATTGACCCGGAAAAACCAAAAGAAGTTAGAATTTTTATTTCAGATTCAAAAGGTAATCTAATTGAAAAAAAGAGATTTAATTTGTCTACTTCCTACAAGGTAAAAGACGAAAATTATGTTTATGATAACTTCGCCATAGTAAATACAAAAGTGAATGATATTGACAGTGATGGAAAACCAGAATTAATTATTTTACAGGTGGACATCCCTTTTTATCCTTCATGTGTAAGAGTTTTTAATCTTGATGGAAAAGAAAAGTTCACATTCTGGCATCCTGGCAGATTTCGATCTCTTGAAATTAGAAAGGTAGAAGGGGAAAAGGTTTTAATTTTAAGTGGAACGAATAATTATTTACACAAGTTTTCTCTTCCCGTGATTACTTTTATGAAATCAGACTGGAAATTTTATAACAAAACCCTTGATTTTATACAACCAGAGAATACAAATTTTGATTTCAATAAAAAGTCCAATATAGTTTATTTAACCTTTTTCCTGGACAACTTTAAAATGACAAATTATTACCTTGCAACATATCAAAAAAGCAATAACAGTAAAACCCACATGGATTTCAGCGCATTTTTTTATTCAAAAATTAAACCTATGGTATTCAAAAAAATGGGGATTAACTTTAATATCCATCAACATATTTTGAATATAATTACCGATTATCAAGGAAATGTAATCAACAAATTTTTTTATCCAGAGTTTATAGTAATCGAAAATATAAAAAATCCAGAAGAGTATATTGATAAGCATGTAAAAACCCTTTATTATGATGGACAAAACTGGCAGAAGGATTACACTTCAATTGAGAAACAATTTAAACCATTTCAAAGGCTTCCATATTTTAAAAACTAAAAACATAAAATTCTCCCTAAAATTCTTTTCACGAACACTTTCTTAAAAAAAGTTACAGGTGTTTAAGAAAAACTATAAGGAAAGATATTAATTTTTTATTCAATTATCACTCAATAAAAAACAGGGTAAAAAAACTATTGCCTAACAATTTAAATTATTACAACTTCACCTATTTTAGGGATTTTATTTTCAGGGATTATCTTTACTATTTTTTCATAAGGTTCGCTTACAGATTCGTCGCTTAATTTAAAAACTCCATAATGGATTGGGATAAAATGCTTTGCATTTAAATCTTTGAACGCTTTATAAGCCTCTTCAGGATTCATATGGTTATGTTTCATTATGTAATCAGGCTTGTAAGCGCCAATAGGAAGAAAAGCATAATCAATCTCAAATATTTCCCCTATGTCTTTGAAATGATATGAGTATGCTGTATCCCCTGCATAATAAATCGTAGTTTTATCTGTTTGAATAAGAAAACTACCCCAGAGTGATGTATTCCTGTCAAAGAGCCTCCTCTTTGACCAGTGTTTAGCAGGCAATAAAACAATTTTAATTCCTTTAAACTCCCAACTTTCAAACCAGCTTAATTCTTTAATTTTTTCTTTCTTAAAAATTTTTTTCACATATTTTCTATTTTTTAAGAGGCAAAACAATTTTTCCTGCATTTTTTATCTTTTTTAAAGATGGTATATCAAGGTGGTCATAGTGGTTGTGAGAGATTAAAACAGCATCTATAGGCATCAAATTTTTAACTCCATAGGGAAAGGGGGTATATCTTTTGTAAAACGGTATATTCCCAAAAACAGGGTCTGTAACTATCCTCACCCTATTTAGTTGAAATAAAATTGTTCCATGACCTAACAAACAAAAAAAGTCTTTTTCTGTTTTAAGTTTTTCAGACTGATTAACAACAGGTAAGGAAAACTTTTCTCTTTTTCTAAATTTTAAATGAATTGACTCAAACTGCCACCTGATTATGTTGAAAAAATAAAGCCCTCTGGCACCGTTTAAAGGGGAATCAAATCTGTAGAATTTAAAAGTTAAATTATATTTTTCTTTAAAATTATTTATTGCCATAAAACTCTAAAAGAGACTGTACAACTGTTTCAGCAAATTTTTCTCTGAATTCAGGATTTGCAATTGATTTTGCATCCTTTTTGTTTTTTAAATTTCCTACTTCTATTAGCATTTTAATCATTACCTTATTGTAGCGAATAACAGCAGGGACAAATGGCCTTGAATACCTTGAGCGGAAAATAAATTCCCTAACAGGCTTTTCTTTATGAACAGTTATACCATTGTTTTTTAAATTATCAATTATCTTGTACGCAAGTTTTCTTGACAAACCTTCTGAAACTGAAACCTCTTTTTTAGTAAAAGTATAGAAGGGCTTAACTCTTACCTCATAGTACTTTAAATAAACCCTGTTCCTGCGCCCTGCCTTTTTTCTGTATAACCCTGCATAGGGAATATAAATCATTGTGCCCCTTACCTTTTTGTACAGCGCATCTGCATGAAAACTGATAAATACAATTTTTGAAGGATTAACACCTGACTTTATCCTCTTTGAATTAAGGTAATTTGCAAGATACCAGCGAAGGTTTACCCCTACCTTAGATGCAAGTTTAGAATTTAAATTAAATTTAGGGGTGGTCATCAGATACTCGTCTCTGTCCAATTTAATCTTTTTTGTATTAAAAATTTTATATCCTGAACTTTTATCCCATACTGTAGGTATTACCACTGCTTTTGTTTTTGTTTCAAGAATCCTCTTTATCCTGCAAACAATATCATACATATAATCATCTTCCCAGACACCGTTGTACATTGCCCCTGTGTCTGCCCCACCGTGTCCAGGGTCTAAAATCACATAAACCCCTTCAAGATTTTTTGATTTTTCTATCTTTTGTTTACTTGCAAGGAGTTCTGATTCTTTCAAATCACTCTCATACTGTTTATACTCTTTTGAATTTTTAGGTTTGTATTCAGGTAAAAGGTATTCAACCGGGATTTTTATAGGATAGCCTACTGGTATATCTGTAACATCCTTTATGCCACTTCTTTCGGCAATCTTATACGCAAGCTCCATAACTGAATCTGCATCAAGCCTTCCTGTAAACCTTACAACAACTGCAGAATATAGTGCTTCACCTTTTTTCAGTCTATAAATAGCATATTCCCCTTTTTTGTCTTTTCTGTACTCAAGCAATGGTTTGGCTTCCTTTTTCCCTGAATTTAAATTGTTTTTCCCAGATTTTTTTTTCTTCTCAGGCTTTAAAAAAGAAAGGAGTAAATTTTCAGGTATTTTCACAGTTGTTTTATAATAGAGAGAGTTTTTTCTCAACTTGTTGATTTTTTTTATTTTTTTGTAATTCATTCCGTCTCCAGTAAACCAAACAGCAACTCTCCACAGAGATTCAGCCCCTTTATACCTGACTTTGTGGTAATAATATCCGTTTTTAAAGTAATCATAGGGAAATAATTTTTTTATAACAATCTCTTTGTAAATATCTTTTAAGTCCTGATATTTAATATAAAACCTTCTGGTTCTAATGCTTCTTTTATACCTTATTTTTGCCTTTTTGGAATTCGCATATATTTTTCTAACAGTATTTTTGGATGCTGAAGACTTTGTTTTAACCACTAATTGAATGCCATCTGACTTTGTTAAGTATGCGTAAAGGGAAAAATTACCTTCTTTTTTTAAATAAACAACAGTTGATGCAAAAAGAAAAATAGTGTTTATAAGAAAAAGGAGTATTAGAGTTCTTTTGCCCATTTTTTCACATCATTTACAAACATTTCCCATTTATCCTCATCTGTCCTTATACTGCAAAAATCCTTAAATATTGATTCAAGGATTAAATAAATTGTCTCAATGTAAAACATTCTTTGTTCAAGCTTTATATCAGGTTCTTTTATTGCAACAACAGGTATCTTAAGGGATTTTATGTCAAGGGTTTTGGAATCTATCACAAAAAAGAATGAATCCTCTCCTGACTGTATTTTTAATTTCATTAAAGATGGCATTTTGCCATTTAAAATTGCCCTCTTTGCCTCTCGAGATATTGAAGGCACTCCTCTTTTTAAATCAGTTTCCCAGACATCACCTTCACCTTCCAGGGTAAGCCTGTCCATTACATTTAAGTAAATTATTTCACCGTTAACCTCAATTTCTCCCCCGTTAATCTCTGAAGTGTAAAGGATATAAAGGAGAAACTCTTTAAAAATAAACTCATCTATTCTTAACTCATTCGTCATAGATTACTGTCTCCGTTAGAGAAGATAACTTTTCAACCCCCTGTTTCCCCACAGAAATGTATGAGAATACAGTTGGGTCAACATAAACAGGCATAATTGAAAAGCTTTTTTCAAACAAAGATAAAAACAAACCCCCTAATTTTTTAGAGGTGGAATTTAATAAAAGTGTTTTTTTATTCAAGTCAATTACAGCTTCAACAATTTTAGGAGAAGGAAGAGTTTTCTTTAACAATTCCTGCTTTATATCATCTTTTAACTGCTTCAATTGTTTATTATTTTGAATAGATAACCCTTCTCTTTCTATTGTTTCATTTAATTTGCAATCAATAAGAACTTTTGATACTTTCTTTGTGTCATATCTTAATGCTAAAAGTATATAGTTACCGTAATAGATTTCTTCAACATCAATTTGAGATTTATAAACCTTTAAAGGGCTTACCCACCCTATTGATTCCTCTTTTGCCTGATTTTCTATATCCTTGAAAAGATAGTTATTTAAGTTTGCAACAACCCTTTCTTTATCTTTAAAGTATTCAATTTCCTCTATAAAAAATCTTTTAAGACTTAAATTTCCGCTAAAAAATCCCATGGAAAGATTTTATCATACAATCCCTAAAATCTGTTTAACTTTGTCTGTGTAAATGTTTTTTGACTTGTATATGGTAAGATATTGTTCTTCAAAATCCTTCTTCTTTTTGTTTATCAAAATTAGAAATAAGTTCGGATTTTTGTTTTCAAATGGCTTTACATAAACAATTTTTTCAACAAAAAGGGAAAATTCCTCAACTTTTTCTCTGTAATATTCCAGATTCTTAATTGTTTCAACAAAGGCAAGTTTTGTATTTTGCCCTGTATTCTCTATATACCATTTTAATAGTGATTCAAGGTTTAAAAGATAGGTATGCCTTGCTATAGCCTTTTCAAAATTTGGGGAAACCTTTCCCTTTGAAAAATCAGTAAAAGGGGGGTTTGAATAGACAATATCGGGAATTACTGAAGGCAATACAAACCTCGCATCCTCATTTCTTAAAACAAACTTACTTTTATAAGGCTTATTTAAATCAATATTTTTTTTAAGAAGGTTAAAAAGGGATTTCTGCACTTCAATTAATTCAAAATGCTTTTTGTCTTCTGTCATTCTCTCAATTAAAAGGGAAACTATCCCGCTACCTGCTCCTATTTCTAAGCCTTTACTGAATTCTTCCCCTGCAACAAACCAGGCAAGCAAAAAGGAATCAATTGAAAACCTGTAACCCTTTTTATTCTGAAAAAGTTTTAAATTGTAACCTTTAATTTCAGTTAAATCAGTGGGCATTTAGTCAGACTTCTCACCATTATCAGGCAAAGTCCATGATGCGTAATCACAATCCGGATACCTTGAACAGCCGTAAAAAACCTTTCCTCTTCTCGTTTTTCTCACAACAATTTTTCCCTTTCCACACTTAGGACAAATTATATCCAGTTCTTTTGGTTTTTCTTTTTCTATATATTTACATTCAGGATAACCTGAGCACGCTATAAACTTACCGTATTTCCCTTTTCTCTCAACAAGAGGCTTCCCACACTGGGGACAGTTTTTGTCAAGCTGCTTTACTCCGTTTCCGTTACCGTTTAAGGATTCCCTGTAATCGCATTCAGGATAATTTGAACAGGTATAAAACTTTCCATACCTACCTGATTTTAAAACAAGCTCACCTCCACATTTTGGGCAAGTTTTTTTCTCACCATTTGCATCTTCTCCATCTGCACTTTCAACAACCTCACGGGTATTTTTGCACTCAGGATAGTTGGAACAGGCAATGAAAACTCCAAATTTTCCAACCTTTTTTACCATTTCGCCACCACACTTTTCACACTTTTCCCCAATAGGCACACCGTTTCTCTTAACGCTTACCATTTCCTCTTCTGCTCTTTTTAAGTACCTCTCAAACTCTATGTAAAACTTTCTTAAAACTTCAAGGTAATCAAGTTTGCCTTCTTCAATACCGTCTAACTCTTTCTCAAGGTTTGCAGTGTAATTAATTTCAAATATTTTGGGAAAAGAGGAAACAAGCAACTTGTTTACCAGTTCACCTAAGGCAGTTGGGTAAAACTTTTTCTCCTTCATTAACACATAAGCCCTGTTTTGAATAACAGATATTATTGTTGCATAGGTGGAAGGCCTTCCTATTCCGTTTGATTCAAGTTCTTTAACAAGGGTTGCCTCGGTGTACCTTGGCGGTGGGGTTGTAAAGTTTTGCTTTGCTTCTATATTTTTCAATGCAAGTTTTTCCCCCTCTTCAACCTCTGGTAACAATTTGTCTTTCCCTACCCCTGGGTTGTAAACCTTTAAAAACCCCTCTTTTTTTAAAACAGTGCCACTTGCTTCAAGGGTATACTTTCCGTTCTTAATTTTTACCTCTGTTTCTTCAAATATTGCAGGTGTCATCTGGCTTGCTACAAATCTTTTCCAGATAAGGCTATATAGTGCCAGCTCATCTTTAGAGAGGTATTTTGAAATAGATTCCGGTGTTCTAAAAACAGATGTAGGTCTTATAGCCTCGTGTGCATCCTGTGCATTCTCCTTTGCAGAATATACATTTGGTTTTGACGGTAATTCTTCCTTCCCGAATTTTTCGCCAATAAAAGCCCTTGCACTTTCAATAGCCTCTTTTGAAATTCTGGTAGAGTCTGTTCTCATATATGTAATCAAACCGACAGGGCCATCACCTATATCAACACCTTCATACAATTTCTGCGCTATTCTCATTGTTTTCTTAACAGGAAAATCTAAAACCCTTGCTGCTTCCTGCTGTAATTTACTTGTAATAAAAGGTGGCAATGGATTCCTTTTTTTATGCTTTTTCTTAACTGATTCTATTAAAAAATTTCCTTTTTCAAGTTCCCTCTTAATTTGTTCGGCAAGTTGTTTAGAGTCTATTGCGATTGGCGCCTTTTTATTCCCTATTCTAACCTTTCTCCCGTCTATCTCAACGAGTTTTGCAGTAAAAGGGATTTCATTTTTTAATAATTCTGCCAATATTGTCCAGTACTCTTCTTTGTTGAATTTCCTTATCTCTTCTTCCCTTTCGCAGATAATCCTTAAAGCAACTGTCTGAACCCTACCTGCAGACAATCCCCTCTTTACCTTTTCCCATAAAAGTGGGGAAACCTTATAACCAACAATTCTATCCACAATCCTTCTTGTCTGTTGTGCATTAAATTTGTTTAAATCAACATCTCCAGGGGATTCTAAAGCCTTTGATATTCCTGTGGGGGTTATTTCATTAAACAAAACCCTGTATATCTTTTTGTCTTTAGATGAAAGGAGATTCTTCAAATGATAACAGATAGCTTCACCCTCTCTATCAGGGTCGGCAGCAAGGTAAATTTCCGAGTAATTCTTTGCCTTTTTTTTCAGATTGGAAACAACCTTTTTCTTCTCATCAATAACAACATACTTTGGCTTAAAACCGTTTTCTATGTCTATGCCAAATTCTTTTTTTGGCAAATCAACAATATGCCCCATTGTGGCTTCCACATGGTATTTGCCTTTAAGATATTTTTCGATTGTTCTTGATTTTGCAGGAGATTCAACAATTATAAGTTTATCTGCCATTAAACCCTCTTTGTATATTGATTAAATCCATTTTTCATTACTTTCCCTTCAACCTCAAGAAAAGAAAGCCTTGTAATTAACTGTTCATAATTCATTCCGCTCTCCAGCATTAATTCTTCAAGCGATTTAGGTCTGTCTGAGAGATACTTTTCAACAAAATCATCGCTCAACTTCAAAAATTTATCAGATTTTTCTGAAATTGCAACCAGAGAATATTCTTCCACTATATCTTCACCTGATAAAATTAGTTTAGCCTCTCCGTTTTTTATCTTGGTGTTTGTTGCAATTGAAGCCTTATCAAAAATTCTTCCAGGCACTGCAAAAATTTCCCTTCCCTGATTTAATCCATAGTTTAAGGTTATCATTGAGCCTGATTTTTCTCTTGCTTCAACCACAACAACCCCCATCGAAATGCCTGAAATTATCCTGTTTCTTATAGGAAACCTGAAAGGCTCAGGTTTGGTTTTAGGAACAAACTCCGATATTATACACCCTTTTTCTATAATCTCACCGTAAAGTTTTAAATTGTTTCGGGGATAAATTACATCTACCCCGCAACCTAACACAGCAATAGTAGGCATATTAAATTTAAGGGCACATTTATGTGCAATTGAATCTATCCCGTTTGCAAAACCGCTTACAATGCCTACCTTGTATTGAGACAAATCTGAAATTAGCTTTTCAGTTGCATTTATCCCGTAAGGGGTAGCCCTTCTGGTACCGACAAATGCAAGATAATTTTCTTTTAAAATCTCTATATTACCTTTTGCAAAAAGGCAAACAGGTGGATCTTGTATCTCTCTCAATCTTTCTGGGTAAAATTCATCTTGTATAGTAATAATTTTAATTCCCTTTTTATTGCAAAATTCAATAATCCCTCTTGCTGACTTCAAAGGAAGATACACTTCTTCCTTTTTAGATAAAAAAGAAATAGTTTTCTCTATGTCATAATTATAGTTAACCAATAAATCTCTTTTAGATTTGTACCCCATTCCCTTTAATAAGTGAAAAGCAAGAAACAATTCTTTATTACTCATACTTCACCTCACTTCCGTCAGGAAAAATTTTTACAGGTTTCACCACAAAAGATTTACCGTAAACTTTAAGCCTGAATACACCGTCATCTGGATTTTTTGTCTTCAAATAAATACTCCCGTTTGAACTTGTAAAGTAAGGGGAGAAGGATATTACATGCTTGCTTGAAAATGCTATCTTTTTAATATAAACACCTGGGTATTCTTTTTCTAAAACTATCCCCTTTCCTATCTCTGCATCTCTTCCACTAAGGTACTCTCTATAGCAAACACCATTGTAATTTGTATCTTTCACAAGTGTAAAATAGTGCCCGTCTGGCTTTTCCTCAATAACAACTGCGTAATTACAACCCTGCCTTAATGCCAGGCTCCTTGCCTCAACAAAAAGAGAATAGATTTTAAAAGAAGCGGCTTTTAATCTTGCCTGTGGTAAAGAATTTATAATACCAATAGATGACATTGCTGTTATTGAAAAAATTCCAAATACAATAAGCAATTCAGATAATTTCATTTTTCCCTCCTGTGACAAAAGTTTGTTCATTACTATTAATTCAACTCCTTTGCCATTATCTAAATCCATATTTATAAGAAAAAGAAGATAATTATTTTTAAAAAATGTAAAAAAACTTTTACAGGAAGAAAAAATGTAAATTTTATTTTACGGATGGAAATAAAAAAGAGAATGTTGGAAAACAAAAAAGGAATAAATTAAAAAAAAGTTTACCATTAACAGGAGAGAAAAAAAGTAGTTATTTGCAAGCCTTTTAAATTTATATTAATTAAAAATGGTAATTTAATTTTAACAAAATTACACATCAGTCTTTTTTTCAAAACAAAAATTACCTTATTCTTTTTGTTTTCAACTCATAACCGCAATTTGAACATTTATTTTTTGGGAACTCAATTTTATCTCCGCATATGGGACAACTTTTAAAATAATACGATTTATAAAGCTCTGTTAAACTTAAAAGGCATATGGTAATACCGCTTACCAATCCGAATATCATTGCAGACCTGAAAATTTCCATGTTTAACCCCAGTGAAAAAATTATAATTACAAGTCCGATTAAAAACGAAATCACAAAATAATTTTTTATGCCTTTCATGATATCTCCTTTCATATGGCATACCTCCTCAGATAATTAAACCTTTCAATGGCAAAATACCTGATATCGCCTACCATGGAAAAATCCTTTTCAAGGGGTTGACTTTCCTCCGGGAAATTTTTCCCTTTATTAGTCTCATTTAAATCTACAATTATCTGTTTTTTGCCATCTTCTGTTACATTAAACTTCAATTTCATTTCTTACCTCCTTGTCTATCCTCACTCTATTTTTTGCACGCAATATGCCAACAGAAGCAACAAACCAAACCAAGATAACTTCTTTTTTTTCTTATAATTAAAACAGAATTGTTAAAAAAAATGTTTTAAAGTAAAGTTACAGGGGAAAAGTGTAAAAAAAAATTTACGCTACATTATAGAGTATGGATCAATATCTGGAATTATTACAATTCCCGATAGTTTTTTCTCAAGAAAGGGTAAAACTCCTTTTTTAAATAAACTTCTCAAACTTCGCCTATCCTTTGATTTTAAAATTATGTGATACCTGAATTTATTATGAACTTTGAATATAGATGCCTTTACTGGACCCAAAATTTGCACTTTTCCATCAACATTTTTCTCTTTTAACCTGTTTCCAACCAAATTAGAAAATTCTGCTACCTTTTCTTCGTCATTCCCTTTAATTTCAACAACAATAATCTTTGCAAATGGAGGGTATAGTGCCTTCTTCCTAAAATCAATCTCTTTATCAAAAAAAGAGAGATAATCGTGATTTTTTAAATACTTAAAAATATAGTGTTCAG
Organism: Thermotomaculum hydrothermale; assembly: GCF_016592575.1. Taxonomy (NCBI): domain Bacteria; kingdom Pseudomonadati; phylum Acidobacteriota; class Holophagae; order Thermotomaculales; family Thermotomaculaceae; genus Thermotomaculum; species Thermotomaculum hydrothermale. The sequence continues at coordinate 642,799 of NZ_AP017470.1, read as the reverse complement.
GCTTGTAGGTTTGAATTAAAACCTTGCCTTTCAACTCCCTGCCTGCCCTGCCTCCAACCTGTAAAAAAAGGGAAAATGCCCTCTCAGCAGAGCGAAAATCAGGAAAAGAAATCAAGCTGTCAGCATCCACAATAACAGAAAGTCTCAAATACGGAAAATGATGGCCCTTTGCAATCATCTGTGTGCCTACAACTATATCAATTTCTCTCCTATTCATCTTTGTCATAAAGTTTTCAAACGCGTTCTTAGTTGAAACTGTATCTCTGTCAACCCTTTCTATTTTTGCTTTTGGAAATAATGATTTAAGCCTTTTTTCAATCCTCTGGGTACCGTATCCCATCATTTGAATAAAGTTATCCCCACAGGATGGGCATACATCAGGGATCTCTTTACCATAACCGCAGTAGTGGCATTGAAGGGGATAAGAATTACTGTCAGAATGCACCGTCAAACTAACTGAGCAATTGGGACACATCTCAATAAACCCACACTTTCTACACATCAAGAATGGAGCATAACCTCTTCTATTTACAAAAATAAGCACCTGACCACCTGAATCAATTACTTTTTTTATTTCATTTATAGTTGTTTCAGCAAATATTTTCTTTTTCCCTTTTGCTTTTTTAAATTCTTCCATCATATCTATAATTTCAACTGAAGGGAAACCGCTCTCCCCAGCTCTCTCTGGTAATTTGTACAATTTGTATTTCCCTTTTTTAGCATTGTAAAAGATTTCCACTGAAGGCGATGCCGAGCCTAAAATAATGGGAATATTATCAATTTTACCTCTGAATAAAGCACAATGCACAGCGTTGTATTTAGGAAAATTCTCCTGTTTGTATGAGTGGTCATGCTCCTCATCAACAATTATCAATCCTAAATTTTTCAAAGGGGCAAATATTGCAGACCTTGTCCCTACCACAATTTTTACCTTTTCGTTTAACACCCTCAACCATTCTGAAATTCTCTCACCGTAACTTAAACCAGAGTGTAGTATAGCAATATCTTTCCCAAACCTTACCTTTAACCTTGAAATTGCTGCCGGGGTTAATCCTATTTCAGGGACAAGGTATAAAACAGTTTTCCCTTCTGAAATAATTGCTTCTGCACACCTTAAATAAACCTCTGTTTTACCTGACCCTGTAACTCCGAATAGGTAATAAACCCCGTTTTTAGAGTTTAAAAAATCCCTGTAAAATTTTTCCTGATACTTGTTTAAGGTAATAATTTCTTTTAATTGAGGATGCTCTTTTATTAATGATGGATAATCGTAAAAAAGCCTGACAAAACCTTTTTTTTCAAGAGATTCAAAAGATGAAGAGGAAACCTTTAGCCTATCGGAAAGCTCACTTACGAGAAAAAAATTTACCCCTTTATTTTTAACAAGGTAGTCTAAAACCCTAAACTGGGCTGGGCTTTTCCTTTTTATAGCTTCAATCTCTTTCTCTTCTGGAATTTTTAAAAGGCTTACAGCCTTTCTTTTGGTTGTTTCAGCCCTTTTAAATGGATTTGCTATCTCTTTTTTTATCAACCCCAGTTTTTCAAGATTTTTCAATGAAGCAACAACATCCTCTTCTCCTGTATATTTTTTTATTTCCTTTAACTTCATTGGTTTTTCTTTTAGAAGGGTGACTATCTTCAACTCCTCGTCTGTCAAAAATAAGCCGACCTTTTCAGAGTTTAAAGAATACTCGAATTCTATTCCTTTAAACATTTTTGAAGGAAAGGCTATTGAGAAGAAAACTCCGTAATCAGTAAAGTAATAATTTGATATTGTTTTTATAAAATCAATATAATTTTTAGAAAGGGGGGTAAAATCCCTGTAAATTGAGGAAATTCTGTTGTACTTCAAAGAGTTATCAATAGAATTATCTTTCTCAACAACTATACCCACATATTGTCTGTTTCTCACTTTTACAGAACAAAAATAACCAGGATTTATCTCTGATTCAGAAAAAAAAGTATAGGTTTTCTTAATTTCAGGTATAGCGATTTTATAGTATTTCATAGACTTTTTAATCTCCATTTCAATTATATGATATAATCTTTTGCGAAAAAGGAGAAATTATGGGAAACAGAAGAAAAGCAAGGGAATACGCACTGTATATGCTTTACTCATACGATGTTACTGGGTTAAATCCAGATTATATTTTAAAGAATTTCTATGCAGATTTAGAAAGGGCAAAAGCAGGAAGTAAAACAAAAGAGTATGCAGAAAAATTATTTAAAAAAGTACTCGAAAAAAAATCTATTATTGATAAAACTATTGAATCAAAATCACAGCACTGGAAACTATCCAGAATGTCAACAATAGACAGGAATATTCTTAGAATTGCAACATATGAGTTGCTTTTTGAAGACTTAGATCCTCCAATTGTAATTAATGAGGCAATTGAGATAGGGAAAAAATACGGAGACAGTGAAAGCGGAGTATTCATTAACGGAATACTTGACGCAATAAATAAAGACTTAAAATGAGATTTCTAATTCTCTTCCTCTTTACAATTAATGTTTTTTCAAATCAAATTGCAATTAAAACTATTTACTTGTGCTCTGAGACCCCTGCCTGTCTTAAAAATTACTCAAATGCAAACTATACTTTGAAAATAAAAAATAAAAATAAAATAGAGGTTAAAGTAAACTACGCACCTTTAAAAATTCCATCCCCCTATCCTTTTGAAATAAAGGAAAGAAGATTAATAACATTAATTGAAAAAAACAAATCAAACAGTGAAGAATTAATTTTGTTTGCACATGAAATTAAGCAAAAATCAAAAGGGTACTATCAGTGTGTGGACAATGTCCTAAACTTTGTGTCAAAAAATTTCAAGTACTCAAACACAATTAATCCACCATTAAAAGGTGACTGCAATACAGCGGCATTAACAACAGTAAAATTACTTGCCTTATGCAATATCCCTGCAAGGATAAGATATGTAATAAAATTTGAAAACACAAAAAAAACAACAATCTCCGGAAAAAGCCTTCACGCAATTGTTGAAATATATTACCCCAGGTATGGCTGGGCTTTCTCAGACCCTGTAAAGTACCATCACTTTGTACCTTCTACATACCTGCTTATTTGCAATTCACAAACACTTTTAGGAACAACATTTAAGATTAAAAACAACTTAACCAAAAAAGGATTTACTGATATACTGAAAAAGAAAACAATTGTCTACAAATTACCGAATTTATTCAGGTTTTATTAATGGCTAAAAGAAACGAAATTTTTGAAGAAATATCACAACTTAACGAAAAGCTCTACATACTTATAAAAGAACTTGAAGAAATTATTGCGGAAGAAAAAGAGTACATAGATGAAGTGAATGAACTTTACAGGATACTTCACACCCTGAAAAGCTTAATGTTAATGGCTGATTTAGCAAAATTAAGCGACATTATTCACCTATCAGAACAGATGCTTAATGAAATAAAAAAAGGGAAAATAAACCTTAATTCAAATGTTATGGAAACTATTTTCAATGTCCATACATTGATAAACCAGGCACTTAGCAAAAAAACAATAAGTGAAAAAAAACTAAAACAGGCAATAAATAAAATCAAAAAAATATTGTCAGAACAGAAGGAAATAACAAAAGAAGATTTAAACTTCTATCTTTCAAAACTTCCTGAAGATTTAATCCAAAGTTTTACCGACACCGAAATTAACAGGGTTTATCTTAATATAAAAAAGGGAAGAAATATCATTCTTTGTTCACTTACCTTAAACTTTGAAAACTTTGAAAAAGAAATTGAGGAAATTACAACCAAGCTAAAAGAAAATGGCGAGGTAATAGCAGTAATTCCAGGGGATTTATTGAATAACAACACTAAAATAAACTTTGATATTGTATATTCCTCTGAAACACTTTTAAGGGAAATAAAAAAAAATTGTGGCAAAAACGCAAAGTTAAAAATTTTATATAAACAGATAACTAAAAAAAATGCCAACTTAGAGAACAAAGAAAAAACAAAAATATCCCCCATTTTAAAAATTGAATCAAATCTTATAGACAGTCTTTTAGGAGACATTGATGAACTTGAAAGTGCAAAAAATAACCTGATCAAAAAAACCAAAGAGGTTACAGAAGAATATCAATTTGAAAAATTAGAATTTTATATCTCTCTCTTAAACAAAAAAATTAGCAACTTACACAAAAACATAGTCAATTTAAGGTTGGTTAACCTATGGCCATTGTTTCAACTTATTGAAAATACAATTAAAACAACTGCTGAACAGTTAGATAAAAAGGTTAATGTTGAAATAAGAGGTGCCAATGAAAAAATAGACAAACCAATTATTGATATTTTAATTGACCCCCTTGTCCACCTTGCAAGAAATGCTATAGATCACGGTATTGAATACCCTGATGAAAGAATAAAAAAAGGGAAAAATGAATATGGAAAGATTACAATAAATGCATATCAAAGCGAAAATTCTGTTTATATAGAGTTTACAGACGATGGAAAGGGAATAGATTTAGATAAAGTTAAAGAAAAGGCAAAACAATTAGGATTAAACAAATTTTATCATGAATTTACTGAAGAATTATTACTGCAACTAATCTTTCAACCTGGCTTTTCAACCAAAGAGCACTCCTCAAAAATTTCCGGAAGGGGAATAGGGCTCGATTCTGTTAAAGCAACACTTACCTCAATAGGCGGAGACATTTTTATTAAAACAGAAAAGGAGAAGGGGACAACTTTTATTTTGAAACTCCCTTTGACAACAGCCATTATGCCTCTATTCTTTGCTACAGTGGATGATTTTATAATCTGCATTCCTGAATTTGCAATTATAAATATTGAAGAATTTAATGAAGAAAAAATGATTTATTTAAACAATAAAACCTATTACAAGTGTGAAAATTCTCCAGTTCCTTTAATTAGTCTCCCACAATTAATGAACAAAAGTACAATATACTCCAACCTTTCAAACATAATAACTTTAAACTTTGCAAGTACCACAATTTGCGTACTTGTGGATAAAATTATAGACTACCAGGAAAAAACAATAATGCCTTTCAAAGGGAAACTTAAAAAATTTCCTATATTTTCCGGGGTTTGCAGATATGATGACAATAAAATAGGCTTTATACTGGATGTTAATCAGTTAATTGAACTAACAAGGAAAAAATATGAAACAAGAATCAAATTCACAACTTTTAATTTTTAAAATCAGCAATCAATTTTTTGCCATTAATACCGACTTTATTAAAGAAATTATTGAGAACACAGAATCTTTTCCATTACCGATAGAAGCACCGCACATTAATAAAATTATCGTTCATAGAAATGAAATTATTGCTGTATTGAACACTTTTTATTATTTTGAAATTAAAATCAATAACCCAAACTATTTCATTGTGCTAAACGAGATGATAGCAATCCCTGCAGATGAATTAGGTGGAATTTTTAACTCAAACCAATTTGAAAATAGAGAAAAAAACATAAAATCCCCTTTTGTAAAAGAAATTTTCTATATAAACGAAAACCCAATTACAATAATTGATTGCAAGGAAATAAGCTCTCATGAAGGAAAAACAATTTTATTTCTCATTTAATGATTATGTCCAGCTCTTTGAAGACATAACAGGATGTAAAATAAAACCTGAAAGAAATTTGGTAAAAAAAAGGCTTGAAAGATTTTTCAAAAAATGCCAGATAAAATCGGACAATATTTTTGCTGTTGAACATTTAATTAGAACAGACAAAGAGTGCTTTAATTCATTTATTGATATCTTTATCCCTGTGGAAAGTTATTTTTTTAGAGAACAGGATTACTTAAATCTGGCAATTGAAATAGCAGAAAAACAGAACTTTAAAGAAATCCTGGTTGCCCCATGTGCAACCGGGGAAACTGCATATTCCCTTAAAATACTGGCTAATGAAAAAAACCTAAACTCAATAAAGATTGAAGGAATTGATATTTCTGAAAGTGCAATAGACCAGGCAGAAAAAGGAATTTTCAATGAACATTCTGTAAAAAATTTACCTAACAAATACTTACAAAAATATTTTTTTAAAACTGAAAAAGGATTTAAAGTTTTACACCCCTTGAAAGAAAATATTGAGTTTTTAACTTCAAATTTGCTAACTTTAAGAAAAATCAACAAATATGATATAATTATATGTCGTAATTTTTTAATTTACTTAAAAGAAGATACAGTGAAAGTTGTTTTAAACATTATTTATCAGAGTTTAAAAAATTGTGGTGTTTTAATTTTAGGAAAATCAGAGCTGTCATTAATCAAATGTTTCCCATATTTTAAAAGGGAAGAAATAAATAACTTGTTAATTTTCAGGAAAAAAACATGTCAAAACTCTTAATAGTAGAAGACTCAGATTTAACAAGGAATGAAATAAAAATAATTGCCCTTTCAAGTGGGTTATTTAATGAAACAGTAACCGCATCAACAGGGGAAGAGGGGATAAAGCAGGTTGTAAAGCATAAACCTGATGCATGCGTATTAGACCTTGAAATGCCAAGAATGGGAGGATTCACCTTTTTAAAATGGTTAATGAAAAACCACCCAATTCCTGTTTTAATATTCTCATCACTTAACACAAATGAAAACATAATAAAAGCTCTTGAATTAGGAGCAATTGACTTTTTAGGAAAAGAAAAAAGTTATATAACTTCAAATTTTAAAGAAAAATTTATTGAAAAACTAAAAATACTCAAAAACTCAAAACCAAGATTATTAGAGATCAACCACAAAAATCTTGAAAGTTACAAAATAATACCTGAAAAAGAAAAGAAATATAAATTCAAACTAATTGTAATTGGAGCATCAACAGGTGGCCCCACTGCAATCCAAAGAATTTTAAAAGACATTGATGGAAAAATATCAATTCCAATTATTATTTGCCAGCACATGCCCAAAAATTTCACACCATTATTTGCTAATCGTCTAAACAACCTGGTTCAGCACTATCAGGTTAGTGAAGCAAGGCATTATGATAAAATCCAGGAAAATAATATATACATTTGCCCGGGAGAATCCCATTTACTTGTATCAGGGAAAAAAATTGAACTTATGCCATCAAAATCAAGCGATTTATACACACCATCAATTGATATTACAATTCAAACTGCTGCCACCTATTACAGGGAATCACTTTTAGGTATAATACTTACCGGGATGGGAAAGGACGGATTAGAAGGGGCAAAAAAACTAAAATCCGAGAGGGGAACATTGATTATAGAATCCCCAGAAACCTGTGTAGTGTATGGCATGCCAAAAGAAATTGCCTCAAACAACCTTCACAATTACCAATTACCAATAGATAAAATAGGAGAGAAAATTGTTGAAATTTCAATTGAAAAAGATTAGTTTATTCTTAATTTTAGCGTTTATTACCTTTAATGCAAAAACCGAAATTATTCAAAAACAAAATACCCTTGAAAAGTACCTGAACCTTGACCAGGCTGTTTACATTACAGGAAAAGTGATAAATGTTATCGATGGAGATACAATTAAAATAGAAAGAGACGATAACGGAACGCCAGAAAAAATAAGATTTCTTGGAATAAATACACCAGAAAAAGGGTATTATGATAATGACAACTATATTGAAGACCCTGAACCATATTCCATAGATGCAACTAATTACATTTATAACATAGTAAATGGAAAAACAGTAAAAGTTTACTATGCAAAAGATGATTACTATTCAAGAGACTCTTATGGAAGATTACTTGGTGTTGTTGTTTATAACGGAAGGATTTTAAACATTGAGCTTTTAAGGGAGGGGCTTGCCAAAAGGTACTTTTATAATGCCAACCCTATTCTAAAGTTTGAAGAATGGACTAAAGCAGAAGCCTCTGCAAGAATAAGAAGAGTAAATATGTGGTCTGATTACCATAAAAACAGGATTGTAATTACCGAGGTTTACCCCGACCCACCTGGCAATGAAACAGATACTGGCAAGGAATTTATAGAGATAAAAAACTTCGGGAAAGACCAGGTTAATCTCAAAAACTGGCTTTTTATGTTTGACAAAAGCACTCATTACTCTAAATTAACCTCAAATGATTTTATTTTAAACCCTGGAGAGGTTTGTGTAATCAGTACAGTTGATGAAGCTACCTTTAGAAGCCTTTTTCCTTCTGTTCCACAGAGTGCCAAATATTTACAAAGCCAAGATAATTTCTGGTTCACAAATAATCCAACCCCTATTCAGCAAAGAATATTTTACCTTGCAACTCCCGACAGACACATTGAAGAGGTGCTTACATTTAGTTTAGATTGGTATGACGGGCTTAGAAATGGAGGCAAAAGCCTACAAAGGGTAAATTTCAGAAAAATTGAAACAGGAATTCAAACATCAGACAGTCCAGACAAAGAATTATTTAAAGCAGACACCCCAAATCCAGGGATCGTGGAGTAACGAAATCCTTAAAAAAATTCTTTTTCCTGTTATAATAACACTGAAAAACTGATGGAGATTTGAATGTTTATAGGAAAGGTTAGCGGAACTGTTGTTGCCACAAGAAAAGACCCAAAACTTTACGGAAAAAAACTTCTTGTTGTAATTCCAGTGGACGAAAATCTTAAAGAAAAAAAGGATTACCTTGTTGCCGTTGACACAGTTAGCGCAGGCTATAAAGAGTATGTTTTGGTTGTTCAGGGAAGTTCAGCAAGAATGGCAGAGGGAATGAAAGACTGCCCTGTTGATTCAGCCATAATAGGCATTGTTGATAGTTTTGTTATAGATGGAAAGGAAATAAAATGAGCGTTATAGATAAAGTTAAAAATGCAGGAATTGTGGGAGCAGGCGGAGCAGGATTCCCCACCTATGTAAAACTAAACTCAAAACCTGACACCTATATTTGCAATGCAGCAGAATGCGAACCATTGCTCTACACAGACTACTATGTAATTAAAAATCAGATTACAGACATAATAAAAGGTTTAAAGATCGCAATGGAAACCACAGGTGCTAAAAATGGTTTCTTTGCAATAAAAAAGAAAAGAAGCAAGCTATTTCCACTAATAGAAGAAGAGATAAAAAGGCAAAAGGCTGATAATATCAAACTATTTCAATTAGGGGACTACTACCCGGCAGGGGATGAGCAATCCCTTGTTTACGATGTTACAGGAAGAATTGTGCCTCAAAAGGGGATTCCTATTGATGTAGGAGTTGTAGTAAACAATGCCCTTACACTTGCTCAAATTGCCAATGCTGTTGAAAACAATGTACCTGTTTATCAGAGGTATGTGTCAGTGGTTGGAGAGGTTGAAAATCCATTTGTGGCTATAGTCAATGTAGGAACTCCTTTCAAAGCATTAATTGAACACGCAAAACCAAAAGAAGACACTGTTTTAATTGAAGGCGGTGTTATGATGGGAAAGGTAAAAACACCTGAAGATGTCTTAACAAAAACAACAGGTGCTCTTGTGTTTTTAAATAAAAACAATCCAGCCGTAAGAGAGAAAACTGCATCATTTGATTCAGTGACAAGGTTTTCAAAAGCGGCTTGTTGCCAGTGTACAGAGTGTACAGTGCTTTGTCCAAGGCACAATTTAGGACACGATATTGAACCACACATGATTATGAGAACTTTAAACTACGGACTTGATTCAACCTCACACATTGCCCAGGCTGCTTATCTTTGCTGTCAATGCGGAGTATGCTCAATGTTTGCCTGCCCCTTTGGTTTATCCCCAAAAAGAGTTTATGCACACTTTCGCCAGAAACTTAAAGATTACGACATTCCACCAAAAGAGCATAGAGCAGACCCCTTTAATGAAGCTAAAAAGATTCCCACAAAAAGGCTAATGGCAAGGCTTTCAATTCTTCACCTTGATATAGAGCCTGAATTTATTGGAGAATTTGAATACAGTGGAGACTACATAATTCCCTTAACACAACACATTGGGGCACCGTCAATTCCAGTTGTAGAAGAAGGAGATAAGGTATCAAAGGGAGAACCAATTTCAAAGTGTGAAGAAAAATCACTATGTGTACCGGTTCATTCTCCCGTTAATGGAATAGTTAAAAAAGTAAACAATAACTTTGTTATAATAGGAAGTTGATATGAATAGTGCAATAGGAATGATTGAGTTAAACAGTATAGCAAGAGGATTCCAGGTTTGTGATAGAGTTTTAAAAACTGCAAAAGTGAAACTTGTAACATCACAGACAATATGTCCCGGAAAATACATAGTATTTGTTAACGGGGAAGTTGCAGAGGTTGAAGCAGCAATTGCAAACGGGATCGAAGAAGGGGATAGATATGTAGTTGATAGTCTTGTTATACCAAATGTTCACCCTGATGTTTTTCCCGCACTATACTCTACAAAAACAGTATCAAATGTAGAAGCGTTAGGGGTAATTGAAACATTTTCAGTTGTTTCATCTATCTATGCTGCTGACGCAGCGGTAAAAACCGCATCAATAGAGCTAATTGAAATAAGAATGGCGATGGGGTTAGGCGGAAAAGCTTTCACAGTTTTCACAGGTACAGTTGCGGATGTTGAAGCATCAGTTAAAAGCGGAGTTGATGCCGTAAAAGACAAAGCAATGCTTGTTTCCACAACTATAATCCCATCACCGCACCCTGATTTAAAAATTGAAATACTCTAAAAAAATTTCCTGTTAACAACTTTAAAATCCAACAAAAAATATTTTAAGAAAATGTGAAAAAAATCTTTATATTTTGTGAATAATATTATAAACTATTCAGCGAGTTGAAATGCAGGAGGAAGTTGATGAAAAAACTCGTAGTTTTACTGATGCTGATTACAGCAATTACGGTATTTGCGACAAACGGAGATAACATGATTGGAGTTACTCCGTCTTCAAGTGCGTTAGGTGGAGCAGGTGTTGGTGCCCCGGTTGGAGCAACTGATGAGATTTTTAGAAATCCAGCCTTTTTAGGGAATTATAAAGGCTTTAATATGAGTTTTGGCGCAGTATTGTTTTTCCCTGAAGTAAGAGGTAGATATTCTGATATGCAGCATGGCGATTCTGGGTTTATTAAAAGCCAGGCTGATACCTTTATGGTTCCAGAAATAGGAATCACATATCAGATAAATGAAAAATTTACTTTTGGTTTAGGAGCATTCGGTGTTTCCGGTATGGGAGTCGATTACAGAAATAGAGACCCGAGACTCTCAAATATGAACACAAACTTTCAGTTTATGAGAACAATTGCAGCACTCTCATACAAAGTAAATGAAAACTTAAGCCTTGGCTTTGCTCTTGATTTAGCCTGGGGTTCACTTGATATTGGAACATTTTTGCAGGATTTTCATACAGGAGATGCCTTTGAAGCAGGAGGCGGTGTCTCACAAGCATTCGGAGCAGGTGGACAATTCGGCCTTGCTTATCAAAAAAACAACTTTACATTTGGGATTTTATACCAGACATCCATTCCTATGAACTATGATAGAGTGCTTGACACAAATCATGACGGTATATTTGAAAAAATGAAGCTTGAACAGCCTGACGAATTGGCAATAGGTTTTGGATATAGACTTAATGCATGGAGGTTTATGTTTGATGTAAGGGAAATAGGCTGGGAAAACACAGACGGCTACGGACAGTTTTTGTGGAAAGACCAGACTGTTTATTGCCTTGGTATTGAATATACAATTTCAAAACAAACAACTTTAAAATTTGGGTACAATTATGCTAAATCCCCCATTAGAAATGCAGATAACCTTGATTTAATGACTCCTGAGCATAAGGTTTCTGAATTAAGTGCAACTTTTTCAGATTTTCAGGTTGCGTGGTTCAACCTATTAGGATTTCCAGCAATTACAGAAGACCATTATTCAATGGGAATTAGCCATAAATTTAATAAGACTTTCGGTATAGATTTTGGTTTTGTCTATCTCCTAAAAAGACTATTAAAGCTGTTTCTGTAAATAATTTTGCAGAAGTTGAGGCATCAAATAAACAGTATTCGTTTGCATTTGGTCTTAAATGGCATTTTTAAGACCATATCCCCTCCCACTTTCACAATAAAAAAGGGGGCTTAAAGCCCCCTCTTTTTTATTCTTTAATCACCTACCCTGCACTCCATAAATCTATTTCCAAAAACTGTTAATACTGGAGAGCCTTTTAACCTCAACCCTTTAAATGGCGTATTCCTTGCCTTTGATTTAAAATAGTCAGGGTTTATAGTTACCTCTTTATCGGGATTTAAAACAGTTAAATCAGCTTTCTTACCTTCCATAATTCTGCCCTCTTCAAGTTTTACTATTTTTGCGGGATTTATTGACATTAATTCAATAATCCTCTCCATTGGAATACCATGTTTATGGTATAAAAGGTCAATAATTACTGGAATTGCAGTTTCAAAACCAATAATCCCAAAAGCAGCAATGTCTATTTCACAATTTTTATGTTCGTTAGGGTGAGGAGCATGGTCTGTTGCAATTGCATCAATAGTGCCGTCTTTTATCCCCTCAATAAGTGCAAGTCTGTCTTTCTCACTCCTTAAAGGTGGTTTCATAATGTAATTGGTGTCAAAGGATTCAAGGTAAGAGTCGTTTAAATATAGGTGGTGCGGTGTTACCTCACAGGTTACCCTCTCACCCCTTGATTTAGCTTCCCTGACAAGGTTGAGGCTAAATTCAGTTGAAAGGTGCTGAATATGCAACCATCCTTTTACATAAGAGTTAACAATAATATCCCTTGCAACAATTATATCTTCAGCAATAGAAGGTATTCCTTTAAGCCCTAATTTTGTTGAGTAAAACCCTTCATTCATTACCGCTTTTTTAGTTAAAGTTAAATCTTCTGCATGCTCCATTAGAGGGATATTAAACGGAATACAGTATTCAAGTGCTTTTTTAACTAAATCACTTGTAGCAACAGGCAACCCGTCATCTGAGATTGCAACTATACCCTTTTGAACCATTTCACCTATTGACGCAAGTTCTTTTCCCTCTCTTTTCTTACTTACTGCGCCAACAGGAAGCACTTCGGCATACCCGGCATCCCTTGCTTTATCAAGAACAAGGGTTATAATGGCAGCATTGTCCATACAGGGAGAGGTATTGGGCATAGCACAAACATGGGTAAATCCCCCATTCATTGCCGACATAGCCCCTGTTTCAATCGTCTCTGCCCTCTCCCCTCCCGGCTCTCTCAAGTGTGCATGCAAATCAACAAAACCTGGAGCAACAATGCATCCCTTAACATCATAAATTTTATCCGCTTTACTTTCTTCTATTGATTCTGAAATCTCAGTAATCATTCCATCTTCAATTAAAATATCAAGATTTTTATTTAAACCTATTGACGGGTCTAAAACCTGTCCGTTTTTAATTAGATATTTCATTTATTCTTCCTCCTGCAAGCAAAAATAAAACAGCCATTCTTACATAAATACCATTGCTAACCTGCTCTAAAATTACAGAGCGTTTAGAATCTGCAACCTCTGAGTTTATTTCAACCCCCCTGTTAATTGGACCGGGATGCATAACTATTGCACCATTTTTAAGATTTTCCATTCTCTTTTTTGTTAACCCATACAGCATATTAAATTCCTGCAATGAGGGGAAAAAGCTCTCAACCATTCTCTCTCTTTGAATTCTCAACATCATTACAACATCTGCATCCTTTATTGCATTATCAAAATTGTATTCAACATTTACCCCTAATTTTTCAATTCCTGGAGGTATAAGTGTGGGAGGACCGGATAAAGTAACATTATTCCCCATTTTTTTCAAAAGCCAGATATTTGAGCGCACTACCCTTGAATGCTTTATATCCCCTGCAATAACAATATTTAACCCTTCAAGGGTACCCAAGGCTTCCCTAATTGTATATGCATCAAGTAGAGCCTGAGTTGGATGCTCATGGGCGCCATCCCCTGCGTTGACAACGGAAGCGTTAAGGTTGTTAGCAAGAAATTTTGAAGAACCGGGAGAAGAATGCCTTATAACCACTATGTGAGGCTCCATAGATTCAAGAGTTTTAATTGTGTCATAAAAAGACTCCCCCTTTGAAAGAGAACTTGCTGAAGCAGAAAAATTTAAAGTATCAGCCCCCAATCTCTTTTCAGCAATCTCAAAGGAAGACCTTGTCCTTGTTGAATTCTCCATAAAAAGGTTAAGTATTAATTTCCCCTTTAAAGCAGGAAACTTTTTATTTGTTCCTTTACATATACCCTTGAAAATTTTGGCTGTATCAAGGATTTGAGTGATATCCTCTTTTGAAAGAGGCTCTATCCCAAGTAAGTGTCTGTGTTTAAAATTTTTCATATTTCACCTCAATTTTTTTTCTTTAAAACAACCATATCTTTACCGTCTTCTTCGGCAACATATACCTGAACCATTTCATCTTTTGAAGTGGGAATGTTTTTCCCAACAATATCAGCCCTTATTGGCAACTCTCTATGTCCCCTATCAACCAAAACTGCAAGTTTTATATACCTTGGCCTACCAAAATCAAGTATTCCCTCTATTGCAGCCCTAACAGTCCTTCCTGTGTAAAGAACATCGTCAATTAGAACAACCTTTTTATCTGTAACAGGAAAGGGAATTTCCGTTTCTTTAAGGTAAGCATTTGTAACATTTGTAATTAAATCATCCCTGTAAAGTGTGATGTCAAGAAGCCCCACAGGTACCTCAACTCCTTCAAACTCTTTGATGTACCGTGCTATTCTCTTTGCTATGTGATCTCCCCTTGTCCTGATCCCAATTAACAACAAATCGTCTGTTCCCTTGGTTGCCTCTAAAATCTCATGGGTCATTCTCTTAATTGTTCTTTCCATAAGTTTTTCATCCATAATGACCTTTTCTTTAGACATACTTCCCCCTTACAAAAAAAGAGGCTGAATACCCAGCCTCTCATTTATAGATTATTAAATTGTAACCTGATTGTAATTTCTATCATCATCCCTCACCTCTTACCGGCATCGCTGTACCGGTTTAAAGAGTCAATTTATTTTACCTTCATTAAAAATATAAATCAAATATTTTTTAATTTTAATTTAACCTGTTAATCTTTCTAAGAATTAAGCAGATAACAAAAACCTCTTCTCCATATCTTTGCCTTAACTTAATTTTGTTTGACAAAATCTTTTTTATTTTGTATATTTTAAATAGAGATAACCATGCTGTAAAAATATAAGAGGAGGTGGAATGTTTAGTTATCCTCATAAGCACAAATTGCCTAACGGCGAGGAATTAACTATTGATTTGCTGAAAAGTGATCAATACAAAGAGTATTTTGATTTTCTTAACAGGTTAACCGATGATGACAAATTATATTTAAAGTATGATGTCACAAATATCGGATTTGTTGAAGAAAGGGTAAAAGCAATTGAAAAAGGCAACAGAGTATCAATTGTTGCCTGGAATAAAGACAAAAAAATAGTAGGTTCATCAACCCTTTACTGGACAAATTTTGGATGGAAATCTCATATCGGGAAATTAAGAATTATAGTTGATCCTAATTACAGAAACTTAGGGCTATCAAAGTATCTTGCTCAACAGATTTTCTTTAAAGCTCAAGAAATGAGAAACCTTGACCTTGTGGAAGCAGAGGTAATGGAAGAGCAAAAAGCTGCAATCCATATTCTTGAAGAATTAGGATTCAAAAAGACTGCAACCCTTCCAAATTACATTGTTGACACCAAGGGCAAAAAACACAATTTAATTATTATGGTAGCAGACCTTGAAAGTTTAATTGACAAATTTGAAAACATGGTATGGGACGAAGAGTTTAAAGGCGGTTAATACGAAAACTACAGCATGGTTATCTCTTATTTCAACCTGCTTAAAAAAGTTTTTAATTCTTCAGAACTAATCATTTTAAAGGATTCAATAATTTCAGGATAGTATTTACTTCCCGCAAGTGATATTATCTCTTCTTTTGCAGTTTCAAGGGATTTTGGTTTTTTGTATTTTCTATTTGATGTTGTCATTGCCTCAAAAGAATCCGCCAATGATATTATGTTTGCCTCAACAGAAACATTTTTTATCCCCTCTGGATAACCTGCTCCATCAGGACTCTCATGGTGTTGATAGATAATTCTCGCTATTGAATAAAAGTTTAAGTCTTCAAGAATATCTCTCCCAAAAACAACATGTTTCATTAGATAGTCAACCTCAAATTCCTCAAGTTTGGTTATTTTATTTATTAAAAGCCAGGGAATTTTAACCTTTCCTATATCGTGTACATACCCAGCAAGGTAAACTGATTGAATATCAATAAAATTCTTCATATACGGGAAAACTGTAACCAGCTTTTTTGCAATTAAATGGCTCAACCCTGCAACCTTTGCAGAGTGGTTTTTCCCTGTATACCAATCTTTTTCTTCAAGAAAATTTACAAATTGTTTTAAAAGAGAATTACCCTGCATATAAAATTCGCTTGTTTGCTGCCTTAAAGAAGGGTCTGATATGGAAAACTGTCTTGCAGTTTCTAAAAATATGTTGATTACATCTAATTCATCGTAAACATCAGAA
Source organism: Thermotomaculum hydrothermale (assembly GCF_016592575.1). Lineage (NCBI taxonomy): Bacteria > Pseudomonadati > Acidobacteriota > Holophagae > Thermotomaculales > Thermotomaculaceae > Thermotomaculum > Thermotomaculum hydrothermale. Next base: position 626,360 of record NZ_AP017470.1, on the reverse strand, counting down.
ACATTGAAAGAAGCACGATAGGCAAGTTTAATCTGTTTATAGGCTTCTGAAAAATCACCTTTTTGAGTAAAGTAATTGGCTTTAGTAAGGTAGTAGATATAGCTATATTTATTAAAAGCCTTTTTGCTTGCTTTTATTAAATCAAATGCACTATTCAATGCTTTTTCTGCTTTAGGGAAACTATGCATTGATGAGTGTAAGTTTGCTAATTCACAGTAATAAAAAAAATCAAATGGCTTACTATCCATTTTTTTTATCTCTTTAAGTATTTCTAACATAGTGTCAAAATATCTTTTTCTCTTTTCAGAGCCAACTTTTTCATTTTGAGCAAGTTTTTGCGCCGAGCGATTTGTAACCCTTGTTAAAATCCCCAAAAGGTGAAATTTAGGTTGAAACGTAAAAACTCCATGAGAAGAATCAAGGCCTGAAATAGCTGTAATTATCCTCTTTCCATTTAAATATGAAGATAAATAGTTTCCATTATCATAATCGTTTAACATTGAGGCAATGCTAAACCACCTGTAAGCAATATCTTTATCTGTTTTTTTTAAATCGGAAATTAAAGAAATATAACGCATAGATATTTCAGTATCACCAGAAAAAGAAAAAAGCAGGGCAAGAGCAGAATAAACAATTGATAAATCTTCTTCAGATAAACTCTCAAACAATTCTGTGGCAATTCTTCTCGCAAGTATAATTGATGATAAAAAATCTCCAGCAAGATAGAAATTACCGAGATACCTTCTAAAAACCTCTCTATTAAAAAATCCTTTCTTTAAATCTCTGTATACCTCTTTAAAAATAGAATCAATTAGAAAAGGAGATTTTTGCGAATACAGTTCAAAATCCCTCTTGGAGAGGGTTTTAATATTCTTCGATTTTCCAAGTTTAATCTTTTTCATATACTATAACCTAATTTTAAATTAAAAAAAATCAAGTTTTTTTAATCCTTCTCCCTTTTTATTGATGCACCTAATTTTATTAATTTTTCCTCAAATTTTTCATATCCTCTATCAAGGTGGTATATTCTATGCACCCTTGTTACACCTTTCGCAAATAGCCCGGCAAGAACCAGTGAAGCGCTTGCTCTTAAATCTGTAGCCATAACATCTGCTCCAGTTAAAGGTTTTCCCCCCTTAACTATGGCAGTATTCCCATCAAGTTTTATATCTGCTCCAAGCCTTACCAATTCCTGAACATGCTGAAACCTGTTTTCAAATATATTTTCTTTTATGTGGGAAACCCCCTTTGCTTTTAGCATTAAAACCATAAACTGTGCCTGCAAATCAGTTGGAAATCCAGGGTAAGGAGATGTTTCAATATCTACAGGATTAATTGTTGAACCCCCATCAACAATAAGTGAATCTTCTTTAACTTCAACATTAACCCCTGCATCTTTTACCTTTGATAAAAATGTGTCAAGATGGGAAGGAATAACACTTTCAATTTCAACCCTTCCCTTTGTTACTGCTGCTGCAATAACAAAAGTCCCTGCTTCAATTCTATCCGGAATAACTGTATGATTAATTTTTTTAAGGCTTTCAACCCCTTTTATTCTTAAACTTTTTGTTCCAATTCCTTCAATCTTTGCACCCATTTTTAGAAGGCAGTTACACAAATCAACAACCTCTGGCTCAATAGCAGCATTTTCAATTATCGTTTCTCCAGCAGCAAAAACAGAAGCCATAATTACATTTTCAGTACCTGTTACAGTAACTTTATCAAAATAAATAAAATTGCCCTTTAACTTTTTAGCTTTAAGAATTGAATAGCCTTCTTTAACCTTATAATCTGCTCCTAATTTTTTAAAAGCCTCAATATGCAAATCTATTGGCCTTGCCCCTATGGCGCAACCCCCCGGAGTGTACACATAAGCCTTTTTAAACCTCGCAAGTAAAGGGCCCATCAATAGAACGGAAGCCCTCATCCTTCTTATAATGTCGTATGGAATTTCACAAGGCTTAACATTTGAAGAATCAATATCTATTATGCCATTTTCTTTTTTAAAGTTATACTTTACCCCTAAAAGCTCCAATGCTTTAAGCATTGTTCTTACATCGGCAACATCAGGCACATTTTCAAGGGTTAAGCCATTCTCTGACAGAATAGATGCAGCAAGCAAAGGCAATGCTGAATTTTTTGCCCCTGAAATTCTAACCTTCCCCTTCAGGCTTTTCCCGCCTTTAATAACAAACTTTTCAAGCATTCTCTATAACTCCAACTCTGAAATGGCCATTTAAATCCTTCAAAAAATAAATATCTGATTTTTTGAATATCTCTCTTGTAAGGGATTCAACTTCTTTTCTTTGATTATACCCTATCTCAAAAACTATTATACCTTTTTCCTTTACAATTAAAACAGCCTTATTTAAAAACTCCTCCAAAAACTCATATCCTTTATCCCCGCCAAAAAGGGCAATGTGAGGTTCATTCAAAACCTCTCTTTCAAGGGAATATTTTTCACTTAATCCAATATAGGGTGGATTAGCCAGAATTATGTCTATTGAATGTGCTTTTAAACAATTCAATTTATCACAATTAATTAATGAAATATTTGCATTTAGATTTTCAGCATTTTTTCTTGCAATATTTAATGCCTTTATTGATATATCTGAAGCAAAAACAACAGCTTCTGGCATTTCTAAAGCTAAAGAAATAGCAATATTTCCACTTCCAGTGCAGCAGTCAAGAATTTTCCCTTTAAACCCATTTCCAAACTTTTTTAATACAAAGTCAACAATAACCTCTGTTTCAGGCCTTGGAATTAAAACATCAGGTGAGACAAAAAATTTTCTTCCCCAAAAATGTGTAAAGCCTAAAATATATGCGTAAGGAATACCATCTGCCCTTTTTTTAACAAAGGTTTCTAATTCTTTAGCAATTTCCGGCGTAAATTCAAAATCTCCAGTTATAACATCAACAAGAGGAATTGAGAATTTTTCCGAAATAAACCTTTGAATCTCCAAAAGAGGCTCTTTTATCCCCTTTTTTTTCAAAGAATCAATATATTTTAGAAACTTTCTTTTCATCAAATTTTAGTTTTGAAGTGATTTTAAAGCCTCAGCCTGATAATGAGCAATTAAAGCATCAACCATTTCATCAATATCACCGTCAAGAAATTGCTGAAGCTGGTATATTGTCTTTCCTATTCTATGGTCAGTTACCCTGCTTTGCGGATAGTTGTAAGTTCTTATTTTTTCACTTCTGTCTCCACTTCCAACCTGGTTTTTTCTATCTTCCGCCACCTCTTTCAACTGTTTCTCTTTCTCCATTTCATAAAGCCTTGATCTCAACACCTTCATAGCCTTCTCTTTGTTTTTCAATTGAGACCTTTCATCATGGCAGGTTACAACAAGCCCTGTTGGAATGTGAGTAATCCTTATTGCTGAATCTGTTGTGTTTACATGCTGGCCGCCAGCACCACTTGCTCTGAAGGTATCAATCCTTAAATCTTTTTCGTCTATGTGAATTTCCACATCGTCAATTTCAGGAAGTATTGCTACTGTTATAGCGGAAGTATGAATTCTGCCTCCAGATTCTGTTTGAGGCACCCTTTGTACCCTGTGCACTCCGCTTTCGTATTTAAGCCTTGAATATGCACCTTTACCTTCAATCATTGCAACAACTTCTTTAATTCCTCCTACTCCTGTCTGATGTATCTCCATAACCTCTAATTTCCACCTTTTTCTTTCAGCATACCTTGAATACATCCTGAAAATCTCTGCTGCAAACAAGGCGGCTTCTTCTCCCCCTGTGCCTGCCCTAATCTCCAGAATAACATTTTTCTCATCATTGGGGTCTTTTGGGAGCAGTAGCAATTTTAGCCTTTCTTCACTTTCTTTAATCTTCTCTCTGTATTCCTCAATCTCTTCTTCGGCTAATTGCTTTAATTCCTTATCCCCGGTTTCTTTAAGAAGGGATTTGGCGTCTTCAAGCCCCTGTTTATAACTTTTATACTTTTTATATTCATTTACAATAGGCTCAAGTTCAGAGTGATGCTTAGATAACTTTGTAAACGCATCCCTATCTTTAATAAGCTCAGGGTCGCTTAATTTTGCAGTAATCTCCTCAAACTCTTTTTCAATACCTTCTAATTTGTCAAACATACTTTAGTTAGAAAATTACTTTTTATTCTGATATTTTCTTTTAAATTTTTCTACTCTACCTGCGGTATCAACAAGCTTTTCCTTACCTGTGAAGAAAGGATGGCAGGCTGAACAGATTTCAACTCTGATTTCTTTTTTGGTTGAACCAGCTTTAAACCTGTTTCCGCAAGCGCAAATTATTTCTGCTTCGTAGTATTCAGGGTGAATTCCTTTTTTCATTATATCCTCCTCAAGTATTTTCCCATCAGGTTATAGATTATACTTTAATATCTCAAAACTGCAAAATATTTTTTTACGAATAAAACCTCAAAATTGTATCTACAACATACTGTTTTTGCTCTTCAGTTAACTCAGGGTAAATCGGCAATGCTATGGTTTCTTTTGCCGCTTTTTCAGCCTCAGGTAAATCACCTTCTTTATATCCTAAGTATTCAAAGCATTTCTGCAAATGTAAAGGTACTGGGTAATAAATAGCACAGCCTACATTGTTCTCCCTTAAATAATCAACAAGTTTATCCCTGTCCTTTACCCTTAAAATATACTGATTAAAAATGTGTCTATTGTTTCTTAAAACCTGAGGTGTGGCTAAAATCCCATCGCAATTTGCTTCATTAAACGCTTTATTGTAAAAATCGGCGTTTTTCTGCCTACCCCTATGCCATTCTTCAAGGTACTTCAATTTAATTTCAAGCACTGCAGCCTGAATGGCGTCAAGCCTTGAATTAAAGCCTACCTCATCGTGATAGTACCTCTTTGATTCACCGTGAACCCTTAAAGATTTAAGCCTTTTTGCCACATTTTCATCGTTTGTGGTTAAAGCCCCACCGTCTCCAAAAGCACCTAAATTCTTTGAAGGAAAGAATGAAAAGCAGCCTATCTTCCCCATATTCCCCGCTTTTTTATTCAAATTTCCGTCAATAGAACCAATTGACTGGGCAGAGTCTTCAATAACAGGAAGCCCCCACTTTTCTGCAATTGCAAGAATAGCCTTCATATCTGCTGTCTGTCCGTAAAGGTGAACTGGCAGTATTGCTTTAATTTTTCTTCCAGTTTTTTTGTTGTAAACCTCTCCATCTTTCTTTTCAGCATTTTCTTCAAGGAATTTTTCAAGAAGTTGAGGGTTTAAATTAAAATCGTCAGGATTAATATCAATGAAAACAGGTATTGCACATATCCTTGCAATTGCCCCTGCTGTTGCAAAAAATGTATAGGGGGTTGTTAAAACCTCATCATTCTGTTTAACATCGCAGGCCATTAAAGCAAGCACAAGGGCGTCTGAACCTGATGCACACCCTATGGCGTATTTTGTCCCACAGTATTCAGCCATCTTTTCTTCAAAAGACTGGACGTCTGGCCCTAAAATAAAATACTGTTTTTCATAGATTTCTCTCAACTTAGGTTCAATTTCTTCTTTAAGCGCTCTATACTGAATTTTCAGGTCAAGTAAAGGTACTTGCATAGTTTACTCCTTTTATAAAATCTCCAGATAAAACTTTACTCTATTTTTTATTAAAAATCCATAAAAATGAGCGTATAGAAGAAACTTTAAGGTAATCTTTAAATGCTTTTTGTATATAAGGCGGGGTATTTTCAAATTTATATTCAAGGAAAAACTGTAATTTACCCATTTTATGAAAAGATCGAAAAAGCCTTTTGTAAATTTTATACCTTTTCTCCTCTGGCAAACTTTTAGCATAGAAAAAGGCTTTGTCAAAATCTATAAAGTAAACTTCACCCTCTTTTAAAAGAATATTTTTTATATTCATATCAGGGTGATAAAGCCCTGTATCAAACAACTTTTCCATACTTTTAAATACACCTTCCACAACCTTGTTATTCAAATCAACCTCTGACAAATCCCTTGCGTTTTCAATCTTCTCTGTGGCAATAAACTGGGTATAAAAAAAGTCCTGCGTTTTTCCAGCAAACAATGGTTCAGGGACATTTATTCCCTTTTCGTTTAGTTTTAAAAGGATAAGTATTTCTCTAAAAGCTCTGGGGTTTTTACTCCAGTATTTATTTTTTAAGACATTTCTCAGAATCCCACCGTGATGGTATTCCCTTAATACATAGTTTTTCATTAAAAAAGAAAACTCTTTTAAATTTTTTCGCCCTTTTAAAGGGGAATCTTTTAAAGACGAGAAGATAAACCTTAAATCTCCGCAATTAATTTTTACTTTGGGATTTACCGCCAATGTTATATTTTTGCATTTAATGTGATAGTAATTGACTGACATAATTTTTTAAAATTGGAATATCTTTTTTTAGAATTGTCCTGAAATCTATTAAAAACCTCTCACCCTTTATTCTTCCTATTACAGGAATTTCTCTGCTTCTAAAATACTGCTCAATCTCCTCAGGAGATTTGTTTAAATTAAAGGTTAAAGCAAAGCTCCCTATCTCACGCTCAGGGGTTGTGCCACCGCCTATTTTTGAACTTGTCTCAACAATTTCAAGTTCACTATTCTCTAATTTAAAACCTGAAATAAACTCCTCAATCTCTTTCCTTATTGCTTCCGCTTGCTTAAAAATCATATTGTAAACAGGGATTTCATGGTATTTTTCTCTCAAAAGCAATTCCATATGTTTTTCTATTGCTGCATAGGTTATTTTATCCACCCTTAAAGCCCTTAAAAGGTGGTTTTTTCTAATTCTTCCAATGTATTCTTTTTTACCTATAATAATTCCAGCCTGAACACAGCCTAACAATTTATCCCCTGAAAAGGATATAAGATCAATTCCTGCATTCACACTCTCCTTAACAGTTGGTTCATCATTTATCCCTAATTCACTTAAATCGTAAATATTCCCGCTTCCCATGTCTTCAGCAAAAACAACCCCTTTTTGCTTACATAATTTTGCAATATCCTTTGCAGGCACACTTTTTGTAAATCCTGTAATCCTGTAATTTGACGGGTGCACTTTTAAAACAAGTCCTGTGTTTTCGTTAATTGCATTTGCGTAATCCTCAAGGTGGGTTTTGTTTGTGGTGCCAACTTCAACAAGCTTTGCCCCTGCCTTTTTCATAATCTCAGGTATTCTAAAAGAACCGCCTATTTCAATTAACTCTCCCCTTGAAACAACAACCTCTTTTCCTTCTGCAAAGGTGTTAATAATAAGCATAACCGCTGCTGCGTTGTTATTTACAACTGTTGCAGCTTCCACATTAAAGAAGGTTGATAATAGCCTTTCTGCATGGGAGTCCCTATGCCCTCTTTTGCCCTTTTCTATATCATATTCAAGGTTGGAATAACAGGTTGAAAGAGATTTAATATAATCTGCAACACTTTCAGGTAAAACTGCCCTACCTAAATTTGTATGGATAATTATCCCAGTACCGTTAATAACCTTTTTTAAGGAAGGCTTAATTACCTCCTCAACTTTTAGGGGAATTAATTCAAAAACCATTTCCGGAATTTTCTCTTTCAATTTCCCCGATTTAATTTCATCCCTTACCTTTTCAATAGATTTCCTGACAGAATCTTTTACAAGGGGGTATCCAAATTTATCTATTAAATCTTTTATTTCTTTTTTTGAGAGTATTTGATCAACAGAGGGGATTTGTTTAAACAACTCTTTCATGAACCAAATACCTCTCTGTAAACTTTATCAAATTTATCTTTCCCGCAGGCTAACATAAAGGTTAAAGGCGCCACCTGTTTTACATGAATTAAAATTTGCTCTGCCAGACTCCTTATATCCCATTGGGCATGTTTGTCTTCTCTAAGCCTTACAAAGTGATAAAGTTCTCTTGCGTTAACTGTAAATAAAACTCTTCTCTTATGAGCATTTGTAAGAATGTAATAGCATGCAGCATCGTTTATGTCCATAAACCTGTAGAATATTTCATTTGTTTTAGCAATTAAATTCTCAAACTCTTTAACAAGGTTTGCTTTTTCAAATGTTTCAGGGATTGTAACACCGTGAGATGGTGAGTAATTTTGTTTTAAAATTGTTGCTATTCTATGCCTTTTTAACTGAGCAAAGGCACTTGCAGAAAGGGTAATTTGAAAGGTAAAACTTGCCCTTTCAAACTCACGCAATAAACTGTGATACGGCTTTAAATTCCTGTAAATTTCAAGGAATAAACTTTTTTTTTCGTCAAATGAAAGAAGAGAGACAACTGTTTTGGCAGTTTGGTAACTTACATTGTAGTGAGAAAAAAGTATTGATGTTAAAATCTCCTCGTCAGGGTTAGGAGTGTTATCCACCATATAAACATCAGTTTTGGCAAAAATTATTGGAAAATTTTTCTCACTAACAAGAGATACCACCTTTTTCTTTAATTCTGGATAAAGTTTGTGATACTCCTCTGGCTCGGTGTATTTTATTAAAGAGGGTGCTATATAGTATGCCTCTTCATAAAGTTTTTTTCCTAATTCCTTCACTTCTTCAACTCTCTCAGCCTGTAGCCTTTGAATAATATATTCAAGCTCTCTTCCATTAACAGTCATACCAAGCTGTCCCTTTGTAGCAAGGGGAAGAGCATACCTTGCATCCTCTTTTGCCATTAAAAAGGCTTCTTTTCTGTCGTACCCTTCTTCAATTAACACTGTTTCAATTGCCTGATATGCTTTGTTGTAAAAATCATACTGCATATTCACGATTGAAGTAAATAACTCATTAAAGGGAGATTTAGAAAATTCTTTAGGAACAATCTTCTCATCTCCTATCTTTACATACCTCTGGGATTTTTCAGTATAGGAGGCAAGCCTGAAATTTTCCAAAAATTCTGTTGCATACCTTGAAATACCTATAATATCAAAGTTAAAGCACGCATGCTCTGCTACTGAAGAATGACCAAGGCCAAAAACAATATTTTCATTTGATTTTCGCGCCTTCTCAACATCTTCCCTTGCTTCTTTCCTTAATAGATTCACATCCTTTGAACTTCTGCTAATCCTTGCATAAGCGGCAGAAATAGTTTCAGGAGTTAACTGTTCTGGTGCAATTTTCCTGCTTTTTTTGGCACTCTCAATTAAATCAATATCAACATTGTATCCAGCAAGTATTACTTTCATGGTTCAATTATATCCTTTCACATCTTTTTATTCAACAAACCCAACTATTCGGCCAATGCTCCTCCTATAATAGCCCCTATTAGCAAAGGGCCAATACCTGTTAAAGCAAGCATAAATCCCCCTAACCCTGCCACAAATCCTAAACCAGGGATACCGCTTAACACAGTTCCAAAAAAGAAAAGAAAAATCCCTATTAAAATCGCTGGCAAAAATACAGCTAAAATAGCTGAACCTACCGAGCCAGCTTTCTTTCCTCCCACAAATCCAGCTATTAATGGGCCAAAAAATGGTAGCCAGAAAAGGAGAATGGAAATCAGTATCATCCAGAGCATACCCCTCATTGCAGAAGGCTCTTTTTTCATAACTTCCTCCAGCTAAATCGTTTGATTTATTTTAATTTAAGAATTTATTTTTATCAACTTAAAAGAGTTTACAGATTGTTTTTTAAATTTTATTTTTCCCTTTTATTTTAAAATCTCTTCAATTATGTCAAATCTGTTAAATGGTGGCATAAAGTAAGCACCGTCAACATATTGCTTTGCTTTTATTAAAATTTCTCTCGCTATCTCAATCCCTTTTTCAAAGTTTTTCCCTGAATTTTCAAGGGATTTTAGTATATCCTGAGGAATATTAATCCCTGGAAATTCATTATTTAAAAACCTTGCATGTGCATAGCTTTTTAAAGGCAGTATTCCAACTAAAATGGGGATAGAAAATTTTTCCCTGATTTCTGCAAGGTATTCAAGCACATCTTCTGAATAAACAGGCTGGGTTTGAAGAAATTTTGCCCCTGCCTCAATTTTTTGCTCAAGTTTTTTCAACTCTTTATCTCTATCATATGCAAGGGGATTGAAAGCTACTCCCGGGAACAAATTTGTTCTTCCCTTAATCTCATTCATTCCAAAATCAAAGCCTTTGTTCATTCTTGAGACCATCTCAACAATACCAACAGAATTAATATCAAAAACACCGGTTGCTTCGGGAAATTCACCAACAGATGTTGGGTCTCCAGTTAAAGCAAGTATTCCCCTCACCCCCAAAGCATAGGCGCCTAAAAGGTCTGACTGCAAGCCTATTAAATTTCTATCTCTGCATGTTACATGCAAAATAGGTTCAAGGCCTAAAATAGTTTTTATGTAAAAGGAATAGACCATTGCGCTCATTCTAACCCTTGCAAGCGGGTTTTCTGCAATGTTTACTGCATCAACACCTAACTCTTTTAAATGCTTAATTTTCTTTAATTGCCTTTCAGGTGATGGGCTTTTAGGTGGATTTGCCTCAACACTTATAACAAATTCTTTGCCTAATTTTTTAAATACTTCAGGAAGGGAATCATCAAAAAGGCCTTCATCAATGTCTTCTTCGGCTGCAAAAGCAGTCTCAAGAAAAGATATTGAGGATTTTTTCTGTTAATATCAGCCTCTTTCACCGTATCAGCAAGCTTCTTTATGTGAGATGGAGTTGTTCCGCAACAGCCACCAACAAGTTTTACCCCATTTTCAAGGAATAACAATCCATACTCTTTGAAATAGTCTTCTGACACAGGGTAAACAACCCTATCTCCAACTGTAACAGGATAACCAGAATTGGGCATTGCACTTAAAAGTGTGTCTTTAAATTTATTGAAATATGGCAAATAGTGATTAAAAAGCTCAGCGGGGCCAAGGGTACAGTTTATGCCAACAACATTTGCACCTGCATTAAGCAATGTTTCAAAGCAAGTATCCGGCCTGTCACCAAATTTAGTTAATCCATCTTCAAGTATTGTTATTTCTGCCACAATAGGAATTGAACTATCAATCTTTCTTATTCCCTTTACCGCATTTTCAATTTCAAGTAGGGAAGAAAAGGTTTCAAGGATTAGCAAATCCACCCCTTCCTCTATTAAAATTTTTGCTTGAGATGAAAAAATGTCTTTAAAATCTTCTTCTGTTAAATTTCCATAAGGTTTTAAAAGAGCATTTGTTGGCCCAATTGAGCCTGCAACATAAACATCATAACCCTTTGCCGCTTTTTTTGCATTCTGAACAGCAAGCTTGTTTAAAAGCTCGAATCTATCTTCAAGTTCAAATTGAGAAAGTTTAAGTATATTTCCGTCAAAGGTATTTGTCTCTATTATCTTTGCACCTGCTTCAATATACTCTTTATGTATTTGAATTACAAGCTCTGGATTTTTTAGATTTTCCTCGCTTCGACAAATATTTGCAGGCCTCCCCTTCTGATTAAGGTATGTGCCAAATGCTCCGTCTGCAATTAAAAAATTTTCTTTTAAAGCAGTTAAAAAATCTTTCATTGTTTATCGTGCAGGGTTTGAATCTCCACTATTTCAAAGTTTCTCTCCCCTGATGGCACCCTGACGGTAACCTCGTCTCCCTCTCTCTTTCCAACCAACGCTTTACCTATTGGAGAGGTAATCGAAATCTTGTCGCTTCCTTCCTCTGTTTCCTCAGGCATTACAAGGGTGTATGTAATCTCTTCGTCCTTGTCAAGGTCATAGAGAACAACTGTTGTCCCATAGCTTACCCTGTCCTTAGGAAGCCTTGAAACATCTATCTGGGCAATCTCAGCCCTCCTCTTTTTTAAATTCATCAACTTTGTCTGTAAAAGCCTCTGCTTTTCAAGAGCCGCTTCGTATTCTGCGTTTTCTGATAAATCCCCCTGTGCAGCTGCCTTTGCAATTTCTTTAGGCAAAGTTACTGTCAACTCATACTCAAGTTCTTTAATCTCTTTGGTGAGTTTGTCAAGAATTTCCTTTGTCATTTAATTTCCCCTCCAAGTATTTTAAAAAGTCATTTTCTCTGCTTAAAAGCATATTAGAAACACAAATTATCAACTTTTCCCCAAAAATTTCAAGCACTTTTTCCTCTTTTAGTTTGACCCAGTCCTTTTCCGTTGCAACAATATAATCCACTTTCAACTCATTTGCAACAGCATTTAATTTTTCAAGCTTTTCTTCGCTGGGCACAACATGGTCTCTGAATGAAAATGATTTTACCACATTTAAGCCTGCTGTAACCAAATCTGCTTTAAAAGAAAGGGGATTACCTATTGCGGAAAAACTTAAAACCTTCTTTTCCTGCATATCTTCAAGTGCGATAATTTTGTCTCTAACAGGTTGATAAAAATGGCTGATTTCAAGGTTTGCTTCAAAAATCAAAGCACTGTTGTTTATCTTTTCAATAGTTTTTCTCAAAAGTGTTATATTTTTTGCATACTTTGCCCTTGTTAAAACTATAATATCCGCCCTTTTTAACTCATAGACAGGCTCTCTTAGAATGCCATAGGGTATTATCTTCCCATTTCCAAAAGGATTTGAACAGTCAATAAGGCAAATATCTATATCTCTGAATAGTTTTCTATGCTGATACCCGTCATCAAGGATATAAACATGGCAACCACACTGTTCGCCAAATTTTTTTGCACTTTCGTATCTATTTTTCCCGACAATCACACATCCCTTATCTTTCAACCTCTGTTTTATAAGCAATGGCTCATCTCCACACTTTACAAATGAACACCCTTCCTCAACAACCCTTATTTCCCCCTCATTGTTTCTTTTATACCCCCTTGAAAGCACACAGGGTTTTAATCCAAACTCATTAATAATTAATTCAGCAAGGGTAATTGTAAAAGGGGTTTTTCCTGTCCCCCCGGCGGTTATGTTTCCAACTGAGATTACCTTCTTTCCCAATTTTTTTGACTTTAAATACCCTGCAGAATAAAGAAAATTCCTTAAATTTACCAAAAAAACATAAATCAAATATAAAGGAAAGAGTAAAATCTTCAATAAAGTGCTGTTTAGCATTTTATTTCCCCTAAAACACATTCAAGGCTTTGAGAGTTACTTTCAAGATAAGCTGCTGCCTCCATTGCCTTTTTAATAAAATATTGCCTATTTTCAAAGAAATTTTCAATAAAAAACTTTAATTCTTTGCCATTTTCGGCCACTGTAAAGTAATTACCAAGTGCATCTCTCAAATCCTCAAAGTTTGAAAGAAATTTTCCAGTTACAGTCGGCTTACCTAAAAACAAAGGCTCTGCAAAGTTTTGCCCACCAAAATTTACAAGGCTACCCCCCACAAAGCACAAATCCGCTATAGCGTAGTAACTTACCAATTTTCCTGTCTCATTAACAATTAAAACCTCATTATCTTTAAGTTTAAAATCAACCTCTCCATTGCTTAAAACAGGCTCAAAACCGAAATTTTTAACAACCTCAATAATCTCACCTGTTCTTTCAATGTGTCTTGGCACAAATATAGGTAAAAACAAGCCTTTTTTTATTAAGTCGTTTAAGTAATGAAGAATAACCTCTTCTTCACCATCCCTTGTTGAACCGAAGACAACAACAGGTTTTTTAGTTTCTATTTTTACATTGTGTTTTACTTCAGGTTTATTTGTTAATTTTAGATTGCCACACACCTTAACTTTATTTTCAGGACAACCAATAGCCACAAACCTTTCAAAATCCTTTTCACTTCTCACAACAACCTTTTCAAAAAACTTAAAGAGATTTTTTAAGAAAAAGGATAATTTTTTATATGAAAGATAAGACTTGTCTGATATTCTTCCGTTAATCAGGAATATTTTTATTCCGTTTTTATGTGCAAAGTAAATTATGTTAGGCCAGATTTCAGTTTCTACAAGAATTAAAGACTTTGCCTTTACATTTTTAAAAAATGCCTTTAAAGATGACGGAAAATCAAATGGAAGATAAGAGATTGAAACCAATTCTTCTCCTCCAAAGTTGTCCTTTGCCTTTTGAAACCCTGTATCAGTGGCACAGGTAATCAAAACCTTTTTACCATTTTTTATAAACTCTTTTACAAGAGGAATAATCAAAACCTGTTCTCCAACGCTTGCTGCGTGAATTATACAGTCAAAATTTCCTTTTATTTTAGTTTTCTTTCTCTGTTTAATATACTCTTTGCCAAATCTTTTTTTTAACTTAAAATACAAAAAAGGATAAGAAAGATATAGCAAAAAAGTATATAGTATGCGCATTTTTAGTATTCCCTGATTGTGTTGTAAAGCGTATCCCTTTCAACAGGTTTTCTCTTTGCAGTTTTTATTAAATTCACTATTTCAGGAATTGTGGCCTTCCTCTCTGTTTTATAGCCTGCCATATAGGTAACAGTCTCCTCAACAACTGTGCCGTCTAAATCGTTTGCCCCAAACCACAGTGCGGTTTGAGCAAGTTTTTTGCCTAACATAACCCAGTAAGCCTTTATGTGCTTAAAGTTGTCAAGGAAAATCCTTGATACTGCAATAACCTTTAAATCGTCTATCCCTGTTGAGCCTTTAATGTTTAGCCTTTTTTCAAGTTCAGTGTTTTCTGGATGATAGGACAACGGAATAAATGCATTAAATCCGCCTGTTTTATCCTGTAACTTTCTCAACCTATCAAGGTGGTCTATCCTCTCTTCATAGGTTTCTATGTGTCCGTAGAGCATTGTGGCATTCGATTTTAGCCCTTTTTGGTGGATTTTTTCAGCAATCTCAAGCCACCTTTCCCCTGAAATCTTGTTTCTGCATAAAATTCTTCTAACCCTCTGGCTGAAGACCTCTGCCCCACCGCCAGGTACAGAACCCAACCCTGCCTCTTTTAATTTATCAATCACCTCTTCTATTGAAAGGCCTGAAATTCTTGAAAAATGGTCAAACTCAACGCAGGTAAAAGCCTTTATATGCAATTCAGGAAAATTCTCTTTTATTCCCCTGATAATTGCTAAATAATCTTCAAACTTCCATTCAGGATGCAATCCCCCAACAATGTGCACCTCTTTGCAGCCATTTTCAACTTCAGGTTTCAAGGTTTTAATTATCTGCTCAACGCTCATTTCATAAGCACCAGGCTCATCTAACGAGTTTCTGTAAAAAGCACAGAATTGGCACTTATTTATACACAAATTAGTCGGATTTATGTGCCTGTTTATGTTAAAGTAAACAATGTTTCCGTTTTTCTTTCTGTTTACAAAATCCGCAATATAGCCTAACCCAATTAAATCCTCTGTTTCGAAAAGCCTTACCCCTTCGTCAAAGGTAACCCTTTCGCCCCTTTTTACCTTATCAAAAATCTTTTCAAGAAAACTATCACTAAACATACAAAATCCTTACAAATAAAAGTCTAATGTTGCAAATATCAAAATAATAACACTGAAAAACCCGTTAACTGTAAAAAACGCCTGGTCTATTTTAGACAAATCATTTTCCTTTACAAGAGTATGTTCGTAAAAAAGCAATAATGATGCAATTGAAAGCCCTATCCAGTACCACATACCAGCTTTAACAATGTATCCAAAGTAAAAAAGACACACCACAACAATAAAGTGAAAAAACCTTGAAATATACAGGGCTTTTTTTACCCCAATCCTTGAGGGAAGGGAATAAAGCCCTTCACTTCTATCAAACTCTATATCCTGAAGTGAATAGAAGATATCAAAACCTGCAACCCACAGCATAACGGCAAGGGAGAGAAAGATAATTTTAAAATCAAATTTTCCAGTAACAGCAATCCAGCCGCCTGCCGGGGCAATTCCGTCTGCAAGCCCTAAAACAAGGTGAGAAAATGAGGTAAACCTTTTTGTGTATGAGTAAAAAAGAACAATAAAAATAGCAATAGGGGATAATTTAAAGGCAAGGGAATTTAAGAAATAGGTTGTTCCAATAAAGAGAATTGAATTTACAATAACAAAAACCAAAACAAAAAACCTTGATAGTCTCCCAGCAGGGATAGACCTATCCTTTGTTCTTGGATTTTTTGCATCTATGTCTGCATCAAGGTATCTGTTGAAAGCCATAGCAGCATTTCTTGCAAACAAGGTGCACAAGATTACCAGAGTAAATGTTTTTAAATCAGGAATACCCTTTGCGGCAAAAATCATCCCAAGCAATGCAAAAGGAAGAGCAAAAACAGTGTGTTCAATCTTTATCATTCTCAAAATTTCCATAAATTTATTCATCAATTTTCCACCTTCTTTCATCTTTTAAAGAAATTCCCAGTAAATCAAGTATCCTTAAGGAAAAGAAATCAAGCATATCTTCAATAGATTCAGGTTTGTTGTAAAAAGAGGGGATAAACGGCGCAATTATAGCCCCTGCAAGCGATAATTTGTGCATATTTTCAAGGTGTATTGGGGATAAGGGAGTCTCCCTCGGCACTAAAATAAGCTTCCTTCTCTCTTTTAAGCATACATCTGCAGCACGGTGAATAAGGTTTATTCCCACACCTGTTGCAATTGAGGCAAGAGAAGAAACTGAGCAGGGAATTATAACCATTCCGTCAAGGGGATAGGAACCACTTGCTATTGGAGACGCAAAATCTCTATCGTTTAACAAATCAAAATGCTTTTTATAAAAATCAAAATCAAGGCTAAACCCTTCAGACTGGGCAACATATTTCGCATTTTCTGAAAAAATAACGAAAATCTTTTCAAAATACTCACTATGTATTGCAAGTTTTCTCAAAAAATAATCCCCTAATTTTAACCCACTTGCGCCTGTTACAGCTACAGCAATTCTCTTTTTCATAGCAGTTTAGTATTTTATCACAAAATAAAAAGGTTAAAAGGTTTTGGGTTCAAGGTCGTTAAAGGTTTAGAGTTGGGGAGTAAAGTTATAAGGAGATTTTGAATTATAGATTTTGAATGTTGAATTGAGGAAGGGATTTTTTAAATTAAAGTTTTTCCTCAATCAAGAATTCAGAATTCATTTATAAACAAAGTCAAGTGGGGAAATAATTTTTTTGTTTCACCTCCTTTCTTGAATTCAGGTTAAAGGTTATATATCTATCGGTTCACCTTTGCTTTTTAGCATTATCAGGGATTCTTCATTCATTTATCCGAGGTCATTGCCTCACTTTGCTTTCCATAAGCCGGTTCCTAAACAAAATTTAGTGCTTATATGCACATGAATTCTGACAGGGTGTCCCGGCTTAAATGGAATCGCCTGATTGAAAGGCGAACCGCTCCCTGCTTTAAGTTGTTATCAATGGTTTCTCACATTTGTTTTCTCCCGTTACAAGCATTGGGTTATACGGCCTTTTATGTATAAGTACCCCGTAGCATATTGCCGCTATTTTTCTTGATAGTGCCACTCTTGCTTTTTTCCAGCCTTTTCTTCTTTTTATGTTTTCATACCATTTTTTTAGCGGTATGGAGTTACAACTTTTTGATCTTAAAACAGCTATTGCCACCTGTGAGAGGTATCCCCTGAGCATTCCGTTTCCCTGTTTGGTTATTCCCTGATTGCCTATTGTTTTGCCTCCGCTTTCTCTTATTTTAGGGCATTGACCGAAGTAGGATATGAGTTTGCGTACGTTTTTAAATCTTTCTATGTTTTTTCCTACCCTTGAGATAAATGCGGCAGAAGTTATTTTCCCCATTCCGGGGACGGTTAATAGCAGATTGTACATTTCTTTAAAGTCGGCATCTTTGTTTATTTGAGAGTGTATTAATTGTTCCGTTTGTTCTATTTGCTTTTCAAGTAGTTTGAATTGTTCAAACATGTGGGATATTTCAAAGTGGAGTATAGGTTGTGTTTCAGATGATATGCTTTTTAGAACAGATTCAATCTTTTTAGCTTTATTGAGTGTTCTTAAAGGTATTTTTATTTCTTTTTCCCTTAATCTTTGCCTTATTCTGTTTATTAGCCTTGTTCTGCTTTTTACAAGGTCAGCACGGTGGGATATGAGTTTGCGTAAACTATGTTCTTTTTCCGACGGGATATATACAGGTTCTGGAAGGATTTCTTTCCATAAGCTTATTGCAAGCCGTTTTGCATCTTCTTTGTCTGTTTTTTTCATTGACTTTGAGATGTAGGCGTTTTTTAAGGTGTTTACCACATATACAGATATTCCTATGGCTTTGAGTATGTTGCAGTATTGAAAGGTTAATGAACTGATTTCAATTGCCGAATAGATTTCGTTTTCTTCAATTAGGCTTTCAAAAAAGGTAATAAATGTTTGCTCTTCAGTGTCAATTTCTTTGCTTTTAACCTTTGTTCCCTGCTCGTTTATAATGTAGATGTAACTTTTTTTAGTGTGCAGGTCAATTCCGCAGTATAATTTCGGTTTTTTTGAGGTACAATGTTTCATGTCAAGCCTCCTTTCTGTAAGGGTTTCTTAGGGCCTATTTTATCAAAAGTGAGGCACAGACCTCGTGAAAGAAATAGTGAGGCATAGACCTCGAAGAATAGGCCCCGGGGGCTTGACTTTGTTTATAGCAACAAAATTTAAAATCTTTTTAAAAAGTAGGAAAAGACATTTTAAACCTCAAACTCAATAATTATGAATTATGGTATAATTGAATAAAAGAATTTTTAAGGATTTTGCTATGAAAAAGCTTCCGATTGGATTGAATAGTCTGGAAAAGATAATTAAAGGCAATTATGTTTATGTTGATAAAACAGATAAAATTCTTGAATTGATTGAGGGGGGAAGTTATTACTTTCTCTCTCGTCCAAGAAGGTTTGGCAAAACATTAACAGTTGACACATTGAAGAATATTTTTGAGGGGAACAAGGAGATATTTGAAGGCTTATACATTCACGATAAGTGGAATTGGGATAAGAGATATCCTGTAATAAGGATAGATTTTAGTACCGGTGAGATTGATAACACACAAAAACTATACAAGGTAATCTTTTCATTACTTGAAGAGCATGCAAAGAGGTATGGTTTAGCCATATCCAAGGATGAGCCGGGGCTTGCATTAAGGGAAATGGTGCTTAATTTGTATGAGACGCAAAGAGAGAGGGTGGTAATTTTAATAGATGAGTACGATAAGCCTATTTTAGATAACATTACAAAGCCAGAGGTTGCTGAAAAGATTAGAGACTCACTTGCAGACTTTTATGGAGTGCTAAAGGGATTGGATGAATACCTGAAGTTCGTTTTTCTTACAGGTGTAACCAAATTCAGCAAGGTAAATCTATTTAGCAAACTCAACAATCTTGAAGATATAACCCTTGATCCCCGATACTCAACACTTTGTGGTTACACAGATGAAGAGTTAGAAAGATACTTTTCCGAATACCTGAAAAATGTTGACAGAGAACAGGTAAAACTCTGGTACAACGGCTATTCCTGGCTTGGAGAAAAGGTATATAATCCCTTTGATATACTTCTCTTTATCTCAAAAGGTTTTCAATTCCGCCCCTATTGGTTTGAAACAGGTACACCGACATTCTTAATGAAGCTATTAAAAAAGGAAAAATACTATATCCCAAACCTTGACACTGTGGAAGCATCAGACGAATTATTAAGCAGTTTTGATGTATACACAATGGAGATTGAATCACTTTTATGGCAGACAGGTTATCTTACAATTACAGGCACAAAAATGCTTGGAATAAAGCAAATTTACAAATTAAGCTATCCGAATTTAGAGGTAAAAATCTCCCTGAACGAGAGAATCTTAAGGTTTTTATCAGGAATAAACCAGCCATCCTATACAAGAACGCTAAACATAGTTTATCAAGGCCTTGTTGAGGGGAATGTTGATAAAATAATCTCTGGTTTAAAAACACTCTTTTCATCAATCTCATACACAAACTTTACGAAGAACGAGATAGCCTCTTACGAAGGATACTATGCAAGCGTAATATACACATACTTTCACTCACTTGGGGTACAACCGATAGCAGAAGATGTAACAAGCAGGGGAAGAATAGACTTAACCATAAAAATAGAAGACAAGGTTTATATCTTTGAATTCAAGGTAATAGAGGAAGAGAAGGACAACAAAAATCCCCTTGAACAGATAAAAGAGAAGAAATACTTTGAAAAACACAAAAATGAAGCTAATGAAATCTATCTTATAGGCATAAGTTTCAGCAAGGAAGAGAGAAATATAACTTCGTACAGTTGGGAGAAGATTTAAAGGTTTTAGGTATTTTATCCTGATATAGTTGACACAATTTAGTTAATTTTAAATTCTGGATGTTGGATTATGAATTTTAGATTTTAGATTTTAAATTTTGTTGCTATAAACAAAGTCAAGCCCCCGGGGCCTATTCTTCGAGGTCTATGCCTCACTATTTCTTTCACGAGGTCTGTGCCTCACTTTTGATAAAATAGGCCCTAAGAAACCCTTACAGAAAGGAGGCTTGACATGAAACATTGTACCTCAAAAAAACCGAAATTATACTGCGGAATTGACCTGCACACTAAAAAAAGTTACATCTACATTATAAACGAGCAGGGAACAAAGGTTAAAAGCAAAGAAATTGACACTGAAGAGCAAACATTTATTACCTTTTTTGAAAGCCTAATTGAAGAAAACGAAATCTATTCGGCAATTGAAATCAGTTCATTAACCTTTCAATACTGCAACATACTCAAAGCCATAGGAATATCTGTATATGTGGTAAACACCTTAAAAAACGCCTACATCTCAAAGTCAATGAAAAAAACAGACAAAGAAGATGCAAAACGGCTTGCAATAAGCTTATGGAAAGAAATCCTTCCAGAACCTGTATATATCCCGTCGGAAAAAGAACATAGTTTACGCAAACTCATATCCCACCGTGCTGACCTTGTAAAAAGCAGAACAAGGCTAATAAACAGAATAAGGCAAAGATTAAGGGAAAAAGAAATAAAAATACCTTTAAGAACACTCAATAAAGCTAAAAAGATTGAATCTGTTCTAAAAAGCATATCATCTGAAACACAACCTATACTCCACTTTGAAATATCCCACATGTTTGAACAATTCAAACTACTTGAAAAGCAAATAGAACAAACGGAACAATTAATACACTCTCA
The DNA here is from genome assembly GCF_016592575.1 of Thermotomaculum hydrothermale. NCBI lineage: Bacteria > Pseudomonadati > Acidobacteriota > Holophagae > Thermotomaculales > Thermotomaculaceae > Thermotomaculum > Thermotomaculum hydrothermale. Next base: position 605,469 of record NZ_AP017470.1, on the reverse strand, counting down.
AATAAACAAAGATGCCGACTTTAAAGAAATGTACAATCTGCTATTAACCGTCCCCGGAATGGGGAAAATAACTTCTGCCGCATTTATCTCAAGGGTAGGAAAAAACATAGAAAGATTTAAAAACGTACGCAAACTCATATCCTACTTCGGTCAATGCCCTAAAATAAGAGAAAGCGGAGGCAAAACAATAGGCAATCAGGGAATAACCAAACAGGGAAACGGAATGCTCAGGGGATACCTCTCACAGGTGGCAATAGCTGTTTTAAGATCAAAAAGTTGTAACTCCATACCGCTAAAAAAATGGTATGAAAACATAAAAAGAAGAAAAGGCTGGAAAAAAGCAAGAGTGGCACTATCAAGAAAAATAGCGGCAATATGCTACGGGGTACTTATACATAAAAGGCCGTATAACCCAATGCTTGTAACGGGAGAAAACAAATGTGAGAAACCATTGATAACAACTTAAAGCAGGGAGCGGTTCGCCTTTCAATCAGGCGATTCCATTTAAGCCGGGACACCCTGTCAGAATTCATGTGCATATAAGCACTAAATTTTGTTTAGGAACCGGCTTATGGAAAGCAAAGTGAGGCAATGACCTCGGATAAATGAATGAAGAATCCCTGATAATGCTAAAAAGCAAAGGTGAACCGATAGATATATAACCTTTAACCTGAATTCAAGAAAGGAGGTGAAACAAAAAAATTATTTCCCCACTTGACTTTGTTTATAAATGGATTATGAATGCTGGATTGAGGAAGGGGTTCTTTTAAATTAAAAGTGTTTTCTTACTGACACAAATAATGTTAGATTGCCGAATAATTTACTTTTATTTATTACTGTTATTATAACTACCTACTTCATAAAACTTTTTCCACTTCTCCACTGTTGCTTCACTACTTGTGGAAAACCATTCAGGATGACCATCAGTACGCCAAATTTTTATTGCTCCTGCATTTGAGTTTTCAAAACCACCATGAGTATCAATAATTTCTATATGATCAGCTTCAAAATTACCTGCTTCCTCCTTTCCATCAAATAGCTTCTGGAAAGGACCATACAAGGTTTCATAGGAATAATGATTACCATCCATATAAACAACATCATCAAGACTAATAAGCTTACAAAATTCATCAAAATTACTCTTACTCTTTAGATAACTCCATCCTTCTCCTTTCAAAGAATCAACATCATAATCTTGCTCTGGGTTTCTGGTTATTTTAACTCCTGGTAATCGGTAATACCACCATTTTTCTACGCCGTTAATTCTGGTATAAACCTTTATTCCAACATTATAAGTACCATAAGGACAAGTATCAGAATCAACAATATCCTGTGGAGTTGTATTATTAACACGGAACTTATTATAATCAGGACCATCTCTTAGCCTAACATAAGCAGCAATAGTTCCTACTCTGTTCCAATCATCATCAAAAGCTATAATATCATAACCAGTAATCTCTCCTAACTTCGTATTCTTCAATGTTGCTATGACATGAGCTAATATTTCATCATTATCCTCAACTATTAAATGATTAGAATTAATAATGTCACTCATACTATCTAAACCAACGGTTTTATTACCTAAAACAACATGTAAATCAATTGGGCTTGTAGTTACAGCATCTTCTCCTATCATAAAAGTATGTATTAACTCATTATTCTTTACTTCCAAACCACCGTATAGCGCATAGGCTAAAATTCCTAAGTTGTCAAGAGTATTGTTAGTATTAACATATTTTGACTTTATTTTTAAATAACTTACTTCTTCTCTTATATCGCTTAAGTTAGCTTCTTTTAACATATCTTCTAAGGTTTTTACATACTTGTTCATCGCATTTATTCTTATCTTTTGCTCTCCAAGGGTTTCTCCTTTATCATTGTTGTAATAAATTATTACTTCGTCATCTACAAGATGATTGTTTAATAATGCTAAGCCAGTCCATTCAGTGTTTTCCTTGCTTTTAGCAACTGGTATTATATAAGCTTGAGGTACAGGCCTCATATCTTCTACGCTGTAAAAAATACCTTTATTGCCTGGTAATAATAAGCTTACGCCGGCCATTATCGGCCAGTTCTTTCCGCTTGGTTCTCCGCCAAACAATTCTCCGCCAATTATTGGAGCAGTTGCTATTACTCTCGCATAAGCAGCGTTTTCAGGCATTCCTAAGTTGCTGATTAAATCAACGATTTTTCCTCCTGCAGGTATTGTTAATTCATAATCATTTCTTCCTTCTTTTTCAGGATTAACATCTAAGTGAAAACCATTAGCTTTATAATATTCTATCCTTACCTTAACATCTTCAGAGTTAGGATTAACCAAAACCAAACCAGTCCACCAATACCTCTTGTTAGGATCAGGATTTTTAGTATCATCATCAATATGAGGTATTATTAACTCTTCAAAAGCATCTTGATTAGAAAAAGCACCGCCGCTCTCTCTATTTCGTTTCATAAACAAAGTATTACCTACTAAACTAGCTAATGATTCAGGTTTAGAAAAAGGATCATTAGATTCTTTCTCACTAGTTATTTCCATCCAACCAGCATCTTCAGGTACAGAACCAAAAATTTGGTCTTTAATATTAATACTAGCCCCTCTAATCACGCTCAAATCAGGCATTAAAAAACCATAAGCATTAGTAGTTCCGTCAAAAAAGATTAATTCATTATTAGGTAATATTTTTGCTTTAACAACTGCTCCTGGTTCTAAATTAGCAATGTTTAATAAGAAATTCCAATAATCATTATTAGTAAAATGAATATCATAAACTTTAGTTCTTAAAAACTCAGGAGCCAAAACCATAGCTTTTTGAACATTATCACCATCTTTTTTACTATAAGTAATCCAAACACGGTTCTTATTAGTACCAAGAACTTCTACTAAACTTATGTTATTAGGATCAATAGAAGGAAATAAATCAGTTAATGAATACTCTTTTTTATTAACAAAATTAAGATACTCACCAACTTCATCAAGAACATTTCCTTTATCATCATAAGCTCTAAATCTAATAACATATTGATAATTACTATCTAAAACATCATCATTAATTGCTGTAAATTTAGTTTCATAACCTTTAGCAGGAATTACATAATTCTTAAACCAATCATTAGCAGTTGCGTTTATTGATGTTAGTAGTGTTAGTGATAATAGTCCTAAAGCAATTTTTTTTCTTATTTTCTTGCTTACTTTGTTGAATAATCCTTTTGTTTTTTCTTCTGCGGCTTCTTTTTTATTTTTTAATATTTCCTTTTTGAAGAATAAAATCTTCATTTAACTTTCTCCTGCTTTTTTATAGATTTTACACCTTCTCCCCCAACTTTTCAAAGCAACAAATTGCGACATTTAGAGACAAAATTTTTTTATTAAAAGATGTTGAATGTTGAATGTTGGATTGAGGTAAAAATCCTTTTTTAAAAGATTTTGAATGTTGAATGATAGATTATGGATTGAGGTAAAAATCCTTTTTTAAAAGATTTTGAATTTTGAATGATAGATTATGGATTGAGGTAAAAATCCTTTTATTTAAAAAATCCCTTCCTCAATCCAGCATTCAGAATCCATAATCTAAAATCCATAATTTATAATCCATAATCTAAAATTCATAATCCAACATCCAATACCCCTTTTCTAATCTTTCTATTTACTATTTAAACGAGTTATGATATTTTCTTTTCAGGAGGAATTATGAGGAAATTAGGTTTTATTCTTGTTTTAATATCCATTTTTTCAATATCCTGCAAAGTTCATCTTTCAAAATACGATAAAAAGTGCAAAAAAACCAATACTTTTATTTTTCTGTTTAACAAAACAGTAAAATATCCCTTAAAGTTAATAGTTGATGGAAAAGAAATCCCAATAATCCATAAAAAAGGAGACAAACTTTACATTTACAATTTAAAAGACGGAGAGCATGAAATAGACTTTATCTCTGATTTTTACATCTTTAACCGCCCGGTAAAGAGGATTAAAAAGGGCAAGGGGCTTTTATGTTATCAGGTTGTGCTGGTTACAAAATATCCAAAAGATTTTTACAAGGATAAACTTAAAAAACCGCCAATTGGAAAGAGGATTGTAAACTTTTTTAAATTCTGGAAAAGCAGAAAAGAAGAAAAACAGATAAATAAAAATGAGGTTTATGCAGTTTTAAAGGATTAAATTAAATAGCATTTTCTTTTAAAAAAGATTCAAGATATTCTCTATCTTCTGTGTTTATAGCTTTAAACTTTATAAAAATTCCTGGCACATTCCACTTCCCTGTTTCTTCCACTCCTTCCTTAACCTTTTCAACAATTTCACCTACAGCTTCAACAACTTTATCAAATTGAGGTAAATAAAAACGAACAACAACATTTGCCCCTATTGGATAATCTATTGTTGTTTCAGCAAACATTCCTCTCATGCTTAAAAAAGAAACAGGCAAAATTTCAACATCCTGGTCAAGTGAATACTCAATAGAAATAGGAATCTTCAATTGTTTAAGTTCTAATTTATTTTTAAAATTATCCATATCTTTCCTTATGCCTTTTTATCAAAAGGTTTTGAAAGTTTTTTTTTAAAATTATCTGCTTCCCTGAAGCAATTATCATCCCTTTATCAACCATTTCTTTAATAGCCCTTGTTACCGTTTCCCTTGAACTTCCTACAATTGAAGCAATTTCACTCTGGGGAAGCCTTTCAAATACAACACTACCGTCTATAAGTTCTCTTCCCTTAACACTTGCCTCTTTCTGAAAGTATTCTGCCAATCTATCAAAAACATCTTTGCTCATTAAACCTAAAATTCTTTCATTTGCCTCCCTTAACCTCATGCTTAACACCTTTAAAATAGCACCTGCAATATGTTTATTGGAAACAATTTCATTAAGAAAACTCTCCCTTGAAAGCTCAAGCAATTCAGTATCGGTTAAAGCAATTACATTTGCAGAACGAGGTTCACCATCAAGAAGGCTCATCTCCCCAAAACAGTCTCCCTTTCTTAAAGTAGAAAGGATAATCTCCTTCCCTTCCTCTGACATTAAACTAACCTTTACCTCACCTTCAAGTATAAGATACATTGAATCACCTAATTCATTTTCACTGACTATAATTTCCCCTTTTGTCACTCTTTTTTCTTTACAATGTATAAGTATCTCTTTAAGGTGCTTTTCTGAAACCTCGGAAAAGATGTAAACCTTTTTTAACAAATCAATTTTAATCTCCAGATTCATCCATACCTTCCTTATCTGCAATTAAAATTGTTTGAATAGCATGTTTAAAGACCAATTGCTCTACTCCCCTGTTTACCAGAAGTATTGTAAACTTGTCAAACGATTTAATCTTGCCTATTAACCTTTTACCACTTACAAGAAAGATGTGAATTAAAAGCTTTTCCCTTCTAACCCTGTTTAAAAAATCATCCTGAATATTAATGGATTTTTCTGTCATAATTACTCCTTATTTTTTGCTAATTCAATTTTAATATAATCTTTGATTTCATCAAAAGGTATTTTTTTATTTAACGGGTCAACCTCAAACCATTTTATAGGCTTATTTTTAAACCATGTCATCTGCCTTTTAGCAAACCTTCTTGTGTTTTTCTTAATGTCGTTGATTGCTTTTGTTAGGGTTATCTCCCCCTCTATATAAGAGATTAATTCCCTGTAACCTATTGCTTTAAAAGGGTGAAGTTCTCTATCAGAATATTGAGAGTAAAGTGTTTTAACCTCATTTAGCAATCCTGCCGTTATCATTCTGTCCACCCTCAAATTTATTGCTTCATACAGTTTTTCTCTATCCGCTTTTAAGCCTATAACTATAAATTCAACATTATCAAGCAAGGGTTTTGTTTTCTCCCACATTGAAGAAAGAGGCCTGCCTGTTGAAAAATAAAAAGTTAACCCCCTTAAAATCCTTTGAGTATCCGATGGATTTATCCTTTGTGCAAAGTCAGGGTCAATCTTTTCAAGAAAAGAATAGAGGTATTCAGTGCCCATAATTGAAATTGTCTTTTTTAGACTCTTTTCTGCAGATTTATCCACATTATCCTCTTCAAAAAAACCGAATATTAAAGCCTGCGTATAAAGCCCTGTCCCTCCTACAACAACAGGCAATTTCCCCCTTGATAATATTTCTTTTATAGTTTTAGAAGCCCTTTTGGCATACTCACCAGCAGAAAACCTCTCTGTTAAATCGCATATGTCAAAAAGGTGATGGGGAACTTTTTCAAAGTCTTCCCTTGTCGGTTTTGCCGTTCCTATATCCATACCCCTATAAACCTGCATTGAATCTGCATTAACAATTTCCCCATTTAACTCTTCCGCAAGTTTTATAGCAATGTCAGACTTTCCAGTTGATGTTGGGCCAACAATTACTACAACTTTATCCATTTCTCCTCCGTTAATATTAATTTAACAGAAAAGACTGATTTTTACATTAAAAATGTTGACAATCTATGGAAAATAAAATAAACTTTCAATCTGACAGATAAATTATGTGGAGGTTTTAATGGCAAACACAAAATCAGCAGCCAAGAGAGCCAGACAGGCTTTAAAAAGAAGAATGAGAAATAGAATGGCAAAATCCCAGATTAGAACTGCTATGAAAAAAATTAGAAGATGGGTTGAAGAAAATAAGGTTGAAGAAGCAAAAAAATTCTTACCTGAAGCTGTTTCTCTCATTCAGAGAAAGGCTGATAAAGGAATTATTCACAAAAACACTGCAGCAAGGTATGTATCAAAACTTACCAGACTTATCAACAAAGCTTCTGCAAACGCGTAAGTTTGAAAGAAACTTGAGATTAAACGGCGGGTTTATCCCGCCTTTTTTTTTTAAAATTCCCTCAAAAATGCTAAAATTTACAGGAAATAAAAAAAGGGAGTAATTATGGAAAATAAAATAAGAGTAAGGTTTGCGCCAAGCCCAACAGGGCATTTACATGTAGGGGGCGCAAGGACTGCACTTTTCAATTTCCTTTACGCAAGAAAAACAGGCGGTAAATTTATTTTAAGGGTTGAAGATACAGACTTAGAGCGTTCAACAAAAGAATCTGAAGAGATGGTTTTAAACGATTTAAGATGGTTAAACCTTCAATGGGATGAAGGACCGGATATTGGCGGAGATTACGGCCCTTACAGGCAGAGTGAAAGACTTGATTTATATAAAAAATACGCATATCAACTCCTTGAAGAGGGCAAGGCTTACAGATGCTTTTGCACCGATGAAGAGTTAGAAGAAATGAGAAAAAAGGCTGAAGAGGAAAAAAGGCCTCCCCACTATGACAGAAGGTGTTTGCGCTTAAGCGAGAAGGAAATTAAAGAAAAATTGGATAAGGGAATTCCATACACAATAAGGTTTAAGGTGCCTGAAAAAGATTATGTTCTTTACGATTTGGTAAGGGGAAAGGTTGAGTGGAAAAGCGGTGTTTTGGGAGACTTTGTTATTCTCCGTTCAAACGGTATGCCTGTTTACAACTTCTGCGTTGTTGTGGATGACCACCTTATGGAAATTTCCCATGTAATAAGGGCTGAAGAGCACCTTCCAAATACATTGAGACAGATGATGCTATATGAGGCATTAGGCTGGAAGCCTCCTAAATTTGCCCATGTATCCCTTATTTTAGGAAAAGATAGAAGCAAGTTAAGCAAAAGACACGGTGCAACAAGTGTTTCTCAATTTAAGAAAGAGGGATATTTGCCTGAAGCAATGACAAATTACCTTGCACTTTTAGGCTGGAATGACGGCACAGATAGGGAAGAATTTACTTTAAAAGAGTTAATTGAAAAGTTTTCATTAAAGAGGGTATCAAAATCCCCTGCTGTTTTTGATACAGATAAACTAAACTGGATTAACTCTCTTCATATTAAAAAGTTATCAGATGACAAATACCTTGAATTATCAAAGGAATTTGTACTGGACAAATACCCGTTTCTTGAAAAGGCATACACAGAAAAGAAAGACTGGATTCTTAAAGTGATTAATATGGTTAAAAAGGGGTTAACTGTTTTAAAAGAAATTCCAGATGAAGTTTCATTTCTCTTTGAATACAAGCCGTGGGAAGAAAAAGAGATTTTAGAGTTGTTTGAAAATGATAAAAAACAACTTGAAGCATCAAAGGTTATTGCAGAAAAACTCTCCGAACTTGAAGAAATTACAATTGAAAACCTTTGGGAAACAGTAAACAATGTTAAAAAGGAAGGCTTTAAGGGAAAATATCTATTCCACCCTTTAAGAGTTGTTGTTTCAGGCAAAAATTCAGGCCCTGAAATTGATGTGTTAACTGAATCCCTTATTGAAGGAAGAGGGATTGAACAGGTTATTCCAATTGAAAAAAGGGTTAAACTCTTTTTAGAGCATTTTTAAAAATGATAATTTACGGAGTAAACGCAGTAAAAGAATGCGTTAAAGCAAACAAAAAAAACATTGAGTACATTTACTTTTCAAGGAAAAAGTTAGGCTTTGAGGTAAGAGGGATACCTGTAATTAGAAAAGACAAAAACATTTTAACAAAGATTGCAAAAACAAATGAGCATCAGGGTGTTATTGCAAAACTTAAATCCTTTGAATACGCCAAGTTAGAAAGTGTTATTTCTGATAAAGAAAATATAAATCTGGTTTATTTGGACAGGGTCAACGACCCCCACAATTTAGGGGCGGCAATAAGGGTTTGTGAGTGTGCGGGAATTGATGCACTAATAATTGGTGAAAAATTTGGGGCAAAGGTAAGCCCTGCAGTTTTCAAAACCTCCACAGGTGCTGTGTGTTATCTTCCTGTGTGCCTTTCTGAAAATATTGGGGAAGATATTGAATTTTTAAGAAGAAATGGGTTTTCACTCTATTCAGTGGAAAACACAGAAAACGCCATCAACCTCAATGAATTTACCCTAAAAACAGATAAAAACCTCTTTATTTTTGGCAGTGAGGGAGAGGGGATTTCAAAGGATATATTGAAGAAAAGCACGGTAATTACAATCCCTATGAAGGGAAAGATAAACTCATTAAACCTTTCAACTTCGGTTGCAGCCTTTTTGTTCAGGGTATTAATTTAAATGTTTTTTGTTGTGAAAAGAATATTTTTTAATAGAATATATGTATAAAATTTAAAAGGAGAAAATTATGAATGAAGAAAAAAAAGAATTAACATTGGAAGAATTAGGGGAATATGTTGTTGATACAGCATACGGCATTCTTCAAAACCTTTTCGCAAACAAGGAAGAGATTAAGAAAAACTTTGAAACAGATGACCCGGACTGGGAAAAGGCATTAGACAGGTTTATAGAATTTTACAAAAAAGATGAAAAGGCTGCATTAACAGGAATTGTAATTTCAGCACTTGTAACAAGTGATTTATTTGTTGAAATTCTATCTGAAAATGCTGAAGAAGAACACGAACACAATCACGAATAAAAGTTAAAGGGGAAAAAAGTTGCCTCAATCTCTCCTTGTTGGGATAACAGTTGGAATTTCCGCTTTAGCCTTTGTGTTAGAAAAAAAGACAAAGTGGGGAAAGCAAATATCAGGGGTTGTCATAGGAATGTTTACAATGATACTCCTTGCAAACCTAAAAATAGTTCCTGAAAAAAGCAGTGTTTACGACTTTGTCTATTCCTGGATTGTACCTATTGCAATACCAATGTTTCTATTTAAGGCAAACCTTGTTTCAATATTTAAAGAAACAGGAAAGGTTCTAATTGCCTTTATTTTAGGGGGGATTGGAACAATTATAGGCGCAATAACAATGTTTTTTGCATTAGGCGGCACAAAAGCATTGCTTAAACCTCTCGGGCTTTTCAGCGCAACATACATAGGTGGCACAATAAACTTTGTGGCTATTTCAGAATTACTAAAGATTGAGGGAGATACACTTGCAGCAGCGGTTGCTGCAGACAATGTTGTTATGGCTTTCCTCATTATGGGATTATTTTTCATATCAGTAAGTAAATTTTTTAGAAAATTCTTTAAATTTGAAGACAGAGATTACCTTGAAGAGATTGAAATTGAAGACAATGGTGCAATCTATCCCCTTGACATTGTTTATACTGTATCAATTGCAACAGTTATTGCCACAGTTTCAATGTTTTTAAGCACATTTACAAAGGGAATCCCGCATATTCTAATTTCAACAGTAATTACGGTAATCCTTGCAACAGCATTTCCTTCATTCTTTGGGAAAATTAGAGGCAGCGAAGAAATAGGAATATTCTTTATGTATATGTTTTTCACCGTTGTTGGGGCAAGTGCAAACATTCACACAATTATTCAAAAAGGGCTATACCTTTTTGTATTTGCCGGGGGGACAATTTTAATTCACCTGATTTTTATTTTAATCACAGGATACCTTTTCAAAATTCCCCTTCCTGAAATTCTCATAGCCTCAAACGCAAACATAGGAGGGCCAACAACAGCATGCGGAATGGCAATGGCAAAGAAGTGGGAAAAGTTGGTTGTTCCTTCTGTTTTAGTTGGACTGTTTGGCTATGTTATTGCAACAATTCTTGCATACAACATAGTTCAAATTGTTGGCTATTTAATTAAATAAAATCTATTTTGAAATTAAATTCTCCAATGATTCTTTGTAAACATTAAAGTCATTGTTTGAAAATAAAACCATTTCAACCAATTCCGGCTTACCATTTTCCTTTAAAAAATCAATAATTGTCTTTAAAGCCACATTTGAGGCTTCTCTTACAGGATAACCAAAGATGCCTGTTGAAATTGAGGGAAAAGCAATTGATTTCAAGTTGTTTTTCACAGCCAACTTTAAAGAGTTTTTATAGCAATTTGAAAGATATTTTGCATCCTCTTCCCTTCCAGAATAAACAGGCCCAACAGTGTGTATAACATAGTTTGTAGGAAGATTGTATCCATTTGTAATAACAGCTTCTCCTGTGTCGCAAAAGCCTATCTCCCTGCACTCTTTTGCAAGCCCCTCCCCTGCTGCCCTGTGTATTGCGCCGCAAACTCCACCACCAGGCAACAACTGCCTGTTTGCAGCGTTAACAATAGCATCCACCCTCTCTTTAGTGATATCACCTTTTACAAGCCTTAAAGTGCAATTGTTCACTTTTACTTCCATATACCCCCCTTAACAGAAAAATAAAATTATTCATCTATAAATTTAATCCCCTTATTCTCAACTGCAAGCAAGAATAAAATATACCTCTACTTTTTATTCACAAATTACACCATTAACCATCAAGAAAATAGATTTGGCTTCAACATTTTTCACTTTTTAAATTTTAAATGAAATTAAATATCAAATGAAGGCATAAAAAAAATGGTGGCGGTGGAGGGACTCGAACCCCCGACACTGCGGATATGAGCCGCATGCTCTAACCACCTGAGCTACACCGCCACACGCAAAGAGAATTATATTGAAAAAGCCCTTGAAAATCAAGAAAAAAAATAATGCAAAAAAATCTTACTCATTCCCTTTTCTTACAATGATAAACATAAAGTGTGGGCACATTTGAAGAGCAATTGCAGAGGAATATCTTTTTACAGCACTTGCACACCTTATCCTTTGAAGTTATTAAATAAAAATCATTTGGTTTTATTACATTTTCAGAATATACAAACTCCCCTGTAATCCTCTCCAAATTCAATGCCAATGACACAAACTCAGGCTTTAAAGTGTTATCCACAACAACTGGCAATCTCTTATCAGGAAACAGAGTGTATATTCGGTAAGCAATCTGCTTGTAATTCTTTTTTGTGTTTGCCCTGTACAAATATAAACCGTGGATGTAAAAGAGAAAGAGAAACATTGAAAAAACAACGAGGAAATCAAAAACATAGTACTTAAATCTCAAAAATAATAGAAGCAGAACACCTAAAATAATCAGGACAATTCCCTGGAAAACAAACCCATGCTTAATAACATAAAATGAAAAAATGAAATAAATTGCACTTAAAAACAGTATTGAAAACCACTTAATACTATCCTTTAAAAGATACCCTTTAGGGCATAAAAATGATAAAGTTATGGCAAAAAAAGGTGCGGCTGGCATAAAGTATCTTCCCTTTCCCCCTGGAAATACTGTCATAATTAGAAAGGAAGTAATAAAAATCAAAAAAGAAGTCATAAAAAGTTCATTTTCTTTCAACTCTTTTGTCAACTTTTTGTCAAAGATAAAAATAAACACTATACTCCAGGGGAAAAGGGCTAAAAATGCCCTCAAGGGAAAGGTTATTAGATGCAAAACTACAAATGAAAAAGAACCAACCATTCTGCTTGAAACCTCATTTGAAAAAACTAAAAGAAGAGAATTTAGATTTGCTTTCTCTGCAAATAAAAATAGCCATAAAATAGGAAAAATTAGAGAAAGAACAAAGTGAAAAACCAACTTTAAAAAATTTTTGCTAAAATTATCTCTTTTAAAAGCATAGAACAAAACCAAACCTGGATAGAAAAATATAGGAGAAATTCCTTTTGTTAACATTGCAAGCCCCATAAAGATTGAAGAAATAATAAAAAAACTTAATGACTTTGACTTTTGCCAGAAATAATATGACAAAAAGATTAATGAGGTAAATAGAATATCCGGCTCTGCTTTGTTTGCATACGAAATCAAGGTAACATAGCTTGTTAGAAAAATTAGTGAAGCAATAAAGCCCTGTTTTCTGTCATCAAAAAGAAAAAAAAGAAAAAAACCTGTCAAAAGAAAAGAGAGAACAGAAGGTAACCTTGCATCAAAATTTGTTATTTTCCCGGTTATTTTCCCGAGAAAAAGGATAATCCAGTTTTGTAATGGAGGCTTTTTAAAGTATGTTTCATAACAAACGGTTGGAACTATATAACTTCCCCTTAACAGCATTTCATTTGCAATTATCGTTCTTCGAGGCTCTTCGTGGTATAGAGGCATTTTATTTGTGTAAACCAATAAATTTGCTGCTAAAAAGAGGATTAAAAGCAATAAGGTTTTAAAATTCCTTTTCAATGAAAACATAATAACCTCTCTCTTTCCTTTCACTTAATAGGATAATTCTTTTTAAAAAAGGTAACAATTAAAAACAGGATTTGATGTAATCTTTGAAAAAATTTAATATTTCATTAACAGATTTTGAGGACTGCACTTTTGAGGCAAAATGATGGCCAAATTTCAAATTTTTAGAAAAATACCAGGTAAACTCTTTAATTCTTCCTAAAGCTTTTTCAGGGGGGAAGAATTCTTTGTATAATTCAAGCATTCTTTGATAAAGATTTATTAAAAAATCAGGGGTAATTTCATACTCCTTCTCCGAAATTTCCCCGAAAATCCAGGGTTTCTGCACAGCTGCCCTTCCTATCATCACTCCGTCACAACCTGTTTCTTCAAGCATTCTAAAAAAATCTTCCCTTGTTTTAACATCTCCGTTTCCAATAACAGGAATGCCTGCAATTTCCTTTACAAAAGCAATATACTCCCACTTTGATTTTCCCTTTAACTTCTGCTTAACAAGCCTTGGGTGAACAGTTATTGCATCTGCCCCCGCCTCTTCAACCATTGAAATCAAATCTTTTAATAATTCCCTGTCCTCTTTCATCCCAATTCTAACCTTTACTGTAAAAGGTTTTGTTAACCCCCTTTTAACCGCTTTTAAAATTTTAAATGCAAGGTCTAAATCGGAAAGCAAAAAAGCTCCAGCCTTTCTCTTTTTAGCAATCTCAGGTGCAGGACAGGAAAGGTTAAAATCAATAATGTCTATATATTCTTCCTTGTTAAGCCTCTTTGCAGCAAGAAAAGCAGATTCTTCATCAGATGCAAAAATCTGATAGGCAATAGGCCTTTCTCTAACACTATCAATACACCTTAAGTATATTGATTGAGAAAAATCTTCGTACAAAACACTTTTAGAGCTTAACATTTCAGAAAAAAACAAACCAGGTTTTTGATATAAAAGGATTAAATTTCTGAAAGGGGAATGAGTAATCCCCGCCATAGGAGCAAGTATGGCGGGGAAGTCTATCGTTAAATTTGCAATTTTAAGCGGTTTCAATAAACTCATAAGAGTTTATCTGCAAATACCTCTCTGGCTTTGCTCAATAAAGTCTGCAAAATAAAGAGCCTCAGGAATATGGGGAAATTCCCTTCTAATTTCTTCAAGGGCTTCTTTAAGTTTAAGCCCTCTTCTCACAAGAATTCTATAAGATTTTTTCAATGCATCAATTGTTTCCCTTGGAAATCCCTTCCTCTCAAGGCCTATAACATTTATGTCGTAAGTTTTAGCCCTGTTTCCAACAGTTTTAACAAAAGGAAGTGCATCTTGAGTAATAACAGAATAACCACCAATAAAAGCATGGTCCCCTATTCTGCAAAACTGGTGAACACCTGAATAAGCACCAATATAAACTCCATTTCCAACAGTAACATGCCCTCCTAATGTTGCACCGTTAACAAAAATATTGTTATCACCTACAATACAGTCGTGGGCAATATGGCTATAAGCCATTATGAAGTTTTTTGAACCTACTATTGTTTCGCTTCTGCCTGTAACAGTGCCTCTGTGAACAGTTGTGTATTCACGAATAACATTTTCATCCCCTATTACAGTTTTAGTCTCTTCTCCATGGTACTTTAAATCCTGTGGAGGGTAACCTAAAACACAAAAGGGGTAAATAACATTGTTTTTCCCAATTTCAGTATTTGAATCAATTTGCACATGGGAAATCAACTTTGTACCATCACCTATTTTTACATTATCGTTGATCACGCAAAAGGGGCCGATCTCAACATTTTCCCCTATCTCTACATTTTTACCGACAATTGCGGTCGGGTGAATCATAATTCCTCCTGTTTACATTTCTGCAAGTGCCGAAGAAAAAGTTGCTTCGGCAACCATTGTTCCATCAACAAATGCCTTACCGTGCAATTTGCAAAATCTTTTTTTTAGGTTTAACACCTCAACTTCAAATGTTATTGTATCACCCGGCACGACAGGTTTTCTAAATTTTGCCTTTTCAATACCGGCAAACACAAGTGTGCCTTTTACCTCTCTCTCAACTAAAAGGCAAATAGCACCTGCCTGAGCCATTGCTTCAACAATTAAAACACCTGGCATTACCGCATGATGTGGGAAATGCCCCTGAAAAAAAGGCTCGTTACCTGTAACATTTTTAATTGCTTTAATTTTTTTATCAGCCTCAACTTCCAAAACTCTATCAATTAAAAGAAATGGGTATCTGTGAGGCAGAATTTTTTTTATTTCTTCAAACAAAATAGCCATTCTCTCCATCCTCCTCTTACTCTTATCTAATCTTCCTCTTTTATTTTCTTTAATTTTTTATACATTTCAGGAAGTTTGGATATATATGCCTGTAACCTTTTCCACTCTCTGTCATTTATAGCAGGGTATCCAACAACAAACTCACCGTCTTTAACAGACTTTAAGACAACAGAGCCTCCTCCTATTGTCACTCCCTTGCCAATTTTAATGTGGCCTGTTATACCTGCTTTCCCTGCTATAACAGTGTAATCGCCAATTTCAGTACTTCCGGCAATACCAACCATTGCAACTAAAATACAGTTTTTCCCTATTTTTACATTGTGTCCTATCTGGACAAGGTTATCAATCTTTGTCCCTTCTCCAATTACCGTTTCTCCAAAGGTCGCCCTATCAATTGCAACATTGCTTCCAATCTCAACATTATCTTCAATCCTGACAATCCCTATTTGAGGCACCTTATTGTGCACTCCATTTGCAAAGTGGAAACCAAAACCGTCCCCTCCGATTGAGGTGTTTGCTCCTATTTGACAGTTTTTTCCGACTTTACAATTTTCAAAAACAGTAACATTTGAATAGATAACAGTATTGTCTCCAATTTCAACATTATCAAGGATTTTAACCCCCGGGAAAAGCCTTACATTGTCCCCTATTTTTGTTCCTGCACCTATATAACAAAAAGGGGCAATTTCAACATTTTCACCTACTTCTGCGTCAGGATGAACAAAACTTTTTGATAAATCTAAATGTATCTTTGGTGGCTCAATAAATAATTTTTCAATCTCAATAAACGCAAGGTAAGGGTCTTTTGCTATTAAAACAGGCTTTTTAAAATCTGCGTCAATCCCCTCAGGGATAATTATCGCTCCAGCATTTGAGTTTAATGCCTTTTCAAGGAAAGATTTATCCCTGATATAACAAAGTGAAAAGGGAGTGGCACTCTCGATAGAAGCCACTTCCCTTATCTCTTTATCTTCCCCTTTTAAAACAAGGTTAAATTTTTTAGCCAGTTCTGAAAGTTTGAAAACTTTACTTTGTAGCATCAAACCTCTTGATTACTTCCTGTGTAATGTCAACAGCGGGAGAGTGGTAAGCAATACCGCTCTGAGCCCTTGAAAAAACAATATCAATTCCCTTTTCTTTTGCAATTTGTTCAACAATAGGCTGCAAGATTTTTCTAAATTTTTCAAAACCCTTTGTCTGTTTTAATTGAAATTCTCTCTTTGCATCATCCTGCATTCTCTTAATCTCAATCTGCATATCAGAAAGTTTCTTCTGCATTTCCATTGCCTTATCCTCAGAAAGAGACGGAGCCTTTGCCTTGTACTCTTTCTGCAACTGCTGGAATTCAGCAACCTTCTTTTTAATTTGTTCATCTTTCTGCTTTGCAAAAGCATCCAACTCTTTCAGAAAAGCCTTTCCCTTCTGGGATCTTAAAATCACCTGATCAGCATCTAAAACAGCTACCTTTGTCTGAGCAAAAACAGACCCTGCAAAAAGAATCCCAAATACAATCGCACAAAAAACTCCAAATTTTTTCATAACACCTCTCCTTTTTAAATTTATTTAGAAGAACTTTAAAATATAGTCCCTATGGTAAACTCAATATTTCCCTTCTTTTCAACTCCAGGTATCTCATCAAGCGGGAATCCATAAATAACTCTCATAGGCATTTGAAATACCGGGAGATTAAACCTTGCCTCAAAACCCCACGAACGCTTAAGTGAGTATTCATTAGAAAACCAGCCCATATCTTCTGTCCAGACACCTCCCATATCGTAGAAAACTGCAAATTGAAACCTGTTTTCAACAGGTATAACATATTCAAGGTTAGCAACAAACATCTTTGTACCACCAATTAACTGGTTTGTATCAGGGTCAACAGGAGCAATTCTTCTGTAATCATATCCCCTTACAGTGTTTGTACCACCTATAAAGTATCTGTCATAATAAGGAATTACATTACCCTCAAGTCCCTTTTGATAGTACGCGGTTATGTTCACATCAAAGAAACTCTTTTTGTAAGCCGGAATCAGCTTTAACGCTTTTAATCCTATTGTATACTTAAAATTATCTCCACCTAACTGCCAGCCTGCATACTCAAAACTCAAAGAATACTTTTGCCCCTCTGTAGGCATAAATGGATGGTTTAAAGTGTTGTAGGTAAGTGCCTGGAATATTGAAGATGTTAATCTGTTTGAAATAGGTTTAAAGATTGAGTTTTGTTGTAATGAAGAACCAGGAACATCAACTAACTCATACTTATACCCGATAGAGTAAGTTAAAAAAGTGGTTAATCTAAATCCAAAACTAAAGCTAAAACCACTTGCCTTTCTCGAAAAGTTATAGTATTCAGACTCACTATTAAATATATTAACCGTAAAAGAATGGGGATAATCAAATATCCATGGTTCGGTAAACATAATATTATAGTAAGTAATTCTTGCACCTGTTGTTGCTGAAACACTTAACTGTTCACCTCTGCCTAAAAAGTTTCTCGTTGAATATGAACCCTGTAAGAAAAACCCTGAAAATTCGCTGTAACCACCACCAAAATTCAATTCATTAACACCACTTTCTTCCCCCTCTACAACAACATTAACCTTGTTTTCTCCAGGAACCAA
The DNA here is from genome assembly GCF_016592575.1 of Thermotomaculum hydrothermale. Classification (NCBI taxonomy): domain Bacteria; kingdom Pseudomonadati; phylum Acidobacteriota; class Holophagae; order Thermotomaculales; family Thermotomaculaceae; genus Thermotomaculum; species Thermotomaculum hydrothermale. The sequence continues at coordinate 587,664 of NZ_AP017470.1, read as the reverse complement.
TTTAATATGTGGTTCATGCTGAGTTATATCAAAAAATCCCAATTGGTTTATTTTAAGCATACTGTTTTTGAAAGCATCAATCCTGAAGACAGAACCCTCAGGGATGAGGAATTCTCTTCTTAACACCTTATCTCTTGTTACATCGTTTCCTTTAAATTCGAGCCTGTGTAAAACAAACCTTTTCCCTTCATTAATTTTAAAAGTCAAATCAACAATGTTACCATCCCTGATTTTTGTAATTTTCTCCATTGTAAACTGCAAATACCCAAAATTGTTATATGTTTCAGAAATATCTTTTACAAATTCGTTAATTTTATCAAGATTGTATGGCTTCCCTTCTTCCAATTCCCATTTTTTTACAAGATAAGTGTCAGGTAAAACCTTGTTACCTACAAAGGAAACCCTACCAATAAAGTACTGTTTCCCTTCGTGAATTGGGATGGTTATATACATTCTTAAATCCTGTTTAATCTTTTTGTGCTCCTTTAATCTCTCTTTATTCTTCTTTTTTTGCTTTTCAGAGGTAAAGTCCTTAACTTCTATTTTTGGTTCTCCAACATATATGTCTTTATAACCATGTTTCCAGTAAAACTTTTTCAGATTTTCTATTGCTTCATTGTACTTCTTTTCTGAATAAATATCAGTTGCCGAAATCCATGAAAACATCCAGTGCTCTTTAAGTTTTTTAAGCTTTTTCTTCAACTTTCTATCCGAATAAACTTTATTACCTTCAAAATCAATCTTATAAACATGAACCTTTGAGCCCTCATAAATTGTAAAAGTCAAATTTATAATATTGTTTCCCACCGAGGTGTATGCGTGCTCAACTTTTGTGTATTGATAACCTTTTTCTTTATATATATCAATTATAGCCTTCTTTATCCTTGCTATCTCTTCATAATCAAGCTGGCTGTTTTTTCGTAAGACAACCCCTTTTTCTTTTAATTTATCAAGAAGGGCATTGGGACCTACTGCGTGATTGCCTAAAAATTCATAGTCTTTAACTATCGGTCTTTCCTTAACGGCAAAGATAACTATCTTCCCATTTTTCCCATCTTCAACATCAACCTTAATATCTGAAAAAACCTTTAAATCCCATAGCCTTTTTATATCCTGAGATATTGTATCAAGGTCTAACTCCTGTCCCTCTTCGCTATGAATCCTGAATAATATAGATTGAGTGGAAATCCTAACATTTCCAACAACCTTTATCTTTTCAATAACCTCAGCCCTTACTGTCAAAGAACAAAAGACAACCAGAAAAATAACCAAATTTCGGATTTTTAACATTTAACCTCCACACCCTTCCCCTTTTTCTTTATGATAATTCCATTGTTCTGCACATCTATTGTGTATTCTCCTTCGCTGTTCTTGTAGTTTTCTATAATTGCATCAGATAATTTATCCTGCACATATTCCTGAACAGCTCTTTTCAAAGGCCTTGCTCCGTAGTTCAAGTCTTTGCAAGCAATATCAACAATCCAGTCTACAGCCTTCTCTGTAAGTTTAACCTGAATTTTTTTCTCTCTTAAAAACTCGTTTAAATCGTTAATAAGTATATAAACTATCTTCTTTAAATCATCCTTCCCTAACGGGTTGAATACAATAATTTCGTCTATTCTGTTCAGAAACTCTGGTGTAAAAAATCTTTTAACCTCCCCCATAATGTCAGATTTTTTATCCATTGGTTTAAGGTTCTCGTCTTTCACTTTAAATCCAGGATGTTTCCCATGGTGAATAATTCTTGAGCCTACATTTGATGTCATAATTATAATTGTATTTGAGAAATCTATTGTCTCTCCAAAAGCATCTGTAACTCTTCCGTCATCAAAAATCTGTAGGAGTATATTTATCAAGTCTGGGTGAGCCTTTTCTATCTCGTCAAGAAGTATAACTGAATATGGCTGTTTTTTTACCGCCTCAGTTAACTGACCACCCTCTTCATATCCCACATAACCGGGAGGGGCGCCTATAAGCCTTGATACCGAATGCTTTTCCATAAACTCTGACATATCAAATCTTATAAGAGACTTTTCACTTCTAAAAAGATAAACAGCAAGCTGCTTTGAAAGCTCGGTTTTACCCACTCCAGTTGGGCCTAAAAACATAAATACTCCTGACGGCCTATTGGGAGAAGACATCCCAAGCCTTGCTCTTTTTATGGCTTTAACAAGAATCTCAATTGCCTTGTTTTGCCCAACAATTCTTGAGTAAAGGTAATCTTTTAAATTTAACAGCCTCTCCCTTTCTCCTTCTGTTATTGACGACACAGGAATTCCTGTCCAATTGGCAACAGCTTCTTCTATATGCTTTGGTTCAACCTTAGGTTTCTCTTCAACCTCGCTTTTTGATATCCCTTTTTCTTCAAGGCTCTTTAAAAATTCTATTTTGACCTTAGCCCCCGCCTCATCTATTAAATCTATAGACTTGTCAGGCTGCATTCTCCCTGGAATAAACCTTTCCGAAAGACTTACCGCTTTTTTTAATGCTTCATAAGTATATTCAACACCGTGAAAATCCTCATACCTATCCTTAATCTCTCTTAATATATGCAGAGTTTCTTCAAAATCAGGCTGAACAACCTTTACTACCTGAAACCTTCTCATTAAAGATTTGTCTTTTTCTATATGTTTTGAAAATTCTTTATAGGTGGTAGCACCTATACACTGTAATTCCCCTCTGGCGAGAGATGGTTTAAGCATATTGGCAGCATCAAGAGAGCCTTCAGCAGAACCTGCGCCTACAATTGTATGAAATTCATCTATAAATAAAATTGCCTTTTCCTGCACAGCCTCTTTAATAATATCCCTTAATCTTTCCTCAAACTGTCCCCTATACTTTGTGCCAGCAACAATGCTTGCAAGGTCAAGGGCAAACAATGACCTGTTTTTTAAGCTATCAGGGATATTTCCTTCAACAATTCTCTGGGCAAGCCCTTCAACAATTGCTGTTTTCCCAACACCAGCATCCCCTAAAAGCAAAGGATTATTTTTCCTTCTTCTTGAAAGTATGTGAATTATCCTCTGAATCTCTACTTCCCTTCCAACACACTTATCAAGCTTACCCTGTTTTGCAAGCAAAGTTAAATCTTTGCCGTACTTTGAAAGATTTGGGAACTTTTCCTCTATATCTTCTTCATCTTCAATATCTGAGAAGAAATCAATATCCTTGTTTAACTCGTCTGTAAGGTAATTTCTTGCTTCAATTACACTTCTAAGTCCCGCATTTCTCAAAACAGTAACAGCGGAAGATGAAGGAAAATGTAATATAGCAAGGAATATATGCTCAACATCAACCTTATCGCTTTCAAAGGCAAAAGACTCTCTTATTGCCTGTTTTAGCATATTCTGAACTGTCTCGGTTAAAGGGATCTCTCCTCCATAACCTGACCTTCCCAATTTTACACACATTACATCTATTTCTTTTCTAAGAAGAATTGTATCTACTTTGCAGTATTTTAAAGTGGACATTACAAGAGAGTCTTCTTCCATTAAAACACCGTGAAGAAGATGCACTGAATCAACAAAGGGGTTTTGAAATTGCCCCGCTTTGTTTCTGGCAAAGAATAATACTCTCCGTGCCCTGTCCGTAAAGTTTTCAAACATAATTACACTCCAGCGTTTCCATAGAAAAGATTTTATCACATCTTTTGGCTATTTCTATATTATGAGTAACAATAATACAACTTAAATTATAAGTATTTCTTAATTGGAAAACATAGTCCATTACCATCTTTCCAGTTTTAGGGTCAAGGTTTCCTGTCGGCTCATCCATCAACAATAAATCCGGATTATTAACTATTGCCCTTGCAACAGCAACCCTTTGCTGTTCACCTCCTGAAAGCATTGTAGGAAAGTGCTCAAGCCTTTCTCCCAGCCCTACCGCTTTTGCAAGCATTTCAGCCTTTTTAAATCCTTTATCAAAATCCCCATTTCCTATAACAAAAGGCATTGCTATATTTTCTATGACGGTGAATTCTGGTAAAAGGTGGTGGAATTGAAAAACAAATCCTAAATGCTTATTTCTGAAAGTGCTTTTCTGGTCTTCTGTTAATGAAGAATACTTAACATTACCTAATTCAATTTCGCCTGAATCAGGCTTGTCTAATAATCCAACAAGGTTAAGCAAAGTACTTTTCCCTACCCCGGAAACACCTGTTATTGCCAGAAATTCACCTTTATTCAAATCAAAGGATATATTTTCCAATACTTTTAATACTTTATTTCCTGTTTTATAACTTTTTGAAATAGAATCTACCTTTAAGAGTTTACTCATACCTTACCGCCTTAGCAGGGTCTAACTCTGCAGCTCTTTTAGCAGGATAGATTGTTGCAAGATATGTTATTAATACAGTACAAAGAAAAACCAGCGCAACATCGGTGAACCTTACATCAAAGGGAATAAAAGAGAGAAAGTCGTAAACATCAGGGGGTAGTTTTATCAACTGGTATTTATTCCCAAAATATGCTGTTATAACTCCCAATGAACACCCCAAAAATGAACCTACAAAACCTATAACAATTCCCTGAAATTTAAAAATCTTCATTATTTGCTTATTTTTCATGCCCATAGCCTTTAAAATACCTATGTCTTTTCTCTTCTCCATAACCATCAAAATTAGAGAAGAGGTAATATTCAAGGCAGCAACGAGTACAATTAAACCTATAATCAAAGATACTATAATCTTTTCAATCTTAATTGCTGCAAAAAGTTTTTTGTTTGTATCCCTTAAATCAATAATAAAAAATTTAGGACTTAACACCTTTTTCAATTCGCTTTTAAACTTATCGATTTTATCAATTGAAGAACACCTGAACTGAACAAAATCAACTTTGTTTTTCAGGTTTAAAACACTTTGAAGATTCTTCAAATTTACAAAAACCCAGTTTTTGTCATACTCGTAAATACCACTTGAAAAAATACCTGAAACAGTGTAAGTCCTTATCCTTGGCATAATCCCCAGAGGAGTTTGGGTTGGTTTAAAAAACAAAACAGTAACCTTATCCCCTATTGTTAATCCCTGCCTCTTTGCAAGCTCCTCGCCTATTACGACACCGTTTAAGGGAATGGTCTTTAAATTAATTGAATCTAAAATTGTAGTGACCTTTTTTTCCTCATTTAAAAGAACCCCTTTAACAACAACAGGCTTGGATTCTGAGGATAACCCTCCTCTTAACAACCCCTGTGTCAATACGGCATAAGAGCCTGCTTTAAAATAGTGCAATTTTGACGCTTTTTTTATAATTTCTTCAGCCTCTTTAATCTCCATTGTGTCGCTAAGACTGTGCACAGACAGGTGTGAATTTGCATCAAGCAAATTTTCCTTCATTTTGTTGTGAAACCCTGTCATTAGTGAGAGGGCTATAATAAGAGAAAAAGTGCCTATAATTATTCCAAGAACGGAAATAATTGTAATTATTCCTATAAAAGTTTGATGTCTCTTTGCTTTAAGGTACCTTAAAGCAATAAAGGTTTCAGCTTTCATTAACCTATTTTTCTTGCTTTTCCTCTTTTTTAGGCCTCATATAAGGGAATAAAATTACATCCCTGATTGAAGGTGAATTTGTAAAAATCATTACAAGCCTGTCAATTCCTATTCCTTCTCCCCCTGTTGGCGGCATTCCATGCTCCATTGCAACGAGGAAATCTTCGTCCATCATCTGTGCCTCATCGTCTCCCTTTTCCCTCTCTTTTAACTGCATTTTAAACCTTCTCAACTGCTCATCAGGGTCATTTAACTCACTGTATGCATTAGCAAGTTCCATGCCGGCAATAAACAACTCAAACCTGTCAACAAATCTATCGTCTCCCTCAATAGTTTTTGTCAGGGGGGAAACCTCAATCGGATACTCAGTTATAAATGTTGGTTGTATAAGCTTTTCCTCTGCCACTGCCTCAAAAACTTCAGACAATAATTTACCGTAATTTAATTTTTCAGCATCTTCTATCTCCAACCTTTTTGCAATTGGCAAGAGGGTTTCTTTGGAGTTTAAATCCTCGTACTTTATATCCTTCCCAAACTCAACAATAGCCTCTCTCATTGTCATTTTCCTGAAAGGTGTTGAAAAATCTATCTCATGGTCAAGGTATTTAATCTTTCTTTTACCTATTACATTATCACAAATTGTGGTAAACAACTCCTCTGTAATCCTCATCATATCCCTTAAATCAGCATAAGCTTCGTAAAACTCAATCATAGTAAATTCAGGGTTGTGCTGGGTATCAACACCTTCATTTCTAAAATTCCTGTTAATCTCAAAAACTTTGTTAAATCCACCAATAATCAGCCTTTTAAGGTACAATTCAGGGGCAATTCGCAAATATAAATCAATATCAAGGGCATTGTGGTGGGTAATAAATGGTCTTGCGGCGGCACCACCTGGAATTAACTGCATCATTGGTGTTTCAACCTCTATGTACCCCCTTGATTCAAAGAATTTTCTGATTTCAGAAATAATCCTGCTTCTTAAAACAAAAGTTTTCCTTACTTCCTCGTTTGTAAGCAAATCAAGGTATCTCTGTCTATACCTTAATTCCTTGTCCTGAAGCCCATGCCACTTTTCAGGAAGAGGCCTTATCGCTTTCGCAAGAAATGTATAGCTTTCAACATTTACAGTTAACTCATTTGTCTTTGTTCTGAACAAAACACCTTCAACCCCTATAAAATCACCTACTTCAATCTTTTTTAAAAGTTTATAGCTGGGTTTTCCTATTTTGTCCTGTGCAAAAAATAGCTGGAGTTTTACCCCTTCGTCAAAAATATGCATAAAGGTAACCTTGCCCATAACCCTTTTGGCCACAATTCTCCCACAGGTTTTAACCTTTTTGTTTAATTCAGCAAGTTGCTCTGTATCGTATTTTTCAAAAACCTCTTTAATCTCTGCAGGGGTAATATCGTACTCAAATTTAACGGGATAAGGGTTGATTCCTGCATCAACCAATGCCTTTAAATTATTACGCCTGTTAGCAATATATTCGTTTACCTGTTTTTCGTTTGTCATAACAAACCTCTTCCTTTATTTAATTTTAAACAAATTGAATTATAGGAGAATTAACCACTTCAGTCAACGGAAAGCAAAAGAAGAATTGAAATCGGCAAAAATATTTTAAAAAAATTCTTGATTTTAGATTATGGATTTTAAATTGAGGAAAAATAACTTTAAAATAAAAAACACTCCTCAATCTATAATTCATAATTCATCATTCATAATTTTCCCCTAAAACATTTACCCCCACCCTAAACCGCTAATTACCTTTAACCCAATACCTTCTCCCTCCCTGAATTTTAAAATCCACCTCCACCGCCTCCGCCGCCGCCTCCGCCGGCACCACCTCCACCTGAAAAGCCAGAGGATGAGTCAGGAGCACTTGAAGATGAGGATATTGCGGAAGACATTGAAGATGCAAAGGTTGAAGAAAAGTTTGTAGCAAAAAATCCACCTGCATAAAACCTGCTACCTTCAAAATGTTCAGAAAGTGCGGCCTTATCAATTGCCCCTTCAAACTTTTCACTCCATTTTTTCTCTACCCCTAATGCAATGGCATAAGGGAGAAACCATTTAAAAGTATTTACATCTTTTGTGAATTTCAATTTATACTTAATGTAATCGTCTTCTGCCATTGAGAGATATAGTTTTAATCCTTCAATTTTATCCATTACCCTTCTGCCGTATCTGGTTGGTGCTTTAATCAGGTAAAAGAAAAGTATGTTGACAATTGCTAAAGCCACAACAATAAATCCTGCCTCAACAGATGCTGCTTTTGTAAGCATAAAAAATCCACCAAATTCACCTAATGTAAAAAGAATGGAAACTAAGCCTAACCCTATAATATTTACAATAGAAGTTCTTGATTTTAAGCTACTGATAAATTGGCTCCAGATAGCCACAACTCCAAATGTCCAGAATGAAAGCCAGAAAAGAATAAAACCGGCAACCGGAGGAATCCTTGAATAAATAGCAATAACAAAGAGTGTAAATAAGGAAAGAATAATCCCTGGAATTAAAAATTTAGAGTTTGAATGAAAATAAGTCCCCTCAAGCGTGTTTTTTAAAATCTTTTTAAAACCCTTAATTCCGTCTTGAATTTCAGCGTAGTTTGACTGTTTAAACTTAAAATAGCCACCTATAGCCAGCCAGCTTCCAAAAAGTTTTAACTCTTCAGGCGAGAGGTTTGAAGTATCGGTGGATTTTCTTTTCAAAGCAAAAATATTATCCTCTTCTTTAATTTTTAACACACCCTTTATTGCCATATTAACCAAAGCAGCAAGTAAACATTTTATTGAATAACCCATGTGTGCTATATAACAAACCTGTGCCGGGGAGAGATTATCAGGTGGTTCAAATTGAGGAACAATTGGCCCTTTTTCAGGGTCTCTTCCAACATAAAACCATACAATTAAATAATAAAGCAAAACTATAAGCAACCCTATTAACCCACCTAAAATATTTTTATTATCCTCTAAAATAAACATCATCTTTTCTTTAGCTGAAGGTTCGTGAACAATCCCCTTTCTAAATGCAACAACAATCGTCATTCCCTCATTGGAAGACAAAGGCCTTGTGCTTTCAAAAACAAGCCTTCCCATTGTGTCAAAATAAGCCTTAAAAGACTTTTCCCTTGAACCTCTATAACCTGTATAAGCAGTCCACTTTAAAAAATCATCAGTTTTGCACCCCTCAGGCAAAGAAACATAAGCAGTAACCTGTTTTATAGGGAAAATCCAGCCCTGCCCTGTAACATTCCAGTACAATTCATCGTGGTCTTTAAAAAAGCCAATCTGTCTGTCTGTAATATAGGTTAATCTAAAGGTATAAACCCCTGGTTTAAGGTAATAATTTTTTGAACCCATATAAACCCTGTAACCGTTTACCCTTCTCTCAACCCAGTAATTAATTCTTTCTCCATTTCTCTCAACAGACTCAACCTTAAATCTAACCTTTACCCTTCTTCCCATGCTATCCACATAATCAGTGGGAAACTCTCTGTAAATACCCCTCTTTATCTTTTTCCCCTCTGCCCTTACCGTTATACTCTCTATAACTAAAAGTGTATTATCTCTCCCAATTGTAATATCACTTTGATAATCAAGAATCTCTTCAGAGGCAAAGAGAGATAATGCTAAAAAACATAAAAGCAAAACTGAAAAAAGATGCTTCATATTAAGCCTCCTTAAAATCAAAGTATTTAAGCGGTTTTAAATTAAAAACCTTTGCAACAATTATATTTGGAAACTTCTCAATAAAGGTGTTGTAAGACTGAACAACACCGTTATAAAACCTTCTTGCCTTTTGCAAATCCTCTTCAATGTCTGTAATTTCCTTTTGCAATTCAAGATAGTTCTCATTTGCCTTTAAATCAGGATAGTTTTCAACGAGGGCAAACAGGGATTTTATACCCTCTCTAATTTCTCCCTCTAACTCTCCAGCATTTTTAACATTCTGCTTAAATGCAAGGTTTCTTACCTCAACAATTCTTTTAAGGGTTGATTTTTCAAAATCAGAATACCCCTTAACAACATCAATTAATTTCCCAAGTAAATCGTGCCTTTTCTTTAAAAAAACATCAATATCAGCCTCAGCCTGCTTTGCAAGGTTTTTGAAATAAATAATTTTGTTATAGATAAAAATCAGGTAAAAAAGAATAACCAGACAAAAAATAATTAAAACTGTACTCATAAAACCATCCTTATTTTTTAAAATAACTTTTCTATAATTTTACTATATTGGAGGATGACAATTTTAATTAAATTAAAATTTTTCTGATTCTTTTATCCACAAATTCAGCCTTTCTTCACCGTAAATCTCTTTCCAGCTTTCAATAATTTCCTGAAACGGCACTTCAAAGTATATTCCGTGATGTTTTTTGTATTCAATAAACTTTTCCCCATTTTCAAGATATTCAGGGAAAATAACATCATTCTCCCCATCAAAATCAAGAATAGGATACCCTGCCTTTAAACAGGTATTTTTATCAAAAGTTGGAGTTACTTTAATCCATTTTCCATTTAAATTTAAAACAACAAATCCATGGTATGAAAAGTAATTTGTTCCAAGAAACTCAAGTGCATCTTCAGGAATTTTGTAATTTACAATATCAGCAAAAGCAATTGCAGAAGGGATGCCAGCACACCTTAACATTGCAACAAGGAGTATAGCCTTTTGAATGCAAAAACCCTTTCTTCGTTTTAAAATAACGCTTGCCTTATAGTTTTTTTCAGGGAAAAAACCTGTGTACATTGTGTAAGTTATCTCATCTCTAACAAAATTAAAAAGCTTAACAGCCTTTTCTCTTTCGTTTTTGCATCCATTTATAATTGAGTTTGTTTTTTCAGCAACAACAGGATCCCCAAAATCAAAAAAGAAGTTCTCCTCTAAAAACTTATCAATACTGACAGACAAAATTTCTTCCATTTTTATTCCCTTAACTCTCATAAATAAATTTTAACAAAAATATAAAAATTCTTATTGAACAAATATCCTAATAATTTAAAATAGAAGCTTAATTTATTTAAGGAGGATTTTTAATGAGGCTTAAAAAAGTTTTTTCACTTTTTCTGGCAACAATTCTTTTTATTCCATCACTATGGGCACTTGAACCGCCAACAAGAGAAATGATACAAAAATACAAAAAAGATGGAACATTAGCTGAAAGAATTCAAAGGGCAAAATCGTACGGAAATTACAAAATGCCTGAGGGTGCAGGAGCCTATCTTCACTATAAGTTGCTTAAAGCAGTGTATAAGGCAAAAGGAGAAACAGATAAATTAAAAAACCTGAAAACCCCACCTTTAGGCTGGAGAAATATGCCAACCACAGGAGATGTTAATGTTTTAATTATATGCGTGGAATTTCAGGATTATCCTCATTACACAGACATTGACACGGTGAGAAATAAGGTTTTTGGAAATGGAAACCCTGATGAATACCCATATGAAAGTTTACACAACTATTACAACAGGGCTTCTTATGGAAAACTTAACCTTCAAGGTGATGTTTTAGGATGGTATCAGGCACCTTACAATAGAGACCAGATTCAAAAAAATAATACAGGAAGGGAGAACTTTATAAAAGAAGTTTTCCAGTATTATGATGAGCAGGGTGTTGACTTTTCAAAGTATGACAATGACGGAGATGGGAAAATAGACTACTTTGCAATAATCTGGGCAGGACCCCATGAAGGCTGGTCTGATTTCTGGTGGGGATATATGACTACCTTTCAGGATACAGATTTCAAAGTTGACGGGGTTAGTTTAGGCGGATATTCCTGGCAGTGGGAAAACTATTATTACCCTGATCCTTACGACCCTAACGCTACAGATATTGAGTATACTCCACATGTTTTAATTCATGAAACAGGCCATGCTTTAGGATTGCCAGATTATTATGATTACGATGACTCTGTTGGTCCAAAAGGTGGTGTTGGCGGGCTCGATATGATGGATCACAACTGGGGAGACCACAACTGTTTCTCAAAGTATGTGCTTGACTGGATTGAGCCAACAATCATTGTTGAAGGCGACCAGGAGATCACCTTAAATCCATCAGAAGAAAACCCGGATGTTGTCCTTGTTATGCCAAATTATTCTGAAAACTCTCCCTTTGGCGAGTTTTATATGATTCAATACAGGAAAAGAATAGAAAACGATGTAACCTATCCAAATGACGGGTTGTTAATCTGGCATGTGGACGCAAGGTTAAACCAATATGGTTATGACTACCTCTACGACAACTCATACACCGAGCACAAACTTTTAAGACTAATGGAAGCTGATGGACTGGAACAAATTGAACAGAATATGAGTGCTGATGCCGGCGATTATTACACTCAGGGAGATATTTTTTCTCCTACAAGCAGCCCAAATAGCAATGCTTACAATGGGGATAGAACAGGCATCACAGTCTCAGAAATAGGGGAAGCGAAAGATACAATAAAATTTACCCTTGCAATTAAGGGCAATGTTTCCTACCTTGCACACTACGATATAAGAAATGGATTGTGGGAATCAAGGTTAACTCTTGGATGCGGAGGAGAAATAGGAGAAAAAGTTCAACTTGCAGTTTACGATAACAACGGCAGTTATTATGGAACAAAAGAGTTTGTCTTGCCTTCAATGGGCGGTATCTCAAAAATGGTGCCGGATATATTCGATTTTTCAATTCCTGACCAGGGATTTATTGAAATTGAATCTAAAACTGAAAATGTAAAGGGAATAATCACCTTTAAATATATTCCAACCGGTGGAGAAACAAGCCTTCCTTTAAAATACCAGACATCAAAACTGCTTATCTTTCCTTTAATTGAACACATTGACAGAAAATCAACTGGAATTGCAATTATTAACACATCAGACAGAACAAATACAGTTACTTTTGAACTATACGATTACTATGGTTTTAAAAAGGCAACAAGAACAGTGGAATTAAGTGGAAAACAAAAATATGTGGATATGCTTGAAAACCTTTTTGGTTCATCCCTTCAACCAAGGGGATTTTTAAAGGTTTCAGCTGAAAGAGATATTACAGGTTTTGCTTTAACCTTTACAGAAGGGAACACAAATATAATAGCAATACCTTCAAACGAGGTAACTACTCAATAAAAATATTTTAAATTTAAAAATAGGCGGCCTAATTTTTAAGGCCGCTTTTTTTATTTATAGGGTATAATTTCTTAAAAGAGTCAAAAGGAGTCATTAATGAAAAAATTCGGTATTATTTTGTTTTTATTTACAGCAATTAACCTTTATTCCCAATGGTATGCAGGGATTACAAACCCCCATGTCTATAAAAGGATAACCCATCCTCCTGAACTTGGATTGCATTTAAAAAGAGTAGCTGTAATACCGGAGGGATACTATACCTCAAATGAACTTGCAGATTACTTAACAACATACTTTGTAAACACAGGATACATTGAAGTTGTTGATAGAGAGCACCTTTATCAAATCCTTAAAGAGCAAAACTTATCTTTAAGCGGTAGGATTGACAAAGCAAACGCAGTAAAACTTGGAAAACTTTTAGGTGCAACTGCTTTGATTACGGTAAATGTTTATACAGAAGAATATAAAAAGGAAATGAAAAAGGAAGAATATAAAACTAAAAAAGGGATTAGAACAAAGTTTATAGCAAGGATTGATGGATACTTAAAGTTCTCAATAAAAACAATTGATTTACAAACAGGGAAGATTTTTTCTGCAAAGATTTACGAGATAAGAGATTACATTGAAAATTCCAGTTATCACGAAAAACCAGAGTACCCTGATTACCACATTTTAAAAACAAGAATGTACAAAAAAGCCATGGATGGGCTTACAAAACTCTTTTTCCCCTGGGAGCAGTCCCTTTCATTTGTGTTTTACAATAACGACAAATGCGGAATGAAACAGGCGTATTATTACATAAAGGCAAAAGATTATAAAAATGCACTTGAAAAATCACTCAATGTTCTTGAATGCATGAAAAATGCAAACTCTTCCTCAAAATACATATCCAGAGCATACTATAATGTTGGAGTTTGTTATTACCTTTTAGGGGACTATCAAAAAGCAATAGATTATTTTGAAAAAGCATACACTATAAAAGATTACTCAACCTATAAAGATGCAATAAATAAGGTTAAATTGACAGAACAAACTGAAAGGGATTATCTGATTTATTTAAAGGAAAGCGAATCTGTTGAGGAAAACCAGAATCAAATCTCTGAACAAATTAACACTCAGAGCAATACTCAAAACAGCAATCAAAATGATGATGAAATAATTGAAAAATTGAGAAAACTAAAGAAACTATACCAGGAAGGTTTAATTACTGAAGAAGAATACAAGCAGAAGAAAAAAGAGATTTTAGAAAAGCTTTAATTATAAAAATCTTACTTGAAATAATTTTAAATCTCAAAAATCTTTACAAAAAAGTATAAATTTCCCTTGTAAAAAATAATTTTTACTTTAAAATAAAGATTATCTAAGGAGGTAATAATGGCCAGACAAAAAGGAATGGTAGTTATTGATACTGAAAATTGCAAAGGTTGCGGGCTATGCATTGCAAATTGCCCAACAAATACTCTTGGATTTTCAAAAGAGATAAATTCAAGCGGTTTCCACTATTCTGAAATGAAACAGGATACATGCACTGCCTGCCAGAGTTGTGCAATGGTTTGCCCTGATGTGGTAATAACCGTTTACAGAATGAAAAAAGAAAAAACAGGTTAGGAGCAAATATGAGCGATTATCAATTGATGAAGGGAAACTATGCCCTTGCAGAAGCGGCAATAAGGGCAAATTGCGAGGGATACTTTGCCTACCCTATCACTCCCCAATCAGAAGTGGGAGAGTATATGTCAATTCACATGAGAAAAAAGGGAAGGGTATTTCTTCAGGCTGAAAGCGAGGTTGCAGCAATAAATATGCTTTACGGCGCCGCAGGGGCAGGATTTAAGGTGATGACTTCATCATCTTCACCGGGAATATCCTTAATGACGGAAGGTATTTCATACATTGCAGGCGCTGAATTACCCTGCGTAATTGTTAATGTTAATAGAGGGGGGCCAGGGCTTGGCACAATTCAGCCATCTCAGGGGGACTACTTTCAGGCAACAAAGGGAGGGGGACACGGCGATTACAGGCTAATTGTTCTTGCACCTTCATCAGTGCAGGAAATAGCAGACCTAACCTATCTTGCATTTGATTTAGCGTGGAAGTATAGAAACCCGTCAATGATTTTAATGGATGGGGCATTAGGGCAGATGATGGAAAAGGTAAAATTTAACCCTTATACTGAACCAGAAAGGGATATATCATGGGCAACAAGGGGTAAAACCCCGGACAGGGATACAAACTTTATTACATCACTCTGGATTAAACCTGAAGAAATGGAGCAGGTAAATTTAAGATTACAGGCAAAGTACAGAGAAATTGAAGAAAACGAAGTAAGATACGACGCTTACAACATAGAAGACGCTGAATTAATCCTCGTTGCTTACGGCTTATCTGCAAGGATAGCTACAAAATCTATGCAACTTTTAAGAAAAAAAGGCTACAAGGTGGGACTAATCAAACCTATCACCCTCTGGCCTTACCCATACAAAATTTTAAGTGAATTAGCATCAAATGATAGAGTTAAAGGCTTCTTTGTAACCGAGTTAAATTCAGGCCAGATGGTTGAAGATGTGAAATTGGGAGTAAACGGTAAAAAAGAGGTTGGATTTTACGGCAGAATGGGAGGAATGATATATTCACCTGAAGAAATAGTTGAAAACATATTGCCATTCTGCGAAAAAATCGGGATAAAGGGAGACTAAAATGGGAATAAATGTATCAACTGAAAATATGGAAAAGGTATTTGAGAGAACCGAAGGGCTTAAAAAGGTTAAAACCCATTACTGCCCTGGTTGTGGGCACGGAGTCGTTCACAGGCTAACAATGGAGACTGTAATGGAATTGGGAATTCAGGACAAAACAATAGGGATTGCACCTGTTGGATGCTCTGTTTTTGCATACTATTACATGAATGTTGACATGCAGCAGGCTGCACACGGAAGGGCATGCGCTGTTGCAACAGGGATAAAGAGAATGCTTCCCAACCACTATGTGTTTACCTATCAGGGAGACGGAGATTTGGCCGCAATAGGCACTGCGGAAACAATACACGCTTGCAGCAGAGGGGAAAACATAACCATAATCTTTATAAACAATGCAATTTACGGAATGACAGGTGGGCAGATGGCACCAACAACAATTGAAGGCCAGAAAACCTCAACCTCACCTGAGGGAAGAGACTATTCAATGGATGGAATGCCAATAAATATGAGTGAGATAGTTGCACTGCTTCCCGGCACTGTTTATGTTGAAAGGCTTGCAGTAAACAACCCGGGAAGAGTGAGAAAAACAAAAAAGGCAATAATGAAGGCATTTAAAGCCCAGGAGTTGAAAAAGGGCACATCATTTATTGAAGTTGTCTCAAACTGCAATACAAACTGGAAGATGACCCCTGTTGAGGCAAACAAATGGATTGACGATGTTTTATTAAAACAGTATCCATTAGGCGTCTTCAAAGATGAAACAGGTATAAAGTAAGGAGAAATTATGACTGAAGAAATAGTATTTGCAGGCTTCGGCGGACAGGGAGTTTTATCCTTGGGGCAAATCATAGCATACTCAGGAATGCTTGAAGGGAAAGAGGTATGCTGGATGCCATCCTATGGCCCTGAAATGAGAGGCGGCACTGCAAACTGCATTGTCTCTGTTTCAGATGAGCCTATATCATCCCCAATTCTTGCAAAATTTGACACAGCAATTGTTTTAAACAGGCCTTCCTTTGAAAAATTTGAGCCAAAGGTAAAAGAGGGGGGAATTTTAATTTACGACTCAACAACAATAAACATAAAGTCAGATAGAAAAGACATTAAAGTAATTGGAATAAAGGCATTTGACGAAGCGATTAAACTTAAAAACAACAAGGTAATGGGAATGATACTTTTAGGCACATATCTAAAACACAAACCAATAGTTAAAACTGATACTGTTGAAAAGGCGCTTGAAAAGGTTTTACCGGAAAGGCATCACCATTTAATTCCATTGAATATTGAAGCAATAAAAACAGGGATGAATCTCGCATAAAAAGTCAAAAAAAATTCGTCTTTAAAAGGGAAACGGGAAAAAGCGTTTCCCTTTTTTATGTTATAATCTGTTGCGAGGTGAATATGAGAAAAATTCTTTTAATTTTGATAGTTATACTCTTACCTGTTTCAGGCTTCACATCGGATACCCCCCGTCTAATACTAAATAAAATGTTCAAATCTGTTGCAAAAAACTGGTTTCCTAATAACTACTACAAATTTAAATCACTTGAACTTTCAGGGGAAATGTCAATAACAGTGCCCTATTCAAGCGTTTCAAGAAGGTTAAAGTATGTGCAGGGGGATTTATCCTTTGCATTTAACTTTGACGGAGTGCTTCAACCATCTGGAGTTTGCAAATTCAACCTTCAGGGAGACTTTGGCAATGTTGTTTACTGTGTTACCCCAACAAAAACAATAACCTACTCTGAAGACTTTAACGCATATTCAATCTCAGATTCAAACACAAGCAATTTGAACAACTTTAAGTCGTACTTTATAAAAAAAATAAACCTATTGAAGGACAACTTCTCCTCTGGCAGGTGGAATTTTCAAATGCAAAGCAACATTGTTTTAGGTGGAGATAAGTGTTACAAAGTAACTGCATTTACCCCGCCTCCAAAAGAGGGTGCAAGGAGAAACAAAAGGTCTA
The DNA here is from genome assembly GCF_016592575.1 of Thermotomaculum hydrothermale. NCBI lineage: Bacteria > Pseudomonadati > Acidobacteriota > Holophagae > Thermotomaculales > Thermotomaculaceae > Thermotomaculum > Thermotomaculum hydrothermale. The sequence goes on along the minus strand of NZ_AP017470.1, from coordinate 570,401 downwards.
ATGTAATAAAATTAAAAGAGTTATTAACCTTTTACAAAAAAGGAAAGGTTGTGTTTTTTATCAGGGCAAAAGACTATCTGCCTTTAAGGATTGAATACTCAAACGATGAGCAAAATATAGACTCAACAATAACTTTCTTTTACGGAAATGGAAAACAACCTGCATCAATGTATGTGGAAGGCACTGCGGCAAATGTAAGCGGCAGGGGAGACGCATCAATAGGATACGGCAACGGAATTTTATCTTACATTCAATTAAGCTTTTCAAATGCATTAAACCAGTCTTACACCTTCAACGCTAACTTTAACTTTAAGCCTTCTGTTGATAAGAGCGAGTTTTTATTCCTTCCCCCGTCAGACGCACAGCTAATGGGAAGGGAAAACTTAAAATTACTCATATTAAGCAATGTTGCAGGAACGCTTTTAAGAATGCAACAGGCGGGAATTAACATAAAAACACTGAAGTTTTAACTATGAAAATAAGCGGTGTAATTATCACGAGAAACGAAGAAAAGCACATATTTGACGCAGTAAAAAACCTTTTTGAGGTTTGCGATGAGGTTGTTGTCGTTGACTCAGGAAGCACAGATAAAACAGAAGAATTGGCAAAAAAGGCAGGGGCAAAGTTTATTTTTAATGAATGGCCTGGCTATGTTGAGCAGAGAAACTTCTGCCACAAAGTTACAGAAAACAACTGGCTTCTTGTTTTAGATGCTGACGAAAGGCTTTCAAAACCGCTGATAAAAGAGATAAAAAAACTAAAAGAAAATGGATTTGATGAAAACATAAGGGGATTTGAATTCTTAAGAAACCTTTACTTTTTAGGAAAACCGTTTAAAAACAACAGGTTTAACTGCGAAAAAAAGATAAGGCTATACCACAAAGATTACGGCAAGTGGGAAGGCGGGAGAGTTCACGAAAACATAAAAATTAATGGCAAGGTTAAAAGGATAAATAAATTCATAGACCATTACCCCTATCCTTCAATTGAATTTGCAGTTGAAAAACTGAATAACTATGCTTACCTTAAAGCCTATGATAAATTTGATAGAGGCAAAAAAACAAACCTTTTAGATTTAAACTTAAAAATATTCTTCACATTTTTGAAAAAATACATACTTGACGGAAAGTTTTTAAAGGGAAGTGCGGGGTTTATTCTTGCAAAGATAGAAACCAATTACACATTTTTAAAGTATGCAAAACTTTACGAATTAAATAAAAACAAGGAGAAGAAAAATGAGTGAATTACACTGGGATACTGAGATTACAAAGATTGAACCTAACAAAATTCAGTTAAGGGGCTATCCAATTGACTATTTAATGGGGAAATACTCCTACCCTGCTGTTGTTTATCTTGCAATCAAAGGGGAATTGCCAGACGAAAAGGTTGCAAAACTTATGGAAACAATGCTTGTATCATCAGTTGACCACGGGGCAACCCCACCCTCCACCCTTGCCGCAAGAACAGTTGCATCAACAGGCGCACCGCTAAATGCAGCAATAGCAGCGGGAATTTTAGCAATAAACAAATTTCACGGCGGAGCAATTGAAAACTGTATGATTTACTTAAAAGAGGTTAAAAAGTACGCAGAAGAAAAAGGAATAAAAATAGAAGATGCGGTAAAAGAAATTGTAAAAGAGAAAAAGGAGAAAAAACAAAAGATTTTTGGATTTGGCCACAGAGTTCACACAAATGACCCGAGAACAAAAAAATTGCTTGAAGAGGCGGAAAAGGCAGAGGTTGCAGGGGATTACATAAAAATCTTAAAAGAAACAGAAAAGGCAATGGAACAAACCCTTGGCAAACACCTCCCAATAAATGTTGACGGTGCAATTGCCGGAATACTCTGCGAATTAGACTTCCCCCATCAACTTGCAAACGCATTCTTTATAATGGCAAGGATACCAGGCCTTGTTGCACACATATACGAAGAACAGACAAAGATGAAACCAATGCGCAAAATCCACCCAACCGACCACGGTTACACAGGCCCCACCGACAGACACCTGAAATAATTTTATTTCCCATAAATTTATTTTCCCCCTTTTCAAAGGGGGATTTTTTTTACAAAAATTTTTCCACAAAAAAAATCCAGCGAACACCACCATTCGTTTACAGGATTTATACTCTAAAACTAAAAGCTATAACTTGTTACAATATACATGGCACATGAAATAAAAAAATATTTATTAAGGAGGATAGATGGATAAAGAAAAGGTTTTAGTGTTACACGGATTTGCGTCCATAGGTAAGCCATTTTACAATGACACAGGAATAGATTATATAACTCCAACATTTGATTATACAGATCTTGAAGGAACTTTGAAAAGAATGAAAGAAATTATTGAGGAAAATAAAATTGATGTGATTGTTGGCAAATCAACAGGCGGTTGGTATGCAATGAAATACTATGACCTTTATAAAAAAGCAGAAGCAATCTTTCTAATAAACCCTCTTTTAACCCCTGAAATTCATTTCAAACCGGGAGTTTACGAAAACTATTACACACAAGAAAAAATCAATATGACAGAAGAAGTAATCAAAGATTATGAAAGATTCAAAATCAATTATCCATTTAATTTTAAAGGAGTTGTTTTTTTAGGGAAAAAAGATGAGGTTTTAGACCATAGAAAAGCCCTTGAAAACTTAAAACCAGAATCTGGATTTGAAATCTTTGAAGACGAAGGCCACAGGTTTTCTAAAAAGGCAGTTGAAAAGGTAAATACCAAAATAAGGGAATATTTGTTTGAATAACCATTGTTTTATGGTTAACCAATATGATTATGACTAAAAAAATTCTAACCCTCAAGAAACACAACAAAAAATGAAACCATATATATTTGCATTGACAAAAAATGAAAAATTTATATTATGAATTTGCTAAAAAAACGGTAAGAAGGAGATTTTATGAGAGAGGAGTTGAAAAAGCTTTTTCCAGAGATTGAAGAAATAAAGGATAGTGATTTAAAAGAAAAGACCTATAAATGCTTTGAAGAGGCAATGAAGTTGGGAGGATGGGAGATAAAGGATTTGTATGAAATGCCATTTACCCTTTTAATTCCAGATTGCCCTGTAAAAATGGTTGACCACATAAAAGGTGTTTTAAAGACTTCCATTGCAATGGCAAAGGCAATGAGCGAGGTTTATGGAGATAAAATGCCAATAAATATGGATTTGCTTATTTCAGGGGCATTTTTGCACGATGTTGGAAAACTCCTTGAATATGAAAGAATTGACGGAAAGTTTGTAAAAAGCAGAAATGGCAAATTGTTAAGGCATCCATTTTCAGGCGCAATTTTGGCAGGAAAGATTGGGCTTCCTGATGAGGTGCTTCACATGATTGCAGTTCACTCTAAAGAGGGAGACCACGGAAAGAGGATTACCGAGGCAATTATAGTTAACAAGGCAGATTTTGCAAACTTTGAGCCTTTACACTAATTTAAATGGGGGGGGATTTATCCCCCCTTCTATGATAAAATTTGAATATGGAAGTTTTTCTTGTTAAAGTAATTATTCTTTTGTTCTTTTCATTTCTCTTTTCAGGAACAGAACCTGCTTTCTTCTCCCTTACACCCTGGAAAATTTTAAAATTAAATGAAGAACAAGACCTCTCTTCAAAACTTATAGTAAAACTTTATAACTATAAAAACCTTATACTTGCCACAATTTTAATTGGCAATGAAACTGTGAATATATTAACTTCTTCACTTTTCGCTAAACTTAAATACTCTCTTTTTCCTCAACCTAATCCAATAATTTCAACAGCATTTGTGTTAAGCGCAACAATAATACTGCTTTTAGGGGGAGAGATTACCCCCAAAATGATTGCCCTGAAAAAACCTGTCTCATTTTTAAAAAAATCTGTTTTTGTGGTCTATCCACTTTCAACCCTTTTAATCCCTCTAAAAAGGTTTTTTAAAAATAATGGTGAAGAACAAATACTTTTCCTGAATGTAATACACATAGCAAGAAAAGAAAAGGCAATTGACGACACTGAGGCATTTTTCTATGAAAATATATTTAAAGCAGCCTCAACCCCATGCCTTTTTGCAGCAACCCCCATAAATAAAATTAATGACAAATCATTGTTAAAAGGCCACCCTTTACCTGAAATAATACCCCTTTCAAGGGCTATTGAAATTATGCAAAAGGAAAAAACAAATATTCTAACAATTGATGAGTCAGGAAGCATATCAGGAGTAATTACAAGAAAAAATTTAATCAATTACTTTACATATACAGGGATAAAAAACTATCTGTATGAAGAAAATACTATAAACGGTGAAATGCCTGTTTCACTTTTTGAATACCACTTTGACACAAGGCTAAATCAAAACAGGTTTAAAACAATAAACGGCTATGTTTTTAACCTTTTTGGAAGGTTGCCAGAAGAAGGGGAAGAGATTTCAGATAATAAGTTCAGATTTAAGGTGCTGGAAATAAAAAACAATTTTATACACAAATTAAAGGTGGAAAAACTCCATGACTGAGTTAATAATTTTCGTAATAGCCATTATTTTTGAAGGCTTTTTCTCAGGAAGCGAGATTGCAATAGTCTCCTCAGACAATGGAAAACTTTTAAACCTTGCATTAAGTGGCAACAAAAGTGCAAAATTGGTACTAAAATTGAAAGAAAACCCAATAAATTTTCTAACAGTGTGCCTTATTGGAACAAACCTTTCTGCCGCAACAGCATCCTTTTCAGGCACTATGTTTATTTTGCAACATATACCAGAGTATAAAAACACAGGTATTTTCTTCATAATACCAATAATGCTAACTTTCGGAGAAATTATCCCTAAAACATTGTACTCAAAGTTTGCAACCCCAATTTCCCTTGCAATATCAAGGATTATAAAATTCTTATCAGTTTTATTAAAACCCGCTGTATTTCTTCTTAATAAATGGAGTGAATTTATATCTTCTTTTTTTAAAAGGGAAGAAAACTTAATAACAAGAGAAGAGTTTTACCACATGCTTAATAGGGAAAAGGATTGCCTGCCTGAGCATTTGCAGGTTATAATTAATAGGTTCAAGGGAAAAAAAGATATTGAATTTGCATTATTTGGAGATAAAAAATGATAAACGAATTTCTAAAAAAAATTGAAGACAAAAGTTTAAAAATAGGAGTTATAGGGTTGGGTTATGTTGGGCTTCCCCTTGCCCTTGCCTTCTTGAAAAAAGGCTTTAAGGTTTACGGGATTGACATAAGTGAAGTTAAGGTTGAAATGCTTAACGACGGTATATCTTATGTGCAGGATGTTTCATCTGATGACATAAAAAAATACATTTCAAACGGGCAATTCAAGGTTTCAACCAATTACTCTGCAATCTCCAAACTTGATGCGGTAAGCATAACTGTACCCACGCCTCTTTCTAAATCAAAAAACCCAGATTTATCATACATTAAGCATGCAGTTGAAAATATATTGAAAAACTTAAAACAAAAGCCATTTTTAATTGTGCTTGAATCAACAACCTATCCAGGCACAACAAGGGAATTTATAGTTGAAGAATTGACAAAAAAGGGGATGAAGGCAGGGGAAGAGATATTTGTTGCATTTTCCCCAGAAAGGGTTGACCCTGGAAACAAACACTATTCAATAGAAAACACCCCAAAGATTTTAGGGGGATACTCTGAAAACTGCCTTAAAGCTGCCTCAACTCTTTACCAGAAAATAATTGAAAAAATTGTAAAGGTTGACACACTTGAAGAGGCAGAGATGGCCAAATTGCTTGAAAACACATTCAGGGCTGTGAACATTGCCCTTGTAAACGAATTAACCTTAATGTGCGACAGAATGGGAATAAATATATGGAATGTAATAAAGGCTGCATCAACAAAACCCTATGGTTTTATGCCGTTTTACCCTGGCCCGGGGATTGGTGGCCATTGCATACCATTAGACCCTGAATACCTATTATGGAAGGGGAAAACAGTCGGCTTTTACAACAGGTTTATTGAACTCGCTGCAGACATAAACGCAAATATGCCAAGGTTTGTGGTTGAGAAAACAATAAGGATACTGAACAATTTCGGTAAACCATTAAACAGGGCAAAAATCCTTATTTTAGGGGTAACATACAAAAAAGATGTAAGCGATTTAAGAGAATCTCCGGCATTTGACATAATAAAACTTTTAAACTCGTACAATGCAATAGTAAATTATTCAGACCCATTCCACTCAAAACTATACTTTGAAGGGGAAATGTACTCTTCAGTTGAGTTAAAGCCTGAAAACCTTGAATTGTTTGACCTTGCTATTATGATAACCAACCACTCTGCATTTAATTTAAAGGAAATTGCGGAAAATTCCAAGGCTATCCTTGACACAAGAAACGCCTTTGACGGAATAAACAAAGAAAACATCTTCAAACTATAGGGAGAAAAAATGAGAAAACTTATAGATTTGCACATGCACTCAACCGCATCAGACGGGACTTTTAAACCTGATGAACTTGTTAAACTTGCAAAAGAAAAAGGATTATCTGCAATAGCATTAACAGACCACGACACAGCAGAAGGCATTGAGGAATTTTTAAAAGAAGGAGAAAAACAGGGAATAGAAACAATTGCAGGAATTGAAATAAGTTCTCTCTTTGAAGGTTACCCTGAAATCCATGTATTAGGATACTTTATAGACCCTGAAAACAGAGAGGTTATGGATAAATTAGCCTATCTCCAGGATGCAAGAAAGGTTAGAAATATAAAATTAATTGCAAAGCTTAAAGAATTGGGAATTGAGTTAAGTTTAGAAGAGCTTGAAAAAGAGGCTAACGGGCAACTAATAGGAAGGCCACACTTTGCAGCTTTAATGGTTAAAAAGGGATTTGTTAAAGATACAAATGAGGCTTTTTCAAAGTATATTGGAAATGACGGCCTTGCATTTGTGCCAAAAGAAAAACTAACAACCCCTGAAGCAGTACAATTCCTTTTTGAAAACGGCATTGTGCCTGTTTTAGCCCACCCAACAAAAATAGGAATGAACACAAATGATTTAATTGATTTTATAATCCTTTTAAAAAAGCACGGTTTGCAGGGGATAGAGGTTATACACTCAGAAATATCAGAAAAGGAAAGCAAAAAACTACTTGAACTTGCATACAGGTTTAACCTGGTGCCAACAGGAGGCTCTGACTTTCACGGAGAGAACAAGCCCTTTGTAAAAATGGGAGTACCAGAAGTGCCTTACGAATTCTTCATAAAACTTAAAGAGAGAAAAAACGATATGTTCTCCATAATGGAAACAAGAAAACTTTAAATTACCTGCACCTTGGTTTTCCTTTATAGCAAAATGTAATACCGTTTATCTTAAAGCAATTATCTTTCATTGCGTAATACTTAACAGTATTGCAGTCTTTCCCCTTATAGCAAAAGGTAATTGTACCGCTTTGTTTATTTCCTCTAATTGCCCATCTTCCGTTTCCTGAATCGGCACTTCCGCTCCCCCAGGCACCTGTCTGATTACCCCCTGCATCAGACATCGTACCAGAATAAGAGGACTCGCTTGAATCATAAAAAACACCGTTTGGACAAAGCATTAACTTTCTTTCTGTGTTTCCTTGATAAGAGTAGTATTCCCCTGCAATCCAGTTCATCAACTCCTGATTATTTTTCCCCGGATCTTTCCCCTTGGTCTGCTCTTCAATCTCTTTTGCGGCATTATAAACAAACCTGTCTGAATGGTGCATAAGACCGTCGGGAGCGGAAAGGTTGAAATCAAGTTTTATGTTTTTCGTTGAAACACTGACCTCTTTGGTAAATTTACCTACCTTCACCACATAAACACCTACGGGGATATTTTTAAATTTGTACTTTGAAAATATGTTTGTTTTAGTTTTTGCAATTAACCTGCCTGTTTTGCTGTCAAATAGCAATACAGGGAAATTCATAGCCCCCCTCTCAAAATCAGCCCAGACAAAACCGTAAATTTTAAAAGAATTTTTATTTTTCTTGCCCCAAAAGGCATCCCCCTGAAAACAAAACAAAAAAATCACCAACAAAAAACACAGACGATAAAGCAAGCCTTTATATTTCATAACATCTCCTTTAAACATTTATTGAAGATTTTGTCCTTCCTGAAAAATATTATTTTTACTATACCAGAAATAAATCAAACTTCAAACTTAATAAAAAACTATTATCAATTAAACAAACTTACCTGCTTTGTTTTTTATCTAATAAGGTCAGTATGTTTATACCTATTTATGGATTTTTTGAATTTTTATCTTGACCGAAAATAATCAATTTGATATAAATATATCTGCCTTTTGAAAGGCTCTTTGATAATTTAAGCGGGTGTAGCTCAGCTGGCTAGAGCGCAACCTTGCCAAGGTTGAAGTCGTGGGTTCGAATCCCATCACCCGCTCCATTTTCTTTTTTTTTATCCGATTTCAAATGAGGCGACGTGGCCAAGTGGTAAGGCAGAGGCCTGCAAAGCCTTTATTCGCCGGTTCGAATCCGGCCGTCGCCTCCATTTTTTTATCCCTGTAAAATTTCCCTCTAAAGAATTGAAAACCTTTTTCTGTAAATATTTAACACCAAACCTATCATTGAAAAGTAGGTTATAGTGCCAGAACCACCATAGGAAAAAAACGGTAAAGGAATTCCTGTTGTAGGGACTAACCCCACAACCATTCCCATTGAAACAATTCCCTGATAAAAGAATATCGCAGCAACCCCAATTGCCATAATCATTCCCTCTTTGTCTAAAGAAACCCTGGCAATGTTTATCAATCTAACTATCATCAGCATATACAGGGCTAAAACCACTGCAACCCCTGAAAAACCAAATTCTTCAGAAAAAACAGCAAAAATAAAATCTGTATGAGGCTCAGGCAAGTATCTTAATTTACTTTGAGTACCTTTTTTAAACCCCTTTCCAAAAATCATACCTGACCCAACAGCAATTTTTGATTGTATTACCTGATACCCAGAACCTAAAGGATCTCTTTCAGGGTTAATTACAGTTAATATTCTGTTTCTCTGGTAAGGCTTAAAAACATATTTCCAGGCAAAAACACCGCCTAACATTGCCAGAATTATGAGAAAAATTATAACCTTTTTGTCAAGCCCAAGAACAAATAGAACAACTGCAAGAAGCACAATGTAAATAGATGCCGTCCCAAAATCAGGCTGTAAAAGAATAAGAACACATAATAATCCAACGAATAATATAATTTTAAATGCCATTTTAAAGGTTAAATAATCTGTTTTTTCTGTCTTTGCTATATAACCTATGGTTAAAATAGCAACAAGTTTTCCAGGTTCTGACGGCTGAAGCATAAAAAAACCTAAGTTTAACCACGATTTTGATCCATGCACCACCTTTCCAATTATCAGTGTTAAAACAAGTAAGATTAAAGTGGCAACATAAATAAAAGGCACAAAATCAAGGAGTTTTCTGTAATCAATCATATAGAAAAAAAAGGCAAGAACAAAGCCAAACACAAGGAAAACAGACTGTTTTTTCAGTATTATATCCCCCCCTTTAACAGTTATAACAGCAGAAGTTAAGGTAATATACCCCAAAAAAGCTAAAAGTAAAACCTCAATAATTAAAAACCAATCAGTCTCTTTTTTCATTTAAATAACTCCCTGTTTTTAGCGTAAAATTCAAAAACCTTTCCTGCTACAGGAACGGCAATGTCAGTACTATGCCCTCCTTTTTCTGCAATAACTGTCACGCATATCTGGGGATTTTCGTATGGAGCAAAACCTGAAAACCACGAGTTATTCTCTTTTCCTTCACCACCTGAAATAGTTTGAGCAGTACCTGTTTTTCCAGCAACTTTTATTTTTAAAAAGGATAACTTAATTGCTGTACCCTGAGTTACAACCTTTCTCATAGCCTTTTTAAGAATAAGAATATGATTTTTATTTATATTCAAATCCTTTACCTCAAACTTTCTCTCAGGAGAAACGAGAAAATGAGGGGTTATCAACTTCCCTCCATTGGCAACCATTGATACAAATCTTGCCACTTCAATGGGGGTAACAAGAAGATAACCCTGCCCTATAGAAAGGTTAATTGTGTCCCCGGGATACCAGGGCTGGCCAATTTTCATTCTCTTCCATTCAGGAGTTGGTAATAGTCCTTTCTTTTCTCCAGGGATATCTATACCTGTTTTCTCACATAATTCAATCTTAAAGCATGTAGAGTCTATATTTTCAACTCCAACCTTTAACCCTAAATTATAAAAATATACATTACAGGAATGTGCAATCCCTCCTATCATATTCAACTTTCCATGCCCAGGTTCAAACCAGCACTTAAATTCAAGGTCTTTGTACTTAAAATATCCGGGACAGAAAAAAGTAGTTTTAGGAGATATCCCCTTTTCTAAAGCAGAAAGGGCAACTGCGACTTTGAAAATAGAACCTGGAGAATATCTGCCCCTTATTGCCCTGTTTAATAGAGGGTTTCCTTTAGCCTTTTTCAAATTTTTCCATTTTTTTCTTTCAAACCTTGAAGAAAAGACATTCGGATCGAAAGATGGGTTTGAATATAAAGCATAAATCTCACCTGTATTAACATTATTGACAATTACACAACCTTTATATTGCCTTAACTGGGTCTTTATTAGTTCTTGCAATGGAATAATTAAAGAAAGAGTGAGTTTTTTCCCATCGACAGGTTTTGTTACAATTTTTTCCTCTTTTAGCCTGTTTCCTGAATCAACAATAAGCCTTTTTATTCCGTTTTTACCTCTTAAAATCTCGTCATACTCCTTCTCTATTCCAGATTTTCCTATAAAGGTATATTCCCCTATTTTTTTTAACTCTTGAACTGTAGGCTCACCAATATATCCTAAAACATGGGCAACCAAATCCCTGTAAGGGTAAAACCTTAAAGGCTCAACATCCACAAACAACTCCGGGTAATCAGCCTTCCTTGCCTCAAAATAAGAAAGAAATTCAATAGAAACATTTTCTTTAATTGCAACAGATATATAGCGAGGGATATTTGAGTATTTTTTAATTCTTTCTCTTAACTCTTTTTCATCTATTTTCAAAAATTCAGCAATTTTTTTTATATGCTTTTTGTTAAACCTATTTCTATCAAGCATTATATTAAAGGCAGGTTTGTATGTTGCTATCTTTTCACCAGACATTGCATAAATCTCTCCCCTTTTTGCAATTAAAGGTAAAACCCTTAAAGTATTTTCTCTGGATGCTTTGTAATAGTATTCCCCCTTTACAACCTGTAGGTACCAGTATCGTACAAACAATAGGGAAAACACAGTTATCACTGTGATGTAAAAAAAGAGAATTCTAAATTTAATTAAAGGGTGCTTTTCACCGTACATTAAACTTTTTCCCTACAATGCAGGTTATTAAAAATGAGTTGATAAATAGCCATATATAATCAGATAAAATGAAACTCAAATCTGAATAATTTAAAAAAGCAAGAAGCAATTTAGTAAAAATAAAAACCATCACCGAATATGTAGCAATTGTTAAACACAACAACCAGCCTTTTAAAACCATTTTTTTAAAAACCAGAAACAAAATGTAGGCTAAAATCAAAGCAGCAAGGGTTTTTAGCCCAATTATCTTTGCAATTGGAAAAACAATCTCATCAATAAAAACTGCAATAAATAAAAAGGGAAAAGCAATTTTGTACTCAATCCTTAAAATATAAAAAGCTGACACTATTAAAAAGAAATCAATTTCATTAGCCCTTCCTGGCATAATATTTAGAAAAACAAATTGCAAAAAAACAATAACAAAAATTATCAATGCATGAAAGGATATTGTTTTTGCTTTATCAATCAATGAATTACTCATTGTCTTTACTCTCCTGCACCATTACAACCAGATTTCTCAAAGCAGACAAACTTGCTGCAAATCTAACTTTAATTTTTAGAAAAAAATCCTTGTCTTTTGATACTTCCTCAACCTTTCCAACAAAAAGATTAGAAGGATAAATTCCATCTGTGCCAGAAGTAAATACAAGGTCTCCCTTTTTAATCTCAACATCTTTGCTTATATACTTTATTTCCCCATAGTAAAGGTTTCCCGTTCCTGTTAAAACCCCACCAACATCTCTTTCTGGGATTACAACACCAACACCACTTGAATTGTCTGAAATAAGTTGCACCTGGCTTTGATTTGGAAACAACTTCCACACCCTTCCAACAATTCCTTTTTCATCAACAACTGCAGAATTTTCTCTAACTCCAGACCTTTTCCCCTTATCTATTGTAATAATGTTAACCCCTGAAAAAGCCATATTGTCTATAACCTTTGTTCCTATAAATTTAAAATTGTATGTGTATTTTATTAAAAGTAATCCTTTTAATTTTTTATTTTCATTTTCAAGCATTCTGCATAGTTGCTGTTTTGCCTTCAATTTTCTCATTTCATTTATCAATTCATGGTATTTTTTTTGCCCGTTTACATTGGCAATATAGGTGTAAAATGAATCAACAACAAAGCTTGAAGTTTTTTTCCCAAATTCAAGAATAGGAAGGGTAATTGAGGCTATAGCCTTTTCTACAACATAGGTACCCTTCTCATCTCTAATTTGAATTGAAATTATTATTAAATTCAGAATTAGCAATATTAAAAATAGAGTTTTCGGTTTAATGTTAATCTCCTTAATTTTTTTCTCCTTTATTTTACAATAAATTTTCCAATATCTTCTTTAACAATTTATAATTAAAGTCGTAAAAACAAAATGACTAACAAAAAGGGGGAGAAATGGCAGGAAAAGCGAAAAAAACAATATTAATCCTTATTATTATTTTTGTGTTTTTTGTAGGGGTTGTTTACTTTATTGGAAAAACACTTGGAAAATTTTACTCTGGAGTACCTACAATATCAAACAACACCCTTGTAGAAGTAAGATTTAAAAATCCAGTACCTGAAAGGGAACCGTTAATTCCATTCAAAAAAACTATACCCTTCCACAAAATAATCAAAGCTCTTTACACAATCCCTGCTGACAGCAGAGTAAATGGAGTGTTAGTGTTCGGCAATGAGTTGCCCTTGGATATTGCTCAACTTGAAGAATTGCGAACCGCCCTGGAAAACATAGTAAAAAGCGGGAAAAAAGTCTATGTTTACTATGACCAGATAGGTATGAATTACTTTTTAGTGCCCAAAGGCGCTAAAGTGGTTATGCATCCAACCCCTGGAAGTTATGTTTCTTTAAGGGGATATTACAGTGCACAACCATTTTTCAGAACCCTCCTTGAAGAAAAATTGGGAATAAAATTCAACGTAATCCACATAGGTAATTACAAGGGAGCAGGAGAACCCTTTGTAAGGGACTCAATGTCAAAATATTTAAGGCAGGAATTAACAGAGCTTTTTGAATCCTTCTGGAATAATATCTGTTCAATGATTTCAGAGTCAAGGGGATTCAACAAAGAAGAATTTCAGAAAAAACTCTATGACGGAAAATACTTCTCTATCTCAAAAGAAGAGGCAAAAAAAGCAGGTCTGGTTGATATGTTTGAGTATAAACAGAATATTGAAGACAAATACGATTCAGTTATTGAAATAAACAAATACGCAAAATCTATATCAGACGGCTTTGGGACAAAACCAATTGCCCTTATTGTGGCAGAAGGTGAAATTGTAATGGGTGAAGAAGAGCCCTCCCTTTTGGGAAACAACAAAAATGTAATTGCCGCTGATACAATGTGCGACATAATAAGAAGAGCTGCAGATAACGATAATGTAAAGGTAATCGTTTTCAGGGTAAATTCACCAGGTGGCTCAGCGCTGGCTTCTGAGTTAATAAACAGGGAATTAAAGCGGGCTGCAAAGAAAAAACCTGTAATAGTTTCAGTTGGCTATATGGCTGCATCAGGGGGATACTATATATCCTGTGGGGGAGATTACATAATTGCTGACAAAAACTCAATTGTCGGCTCAATTGGAGTTGTAAGCCTTATCCCAGAAATTACAGAATTAAGTAAAAAAATAGGAGTGCACTTTGACGAAATAAAAAAAGGAAAATACTCAGACTTTCTATCACCATTTAAAAAGATAACTCCAGATGAAGAGGAATTGTTAAGAAAAGATATGCTTGATATTTACGGCGTGTTTAAACAAAGGGTGGCAGATGCAAGAAAACTCGACTTAAACTATGTTGAATCAATTGCACAGGGAAGGATTTACTCAGGCACAAGGGGATTACAGATAAAGCTTGTTGACAAAATTGGCACACTTCACGATGCATTGCTTGAAGCAAAAAAGAGGGCAAATTTAAAATCAATAGATTACACAGAATTCAGTGCAAAAAAATCCTTATTTGAACTTTTGCAGGAAGATTTTGGGACAAAAACTTCTATCGAAACAATACTAAACAAAAAAATAAAATCCTTGTTTAAATTATGTAAAAAGCCTATGCTCATTGACCCTGCACTAATAGAAACCCTTTCTATCGAGGAGTAAAAAATGAAGAAAAAGAGCTTGTTTCTAATAATATTTACAATACTTTCAGTTAACCTATACGCCGACAAATTGTTAGACAATGTAATCTCTCATTTAAAAGGCTCAAAACCAAGGATGATGGCGTTCAAATGGTCTCCCTCTTCAAATTACATAGGATTTTTATCCGACAAAGACAACAACTTTATCCTTGATTTATGGATTTACGATTTAAAAACAGGAAAAGAGAGAGAATTAATAAATGCATCAAAATTCAAAATAAAGGAAAGTGAGGCGGAAAAACAGCTAAAGGAAAGGATGAGAATAGGAAATAGCGGGATTATCTTCTTTCACTGGTTTCACAATGGTGACAGAATTTTATTCAACCTTTCAGGTAATATTTATACCGTTGAAGTTAAAAGCGGAAAGATTGAAAAACTCCCAATTAATGTCAAACCTGTTTTATTCCCTATAATCTCAAACAACGATACTAAAATTGCATTTGTATCAAAAGGGAATGTATATGTTTACCTGCTAAATTCTAAAAAGACGATTCAAATCACAAAAGATGCTTCAAAAGATAAATACTACGGTATGGCTGAATTTGCAGCATCAGAGGAATTGGATAGATTTTCAGGCTTGTGGTTTTCCCCCGATGGTAAAAAACTCCTTTACACCTTTGTTGATGAAACGAAAATGGATAAGTACCCTATTGTAATTAACACATCTTTAAAACCCAAATACACTCTTCAAAATTACCCATTTGCAGGCGGAAAAAACGCTGTTGTAAAACTCTTTATTGCTGATTTTAACGGAGAAAAGTTTGAATCTAAAGAAATCAAATTTCCATTAAAAAAGGAATATTACCTTGCAAGGGTTTACTTTTACGGTAATAACCCGTTTATTTACATTATCAACAGAAAACAGAACATATTGTACAAGTACCTGTACAAAAAAGACGAGTTATCCCTTTTATCTAAAGAAACATCAAAAGACTGGATAAACCTTGATTCAAATTACTATTACTGGAAAGAAAAAAACGCAATACTATTTACCTCTGAAAAAACACCATCAGCTTACAGACACCTTTTTATATTCAAAAACAACCGCATTGAACAGTTAACAAAGGGGGAGTGGGAGATAAAATCATTCAAAGGATTTGACGGAGAAAAACTTTACTTTACAGCAAACATAACCCACCCAAACAATGTTGATTTTGCTGTTTACAACTTTAAAACAAAGGGGATAAAGGTTTTAACAAAAAAGAAGGGCTATCACATAATTTCAATGTCCCCTGACTGCAAATACTATATAGACACCTATTCAAACAGAAGCACTCCCTTTGAAAAGTATCTTGTTAACTTAAAAACAGGGGAAAAGAAACTTTTTGAAAAAACAGGTATAGAAAAAATTGAGGGGTTAAAACCCTGCAAGGTTGAGGAAGTATCATTTAAAAACAAAGAGGGAATAAGGTTTTTCGGGGTTTTAATGTACCCTGAAAATATTAAAAAAGGGGGAAAAATCCCACTTATTGTTTACACCTACGGAGGTCCTCACGCACAGGTTTGCACAAACTTTTTTAACCCCTGGGATTATTACTGGTTTAGATACTTTACCACAAAAGGCTATGCTGTTTTTAAAATGGATAACAGAGGCTCTGCTGGAAGGGGTCATAAATTTGAATCCCCTATTTACAGAGATATGGGAGATTTAGAGATAAAAGACCAGATTGAAGGGGTTAAATACATTGTAAACAAATTTCCGTTTATTGATATAAACAGGGTTGGAATATGGGGCTGGAGTTACGGTGGATACATGACATTAACTGCTATGACAAAGTTTGCTCCTTTTTTCAAGGTTGGAGTTGCTGTTGCCCCTGTTTCAGACTGGCACCTTTACGACACAGCATACACAGAAAGGTATATGGACTTACCCCAAAACAACAAGGAAGGGTATGAGAAGTCTTCCCCTTTAAACTATGTTGAAAAATTACAGGGCAAACTCTTAATACTTCACGGTGTTTCAGACGATAATGTGCACTTTCAAAACACTGAATTATTCTTAAAAAAGGCAATTGAAAACGGCAAAAAGGTTGATTTAATGGTATTTCCAGGTAAAAAACACAGCATAAGGGGGAGAAAAACGAGAGAATACCTTTTTAAAAGGATAACAGAATACTTTTTGAATAATCTTTAAATTTCAGGGGGCTAAATGCCCCCTTTTTTAGGTGAAAAATGAATGATACTGTACTTATTGGGGGTAGCTGGACAATTGGGGAATGGCATTGGGGAAAGGTTAAAGAAAAAGACGCAATTGAAACAATAGAAGTTTTTTTAGATAAATATAAATTTATAGATACAGCCCCTATTTACGGCTTTGGAAGAAGTGAAAAACTAATAGGAGAGTCTTTAAAAAACTTTAAAAGACAAAATATCACAATAATGACAAAATTCGGTTTAAACACCGAAGGCGGAGAATTTTTCTTTGAAACTTCTTACAGGGGAAAACCTGTTAGAGTATATAAAAATGCAAATCCCGACACCATTTTTAAAGAATGTGAAAAATCATTAAAAAGGTTAAATACAGATTACATTGATATTTACCTCTTGCACTTTAAACCTGAAAACCCCTCTTTAATTAAAATTGCAGAGACACTTGAATTGTTAAAAGAGAAAAAACTTATTAAAAAATGGGGGGTTTGCAATTTAAACACAGGAGATTTACACTCACTAATTTCAAACAAATTTAAACCTTACTGCCTGCAATTTAAGTACAACCCACTCTTCACAAAACCGGAAAAATCGGTTATTCCCTATTGCAAAAAATACAAGATTAAATTTTTTGGATACTCCCCCTTTGAAAGGGGATTGCTTACAGGAAAGTATTTAGAAAACAAATTTGACAGAGAAGACGAAAGAAGGTTTATAAAAAATGAAAAATTACAAAAATTTTCACAACTTGCCAATACCCTGAAGAAAATATCGGCAAATTACAACCTGACAATCCCGCAATTAATTCTTAACTATTTAAAAACAAAAAACATAAACGGCATAATTGCCGGAGCAAGAACACCCAAACAGGCAAAGGAAAACATTGAAAAATTCAATATTGAACTTAATATTAAAGATATCAAACTACTAAACGAAGTCTTTGAAAGTATTAAAATCTAACAAAAAGCTAATTTTTATTCAAAACCAATATCTTTATTTTTATTGTCTCTTTCCTTTTATTCAACACTATTTTTAAAATAATCACTTGTAACTTTAACAATCACTCCAGAAAGACCCAATAGTCCTATAAGGTTTGGAATTGCCATTAAACCGTTAAAAATATCTGCTAAAGTCCACACAACATCAATCTTTAATATACTCCCAATTAAAACAAGAATAACAAAGGCAACCCTGTATGGCTTTATTGCCTTAACCCCTAAAAGGTATTCAATAGCCTTCTCACCGTAATAAGACCATCCTAAAATTGTTGAGTATGCAAAAAGAATTAAGCCTAAGGCAACAACAAAACTTCCAGCGTGCTTGCCTAAAGCGTTTGAAAAAGCAACTGAGGTTAAGCTTGCCCCGTTTACCCCTTTCAACTTCCAGGAACCTGTTACAAGGATTACAAACCCTGTCATTGAGCAAACAACAATTGTGTCAATAAAGGTTTGAGTCATTGAAACAAGCGCCTGAGTTACAGGGTGTTTTGTCTTTGCAGCAGCAGCGGCAATTGGAGAGCTTCCCAACCCGGATTCGTTTGAAAATATCCCCCTTGCAACACCAAACCTTAAGGCTTCTCTAACAGTAGCCCCTGCAAATCCTCCAACTGCTGCATGGCCAGAAAAAGCCGACTTAATTATCAAATTAAAGATATAAGGGACTTTGTCAATCTCCATAATTATTACAATTATTGCCGCACCCATATAAACCACAATCATAAATGGAACAAGAAAAGAGGTTACCCTTCCAATTGATTTAATCCCACCAAGAATAACAATTGCTGTGGCAACGGCAAGGATTATTCCTGTAATGTAAACAGGCACTCCAAATGAAGATTTAACAGCATCGGCAACAGAGTTTGATTGAACCATATTGCCTATTCCAAAAGCAGCAATACTTGTAAAAAGGGCAAACAAGAATGCAAGAAAAGGGGATTTTAACCCATCTCTTAAGTAATACATAGGGCCACCTGCCATCTGGCCATTTTCATCTGTAACCCTGTAATGCACTGCAAGAACAGCCTCTGAAAACTTTGTTGCCATTCCGAATAACCCTGTAATCCACATCCAGAACAATGCACCAGGCCCTCCTGCAATTATTGCAGTTGCAACACCAGCAATGTTTCCTGTTCCAACAGTTGCTGAAAGGGCTGTCATAAGTGCCTCAAAATGGCTTATGTCCCCCTCTGCATCACCTTTTTCTTTCCTCTTAATAAAGGCAAGGTAAAGTGAATGCAAAAGTTTTGTAAACTGAATCCCCTTTAAGCGAATTGTAAGGTAAATTCCTGTGCCTAAAAGAAGAATAATTAAAGGCAAACCCCATACAAGCGAATCAATCTTTCCCAACAACCCTTCCATACCCACTCCTTAACCGTTAAAGTTGAAAATTGCAGCTTTCAAAACTGTCATATCCTCAATTGCAAACCTTGCCCCCTCTCTTCCAAGACCGCTTCCCTTGTTTCCACCATAAGGCATGTGGTCAACCCTGAATGAAGGAATATCGTTTATCATTACTCCGCCAACATTTATATTTTTAAAAGCGTACATTGCTCTGTTAACATTCTTTGTAAATACCCCTGCCTGCAAACCGTACTCTGAATTATCTGCCCTTTCAACCCCCTCTTCAAATGAATCAACAGGCATAATAACAACAGCGGGAGCAAACAACTCATCTTTCACAATCCGCATTGAATCGTTTGCATTGGTTATAACAGTTGGAAGGTAAATAACCCCGTCTCTCTTACCGCCTGTTAAAATCTCTGCTCCATTTTCCTTTGCTTCATTAATCCACGATTCAACCCTAATTGCTTCAGCCTCTGAAATCATTGGCCCAACATCTGTTTTTTCGTCTAATGGATTGCCTATAACCTGCTTCCTTGTCTCTTCAACAAATTTAACAAGAAAATCTTTAAAAATATCCTTATGCACATAAATCCTCTGCACTGAAATACAAACCTGCCCCTGATTATAGTATGCACCTAACACACACCTTTTTACCGCATAGTCAATATCATAGATTTCATTATCAACAACAACAGCAGAGTTAGAGCCTAACTCCATTGTCACCTTTTTCAACCCTGCCGTTTTAGTGATATGCTCACCAACCTCTCTGCTTCCTGTAAAACTTATTTTTGACACCCTTTTGTCTCTAATTAGCATTTCACCAACAGTTGAACCGCTTCCAGCAAGCACTGAGACGCTTCCCTCAGGCACACTTGCTTCAACAAAAGCCTTTATTAACTCAATACCGCTTAAAGGGGTAAGCCCGGCAGGCTTTAAAATAACAGGGCATCCCGCCGCAATTGCAGGCCCAACTTTATGCGCTGCAAGGTTTAATGGGAAATTAAACGGTGAGATAGCAACAACAACCCCGATAGGGAAGCGCTCAAAAAAACCGTATCTATTTTCTCCAGCCTTTGAAGCATCAACGGGGAAGGTCTCGCCATGAATCCTTTTAGCCTCTTCCCCTGCATAAGTTAAATTTTCAATACACCTATCAACTTCACCTAAAGCATACTTAATCGGTTTCCCCGCTTCCCTTGCTATAAGTTTGCCTATGTATTCTCTTTTTGATTTTATTATGTCAACCGCTTTAAATATAAACTCAGCCCTTTTATGAGCAGGGATTTCAGCAAGAGTTTTCCTTGTTTTATATGCCTTATCAAGCGCCTCTTCAACCTCTTTTTCTCCTGCAATTGAAACACTTGCAATTGCTTCTCTGCTATATTTATCAAAAACAGTTTGCTTCTTTTCTGTAAAAATCTCTCTTCCTGCAACAATTATTGGATAATCCATAACCCCTCCCTATTCAATTACTTCAAAATCGTTGCTTAAATAACTTTTTGTTACCCTTGAATAATTCCCTAAAATACGCTCCATCTCCTTTAAATCACTATCTTTCACTTCCCTAATAACCCTTGCAGGAATCCCCGCAACAACAGAATTAGGGGGGACCTTTGTGTGGGGAATTACAACAGCGCCTGCCGCCACAATAGAATTTTCACCAATTACAACATCATCCATAACAATGGCACCCATACCAATAAGTGCCCTATTTTTAATCTCGCATCCGTGTAAAATACAACCGTGTCCAACAATAACATTGTCCCCAACAATAGTGGGATACTTACCACCTGTAACATGTATAACGGTGTTATCCTGAATTGAAGAGTTTTTCCCAATCCTTATTTTATCAATATCACCCCTTAATACAGCACCAAACCATATAGACGCACCCTCTTCAACAACAACATCTCCAATTATTGTTGCTGTTGGAGCAACAAATGCTTTATCTGATATTTGAGGAATGAAACCTTTATACCTGCAAATCATACTCACCTCGCATCATTTTTTTTAATTATAACTTAAAACAAACTCTTACACAAAAAAAGGCGGCCTTTTTCAGGCCGCCTGAATTATGCAAGTTAATTACTTTACTCTCTTCCAACGAGGGAGAACATAAATGTTCTATCTAAATCTCCACTAACCGATATCGCAATTACTGATGTTGTTGATTTGTAATAGATATAGTCAGTTGATTCAATTTCAACATCTGCAAATAAGTCTTTTACAACTGACTTATACCTTGCCATTGATTGTAATTCAATCTGTTTTGTGTCTTTTACAACACCATCCTTGCTTATTAGACTTATATCAACAGTTGCTGTTTCATTGGATGGATTGGTTATTGCTATCCCGTTCCAGTAATTGTCTCCAGTTATAAGTTCAGGTAAGTACCCTTCTGTTGTTGCAAGGGATGGCAATGCAAAGCCGCATATTCCGTTTGCAACTGTACCATATATTTCCATTCCAATTATGTCTTTGTCTGAACGGATTATTCCCCATTCTGCACTACCATTGGCATCTCCAAATAAATCACTTGCCAATGCTTTAAGTTTTGTCTTTGCCTCAATTGTCATTGGGATTGATGAAACCTTTTCTCCATCTTTGCTGTACAAATCAATAACAATATTTGCAGCTTCATCGTTTGGATTTACTATAGCAAAGCCTGTCCAGAAAATATCTGTTTCCTCAGGTATATGGGGGATAAACAATGTGGTGCTTCCTGACGATTGCAGTTCTATTGCCGCACCATCTGTTTCATTGTGCTGGAATACCTCAAATCCACCTAATGTTTGAACACCGCCAAATGGATTGCTCTGAATAGATTCAACTGTACCCCAGGTTGCTGCCTCATTTACCTCATCTCCCAGCAAGTCTTCAAGGTTTATTAGTTGTGAAAAGAGAGAGATAC
This sequence comes from Thermotomaculum hydrothermale, assembly GCF_016592575.1. NCBI lineage: Bacteria > Pseudomonadati > Acidobacteriota > Holophagae > Thermotomaculales > Thermotomaculaceae > Thermotomaculum > Thermotomaculum hydrothermale. Next base: position 548,552 of record NZ_AP017470.1, on the reverse strand, counting down.
TATATGTGTTCTCATTGTCTTCAACCTTAACTTTAACATCTGTTGCATCAAGGGATGATATAAACATAGAGGTATCCCAGTAATCTGTCTCTTCAGCAACATGCGGGATAAATAATTTTTCACTTGTCTGTGGCAACAAATAGGATGCCATCTGGCCTGTTGCTGTCATAACCTTTGAATAGGCAATACAGTAGTTATTGCTTTCAATTATAGCCTGGTCAAAGTCAGTTTCTCCGTTAGAGTATGGATTAAAAGAGAATTTCCCACCTGGTGCAACAGTGTAATCAGTGGTTAATACATTATTTCCATTGGCATCAAAGTACTTAACAGTAATGTGAGATTCCTCTTTTGCAAGGTTTACAATACCTGTTATAGCATTCTGGATTACAATACCTTCTGAAGACTTGGTAGATGTTCCCGTAGTTACTATAGGTAATGGTATAACAAGATTAAAGTGATGCGGCCTTACCACAACTATGGTTGCGTCATTGTTAGATAAATCTTTCAGCACAGTCGAAGCCGATTCTCCCTCATCATCAATTACAGTTACAGAAATATGGTAAGTACCGGGCTTTACAAACATATAATTGCAAAATCCATCAAAAGTTACAACTGTGTCTGAAAAATCATCCCCATCAATATGCCAGATATATCTAACGATAGGTCCACCATCGGGATCGTATGCATCACAGGTGAAGGTCACTCTCAATGGTAATTGGCCTGTAACACTTTGAGTTCTTGCACTTGTAATAACTGGTGGCAGTGAATCAGTAAACACAGCATTAATTGTGTGGTCAGAATTTACATTATAGAAAGTATAGGTTTGAACTCTACCAACAGAGTGTCCATCAACTGTTACATCTTCAATAAAATAGCCATTATCAGGTGTAATTGCAAAAGTAATATCATCACCAGGATTTACACTTACGCTGCCGCTTGGGTCTATGCTGCCACCTGTTCCTGCAGATGCTGTTATGGTGAACGTGTCTGCCTCGAATTGCGCTTCTATTGTGTGATCCGATGTTACGTTGTTAAAGGTGTAACTGGATACCGCTCCTACACTTGTTCCATCCACCAACACGTCTTTGATGTGGTAACCAGTGGCTGCACTTATGGTGAACGTCTGGCTACCTCCGTAACTTACACTTACGCTGCCGCTTGGGTCTATGCTGCCACCTGTTCCTGCAGATGCTGTTATGGTGAACGTGTCTGCCTCGAATTGCGCTTCTATTGTGTGATCCGATGTTACGTTGTTAAAGGTGTAACTGGATACCGCTCCTACACTTGTTCCATCCACCAACACGTCTTTGATGTGGTAACCAGTGGCTGCACTTATGGTGAACGTCTGGCTACCTCCGTAACTTACACTTACGCTGCCGCTTGGGTCTATGCTGCCACCTGTTCCTGCAGATGCTGTTATGGTGAACGTGTCTGCCTCGAATTGCGCTTCTATTGTGTGATCCGATGTTACGTTGTTAAAGGTGTAACTGGATACCGCTCCTACACTTGTTCCATCCACCAACACGTCTTTGATGTGGTAACCAGTGGCTGCACTTATGGTGAACGTCTGGCTACCTCCGTAACTTACACTTACGCTGCCGCTTGGGTCTATGCTGCCACCTGTTCCTGCAGATGCTGTTATGGTGAACGTGTCTGCCTCGAATTGCGCTTCTATTGTGTGATCCGATGTTACGTTGTTAAAGGTGTAACTGGATACCGCTCCTACACTTGTTCCATCCACCAACACGTCTTTGATGTGGTAACCAGTGGCTGCACTTATGGTGAACGTCTGGCTACCTCCGTAACTTACACTTACGCTGCCGCTTGGGTCTATGCTGCCACCTGTTCCTGCAGATGCTGTTATGGTGAACGTGTCTGCCTCGAATTGCGCTTCTATTGTGTGATCCGATGTTACGTTGTTAAAGGTGTAACTGGATACCGCTCCTACACTTGTTCCATCCACCAACACGTCTTTGATGTGGTAACCAGTGGCTGCACTTATGGTGAACGTCTGGCTACCTCCGTAACTTACACTTACGCTGCCGCTTGGGTCTATGCTGCCACCTGTTCCTGCAGATGCTGTTATGGTGAACGTGTCTGCCTCGAATTGCGCTTCTATTGTGTGATCCGATGTTACGTTGTTAAAGGTGTAACTGGATACCGCTCCTACACTTGTTCCATCCACCAACACGTCTTTGATGTGGTAACCAGTGGCTGCACTTATGGTGAACGTCTGGCTACCTCCGTAACTTACACTTACGCTGCCGCTTGGGTCTATGCTGCCACCTGTTCCTGCAGATGCTGTTATGGTGAACGTGTCTGCCTCGAATTGCGCTTCTATTGTGTGATCCGATGTTACGTTGTTAAAGGTGTAACTGGATACCGCTCCTACACTTGTTCCATCCACCAACACGTCTTTGATGTGGTAACCAGTGGCTGCACTTATGGTGAACGTCTGGCTACCTCCGTAACTTACACTTACGCTGCCGCTTGGGTCTATGCTGCCACCTGTTCCTGCAGATGCTGTTATGGTGAACGTGTCTGCCTCGAATTGCGCTTCTATTGTGTGATCCGATGTTACGTTGTTAAAGGTGTAACTGGATACCGCTCCTACACTTGTTCCATCCACCAACACGTCTTTGATGTGGTAACCAGTGGCTGCACTTATGGTGAACGTCTGGCTACCTCCGTAACTTACACTTACGCTGCCGCTTGGGTCTATGCTGCCACCTGTTCCTGCAGATGCTGTTATGGTGAACGTGTCTGCCTCGAATTGCGCTTCTATTGTGTGATCCGATGTTACGTTGTTAAAGGTGTAACTGGATACCGCTCCTACACTTGTTCCATCCACCAACACGTCTTTGATGTGGTAACCAGTGGCTGCACTTATGGTGAAGGTTATATCGTCCCCATCATTTACGGTTACGTTTCCACTTGGATTTATTGTGCCACCACTACCAGCAGAAGCAGTAATTGTGTGCGTAGTTGTAACAGGAGTAGGTGATTGAGTTGTACAGGAATTAGCAGTTACCTGGACATCATCTATATACCACCCTTGTGAACTCTGAGAACTATCGCACGCAATTCTAAAGCGAACAATTACATTGTTCCCTACATAAGGAGTAAGATCAACAATTACCTGGGTCATTGCCCCAAGAGTTCCCCCTGTCCAGGCACTTCTTCCAGCAATAGGGGAATTATAACTTGTTGAAATAGTTCCGTTGTAACCTCCCTGAGTTATATTCCCACCAAGGTCTGAAAAATTTGAACCTCCATCTGTGGATATTTCAATTACACAGCCGTCATAACCCTGTTCCATTTGATAGGTATGCCAGAAGGTTAAAGTTGCTGCAGTTGCATTTGTTAAATCAATAGGGACTGTATCAAGATAATCGTCTTTGATATTAGCCTCATCAGGACTAAACCATGAATTGCTCCCTGAATGGGTGTATGAAGAGCTTAACGCCCAATCTGTATTTCCCTGAGCAAGTGTTGTATTCCAGTTCCCCACTCCACTTTCCATATCATCTGAAAAGGGTGTTGAATTGGCAGGGGTATTATTGGTCGCAAATGTGTAAACATCAGATTCGGACATATTTGATGAAGAATCAGTTGAAGAAACTTTAAAATAATAAGTTGTGTTTGCCGACAGGCCTGTAATGGTTATGCTGTGATGAGTAACAAGACTTGAATCACTAACAGTAGTAGATGGAGGATTTGTGGTTCCATAAGTTACTACTGAATCAGATGGCTCATCAGTATCCCATGATACTATGCATTGATCAGATGAAACGCACAATGAGATATTTGATATTACTGGAGGAGTTGTATCATGGTAAACCTGCAGAGTTGATGTGCCATGAGCCACAAGGGCGTAAGGTTGTGGACCTTGGGGGACATTGTAAGCTATAACCTTTATTACATATTCCCCACTTTCAGGGTTTTCAATATCTATGGTTTCAGTATTGTTAAGCCTGTCAGGCTGTGTTTTATGGTTGGGATATAAGACTGTTCCTGAGGGAGAGGTTATCTTTAAGTCAAGGTCGTTCACTAGTTCAACACTTGCAGAAGTGGCTCCTGGATAATCAGTCCATGTTAAGGTCACCCTTATAGGAGCTGAAGTATCTGTTACATTGTACGAATAAGTGTCAACTTCTCCTGTGTTTAATCCAGTCTGTTCGTCAATATAGGAAAACTGAACTGGAGCAGCAGGCATTAAAGTGTTTCCTATGTCTATTCTTCCCCAGCCTTCAACATTGTTTGGCCTTTTTTCAGGAATCTCCTGAGTTGTCCCCGTACCGTATTGCCCAGGATAAATATCATAGGCACCATTCATTAAAGTTGCTTTTATTAAGGCAGCAGATGGTGTTATCCCTTCATGGTCAACAAAAAATTGCCTGGTAACAACTGATGCACCGGAGGTAATGGGAGTAGCCATTGAGGTACCTCCCTCATATATGTACCAATCATCGTATGCACCCCACCCTGTTCCGGCATTGGGATCCTGCGAGCGAACTGAAATTATAAATGTGCCTGGTGCACAAACATCAGGTTTTATCCTTCCATCAGGTGCCGGGCCCCTTGATGAAAAAGCAGCCATTCCGTTCCTATTTTCTCCAATTGTATCACTGTTTATTGGGTCAGCTGGGTAATCACTACTCCAGGCCTGACCATATGTTGTACTTGAAACATTTATGTCACTTTCAGTAGCACCAACTGTTATACAGTTTTTTGCAGTTCCTGGAGCAGTAACTGATTGAAGGTCTACCACACCATTTGAATCTGCGTCTGTTCCATCGTTTCCAGCAGCAAAAAGGATTAAAAAATCCTTATGATTCCACATAAACTGGTCAACCTGCTGTGCCTCACTGTCGTAAACATATCCACCACTTGATAAAGGTAATCCCCAAGAATTTGAATGGACCCTTGCACCGTCATCATAAGCAGGCTGAAACAAATCATTTAAATCAGAAGGTATACCACCAAGACCACCCTGGTTATCCAGCACTGATTGAAAGACAAGCCTTGCTTCATATGCCATACCTTTAAAGTTGCCATTTGAATGGCTTCCATCACCTAAAACAGAGCCTGTTACATGAGTACCATGTCCCTCATCATCTGACCAATCGTTAGTTCTCCCTAAAGCATATGTGCTTACTATTCTTGTGGTTGCTGTCGAAGAATTATCATCATCATCAAAATCTGCGTGAATGTCTGTTAAACTACCCTTATCAAGTCCCGTGTCGCACACTCCTGCAATTTGCCCGTTTCCTGTATATCCCGCACTCCATAGAGGACTAATGTTGATAATATCTGCAGCCTGCTGATTTTTTGTTTGAGAACCCTTTTTCACTTTAAAAGCAACAGAGGGTGTTTTAGAAAATACTACAGGAGTGGTGTACTTTTCAACCCATTTTAAAGCAGGTAAATCTTTTAAAGATGAAAGATATTTTTTGTCAATTGTTATTATTGCCGAGTATTGCCATTTTGTTTCATTCCACTTTTCAATAGTGGCACCTAAATCTTTTAAATAAAAATAACAGAAATTAGAGGGTAAGACAGGATAAAACAAAACCTTTAATTTAATAGAAGAACCCTTCTGAGAGTCTCCCTTTTTTTTAGGAGGAGTAAAAAGAAAAGGTGATACTCTAAAAGAAGGGTGGTAGTATCCTTTCCACCTTAACCCTTTTATTTTCAAAGAGTTAATATTTTTTGCTGTTGAATACACCACATAAGCGTAATCAGGGATATAGTCAACTATTTTTAAACCTCTATTTAACAAAGCAGCTTTTTCTTCCCTTGTAATAGGACCATTAAACTGAACAATAAAAAAATTTTCTGCTGTTTTAGAAATAGATTTGATAGATGTTAGAGAGGTAAATTTGCCTCCACTTTTTAATGGGTCAAAAGAACCGTTTTTAAATTTCAATGTTTGTGAAAACAGGGTTGTACTTAACACTAATAGACAAAGTAGAAAAAAACGCCTCATTATAAACACCCCCCTTTTACTTGTTTAATGCTCATTATTTTAACAAAAAATAAAATTTTTGGCTAAAAAATTTTATTCACAAAAAAAAGGCGGCTATTTAGCCGCCTGAATTATTTAAAAATTTTAGAAAATTTATCTTGTTGTTGACAATGCACTCATTACAGTATTGTTATAATCACCGGAAACTTTCACTCCAATAACAGGTCTATCTGAGGAATAGGTAATTGTATCTCCAGTTTCAACTTCTGTATTTTCAAACATGTCGTTTACAACTGCTTTGTATTTGCCCAATGGGGGTATTATTATAGTTGCTGTTGCTTTTACATTTCCCTGTGAATCTCTTAATTTAAAAGTAACATTTGCTTCCTCAGTATTTACATTAACCATTCCAATTCCAGTCCAGTAGGTACTATCAGATTTAATATCTGGAATTACTCCCCATGTAGTTGGTTTTTCATTCAAAGAATACCCACAAATAGCATCTCCATAGGTACCAAATAGTTCAAGTCCAACAAGTTTTCTATCCGAAATAATTTTTGCCCAACAAACAGTATTAGCAGAATCAGGGATTATGTCTTTAATCAGGGTTTTATATTTAGAACCTGCTTTAAGAGTCAAGTTATACAACCCTTCATAATGTCCTTCAGCATCGTAAAACATGATATTAACATTAGCGTCCTTATTTTCCACATTGTCAAGAACCAATCCTGTCCAGAAGTGGTATGTTTCTTCAGGAATATGAGATAGAAACAGCTCTTTAGATGGAAGATTGTTCATCTCAACTGCCCCACCGTCTTTGCCGTCTTTTACAAAAACTTCAAACCCAGAAAGAACATTTGTTGAGGAGAATGGGTTATCCGTTTGAACACTTATAGTCCCCCAATTTGTCAGAACATCAGTCACAGATGGTGCAAGATTTTCAAAATCAATAATTGTTGATTGAGCATTCCCAAGCTCAAAATCCTGTCCTGCAATTGTTCCTTCAATATTATAAGAATAAGGGTTAGAAATATAACCAAATGTACTCCAGTAATCAACTTCTTCCGCAATATGAGAGATATACAAAGTATCTTTTAAGTTTGTTGAAAGGTAGCTTGTTGTCTCAAAATTTTCGCCTTTTGTTTCAACTACAAGAACAACATACTTATCAGCATAGGCTTTGAGTTTTGTAAAATCTCCATCAAAAATACCAGGGGTAACAACAAAGTTTCCGTATGGCGGGATATTAACCTCTTTTTCCTCTAAAAGAGAACCTTCTGTATCATATGTATCAAAAGTTACGGTAACACTCTCATTAAAGATATTAACTATGGTTGTTGTGACATCAGTAACATCATTTTTATAGGCAGTCAACCCATTCAAGGTAGGCAAAGGTATAAGTACTGCCGCTGGGTTAGATACATTAATTTCTATGGTATCTGAGGTTGTTGATTCTCCTTCATCGTCGTAAACTGTTACGCTGAGATAAAAATCTCCTGCAATAGGCAAGGTATAATTTAAAGTTGGCATTGAAGAAATTATTTGTTCACTTTTCTTACCGCTTATGTTCCACTGATATCTGACAATATTGCCTCCATCAGGGTCATATGCATCAACATTTGCCATTAGTTCAAAAGGAGCATGGCCTGCATGTGAAGGAACTGAGAAGCTGTTAATTACAGGTGGGTGATTTTCAGCAAATGTAACAGAGATTGTGTGGTCAGAAGTTACATTACGGAAAAGATAAAAATGTTTTGCGTTTACCAATGCACCATCTACAGTAACAGTATCCACATGGTAACCTTCATCAGGGATAAATGAAAATCCCTGGTCACTTCCTTCAATCACCTGAATTGTACCTTCAGGTGAAATCCTCCCGTGAGAACCGGATGTTGCTACAATAGTATGATAAATTGCTTCAAATGTAGCACTAACAGAAATATTTCTATTTAAAGTTACTTGAATTGTCTGCTGGTTTGAAACAACATCTCCACTCCACCCTGTAAATGTATATCCCACTGTAGGCTGTGCAGAAACATTAACAACACTGCCATAAAGATAATTATTTGCTCCAGATGGACTAACTGTACCCTGACCGGATGCAATTGATACCGTTAAAGTATAGTAACCAGAACCAGTTCCAATATCGTCAAAGTTGTTTTGAGAATACGCATCCCATTCAATCGATGGGTCAAAGGCATCTGTTGGGTCTGTGTCTCCCTGGTGGATATACGGCTTTCTCCTTAATGTCATGTCCTTAGTTGATGCCCCATTGTTGCTCCATGCTGAACCTGGGTCTTCTCCAACTCTTCCTATTGAATCGATTACCACTCCATGGTCTTTCAAAACTATAGCATCATCCCCGTTAAAGGATAGTTCTGAACTTGTTATGTTGGCATTGTTTACCAAACCTGCATCTGCATTAGGGTCACAGATTACAAAGGTTGAGCCGTCTGCCAAGGTGCCACTTAAATTAATTGTGTGATTAGGAGAGTTTGCACCATTGTTGTATATCTCTATGATGTAATTGCTTAAGTCTATGTCTGCTCCAGTTTCATTGAATATTTCTATTGCCTTGTTCATTCCTGAACCTTCAATATATTCACTGAAGTAGAGATTCTTTCCATTGTTTCCTAACTCTGCAAAGTGTGCGTTTATTGTGTAATCATTGTCCATTACAACAGTTAGCGGGTTATCACTGCTTACTATGTCTCCATCCCAGCCTGAGAATGCATAGCCGCTGTTAGGGGTTGCACTTACCTGCACACCTGTTCCATACTGGTAATCGTTTGTACCGGAGGGTGTTGTTGTTCCATTGCCGTCTGGGGTATTTACCGTTAATGTATACAGGGATGTATGCTGACCAATATCGTCAAAGTTATCCTGCGGATATGCATCCCATTCAATCGATGGATCAAAAGCATCTGTTGGGTCTGTGTCTCCCTGGTGTATGTGCGATTTTCTCCTTAATGTCATGTCTTTAGTTGATACACCGTTATTGTTCCATGAAGAACCTGGGTCTTCTCCAACTCTTCCTATTGAGTCGATTACCACTCCATGGTCTTTCAAAACTACAGCATCATCCCCGTTAAAGGATAGTTCTGAACTTGTTATGTTGGCATTGTTTACCAAACCTGCATCTGCATTAGGGTCACAGATTACAAAGGTTGAGCCGTCTGCCAAGGTGCCACTTAAATTAATTGTGTGATTAGGAGAGTTTGCACCATTGTTGTATATCTCTATGATGTAATTGCTTAAGTCTATGTCTGCTCCAGTTTCGTTGAATATTTCTATTGCCTTGTTCATTCCTGAACCTTCAATATATTCACTGAAGTAGAGATTCTTTCCATTGTTTCCTAACTCTGTAAAGTGTGCGTTTATTGTGTAATCATTGTCCATTACAACAGTTAGCGGGTTATCACTGCTTACTATGTCTCCATCCCAGCCTGAGAATGCATAGCCGCTGTTAGGGGTTGCACTTACCTGCACACCTGTTCCATACTGGTAATCGTTTGTACCGGAGGGTGTTGTTGTTCCATTGCCGTCTGGGGTATTTACCGTTAATGTATACAGGGATGTATGCTGACCAATATCGTCAAAGTTATCCTGCGGATATGCATCCCATTCAATCGATGGATCAAAAGCATCTGTTGGGTCTGTGTCTCCCTGGTGTATGTGCGATTTTCTCCTTAATGTCATGTCTTTAGTTGATACACCGTTATTGTTCCATGAAGATCCCGGATCTTCTCCTATCCTCCCTATTGAGTCAACAACATTGCCATTATGAAGAAGAACTATAGTATCATCCCCATTAAAAGAGAGAGCACCTGTGGTCATATCAGCTGCACTTGTAAGGGTTGAGGATGCACTACTATATGCAATGAAGTAAGTATCTGCGTCTGCAAGTGTTCCAGAGAGGTTAATAGTGTGGTTCGGTGAATTTGCACCATTGTTGTATATCTCAATTGTATATTCACTTAAGTCAACTGAATTACCTGTTTCGTTAAATATTTCAATTGCCTTATTGTTGCTTGAACCTTCTATATACTCACTAAAATATAAGTCTTTTTGACTTGATGAGCCAGCAACAAAAACAGCGTTAACCGTTGTATCTCTCCTTATTGTCACACTTACAGGGTTATCTGTTGAGCTAATATCCCCTTCCCAGTAATCAAAAACATAGCCTGCATCAGGGGTCGCTGAGATTTGAACACCTGTTGCATACTGTTGCTCTGTAACACCTGTTGGATTTGTTGTACCGTTTCCTGAAGCAACGCCAACCGTCAGGTAATATAAGCATGAGTGTTGATTAATATCATCAAAGTTATCCTGAGGATATGCATCCCATTCAACTGACGGGTCAAAGGCATCTGTTGGGTCTGTGTCTCCCTGGTGGATGTGTGGCTTTCTCCTTAATGTCATATCTTTGGTTGATACTCCATTACTGCTCCACGCTGAACCTGGGTCTTCTCCAACTCTGCCTATTGAATCAACAACATTGCCATTGTGAAGAAGAACTATTGCATCGTCTCCATTGAAGGAAAGTTCACCTGTTACAAGGTCTGCTGCATTTGTCAGAGTTGAAGATGCACTATTATAAGCAATAAAATAGGTATCTGCATCTAAAAGTGTTCCAGAAAGATTAATTGTGTGATTAGGCGTATTTGCTCCATTGTTATAAATTTCAATTGTATATTCGCTTAAATCAACTGAATTACCTGTTTCATTAAATATTTCAATAGCTTTATTATTGCTTGAGCCCTCAATATACTCGCTGAAGTATAAATCTTTCTGATTTCCTCCACTATTAGCAACAAAGTGTGCCTGCAATGAAATATCTTCATTCATAACAACCTGAACTGGATTGTCTGTTGAATTTAGATATCCAGTCCATGAATCAAAGGAATAACCGTTATCCGGTGTTGCAGAAACCGTTACTGCTGTATTATACTGGTAATCATTGTCACCAGAAGGATTGGTTGTTCCATTCCCTGATGCAACCTCAACATGAAGGGTGTATAAACAGGTTTGTGAACCTACATCAGAAAAGTCATCCTGATTGTAAGCATCCCATTCGACTGATGGGTCAAAGGCATCATCAATAACTGTGTCACCGTGGTGTATGTGCGGTTTTCTCCTTAATGTCATGTTCTCAGTTGATACTCCATTGTTGCTCCATGCAGACCCCGGGTCTTCACCAACTCTACCTATTGAGTCAACAACATTTCCGTTGTGAACAAGAACTATTGCATCGTCTCCATTAAAAGATAGAGAGCCTGATGTCATCTGACAGAGATTCTGTAATGTAGAAGATGCACTTGAATGGCAGATTGCAAATGTATCACCATCATTCAATGTACCAGAGAGAGTAATTGTTGTAGAAGGAGTGGTATTTCCGTTTACATACATTTGAATTTCATACTCGCTTAAATCAACTGCAGAGCCTGTTTCATTGAATATTTCAAGGGCTTTGTTGTAGCTTGAGCCTTCAATGTATTCTGAAAAGTAAAGATCTTTTCCAGTTGGGGTTCCGCCAGAAGTTATAAAATCCTCCTGAGACCTTGGCATTAATTGATAACCGCTTGTATATGGGGAAGAGCTATCATACTGGCTAATAATACCAATTACGTCAAAATCTCCTGTTGGGGTATCCATTCCGTCAATATCTGTATCCTTGTCAACAAAAATTGTTGCCTGTCCTGTTGAATCTTCAATTGTTAAACTTCCTGAGCTTCCACTTGCAGGGATGGTACCGCTTACAACATGAACATTATTAATTCTTACAAGTTTACCTTCATAATCTTCACCTAATTGAGAGCAGGTAATTACCTGGGGTGCAGGCGGTGTATCGGTACCTAAAACAGTCATTGAACCAGATGAAATATCAAGTTCAAGTTTACCTTTGTATTGAGTAAGTTTTCCGCTAACCTCAACAACATCTCCGATATTTACCTGAGGCTGGTCTGATGTCCCGTTATAAACATTTATTCCGCAACCTGATGAATCCTGAATGTAGATATCTGTTTTTCCTGCACTACCAAAACCACCGACTGTTGGCACTGTAACAATACCCTGTAATGTTACATTCAGGTTGTTGTACTTATTTACACCGTCAGAATCGTTTGCATTATTCCTTAAATTGCATATTGGAATGTACCCAACCTGATATGAATACACTCCCTTTGATGCAGTATCATTATTGTCATCAGTAGCAACAATCATATACTGAACAATTGTATTTGATTGAGCAGGTATATCACCCTGATAGGTATCTCCACCAGTATTTATCATTGAAACACTGTTAAATGTATCTGTATCAAATGTTTTCCACTGTAACTCAACCCCTGTTATTGTTCCATTTGAATCTGTAACATCAACAGTTATTGTAACAGTATCTCCGTTTTGAGGATTTGACGGATTCATAGAAGGGGTGCCAATTGATATACCAGAATTATTCTGAGAACCGCTTGCAAGCCAAACTGTGAGATTTAAAAATACTTCTCTGTCTGTTACTCCAGATTCATTCCATCCATCATACAATGTATCTCCCGGATCTCCTGTGCCGTCATCACAGGGTGAAGAGTCGCCAACAAAGGCAATCCTTCCATTTCCAAAGCGGCTTGTTGCAACAACAACACTGTTGTTTGAATGAGATGAATCAGCCCATATCTGTGCCCTTGCATTTGGGTTTGCATTTGTATCAACAGTCATTGAAGCACCTGAATGGTAAGCAATGCCTGTTACGGTGCCAAATGGCCCGTTAAAAAGTGCATAATCTTCAGGCTCACTTAAATTGGTTCTAACATCAGTATAACTTCCAGACACACTATCTGAGTTAAAGGTCACACCAAATATATTGGAAATACCACGGGGATTGTTATTAAATAAATCATCCCAAACATCCTGGGCATCCATCCCATCATTATTTCTATCTGCACCAGTGTGGTCTGCAACAGCAAATAAACCACCACCGTTTTCAACAAAAGCAATTATTGCCTCTTTTTCAGAATCAGTAAATTGAACATTTGGTTCAACACTTATAAAAACATCAAAGTTGGATAAATCAAGAGGATTGGAAGAGTCTCCATAGGTAATTGTTGAACCGGCAGGAAGCTGCACTATTTCATAATTTCCAGTTTGCCATAACTCAAATCCCCATGAGGATATTGCTCCCAACCAATCACTTTCAGAAGTTGGATTGGCAGGGTCAGGATAAGGTTCATTATCGTCAATCTTCCAGTCTGCATTCCCTGCAGTTTGAGCTTTAGAGTTGTCAAAGAGAATTCTATAGGTTTGGGAGAATGACAACCCTGCAAAGAGAAAAATAGAAATTAATAAAAATGTGCGCACAAAAATCCTTACTCTTGTTTTCATCAAATGCCCTCCAAAATAATTGTTTTATTTATTGGTAATATCCAGTCATTAAATCTTTTTCACCCTCACCGCTATTAAATTTCTATAATTATGTAAAAAAATATTAAATTTTTAAAGGGAAAATTTAACCAATATTAAAAAAAAATTCTAATTATTTGAAACAAAGGAAGAAAAAAATTATTGTTTCGGAAGGATAATTGAAACCCTATCCCCTGTTTTGAGTTTAAGTTTCTTAATCGTTCCCGCATTCAATTCAATAACAAACCTTGCTTTCATAATAGGCTCATAAACCGGGCAGGGCTCCTGTTTACATGGAGGTGCATTTTCAACAAAATAAACAATCCTTCCTTTAGAATCAAGCCAGATTATATCAAGCGGTATAAAGCAGTTTTTCATCCATATAGCAAAGTAATCGTCTTTAGGGTACACAAAAAGCATCCCGCTATTTTGAGGAAGGCTTTTCCTGAACATTAAGCCCCTTACCCATTGTTCAGGGGTTTTTGCAATTTCCAGGGAAAAAACATACCCTTTAGGGAAAATCACAGTTGCAAACTCCACTCTGGGTAAATTATCATTTTTAGAAAAACAAAGAATAGATATTGATACAAAAACAAACAAAATTCTAATTAAATATTTCATCGCTTTTCTCTATCTGCTCCCTTGTCCCCATTACAAGAAGAACATCGTGTTTTTCAAAAATATAGTCTGAATCCGGATTAAAATACACCTTCCCATCTGGCTTTTTTATTGCAACAATCAATAAGCCTGTCCTTCTTTTTAAGTTTATTTCTGATATGCTCTTCCCTATTATGTGCGAATTTTTTGATATGTCTATCTCTGCGATTTCAAGATAAACATCTCCCTCTGAAAAAATATCAACCATATTTACAAAATGGGGAGAAATAATAAGATTGGCTATTCTCCTTGCTGAAATATCAAACAGGTAAACTACCTCATCAATACCAACAAGTTTCATCTTTTTTACAGAACTTTCTTCCTTTGCCTTTGCAATAACTTTTATTTTTTTATTCAAAGCCTTAGCTGTAATTGAAACAAAAATATTGTCAGCATCAGATGGCAGAGCAGCAACTAAAACAGAAGCTTCCCTAATCCCTGCGGCTTCTAAAATATTATCATCAGTCGCATCTCCAACAATGTGATAGTAATTATCCATTTCATTAATATACTTTGAATCCACAACGACAACATTTCTCTTACTTTTTTTCAGAAGTTCTGCTATTTTTGAGCCATTCTCACCAAAGCCACAGATAATAATGTGATTTTTTAATTTTTTTATAGCTTTTTCCATCTTTCTTCCCTTCATAAACTCTGTTAAACCGCCTTCAACAAAAAAAGCGGAAAAAGATGAGATAGTATATCCTATCAATCCAACGCCCATTAATATCAAAAAAATTGTAAATATCTTGCCTTTTGTATCTAATTCAATAACCTCTCTAAACCCAACAGTTGTTAGTGTTATCACCGTCATATAAAGCGAATCTAAAAAATTAGCTTTTTCAAGCAGAATATAACCAACAGTTCCAACAGTCAGGATTATAAAAAGAACAGTTAAAGGTAGATAAAGAACTGAAAAAAAATTTCTTTTAAAAGTCATAAATTGGCATACTCGCTGAAGGTCTCATGACAAAAATCTTTTTTGTAAAAAGAAAGTCTATTTCAACTTCGTATTCAGCAGAAATTTCTACCTCTCCTCTTCTTATTTTAATTCTAATATCCTGTCTTCTTAAAGGTATTTGTAATTCCCTTGCTTTTTTCAAAATCATATTATACAAAACCTCAGGCCTGTCTTTAAGTTGATAGTAGCTCCTTGCGGCAATATCCAGCTGATCTCTCAACTCTTCTTTGTTGTAAAAAACAGGTGCAACCTGAATCAATAGATAACCAATATACGCAAAAATAACCAGATAAATTAAACATCCTATTTTACTTTCCCCTCTTTTATTCAACATACTCTGCCTCCCCCTTTTCTATTAAAGGCTTACCAATAATCTCCCTTAAATTCATTAAAACTCTATCTCTATCTTCAAGAGTGTAATTATCAGTTTTTACAGGGGGGTGAATTATAACCTCAATTGTTTTTCCAGGGTTGATTAAAACTGCTCCCTTTGGTTGGACATGGTCAGGCCCTATTAATGTTACAGGCAAAATAGGAATTTTATGCTGAATAGCCGTAACAACAGGCCCTTTTTTGAGTTTTACCTTAAAAAAGTCCCTGTTTCTTATCCTTGTACCTGTAATTGCCATAATATACGGATGTCTGTTAAAGTATCTTGCCACATTTTTCAAAGTTTTTTTAGCATTATGAATGTTTTTTCTGTCGATTGGGAATGAATCGTACAATAACAACACCACTCCAAACAAGGGAATATACATAATTTCCTTTTTCATTACCGCTCTAAAAACAGGGTCAATCGCCTGAGCCATTGCATAGATGTCAAAATTGCTGAGATGGTTAAAAGCAATTATAAAAGGAGGGCCATCAGGAAGATTTTCCTTCCCGATAACCACTAACTTGGTTCCTGAAACTTTAAGTAAAGTCCAGCTCCAGATTTTTGCAATAATATTGAAAATTCTATTTCTTGTCTTTGAGGGTAAAAACACTATTAGCAATAGTAAAAGCAAAAAAAACAAAGTCAGGAAAATTAAAACAAAATTAAAAACTATGCTATAAACCAATTTCTTTAAAAACACAAACATACTCATATTTTAGCCTAAGAAATTAAAAAATTCAATTTTATTAAAGAGTTACGACATGAACAAAAATATAATACAAAACAGCCGACAGAATCCCTGTAAAGGGCAAGGTTACCAGCCATGAATAAACTATATCTCTAATTATTTTCACATTTAAACCTGCGATACCTCTTGCAAATCCAACACCTATAACTGCTCCAACAAGGGTGTGCGTGGTTGATATAGGAAGACCTAATTTGGAACAAATCAAAATAGTTGTGGCAGCAGAAAATTCAGCTGAAAACCCCCTTGAAGGAGATATATCTGTAATCTTCTTTCCCACTGTTTCAATAACCTTATATCCATAAGTAGCAACACCAATTGCTATTCCTGCTCCACCTAAAGCTAAAACCCAATCGTAAACAACTGCATGCTGTTTTACAGCACCCTCCTTTAAAACATTCACTATTGCACTTAACGGTCCCACAGCGTTGGCAACATCGTTTGAACCATGGGCAAATGCAACATAACAGGCTGTAATCACCTGCATAAAAGCAAATATCTTTTCCACTCTATTAAGCTTTTGGGGATAATCATACTCAGTATGAGATTTTGCCATTCTTAACAACATATATGAAATAATTGCAATAATTAAAAATACAATAAAGGAAATTTCAATCGCCCTATCTAAAGATATTGACTTAAGTTTAAGCCCTTTATAAATTACACTCATCGTTAAAACAAAACCTAACATACCAATCAAAAAAGGCCCTTTTTTCTTTAATTCTTCAACAGGATTTTCCTTTTGAAGAATTTTTTTACTTACAAACATAAAGATTATGTATGCAAAAATGCCTCCTGCAATAGGGGAAATAATCCAGCTTAATACAATCTTTCCTACCCCTGCCCATTTAACAGCTCTTGTTCCCCCAGCAACAAGCCCAAACCCTATTACAGCACCGACAATTGAGTGGGTGGTTGACACAGGCAACCCATAGTATGTGGCAAGGTGAAGCCAGATAGCAGTTGCAATTAAAGCAGCAAGCATACCTAATACAAAATGAGACGGGATAGAGGAAAAAATTGAAATATCAACCATCCCCTTCCTTATAGTTTGGGTAACATGGGAACCAACAAGGTAAGCCCCTGAAAACTCAAATATTGCTGCAATTAGTACAGCCTGTTTTAAAGTAATAGCCTTTGAGCCAACAGATGTACCCATTGCATTTGCAACATCGTTTGCCCCTACATTCCAGGCCATATAAAAACCAAAAATAATTGCAAGGATATAGATAATTGTATTAAAATCCATCCCTTCCCCCGTATTATTTACTTATCATCATTCTTATTCTGTTACCTACCTTTTCACTTAAATTTGCTATATCCCCAAATTTGTTGAATATTTTAGGCCACAAGAAAATTTCGGAACATTTAAGTTTGTCCTCTATCTCAAACACCTTTTTAGCAAGTTTTCTTTGAACAATATCGCATTCATGTTCTTTTTC
This sequence comes from Thermotomaculum hydrothermale, assembly GCF_016592575.1. NCBI lineage: Bacteria > Pseudomonadati > Acidobacteriota > Holophagae > Thermotomaculales > Thermotomaculaceae > Thermotomaculum > Thermotomaculum hydrothermale. The sequence goes on along the minus strand of NZ_AP017470.1, from coordinate 531,011 downwards.
TCCTAATTTATCAATCATCTCAAAAATATGCTTAACCTCCGGACCGCCAAACGCACTTTCAAAAGCCACGTCCATTTCACAGACAATATTGTAAAGTTGCTCAAAAGTCTCAATAACCTTGGCCTTAAATTCCGCAAGTAAAGGCTTGAACTCTTCTGGAATTTTTAACTCTTTCAATGTTAAAAGACCTGCAAAATCCTCAGCTGTATCCGCTATTGAATCCTGGCTTGCCAGCACAGTCAAAATAGTTTGCTTGTTAAAGGGAAGGAATACTGTGGTACTTATACCGTTTCTCAATTCATTTTTAATAATATCAACTTCGTGTTCAAGCTTGGAAACTTCTTTAGCATACTCTTCAAGGGTTGAATACTCCGCCCCTGCAATCAACAAATCAACCATTTCAGCAGCTTTGGTTACACATTCCTTAATCTTTTCAATCTGTTGCTTTAAAGGTGAAAAAGGAGATTTACTAAAAATCTCAAAAATAGATACGCTCATTTATCCCTCCTTAAAATATTAACCAAAAAAAAGCCCCTCAAAAAATGAGGGGCAAAATATTAATCAAGTAAGTGAACAATTAAACCACTTCTCAGTTTTGGTTCAAACCAGGTTGATTTTGGTGGCATAACCTGTCCAGCATCCGCAATATTCATTAACTGCTCAACAGTTGTTGGATACATAGAGAATGCCACAGCATAATCTCCTGAATTTACTAATTTTTCAAGCTCTTCTGTTCCTCTAATTCCACCAACAAAGGTAATCCTTTCAGATTTTCTTGGATTCTCTATTCCTAAAATAGGGGCAAGAAGATACTCCTGAAGTATATAAACATCAAGAGATTTAACAGGGTCGTCATCGTTTAAAATATGGCTTTTAGGAGTTATAGTGTACCATTCCCCGTCTAAATACATTGAAATTTCATGTACCTTTGAGGGGCTTTTAACACCTGTTTTTTCAATATTAAAATTCTCTTCAACTTTTTTCAAAAAATTTTCTTTTGATAATCCATTTAAGTCTTTGACAGCCCTGTTGTAAGGCAAAATTTGCAGTTGATTGTGCGGGAAGTAAACAGCCAAAAAGTAATTGTATTCCTCTTCACCTGTGTGATTTGGATTTTCTTTCTTTTTCCATTCCCTTACCTTTGCCCCTGATGCTGAACGGTGATGGCCATCTGCAATGTACACATGTGGAATTTGTTCAAACTTTGACTTTAACTCGTCAATAATCTTTTTATCTCTAATCACCCAGAAAGTATGAATTACACCGTCATCTGAAGTAAAGTGATACTCGGGAGCTTCCTTTGTCACTTCTTCAATAATACTATCAACATCCTGCTGTGCTTTATAGGTAAGGAAAACAGGCCCTGTGTTTGCATTAGTTGTGTAAACATGTTTAATCCTGTCTTTTTCTTTGTCTTCCCTGGTAAATTCGTGCTTTTTTATTCTGTCTTCAAAGTAATCGTCAGCCCACGCACAGGCAACAAGCCCGGTTTGAATGTGATTACCCATTTGCTGTCTGTAAACATAGAGGTATTCTTCCCCATCCTGCACAAGGTAACCCTCTTTAATAAGCTTTTCAAGGTTTTCTTTAGCCTTTTGATAAACCCTTTCATCATAAATGTGAACAGAAGGGTCTAAATCTATTTCAGGTCTTACCACATGCAAAAATGAGAGGGGATTATCCTTAGCTAATTCCCTTGCCTCCTCTGTGTTAACCACATCATAAGGTGGAGAAGCTATTTTATCCACATACTCTTTTTGAGGCCTTACTCCTCTAAACGGCTTTATTCTAACCATCTATGCCTCCGATTTTATTTTATTCTATCTTTAAGCAATTCTTCCAGAGTAGGCATTCCTATTTCCTGAAGTTCATAGTAAACCCTTGTTGAAGGCTTGTTAATGTTTATTACCCTTCTTAAATCAATAGGAGTACCTATTACAACTGCATCGCAATCAGAAGCATTAATTGTCTCTTCTAAATCTTTAATCTGCTGCTCGCTGTATCCCATTGCAGGGAGAAGAATACCGATATCAGGGTATTTTTCAAAAGTTGCTTCAATTTTACCAACTGCCCATGGTCTTGGATCAACAAGTTCAGCTGCACCGAATTTTTCCGCTGCAACTGTCCCTGCACCGTACTCCATTCCGCCATGTGTTAAGGTTGGGCCATCCTCTACAACAAGCACCCTCTTGCCTTCAATCACAGATGGGTCTTCAACAAAAATTGGAGACGCTGCCTCAACAATCCTTGCATCAGGATTCAGCATTCTTATATTCTGCCTAACTTCGTCAATATCAAAGTAATCTGCTGTGTCAACCTTGTTAATTACAACAATATCTGCAAGGTGAACATTTGCCTCGCCTGGATAGTATTCAAGCTCGTGTCCTGGCCTGTGTGGGTCTGCAACTGTAATCATAACATCAGGTTTGTAAAAAGGCATATCGTTGTTTCCACCATCCCATACAATAACATCAGCCTCTTTTTCAGCTTCCCTTAAAATAGCCTCGTAATCAACTCCTGCATAAACAACAATTCCCTTTGCTATGTGTGGTTCATACTCTTCCATTTCTTCAATTGTGCATTTGTGTTTGTGCAAATCTTCTATTGTTTCAAACCTCTGAACCTTCTGTGCTTCCAAATCTCCGTAAGGCATCGGGTGTCTAATAGCAACAACCTTTTTTACCCATCTTCTGTAATATGTCGCATACCCTTCTTGTTGTCTGACTCTTTCCGCAACCTGTTCTAACAGCGCAAACAGCAACAACAGGCTTGCTGGATTTAAGCATTGTCCTGTGTCCGCCCATTACCATGAAATCTGCCCCTGCTGCATTTGCAATAGCGCTTCTGTGCATTACATACTGGTAAGGAACATCTGAGTATGAAAAAACAACAAGTTCAACATTGTATTTTTTTATAAGCTTAGGTAACTCTTCTTCAGCATATATTGGAATTCCATCAGGGTAAAGTTTACCTGCCAATGACGCCGGATAAACCCTGCCCTCAATATCAGGAATCTGGGTTGCTGTAAAAGCTACAACATTATATTCTTCATTATCCCTAAAAAAGCAGTTAAAGTTGTGAAAATCCCTTCCCGCAGCGCCCATAATAATAACATTGGTCTTTTTCATTACTCCTCCTCCTTTGAAAAAATGTTTACCAGAATAGACTGGGAAACATACATTAAATTCTTTGTATATTCGTTAATAACAAGTCTATCTCTAACATCTGAACAAATTTCTTCCCCTATTCGCAAAGGCATAGGATGAAAAATTAAAACATCCTCTTTCCCTGTCTTTTTTACTAACTCAGAGTTTACTGTATAACCTTTAAAATCTTTACGCCTCTTTTCCTTTTCATCTTCCATTCCTATTGAAACCCAGACATCTGTCACAATAACATCTGCCCCCTCAACAGCATTCAAATCGTTTGTTACCTTTAAATTTGCCCCTGATTTTTTACAAAATTCCTTGCAGTTTTCTACAACTTCAGGGTTTGGCTCATAATCCTTTGGTGTGATAACAGTAAGATTAATCCCAATTAATGAGCAAAAAAGCATTAATGAGTGGCAGGTATTATATCCATCTCCAACATAAACAAAGTTTAAATTATCCAGCTCTCCTTTTAATTTTCTAACTGTGTATCCTATATTTAAGGCTACAATTGGAATATACATTCCACTCATACTGTTGATAACAGGGATTGAACCAAAATTTGCAAAATCCTCAACATCCTGATGGGATAATGCCCTTATTACAAGTGCATCAAGATAACAGGATAAAGCCTTTGCTGTATGGAAAATAGATTCGCCACGGGAAAGCTGCAATTCAGATGTTTTAAAATAGATAGCATTTCCACCTAACCTATAGATTCCGCTTTCAAAAGCAAAGCGGCTTCTTGTTGAAACCTTTTGAAAGTATAAGCCAATAACTTTGTTTTTTAAAAAATCTGCGTACTCACCTGAATTTTCAACTAATTTATCAGCAGTATTGTAAATATCAAAGATTTCTTCTCTTTTAACATCTTTAAGGGTTAAAAGATGCTTCACGGCACAATCCTTGTCCCGACTTTTGAAATATCGTCTGTTTTTTCTATTGCTTCAGCTGAGGTGATTAAAACTTCCTTCCCACCGTGTTTAATATATTCAATGGCTGCTTCAATTTTAGGCTTCATACTTCCCGGGGGAAACTGCTCCTCTGCAAGCATCTTTTCAGCCTCTTTCACAGTTATTCTATCCAGTTCTTTTTGAGTAGGTTTACCAAAGTCTTTGTAAACCTTGTCCACCCCTGTAAGGATTATGAATAAATCAGCTTTTAAACTCCTTGCAAGTAAACTTGATGTATAGTCTTTATCAATTACAGCTTCAACACCTAAAAGATAACCAGATAAATCTTTTTTTACAGGGATACCGCCTCCACCACCGGCAATTACTGTATAGCCTGAATCAAGCAAAACCTTAATTGCGTCCAACTGAACAACCTCAAGTGGTTTTGGGGAAGGCACAACCTTTCTCCATCCTCTTCCTGCATCCTCTTTCATATGCCATTTTTTTGTTCTCATTAACTCCTCAGCCCTGAATTCAGGGTAAAAAGGGCCAACAGGTTTTGTAGGATTTTTAAAAGCAGGGTCTTTATCGTCAACAACAACTTCAGTAATAACAGTTGCAACCTTTGGCTCTTCTTTAGCAGCAACAAGCCTGTTTATTAGGGTTCTTTCAATCATGTACCCCATGCTCCCCTCAGTCATTGCTCCGCAAATATCAAGGGTGTAAGGGGGTATTTCACTTATTGCCCTCTCCTGCTGAATAAGAATATTGCCCACCTGAGGACCATTTCCGTGGACAATTAAAAGCTTATATCCGCTTTTTATTACATGAAACATCATCTCTGCTGCTTTTTTTGCATTTTCAAGCTGCTCAGCCTGGGTTCCTTTCTGCCCTGCTTGAATTAGAGCATTTCCACCAAAAGCAATTACCGCTGTTTTTTTCATTATTTAACCTCTTATTTTACCCTGTAACCAGGTTTTGCTCCCTCTTCCGGGGCTAAAAGAAAAGGCTCCCCATCCTCTCCTGATGCAGCAAGAAGCATCCCGTTTGACTCAACTCCCATCAACTTTGCAGGTTTAAGGTTTGCAACAACAACAATCATTCTGCCAACTAAATCCTCAGGTTTGTATTTTTTGCCTATACCTGCAACAATCTGCCTTTTTTCATCTCCTAAATCTATCTGAAGCTTTACAAGTTTGTTTGATTTTTCAATCTTTTCAGCCTCAATTATTTTTGCAACCTTTAATTGAACCTTTGCAAAATCCTCAATTGAAATTCTGTTATCATTTTCCACTTTTTTCTCCTCCTTTTTAGCTTCTTCTTTTGTATCCTTAAAGTATTCCTCAATATCAATCCTCGGGAAAAGGTGTTCTTTTATTGCCTTAACCTTTGTCCCACTTTCAAGCACCCCAAATTTAAGGAAGGAAAGAGGGCTTTCCTCTATATTTCTTTCAAAGCCAAGCCTATCCCATATCTCCTGTGCTTTCTTAGGCATAACAGGGGAAACATAAAGTGCAACAAGCCTTAAAGATTCCGCAAGCAAATACAATACGGTATCAAGCTTTGTTTTCGCCGCCTCATCTTTTACAAGCTTCCAGGGCTCAACAGTAACAATAAATTTGTTCAATTTATTCAGGAAAATCCATACTTCTGCCAATGCTTTATGAAACTGGTATGTGTCAAAGTAGCTTTCCCAGTTCACACCGCAGGTTTTAGTTAGTGATTCAATTTCTTTGTACTCTTCTAATTCTCTATCAGGTTCAGGGATTATTCCACCTCTATATTTGGAAATCATTGAAAGTGTTCTTGAAACAAGGTTTCCCAAATCATTTGCAAGGTCTGAATTAAGTCTGCTCAAAAATGCCTCATCAGAAAAGTTGCAATCATTTCCAAAAACCATTTCCCTCAACAAAAAGTACCTTAGTGCATCTGCCCCAAACTGGTCTAAAAGGTATTGAGGCCTGACTATGTTACCTACAGATTTAGACATCTTACCAGAATCCTTCAACCACCAACCGTGGGCAAAAACAGTTTTCGGTAATGGAAGCCCTGCTGACATTAAAAAGGCAGGCCAGTAAACTGCGTGAAACCTTAATATATCCTTTCCAACAAGGTGTAAATCAGCAGGCCAGAATTTTTTATACAATTCAGTTTCTTCTGGATAGCCTAATGCGGTAATATAGTTTGACAATGCGTCAAGCCAGACATACATTACATGCTTTTCGTCTCCTGGAATTGGAATTCCCCACTTAAAGCTTGTCCTTGAAATTGATAAATCCTTTAATCCACTCTTTACAAATGAAATCACTTCATTTCTTCTATTTTCCGGCTGAATAAAATCAGGATTTTCTTCATAAAATTCAAGTAGTTTTTTTTGATATTTTGAAAGTTTAAAAAAGTAGGATTCTTCCTCAACATCTTCCACAGGCCTTCCGCAATCGGGACATTTGTTGTTTTTTGCCTGAAATTCGGTTAAAACAGCTTCGCAGGATACACAGTATTTACCTTTGTATTTATCAAGGTATATATCCCCGTTTCCCTTCATTTTTTCAAAAAGGGCTATTGCTCCCTTTATGTGCCTCTCCTGTGTCGTCCTTATAAAATCATTGTTTTTAATGTATAATTTAGGCCATAATTTCTTGTAATTTTCAACAACGGAATCGGCAAGTTCAATAGGGGTCATACCCTTTTCTTTTGCTGCTTTTTCAACTTTGAGGCCATGTTCGTCTGTACCTGTTAAAAAATAAACATCATACCCCATTAACTTTTTATACCTTGCCACAACATCAGCCACAACTGTAGTATAAACATGCCCTATATGTGGAAGGTCATTTACATAATATATCGGCGTTGTCACATAAAACTTTTTTGTTTCCATACCCTCTCCTTTATTTTTCTTTCATATGAATTCTAATTTATAAAAACTTTACTTTCAACAAATTTTAATACTTATATCACAAAGTTTTAAATTTAATTTGTAATAAAAAGCAATGAAAAGTAAAATATATTATCATGAAGGTAAGGAAAATAAACAAGTACGAAATTGTAGATGTTATAGGTCAGGGCTCAATGGGGGTGGTTTACAAGTGCATAGATACTGTATTAAACAGGTATGTTGCACTAAAAACTTTAAACCTTCAACTTGCAAACAACCCGGAGATAAAGGAAAGGTTTTATAGAGAAGCAAAGATTTTAGCAAATCTCAATCACACCAACATTGTCCAGGTTTATGAATTAAAAGAGTTTGAAAATTTCTGTTACATTGTTATGGAATACCTTGAAGGTGAAAGTTTGAAAAGCATTATAGACAACAAGAAACCCCTATCAAACCTGTCAAAACTTGAAATTGCAAGGCAGATTGCAAGCGGAATAGCCTATGCCCACTCTAAGGGAGTTATTCACAGGGATTTAAAACCAGCCAACATTTTTCTTAGGGAAGACGGAGTTGTTAAGATACTTGATTTTGGGGTTGCTAAACTTGCCAGCTCACACATGACTCAAAAGGGTATGATATTAGGAACAATTTCATACATGGCACCAGAACAATTAAGAGGAATAGAGATTGATGAGAGGTCAGATATATTTTCAATAGGCGCTATTATGTACGAAATGTTTTCCTATCACAAACCATTTCATGCAACAAGTGTGACTGAAGTAATGAGCAAAATTGTAAACAAAACTCCCGATTATATTCCAAGAGCACCAAAAGATATTAATGAAATCATTTTTAAATGCCTGGCAAAAAATCCTGCTGAAAGGTATTCAAGTGCTGAACAGCTAAGGGAAGCCATAGAGAATATAATTACAAAGCAAAAACAGAAAAAACAAAAAACAAAGAGTTTTATTGACCACACAATTACCTCACAAATTTTAAATGTCAAAGAGCAGATTAAAAAACTTAAAGAAATGAGGAACAAAATAGATGAACATATAGAGAAAGCAAAACAAAATTTAAAAGAAGACAAACTGGAAGATGCAATTTATGAAGCAAAAAAAGTCCTTGAACTTGATAATGCAAATCAGGAAGCAGAAAAAATTATTGAAAAAGCGAAAAGGTTTTTAGAACTAAAAAAAGAGCAGGAAAAACTGAAAGCTAAATGGATTAAAGAAAAGCTTTTTGAAGCAAATGAAGAACATGATAAGGGACATTTAATAAAAGCATGTGAGATATGTGAGAGTATTTTAAAAATTGACCCTACAAATCATGATGCAAAGGTGATAAAATCTCTTTGTATAAAAAAGATTAAGGAATTTCTTGAAAGAATTGAATAAATTAGCAATATTTGATTTAGACGGCACACTGGTTGATTCGTTAGATGACCTTGTTTTATCTGCAAATGAAACCAGAAAACTTTATAAATTACCCCCCCTATCCAAAGATACAATTTCATCATTTGTAGGAGACGGCCTTGTTTTATTTGTAGAAAGGCTTTTTCAAGATTCTAAAGTTGACATTGAGGATGCTATTTCTAATTTTAAAAAGAAGTATTTCATTCATCTAACCGATAATACAAGGTTTTATGAGGGAACAATAGAATGTATAAAAAAACTAAAAGATGCAAACTTTGTCGTTGGTATTCTTTCAAATAAAACAGAAAGATTATCAAAACTCGTAGTTGAACAATTAGGACAAAAAGAATTATTTGACTTTATTTATGGGGGAGATAGTTTTCCCGAAAAAAAGCCTTCTCCATTACCTATTCTAAAAATTCTAAAAAAATTCAATGGTGATAAAGAATCAAGTTTTATGATTGGTGATAGCTGCAATGATATTTTAAGCGGTCAAAAAGCCGGGATAAAAACAATTGCTGTTACCTACGGGTTTAATGGAGTTAAACATTTAAAAAAATGCACAGCAGATTTTGTTGCCCACAATCCAGAAAAAATATGTAACCTAATTTTAAATAAAGAATAACAATTTATTTTAAAAAAAGGATAAAAGCGCCATCTCCCCCGTGAGCTTTTGGAGCTGAACCAAAACTTTTTACAAATGCCTTTCCTTTTGTTTTTAGCCATTTTTCAACAAATGGTTTTAGAGAGGGGCCTCTTTCTGAATGCTTGCCTTTTCCGGTAATAACAAGAACAATCCTTAATTTTTGTGATTTAGCTTCATTTAAAAAATCTAACAATCTTAAAGCTGCTTCATCTTTTTTTAAACCGTGCAAGTCAATTTCATCGTCAATATTTAAAGTTGATTTTTTAGGAATTTTAATTTTTTGAGGAATTAAATCAACAACTTCTTGTTTTTCTACATGCTCAATAGAAAGATTTTCTATATGTTTGATAAACTCTTGATATTCTTTCTCTTCTCTTTCCTTTTTGTTCAGCCCGAATATTTTTTCCCATTCTTCATCACTTATTTTTTTCATTTTTTTCTTAAAACAAGTATCATCCTCCAGGAATCTTTAGAATTATCAAGTGGTTTATCAAACCTGAAAGAACCAAAAGAGTTAACTAACTCAAAGCTTCCAGAACAATCAATGTAATGGAGTATCTCCTGATACAAATATATTCTAAATTTTTCTTCCATGTTAATGATAAATTCCCTGTCTTTATCTTTTACCTTAACAATAGGCTTTGTGGTAACAATATGGGTTAACAGATCAACGGAACTTCTTTCATTATCCCAGTCAACCTCAACCTCAACATCTCCCTTTATCTCAACCCAGCTATTGGTTGTGGAAGGCTCGTTTGTAACAAATTCCCTGGGATGATTCATTTCTATTATATAAAGACCACCTGTATCCAGTACCCTTGCCACTCTCTTTAAATGCTCTTCAACATCCTCATTTCTTAAAAGGTAATTAAATCCCGTAAGAAGGTTTATTGCACAACCAAATGTCCTCTCAACACTAAAAGACACCATATTGTCAACCCATAGATACGCATCAATTCCGTTTTGTTCAGCTTTCTTCTTTGCATATTCAATCATTTTAGGGGAAATATCAAATCCACTGACATCAAACCCTCTTTTCCCCATCTCAATAAGGTGGGAGCCTGTCCCACAGGCTATATCAAGGAGAGAAAAATTATCAGATCTGGAATGCACCGCTATTTGCTTTTCAATAAAATCGCATTCCAGATCTAAATCTCTATAGCCAAAGGCTATATCGTAATATTCAGGATAATTGTAAATACTCATCGGCTAACTATAAACTTTAGCCTTCAAACTCTTCTGATTCTTCTTCACCAGCTAAATCGTTTTCTATTCCAAGCCTTGCACAAGCTCCAGCATAAACCTGCAAAGCTGCTTTTTTGGCTTTTTGTAATTCTGCTAATTTCTGTTTTACTCTTGCTAACTCTTCTTCAATCTGATTATCAATGTCAGCAATTTCATTTTTTACGTGTTTTAAAGTTTCTTCGTAAAACTTTTTTTGTTCATCATTTAATACACCCATGAATACCTCCCGTTAAAATTTAAATAAAAATGTATCATAAACTTTTACTTTTACCCCATTTTTAGTAGCAGGTTCAAACTTCCACTTTTTAAGAGCCTTCATTACCTCTTTGTCAAGACCAAAAGGATGTTTCATTTTTCTTAAAATTCTAACATCAACCACATCTCCATTTTCATCTATAAGCGCCTGAGCAATAATAGTACCATGCACTTTTCTTTTCCTTGCTGCAAGGGTATATCTTGGCTTTACCTTTTTAATAGGAACAGGTTTGACAACATCATCTGTTAAAGGTACCAGATCCCCTTCCTTAACCTGTGGTTGTGCAATTGTTTCCGGTTGAGGCTGCACTTCTGTTTTGGCCTCTTTTGCAGGTTGTTCAGTAGTTTTAGCATTTACATCCTGAGATTGCGTATTAGTTTCAATTGTGGTTTTTTCAGGTTGAGTAATTTCTTTCTTCTGAACTTCCTGTTTGTCTGAAGACTGAATCTTTGTGTTTTCATTAACGGGAGGATTGTTTACAGCCTTATTTTGTTGAGAGCTTGTTGAAGCAGGCTTAACAGGTGTATTTTTAACTATTTCTTTTTTTGTTTTCTGTTTAGGGGCTGTTACTTTTGACGCCTTTTTCTTTTCTTCTGCAAGCTTTCTCTTCTTTTCTTCAATCAACTTTTTCTGGGCTGCCAATTGCGCTTCTAATTTCTTTTTTTGTTCTTCTATCTTCTTTTTGGTTAACTCCTCAATCATCTGTTGCTTTTTCTTTTCTATATCAGTCATTACCTGTGTTTGCTTGTCTGGTGCTGGTTTCATCTCTGACTGTTGAGTTTGTGCTGTCATGTCATTATTGGTTAAATTATCTCCCTCTTGCTGAGATTCTGCAGGCTGATTTTCAGGCTCTACTTTTTGTGCAACTTTTGCCTTTTCTACAGGTTTTTCTGTTTTCTTATTTGAGGAAATAAAATAACCAATAATTGCGATTATAACAATTGCTGCAATTGCACCAATAAAAAGCACTGTTTTATTACTTTTTTCTTCTTTCTCTAACCTTTCCAATTCATCTTTCTCATACTTTTCTAAATCTTCTGGATTTGGAACAACAACAGTGCCGGTGTTTGCCCTCCTGTCAGGAATTTCCTCGAAATCTTCAGACTCTATATCTTCTTCAGAAATAGAAAAATCTTCAGATTCCATTTCTTCTCTGGCTTTATCTTCTTTTTCTTCTACTTTTTCTGGTTTTTCCTTTTTCTCTATCGGCTCAACAACCAATTTTTCAGATAATTCTTTAAGCTTCTTCATATCTTCTTTGTATAGTGCATTAACAAACTCTGCCACCGCCCTTTCGTTCACGGTATATGGCAATGAATTCAACACATCAAGAATATCCTGCTCCATTTCTTTTGCACTTTGGTATCTCTTATCTGCATCCTTTGTTAATGCCTTTTCAATAATTTTTGCTGTCTTCTCAGAGATGTTGGGATTAATTTCCCTTATCGGGATATAATCTACATTTCTTACCTTTTCCAGTATATTTATCTCACTATCAGCGAGAAAACATTTCTTACCTGTTAAAGCCTCGTACATTACAGAACCTAAGGAAAATAAATCAGACCTTTTATCAACTTTCTCTCCCCAGGCCTGTTCTGGGCTCATATAGAGCAGTTTGCCCTTTAAAGCTCCTGCCTGAGTTTGGCTCGCCTTTGTTGCTGCTTTAGCAATTCCAAAGTCAACAAGTTTAACATCTCCCTCAAGGGATAGAATTATATTCTGAGGGCTTATATCTCTGTGAACAATATGAAGGTCTTTATTATCAAGGCCTTTTTTCCTGTGAGCATAATCAAGAGCACTTAGAATCTTTGATGCCACAAATAGGACTATTGGCTCCGGTATCTGGCATCCTTTCTCCTTACATTTTTTAAGAATTTTTCTTAAATCATGCCCTTCAACATACTCCATTGCTATGTAAAAGGTGTCTTCAATTTTTCCTAAATCATAAATCTGAGCAATGTTCGGATGGTTTAATTGAGCGGCAAGCTTTGCCTCATCAATAAACATTGTCACAAAATCTTCATTTTCAACAAGATGAGGAAGAATTCTCTTAATTGCAACTATTTTTTGAAATCCCTGAACTCCCCTTCTTTTTGCCTTGAACAGTTCAGCCATACCACCAGTTGCAACCTTCTCAAGAAGCAGGTAATTTCCATATTCAATACCTTTTTCTTTCTTTTTATCCTCTTTTTCAATTTGCTCAGCTTTTTCCTCTTCTACTTTTTCTTCCTTCTTTTCTTCTTTTTTAACAGATTTTGACTCTATAACTGCTTTTTTGGTTTTTTCTTTTTATCTACTTTAAGACCTGAAAGGGTTTTTTCAAGTTTCTCCTCAATTTCTTCTTCCACACTGTCAATATCCTTTTTCGGCTTTGCTTCTTTTTTATCGTCAACAAGACTATCCAGAGTTTGATCAATAAAAGATTCTTCTACTTCGCTTATAACATCACTGAATAATTCTTCTGAGGTAAATACTTTTTCTTCTTCTCCACCTTTAGGCTTCTTTACTTTTTTCTTCGGTAAATCTTCGATTACTTTGCCAGAAAGAGTTTCTTCAATTATTTCTTCAAATCTTCTCTTTGTTGAAGCCTTTTTCTTTTTAGACTTAACCGTTTCTTTTAAATTTAACCTCTCATGTTCTTTGCTGGAATCGATCAACTCTTCAAGGATCTTAGAATCCACAGAGAATCCCACAATTTTAGTAACTTTTTCTTTTAAAGTTTCGTCATCAATAGGTTCTTCCAGAAATTCATCTACATGATAGGTGTTTTTGGCAAGGGTTTGATACTTTACACCCTTATGCACCGAAGCAACAACAACGATCTTTGTATCAGGTTTTTTATCCTTAATCTCTTTAATAACATCAAAACCTGATTTTTTAGGAAGCATAGGATCTATGACAATGATATCAGGCTGGTTTTCTTGAAAAATCTTCAAGGCATCTTCACCATTTGCAGCAGCAAAAACCTTGCCTTCAATATCTTTTAAAAGGGACTGCCATTTCTCCAATTTACGAGGCTGATAGTTGACAATCAAAATCTTCTTTTCCATACAGTTACCTCTAACTATTTTTTTTATACTATAGCATAATTTTGGCACAAACTAAAAGAATTTTTACAATAAAATTCAAACTTCCAATTTTTTTGCAAATTCAAAAAGCCCTCCCGCTTCAAGAATATCTCTTTGGACACTGGAAAAAGGCTTTGCATAAGTTTTTTTCCCGTTTTTTAAGTTTGTAATTAAGCCTGTTTCAGTATCAACCTCAATTTCGTCACCATCAACTACATCTATCTCTTCAATGTTTTTCGCCTCAATTATAGGTAACGCAGAGTTTATTGCATTTCTTTTATAAATAGCCCCAAATGACTTAGCAACTATTAAAGCAATGCCTAAAGCCTTAAAACAATCAACAGCTTGCTGCCTGGAAGACCCTGAACCAAAATTTTCTCCTGCTATAATAATGTCTCCCTTTTTTGCCTTTCTAGAGAAATCCTCCCAGCCTTCAAGGTTATCAAGGGCATACTGCCCCATTTCATTTATATCTGTAATTGCAAGGTACCTATTATGAAAAATCATGTCGGTATCTATATCGCTTATTAGTTTTCCATCCTTATCCTTTAAAACCCAAACCCTTCCTCTTATCTTCATATTACCCCCTTCTCTTTAAGAAACTTAACAGGATCTGTTATCTTTCCGGTAACGGCTGAGACCGCCGCCACAACAGGGCTTGCAAGATAAGTATCACCGTCTCCCTGCTTTCCTCTAAAATTTCTATTAGAGGTGGATATTTGAACCTCTCCTTTGCCTGTCATTCCTATTTGCCCTGAAGCACAACCTCCACATCCAGGATTTGAAACAATTACCCCCGCATCATACAGAATATCTAAAATACCGTCCCTCAACAATTTTCCAAAAACTTCCCTTGTTGAAGGAACCACCTTAACCATAACTCCTTCTTTTACTTTAAAGTTTTTAAAGATTCTTGCAGCAAGCTCTATATCCTCATACCTTCCATTTGTACATGAACCTATAAAAACAGAATCAACCGGTATCCCTTCCACCTCTTCCACATCTTTAACATTGTCAGGTTTTGGAGGACATGCAATTTGCGGTTTTAGGTTTGAGATGTCAATCTCAATTACTTTTTCATATTCAGCATCGTCATCTGCAATTACAGGTTGAATATCGGGGTTGTTTTTAACCTTTCTAAAATGCTCAAGTATCTCTTCATTGGGGGTTATAAAACCAATTATACCTCCCATTTCAGTAACCATTGATGATAGGGTAATTCTTTCGTAAAGATTCATATTATCAATAACCTCTCCATAAAATTCAATAGCCCTTCCCAAAGCGCCTTTAGAGCCTAAATGCCTTAATGTAAATAAGGTTAAATCCTTCGCAGTTACAGGGAAATTATATGGCTTGCCTTTAAATACAATTTTTATTGTTGGCGGTACTTCAAACCATGTTTTCCCTGTTTTAAAGGCAAAGGCAATATCCGCATCCCCCATTCCCTGGCCAAAAGCACCAACACAGCCCAGTATGTTTAAATGGGAATCTGTTCCCACAAATGTTGAACCTGGCCAGCATAAACCTTTCTCTATTGCAATATGAGAACCAATACCAGAATCAACATCAAAAACTTTTATCCCCCTTTTTCTGGCAAACTGCCTGCAAAAATGTTGATTGTTTGCATAGGGAATTGTTTTTGCAGGAGCAACTGTGTCAAAGGTGAAAAATGTTTTTTTGGGGTCATCCACCTGAACATCTTCTCCATAGTTTTCATACAACCTTTTTACAACATTTGGGCCACCAAAATCCCTTGCAGTTCTTGTATCAATTTCAAGCCAGATAATGTTACCTACCTTGACATCGTCTTTTGTGTGTTTTTCAAAAATCTTCTCAATAACAGTTTTGCCCATAATTTCCCCTTCAAAAAAGTTTTTCAAAGAGATTTTAACTGTTTTTTATTAAAAAATCTATTTTTTAGATAAATTAAAATTGAGAAATTTTATATTTCAGAAGGTTTTTGACCTATTACCATATTTTTACCAAGCTCTTTGGCCTTGTACATTGCTGAATCAGCCTCAGCAAGAAGTCTTTTTTCTGATTTAAAATTGTTGTCTTCTAAAGTTGAAACCCCAAAACTTGCAGTTACTCCAACACTGTTTGAATTACACAATAATTCAAGCGATTCAATTCTTTTTCTTAAAGTTTCTGCTTTTTTCATAGCCTTTTCAAAGGATGTGTTTTTAAGAATTATCACAAACTCTTCTCCCCCATATCTGCATACATAATCTGATTCCCTCACATTTGATTTTAAACTCATTGCAACCTTTTTTAAAATCTCATCTCCACACATATGCCCGAATGTATCGTTTATCTTTTTAAAATCATCAAGGTCAACAAAAACCAAAGAAAGAGGTAAATTCGCCCTTTTATGAAACACAAACTCTTTCCTCAACAACTCATCAAAATAGGTTCTATTATAAACATTGGTTAATCTATCCTTTATTGCCTTTTCAAGTATAAGCCTGTTTAAATCAAGGTCAATATCGTCCTGATAGGCAAATTTAAAAGCGCATATATCACCTAAAAAAACCCTCTCTCCACTTTCAAGTTCCTGTTTTTTTATCCTGTTACCATTTATAAAAGTTCCGTTTGTGCTTCCTAAATCTTCAATAATTATCTTTCCATTTTCATTTTTCACAACACAATGCTTTCTTGAAAGAGATGGATTGTTTATTACAATATCGCATTCACTACCCCTACCTACAAACACCTTCTTTCTCTCTTCAAGATTTATCATTTGCCCGAACAAATCCCCTGCAATCACCACTAAGGTGGGAATAAGGGTAATATTCTCCTGAGTTTTTTTCTTTAAATCACCAGGCTTAATTATTTGTGTTTTCCATTCCTTATGTTCTTTTTCGCTCATAACTTCCTTAAAAAAACTAATATCTACCTTAATTTAACAAAAAATTCCTCTTTATTGCAAGAATTTTCAATATTTTTCATTTTTTTAACCTTTTTTTATTAAAATTCAATAGGTGGGATAGAATTTATCAACTCCTTTGTAAACTTGCTTTTGGGGTTGGTAAAAATCTCTTCTGTTTTCCCGTAATCAACAACCTCACCTTTGTAAAGTACTGCAATTCTATCACTTAAATGCCTTACAAGGTTAAGGTCGTGTGCTATAAAGAGGAAAGTAATCCCCAATTCTTTATGGAGTTTTAAAAAAAGGTTTATTATTTGCGCCTGAATTGATACATCAAGGGAAGAGACCGGCTCGTCAGCGATAATTATTTCAGGGTTTACAGCAAGTGCCCTTGCTATACCTATTCTCTGCCTCTGGCCTCCTGAAAGCTGGTCTGGGTATCTCTCCATAAACTCAACAGGTATATTAACCAGGGATAAAACTTCTTCTACCCTCTCAAGTCTCTCTTTTTTTGAACCTATTTTATGAATATCAAGGGGTTCTTTTACTATGTCTTTTACCTTCATTAAAGGGTTAAAAGATGTGTAAGGGTTTTGAAAAACAACCTGTATCTTTTTTCTGTAGTCCTTTAATTCTTCACCCTTCATTTTAAAAATATTCTTCCCCAAAAAGAGAATTTCCCCTTCATCAGGTTTTAAAAGCCTCAGTATAAGTTTGCTTATTGTTGTCTTACCTGAGCCTGATTCCCCAACCAGTGAAAAAAACTCCCCTTTTTGAATCTCAAAAGAGACATTATTCACCGCATATAATTTTTTCTTAGTAAACAATCCCTTTTTTAATTGAAAAATTTTTGTAACATTTTTCAACTCTAATACAGGTGGCATCTTACCTTCCTGCCTTCAATTTCTTTCAACTCAGGGTATCTTTTTGTGCATATACCCACTTTTTTCAAGCATCTGTCTGCAAAGGGACATTTGTCTTCTTCCACTACCCTGTGAGGGACATTGCCCGGGATTGTGTCAAGGTACTGTTTTTTTCCTTTATTAATTGTTATACTTTTCAACAAGCCTTCTGTGTATGGGTGCAGGGGATTGTTAAACACACTGTTAAAATCACCATCTTCCATTATTGTTCCAGCATACATTACAATAATCCTGTCAACTAAATTTTTTAAAAGTAAAAGGTTGTGGGTAATAAAAATAAGAGATAAATTATTTTCTTCCACTATATTTTTTATCAATTTTAGAATCTCTTTTTGAGTTATAACATCCAGTGCTGTTGTTGGCTCATCAGCAATAACTATCTCTGGGTTCAACATCAAAATCAAAGCAATATAAATTCTCTGAGCCATCCCTCCGCTTAATTGAAAGGGATAAGAATTGTAAACAAATTCAGGGTTTTCTATTTTCACTAAATCAAAGTATTTTACTGCAAGCTGCTTTGCCTCTTTTTTAGATTTAACTATTCCGTGTGAGATAAGGGTTTCTGCAACCTGATTTCCAACCGTAAAAACAGGGTCAAATGCGCTTTGAGGCTCCTGAAAAACATAACCTAATCCCCTCCCCCGTAATTGCCTCAACCTTTCTTTTGAGAGATGAAAGATATTATTCCCTTTAAACTCTATTTTTCCATTAACAACTTTCCCATTCCCTAAAATTATGTTGAGCAGAGAAAGGGATAAAACCGATTTCCCGCAACCGGACTCCCCCACCAGGCCTAACTTTTCCCCTTTTTTCAATGAGAATGAGACATCTCTTACAGCAATGGTTTGAGGATAAACAACCTTTAAATTGGATACTTTTAACAGACACATTAAAATAAAAACTCCCTATTGTACTCAAGCCCGAAGTAATTATAGGCAAGCTCTGTTGCAACCCTTCCTCTTGCTGTTCTTTCAATAAAACCAATTTGAAGGAGATAAGGTTCATACAACTCTTCAATTGTTACCTTGTCTTCAGATATTGATGCAGAGAGTGTGTTTAAACCAACAGGCCCGCCGCCGTAATTTTCAATAATTGTTTTTAAGATTTTCCTGTCAATTTCATCAAGCCCTTTTTTGTCAATTTCAAGCTGGTCTAACGCGTACTCAGCAATCTTAAAATCAACAATTCCTTCTCCCTTAACCTCAGCAAAGTCTCTTACTCTTCTCAATAACCTGTTGGCAATCCTTGGTGTCCCCCTTGACCTTTTTGCTATCTCTAAAGCCCCACCGTCTTCTATTTTAACTCCAAGGATACGGGCAGTTCTTTTAACAATCTTTACAAGCTCTTCCACTGTGTAATAGTTTAATCTATGAATAATACCAAACCTGTCCCTTAAAGGGGCTGTCAAAAGCCCTGCCCTGGTTGTTGCTCCTATTAAAGTAAAAGGATTTAGTTTAAACCTGTAACTTCTTGCACCTGGCCCGCTTCCGGTCACAAGGTCTAACTGAAAATCTTCCATTGCAGGGTATAAAATCTCCTCAATATTTGAAGAAAGCCTGTGAATTTCATCTATAAATAAAACATCTTTCGGCTGAAGCTTGGTTAAAATAGCTGCTAAATCCCCCGCCTTCTCAATTACAGGGCCAGAAGTAACCTTAATGTTTACTCCCAATTCGTTTGCAATAATTGATGCAAGAGTGGTTTTACCTATTCCAGGTGGGCCATAAAAAAGACAGTGGTCTAAAGCCTCATCTCTGTTTTTTGCCGCCTCAATAAATATTTTTAAATTTTCTTTTATCTTTTCCTGTCCAATATATTCATCAAGGGTTTTTGGTCTAACACTTTTTTCAAAGCCGTTTTCATCTTTTGTTTTTGCAAGGTTTCTTATTATATCCATACTCTATAGTTTATTATAAACGGTATAAATTAACAATTAATTGTAACCTAAAAGTTTTTTAGCTATAATTTTCCCCTCTTCAACACCAGGCTGGTCAAATGGATTTATATTATAGAAATAACCACAAACTGCAGTTTGCAATTCAAAAAGATAAATCAACTTCCCCATTGCCTCTAAATCAATTTCTTCAATTTCGTAAAGAATAAGTGGTTTTTCTTCATTTTCTAAAGCCTGCATAGTCCCTTCACATTCTGCATCCATCAATTGAGAAAAAGTTTTTCCGTTTAAATAAGAAAACCCTTCAAATTCACCAAAGGATTCAGGGATGAGAACATCCACTTTTTTGTTAACTTTGAAAAAAGCAAAAAACTTGTCGTCTGGTCCCTCTTTGTATAGTTGAACCTGAGAATGCTGGTCTGTGACCCCCTTTGCAAGCACCCCTGTTGCGCCTATCTTTACCTTGTTTCCATCTCTATCAACCCTCTTTCCCAATGATTCTGCAAATAATTGAAGATACCATTCACCAAATCTATAAAGTCTATCTGAGTATATAAATAAAACTTTAATATTTTTCCCTTTGTTGTAAAAAAGGTAATCCAGTACTGCACCTGTTACAGCAATCTCTTTACCGTTTTTCTTTAAATTTTGCGCCCCTTTTAACAGCAATTTTGTGTCTATCCCACAGAATTCAAGGGGAAAAATTCCCACAGGAGTTAAAACGGAAAATCGGCCACCTACATTTTCAGGTACTTCAAGAGATAATAAATTAAGCTCGTCTGCCAATTTTCTTAAATTACCCTTTACCAGATCTGTTGTAATAACAATCCTTTTCAAAGTCTCTTCTTTGCCCAATTCAACCTCAAAAAGGTTATAGAAAAATTTAAATTGTGAAATTGGTTCAACAGTTGAACCTGATTTTGAAATTACATTTATAACTGTTTTTTCTGGATTAATCTTTTTAGCAATCTCATGAATTGTAAATGGGTCAACATTGTCAAGGATTATCAATTCTTTATTCAGAAATTCTTTGAAGCAATCCCTCACCATTTTAGCCCCTAAAGCAGAGCCACCAATTCCTAAAACAAGTAATGTATCTATTCCTTCAGGTAATTTTTCTGCAACTGCTTTAGCCTTTTCAACATAGATGTCTGTGTCAGGTAGTTCGGTAAAACCTATAGAACTGTCCTTTTCTATTTCCTCAGCAAAATCTATCCCTTTGTTAAACAATTCAATAAAATTTTTATCATTTTTAAAATGTTCAAGTTTTCTTAAATTTAATTTTATCTTCATAATAACCCCCTGATAAATAAAAAAATGAATTAGAATATTTATACCTTTTTGTTAATCAATTTTACCATACAAATTATTCACTTAATTACAATGTTTAATTTTTTATTATCCCCTTAAACTAACCTGCCTGAAAGCTTCATAAGCAACAATAGCAACCGAATTTGAAAGGTTTAAACTCCTTGTTTTGCCAACCATCGGGATTTTATAAACCTTATTCTCAGGGTTGAACACAATTTTTTCAGGCAACCCCATTGTCTCTTTTCCAAAAACTAAAAAATCTCCCTTTTCAAACCTTCCTTCCCAGTAAGGCTTTTCAACCTTTTTTGAAAAATAAAAAATCCTTTCAGGGTTATTTTTTTTAAGAAATTCATCAAAGTTCTTATATATCTTTAAATCAAGATACTTCCAGTAATCAAGCCCTGCCCTTTTCATATACTTGTCTTCAAGGGAAAAACCAAGAGGCTCTATTAAGTGCAAAACAGCATTTAAACCGACACAAAGCCTTCCTATATTTCCTGTATTCTGTGGGATTTCAGGCTCATACAAAACTATATTAAACATTTTTAATTTTCCTCCGAAAAATTAAGAAGTTTACACGCATCTATATCATTATAATCATTGCAAAGAATAGTTAGAACATCTTTTTCAAATGGATTTAAAAGTATCACTTTTTTAAAAAACTCCTCTGCCCTTTTTTTATTACCAGAATTTAAAAACTCTTTTGCTTTTAACTTATAATCCTCGATTACCCCTCTAATATCCTTAAAATCACAGTTATCTTTATCAAGAAACTCAAAGGAAGATGCAATATCACCTTCTTCATTAGACATTTTGAAGATAGAAACCTCTACCTTGGCCTTTTTTAACAACACAGACAAAATATCCATACTTCTTTCTGTAAGGCCATATTTAAAGCAAAAATCTTTCAACAGATGTTTTGCGGTTAAATAATCTTTATTTTCTATGAAGATAATAGCCCTGTTTAGCAAATAATTACAGGATTTATTGGCTTCAGGGAATACTTTTTCAGCAACCGAATATTCCCCTTTTAATAGATAACACCCTGCAATATTGTTTAGAAAAATATCATCAGGCTTTAGCCTGTTTCCCTTTTTAAAAAGTTCAATTGCAAGATTATAATTATCCAAATTAACTGCAACCAGACCGCCGTATAGGTAATCTGTCGGAGTTTTATTTTCTATCTTTTCAAAGTACTTTTTAGCAATATCAAATTCCCCAAGATTATAAAGCTTATAAAACAAAGTTCTCAAATAGAATTCATCTTGCACCAAATAGTTAAGATAACTTTCTGCCAGATAGGAATTTTTGTCAATACAAAGTAAAGAGACAGCCTTAACATACTTCTCAAAAATGGTGACATCAATTCTATCCCTGTAAGGCCACCTGGCACCCTCAAACTTCATCAAAAAAGTTTTTAGACTATTGTTAAATATTTCATCAAGGCTTCCCTTAAAAACATATTCGCTTTTTGCTCCGTCTAATTTAAAAATTTTAAGGGTTAAATTTACAGTATTTTCATCATTTTGAAAAAAACCTGTTATTAGAAAATCTGCAGACATCTTCTCAGCAACTTTAATCTTTGTTGCAAGGGTTAAATTCTGGGTTAGAGGAATATCCATCTCTTCCACAGCAGATATTCTCTTGCAAATATCACTATTTAGTAATGACTCAATATAAATTTCAAAACCGTACTTCAGATAGTTTAAACCTGCATCTCCTCTATTTTCAAAAGGAAAAACGCAATATCCCTCTGCTAAAAGATTCAGAGAAAATAAAAGAAAAACAATTATTGTTATTTTCTTCATTGCAATGTTTTTTTGTTTCCGAAAATTATCTTTCCTGCTGAGCTTTGCAAAACATTTGTTATAAAAACATCAACCTCGTGTCCGATACTGTCTTCACCATCATTGACAACAACCATTGTTCCATCAACAAGATAACCAACAGCCTGCCCCTCTTCCTTACCCTTTTTTATTGGCGTGATTCTAATTATTTCACCTGGCAAAGCCATTGGTTTCAATGCGTTTGCCAGATCATTTATATTTAAAACAGAAATATCATTAATACTGGCAATCCTATTCAAACTGTAGTCATTTGTAACAACCTTTGCTTTAAATTTCTTCGCAAGGGCAATTAATTTGTGGTCAATGTCTCTTTCCTTTGCAAGGTCTAATTCACACAGCACAAATTTAATGTTTTTAAAATTTTTTAATCTATCTACAAGCTCTAAAGCCATTTTTGCCCTCTGTTTTTTTAAATCTGAACCTGTTTTATAAATCTTCTCTATCTGATGAATAACAAACCTCGGCACCATTACAGTCCCATCAAGAAAACCTGTTTCAATTACCTGATAAATCCTTCCATCCATTAAAGCAGAAGCATCCAATATCCTTACACAACCTCTGTATTCAGGTAAATCCGCATCAAAAAACAGAAACCTCTCAGAATTCCCAAGCCTGAATCCTGTAATAAAGGATAGAAAAACAACAGCTGTTAAAACAAAAGGGATAAAATCCTGGGGAATTAAACCAAATGATTTTAACACCAGTAAAATAATTGAAAACACAAGAAAAGATAGAATTGTAAAAAACACCGCACCTGCTTTGAGATTTGAAACAATAAAATCAAACAAAGCAATTAAAACTACAATTGTTAATAACAATACCCAATCCTGCCTGAAAAAATAGAGAAAACTTAAAAGAATAAGATAACCAAAAATCCTG
The DNA here is from genome assembly GCF_016592575.1 of Thermotomaculum hydrothermale. Taxonomy (NCBI): domain Bacteria; kingdom Pseudomonadati; phylum Acidobacteriota; class Holophagae; order Thermotomaculales; family Thermotomaculaceae; genus Thermotomaculum; species Thermotomaculum hydrothermale. The sequence continues at coordinate 507,741 of NZ_AP017470.1, read as the reverse complement.
AAGTACATCATAATAACCTCTCTCTTATAATAATCAAAAAACCTTAAGTAATTTAATTATACATAAAATTTTCAATTATTGTTTAAATTTTGCCGGGTATTAAAATAGATAAATAACCCTCAAACTGATTTCTTGTTTTTGTACATTTCTTTATCTGCTCTCTTTAACACTTGATCTAAATGAGAGTCTTTTTCAAATGTATCTACTCCAACAGCGACAGTTAAGCTCACACCTTTGACAAAATGCTTTATCTCTTTTTTAAATTTATCTAATCTATTAATCATTTCCATTTTTGAAATTTCAGGACAGACAATAAGAAATTCATCTCCCCCAAGCCTGAATAATCCATCTTCAAATCTAAAAACTTCTTTCATTTTTATAGCAATTGCAGTAAGGCACTTATCTCCCACCGTATGTCCCCAATTATCGTTTATCTGTTTAAATTTGTTGACATCAATAAAAGCAATACAACCACTTTGCCCCTTAATTGAGTTAAAAAAACTCCTCAAAACCCTTCGGTTTTTTAATCCAGTTAAAGGATCAATGTCTACAAGAGTTCTCAAATTTTCCTGGTTTTGCTCAAGCTTAATATTCATTTCTCTATACTCATTAATTACCCGTATAATAACCCCTAAAAAAAAGGTCAATGCAAGAACAAATTCACTAATTGTGTCAAAAAATGAAATTCTGCTCATATAGACAGGAACTCTTTCTTTAGTAAACCATAAAGTTAAAATAATAAAATGATGCAAAAACATTGTCCCCTGGACAAAAAACCCAAATGCAACAACTTTACACTCAATTAAACTTGTTTTAACACAAACATATACACTTGAATAAAATAACAGGCAAACTAATCCATACACTATAAATTGAATTATAACCGGGTGGAAATCAATCGCTAAAAAAAACATAAAGAACAGGAGTGCCAATGAAAAAAGAAAAATGATAGGAATATTTATTGCTTCATTCCTTCTTGAAAACTGTATAGCAGACAAATACAAAAGTACAGCAAATATTATCTTTGCTGATGCATACATTGAATAGAAAAAAACTCTTGTTTCGTAGTAAGAAGACATCTCCCAATTAGCAGCTAATAAAACCATAACCAAAGCAATTAAATTTATTGCCCATGCAATTGACCATGTAACAAAAACCTTTCTCTTTGCAGTAAACCAGGAAATTAAAAACATTAAAAACAGAGGAATATTTATCATTAATTGAATAAATATAGACCAGGCAGATAACGCACTATCAACTGTAGCAAAGTTATTCATGTATTCTCCCACTATACTTTCTATCAATTTAATTAATTTTTTATAAAATATCAAACTTTTAAGTGTGAAATAGCACACATAAGGTTAGATTTCTATATCAAATTCTATTTTTGAAGGAATAAAAATTTGCAAAGTTTATTTTCTGTTTTAGTTAAAATTTTTAAAGCTTTACTGTTGATCTTTGAAAACAATTTAATTTTTATCACAAAAGATAAGTAAAGATATGGGGAAAAAACGAAGGAAAGGGGGATTAAATCCCCCTCTAAATAATTAATGCCTGTTTAAGTCGTAAATTATTATACCAACCGGATAGAGGTAAGACGGCTTGCCGATATAATATGCCTTCCCTTTAACCTTTATTCCACCAGCTTTATTGTATCTATCTTTTCTCTTTGAATACTTTAAAAATTTCTTATAAGCCTTTGACCCTTTCAGGATATACCCAAAAACATACTTTCTTGTAAAAGAGGATTCTCCAGGTTTAATAAATTTTACACAAACATAATCTGACCTTGAAGCATCCTTTAAAAAGTAATCATAGCCATTGCTTCCAATACCGGCAAAAAACTCAACCGCTTCTCCGTTAAATGTTTTACCCCTCTTCGAAATACTGAAATCTTCGAAATCCACCTTTGTATACTTTAGATTTTCACCACCAGTTGATTTTGAGGAATACTCTTCAAACTTTTTATTTACGACAACACCTGCTCCCTTATTTGAAACAAGGTTGGGAATTACCTTACTCAGTGGATAAGGCATACCCCAATTTTTCCTTGCACTGCCTTTTGATGCCTCAAGTGGAAGACCAAGAATACTTCTTATTTGATTCATCTCATCCATATTTAATTTACCGGGCTTTGATGCAACAAAATTTGAGAATTTTTCAAAATACCACTTATCAGGCTTAAAGCCAGGGTTAAGGATTTTATTACCGCCTGCCTCTTCAAGCATATAACTTTCAGGATCACTGTTTAAATCATCAAAGTCTTCTTTCTTCCATACCACTAAATTCTTTCCATCCTCATCAAGATAGGTATAAAAACCTCCCTGACACTGATAAAAAATATTGTTTTTTAATTCAGTAAAGTCATTTCCAAAATTGTTGCTTACAGCATAGCCTGCCTCTCCGCCCTCTGTCTGAAAAAAGGCAAAGATATTGCTATTCACAACAACCTTTCCATTTTTACCAATAAAAAGACCGTAAGAACCGCCTTTTCCAGGCTGAAACCAGCCAAAAACAATATTGTTGTTTTTAATCAAAATTTTAGAGTTTGGCTGGGCACTTCTTGTACTTATGGCCGCATAAAAGGTGTTGATTATAAAGTTGTTTGATACCTCATTTTTATCACCCTGCCACTTTACATATATTCCATTTCCATAAGGATTTAATAAGATACAATTCTTAATGGTAATGTTTCTGCTGTACGCTTTAAACAATGCACCTTTCCATGATTTTTTAGGAATAATTTTACTTTTATCCGGGGCATAAGCGTTTCTGGTTTCACTATTCAACACAAAACCGTCAACTATAAGACCACTGTGGTCTTTCTTCTCACTTCCTTCAATAATTCCCTCACCAAGGCCGACAAAACCACCTCTATAATCCTTTGCCCTTTCTAAAATAGTGAAGTATTTGAAGGGATTTCTCTCAGTAAAGTTTACATTATACCCACCAACCAGGGTTAAATTTGGCACACCAATTGTAAAGTTTCCTGAACCACCTTTTCCATAATAAGTTCCTGCCGCAACATGGATTACATCTCCTCTCACTGCCTTTGAAATAGCCTTCCAGAGTTTTCCATACGGTGCGTCTTTTGTTCCGTTTCCAGAAGAGCCTACCCTAACATATATATCTTTTGGAAAGGCAAACATTACAAAAAAGAAAAGAAAGGCAAATACAAAGAAGTATTTTTTCATAAAAAGCCTCCAATAATGTAAATTTCATTGTGCAACTATTTGAAACAAAAAATTACCGTTAATCTCTTAACAAACAAAATTAAATTTCAAATAAATTGCACTATTGTTAGAAACATTATTAAACATTTAAATAAAAATTTCAAAAAAACATTTAAAAAGATAATAAGTAAAGAGAAATCAATTAATTAACAAACAGTGAAAAAGGATAAATATAAATTAACTTAATATAGTTTCACCTGAAATTTTTTTTAACAACAAGTTGGTGACAGATAAAAAACCATAAAAAATATCTTTTTTTATAAAAAAACATAATTTTTTAGGTCAACAAGTTAAAATGGTATTCATAATTAATTTTGTAAATACCATTTTTTTGAGTTAGAATAAAAAAACAAGCACATTAGAGTGTGAAAGTTATGGGAAATTATACCAGATTTTTAAACAATTCATTGATTTCAAACTATTGTATTCTCAAATTAAAAATATTTAAAAAACTATAGAAAATCAGGGGGTAAAAATGAAAACCTTTTTTGCAATTATAGGAGCATTGTTTGTATTCTTTGTGGTATTTGTTGTTGGAATTTTTGTGGCAGTATCTTATTTTAGTTCTCCTTTAACAAGCACTGCAGACAATTTTTTCACCTCAATAAAAAACAACAATTATCAGGAAGCGGAAAAGTATTTATCTGAAAATTTTAAAAGAATAACAACCATTGATGAGGTAAAAAAAGCCTTTCCTTACGACAGATTTAAATACTATACAGATTGCACCTTTTATACCAAAGAGGCAAATGCAGACGGCACAGGAAAATTGGAGGGAAAGGTAAATTTTTACGATGGTTCTTTTTTGAAGATAAAAGTTGACCTGATTAAAGAAAATGGTGACTGGAAAATAGACCACATTCACTTACCTCAAACTGGATTAAGTGAAACTCAGGAAAGCAATCCAATTAATACCACCAACCCAAATAATTCTAACCAGAACAATACCAATCAAAATAATTTTTCTAATACTGAAATAAACACAACACAGGTAAATAATTCATCTTTAAATGAAGAGTATCTGGTTCATACCAATATGGTAAAGTTGGTAAAGGCTATTTTAAGTGATGATTACACAGATTTTTATAATTCAACCTCTCCACAGTTCAAACAAACCGTTTCCATTGTTAGAATGCAGGAGGCTTTCAAGGTTTTTAAACAGGCTAAAATTAACTGGCAGGATATTAAGAATATGAAACCTGTTATAACAAGCAAAGAAAAGGAAGAGCATGGAATTATAAGTTTTAAAGGATACTATCCAACCACCCCAGTGCACCTTGGATTTAATTTTGAGTTTATTAACAATAATGGGGAATATCAGGTTTTTGGAGTATTTCTAAAATTTGAGTAAAAAATATTTTAAGAATAAAAAAAATAATCAAAAGGTGGCTGATTATGAAAAGGATTGTTTTAATACTCCTTTTGTTAATTTTTCAATTTAATTCCTTCTCTTACGACAGTAAACTGGTAAACAAAATTGCCGAAGATGAAGTAAAAAATCAACTTCACTCTGAATTAGAAAAGAAATTAGGCAAAGATGTACCAGTTGAAAGTGTGTTTCAGGTTTTAGACCACATTGCCAATGGGGAATTTAAACAGGCAAAAATGGTTGCATCTGAAGAACTTGCACAGCAGTTTGTAAACATTCTTGTTGGCTCTGAAGCAGGTGGTCTGATTGGAGTGGCATGGAATTTTGCTAAATTTTCATTTACCTCTGTTCAACAGTGGAGTGACAGATTCAATATGCAAAAATTTACCAATGAATTTTTAAAACCACAGGTTGAAATGTGGGAAAAATCCGGCAAGGTTCCCCCCTGGAATGAGGTAAAAAATCAGATGTTAGACTGGATTAATTTTCATGAAAATACTATATTAGCAATAAAACTTCCAACTGAAAGAAAAAGTGCATTAGACGCATTTACAAAGGAAGCATGGAATAAAACATTTGAAATTCACACAAAATTCAAAAAGTATTATTTTCTAAAAAAACAGGCAGAAATGGCTGCAAAAATGGCTTTAAATGAATATCAAAGGCATTTAACAAATCTAAAAATCCATTACAAAAGAGTTGCAAGGTTTCTTGAACTTGCAGGCCTTCCCATTAATGCTGAAAATTTAAAGAGATTTGATAATGACCAAACATTCAGAATTCTTGTTGGAAGAGTGGCTGACATAAACCTTTCTCTGAAAAAGGATGACAGGATTTCACTTAAACAGTATGTTTCAATTGTAAACTTTCTTGGAAATCTCAAAAGTGGGGATATAAAGGATGCTTGCATTAAATTAAAGAAAGCAAACTTTGAAGTAAATCCACAAAATGTTAGACTCTTCATTTTAAACGAAGGATTTAAAAAAAAGGTTCTGGAAAAATTAAAGGAGAGTGGGAATAATCAAAATAACAATACTAATGAAAATATAACAAATGAAGATGTTAAACAAATAAAAGAAAATATTTATAACTTTGATAAAACAGAGTTTACCGAAATAGTTTCAGATACCCCTATTTCACTTGAAGATAGACTGACAGAGATTTCTAAACAACTCTATAACACCTTTCATAAAGACATTAACAATTTTGATTTTTCTCCACTGTTAAACTATTATTCAAATTTAATTGACAGTTTCACATCAGGGGAAATTACCTTTGAGAGATTCCTTAATTTAAGGGAAAAAGTATATAATGAGGCCTCAAAATATACCCTTTCAGAATCAGAAGACAAAAATCAGTGGAAAAAATGGCAAGAGTTCAATAAAACCTTTAAACAGTATGACTCAAGGTTTATCTCTAAGAGAAAAGAGGCTTTAAAAACAATAGACAACATAAAAAGAGAAATATGTATAAATGATGACCTTATTCAGAAAATATACCAGGCCAAAATCAAACTAAACAAATTAAACGGGAATAAAATAAATAAAATTTACGAAGAAGAAAAGACTCAATTTTTTAATAATTTAAATGTTACAGGTTACAGGTTTAGCCTTCCAACCTATTTAACACTTAACACATTAAATGAAAAGATAAAAACTTCCACAAGCGAATTAAAATGTATTGAAGACAAGATTAAACTTTTAGAAAGAGAAGTAAATATTTTGAATGATTATGCCGGTGAATACTATATAAAAATGCACAAGTTAACTAAAAAACTTGAGGATAAATACTCTGAAATTGGCTATCTCCTTGAGGGATACCCTGCAAAATGGAAGGTTTTCCCTCCAGATTTTTTTAAACCATACTATACAGAACTAGAGTATAAAGACCCCTGCGACCTCAATGTTGAAGAACACTATTTAAAGGGAATGGATGAGATTTCAGAAATGGAATCAGAACTCTTTTTATTAAGTAATATTTACCAGCAACTTCAGGATTATAAACTGTATTTAGAAAATCAAAAACTGTTGAACAAGGAAATCTCTGGTTTGCTTGCTGTTGATTTAAATTCCCTAATTCAAAAGATAAGCAAGGAAAAGGGAGATAAACTCTTCAACCTTGAGAACAAAGCAGGGGAATTAGAGGGAATTTTAACTAATTTAGTTATCTCTTACAATGAAAACATAAAATCCCTGAATAGTAATTTTCACACCCCTGAAGAAGTAATATCGGAAGTTAAGAAAAAGAGAAATACAAACACTTACTTACCCCTTTCTGTTTACAGACAACAATTGGATAGATTAAAGAGTGAAGCCTCAAATTGCCATTCTTATGTAAAGGCTTTAGAAGACGATTACCATTCATTAAAAAGATACATTTCACTTGTTAGAGGAATTGCCAGTAAAATTGAAGCCTGGGATGAAGATATTTTGAAGAGGTATGAAAAGTTTGACAGCGGCGCAAGAGAAATTATTGAAATTAATGTAAGTGACAAGAAGTGCAACTATTTAAATGAAATTATAAACAATTGTGAAACCCAGTTTAAAAAACTATCTAAAATTGAAAATAGAATAATCAATGTATTAAATATGGGAATAAACCAGGATAATCTAAAAATGTATTCAGATGCTTTGAACGAGGCTGAAATTTTACCATTTAAACCATCTTTTGATATTGAAACATACAGGAGTAAACTCAACGATTATTTAAATGCAAATTACAGTGTTTATTGTAAATTCCCAGAGATTGAAGAGGTTTTTGTTAATGGCAAAAAAGTCTCTAAGTACATTTACCTTATCCCCTCAGACTTGAAGGGAAATAGAATTGAGGTAAGAGGGAAGTACAAGGTTTTTGGCAAAAACAAAAGTTGTTATCCCAAAGAGATAACCTTAAGATATCCAAAGGGAATTGCAAAGTGCAAACTATTACCAGACAATGAATTTGTCTGTTACTTAGAAAAACCTTCAATAGAAAATTCATATACTGTAATCTTTCACATTGAAAGCAACAGAAAAGAAGTGGAAGAGCCTTTGTTTGTGACAATAAACTTTGTAAATTCCAACTCAAACGAAATTGATAAATACCTGAATACCTTTTTGGACTATTACAATAACAATAAGGATATAAATAAATTTTTCTCAGGTTTTACATATAGAAATGAATTAATCAAAAATGCAAACGAAAATAGGAAAAAATTTAAGCACAACCTGATATTTGAACAAACAACCCTTGAAAATATGAAAACCTATGAAAAAGACCCAGATTTTCGTATGTGGACAGCAAAGGTAAAAGTAAAATGGAGAACTAATGGAGACATCAACAAAAGCGGCACTGCTTATGTTTATATTACAAAACACCTCACAGTTACTCAAACATCAACTTACACTTTAATTGACAAAATTGAGGGAGACTCATTCTTAAATTCTTTTGCAAAAAAACAAATAAAAGACACAGGTTACAAAATTGCTTTAATTAGCCACGGGCAGATTAAAGGAGGGGGATACTCCCTTGACTTTGAAACAAACACCTATTCAAACAGGGAAAAGGATATTGCGGCAGGCTATGTAAACCCAAACGCAAAAGAAGAAGGCTATGACAAACCATACTTTAATGTTGGATTCATTATTGATATGGGAAGAGTTCCCATTGAAAGTGTAAAACAATGCCCGAAAACTGGTTACAGTGATTACTATGAAAATACCCCTGCAATTAAAGGGCACACATACTGCGTTAGAACACTTGAGGGAAACTATGTAAAACTCTATGTTCTTGAAACAGGGGGAACAGGCTTTAAAGCATACATAAAATTCAAATGGAAATTTTGTAAATAACAATAAACTCGTAAACCTGCAATTTTTCTTAAAAAATCTTAGTTTGTGTTGCGTAGATGTAACAATTATATTTTGATTTAATAATTGCAACAGCAAATTCTGAAAGTTTATGCGGGCTTAATATTTCAGGGGAGAATCAGGAAAAACTTGTTTTTACCCCGGCAACACCTGTTGAGTAAAATCATAAATCAAAATAGCCTGATTTTGAAATAAGCCTTTTCTTTCTGATTAAAAGTTCTTTAAAAAGGGGGGTTTTTTCTTTAGTTTTGCTTAACGCCATTTCTGTGTGTTTTAATGCCTTATTATAGTCTCTCTGCTTGTGTTCGTAAAACTTTGCCAACTCAATGTGAGACTCAACATCCCTGATTTTTAGCCACAGTTTTTTAGCCTTTTCAAACTCACCCTTCTTCTTTAAACACTTTGCGGCAAGCGAGTAAACCTTCTTTTTGTTTATGTCATCAATTTCAAGAGAGAGAATATGCCTCAATATATCTAAACTCTCATCAAATTCCTTTAAAGCAAAAAACTTCCTTGCCTTTGCAAACAGCACATCTATATTGTTTTTATTGCAAATTATTTTAAAAATCTCAAATAAAGAATATACATCTCTTAAATTGTGCTTAAAAACCCTTTCAAGGAGTTCTGTTTTACCCCTCAACAAAAACTCTCTGTAAGCAAAGGGAGCCATTGAGCCTGGTAAATCATCTTTCCTTTCAAATTTTAAAATTTCTCTTTCAATGTCAACAAGCCTGAAGCTTCTTAGTTTATCTTTCCATACAAACCTTGAAATGTGGTACAAATCAATCTGTTCAACATCAGGCTCGTTTATTCCATTCATCACACACCTTGTTTTTATTACAGGTATGTCAAAGCACTTGCCGTTGTAGGAAATAACAATGTTTCTATTGGCAAAAAGTTCAAGCAAGGTTTCTATTAACTTAAACTCTATGGAAGGATTTGACACAAAAAACTGCTTGATTACAAGTTTTCCCCTGTCAACATACCCTATCCCTGCAAGAAAAACCATATTGCCTGCACCGTGGGAAAGGCCTGTTGTTTCTGTATCAAAAAACATGGCATCTTGAAGAGCAAAATCCTCTCTAAAAAATGGATAGATTGAAGTTTCTGAAGGCAAATCAATATCAAACACATTTTCCCTTTCAAAGGGGAAATCCCTGCTTTCTTTTTTCTCATTATTTTTTTTAAATTGGTTTAAACTGTGGATGTTTGAAAAATCTAAAGCCATTTTGCTATTGGCATACCCACTTTTACATAATCACCGCTTTTTTTAAGGGGATAAACCGTTTTTTCAGGGAAAAACAAAAGCACTGTTGAGCCCATCATAAACATTCCCAACTCTTCCCCTTTTTTTGCAGTTAAACCTTCAATGTTAATTGGGGCAGGCTTTCTGGGAAATCTATCATTTGTAATAAAATCGGTAAAACTTAAAACAATTCTTCCAACATTGTATGCGCCAACCAGAACGCACAAAACCTCAACTCCCTCTTTTTCAAGGATTAGTAAAACCCTTTCATTTTGGTTGAACACCTCTTTAAAATTCTCAAGGGAAAAGAGGTTTACAGGCAAAAGTTTTCCCGGAATATAGAAAACCTTTTTAACCTTGCAATCAAACGGGAAGTGTATTCGGTGGTAATCCCTTGGTGAAAGGTAAAGCTGGAAGTAATCCCCGTTTTTATACTTTTCAATATCAACAAAACCCTTTACAAGGCTTTCCATTGAGTATTCGCTTCCCTTTATTTGAAAAACCTTTCCATTTTCAGAAATCTTTGAAACCTCAAGGAGAAGGCTGTCTGTTGGGGATACAATAATATCAGGATTAAAATCAATCTCCCTTGTTCCCTCTTTCAACTCCCTTATGAAAAAATCGGAAAGGCATTCAAATTCATTTAGAGGCTTTTTCACATCCTGCAAATCAATGTCAAAGATAGAAATATAGTATTTAATTACCCTTTTTGCAAAAAATTTCGGTTTTTTTACCCTTGTAAATCTGCCGAAAAGCCTTGAGTAAAAGGGATGGGACAAAGCCTTTAAAAAGACTTTTTTTACAATTTTCATTTTTTCAATCCCTCAAACACCTTTTCTGCCATATAGGAACTTCTCACAAACGGGGAAGAGAAGACAAAGTCAAAACCTAAATTTAAACCAATTTCTTCAAACTCTTTAAACTCCTCAGGGGTATAGTATTTTTTTACCTCAGCATTTTTCATTGAAGGCCTTAAATACTGGCCTATCGTTAAAATAGAAACCCCGTTTGCTTTTAAATCTTTCATCAAATCAATAATCTCTTCTTTGCTTTCCCCCAATCCAACCATAAAGCCGGACTTTACTGGAATTGAGTAATTTTTAAAAACATAGTTTAATATTTTCAGGGAAGTTTTGTAATCTGCCTTAGGCCTGATTTTCGGGAAAAGCCTTTTAACCATTTCAATATTGTGGTTAAAAACATCAATATTAGCCTCTAAAACAGTGTCAATATCCCTTAAATTTCCCTTGAAATCTCCAACAAGAACCTCAACTTTAACAGAAGGATTTAGTTTTTTAATCTCTTCCACTGTTTTTTTTATGTGATATGCCCCCCCGTCAGGCAAATCATCTCTATTAACCATTGTTAATACAGCGTATTTAATTTTGTTTTCAAAAACAAATTTTGCTATATTTTCAGGCTCTTTTTCGTCAACAGGTAAAGGTTTGCCTTTGGGAACAGAACAAAACCTGCAGTTTCTTGTGCAAATATTTCCCAGCAGTAAAAAGGTTGCCGTACCCTTTTTAAAGCACTCTCCCCTGTTTGGACACATTGCTTCTTCACAAACAGTGTGAAGAGACTTCTCCCTCAACGCTGATTTAATCTTATGCAAATCCCTTAAGACAACTTTTTCCTTTGATATCCATGAGGGAAGCTTCATTTTATCGGAACGACCCATGCCTTTATTCTATCCTCTCTTTCAATCTTTTTTTTAACCTTGTATGCAATTTTTTTAGAGTAAAATGTACCAATTCTCACCTTGTAAAAAACGCTTTTTCTCCCTCTTTCTTTAACTATAAAAACAGAGTAGCCTTTTTTTTCAAACCTTTGCTTCAATCTGTTAGCATCCTTCAACTTTTTATAAGCACCTATTTGAAGCATATACCTCTGTTCTACCCCGCTTTTTATGGTTGGCTTTTTGTTTTTCTGAGTTGATTTTTTAGCTACTGTTTTTTTCTTTGCACTTTTTGAGGTAGAAGAAGTTTTTGCAGTTTTTCTTGGCTGCTTTAGCCCGGTGTTTTCCCGAACTCCATTTTTCTTTTTTTTATTTTCTGTTGAAGACTCTTTTTTTACTATTTTTGTTTCCTGGTTAAAACTCTTTGTTTTAGGTTTTACAACAGGTTTTTCGCCAAATTCTTCATACTGAGGGTTAAAGTCATCATTGTAATTTACCCTTTCAACAGGTTTTCTATCTGGCTTTAAAGTGGCTTTGCTTCCCACCCACATTCCTAAAAAAAAGGCGACAAGAAAGCAAATAATCGACCACGCAAAAATTGTCAGGTAAGTTGTTGAATCAAGCTTTTCTTTCATAAATTACCTTTTTCAGAGATTGGTAAAAATCCTTTTCTCCGTTTTCTTCAATAAAAAACATAGTTTCCTTCAAAACATCTTCAAGAAATTTCTCCGCAATTTCCAGCCTCTCAGACTCATTCAAATTATACAGGTTTCTATAAAATGCATCAAAGTCTATATATCCATACGAAGAAAAATCAATATCCCTTACTAATTCTCCATATCTGTCTTCAAGCATTTCAAAAACTTCTGTATTAAGCCTTTCAAACAATTCAGGGTTCAATGAGTTTAAAATTGTATAGATTTTCTCAAATTTTGAATTGTAATTGTTTAATAATTTCTCCAGTTCTTCCTCAAAGTTTATTGAAAAACTCTCCTCATCCTTTAACCTCTCAAATTTTATAAAATTTGAAAATTTCAAAATCAGCAATAGTTTTAGTGTTTCAAACTGGCTTAAATTACTGTAATTGCATATTGAAGATATTGAATTCTGCCCATCAATCCATTCCAGAACTTCCTGCTCTTCAACACTTAAAGGTAATACCTTGAAAACATCCTCAACAGAAACTATAAATTTTGGTATAACCTTCAAATCTGGAAGATAATTATCTATAAGGGAAAAATAAGAATTCTTCTTAATTCCGTGATAAATTGCTTTTCTAAAATCGATTGTTAAATTCATAGGGAGTTCTGTGTGTGTTTCAAACTCAAGTTTTGCAAAGACCCCCTCTTTTAATGAAAAAACCTGTGAGATAAGGAAAAGCATATACTCATTGAGGGAATTATACAATTCCTCAACAGTCATAAACCCTTCTTCAATTAAAGCATACCCAAACTTCTTCCCTTCCTGCAAAATTTTCTCACTTGTAATTCTGTACTGTTCAATGGTTATTTTATTGGTTACAACAAGGAATTCACCAAATCTTTCATCTTTATCACCAGACAGAATAAACGAAATTTTCCCATTTTTGAAAAACACTCTGTATTCCCTGAACCCTTCTGAAAAATACAAAATAGTGTTTAAACGGTTTTCTCCAGCATAAACAAAAAATTTATAAATATCTAAATGGCTAAAACTTCCTTTATCCTCCATTATCAATCTCCGGAACATAAATTGCGTTTTTGGTTGTCATTTTGACCATATACATTGCATTATCAGCAACTCTTATAAGAGATTCAACATCATCCCCATGGTCGGGATAAGTTGCTATCCCAAAGCTTGCCGTTACCTTGATATCTGGATAATCTTTTAAAAAGTATTCATTTTTAACAATATTTTCCTTAATTCTTTCAGCAACCCTTTTAGCCCCCCTTGAATCTGTATCGGGAAGAATGATGCAAAACTCGTCCCCCCCAAATCTGCAAACCTTGTCAATCCCTCTCACAGCATCAATAGTTTTCTCTGCAACAGACTTTAAAATCTGGCTTCCGACAAGGTGTCCATACTTTGTATTCACATCTTTTAAATTGTCTAAATCCATAAAAATAAGGGAAAATTTTTTGCCATTCTCTTTCGATTTTTTAAAAACAATTTCAATATATTCATCAAAAAACCTTCTATTAAAACATGTTGTTAAATCATCTATTGTGGTTAATTTCTTTGTTTGCTCAACAGACAGGGAGTTCACAAGAGCAGGCTCAATCTCTTTTAAAAAATTCTCACAGGTAAAAATCATATCGCTTTTAAACTTTTCACTCTCAATTTCAAGCAAAATAATTCCCTGTACCACCCCTTCCCATATCAATGGAAATATAAGATAAATTAAACCATCATTTTCTATTTTTCTGTTTTTTTCAAAGCTATTTATATCTGCATTAACCTCTTTTAAAATACTTTCCACAAAACCTGCATTTTTGAATTTTCCCCTTTTAATCTCTTTAATCCCTATTTCAGGATTTTTTACAAAAACAAGCGCATTTTCACTGTGGATAAAATCCAGAAAAGTATCAATCAACAAGTTCAACAATTGAGAAAATTCAAGTGTTAAACATACATCTTTTACCAATTTTAAAAGAGACTTCTCCCTTTCAAGAAGCTTGTTTTTGTAAAAGGGGTTTTCTTCCCTGAAGGCATTAAAAATTGTCTCTCCAATCTCTTCCATACCATCCCTGAATTTCAAAAAATCAAAAACACCTTTTTTGTGAAAAATCCTGTACCACCCATGAGTATAATTATCCTTCAAAAGGACAACATTTTTTGCAAAGGAAAGGGATGTGTCAAAACACTTTAAAGCGTTTTCAATATTGTCTGAGCACACAACTACAACACTACCGTTTTTAATATTCTCGCTGTTAATCCCGAGCAATTCATCAAAAGTTAAAAATACAACTGAATAACCAGAACGCTCGAAAAATGTTTTAAACTCTTTTTCCTTTTTTTTATCAAGGTCAACAAAGATAATATTCATTTAAAACTATTTTTTACTCTCCTTTCCCTTTTCTAAAAAATAGCTAATAAAGTCAATAGGAAGTGGAAAAATAATGGTTGAATTCTTCTCTGCTGAAATCTCCATCAAAGTTTGCAAATACCTTAACTGCAAAGCAACTGGAGATGAAGAGATAATCTCAGAGGCTTCTGCAAGCTTTTTAGATGCCTGAAATTCACCGTCTGCATGAATAATCTTTGCCCTCTTTTCCCTTTCAGCCTCAGCCTGCCTTGCCATAGCCCTCTGCATTGTGTCCGGTAAATCAACATGCTTAACCTCAACAGCAGAAACCTTAACTCCCCATGGGTCAGTGTGTTTATCAAGGATTGACTGTAAACTCATATTCAACTTTTCCCTATCAGACAACAATTCATCCAATTCAACCTGTCCCAATACACTTCTTAAAGTAGTCTGTGCTAATTGTGATGTTGCAAATAGGAAATTTTCAACTTCAATAACTGCCTTAATCGGGTCAAATACCCTGAAATAGACAACAGCATTAACCTTAACAGATACATTGTCTTTTGTAATTATATCCTGAGGGGGAACATCTAAAACAACTGTTCTTGTTGAAACTCTTACCATTTTATCAAACGGTTTAAATACAAAAATCAACCCAGGTCCCTTTGGATCTCCTAAAACCCTTCCCAATCTAAAAATTACCCCTCTTTCATACTCATTCAAAATCTTTAAACAGCTAAAAAGGTAAAAAATAATCAGTAAAATCACCACAAAAACAGGATTCATACTATACCCCCTTTACTTTTAAAATCATATCTTCTATATCTGTTATTAAAACTCTATCCCCCTTCTTTATCTCACAGGGGTCAACACACTCTGCATCCCAGTACTCTCCATTGAAGAATACTTTTCCCTTTCCATTTTCAAAATCAGCAACCACCTCTGCCTTTTTCCCAATAAAACTTTCTTTACCGGTATGAATTTGCTCTTTTTGAGACTGAACAATAAAGTAAACAACAATCGCAAAGAGAATACCAAACAAAAGCGCCGCAAAAATAATTGAAAAAGGAGACAAAGTCATTCCTGGCAAATCAGACTTAAATAGCATCAAAGAGCCTACAACCATAGAAAACAAACCTCCAAGTGTTAAAAAGCCATAACTTACAACTTTAAACTCCATTATAATCAATAAAACACCTAAAACAATGAAAAGCATACCGGCTATGCTGACAGGCAAAATCTTTGTTGAAAAGAAGAAAAGGATAAGGCATATTGCCCCGAAAAGCCCTGGGAAAATAGCCCCTGGTGATTTAATTTCAATAAAAATACCAATAACCCCGGCCAAGAACAATAAATACGCTATTTCAGGGGAGGCTAAAATGCTTAAAATCTTTTCCCTTAAAGAGTAATCTCTTGTAATAAAAGTAACGCCTTCTACATCAATTCCAAGCTTCTCTTTTGCTATTTTCTTAACGAGTGCTTCAGGATTGGATTCAAGATAATCAATCAAACCAAACTTTAAACACTCTTTAGCAGTGTATGATTTGCTCTCCCTTACAGCTTTTTCGCAATACTCTATATTTCTGCCCCTCTTCTCAGCAATTGAGCGTATAAAAGCGGCTGTATCCTCAACAATCTTTTCAGCCATAACATTCTCATTCTTTTTATCTTTCTCTTTTTTATCATTTAAAGAAAATCCCGGCATTAAAGATACAGGATGGGCAGCCCCGGCATTTGTTCCCTCAGCCATTGCAGCAAAATTCCCTGACATCAAAATAAAAAATCCTGCGCTTGCAGCCTGAGAGCCAGATGGATATACATAAACGCAAACAGGGATTTTTGACTCTAAAATTGTTGAAACAATCTCCCTTGTGGATTTTAGCAATCCCCCCGGGGTGTTAATCTTAATAAGGATTAAATCAAAGTCTTTTGCCTCATTAAATTCCTTAATTGAAGAGATGACAAATTCAGCTGAAACAGGCTGCACAGTATCGTTAAATCTAATGACACCGCATTTTATCTCTTTTGAGTAAGCGGTGAAAAAACCAAAAATTATTAAAATCCCAAATAAAAATACCTTTTTCATCTTGTAAATATTATAAAGCCTTAAATAAAAAAAGCCAATAAGAAAGGCTTAATGTGTAAAAATTTTCAAAACCTGCTAAATAAATTTTGAATAATCACCAAACAGGGTTTGAATTATTACAAGGCCTGTTATGGCAGCGGTCTCTGTTCTCAAAATTCTTCCGCTTAAATTTATAAAGTAAAAGCCTTCTTGAATAAACAAATCAAACTCTTCTTCTGAAAATCCTCCTTCAGCACCAATAAAAAATGCAAAACTGCCATTTTTGACATCCTTTTTTACAGTACCCCCCTTTTCCCCAAAGATAAATCTGTTGTCAAAAGACTTTGCTTTTTCAATTGCTTGCGGCAATTTTACCGGTTTAAAAATTTCAGGTGGAAAGGTTCTTTTACACTGCCTGACAGCCTCTCTTGCTATTTTTTCAAGCCTTTCAAATTTTTTATCAAGATTCATTTTTCTGTATTTTGGATTGGTATATCTGGAATGAAAGGTATAGATTTCAGACACTCCCAACTCGGTTGCTTTTTGAACAATCAATTCAAGCTTTTCAAGCTTCTCCGGCATTGCCTGAAAGAGAGCAATCTTTGTTTCTGGTTCATTCTTTATTTCAGGCTTTCCTTCAACCTCAACAAATACAATCCCTTTATCAATTTTAACAATCTCACCATTAACAACACCTTGAGGGAGAATTACCTCTAATTTTGCACACTCTTTTAGCCTTAAAACCTTTGTTACATAGTGGCTTTCGTCTCTGTTAAGTTTTACAATATTTCCCTCAATTTTATCTGCAAACACCCTTCTTAATTGCATCTTTACCTCTCAATTAAATACCCAATCCATTCCCCATTTACTCTTCTATCAAGGATTTTTAAATTAAATTTTTTTAAAAATTTTTCAAATCCATCAGAATCCTTTTCTAAAATACCGCTTATAACAAGTTTATCTCCCACAAAAGGAATTACATCTTTTAAAATATCCCTCACAATGCTCTCAATTATGTTGACAATTACAATATCATAGCACTTTACCCTTAAATCTCTTATCTCACCTATAAAAAAATTGATATTATCAAGGTTAATATCGTTTATTTCAAAGTTTTTCACAAAAACCTCAGAGCAATGAGGGTCTATGTCAAAGGCTGTTATCTCTTTTGCACCTAACTTTTTGCCAATAACAGACAAAATTCCTGAACCTGTTCCAACATCAAGCATTGTAAACCCATTTTTATTTTCAGCATACTCTTTCAAAAACTCTGCACATAGTGATGTTGTGCCGTGTAAGCCTGTGCCAAATGCCTGCCCCGGCTCAATAATCAGGTTTATTTTACCCTCTGAATAAACAGACTTATTCCCCTTTTCCCACAAGGGAATTACCCTGAAATATTTGTTCATATCAAATGGCTTGAAAAATTTTTTAAACTCCTCAACCCAATCTTTCTCCTCAAAGTCTTCAATAATCACATCAAAATCAGACACATTCAGAAAAGAGAGGAATTCTTTAGCCTTTCCAACAATTGCTAAATAATCCTGCTCTTCAGAAGCAAGGAAAACAACATCGTTAAAATCCTCATAAGTTTCAACACTTATTACATCAAAACCAAGAAGAAAATCTGATAGAGATGAGATTACAAAATCATCTCTTGTTTCAAACCTGAAAATTACTTTTTTAAGCATTTTTCAACCAACCTCAACTTTATTCCCTTCACACTATCAATAAGATACACTGGATAGTATCCAGGCTTTTTACTCCACTGATTTGGGAAAATCAATAGATTAAAAAAACCTTCTTTTAAAAGCGAATCTTCACTTTCAGGATAGAGAAGTGCAGCGGCAACCTGCCTGAAAATCTGGTTTTTACCGAGAGGCACAATGTAATAACCCTTCTCTATCTTTTCCTTTGAAGTCTCAAAATGCCCCTTCATCTCTTTTACAAATTGCCTTCCCTGAAACGGGAAATCTGAAAAACTTATTTCATCTATCTTGTATTTTCTAACATTAACCTCTGTATCCTCTGCAATTTTGAAAACCTTTATTCCATGCTCCATTAATTTTTTAGCAATGGGAGATAAACCTGCTGGGAAAACAAAAGCACCTTTTAAATCAACTCTCTCACCATTAAAACACCCCACAAAATCAACATTGTAATCTATTCTCTTTGTTTTATCAGGCTTAAACCTTTTTGTTTTCTCATCTCTTTTAACCCTGTAACCCTTTATTTTTACCTTATCTCCACAAGGTTCAGGCTTTACATTTTTGTAAATATAGGCAAAATCCCTTTTGTAATACTCTTCCTGAAGTTTTCTCATCTCTTTTAAATTTTCTTCATCTGCCATAAAGGTGAATATACCGTCTAAAAATGCATAGGCAGCCTTAACCCTTGTTTTGTAATCTGCATAGGCATAGTTTTCATCTAAAAATGAAAAAGCACCTTTTACCCCAAAATAACCTGTGGCAAACACCATTCCGCCAAAAAAACCATTCCACTTTGTTGGGTTTTCCTGATTGTCAAAATGCCCGTAAGGGATGCAGTCAAAGTTATAGTTTTTCCTTGTAAACCTTCTCATAAAGGGATATATTTCATTTTTCATAAAATCAATCATACTGTGGCTTGAGTGGGGAGACATACACCATGTAAATGTTAAAGGCTCTTCGTGGAATGAACCGTTTGTTGTGTGCATATCAACAAAGACAAGGGGATGCCATCTGTTAAACAACCTTACCAAAGCCCTTGCCTCTCTGCTTTCTAATTTTACAAAATCCCTGTTTAAATCCATGTTCATACCGTTGTATCTAATCCCAACTCCATTTTTTACCTTTTGATAAGGCCTGTGGGAAGGGGAAATCTTTTCATTTCCATCAACATTAAATACCGGAACAATCAGAAAAACAAACTTATCAAGGTAAGGGGATTTTTTCAAAAACATATCCCTGACATACATCTGAACAGCCTCTTTCCCCTCAATCTCTCCAGCGTGAATATTTGCGTTAATTAAAATAACAGGCTTTTTTGTCTCACACGGTGAAAGGGGGGCAGGATTTCCAACTATTACAAGGGGAATTTCTCTCCCCTCAAATGTTTTGCCAATACTGCTTACCACTATATTTTCAGGATACTCTTTTTCAAGTTCAAGAAAAAAGTTAACAACATCCTTAACCCTTGAAGTTGATGTAAAATTTGATTTTTCGGCAATAGTTAAAGGTTCTTGAGCAAAGCAAAAAAAAGAAAAAAACAAAATTAAAGAAAAAACAATCCTTTTTATATTCATTATCCCCTCCCTTTCTCTTTCTCATTCAATTTTAAACAAGAAATTCTTTTTAAAAAAGAAATAATCAAAGTTTGGTTAGTCAATTTTTTTCTTTAAACAAAAAACATTACACTGATTGTTAAAAAATGGCTTTATTTAAATGTGTTTTCTTTTCTTCCGTAAAAAATATTTTGCAGTGTAAAGATAATTTTACCCTTAAAAATACCTTATAGTTTTTTTATTCCATAATTTTCAACAAAATACAAAATTAAAAATCTGGCATTTTAACTGCTTTATTAATAAGCGAATACTTTTTCAAGGAGGTCAAAATGAAATACCTATCAATCTTAATCCTGATAATCACATTGGGGTTTGGGTTCAATATGCCTGCTATGGCAAACTCAGGAAAGGCAACAAACAAAGCAAAAACCGTAAACAAGGTTGAAAAGATTAACATCAACACTGCCTCTGTTGACCAGTTGGTAAAACTTAAAGGCATTGGACCTAAAAAGGCAAAGGCAATTGTTGAGTTTAGGAAGAAAAATGGAAAATTCAAGAAACTTGAAGACTTAATGCTTGTAAAGGGAATTGGTAAAAAAACATTTAAAAAGATAAAACCATTCTTAACTCTTTAATAACTAAAAACAAAAGGATTTCGCCAACTTTCCCCTGTCCCCTTTTTCCCTTCCCCTTTCCCTTTCCCTGAAAAAGGGGACAAGAATAAAAGCCCCGAATTTTCGGGGCTTAATTTTTTTTCATTCCTTTCAATTACATTAAACTTAATTTTCATAAATTTTGGAATATTAAAAATACTAATACAATTGTGTTAAAATACTTCTGAAAAAAGAATTGCACAGGGGAGGCTTTTATGAAAAAGGTAATAGGAGCAATACTCGTATTAATGTTTTTAACAGGAAATTTTAACCCTGCTTTTGCTGACAAAAAGCCAGAGAAAAAAACAGAACAAAAGGTTGAAAAAAAGAAAGACAGAGATATTTTCAAAGAAGAAAAAGAAGAAAAAGAGGATAAGAAAAAAAGTAAAAAACAAAAGGTTAAAGTAAAAAAAGTAAAAGTTTCTTTAAAAAGAAAAAAAGATTCAAAAAAGAAGGAAAAAGACAAAGAAGAAATTCCAGATGAAAAAGAGGAAGAATAAAAAAAGCCCCGAAAATTCGGGGCTTTTTTTATTACATAAGAGTTTTATTATTCTATTGATTCAAGTACAATTTCCGCAATATCCTTTGTCTCAACTCCTTCAATCTCTTTTTCGTTAACTGCATCTCTTAACATTGTCATACAGAAAGGACATGCTGTACAAACAGTATCAGGGTTAGCATGCTCCATAATGTCTTCAATTCTCTTATGGTTAATCCTTGAACCCCTTGTTTCTTCCATAAACATTCTTCCACCACCAGCACCGCAGCATAAGCCTTTTTCTCTGCTCAATCCAGGTTCAGCAATTTTTACACCGTTTATAGATTTAAGAATATCCCTCGGTTCATCGTAAATACCATTGTGCCTGCCAAGATAGCAGGAATCATGATAGGTAACCTTTGCTGAAATTTCTTTAGAAGGTTTAATTTTCCCTTCTTTAATCAGTTTAGCAATAAATTCTGTATGGTGATATACATTATACTCACCGCCAAAATCTCTGTATTCATGCTTCAAAGTATTGTAACCGTGAGGACAGATTGTAACAATATTTTGAACTTTGTATTCATTTAAGGTTTCCACATTCTGCTGGGCAAGTGTCTGATAGAGGAACTCCTCACCGCTTCTCCTTGCAAAATCACCGCAGCACATCTCTTCCTCACCAAGGCAAGCAAACTTAACACCTGCTTTTTGAAGAAGTTGAGCAAAAGCCCTTGAAATCTTCTTTGCCCTATCATCAAATGAACCTGCGCAACCTACCCAGAAAAGGACTTCAATTTCTTCTGGGTTTTCAACTTCAGCCATTGTTGGAATGTCAAGGCCTTCAGCCCATTCAAACCTCTTGCTCATACCAATATTCCAAGGGTTACCGTTTCTTTCCATGCCCTGAAAAGCAGTCTGTAATTCAGAAGGAAAGTCACCTTCAACCATAACAAGCTTTCTTCTCATATCAACAATTCTCGGTATATTTTCAATAAATACCGGGCATGCCTCTTCACATCTTCCGCATGTTGTACAATCCCAGATTTCATCAATTGAGACAACCTCTCCTACTACCGGCTCTAATTCATCTCCCTTTCCAGCAATTAATTCTTTTTGATGATCATAGAGAAAGTGTTTTAATTTATCGTTAAGCCTTTTTGGAGACAATGGTTTATCAGTTAAAAAGGTGGGACAGAATTCGTGGCACCTTCCACACTCTGTACATGTGTATAAGTCAAGATACTGCTTCCAGGTAAAATCAGTAATCTTTGAAATTCCAACAGGGATATCTTCGTCTTCAGTATCAAAAAGCTCTTCAAGGTTTTCAACTGTTTTAATTTTCCCTTTAGGTTCAAGCTTCTGAAAGTAAACATTTGGAATAGCCGTAATAACGTGGAAGTGTTTGCCCCTTGGTAATTCATTCAAGAAGACAAGCAGGGTAATAACATGAATCCACCATGATGTGTTGTAGAGGGTTGCTAAAGAAGACTCACTCATACCCTTAAAAAACTTTGATGATATAGGTCCTAAAAAAGCTACCGCGGCAGGATTATGGTAAAACTCAGCACCATCCATTAAAATATCTGTAACCATTAATACAAAGATAAAAAAGAGAATCAAATAGCCTTCCCACGATGGGTCAAGCCTTTTAGGTTTAATAATTGCCCTTCTGATTGTTGCGTATATAATCATTATCAACACAAGAATGACAAATATATCTTTCATATAGAGGTATGCATGCCCTACAGGAGAAAAGATAAAAGAATCAAGAAACTTATTGTAAAAACCTTTTCCAAAAACAGTAATTGTTCTTAAAGCTAACACACAGAAACCCCAGAAAATAAAAGCGTGCATCAAACCAGTCTGGGGATCCTTTAAAATTCTCTTTTGTCCAAAAGCAAAAAGCAAAACTCTTTTAATTCTTTCTCCTACATTATCAAACCTGTTTTCAGGTTTAGCAACTTTAAGGAGCAGATACTTTTGCCAAATTTCATAAAAGAAAAACAGCAATCCGCCAAAAAAAACAATCAGGTAAACCCAGTATCCAATACCGGCAGTAGGATTCATAAGCCCTCCTAAAAATTATTACTGAATGACTATTCATTCATTATTCTAATTTATCGCAAAGCAAATATCAACTTTAATTTTATAAAAAAAATAAAAATTAGTATAGGATTTTGAAAAATACACTTTTTAACAAATTAAAAGAAAAATGGAATTAAATTATTTTTTTAGTCTATTCTTTTCAAATTATTATTTGATATGGCGGAGGGACTGGGATTCGAACCCAGGGTACCAGCAGGGGTACACCGCATTTCGAGTGCGGCCCGTTCAACCACTCCGGCATCCCTCCACTTAATTATTGATTTTACATTATTTTGACTGCTTTTTCATTTGCCTTTTTAATTCAAAAAACCTTGAAAGCAATTCTCCGCATTCATTTTCTAATAAACCGCCTTCAATTTTAATTGAATGATTTAAATTCAACCTTTCTATCAATTCAAGGTGCGAGGTTAAACCGCTTCTTTTATCGTATGCGCCAAAAACCAACCTCTCTATTCTCGCATGCACCATTGCACCATAGCACATTAAACACGGCTCTAATGTTACATACATTGTGGCACCTGTTAGCCTATAATTCTTTTCAAATTTTGCAGCATCTCTAATAGCGTTTACCTCAGCATGGGCTGTAGGGTCATTGGAAGAGATTGGAGAGTTAAACCCCTTTCCGAGAATAACTCCATCTTTTGACACAACTAAAGCCCCAATAGGCACTTCATCTCTATCAAAGCCTTCCATTGCCTGCTCAAGGGCAATTCTCATAAAGTAAAAATCCTGCTCTGAAAAACCCATTTTAATGCTCAATCTCTATATTTTGCTCAAATTCTTTAATCAGAAAATTTCTATTTTCTAAAATATTTTTAAAAAGGTTGTAATACATGTAAGATTGCAACATATCCCAACCTAAATTTCCATCATTATCTATTGCAAAGGGCATTTTAGGAAAATTAATAGATATTAATACTTTTTCCTCTTTGGAGGCAGTTATTTTTAAATCAAATGTCTCTTCTTTGTTTCTTATAAGGGAGAACAATGCTTCACTTAAAAAATAAAACGCCCTCATAAAATCTTTACCATTTACTTTCATATTTATAAACTCATCAATATCAATATCAAAAACAACCTTATGCTTAATCTCTCTATCTGTTATAACTGCCTGATGAAATCCATCAAAAAATCTTTTCAAATTTAAACTAACCTCTTCGTCCATTCCATAATACATCAAGAAATCACCTATAGAATCATACATTCCCATCAAATCTTTAACAGACTTTACAATTTTTTGGAATACCCTATCAACACCTCTATATTCTGGATTATCCTTTAAGGATTCAATTTTAGGTTCAAGCAGTCCTAACCGTGACACAACAGGAGAAATTTTCCCATTTGAGTTATGAATAAGACCTTCAAGAGTTTTGAGAAATAACCTCAGTTTTTCTTCTGCAAAAATATTAAAAAATGACTTAAACTCTTCAAAATCAAATTTTTTATAGGAATAATCCCCATTGTCCATGGAAAAAGAATAAAAATCACCCTCAAACTTGACATATCCGAAAGCAAAATTACTTGAAGAATTTAATAAAAAATCCTTTAACCTGTCATCCATATTAAACTCTCCCTTCCTATTCATCAATTAGTGCTATAATAACCTTTGGTTATATTTTATAGTAAGAGGTTAATATGAACAATGAAAAAGTGGTTTTAGCATTTGGAAGCAATATTGGAGATAGAGAAAAAAACATAAAAACTGCACTTAATTTTCTTGGAGCAAATAAGGTTAAACTTGAAAAACTCTCTTCTTTTTATAAAACAAATCCTGTAGATTATACAAATCAGCCAGAATTTATAAACTGTGTGGGAATATTTACAACAACATTGAACCCTTTTAAACTCCTTCGCCTGATAAAACAGATAGAAAAAAGAATGGGCAGAGAAACAAATATTGACAAAGGGCCAAGAAATATAGATATTGATATAATTTTTTATTCAAGGATTTGTACATACACTCACAATCTACAAATACCTCATCCCTCATATATGGACAGGCTATTTGTATTACAGCCATTAGAAGAAATTATGCCTGACTATATCCCGGTAAATACAAACCTTTCTATTAAAGAACTGGTTAAACAGTCTAAAGACAGGCAAAGCAATCCCAAAAAGATTAAAATTCACTCATAAAAAAATGATAGAATAAACAAAATTAAAAAAAACTCGTAAATTACTGAGAGGTGAGATATGGAACTGGAGATTAAAAAAGAAAGAATAGAAAAGGTAACAGTTTTAAAAATCAAAGGGGCAATTAACGCACACACAGTTAATGAGTTTGAAAAAACGCTTGAACAATGTGTAGAAAACAGAGAGTACTATCTTTTAATTGATTGCAAAGAACTTGACTATATTTCTTCAGCAGGCTTAGGTGCTCTTATGGGTGTCATTGAAAAAATAAAATCAAATAATGGTGATATTAAACTATGCAATACATCCAACAGTGTTTACAGGGTTTTTGATATATTAGGCTTTACTGAACTTTTTGAAATATTTAATTCATTAGAGGAGGGCTTAAAAGCTTTTAAAAAAAATGGATAGGAACCTTTACCTTAAAACCACAATAAAAGCAGACACTGAATACCTTACTTTAATAAACAAGTTAACTGTAGATATCTGTTCTCTTTTGGGCTTTGATAAAGAAAGTAGCAACAACATCTCTCTTTCTGTTGATGAAGCGGTAACAAATACCATAAAGCATGCCTATAAAATGGATAAAACAAAAAACATTGAAATTGAGTACTTCACCAAGAACAAAGAGCTTGTCATAAAAATCTCACATACAGGCATACCTTTTACACCTGACAAACTTATCCTACCT
Organism: Thermotomaculum hydrothermale; assembly: GCF_016592575.1. Taxonomy (NCBI): domain Bacteria; kingdom Pseudomonadati; phylum Acidobacteriota; class Holophagae; order Thermotomaculales; family Thermotomaculaceae; genus Thermotomaculum; species Thermotomaculum hydrothermale. The sequence goes on along the minus strand of NZ_AP017470.1, from coordinate 481,978 downwards.
GATATGGAAGAGTATCTAAAAAAATACAAAAAAGGCGGATTAGGCATTATGCTTATGGTTAAATTTATGGATTCAGTAGAATACGGTAGTGAAAATGACAGACACTTCTGCAAACTTACCAAAAAAATCAAATAAAACCTCACCTTCAGAACTTGACCTTTTAACCTTCTATGATTTTATATCTAACGCAAAAGAAAATGCGTCAGCAAAGAACATTGCAAACCTCACAATTTTAACCTTAATGGGAAGATTAAAGGTAAAAAATGGAGTTATCAAAACTGGGGATATCGAGATAATTAAAGGAAAGGCACAAAAAAAATACTCAATTAACCGGCAGTTAATATATGGAAGAAAAAAAATAGGGGAAGTAAAATTAGGCGGGAAAAATGAACAAATTACCCTTACAAGAAAAGAAACAATGTTTATTGATACAATATGCCACCTATCCACAATTTTGCTAAAAAATATAGATAATATTGATAGTTTAAAAAATGCAAACAAAAAACTCAGCAAAAAGATACTGCAATTTGAGTCAATTTTTGAAGCAAGCAAAGAAATGCTTTTTACAAGAGATATAGAAAAAACAATTTCAATTTGTTTAAACATTATTTCCGGAAGTTTAGGTATAAAAGAAATTGCACTTAAAATAAAAGAAAATGACAGAGAAAAAATTTTTACCAGAAACTTAACCTCAAAAGATTTAAAAGAGAAAAAACTAAAAAAATTAAAATAGACTATTTAACAGGATATTTAGGAGAAAAAATCAACGGGAAAAAACCTGAACAATCTGAAATACATTTTGCTCAAATCGTCTTAAACCTGCTTTATACAAACATAGAAAATTTAAAAATGATTAACCAAATGCTTGAAAAAGAGAAACTTGAAAAAGAGATAATGATTGCAAAAGAAATTCAACAAAAACTTTTACCGATAAACATACCTGACATAAAAGGATTGGAAATTCAAACAGGAATGATAACCTATCACCAGGTAGGTGGTGACTACTACGATATACTGCCTATAAACAAAAATAAAACTCTAATTATAATTGCTGATGTATCTGGAAAAGGTATCCCCGCATCCTTAATAATGTCTGCTGTGCAATCATCGGTAAAAACTTTGATTTTAAAAGGCGTATATGATCTTGAAAAAATAGCATATACCTTGAACAAATTGTTAATTACAATTACAGAAAGTAATAAGTTTGTAGCTCTAAGCCTTATACTGATAGATAAAAATTCAAACAAAATTGAGTATTTAAATGCAGGTCATACAGCTCCTTTGCTATTCTCGGGAGGAAAAATCAAAAAGCTCAAAGAAGGTGGACCAGTAATTGGCCTACTTGATTTTGCTTCCTACAAAAAGCACAAAACAGAGTTTAGAAAGGGAGATTTCATTTTCATGTACACAGATGGAATTTCTGAAGCAAAAAACCTTAATGGGGAAGAAATAGGAGAGGAAGGGATTATAAAATTAATACATGAAGGAAAAAATCAACAAGATCTTAGCACTTATTTTAAAAAGAAATTATTTGAAATCACAAATCAAGTTTTTGAAGATGACATTACCTACATCTATGTTAAAAAAGTCTAATGTGTTGCATTACAGCAAAAAAACATATATAATTTTTTTATGAAAAAGAAATTAAAATTATTAATTATTATAATTATTTTATTTTCTATTTTCCCTATAAAAGCACAATATCTACCATTAAGGGTTTATACATCAGCCGACGGGCTTGCATCGAACCAGGTTAGAGATATTAAGAACGATTCTAATGGAGCATTATGGATAGGTTGTGGTTCAGGGCTATCCTACTTTACCGGGTTTAAATTCATAAACTATGGACTAAAAGAAGGGTTACCAGGTATTTCAATTCTAAAAATTCAAATAATACATTGTGGACATATTTTTATATTAACTTACAATGGATTAGCATATAAAAAAACAGATGAAGACTACTTTAAAAAAATACCAATTGACGGGGAAATTGTTGATTTCTTTGTTAGAGAAAAACATAAAAAGTCTTTTACAATAATTGTTTGTATTAAAAATCAGGGAATATATTGCTATTTACCAGAAAAGGGACAAATAGAAAATTTCTGGAACGTAAAAAATCCTTATTCTATAGTGTTAATAAAAGAAAAGGCCATAGTTTCGTTAGAAAATGGAGGAATTTATTCAATAGATTTAAAAACCAAAAAACACTCCATTATTACCAGATTAAATACAGCAGCGAAACTGAAAAAAATTAATGAAAAATCACTATTTGCAATAAGCGAAAACAAGGTTATTAAAATAACAGATAAAGGAAAAAAGTTTGAGACTGAGAAATTATATTCTTCAAAAGACAAAACTCTTGTTATATTTGACGCTACAATTAGCAAAAACAATGAACTCTGGATAGGGACAAATAAATATTTGATAAAAAAATCAAAGAAAAAAATTAAATACTACACAACAGAAAATGGGCTCCCCGAGCTTCCTATTTTTTCAATATTTGAAAATAATGATGGAATACTCTGGTTTGGAACAAATTCAGGATTGGCAAAATTGGTTAATAACGACATTACAATCTTTAAAAAAATTCAAGGAAAAGATATTAAAAGTTGTATTTCACTATTCTGGGATAAGACAAAAAAAGAAATGTGGGCTGGAATAAATAGAGGAGTGGCAACAATAAAAAACCAGAAAGTTAGAAAATTTGAGAATAATTATCTCAATCAATACATAATATGGGCAATTGAAAAGGATAATAAAGGCAACTACTATTTTGCCACTGAAGGAGGAGGGGTGGTAAAACTAACTCCGCAAGGAAAAACAATAATTTTCAAAAAAGAAAACCACTGTTTACCTGACAATCGTATTACCGATTTGCTTTACCTGAAAAACACCCTGTATGTTTCTACAAAAAATGGATTCGCTGTTTTAAAAAACAACAAATGGAAAATTTTTACCACCGCAAACGGCTTACCTGCATCTTATATTAGATGTATAGAAAAGGATGAAAAAGGGAATATATATTTAAGCACTTACGGTGCAGGAATTATTAAATTTAAAAATGGAGAATTTTCAGGGGTAATAAAAAACCTGAAAAATGAATTCAACACAATATACGCACTTTCATATAAAAATGGCACATTCTGGGCAGCCTGCAACTATGGACTGGTAAAAATTAAAGATGGAATAGCAAAGCTATACAATTCAAAATATGGATTCCCTAACTACAGTGGAGTTTCAGTTCTGGCACTTGATAACTATGTCTGGATGGGGACTGATGGGGGAGCATGCCTGTTTGATATAAATGCAGAAAAAGTTGTTGAAATTTTAACAAAAGATGAAGGCTTGCCAGGAAATGAGTTTACAACTCATAATGCAATTTGCAAGGACAGCGAAAACAATGTTTGGATAGGTGTTTTTGGAGGCATTGCCAAAATAAGTAAAAAAATAATCGCAATCAAAAACAAACAATTTAATCCCAAAGTATATCTAACAAATATAACCTATAGATATCACAAACAGACACATAAATTAATTCCTCTAACAAATTTACTTGAAATTCCATATGGAGCTAAAGATATCACATTTAACCTTGACGTAATCTGGTTTAGAAATGATTATAGCATGGCAATCTATTACAAACTTGATGGAGAAAATGAGACCTGGCAGAAATTAGAAAACATGAAAAATACAAAAGTAATGTTTAATTTTCTAACTTATGGAGAATACACACTTAAATTAAAGATAGTCAATTTAGCAGGGAATAATCAATCAATAGAAAAAAAGATTGTTTCTTTTAAGGTATTAAAACCCTGGTGGGCAAAAGAATGGGTAATTCTTACAATAATTTTATTGTTGTTAGTTTTGGGAGCTTTTTTTACACTTTATTTTACCGATTTAAGGACAAAACATTTAAAGGAAGAAAAACAAAGACTTGATAAATTAGTTGCAGAAAAAACAAGACAATTGCAAAAGGTCAATGAAGAGTTAATAGAAAAAAATAAAATGTTATTGGAATTGGCGGAAAAAGATTTCTTAACCGGCCTTTACAATAGAAGACATGCAATTAAAGTTTTAAAAATTTATCAGAAATTAGCAGAAAGGGAAAATGATTTTAAAATTTCTTTTATCCTTATAGATATCGATTTTTTTAAAATTATAAATGATACATATGGCCACGATGCAGGTGATTTTGTCCTAAAACAACTTGCAAGATTAATGAAAGAAAACACAAGAAAATCTGACATTGTAGCGAGATGGGGAGGAGAGGAATTCTTAATTATTCTCCCAAAAACAAATTTAGAACAGGCTAAAATTGTTGCGGAAAAATTAAGAAAAATTGTAGAAGAGACAGAGTTTCAATATAAATCTAACAAAATAAAATTTACTATCAGTGCAGGTTTAACCTCTGTTGATTTAACCACCCTAACATCAGATAAAGAAATTGAAAAAATTTTATTAGAGGTTGATAAAAAACTATATCAGGCAAAAGAAAGAGGAAGAAACCTTATAATTTATTAGAATTGATATCCAAAAAAAAATTTGTCTTTTAATCTAATAGAGCTTAAAATCTTATTATGAAAATAGATAAAAAATTTTTAATTATTTTTGTCTTTATATTATTTAGTTTATACTCAAAATCACAATTACTTCCACTCAAGAAATATTTCACAGAAAACGGCCTTGTATCGTCACAGGTGTGGAGTATTATTGAAGATAAACACGGTTATATCTGGTTTGGATGCAGTTCAGGGATTTCAAAATTTAATGGTTTTAAATTCACTAATTTTAGATTACAGGAAGGACTGCCCAGTGAGTCTATCAATAAATTAGAGGCCTCAAAATCAGGAATTATCGTTGCGTCTACAGTTAAAGGATTGGCATATATTACAGATTGGGGAAAAGAATTTAAAGAAATTCCAAATATAGGAGAGTGTTCTGATATAGTAATTTTTGACTCTATTAAAGAAAAAAATAAGTTTCTTAAATTTAAACCCTTTTTATTTGCATGTGTAAAAAACAAAGGGATATACCGTTTTGATTTTGAAAAAAAAACATGGTCATACTTTGGTTTTAAAAAATATAACCCTACAGCTATTCAATTTTTAGGAACAAAAATTGTATTTGCTTCCCAGAAAGGATATATCTTTCAATCTGAAATTAATGGGACAAACATAAAATTAATTGGGCACACAAAAACAATAACAAAAATAAAAAGAATAAAAAAAGATAAGGCACTGCTTATTTCAGAAAAAGCCATTTACCTATTATCTAACAATAAAATCAACACACTTGCAAAAGCAGAAAGCAATGAAGAGATATTTTTTGATGCATTAATAGATTTCAAAAATAATCTCTGGATTGCAAGCAACTTTGGATTAAGAAAAACTAAAGAAGAAAAAAACATTTTATACACCAGTAAAAACGGAATCCCCGGAATAAGGGTTTTAAGTGCTTTTGAGAGTAAAGAAGGAATTTTATGGTTTGGAACAAACCATGGGGTTTGCAAATTAATATCCGAAGATATTCTTGTTTTCAGAAATCCTGAAAAGAGAAGTTCTTCAAGTTATATCTCCTTTTATTATGATAGTGATAAAAAAACAATGATGATAGGCAATACAAGTGGAGTTGTCCTTGTAAAGAACAATAAAACAAAAATTTTGAAATCAAAATACCTTTTAAAATTTCCTGTCTGGGCAATAAATAAAGATAAAAAGAACAATTATTACTTCGCTACTGAAGGAGGAGGCATAGTTAAAAGAAGCCTTTCAGGAAAAGAATGGTATTTTAAAGCTGAAAAAAAATACCTTCCAGGAAACAATGTAACCGATATTTTAATTAAAGGGGAAACAATTTATGCATCCTGCAAAGAAGGGTTTGCCGTCTTCAAAAATAACAAATGGAAAGTCTACAATATAACAAATGGGTTACCTGTTTCATATGTTAGATGCCTGGAAAATTATAGTAAAGGACGAATACTGTTAGGAACTTTAGGCAATGGTATTTTAATCTATGAAAAAGAGCAATTTTTCCCTCTTTTAAAAGAAACCCCTAAAGAAATAAAATCTGTTTACGCAATTTACTATGATAGTAAGAAAGATATTGTCTGGGCTGCAACTAATTATGGGTTGGCAAAAGTCAAAAACGGGAAATACACTTTATACAACACAAAAAACGGCTTTTTACCCTTTGGTCTGTCTGCAGTCTATCCTGTAAAAGAATACCTCTGGATAGGAAGTGACGGCGGGGCATTGTTGTTTGACCCCAAGAAAGAAAAAGTAATTAAAATTCTAACAAAGGACGATGGATTACCTGGGAATGAATTTACCACTCATAATGCAATTGCCAAAGATGATAAAAATCATATATGGTTTGGCTTTTTCGGTGGTGCTGCAAGGCTTGATAATTTAGGCCTCAATGAACAAAAAGTAAAAGAATTTAATCCTAAAATACTTTTAACATCAATAAAATACTATTACAAAGACAAAATTTTTACAAAAACAGCTTTACATGACGCAAAAATAATTATTCCTTATGGAGCAAAAGAAATTTTCATCACCTTTGACATTATATGGTTTAGAAATGAATATAGCCTCAGCATGGATTACAAACTAAAAGGAATAAACACAAACTGGAACAAAATAAAAGATTATAAAGATTTAAAAATTTACTTTACTTCCATAAGTCCTGGTAAACACCCACTTTTTATTCGAATTTCATCTATACTCAGCAGTAAACAATTTATTAAGAAAATACTTGAGATTGACACTCCAATACCATGGTGGCAAAAACCTTTTTATCAGGCTTTAATAAGTATTTTCTCAGTTTTTTTTATCATAACACTTGTGCAAATTTTTTCTTATTACAAAACAAAAAAACTTGAAGAAGAAAAGAGAATTTTAAATAAACTTGTTGAAAAAAGAACTGCTGAACTTGCAAGCTTAAACAAAGAACTTGAAGAAAAAAACAATATACTGAAAGAGCTTGCAAACCACGACTATCTGACAGGGCTATACAACAGAAGGTTTTTTATGAGTGAACTAAATGTACTAAAAAACATTGCTTCGAGGGAGAAAAATTTCATTACCTGTTTTTTAATTTTTGACATAGACAACTTTAAAAAAATAAACGACACCTACGGGCATATTGTTGGAGATGAAGTATTGAGAGCAATTGCAACAATAATACAGAAAAATTTAAGAAGGAAAAGTGATATTGCTGCAAGGTATGGAGGAGAGGAATTTATAGTAGCTTTACTTAAAAGCAATAAAAAGTCAGCAATGGAAATAGCCGAAAATATAAGACAAGAGGTTGAAACAACAAAAATTCAAATAGACGAATTAACCCTTTCTCTAACAATAAGTGGAGGAGTACATTGTATAGATCTGTCTAAAGCAACAAACAAAGAGTTAAACCAGGCTATTGAAGAAGCAGACAAAAAACTTTATTTAGCTAAAAACAGAGGGAAAAACAGAATTGAGGGATAAAAAAAATGGGGTGAGCGAGGGGAATTGAACCCCCAACCCCCAGAGCCACAGTCTGGTGCTCTATCCGATTGAGCTACGCTCACCATAAAAAATAAATGGCGCACCAGGGAGGATTCGAACCCCCGACCAACGGCTTAGAAGGCCGCTGCTCTATCCTGCTGAGCTACTGGTGCGTGTATTCAAAACTTTCATACAAATCATGGTCGGGGAGACAGGATTCGAACCTGCGACCCCTTGTTCCCAAGACAAGTGCGCTACCAGGCTGCGCCACTCCCCGACGCGAAGCATATAATAACAAAGAGACTAAAAAATGTCAACATTTTATTGCTGTTTTAACCATTTGAAAGTTAGGTAAAATCTAAAATTATTTTAATAAACCCTTCTGCTCTAATTTAGTGTACATCCTATCAAACAACCTGTTCTGCCTTAAATCATACAGACTAATTCCATTCTCTTCCGCCTTTTTAATAACCTTTTTTACATCGTCATATGCTTTCATTCTGGCAAGAGCAACACATAAAAAAGCATAAGATTCTTTTCTTTTAGGGTTTAAAATAATTGATTTAAAAAAGCTTGTGGCAGCAAACCTGTTAGCCCCATCTCCCAATGCCCTCATACCTATATTAAATAGCCTATTAGACATTGAGATTTTTTCAGGATAAGGCATATTCTCAACATCCTTTACAAACTGCTTTAAAGCCTCTTTTTGAGCTTTAGTAAAGTTCAAATGCTTTTCTTTCTTTTTAACACTGTTAGAGTACGAGAATACCTCTTTTTCTTCAGGCTTTTTCGGTAATAATCTTCTGTTTTTTTTAGGTGGTCTTCTCTTAGGAATAGGTTTAGGAGCTAACTCTCTTTGCCCAGTTAGGCTTTTTTCTGGTTGTTTAACAGGAGTCTCTTCTGTAGTTTCAGATTTTAAAACTTCCTGTCCCTGTTTTTGCTGAACTAAATTTTTATCTATACTATTAGAAGGAATTGTCTCTTCTATTGATTTTGACTCTATTTCTTTTTTCTCATTAGAAACAACAGGATTATTTGACTCCCTTACCTTCTTTTTTAACATTGCAATTTTTCTCTGCTGCCTTTTATGAACTGTAAAAACCACCCCCACTAAAACCAATAAAATCAATACAAAAAACAATACTATTCCAACATAACTTTTTTTCTTTTTTGTTCAGGAACCTTTTTTACCCGTGTTGGTTCCGTTTCTTCAATTGTTTGAGGAATTGGAGGGGGAAGGACTGTGGTTTTCGTCCCTTCTCCAACCTTTACAGTGGGTTCAATTAAAATTTCTTTTAATAATTCACTGATTTCAGCACAGGATTTAAACCTGTTTTCTGGCATGTGAGCAACCATTCTTTTCAGAATATTTTCTATATTTTCTGGTACTGATTCTAACTTTATGTGATGCTCATTAAAAGAAACTATTTTATACATTACAGAGGTAATAGTGTCTCCCTGAAAACATTTGTCGCCTGAAAGCATTTCATAGAAAACAATACCTGCTGAAAACATATCACTTTGAGGGGAAACTTTACCCTCCTTCAACTGTTCTGGAGCCATATAGGAGACAGTTCCTAATAAAACCCCTGTTTGAGTTAAATCTGAACCACTTTTTTTTGCAATTCCAAAATCCATTATCTTTACTGTTTTATCAGGTAAAACCCTTATATTTGAAGGCTTAATATCCCTGTGAATAATCCCTTTTGAATGGGCATATGATAGAGCATCGCAAAGTTGAATCATTATCTTCAACGCCGTTTCAAGGTCAATCTTCTTAGCCTTTATTAAAGAATCAAGGTCTTCCCCTTCAACATACTCCATGACAATATAAGGGGTCTCCCCCTCCATTCCCATATCGTAAATTGTCACAATATTAGGATGCTGAAGAATACCTGCAGACTTTGCTTCCCTGAAAAACCTTTCCCTTTGCTCTAAATCCTGAAACAACTGGGGATTCATTGTTTTTATGGCTACCTGTCTTTCAATAATAGGGTCAAAAGCAAGGTAAACTACCCCCATTGCACCCTTGCCTATTTCTTTAATTATTTCGTATTTGCCAAATTTCATTTATGTTTCAAACCTCTGTTTTTACTCTTTAAATTTTAACTGAACATTCCCAAGGCTAATTATATCACCTACTTTAAGGACACATTCATTAACTTTTACACCGTTTACAAATATACCCTTTTCACTGTTGAAATCATAAATCTTAAACCCCTCAGGCTCAAAAACAATTTGCGCATGTTTAAATTCAACAGTCGGGTTATCTATAACTATATCGTTTGATTCGTCATTACCTATATTTGTTGTCCCCAATTTTAACCTGAACTCAGTTCCTTCATTCCCTCCGGCAATAATTTCAAGCTTCGGCTGTCTTATAAGCATTGTTTTCCCTTCATTACTTCCAACAGCCTCAGAAGGTTCAAAAACTGTTCCATCTTCTTCCATTTCAACTGGCACAGAAATACCTGTTTGTATTCCTGTCTTTGTTTCAAAGGCGCCTTCAATATCACCCGGGGAAATATCAGCAATATTTTCATCAGCAGTTTTTTCCTGAAAATCTTCAGCTATAACCTCAGGCTCTTCTAAATCTGGGGTATTGTTTTCCTGCATTAAAATGTTTGATTGCAATACCTCATCCATTTTCTCACTGTATTTTTTAAGTTTTTCGTACAATTCAAACCTTTCCTTGTTTTCATCTTCCAGGGCTTTAATCATCTCATCAGCCTTTTCCTGAGAAAATTCACCTAAATCACACCTTACCTGAATCTCCTCTTTCTTTATGTTTACCTCTGAAATTTCCCCTTCAATCTCTTTAAGCATGCTGTCAATCTCTGATTTTAAAACAGCAAGCTGCTCAATAAGTGGATAAATTTCAGCATTCAAGGTTTCTATCTTTTTCTCGTAATCCCCCCTTATTTTCTCATACACAATTTCGCTTATGCTTGTTTTTTTCTCCTCAAGTTTCTCAACTCTTTCAAGGTAAAGTTGTTTTTCATCATCAAGTTTTTTTATACTTTTGATAATTTTATCAATCTCTTTAAAATCCATAAATACCCCCTGTTATGTGATTGTTAATAATATTTTAACTTAATTTAAGAAAAATCAAACCAAAAGTTAATACTTAAAGTCAATATCAAAGGGTTTTAAGGCTCGTGGAAGAATTCCCAGGGTGTAGGCTATTGTAATTCCGTAATTTGTTATTTTTATATTATTTTTGTTAAAAATATCCATCCTTGAAATCATTGACTTTCTGTTTAACATACAACCACCACAGTGGATAACAAGCTTTATATCTTTTCTTGCAAAATCAAAGCCCTTGCCTTTGTAAAACTCAAAATTTAGTTTCTTCCCAGTGTACTGTCTCAACAATCTGGGAATTTTAACAGTACCTATGTCATCTCCAACCTGATGATGGGAGCAGGCTTCCATAATTAAAACAGTGTCCCCATTTTCAAGGTTTTCAATCTCCTTTGCACCCTCAATAAATAGGTTTAAATCTCCCTTATACCTTGCAAAGAGAATAGAAAAACTTGTCATCGGAATATGGTCAGGCACATCCGCTGCAACCTTTAAAAAGGCTTGTGAATCGGTAATCACAATGTCAGGATCTTTGTTTAAAAGGTTTAAAGCATTATACAATTCCCTCTCTTTAACCACAAGGCAGAAGGCATCATTATCAAGTATATCCCTAATTGTCTGCACCTGAGGAAGAATAAGCCTCCCCTTGGGGGCTTCCTCGTCAATGGGAACAACCAAAACCGCGAATCCCCCCTCGTTAACAAGGTCTGAAACCAACCCCTCAGATTGAAGTGCTTTATGCTTTTCAAGTATCTCAATTATTCTTTTTTTTAATATATCTATCCCTTCTTTTGTTTTTGTGTTTACTGGAATTCCGTTTTTTATATTTTTATAATTGTAAATATCGCTTTTATTGTACACAACAAGGTAATCTGTCCCTGTTTGTTCAATTTCTTTTATAAGATTTGTTTCAAATTCACTTAATTCTTTTTCAACAACAATAAGGGCTAAATCTGTCTTATTTAAAATCTCATAAGATTTCTTTACCCTTAACTTTCCTAAATCTCCAGTATCGTCAAGCCCTGCTGTATCTATAAAAACAACAGCACCAAAGGGTAATAACTCAAATGACTTATAAACAGGGTCAGTTGTTGTTCCTGCCACATCGGAAACTATTGCAAGGTTTTGCCCTGTTAAAGCGTTTATTAAAGAGGACTTCCCTGCATTCCTTTTTCCAAAAACCGCTATGTGAGGTTTAATTGAGGAAGGTGTGCCAAACATTTAAAACCCTAACTTTAAAAGATTTTCAGGGGTTAACGCCTCATCAAGCTCTTTTTTACTTACAATACCATTCTCTATTGCAAATTTGTACACACTAATTTCTTTCTCTTTTGCATTTTCAAAAACATTCTTTGCCTTTTCATAGCCTATAATTGTTGATAAAGCATAAAGAACTACAAAGTCATTGTATTTTATCTTTTCAAACTCTTCTATGTTTGGTTGCAATGTATCAATACAATACTTTAATTTTTCACAGGAAACAGTTAAAAGCTTGAAGCTTTCAAAAAGAGAATGTGCAATTAAGGGTAAAAATGGATTTAATTCAAGGTTTCCGTTTGAGCATGCTGTCTGGATTGCCACATGATTTGATTGCACTTTAATTGCGCAAGATTGAACAAACTCAGGTAAAACAGGGTTTACCTTTCCCGGCATAATGCTTGAGCCTGCCTGAACCTCTTTTAAAATTATCTGATTTATGTGAGAACAGGATAAAAATCTTAAATCTCCGGCAATTTTAAAGAGATTCACTGAAAGTGCTGTTAAAATCCCTGAAACTTCAACATATACATCTAAATTCTGAGTTGCATCAATCAAGTTTTCTGCCCTTGCAACTGGAAGGCCTGTAATCTTCCTTAACTCGTTAATAACAGAAAAAATATACTTTTTTGGTGCTTTAAAGCCTGTTCCTATTGCCGTCCCCCCAATGTTTAACTCTTTCAACCTTTCAATTATTTTAGAAACTCTCCACCTGTCTCTGCTTATTGCTGAAGAATAGGCAGAAAATTCTCTTCCAAGTGTTATTGGCACTGCAAATTGCATCTGTGTTAAACCTGGTTTAACAAGACCATCAAAATCTCTTTCCCTCTTTTCTAAAGAATTAAGAAGCATTAAAACAGAGTTTTCAAGTTTTCTTGATAATTTCATACAGGTTATTTTAACTGCAGAAGGAATCACATCGTTTGTTGACTGGTGGAGGTTAACCTTATCGTAAAGGGAAACAACTTTTCCATACTTTTCCTTTACATAAAAGGCAATAGCCTCATTAGCCGCCATATTTAAAGAGGTGCCTGCGCCACCCTGAATTAGTGAAGGGAAAAACCTGTTAAACTCCCCCTCTATCCCCTTAAAACAGGCCTCTTCCATAGGTTCAAAAATTTCTCTTTCAATAAAATTTAAAGAATAGTTTACCCTTAAAGCCGCTAACTTTACCTCAAAAATGGATTGAATAAATTCCCCTGGCGGAAAGGCAAAATAAACAGGAAAATTCTCTTTTGCTTTTTTTGTCTCTTTATAAAAATCTCTTTCCATCAAAAGTAAAGGTCTCTTTCTCCCTTTTCAATTCTCTGTAAATATTTTACAGTTTTTTCCCTTATTTTTTCATGGGGGATTTCGTTAATCATGTTTGCAATAAGCTTATTCCCTATTTCTCTTGTCTCAGCGGAAGCGTAATCAACAAGGTACTCTTTAAATGTTGTAATTGCATTTGGCAGGCAGTACAGCTTTATCAAACCTGGCTTTGCTAAATCCATAAAATCAAGCCCTGTTCTCCCTAACCTGTAACAGCCTGTGCAAAAAGAAGGAATATAACCTAATTTGCACACATCGTAAATAACCTCATCAATTGTTCTATGGTCTCCCAATGAAAATTGCTCTCCAGCATCCTTTGAAGAATAACCGCCAGGGTTTGTTCTTGAGCCTGCACTAATTTGAGATACACCTAAGGAAAATGCCTCTCTTCTCATTTCAGGGGTCTCCCTCGTGCTCAATATAATCCCAGTATAAGGCACTGTTATCCTTAAAAGAGCAATAATCTTTTTGAATTCTTTATCTGAAACCGGATAGGGTGGTTCATAAGACAATGGCGCACCATCAGCAGGCTCAATCCTTGGGACAGATATTGTATGAGGCCCCAGTCCAAATTCTTTTTCAAGGTGTCTTATATGTTGAAGTAAAGCAAGTATTTCAAACTTGTAATCGTATAAACCAAAGAGTATGCCCACTCCCACATCGTCAATTCCTGCTTTAAAAGCCCTGTCCATAGCAGTTAAGTGATAAAGGTAATCTGACTTTGGGCCTCTTGGGTGCACCTTTTTGTATGTGGGGTAATGATAGGTTTCCTGAAACAATTGATAGGTGCCTATCTTTGCCTCTTTAAGCCTTTTAAATCCCTCAACTGATAGAGGGGCAATGTTTACATTTATCCTTCTAATCTCACCATTTCCAACCTTTGTTGAATAAATAGCCTCAATGCACTTTATTGTATAATCAAGGGCACTTTCTCCCAACCCCTCTCCAGACACAAGTAAAACCCTTTTATGCCCCTGAGAGACGAGGGATTTTATCTCCTCTTTCACCTGTTCAATTGTTAAAGTTGCCCTCTTTAATTTTCTATTGCTTACTCTGAATCCGCAGTAAACACAATCATTGTTACACAGATTGGATACATATAATGGCGCAAACAGAACAAGCCTTTTGCCGTATATCTCATTCTTTATATAATTTGCCGTCTTAAATATCTCCTCAAGCAACTCATCATCTTCAACAAGGAGAAGTTTCTCCGTCTCCTCAAATGAAATTCCCTTTAACTCTCTTGCATGGGATAAGATTTCTTCAACCTCACTTCTCTCAGGAGGTTTTGTATTTGCAAGATACTCATAAATTTTTTCATGGTCTATAAAGCCAGTTTCTTTTGTTAAAACCATTTTAAACCTCCGTTAAATTAAACAAAAGGGCGACAGTTTACCATCGCCCCATTTCCTCCTCTTACCCTACAAAAAAGTATTTGCCCCTTGGGGTATAGTGAGTGTGTAAAAGTTTATGTGATACATCGCTTAAAGGGTGCTTCAAAAATTCCCTGTAAAGCTGCTGTATTTCCGGGTTTTCGTGGGATTTTCTAACAGGCAAATTCTTCTCCTCTTCGTAAATTGCCCTTGCCCTTGCCATTCTTATCTCAGGTGTTGTTGGAATTGGCTGGCCTCCTCCTCCAAGGCAACCGCCAGGACAAGCCATTATCTCAATAAAATGGTAATCTGCTTCCCCTTTTACTATTTTATCCATTATCTTTTTAGCATTCGCAGTACCGTGAGCCACTGCAACATTTAAGGTAACACCTTCAAGCCATTTGTATTCAGGAAGGGTATTTTCAATTTTTAGAGATGCTTCCCTGACCCCTTCCATTCCCCTTATTGGGGTAACATCAAGGTTTTTAAAGGGCACAGGCTTCCCTGTCACAATCTCATAAACTGTCCTTATTGCCGCTTCCATAACACCGCCTGTTGCGCCAAAAATAAGGCCTGCACCAGAGCCTAAACCTAAAGGATGGTCGAAGTCTTCTTCCGGCATATCCTTTAAATCAATGCCCGCCTCTTTAATCATTGTTGCCATTTCCCTTGTTGTAAGCCCATAGTCAACATCTTTAAACCCGCTGTCATTCATTTCAGGTCTGTTGCACTCAAACTTTTTTGCTGCACACGGCATTAAAGCAACAGTAACAATCTTTGACGGGTCTATACCTGCCTTTTGAGCATAGTATGTTTTTATAATTGCACCAAACATCTGCTGGGGAGATTTGCAAGTTGAAAGATGGTCTAAATAGTCAGGATAGTAATGCTCTGCAAATTTAACCCAGCCGGGAGAACATGAGGTAATCATAGGAATTTTAACCCCTCTGTCCCCTTCAACAATCTTTCTTCTCAACCTTTCAATTAACTCGCTTCCCTCCTCCATAATTGTTAAATCTGCTGCAAAGTTTGTATCAAACACCCTGTCAAAACCTATCCTTCTTAAAGCAGCATTTAATTTTTTTGTAACAGAAGTGCCTGGAGGATATCCAAACTCTTCCCCAATTGCCGCCCTCGGTGAAGGTGCGGTCTGGATTATTACAAATTTGTCAGGGTCATCAATAGCTTCCCAGATGTAATCAGCAGGGTCATTTGCCCTTAAAGCACCTGTTGGACACCTGTTTATACATTGGCCGCAATTTATACAGATTACATCTGCAATTGGTTTATTTAATGCAGTGGAAATTTTTACACCATGCCCCCTGCCAAATGTTTCAAGGGCTCCAACCTGCTGCAAATCAATACAGGTTCTAATACACCTTTTACATGAAATGCACTTATTCTGGTCTCTAACAATTGCATAGGAAGAATTGTCAATTTCGTACTTAGGCTCTGTTACGCTTGGAAATCTGTAATTATCAACACCATAATCTTTAGCAAGTTTTTGTAATTCACACTTACCGTTTCTGACACAGGTGTAACAATCCCCGTAATGCTCAGCCAGAAGCAAATCAAGGTTAATTCTTCTTGCCTTCCTTATTTTAGGTGAATTTGTCTTTATTGAAACATTTCTCTCAATATGAAATGCACAGGCAGGTGTTAAAGTGTTCATTCCCTCTATTTCAACAACACAAATCCTGCAAATCCCTGCTACTGTTAAATCAGGATGATAACAAAGGGTGGGAATTTTTATCCCTGCCATTTTACAGGCTTCTAAAATTGTTGTACCCTTTTCAACCTGAAATTCTTTTCCTTCTATTTTAATATTTATCATTTCACTGCTCATAAGTTACCTCATCTGTATATAATTTCGTCTTTAAAGTTTTCTAAAATTGAAAGAAAGCAATTTGGAGATGTCTGCCCAAGCCCGCACTTTGAAGATGTTTTCATTACATCGCATAAGGTTAACAATTCCCTGACATACCTTACCGAGCATTCACCTTTTTCAAGCATTTCAACACCTTCAAGAAGCCTGTAATTTCCCTCTCTGCACGGAGTACACTGGCCGCACGACTCCTCAACAAAAAACTCAAGGAAATTTTTAAGAACCTTCAACATATCTCTGTTTTCTCCAAAAACAATTATTGAACCACCGGGAGGTAAGCCCTGAAATGAGATAGGTTTATCAAAATCCTTTTTTGCCACACAAATCCCTGATGCACCTCCAACCTGAACTGCTTTTGGATTTCTTGCCCCAACAAGCTCTAATACTTCATTTAAAGTTACCCCCAACTCAAGCTCGTAAACCCCTGGATGCTCAATATCACCTGAAATTGAAAAAAGCTTTGTACCTGTTGAGCCTTCTGTTCCGAAAGACTTAAACCATTCAGCACCCTTAGAAAGTATGTATGGGATGAAACACAGTGTTTCCACATTGTTAACAACTGTTGGCTTGTCTCTAAATCCCTTTTGAGTAGGGAAAGGAGGCTTATTTCTCGGCTCTCCCCTGTATCCGTTCATTGATTCAATAAGAGCAAATTCTTCTCCACAAACATAGGCACCAGCCCCTAACCTTATCTCTATGTCAAAATCAAAACCTGAATCAAGAATATTTTTCCCTAACAAATTTTCCTTTTTCAATTGTTCAATTGTTTTTTCAAGGGTCGGCAAGATGTAAATATACTCTCCCCTCAAATAGATATAGCCCTGTTTTGCCCCTATTGCATAGCCGGCAATTGTTAAGCCTTCAATCACTTTTTCAGGCTGTTCCATCAGCAGTTTTCTATCTTTAAAAGTTCCAGGCTCTCCCTCGTCTGCATTGCAAATAACATACTTTTCATCTCCCTTTTCTTTTAAGGCAAACTCCCATTTTAAACCAGTTGGGAATCCTGCTCCCCCTCTTCCCCTCAAACCTGATTTTTTAACCTCTTCCACTACCTCATCAGGCTTTTTAGAGAGTGCTTTTTTTAACCCCACACCGCTAACATATTCTCCAAAAAGAATTTTTTTCTTTATCTGTTTCATAGCTGTCCTCTTTTCTTCAATTCGTCAACAATTTCAATAACCTTTTCAGGGGTTAGCTTAGCGTAAACCTTTTCATTAACAAGCATGGCAGGACCATGGTCGCACATTCCTATGCAATTAGTGTATTCAAGGGAAAACATACCGTCAGAGGTTGTTTCTCCAAATTTAATCCCCAACTCCTTCTCAAGCATTCTCGCAATTTTCTCTTTTCCAGCCATCTCACAGGAAATTGTCTTGCAAAGGCGAATAATATACTTCCCCTTTTTCTCAGTGCTTAAAAAGTGATAAAAGGATATTACTCCGTGAATTTCCGCAACAGGGATATCAAGGTACTCGGCTATCTCCATCATTGCAACCGGGCTAATGTAACCAAACTTTTTATTAATTTCATTTAAAATAGGCAACAAATTATCCCTCTGCGGTTTAAAACGCTCTAAAATGGTAGTCAACTCCTGTTTACTACAAATATCAATACTTGCCATAAAACCACCCTCTAATAATTTTTTCACTTATTTAAAAGAATTAAAGGCCAACCGCTCTTATGAAACCCTACCCACTCATAATGTAAATTAGAATTTCCTAATAGTCAAGTGATATTTTTCACTTTATTTTAAAGACAATTAAAAAAGATTGCTCAAGCACAATACTAAACATATTGTTGCTTTTTGTTACAAAATGAAACAAAGTTTTGATTGAATTTAATAAGTTTCAGGCTTACCTTATAATTAACAAATCTTTTACAATCGGAGGAAAAAATGAAAAAGTTATTATTTATTTTTATTTTTTTTGCACCTCTGTTGATATTCTCTCAAACTCTGCAATTTTCACCTCTGCCTGCCTGCTGGCAAAAGTCAGAAAATGGAAAATCGGCAAAGATTAACCTTAATCACAAGGTGGTTTTATTCAATAAATCTGAAACCACAGAAGATTACATTTTGAGGATTTTTAACAGTGAAGGAGTAAAAATAGGCTATAAAACAGGCACATTAAATCCCTTCCAAAAGGAAGAGGTTGAGATTAATTCCCTTGTTGAAGAAGGAAAAACACCTGCTTCGGTTAAAGTTATTGGAAATAACATTGTTTTTATAATTGTTTCAAACGATAACAATGGAGAAAGGCTAACCGCATTCTGGCTTCCTGATGTGGGGGCAAGACAGACTATGTGGATAAATCACCTTGCACCTGAAAGGGAACAGTTTTTTACATCACTTTCTGTTTCAGCCTTTACAGACTGTAATCTAACATGGAATGATGCAAACACTGTTGAGGATTTAGGTTTATTAAATGAAGAAAAAACAATGACCTTTGAGTTGGCATCAATCTATCCTTCAAACATACCTCAAGAAGTATCAATGGCAAATATTGAAACAGGGGAGAACCAGAATGCAATAGGGATTGAATGCTTTGGAAACTGGGACGATAAAATTACATTTGCAACCCTGCCAGCAACATGGTTTTCAAATACAAGGCTAATATTCCCTCACATTGCATACAGCAAAACACTATACTGGACAGGGCTTATAATAGGAAATCCAAACAATGAAGAGGCAAATATTAAGATTAGGTTTATGGGAGAGGACGGAAGTGTAATCCAGACTCAACACACAAAAATCCCCTCACTAAACAGAATTGTCATGCTTTTTGCACATCAAAATACATCAAACCCACCCCTTCCTGAGGATATTCCAGAGGGCACAGCATGGCTTGATGTATATTCTGATAAACCTCTAACAGGCTTTGAGCTTTTCGGGGGCAACGATACAACAAAGGCTGATTATATGGAGGGGATAAGGGCAACTTGCGAACCCTTTGAAAAGGGAGTGGCACCTTACATAATTGATTCCTCAAATAGATGGACAGGAATTGCAATTGTAAATTCCCTGTCAATACCTGTATCGGCAAACCTGAAACTCCTCTCGCCATCAGGAGAGGTTGTTGAAACAAAGACATTAGACTTTAACCCATTTGAGAAAAAGGTTGATTTGCTTAGAAATATATTTGATAGAAGCAATGTTGCACTGGAAGGAAGCCTGATTATTGAACCAAGCGTAAAGGGAGCGTTAACCGGTATTATTGTTTTTGGAGACGATAATGTTACGCCGAGAAAAATTTTAGGCGGCTATGAAATTATCCCCTTAAACGAAAATAGAATGTACGGGCCTTACAGGGGAGAAATTAGTTTGCCAAGATTCGGGATAAATTCACCTAAATTCCCCGGCGGTGCTGACCAGCATGTAACAACACCATCTCAGGAAGATGTTGAAAATGAAATAGCGTGGGTATCATCAGGCCAGCCCTATAGATTTGCATTAAGACACCTTCAAAGCAGAGATGTTTTTTATTCAGAGTGGATAGATGAAAATAATACAGAAAACAGAGAAGAATTTTTAAGAAACTCTCAAGGCTTTTCTGTTATGCCAACAATTGTTGGATTTAAGCCTTACTGGACAGGGATTGATGATGATGAAAGCATCCCAATTGATATGAATAGTCCTGATGATGTGCAAAAACTGAAAGACTATGTTACAGATGTCGTTACTACATTCCCGGAGTTAAAATACTATGAGATTTTAAATGAGACATTTGGAGAGGAAACATACGGTGAGGAGAACTTTGCAAAGATAATTGACACCACTGTTGACACAGCTAAATCAATTGACCCTGATATAAAGTTTAGTTTCCCTCACCTTTTAGGTACCCTTGATTCAATATTGGTAAATCAGTTGAACAAACTGGTTGCATTTGCACACAATTACCCTGAAACAATGGCAAAAATTGATGTGTATGGGATACACTATTACGGCCCATGGCAAAACTATGCAGATATTGTCAGGGATTATCTGCTTTCACCTATGGATGAAGGCATGCTTCCTGAAAAACCGTGGGTTATATCTGAAACAGGAATCAGCACAAAAACAGACATTCATACTGTAACAAATGAAAACGGGATAGAACCGGGATTAAAGAACCAAGCCTCGTATATGGTTAAAATGTTCACTATAAGTTTCGCCCTCGGTGCTGAAACATGCCTTGTACACAGTTTTCAAAGCGGCTCAACTGGCGGGGGCTGGGCAGGTTACGGAATAATTGACGACGACACAAAGAGAAAACCCTCAATCTGTGCTTTAAGAATGTTTGCTGACTCTGTAAGGGATTTTACATTTGTTGACACATTAAAAGAGGGCGAAGATGGTATCTGGCTTTACAGGTTTAACAATGCACAAAGGTTAAAGGGAGATGCATACATTGCATGGAAGGACGACGGAGTTTCAGCATCAGATTCAACAATCACATTGCCAAGCCTTGCCGGAGAATATGTTGAAATAGTTGAGCTTGTCCCTGAAGACTGCCCCGGCTATGCAGGGGATATGGCTCAATTTAACCCCGATGATATTTTCAACATTGAAACAGGCTTTGTGGACGACAACGGGAATATAACAGTCAACTTCGGGGAATACCCTGTTTTAATCAGGGCAAGCGAGAAAAGGGATACAACTAAAATTTACATTAATTCATCAAATTCCTTCGGCACAATACAGAATCTATTAGGAGTAATTGCAGGGCCTTACACCCCTCCTCAAACACCTTTTTACGATTTAACTGAAAAATTGCAGGATATTGGAGTAACCACAATTAGAAACAACGGCTATTACGATGACAGCCTTGATATTGAAGGAATATTTCAATGCCCTGATGACTCTGTTTATCCCTCGTGGGATTGCGATGCAAATAATGACAGTTATTACCATTGGGATGCAAGCGACAGAACTTATTCATCAATTGTTGACGGAGGCTTTGAGCCTTTTTTAAGAGTGGGGGGAGAAACCCAATCCTATTACAAACACCATGACTTTGCAGGGCCAAGGGAAGACCAGGAAGACAACTGGATTATTGCCGCCAAAAAGATGGTTGACAGGTATAAAAACTGGAATTCACACCCAAACGCATTCCCTTACCTTGATATATGGACAGAGTGGCCTAACTCAAACTTTTTTGACAGAACAGATTCAGAATTCCTTACCTTCTGGGTAAAGGTGTTTAAAGAGTTAAAGTCAGATTACCCTGAATTAAAAGTTGGAGGGCCAGGAATTTTAAAACCAACCATTGATGTAATAAACGGAGTTACCGAAAATAATAAAGCAATAATGTTTTTACTAAAACTTTACAATGAGAATGTAAAACCTGATTGGATTGGATTTCACATGTGGAAAAGCGACCCCTGTCTATACTATAAGGCTGTTAAGCAGTACAGAGACTTACTTGACGGGAAAGGTGATTTTTCAAGTGTGCCGTGGGCTGGAACAGGATTCTTTGACGGAGTTGAAATAATTTGCGATGCTTATGGCTATGGTAAAGATTATGACGCAGAGGACGGCTCAGGGCCTATACCCTATTCAAACGAATACCTTTTTAATGTTATGAATGGAAAACAGGGCGCTGCTATGCTATGTGCAGATTTTATAGCACTGCAACAGGGGGGCGTCGTTAGGGCTTACTATTACAGAAGCAGCGATGAAAGATCAACCTCTCCAGATGCAGGGCCAAACGATGAAAACAGGGGGTGGACCGGGCTTTTTTACGGTGATGAGAATGCAACTCCAAAACCCTCCTCCAATGCATTTAGATTATATTCAATGCTGTACAGAAATTACCCTAAAGTTTTAACAGACAGATTCTTTACTGTTGGAGAGAGGGGAAGGAAACTTTACTATATTGCATCAAAGGGAGAAAGTGGAATTGCAATCCTTATTTCAAATGTTGAGGACATACCTATTGACACCGACATATACCTTGATGGCAAAAGATTAACAGAAAATAGCGAAGGCAAAATAAAGATTTACAGGGTTAACAATACAAACAACGGAGGCTCTCCATTTGAATGGCAGGGTCACACATTTAGAATACCGCCTGAATGCACCGAGGTTATTGTAATAGACAATTAAATTCCTTTAAAATTGCCCCTGTTATAGATTTCCTTTGTAAGATTTTTATTGACAGGGGCTTTCTTTTTTGTAACCTTTTTTAGAACAATAGTTCATATTTATTGAATAGAGAAAGGAGGTTTTATGGAGAAGTTTGATTACATAATAGTTGGGGGCGGGCCGGCATCAAGGATTTTAAATAAGTATATCCATTTTTTTCATAAAGATGCAAAAACTGCTGTTTTCAGGGAAGAAGAGAGGATTGTTAACCATTGCGGCACTCCGTATATCGTTGAAGGGGAAATACCCTGGGAAAAGGGATTGATAAAAGAGGAGATTGTTACAAGGTGGGGGACTCCAATTATAGTTGAAAAGGTTGTTGACGGGAATCCGGAAGAAAAGTATGTGTTAACAGAGAAGGGAAACAAATACTACTACGATAAATTGATTTTTGCAACAGGTACAGACCAGATTATCCCCGATATTCCAGGTAAAGACTTAAAGAATATCTTAAAGGTTAGAAAAACTGTTGATTTAAAAGAAACAATGAAGATTTTAGAGGGGATAAACAATGTTGTTGTTTTAGGCGCAGGTTACATCGGGCTTGAATTTGCCGTTTCACTTAAAAACATGGGAAAAAATGTTACAGTAATTGAATTGATGCCCCATGTTTTAGGGGGAAGATTGGACGATAAATACATCTCAATGATAGAAGAACACCTTGAAGAAAAAGGAATTAAGCTTCTAACAGGCAAAAAAGCTGTGAAATTTATCGGTAAGGAAAAGGTTGAGGCTGTTGAACTTGAAGATGGGACAAAAATTGAAACAGATGCGGTTTTGTCTGCTGTTGGAGTCAGGCCTTTAACTGATTATGCTGAAAAATTTGGCCTTAAAACATCAAAGAATGGAATTGTTGTAAACGAATACTTTGAAACAGGGGTTAAAGACATATACGCAATAGGGGATTGCATTGAAACAAAGCACTTTGTTACAGGAAAACCATTTCCCGGCAAATTAGGTTCAAACGCCGGGCAGATGGCAAGGATTTTAGGGTTAAATTTTGGCGGTATAAAGAGGCCTTATGAAGGTGTTATAAATGCAACAGTAACAAAGGTTGGGGATATTGCAATAGCAAATGCAGGGTTAACCGAAAAGGATGCAATAGATAACGGCTTTGAGGTAATCACAGGCTATGGTGAATCAACCTGTATGTATGTAAATATGCCAAATCACAAAAAGGTTTATGTTAAGGTGATATACAATAAGGAAAATTTACAGTTTATAGGGGCAGAGTTAATTGGAAAATTCAATCCAGCAGGGTTTATTGAAACCGCAACTCAATTGATTTTAATGAAGGCAAATTTATACGATGTTATAGGTTATCACTATTCATCACACCCTGAATTAACTCCAAAAACATCTCACCCATACTTTGCATTTGCATCAGAAGAGGTTTTGAAAAAATTGATTAAAGATAAGAGAATACCTTAATTTACCGCAACAAGGTTTTCTATACAGGCAGGTCTAAATGGCCTGCCTTTTTTATTTCACAAGAATTGTCTTTGTAATTTTGTTGCCCGCATAATCTAACAACTCAAGTGTGTATTTCCCCTTTAATACCTTCCCCTCGTAAAAAAGCCACCTTCTATCTCTATCGTATTCAAGTTTGTACTCATTTTTGTCGCTTTTAAAAACAATTGAGTCTTCGTCAATTCCCTTACCAATATCTATTGCTTTAATAACAAACTTTCCATCAAAGTAATAAGGTTTGCCTTTAATTTCAGGGGGAACATTGTCAATAAAAACACCAATTTCACCAACCCTGTAATAATCTGCTGATATAGAATCTTTTTCTGTTTTATCACCAATAAAAATCCACCTTTTTCTTAATCTATTAAAAAAGTAAATTCCGTATTTTTTATCAATGTTTTTAAGAAAAAATGTATATTTAACACTTTTTACAAACTCATTTTCTCTTTCAATCTTGAAAAAAGAATCTTTAACAGGTATTAGAAAGCCCTTAAAATCTTTAATCTTTTTTATTTTTAAAAGCCTCTTTTCTTTATTTATTCCCACTAAAGATATCTTAAAATTTTTATAAACAAATTCCCTTTTTTCATAATTATAAGGAAATACTGCATAAGCCTTAAAATCAATCAAATTCTCAATTTCTTTTGCAAAAATTACCCTGTCATTTACCACAACAGAAAGCGGTGAAAAAAAAGCCGGCTTACCCTTAAATTTAGTGTAATTAAAGGTTGCCGTTAAAACAGATTTGTTATTGTGAAAGTCTGAAACAACAATCTTTAAAGCATTTTCACCCTTTTTAAAAGGGTATTGAGTTAGCATTTGAGAAACACTTAAAGTGCAGCCTTTGATTTTGAAAAGATTATAAAAATACTTTGTTGGGAAAAGGGAAGTGTCTTCAAAATCGTAAACACAGCAGGATTGCTTGAAATTATCAAAGGAAAATCTTTCAGGATTAAAAACATAAACAGGCTTGCCATTCAGGTAAAAATTTATACTCTTTACCCCCACCTTCCCCCTTCCAGCAGTATCATAGGCGCTTAAAGCAAAAAGGATATTGCCTGAAATGTTGAATTTTCTTAATTCAAATTTGTTTTTCCTCTTCCTGTATGCCTTTAAATACCCCTCTTTAGTTTTTCCGTTAAAAGAGGAAAAAGAATCCTGAGGTATTATCTTTAAGCCAGAAATTACAGGATAGGTTGTGTCAAACCTTGTATCAAAACCGTATTTAGATGCGTCAACAGGGTTGTTGTTGTAATCCCTTAATTCAAAGTGAAGGTGTGGCAATCCTTCTCCAGATTCTCCGCTCAACCCAACTATTGCACCTTTTTTTATTTTTATCTTTTTATCCCCAAGCACAATTAAACCGGGATACTTTGTTTTTCTTATCTTTTTGTAATTATCTGCAATTTTTTGAATAGCCTTGTTAAAACATTTAAGATGACCGTAAACTGAAATCAATTTTCTCTTTGGGTGCTTTATGTAAACAACATTTCCATATCCCCTTTTCTTAACCTTTATCATATAAACATAGCCATCGTCAAAACACCTGACAGGATAGCCTGTTTTCCCGTTTGTGGATAAATCAAATCCTGCGTGAATGTGGTTAAACCTGTACTCGGAAAATGTGCCTGTAATCCCATTGTTTTTTAAAAGAGGCCAGTAAGCAAGCAGGGCTATTAAAATTAGATTTTTCATAATCCGTACTTTGCAAGTTTAGAAAGAAGGGTTTTATAATTCATATCAAGCTCCTTTGCCATTGCCAACTTATTCCCTTTATGCTTTTTAAGGTAAAATTCAAGAATTTTTTTTTCAAAATCTTCCTGGTACTTTCTAAAGGTTTTATCAGGGTCTAAATTTATTCTGATATTATCATCTATCTCTGAAATCCCTCTATCAAAAAAAACTTCTCCAAAGATAACCCACTTTTCAACAAGGTTTTTCAACTCTCTTACATTCCCTCTCCACTCCATCTTTTTCAGAGTTTCAAGAGTTTTTTTGTCAATTTTTAGACTCTTCCCCTTTTGACTCTTTTCTAAAAAATAGTTTAATAAAAGAGGTATATCCTCAGGCCTTTCCCTTAAAGGGGGCACTTTTACTGTAAATGCAGATATTCTATGATACAAATCCTCTCTAAAAGTACCATTATTTACCATTTCTTTTATATCTTTATTTGTTGCAAAGAGAAATCTAACATTGGCCTTTAAAAATCTTTCTCCCCCAACCCTTTGATACTCACCGCTTTCAATAAGCCTCAATATTTTTGCCTGAAGGTTAAGAGGCAAGTCCCCAATTTCATCAAAAAAAACAGTACCCCCCTCAGCAACCTCAATTAAACCCTTTTTTGAGTTAATTGCCCCTGTAAAAGCACCCTTTGAATAACCGAAAATCTCTGACTCAAAGAGGCTTGCAGGTATTGCAGAAGAGTTTATGGGGACAAACATTCTGTCTTTTCTCTTTGAATTCAAATGGATATATCTTGCTATTATCTCTTTTCCACTGCCGCTTTCTCCTAAAATAAGCACCGGTATATCCTCATCTGCATACCTTTTAGCAATTGAAAGGGTATTTTTAAAAATAGGGCTTTCCCCTATTACCTCAAACTTTTTTTCTCCATTATCTATTTTTCTTTTTAAAGCTATTGTTTTTTCTGCTTTTTCTATTAAAACTGCAAGAAGATTTAAATCAAGAGGCTTTGGGATAAAATCAAAAGCACCTTTTCTCATCGCTTCAACAGCGGTGGGAATATCACCAAAGGCAGTCATAATTATTATTTCGCTTTCAGGACATCTTTCTTTCACAATATCTATAAACTCAATCCCGCTAATCCCCGGCAATTTTAAATCGCAGAGAATTATATCAGGGTAGTGGAGAAGGTGTTTCTCTGCCTCTTCCGCTGATTCAGCATCAAAAACATAGTATCTTTCACTTAAAAAATCCCTCAACATCTCCCTTAAACTTTCTCTGTCTTCTACAATTAAAACCCTTGTCATAGCCTTACTATTACCTCTGTCCCTATCCCTTGTTCAGATTTTATCTCTATGCTCCCATTGTGTTTTGCAATTATCTTTTCACATATTGCAAGCCCAAGCCCTGTGCCTTCACTTTTTGTGGTAAAAAAGGGAACAAAAACCTTTGTAATTTCATCTTCTGGAATTCCCTTTCCATTATCAACAACCCTGAAAATAACCTCACCATTTTCACTTTTCTTAAGAAAAACCTTAACTGATGGATTGTCATTTCCCCTTACACTTTCAATTGAGTTTAAAATCAAATTTTCAAAACACTGACGCAATAAAACTCTGTCTCCCTTAAAAACAAAGTTTTCTGACTCAAATAGAAAATCCACATACTCTTTATCTTCAAATTTAGATTCAATTTTATTTAAAAATTCCTTTGCATCAATATTCTCAAGCGAGATATTAAGAGGCTTTGCATAAAGAAGGAATCTATTTACAACCTCGTTTATATTTTCACTTTCTTTTAATATTTTCTCTGCATACTTTAATGATTTATCATCATTTTCCCCCGTTAATATCATTTGAGCATAGCCTTTAACAGTGGAAATTGCATTCTTAAACTCGTGGGCCATATTTGCCGACATTTCACCTATATACTCAAGCCTGTTTCTTAATTCAAGCTTCTTCTTTGCATTTTCAAGCTCTGTAATATCATGGATTAAAAGAAGTATCCCCTCAGCATCTGTCATAAATTGTATTTTAGATACCCTTATCAACAACACCTTTTCTTTTAAATTTAACTGTTTCTCAAAGGGTTGAAAAAGCATTGAAAAATTTATTGATTTAACAAACTCAACAAAACCTTCAGGAAAGCCTAACTCAACAATTGTTTTTCCATTTGAATTTTCATCTATACTAAAGAGTTTTCTAAAAAAACTATTTGAATCTCTAAGTTTTTTATACCTATCGAAGACTGCAACTCCCACAGAAATGTTGTCAAGTACTGTTTTCTGAAATCTCTCTTTTCTCTTAACCTCTTCAGTTAAGGCATGTTGTTTTTCAAGTGCTGTTTTTAAGTTTTGATAGAACACATCGTCAGGCTCAACAACTTTTGAACTCTCAAACTCTCTTTTAAGTTTCCTTACAATTAAAATAAAAGCAACAAAAAGAAAACCAACAAAAACTAAACTGCCAATAATTAGAGTTTTCAGCCTTTCGTAATCCATAGTTAAATATTACTACATAAAAACAAAAAAAGGCAGGTTACCCTGCCCTTTCAAACTGATTTTTTCTAAAAATTTAATCTAATCCTAACATTGCCTCCCTGACATCAGGTATCTCTGTCTTTTCAGAAAGGTAAATTGAGAAAAGCGCTTTTTTGAAATCCAATCCGGGAACAACACCCTTCTCTTTACCATTTAAGAGTACCTTTGTACCAACACCTGGAATATAAACCAAATCCCATATATCATCTTCGTGGGTTTCTACATCAAAGAATGATTCAAAAAGTTTTATCTTGTTTTTAAGTTTCATTAATTCATTGTCGCTTAAAACTTCCTCAAAACTGTCTTCCCATGCCCCTCTCATCTTTTTAGAAGAAACACCGTCGTAAATAAAATGCAATCTTACTGCCATAGGTTCATCAGCATTTATAATCGCTTTTGCGTTATGGGATTTTTTTGTAAGATATAATCCACCGGCATAAACCTTTACCCAGAATTTCTTTCTTATACCTGCACCATTCAAAACAAGGGTAGCATCACCAAATTTTAAAGTGTCAGGAAGATTTTTGCCCGCTATTTTCATAGAATAAGACGGAATAGCAAGTAAAATACCTAAAACCAAAACAATAAACTTTTTCATATTTACCTCCCACAAATTTAAAGAGAAATTTCAATAAAACTATACCACATTTTCATCCGTCTAAGAATAAGAATTTTGTGAGTTAAAACACTTGAAAGTTAAAAACAATTGTCTTTAATTACAATCTAATGGATAATATATTAGTGAAAGGGAGTGAATATGGCAAAAAAAATTCTATTGCTGTTTTTTGTTATTTCTACTGTAAGTTGCTTAAAGTTAGGAAATAGTATCCCGCTTGAAACAAAGGTTGAGCTTTTCTGGAAAGCAAGAATGACTGGAAAATATACCTTTAACTACAACGGGAAAACAATGAGGCTTTACGATGATTTCCTCCCGCAATCGCTAAAAAAAGAGATTAATGAAAAGAAATTCTACTCACTTTTAAATTACAGGGTATTAAAGTATGAAATTGAAAATATTAAATACAACAAAAATAAAACAGAGGCAGAAGTTAAAGTCTCAATTACCATTGATTTTCAGGGCTATAAATTAGAAAATGTTATTGTAAAAAACAAATGGATAAAAGAAAACGGAGACTGGAAAATTTATTTAAAAACACAGTCAAATCCATTTTACAACTATTAGGAGTTAACTATGAAAAAAATAATTATACTATTCTTAGTATTAATCAGTATTAATGCCTTTTCAAAGATATTAATAATTGAAGGAAATTATAAAGGGTTCAATAATAAAATTTTAAAAAAACAATGGAAGGTAAAATTAGAAGGAGATAGCGCAAAGTTTTTCCTTAATGGGAAATACAAAGCAAAAATGGAAATCAAAAATGGGAAGATTGTAAGAATTGAAGAAATCAAAAAATTTGCAGGGAAAGAGAGGGTATTTATTGTTACAAAACCTCAGCATATAAAATTAGAATTAAAAGCAAACTTTTATCCGTTCTTGCCAGTTTTTAATTATATGAATAAAAAGACAATAAAAGTAGCAAATACTCCAATTTTTAAAATATTAGAGGTTAAAGAAAGATGAAAAAAATATTTTTTATATTAGCTTTAATTTTTATCTCACACATTTTAATTGCAGAAACAACCGAAGTTGTTGAAATAACTACGAGGCCATGGAACGGATACTGGTGGCCAAATAAAGAGGGAGCTCTATGCTCAGGCAAGGGATACAATGGATTCCCCACTCCCATGGAAAAATATGATTTAGCCTTTAACCAACCCTATCTTGCAACACAGTGGGAACTGGAGAATCACTACCAACCAGATGGAGAAGGCTGGTGGGGGCACTGCAACGGCTGGGCTGCGGCAGCGATTTTGGAACAGGAACCCACACACAAATGCACATACAACTCAATTGTTTTCTATGTAGGGGATTTAAAGGGATTGTTAACAGAATGCTATCAGGGAGCAGATGCTGGAGCAAGTTTTTACGGTACAAGGTATGATGGAGATGATAATCAGGAGGCTTTTGAGGATATTAATCCCCTGGATTTACAAAATGTACTTGAAATGTACTTGAAGGACAACAATATGTCTATTCTACTTGATACAGACCCCTCAAAAGAGGTCTGGACTTACCCTGTGTTTAAATATGAGTTATCTTATACTGATGAAAACAATATCAGGCATTGTACCCTTAAAATATACTGCGCCACAGACTCATACGACGATGGGATATTAGACCCTGATGATTCAGGAGACACCCACGTATATACAAGAACATACACCTATGATTTAACCCTTAATTCAAATGGAGAGCCAATCTCAGGGGAATGGACCGGGGACTCTGTAAATGACCACCCTGACTTTGCATGGTATCCTGAAACAATTGAAAGCGCCAATCCTTATGTAAACCTTGATAATGTGCATGAAATTATGAACCACGATTACACTCAAGAAGACGATGGAAACGAACCTGACAACTCATTTGAAGAGGCTAACAAACTTGACACAAACCTTATTTACAGAATATTAAACGACGATTACTTTACTTTTTTTATTGAACCAGGAGAAAACATAGACTTAAATATTTACTTCAATGATTATCAAAACTACGCATTAGGCAGAATCTATGACAAAGATGAAAATTTTATCGATTATGTACAGTACGACAGTAATTACAAAAGTGCCCATTATAATTTCTCAGCATTAGACAATGTTGAGGATTATTTTTTAAAGGTGGAATACCCTATTATTGGATACTATAACGATAATTATTCGTTAAAAATAACTGAAAATAATAAAAAAATAATAATACCTCACACACTCAATACAGCATACTGGGATAATTTCCTATACGCTGCATTTATTCCTTACAGAACTGTGAATAGTGAAACTCAGGAAGAAACAGAATATACATCAACGACAGGCTCTCTTGTTGGAGTATTTGATACACATTCTCAATTAATCAGTAAAGACATAAATATTAACTCAGCATTTCAGGAATTACCGTTTACTGTAAACGACGAAGTGCCTCAGTGGGTAAAATTGAACAGCGATAATGAGCATATAAAAATTTTAAGTTTTTATCAGTCTGAAGGTGAAGGCTCAATGGGATATTTTTACTCAATTGCCCCTGCTAAAAGGTTTGTTTTGCCCCATGTGCCACCTGAAATTCACTACTGGTGGTATGGACTGGTAATTGTTAATCCATCACATTTCAAAAAAATAAGGGTAAACTACAAACTTTACGATTACAATAAACAAGTATTAAAAGAAGGCTATTTTGACATTCCACAATACGGAAAAATTGTTGATGTTTTTGAAAATCTTTTTCCAGATACAAACATGGATGACACAAGTTATTTAGAATTCTCCAGTTCTGACAAAATGGTTGTTTCAGCACTTTACGGGACGAGAGACCACAGGGAACTTGCATATGTACCTGCCGACTCAAACTTTATTAAAAAGGGAGATAAATTCTATTTTACAAAGAGTATGATGCCTCAAAGTGAAAATCCCTGGGCAGGAATAGCCATTGTTAACCCGTCTGATTCTCTAAATGCAACTTTGCATATTTCAATTGTTGATAACCACAATACTTATACTCGCTACAACATTACATTAAATCCACACGAGAAAAAGGTTGATGTTATGGAAAACTTTGTTCCAGAGAATATTAATTTTAGCGATGTTGAAAGGATAGAGTTTGAAGTTACAAATGGGGAAGTTTCAGCATTCGCACTTTACGGAGACCACGATAAAGGCACACTTGCATCCTGTCTTCCTATAGGACTCAATAGCGGGATGATAACCACATACTTCCCGTACATAACAAATCACAACCTGAATACTACCCTTTTTTTAAAAAATGAAAACAATTATTCAGCACAGGTAAAGGTTTACGCAATCAATGAAAATGGAGATGAAATAGAAGATATTACCCTTGATTTAACAAACTTTGAATTAAAGGAAGTAAATATTAGTTCAGCCTTTTCAAACCCAGACCAGATAAAGACATTAAAGGTTTACAGCTCAAAGTTTATTACCCCTTTTGCCGTACTTAAAAGCCCTGATGAGAAATTCTATGAAATTATAGGGCCAGATTTTACAAAACAAACAATTATTGAGCAAACTCAATAAAAAAAATATAATTTACTGAAGAAATTCTTTTTAAAGGGGGTTTATATGAAAAAAACAATTACAGTTTTTTTACTTCTTTTGTGCTCTAATTTGTTATTTTCCCTTCACTTGAAAAGTCCTGAATTTAAAAATGGAGGGAAAATTCCTGAGATTTTCACCTGCGATGGCAAAGACCTCTCTCCTGAACTTGAAATAACAGGTATTCCTAAAGGTACAAAAAGCCTTGTTTTAATTATGGATGACCCTAACGCTCCTATGGGAACCTGGGTTCATTGGGTGGTGTACAATATCCCTGCCACAGTAAAAACTCTTAAAAGAGATTTCCCTAAAAAGCCTGTTTTGCCAGATGGAACAACCCAGGGTAAAAACAGCTGGGGAAAGATTGGATACGGTGGTCCCTGCCCCCCTAAAATTACAGGAGAGCATCATTACTTCTTCAAATTATACGCTGTTGATAGAAAATTAAATCTCCCTCCAGGGGCAACAAAAAAAGAGGTTCTAAAAGCAATAAAAGGACATGTAAGAGGAAGAGCAAGATTAATGGGAAGGTATAAAAGAAAATAAAAAAAGCCCCGAAATTCGGGGCGTTAATTTTTTATGTAAATACTCAATATACCTTAAAGCCTTTAACTCCTCCAACCTTTGTCATTGTTGAATCATCATGTCCGTTTCCTTCAAGGCAGAAAGAAACTACACCAATCTGAGAATCTATTTTAACCATATCAACATTTCCAGAGAATAAATCACTTAACAACCCAACCCACTTTGCATGAGCATTTAAATCAATTGTCTGCTTAAATACCTCTTCTGCCTTGTAATACCCTGTCACTGTTACCTGATTATCAATGCCATAAGGATTAACTATTGTTATTCCTATCCAGTCATTTACACTATCAACAACAGGCAACAACACTTCTGCAGCAGCATTTGAGATTAAGTCAAGGCCGGTTAACAACTTCCTGTTCATTGTGCCAAAAAGCTCATAACCCATTATAGGGATATCAGAATTAATCTCAAGCCATGCAGCATCAACAGGGAATTCATCTTTTGTTACAAAGGCATACTTTTCTCCTGGATTAAGGAAATACCTTTTTGTTCCATCCAGCAAATTACCATCTTTGTCATAGGGAATTATCTCAACTATGGCAGTATAAACCATATCCGGATTTATTATTGCAATCCCCGTCCACCAATAATCGGAATTATCTATATGTGCAACATAGAGTTTTGTGCTCAAACTCTGCTCAAGAGTCAATTTACAGGAATTGTCCTTATCTTTTACCCTGAAGGTTTCTGTGGAACATATTGGGACAAAGCCATAATCATTTTGGCCTAAAACATTTGCCATATTAACCTTGTAGTCAGGCCAGCTGTTTCCAAATATAGATGATACAACATCAAATTCTTTAGAAGAATAGGGATTATATAGATTATTATCAAACGGGATTACAGCATTAAGTGGAGAGTAAGCCAGATTAAAGTTGCACGCACTCTCACCTACATTTGCAACCTGAATGAAAGTATCCCAGTACTCAATTTCAGGGGCAATGTGCGGTACAGGTGCACTTAAACTGTTTGTTTTATAGCAAGCCTCCGTCCAGTCTCTCATATCCCCCCTTGAATCTGTAAAGTCATCCATTTGAAAAACAGCAATTTTCTTTGAAGAATTAAAAACAACAGTGTATAAATCCTTATTTAAGCTTAAACCTTCAAATAAATCATTTAAGGTTTTATGAATTGCCTGATTTGCATTTAAGTCAAAATTCTTTGTAGCTATTAAAATTCCCTGAGAATTATAGATATCAGCAGTCATTGAGGTGTTTTCAGGAGAAAGAATAGAAATCAAAGAATCAGGCTTTACTGCAACAAGGTAAATTTGCTGAGAGGGTAATGAATTTTCAGAAACAGCAATATCGTCAATGTACCATCCCCCACCATCCATAGCAAGAGAGTAATCAGATGTACAGATAAACTTAACATAAACCTGCTTTCCTTTAAAAGGGGAAAGATTTATCACTGTTTTAACCAAATCTCCAAAACCGCCACCTGTAAAAGCCATCCTTCCTTCATAAGGGCCTCCCTGAAGAGAACCGCTGTAACCATTTGACAGAATATAAGCGCCGGCATCAAAATATGTATTTCCCCCATCAATGGAAAGCTCAACCAGCCCTCCGTCGTATCCTTCTTCAAAATAATAGGTGTGGTAAAAACTCAAAACAAAATCTCCATCAGAAGGCAAGTCTATCGGCCCATAGATAAGATAAGATGAATTAGTATTCTCTAATTCTCGCCCATACCAGCATGTGCCATTTGAAGTGGCATAATTGTTTGAAGTAATTGACCAGGCATCAATAGCACCGTTAGTGGAATCACTTTTATCACTATCATATCCGTGTGTAAAATTGTCCTCACTATCACAACTGTCACTTTGCAACACAGTTTCACTTATAGTTTTGAACAAAAATATTCCTTCTTGCGAATAAGAATTTCCTACCTCGTCTACCGCTGAAATTGATGCATAGTACTCTGTTTCAGGTTCCAGACCATCAATAATTTCATTTATATCTGCACTATTGATAAAATTCAATTCTTTAACTAGTATATTCCCCGGATATTTGTAAATATTCAAATCTATTGATGAACATTTTTCATTAAAACTAATCTTTACAACCCCACTGTGAGA
This sequence comes from Thermotomaculum hydrothermale, assembly GCF_016592575.1. NCBI lineage: Bacteria > Pseudomonadati > Acidobacteriota > Holophagae > Thermotomaculales > Thermotomaculaceae > Thermotomaculum > Thermotomaculum hydrothermale. The sequence goes on along the minus strand of NZ_AP017470.1, from coordinate 446,942 downwards.
ATCCTTGTAATGAGCATTAAAGTATACAGGATAAGGAGAATCGCAATCCATAAAAACTGTCTTAACAATTGTTTTTTCCCCCTCACTTCCATATTTTTCATCCACATATTCAACCTCAAAAATCCCACTTCCACTACCGAATAAATTTGATATAGAAACAGTTGCCTGGTATTTCCCATCATCAACTTTGTTTAAAACAACACTTTCTGAACTATCATTCTGTTTATCTATAATTTTAAGTTCTAAAGTATCAGCAGTTAAATCGCTGTCCCATACCTCAATTTCAACCTCACCATTACAGGAAACCACCTCTTTATCTAAAAACAGCATACCCTTGCTAACAGGCTTATAAGCCTTTGTATAGGTTGATGGGTCTCCGAAAAGGTTGTACTGCTGGAAGTACCTTAATGTGCTCCCACCACCATTGTAATAGTTGTAAAGGTAAATCTTTCCAGCATTAAACATTGGCCCTACCTGATACTCCCTATCCTCAAACATTGCCTTAAAAACCTTTCTCTCAAGAACATCATCCTCATCCCAGTAAGAGTAAACGGAAGAGCCCCAGAATGCAGAAGCTCCATGAGTTACCCTTATCCATGTTTCTGCTAAACACTCAGGATATTGATAATCATTATAATCCCCTGTTTGACATGCAAAAGAGAAAACAAAAGGATAAATTGTGTTTGTCAACAGGGTTCTTACATCACTTTGGCTGAACTTAACATCCCAGTTTAAAAACCATTCTGTTGGACTGCCGTGTCCAGAATAAACGACAAAGATATCTCCTGAATTTATTGAGTTTGCTATTTTTGAAACACTTGCCCCTGTTGTGTGGTAAAAAATTTTTTCGCAATTAAAATTATTTGGCTCAAAATAATTCTCAATTACATAATTGTGTGTTGTTTCTGTAATCTGATAATTATCATCTGCTGTAATAAAAACTGCATTGTCTTCCAAAGAACCTATATTCTCTTCCATATAGACAATTTTATTTATAATGTTTGTTAACTCATCAGTTGAAGATACAGACAGCCTTCCACATGCCATATCTGGAAAGTAGTCATCTCCGTCAACAGTGGTATAGTACAAATCTGTATAGGGATTGTCTGCAGTACTGCATCTGAATGCAGGAATATCAGCGGTATCCCCAACAAGGATAAGAAAATCAGGCCTTGTATTTGCATTGGCATACCTTTCTGAAATAAAATCCTGTATTTCCTCTTTTGTTGTTCCGGTATCTTCAAGGGTAAAAACATCAACATCATAGCCCATAGATTGTTTATGAGTTATCAGAGTTGAAAGAGTATCTACATAGTTAGATGGAGTTATTATTAAAATCCTTCCCATTGATGCAGACTTGCCCTTAATTTTACCACTTTCAGGCTTGAAGTAATTTAGAAAAACTTTTGAATACAATCTTTCAAATGCAGGTGAAGTTGAAGAAAAATCAACTGAAGTGTTTTTTATTTTTAGCAAAACTTCCTTATAAACTACCAGTTCATTCTTTTTAGGAAAATAGCGAAATGGATGAATTGTAATTGTAATTCCCCTTTTGCCGTGAACAATGTATGGTTTCCCTAATGTTATAAGATTAAATTTAGTTTTCTCCTGCTCATAGTATGAAAAATCAAACTCAAAAGGCCTGTCTTCAATTCTCCTTGATTTTGGCCACGGTTTTTGAACAGGAAAAACAGGTGCATCTAACTTTATTGTTTCTTTTTTATATGACAAAACCTCAACCTCAGGGATAGTATCTCCAATAACCATTGAAAATGATGAGGTTGGAAGTTGAGCCTTTCCGTAATCCACACTATAACCTAAATCTCCTGCTTTAATTTTTACAAATTCTCCCTTTTTGGTTTTTACCTTTTTTATCTTTAATTCAGGCAATTTAAACCTTGTCTCAACATAGTTTTTAGCAGTGTCAACTTTCATTAACTCCACACCATTTTGCGGAATCGCCGCATATAGAAATGAAACCATTAAAAATGAGAGAAAAAGAATTGCTTTTTTCATAACTCCCCCTATTTATTTTATTGAACTAATAATACCCCTTTATATTAAAAAAAATCAAGGCTACATAAATCTTTCTTGACTTAAATCACAAAATCGGTTGCAACAGATTAAGTTTTAATCATACAATAATAAGGTATCAGCACTTAATTCAGGGAGGAGATTATGGAAATTAAAAAAGTTGGCGTTTGCGGCGCAGGTACTATGGGAAATGGAATTGCCCATGTTTTTGCTCAATTTGGCTTTGAGGTTGTAATGAGGGATGTTAAAGATGAATTCGTTGAAAGAGGATTGAAAACAATAGACAAAAACCTTCAAAGGGGAGTTAACAAGGGGCGAATGACTGAAGAAGAGAAAAAAGAAATTCTTGGAAGAATAACCCCAACAACCGATTTAAACATGCTAAAAGACTGTGATTTTGTTGTTGAGGCAATTACTGAAAACTTCGAAATAAAGAAACAGTTAATCCAGGACCTTGACAATATGCTAAGGGATGAGGTTATTATTGCTTCCAACACTTCTTCAATTTCAATTACCAAGCTTGCTGCACTTACAAAAAGGCCTGACAGGGTCATAGGAATGCACTTTATGAACCCTGTACCTGTAATGAAACTTGTGGAAATCATAAGAGGGGCTCAAACTTCAGACGAAACATTTAAAACTGTAAAAGAATTAACTGAAAAATTGAACAAGGTAGGAGTTGAGGTAAATGACTTCCCAGGCTTTGTATCTAACAGGATTTTAATGCCAATGATTAACGAAGCAATATTTGCCTTAATGGAAGGGGTGGGAACCCCTGAAGCAATTGACGAAGTAATGAAATTAGGAATGAATCATCCTATGGGGCCTTTAACACTTGCTGATTTTATTGGGCTTGATGTGTGCCTCTTTATTATGAATGTACTTTATGAAGGGTTTAAAGACCCGAAATACAGGCCATGCCCATTGCTGGTTAAAATGGTTGATGCAGGCTACCTTGGAAGAAAATCAGGAAAAGGATTTTACGATTATACTAATGAATAGTATGCGGGGGTTAACCCCGCTTTTTTGTTTTATAATCCCCTTTTTGTTGTAAAATTAAAAAAGCAAGTTTAAGGGGAATTATATGATTTGCCATAAATGTGGATTTTTAAACCCGGACAACACAAAGATTTGTTTAAGTTGCGGGGCAAAACTTATTACAAATATAAACCCGAAATTCGGGGATTTATCAGAATTTGATAACAACAATCTGGTAACTCAACTTATATCAAAATTTGAAGAAAATTTTTCCAATATTTTTGATGAGCTTGAACGGTTAAATAAAAGAACTGAAAAACTTGAATCTCAAATTATGGAGTTGAGAAGCGGACTATTTACCCTTGTTGACCTTTTGTCTGAAAAGGATTTAATAAAAAGAGAAAAATTCTCCCATATCTGGGAGAACAATATACTCCTGCACATAGCAATGGAAGAAGAGAGGGACAAATTCTTATCTCTAAAAGACGAGATACTTTTAATGGAAGAAAACAGCAAAAAAGAAAAACTTGAATCAACATTAAACAAAGTTGAATCTTATTACAATACAGGAAACAGCGAAAAGGCTCTTGAAGAACTTGAAAAGGCATCAAAAAAACATAAAAAAAATTATAAACTCCACCTTTTTTTAGGTCAGATATACTATTTGAAAAAAGACTACTCTAAATCAATAGAGCACCTGTTTAAATCATTTGCCCTTCAACCAGAAGACTATGAGACAAACCTTTATCTTGGAATTGCTTTAAACGAAATAGGACAACCAGACAAAGCACAGGAGTTTTTGTTAAAGGCAATTGATTTAAATCCAAACGATTACCTTCCCTTTTTCACACTTGGAACAATATACTTTTTTGAAGAAAATTACAAACTTGCAGAACTTTTTCTAACTCAGGCAATGGAAATTGAAAAAAGGCCTGAAACTATGTTTTTCCTGGGATTAATATATAAGGCTCAGAATAAAAAGAAAAAAGCTGAAAAATTTCTTAAAGAAGTTATAGAAATGGAGCCTGACTTTGAAGACGCCTATTATTACCTTGGCTTAATTTACCTTGAACTAAACTGGAACAACAAGGCAAAGAAAATGTTTGAAAAGGTTCTTTCCCTTAATCCCGCAAGGTTTGAATTAAATGCATTTAAAACTGGGAAAAACTACGATTTTGAGGGGATCCAACTAAACGAAGAGGTTAAAAAAATTACCAGAAAATGCGAAAAACTGATTGAAGAGGGAAAAGATGAGCATGCAATTGAATGTTACAGACAAATCCTTGATGAAATGCCTGAAAACCCGGAAATTCTTCTCAAATTATCCACTCTGTACATTGAAAAAGGGGACACAGAAAGGGGAATTGAAACAGCCTCTATTTTGCTGAATAAAAATGTAAACGAAAATACATTGCTCCATGCATACAATATAATCCATACAGCACTCTTAATTGACGGAAAAATCAAAGAAGCATATGAAATTATGAGCAAATTTCTTTCAAAGGCAAAAGACAATTTTTCAAAATCATTTGTTTACACAACACTTGCATTTGATTTAATTGACTTAAACGAAATTGACAAAGCCATTGAGTATGCAAAATCAGGACTAAAAATTGCTCCCAGGGATTTGAGACACATAGCATTAGATGCATTAGGGTGGGCAAACTACAAAAAGGGACGTTTCAAAAAAGCACTTGAATTGCTAAACGAAAGCATAAGCATTGAACCAAACAATTACAGCGCTATCTATCACCTTGGAATGACATACCTTACATTGAAAAAGAAAAGCAAAGCAAAAAAAACCTTCCTTAAATTGCTTAAATTAAAGGATTCAGAAAACGAAATAATCCCCCACATTGAAAATGAATAAAAAAACAAACCTTAAAGAAAAATTAAAATCCCTTCTTTTAAAACCAGGTGTCTACCTTTTCAAAGACGAAAACGGAAAAATCATATATGTGGGAAAGGCTAAGAGTTTAAGAAAAAGGGTAAGTCAGTACTTCAACAAAAACGATTACAAGGGAAAACTAATTCTCTCAAAGGCACAGGATTTAGAATTTTTTGTAACAAACAATGAGGTTGAAGCATTACTCCTTGAATTTAGTCTGATAAAAAAACACAAGCCTCTGTTTAACATTCAGCTGAAAGACGACAAAAGCTATCCATACCTTCTCCTTGATTTAACAGAAGACTTCCCGGGAGTTTACTTTACAAGAAAGAAAGAAGAAGGAAAAAGAATATACTTTGGCCCTTACCCTTCTGCATCAAGCGTCAGAAAAATAATATCTGTTATTGAAAAATACTTTAAACTAAAAACCTGCAAAACTGATTTTTCAAAAATAACAAGACCCTGTCTCAAATACCAGATAAATAGGTGCTCAGCTCCGTGCGTATTCCCTCAAATAAAAAACAAATACCTTGAAAATGTTGAAATGGCAAAAAAATTTTTAGAGGGGAAACTTACATCCCTTGAAAAGGATTTAAAAGAAAAAATGGAAAAAGCATCAGAAAGCCTTGAATTTGAAAAGGCTGCCGAATTCAGGGACACACTATTTTCTCTTAGAAAATTCAAGGAAAAGCAGGTCGTATTTATGGATTTGCCTGACACAGATTTTCTTTTTTATAAAAAGTATGAAGAAAAACACTTTTTAATCGTTTTTTACTTCAGAGGCAAAAGAATTATAGACAAAAAAGAGTTTGTATTTGACAACACTCAATTTGAAAATCCCTCTCACTTTTTAGGATTGTACATAGCATCATTGAAGAGCAAAATAGATCTAGTCCTGACAAACTTTGAGATAGAAAATAAAAAAACACTTGAAGAAGCACACAATAAAAGATTCGGGAAAAAGGTAAAAATAAAAGACATCTCAAACTTAAAAAAATTTCAACCTCTTTTAAAAATGGCTAAAAACAACCTTGAATTTTTAATAAAAGAAAGAGAAAAAGCAGGGGAAAACCTATTGAAAATCAAAGAATACCTAAAACTTAAAAATACACCGGAAACAATTTACGGCTTTGACATATCCCACATAGGTGGATGCTTCACTGTTGCATCTTCAATTTGCTTTAAAAACGGGGAAAAGGAAAAAAGCCTTTACAGAAGGATAAAGCTTGAAGAGGGAGTAAACGATGATTATGCTTCAATTTATATTGCAGTAAAAAAGAGGCTTGAAAGCGACTTAAAAAGAGGGCTTAAACTTCCAGATTTAATAGTAATTGACGGTGGAAAGGGGCAACTTGAATCAGCAAAAAAGGCATTGAAGGAATTGAAAATAGAAAGCATAGACTTAATATCAATTGCAAAAAAAGAAGAAAGGGTGTTTTCAGATAAATTCAAACAGGGAATAGTTCTTGATTTTTTCCTACCCTATGCAAACCTAATAACAAAGGTTAGAAATGAAAGCCATCGTTTTGCAAACGAATACAGAAAAAAACTCTATAACAAAAAAAATTTGAAAACAATATTAACTGAAATACCGGGGATTGGAGAAAAAACAGCCGCAAAACTAATTCAAAAATTCAAATCTGTTGAGAAAATAAAAAACACAGACACAGAAGAAATATCTAAAATTATTGGAGAAAAACTGGCAAGCAAAATAAAAAAATTCCTCAAAGAAATGGAAATTTAAGTTTAAGAAAATACTTATATCTAATTATAATTTTTTACCTTAACCTATATCAGCACAAGACACGGCAAACATCCTTTTTTAAAAAATTTTGAATTTTGTTGCTATAAACAAAGTCAAGCCCCCGGGGCCTATTCTTCGAGGTCTATGCCTCACTATTTCTTTCACGAGGTCTGTGCCTCACTTTTGATAAAATAGGCCCTAAGAAACCCTTACAGAAAGGAGGCTTGACATGAAACATTGTACCTCAAAAAAACCGAAATTATACTGCGGAATTGACCTGCACACTAAAAAAAGTTACATCTACATTATAAACGAGCAGGGAACAAAGGTTAAAAGCAAAGAAATTGACACTGAAGAGCAAACATTTATTACCTTTTTTGAAAGCCTAATTGAAGAAAACGAAATCTATTCGGCAATTGAAATCAGTTCATTAACCTTTCAATACTGCAACATACTCAAAGCCATAGGAATATCTGTATATGTGGTAAACACCTTAAAAAACGCCTACATCTCAAAGTCAATGAAAAAAACAGATAAAGAAGATGCAAAACGGCTTGCAATAAGCTTATGGAAAGAAATCCTTCCAGAACCTGTATATATCCCGTCGGAAAAAGAACATAGTTTACGCAAACTCATATCCCACCGTGCTGACCTTGTAAAAAGCAGAACAAGGCTAATAAACAGAATAAGGCAAAGATTAAGGGAAAAAGAAATAAAAATACCTTTAAGAACACTCAATAAAGCAAAAAAGATTGAGCCTGTTCTAAAAAGCATATCATATGAGATACAACCTATACTCCACTTTGAAATATCCCACATGTTTGAACAATTCAAACTACTTGAAAAGCAAATAGAACAAACGGAACAACTAATACACTCTCAAATAAATAAAGATGTCGACTTTAAAGAAATGTACAATCTGCTATTAACCGTCCCCGGAATGGGGAAAATAACTTCTGCCGCATTTATCTCAAGGGTAGGAAAAAACATAAAAAGATTTAAAAATGTACGCAAACTCATATCCTACTTCGGTCAATGCCCTAAAATAAGAGAAAGCGGAGGCAAAACAATAGGTAATCAGGGAATAACCAAACAGGGAAACGGAATGCTCAGGGGATACCTCTCACAGGTGGCAATAGCTGTTTTAAGATCAAAAAGTTGTAACTCCATACCGCTAAAAAAATGGTATGAAAACATAAAAAGAAGAAAAGGCTGGAAAAAAGCAAGAGTGGCACTATCAAGAAAAATAGCGGCAATATGCTACGGGGTACTTATACACAAAAGGCCGTATAACCCAATGCTTGTAACGGGAGAAAACAAATGTGAGAAACCATTGATAACAACTTAAAGCAGGGAGCGGTTCGCCTTTCAATCAGGCGATTCCATTTAAGCCGGGACACCCTGTCATAATCCATGTGCATATAAGCACTAAATTTTGTTTAGGAACCGGCTTATGGAAAGCAAAGTGAGGCAATGACCTCGGATAAATGAATGAAGAATCCCTGATAATGCTAAAAAGCAAAGGTGAACCGATAGATATATAACCTTTAACCTGAATTCAAGAAAGGAGGTGAAACAAAAAAATTATTTCCCCACTTGACTTTGTTTATAAATGAATTTTGAATTCTGAATTCTTGATTGAGGATAAACTATTTTAATTTAAAGAATTCCTTCATCAATTTAACATTCAAAATTTAAAATTCATCATTCACATTTCATACTTCATACTTCAAATCAAACCTGTCCACTTTTTTCAGGACGAGACAAACAAATCCAATCCCCTCAAAACTCATTTACCCAAACATTGCATAGTTTGCATGGCATATTGCAAGAGCAAGGGCATCGGAAACATCAAGGGGATAGCCGTTTAAATCAATATTTAAAAGGTGTTCCACTAAAAACTTAACCTGCTCTTTTTCCGCCCTTCCATAGCCTGCAATTGTTTTTTTCACATCAAGGGGGGTATAGGAGTAAACAGGCATATTGTTTAATTTAAAAAGAGTAATTGCACTACCCCTTAAATGGGCAAGCATAATGGTTGATTTAATGTTTACAGCGTAAAATATATCCTCAATTACCGCTATATCAGGCTTGTATTCTTCAACTATATCCTTTAATTGAGTAAAAAACTGAAAAATGACATTATCCAGATTGTCCTTGAATTTAAGAGGGGCAAAAAAAACAGGGGAGAAATCTCCCCCGTCGTTTACATCTATTATTCCAACACCAGTAACTTTTGTGCCGGGGTCAACTCCAATAATTCTCACTGAACTTCTGATTCATCAAAATCAAGGTTTGTCCATACATTTTGAACATCGTCGTGGTTTTCAAAGGCATCTAAAAGCTTTAAGGCTGACTGGAGTTTTGAACCTTCAAGCTTGGTGTAAGTGGTGGGTATCATTGAAACTTTTGCTTCAATCATAGGTATTCCTGCTTCTTCAATAGCATCCCTTACAGCGTTGAAGCTTGAGGTATCAGTATAAACTCCCCAGGTTTCACCTTCATCAACAACATCTTCTCCGCCTGCTTCAAGCACAATTTCCATTAAGGTATCCTCGTCAGCTTTATCTTTTTCAATTACTATGTAGCCTTTTCTGTTAAACATATAGGAAACAGAGCCGTTTTCTCCTAAATTTCCGCCGTACTTTGAAAAAAGGTGCCTTATTTCAGGGGTTGTTCTGTTTTTGTTATCTGTAACACATTCAAGGAAAATAGCAACTCCACCTGGGCCGTATCCCTCATAGGTTACATCTTCGTAATTTACCCCTTCTAATTCTCCAGTACCTTTTTTAATAGCCCTTTCTATATTGTCGGCAGGCATATTTGCCGCTTTAGCTGCAGCTATTGCAGCCCTAAGCCTTGGGTTTGAATCAGGGTCTCCGCCTCCCAACCTTGCAGCAACTGTGATCTCTTTTATCAACTTGGTAAAAATCTTACCCCTTTTAGCATCTTCCCTTGCCTTTTTGTGTTTAATATTAGCCCATTTACTATGTCCAGCCATAAATCCTCCGCAATTTTTTGTCAATAAATTATATCAAAAATCAAAGCATAAAAATAGAGCTATCAGAGGTGTAAGCCTCATACATTATTCTTACAGAATTTATCTCACCGCATTTAGGACACCTTTCACTCCACTTTTCCATCTCCCATCCACAATTTTCACACTTAAACCTGAATTTATCAAGGTGCTGCTCTTTTGCAAGCTGTTTTAGATATGCAAAGGCTGTATCAAAATCACTTCTTTTTCTATAAATATCTGCAAGATAATAGTAAAGTCCGGGAATATACCTCACTTCCCCTTTTATGTTTTCAAATATCTCTCTCGCCTTTTCAAGCAATTCAAGCCTGTAATATAGTTTGCCAAGAAAGAATTGAGCAAGCACATTGTAATTTTCGTTTAGCACAATTTCATTTAATGTTTCAACAGCACCTTCCGGGTCTGATTTTTCAAGAAAATAATCTTCAATCATCTGTAAAAATTCAACTATATGTGTTTTGTAGTAACCGTTTTTCAAAATCTCAACCATTTCATCAAATTTACCTTCTTCCTGTAGAAGCTTTGCATAAAACATGTATGCAGGGGCAAAATCAGGAAACTCTTTTATTATCTCTTTCAGCTTTTTCTTTGATTTTTCTTTTTTGGCTATTTCGTATTCAATCTCCACTCTCAATTTATCTGTATAAATATCCGGCCTGTACTTTTTACCCCTGTTGAATACTTTGTAAGCCCATTCCCATTCCTTTTTTTCTTTAAAATAGTCAAGGAGAAGCTTTCTACCAAAGCCTCTATCTGGTTTAGGGATTTCTTTTGATAAATAGTAAAGCTCTTCACTGTCAACCTTCAAATTACCTGCTTTGATAGCATCAATCATTTTTTGAAAAGCCTGAATGGTTGGTTTTCTTTTAAAGGCTATCAAAAAATACTCATATGCCTTATCGTAATTTTTTAGCCTTTTCTCTATAACCCCGGCAGTCATAAGTAAATCATAGTTTTTAGGGGAGATATCTAAAGCCTTTAAAATTTCTTCCCTCGCCTCTTCATACCTTGAAGAATACAGGTTGTTTAAAGCCCTCACAAAAAATCTGTTTGCCCTCCATGAAAGGTTTGATGATAGCCTGAAGCTTCTGTAAATTGCAAAGGTGACAATTCCTCCCAATAGAAATATAACTAAAAGTATTGTTTGAAGTTTAAAGAAAAAATGGCCAAAAACAGTAAAATTCTGTCTCAATAATTCAACATTCTCATAGTAAAGAAAGGCTACAATAAAAATTAAAACCGCAAACAAAATAATTAAAATTAAATCCCTGTTTTTCATTCTTACCTCTGATACTTTATGTTTTTTATTATGGTAAACGCTCTATACACCTGCTCTAATAGTATAATTCGTGCAAATTCATGTGTAAATGTCATTTTTGAAAGAGAGAGCAAAAACATTCCCTTTTTAAAGAAATTTTCACTAAACCCGTTTTCACCGCCGACAGCAAATACTATATCGTCAGATTGAAAATTGAGTTTTTTTTCCAAAAATTTTGCAAATTCAAAGGAGTCCATTTCCTTTCCCTTTTCTGTTAAAAGTATAAGATTGTTCAAATTGCCACACCTTTTTTCTATTTCACCTTCCTCAAATGCAATTTGCTTGCTTTTTTCTTCATTAAACCTTGATTTGAACACAATCTTTTCGCACTTAATAAACCTTGATATTTTTTTTATATAATTACTTTCCAGTTTAGATAAACAGGATTCTTTTGTTTCACCTGGCCAAATAAACTTAATTTTCATCTCTCTTTAAAATCTTTTCCGCATCAGCCCAGAGGCTTTCAAGGTCGTAAAACTCTCTCTTTTCTGGAGTGAAAATGTGAACAATAACAGAACCGTAATCAAGAAGTATCCACTCTGCAAGGTCATATCCTTCAACACTGAAAAGCCCCTTTTTGCCAGCCTTCTCAACTATTGCATCTGCTATCGCCTGGTTTTGCACCTTTGAATTTCCAGTCATTATTACAAAAAAATCTGCAATAGTGGTTAAATCACTAACCTTTAAAACCTCTATATTTTCAGCCTTTTTGTCCTCAGCTGCGTTTATAACAGTATTAACAAATAAATCCACATTTTCCATAAAATTTACTCCTTATAAAGTTTTTTTCGGTAAATATATGATATTACATTAGAATGTAATATTCCACTTAAATCTTCACCATTTTTTATCCTGTTCCTTATTAAAGTGGATGACACAGGAATATAGGGAACCTCAATAAGGTTCAACCCTTTGGGGTTTAAATCCTCAATTTTTTTAACAATGTTGAAATTTCTTTTAGAAACCTGTTTTACCTTTTCTATTTTTTCACTATCTAAATTGACTTCTGCCCTTGTGGTAAAGAGAATGTTAAAGTTTGAAACTATATACTCCCAGTCTTTCCACCTATCAATTGAGTTTAAAGTGTCAAGACCCCCTAAAAAAAAGAAGTTATCCCCGAATTTATCCTTTAAAAACTCAAGTAAATCTATGGTATAGGATACGCCACCCTTTTCCTTCTCTGCTTCAGACAGACAAAGGTTATTTTCCCTTTGAATTGCAAGTTTAATCATATTAACCCTGTCTTCAAAAGGGGCAAGTGATTTATTAAATGGGTGCTTATAGACTGGAGTAAAGCATATTTTCTCAATGTATGGGGATTTTAACAAAAATTTAGAAACCTCAATATGCCCTATGTGGATTGGATTAAAGCTTCCCCCGTAAAATCCTATCATCTACACCTCATCAAGAAAATCAAGCTTTTCATTTTTTTCTTTTACCACTTCCTCTTTAATTTCTCTTCCTTTAACACTTTCCACAATTGAACCTAACTCATTAACAAGCTCGTTTAATCCTTCACCTGTAACGGCAGATATTATAAAAATTGGAATATTATTTTCTTTAGCAAATGCTTTTATTTTTTCAAGGTCATCTTTACAACAGAGGGAATCCGCTTTGTTAACCGCTATCACAAAGTGTTTTTTTAGAATTTCTGGATTAAACTTTTCAATTTCCTTTCTTATTGCAAGAAAATCGCTTAAATAATCATTTTCAGGACTTGCTCCGTCAATTAAATGAAGCAGTACCCTTGTTCTTTCAATGTGCTTTAAAAACCTTGTCCCCAATCCTCTTCCCTCTGATGCACCGTCAATAAGCCCTGGCACATCAGCAATTACAAAAGATTTAAAGCTTCCGTATTCAACAATACCTAAATTTGGGTGCAATGTTGTAAATTTGTAATCGGCAATTTTAGGTTTAGCGTTAGAAATTTTTGAAATTAAGGTTGATTTCCCAGCGTTTGGATAGCCGACAATTGAAACATCTGCAATTAACTTCAATTCAAGTTTTAACCTTATAGGCTCAACCTTTTCGCCCTCTTCAAAATGTCTTGGTGCCCTGTTTGTGGAAGTGGCAAACCTTGCGTTTCCCCTTCCGCCCTTTCCACCTTTCTGGACAACAAGCCTTTGCCCATCTTCAAGTATTTCACCAATAATTTCCCCTGTATCAAAGAGTTTGACTATTGTGCCTAAGGGAACTTTTATTATGCATGGCTCTCCATTTTTTCCATGCATGTTTTTGCCTTTGCCATGCTCTCCCCTCTCAGCTTTGTAATGCTGCCTGTATCTTAACTTGTTAAATGTGTTTAAAGAGGCGTCTCCTTCAAGTATTACATCTCCCCCATCTCCCCCGTCTCCTCCGTCAGGGCCTCCTTTGGGGATAAACTTCTCCCTTCTAAAACTTAAACAGCCATTACCGCCATCACCTGCTTTAACCCATATTTTTAATTCGTCTTTAAACATAAAACTTCACTCTTTTCCATTAAAAAAAGGGGGATTCACTCCCCCTTAACTTTATCAAATTTTAATAATTTTAACCAGATTAATGAACAGTCTCGGTAACCTCAGCAGGAATAATGTTTACAAACTTACCCATTCTTCCCCTGTCCTGAAATTTAACATAGCCATGGGTGAGAGCAAACAGGGTGTCGTCTTTGCCTCTGCCAACATTTTTGCCAGGCTTAATTCTTGTTCCCCTCTGCCTTACGATTATTGAGCCTGCCTTAACAAACTGACCGTCAAACCTTTTAACACCAAGCCTTTTTGACTTACTGTCTCTACCGTTACGGCTACTTCCTTGCCCTTTCTTATGTGCCATACTATACTCCTTATTTAATTACTTTACTATCTTTTCAATCTTCAAAACAGTGATAGGCTGTCTGTGCCCGTTGAGTTTTTTGTACTGCTTTCTTCTCTTTTTCTTGAAAACAAGCACTTTCTCATCTTTTTTCTGCTCAACTATCTTTGCTTCAACCTTTGCATTTTCAAGGTAAGGGGTACCAACTTCAACATTGCCGTCTTCTCCTAACAGGAGAACCTTTAAATCAACCTTTGTTCCAACTTCTCCTTCCAATCTATCAACAAGGAGAGTCTGCCCCTCAACCACTTTGTGCTGTTTTCCCTGAGTTTCGATTACTGCATACATTTGCGTGCTCCTCCCTTTATTTCAAAGTCAAAGGTAAAAATATCACAGTTTACCCTTCAAGTCAATAAAATATGACGCAAAACTTATTTTACCTTTTTATTTAAAATTTTCAACTTCTTCTTTTTTAACCCTGTATTCTTTCTTGCAATACTCACAAACAACAAGGTATGTCCCGTCGTCAAGAAGAAGCTGTTTTCTATCCTCTTCTTTTAAAGACTTTAAAACTTTTAGCACCTTATCTCTTGAACAGGTGCACTTGAACACAAGATGCCTTTCCCCTATTTGCTTTAATTTATAATTTGGGAATAAAAGCAGTGCAGCCTGATTGACATTGTCCACCTCTTTTAAAACCTCACTGAATGGGGGAAGTTTTTCAATTTCCTTTTCCATTTTTTCTATCTCTTTCTCTGTTGCATCAGGCATTGGTTGTACAATAAAGCCGCCGCAATTTTCAATAAAGCCGTCAGGTTTCATAAAGTTTGATATAAAAACAGCGCTGTTTATCTGCTCAGACCTTTTTAGGTAATCTGCAAACATTAAAGCAAGTGAACCACCTTTAAATTCAATATTTGAGGTAAAAGGCACCTTGCCCCTCTTCAACACCCTTGTAACAGTTAGCATTCCACTTCCGAGCAACTGATTTAAATCCATTACATAATTAGAATCAAACTCATCAACACCCACATCAGGGTTTATTGCATAACCCTTTATGTGTCCATAAGAGTTTGCCTCACATCTAATTCCGCCTATCGGGCCGTTTACATCAAGGTATGCCCCTAAAACATCACCGCTTTTTAAATTGCTTGAAATCAATACTGTTCCTGTAACAAACCTTGAAACAGCATTTGCCACAGGGTATGTCATTTTGTGAATTTCCCTTATTTTATTTACAACATCCTTTGTCTCAGCAAACACAAACCTGAATTTCCCGTCTCCACTTAAGTAAAAGTTTATTATATCCATCTCATTCTCCACTAAATAAAAGTGATTTTTTCTTTTTCAAACCTGTCGAGAATCTGTTTTTCTTCATCAGGATATCCCACTGAAATTAAGGCTATCGGAAGGTGATTCTCAGGAAGGTTGAAAATCTCTGAAACAAGTTTAATTCTCTCTTCCCTTGGATAAACAGCTATCCAGCATGTCCCCAAACCATGCTCTAAAGCCCCAAGCATAATATTTTCACAGGCATTTGCACAATTAAGTGAAAGGTATCCTTCCATAGGCTCAATACTTTTGTCTCCACAGACAAGGATTGCTCCCCCTGCTGTTTTAAGCATACCTGCATAAGGGTGCTTTTTTGCCACCTCATCTAATTTCTCCCTGTCTGATACAATGTAAAAGTGCCAGCTTCTTGTATTCCTTGCCGTCGGCGCATACATCCCATATTTAACCAACTGCATCAAAATATGCTTTTCAACAGGTTTATTTCTGTATTTTCTTATGCTTCTTCTTTGAAAAATAGCCTTAATCAAGTCCATAAATCCTCCCTTTTAGTGAATTATAGCATAAGAGGGAAATAAAAAGGGTTTGAGGTTGTGGGGGAATAGGGTATTGGGTATTGGGGTATTAAGTACTGGGTGTCAGGTTTTAGTGTCTGTCCCGTCCTGATATAGGTTGGCATAAAAAACCTAACACTCAGAACCTAAAACCCATTATTTAAGTAATTTTAGATGTTGACTGATGGATTCTTAATTGAGGAAGAAAACTTTAAATTAAAGAAACTCTCCCTAAATCCAAAATCTAAAATTAATAATTCAAAATCTATAATTAAACTAAATGTGTCCACTTTTTTCAGGACGGGACACGAGACAAGACAATCCCAATACCCAAAACCCTAAACCACCTAATACCCAACTACAAATTTTTATCCAGTTTTTCAAAGCAAGAATCACAGAAGAAAATAGATTTTTTGTCTGTGTCTTCAATAGAGTATGAGCTAAACATTACGCATTTGTTATCAATACAGTGGGTAAGGCCAAATGTATGTCCTAACTCATGGACAATTTCCTTCAATAACCTTTCTTTAAGGAGTTTTTCATCACACTCTTTACCGTAAAAAGCCTCTTTCAATCTAAAGAGAGAAACAATACAGTAATTCCCATTCATATGTGCTTCTCCAAATACAAAGGTTAAAATAGGAATAAACAAATCGTATGGGACAATTAAGCACACCTTTTCTTCTAATTCGGCAGGGTGGTTGAATATAAAGTGCTTTAATATTTCTGTTGAATTATACTGCTCCCTTACAGGGTCGTAAAAATCGTCAATTTTTAAGCCTGTTTTTTCAATTACCACCTTTCGTTTAAAGATAATCTCTAATTTTTCTTTTACCTCACCCTTTAAAAGTTCTGGAGAGATATCAACAGGTGAGAGAATTATTCTTTTATTGCTTAGAAATGCCATATTTTTTCATTTTGTTGTAAAGAGTCGTCCTATCAATATCCAATATTTTAGACGCTTTGGATATATTATAGTCACACTCTTTTAGCACATTGATAATGTGGTGTTTTTCAATTTCAGACAAGGAAAGTGCTGGTGGTGTTGTCAATTTAGCATTGTTTCCATCTAAAAAAGAAAGGTCATCTGTTGTAATGTACTTGCCTTTTGCAATTACAAAAGCCCTTTCAATTGCATTTTCAAGCTCTCTAACATTTCCAGGCCATGGATACTTCATTAATTTGTTCATTGCCTGAGGTGTCAATCCTTCAACATCCTTACCCATTCTTCTTCTGAATTGATTAACAAAATGCTCAACAAGCAAAGGGATATCCTCTATTCTTTCCCTTAAAGGTGGAATGTGTATATTGAAAACATTTAACCTGTAAAATAAATCTTCCCTGAAAGTGCCTTCTTCAACCATCTTCTTTAAATCTCTGTTTGTTGCGGAAATTACCCTGAAATCAACTTTAATTACTTTATTTGAACCAATTCTCATTATTTCTTTTTCCTGCAAAACCCTTAATAAATCAACCTGCATCTTTTGATTCAATTCTCCAATTTCGTCAAGGAAAAGGGTGCCGCCGTTTGCTGCCTCAAATTTTCCTTTCTTTTTATAGAAAGCACCGGTAAAAGCCCCCCTTTCATATCCAAATAATTCACTTTCAACTAACCCTTCAGGAAGCGCTCCGCAACTTACTGTAACCAACGGTTCAAACCTTCTTGGGCTTGCAAAGTGAATTGCCCTTGCAACAACCTCTTTTCCTGTCCCACTTTCCCCTGTAATCAAAACAGAGGCATCTGTTTGAGCCACCTCTTCAATCTGTTTAACTATTGTTTGCATTGCCTCGCTTTTTCCGACAAGGTTTACATGCTTTAAAGTTGTTTCAATTGTTTCTTTGAGCTTCCTGTTTTCACTTTCAAGCCTTCTTTTGGATAAAATTTTTTTCACAAGAACAGATAAATGTTCAGGATCAAAGGGCTTTGTAAGGTAATCATAAGCACCTAACTTCATAGCCTGAACCGCTGAA
This sequence comes from Thermotomaculum hydrothermale, assembly GCF_016592575.1. Taxonomy (NCBI): domain Bacteria; kingdom Pseudomonadati; phylum Acidobacteriota; class Holophagae; order Thermotomaculales; family Thermotomaculaceae; genus Thermotomaculum; species Thermotomaculum hydrothermale. The sequence goes on along the minus strand of NZ_AP017470.1, from coordinate 429,335 downwards.
TCAATAGACGCATAGGCCGTAATCATAACAACATCAATAATAGGATAAATTTCTTTAATTTTTTTCAAAACCTCTATTCCATCAACCTCAGGCATTTTAATGTCAAGAAAGACAATGTCAAACTCTCTTTCACCTAATTTTTTAAAACACTCATCAGCATTTTCAGCTACATCAACAAAATACCCTTCCTCAGAAAGCCAGTTTCTTAATGATTCCCTTACTATTATTTCATCATCTACAATTAGAATTTTTGCGTTTAAATCTTGCATAATTTACTCCTTAAACAGTTGGAATACATATATTAAAGGTTGTTCCTTTTCCTACCTCACTTTCAACTGTAATTTTCCCCCCAATTTGCTCTATAACCCCGTAAACTACAAACAAGCCTATTCCAATGCTTTGCCCGTTATCCTTAGAAGAAAAGAATGGTTCAAAGATATGGGAAAGATACTCTTCAGGGATTCCAACTCCTGTGTCAGAGAGACTCACCTGAACACCTTTTCTTTTTTCATTATACTCTGCCTTTATAGTTATTTTGCCACCTAAAGGCATAGCATCAGCAGCATTTTGAATGAGGTTAATAAACACCTGTTGCATCTTTGACGGGTCACACTTTACCTTTGGAAGTTTTTCCGCAAATTCAGTTTCAATTTTTATATCGCTATCCTTTAATTTTATTTGCATTAAACTTACTGCCCTATTAATGATTTCAACAATATCACAGGGAACTATTTCGCTTTCCCTTTTAGAAAAAGCAAGTAATTCTGAAACGATTTTCCCACATCTCTTTGCCTCGCTTTCCATTAAAGCAAGGTTTTTGTACATTCTCTCAAGCTCTCTCTCACTTAAATCACCTCTTTCAATCTGCTTTTTCAAAAGGTTTATAAAAACAATCAACCCCGAAATAGGGTTGTTAATTTCGTGGGCAATTACTGCAGCAAGCCTGCCAAGGGAAGACATTTTTTCAGCCTGCAAAATCTTTTTTTGGGCAACTTTTAGTTTCTGCGTTTTTTCTTCTACCCTTTTTTCAAGCTCTCTATTCCAGCCTTCCAATTCCTTTTTAAACTCTTCAATACGCTTAACCATTTTTTCAAAAGCTTTTGCCAGTTCCCCAATTTCATCTTTTTTTTCAGTAGGCAAATCAAGGTTAAAATCTCCAACACTAATTGCTTTTGTACTTTGCACAAGCTGCCTTATAGGAAAAGTTATCTGTCGTTTTAGTAGAAATACTATAAGGTATGAAAGCACAAAAACAAATATAGCAGAAATAAGCAAAATTATCCATCTATCTTTATTTAAAGACTCATGTAACTTCAGAGTACAAACTGCAATGTTTAAAAAACCCAGTATTTTTTCATTTTTGCTATGCGCATGGCATGAAGCAGAATAACATTTAGGAGAGTTTAAAATAGGGACAATAGCTTTTAAGGTACATGGGTTTGTTGTTTTTTCTTTATAAAAAACCAGATAATCCTGTTTATCAATATTTGTCAAAGCCTTATTAGATTGAGAATGACAAACTGCACATTGAACTTCCGACAAAGACAACTTTTTTCTTTTCTCATTGTCATTTATAGATGCATAAATATTTCCCTTATGGCTATAAATCCTTAACTCTTTTATTAAATCCTGATGGCCAATAAGTTTCAGTGTACTCTCTATAGCCTCCCTGTTATTCTGCATCATATCAATCTCTAATGCCTTTAAAATTGTGTCAGAAATTGTATTAAGGTTAAGTTTTAAATAATCATAATAAACCCTCTCCTGATGAGAAAGTATAAGAAAAGCAAATATAAAGAAACCTGTTGTAAGGGCAATTGCCACAATTGACATTACCTTAAATCTCAAAGTCCTTATTTTTTCCTTCATATTAACCTCAAAAAGCCCCGCATTTTGCGGGGCTTGAATTTATGTTGTTTCAATCTGTTCTTCGTAAGGATGCTCTTCTTCAAAAATATCAAAATACTTAACTGCAAATCCGAAGATTATAAACATAACAACCACAAAAGAGGCAGACACTGCCATCTCCTGCCATGATGGCAAATAGTTTGCTTTAAGAGAGTATTCCATAGCAGTCATTGAAACATTCAACCTGTTAAGGAGAAACCCCAACACATAGGAAAAACCTGCTGTAAAAACACCCACTCTTGTTGTAATCCAATTCTTTTTAAAGACAATTACTGTTGGAACTATAGTCCACAGTAAGGTTTCAAGCCACCACATAAAGGAATAGAATGAACCATCAAAAAGGTAATGAAGTTTATGTCCAACAATCAATCCTTCAAAATACGCGACAAAGTATGTAAGCTGAATAACAACCATTCCCCTTGCAAGGTTTGCCAAAACATCAAGGGGTGCTTCGTGGCCTAAAGCCCTCCAGCTAAGGTATGACTCAACAATAGTCATTCCCAATCCTGCACCAACAGCTGTAACAAAAAAGTAAACTGGAAGGAGTTTTGTGTACCACAGAGGATGTAATTTCTCAGGAACAATAACAAAGAGAGTTCCCAACGAAGACTGGTGCAATGTTGAAATCAAAACACCTAAAATTACAAGTACAATATATATCCCCTTTAAAAAATTTACAGGCTTCCTAAACCATTTAAACTTGCCCAAAGCAAATGATGAAAATTCAAGGGCTAAAACTGCAGTATATGTTGCAACGCAAACGGCAAGCTCAAACATAGGGGAATGATGGTTTCCAAAAACAAGGGGATGCCATATGTCAAAGTACTTACCTAAATCCCAAAGCAAAGCAATACCAACAAATGAATAGCCTAAAAACGCGGTTAAAACAGTGGGCTTAACAATGCAATGGTATTTTTTTAAATTAAATATGTAAACTATAGCGGTTATTGTAAAGCCTCCAGCTGCAAGCCCAACACCGCTTATAACATCAAAACCTACCCACAAACCCCAGGGAAATTTATCAGAAAGGTTTGTTGCTGCTCCAAGTCCATACACAAACCTTTGATAGGTTGCAATAGCACCTGCAACAAGGATAATCGCCGCCACAACGCGCCAGAATGTTATTTTAAATCCCTTTATTTTCATGATTATTCTCCTTTGTTTTCATCGTTATCTTTAGGTTTTATTCCATTATTCTTTTCAACCTCAATCTTTCTATTGTTCAGCCACCACATTCCAGTAAGAAATGTAGCCCAAACAGGGACAAAAACAGGGATTTTATTCAACACATTCCAGGTTAAATCAGGCAAAGGTTCCGTAGGAAGATTATTCTTTAATCCATAGGGGACAAACTTTTCAAGAGGAACATTTTTAGGGAGAAGAAACATAACATTTGTCCCACCAACTTCGTGTTCCCCATAAACAAAATTATGGTAAGTATCAGGATTATCCTTAATTCTCTGGTGTGCCATCTTCAATAACTCATCTCTTTCACCAAAGTAAGTTGCTCCACCACCTTCGTTCTGGCAGGCTTCAGCGCAGGCTGTCGGCAATCCCTTTTTAATCCTTGTGTCATAACACATAATACATTTTCTAACTTGCGGAATAGGCTTATGCCATTCATACTTTGGAATCTGGAAAGGGCATGCCATCATACAATACCTGCAACCTATACAGAGGTCAAAATCATAAACTACGGGGCCTTCTGGTGTCTTGTGTAATGCAGATACAGGGCAAACCGATGCACAGGTAGGGTCAACACAATGCCTGCACAGGTTTCTCATGTAAACATCATCGGTTACCTCGTTAACAACTGTATAATTTGCATAATCCAAGGTTTTCCCAACCTTACCAGGCAAATTATGTTCTTTTTTACAGGCCTCAGCACATACTCCACATCCCGCACACTCGGTTAAATCAATCAACATTGCTTTACTCATTTAAGCCTCCAAATTAAGAATGAACCTATGTCCATAATCTAATCCTTTTTTTTATTCAACGCAATGAAAAATAATGAAAATATTAACAAAATGTCCTTTCCACTATAAAAAATGTGGGAAAAATCCCCGTAGATATTTTCTACAAAAATCGTGCCAAAACACAACTTACAGAAAACAAAGAAAATAAAAATTTTCTCAGAAAAACATAAATAAAAAAAATGTAGAAAAATACCACATTTAAAAAATCGAATGCAAACTTTCTTTTTTAAAATGTTTAAATTATACTCATTGTTGCAAAATTCCACATATGTAGAAATTTCTAACAATCTATTAACCCCTTCTTTTATACGAATATAGAAAATTCTCAACAAAATCTTCGGGAATGGTATTTAAATTGGATATAGCCAACTCCCCGCCATCTGCCGCAAATTCAGAATCTCTAAACAAATTGTTTTTAAAAGAATTCACTTCATATTTAAACCATTCCTCTGCCTCTCTACCCAGCAATAATGATGGCAGATCCTCTTCAAGGTTAAATGGCTTTACCATACAAAGCCATACAAATGCCTTGTTATCCTTTATATCTTGTGCAATATTGTCGTTTACCTTAACTATTTCACCAGAAACAGGTGACAAAATAGGGAAGTAATCCTTTTCTATTATCAAAGAAAAACCTATTTCATTCGCCTCAATAAAATCACCCTCTTCAGGTAAAACAACCTTTTCTGCTTTTTTACCTATTAAATTTAAAATAAAGGAATCTATCCCCACAAGAACATTACCATTTTTTGTAATGCTTAAAAGAGTATGCCCCCTGTGATAAAAAATACACGGTGAAAAATCCAGACCCATTACCTTTTTCGTACAAAAAAACTTTTCCTCTGTGAAAACCAAAGAATTAACAAAGCGTTTATGTATGGGGCAATCCCTGCATTCAAATTCGTTATCGCATACTAATGGTGATTCTAAATCCCCTGAAAAATAGTATTTGCATATTTTTCTATTAGAGTCTAAGTCAGGAAAAACCTCTTTTAATCCTTCACTTTCAACCTTAAACGACAAAACATTTCTCTCAGTTTTTTTCGAATTAACAAAAACAGCCCCAAATAAAAAACTTAAGAAAACCAAAAGCGGTGTCATAACACACCTCCAAAAAAAGAAGGCCCGAAGGCCTTCTTGCTATTTTTCATCCTTTTTAGTATTCGAAACTTCTTTTTTATCTTCTTTTACAGATTTACCACCATCCTGAGCAAACACAAGGTTAGGTTCAAGGGCAAGCTTCCTCTGTTCCGCTCTCTTTTTTCTAACTGAAAGAACAATCATATCAACCGTCAAGCACGCAACAATTGTTAAAACAACTAATAAAGCAACCATCTTTATCCTCCTTATTTCTTATCTTCTTTTTTTTCATTATCTTTAACCGGCTTACCACCATCCTGAGCAAACATAAGATTAGGTTCAAGGGCAAGCTTCCTCTGTTCCGCTCTCTTTTTTCTAACTGAAAGAACAATCATATCAACCGTCAAGCACGCAACAATTGTTAAAACAACTAATAAAGCAACCATCTTTATCCCCCTTATTTTCTATCTTCTTTTTCTTCAGTATCTTTAACAGGCTCTCCACCGTCCTGAGCAAATGCCGCATTCGCCACCATAGATGCCATTTTTACCCTTTTCTCAGCTTCCCTTTTACGCTCAAGGTAAGTACCAATTGCAAAGCAAACGGCAAAAGTTAAAATTACCAATAAAACAGTCATGTTAGCCTCCTTATATTTAATTTTTAAAAATCTTTTCATCGTTTAACACCTGACTTTTCAAAGAACCCTGAAGGCCTTTGCCTCTTTCGGCCTTCACCTATGAATATTTGCATAAGCCGTGCCAAATACAAATAAATACTTTATTTTCAACAAATTAAGCAAATAAAGAGAATTTTTATAATAATAATTTTGCAGAAATATTCAACAGAGAAATTGAATGAGAATTTTTTTTTGTTTATTTTCTTAAAGTTAGATAAATGTGGTAATTTTTAACATATGTGGCAATTTTCAACAAAGTTTTATTCGCTCTTTTTGGAACCAAAAAGATAGGCAACTAAAATCCCCAATATGTATAACAAAAGCATGGGGACTGCAAAAACAGTCTGTGTTATAGGGTCTCCGGAAGGGGTAATTATTGCAGCAATTAAAAAGATAAAGAAAATAGCATACTTGAATTTTGAGATTAAGAATTTGTAATCAACAACCCCCATTATAGAGAGGAAAAAAATCAGTATAGGCGTTTCAAAAACAATCCCCATTCCTAATATTACAGTTGTGGCAAGGGAGAAATAACCTTCCATTGTAAGTACTGGAACAAGGCCTTCAGCCTCACTTAAAAAGAAAGAAATCATATACTTTAAACCAACAAAATAACCAAAAGCTCCCCCTGCTAAAAATAGCAATGTGGCAAAGAAGATAAATGGGATAGCATACCTTTTTTCCTCTTTATACAAAGCTGGAGAAATAAAAAGCCATAGTTGATGAAGGATAAAGGGGGATGCTATAAAAATCCCAGCATAAAAAGAAAGTTTTAAATAAGTAAAAAAAGGTTCACTTAAATGATGGAAAGCAAAAATACTTTTGTACTGCTTTGGGGCAATTTCAAGCAAGGGAAGGGCTATAAGGTGAAAAATCTGCTTATGAAAGGCATAGGCAACAATAAAGCCTAAAATTAAATAGCCTATACTCCACAGCAACCTTGACCTTAATTCGGCAAGGTGCTCAAAAAAAGTTTGCTTTTTAAATTCCCTATCATTCTTCTCTTTCTTTTCTTCCACCATTATTCCCGTCATCTAAATTAATATTACTTGCCTGTTCACTTTTTTCAGGACTAATTCCATTTTCTTCTGATTCAGCCTGTTTTCTTTTTAGCCTCTCCAATACCTCTTTCTTTCGTCTCTCAACTTCCTCTTTAGGTAAAACAAGCTGAGAGACTTCATCTGGAATATTGTTTAACTTTTTAAACTCTTCAAGGTTTAATTCACGCTCAACAGTTTCCCTTAAAGAATCAGAGTAATCCCTTACCTGCCTGTAAAACTTACCTAATGTCTTTGCAACCTCAGGCAATTTTTCAGGCCCAAAAACAATTAAAGCTATAACCAACAATAAAAGTAATTCACCAAAACCTATACCGAACATTGATTACTTTTCTTTTCCGCTTTCTTCCTTTTTAGTTGTATTTTCTTCTTTCTTTTCTGTATCTTCTTCATCATCTAAAGCTGCTTTTCTAAAATTTTTAACAGCCTTGCCCAACCCTTCAGCAAGTTCTGGTAACTTTTTCCCACCAAACAAAAGTAAAAGAATAAGCAAAAGTAATAGCGCTTCTCCCATTCCAATATTCATAAGCAATCTCCTTACAAAGAACTTCAAACTGATTTTAGCACAATAGAAAACCTAATAAAGCAAATAAAAATTTGACTAAAGGACAAAAACTTATAGATTATCTAAAATGAAACAGAAAGGGAGGCAATATGGGAAAGAAATACAAAGGAATAATTATTTCAAAAGAAGGTTTGGGAACTTTCGGGTATATACCTGAGTTAAAAGAAAGATACCTTGCCTTTGCAAGGGGAACACTAATTAAGAAAAAAATGAAAAAAATATTTGTGGGCGATTACTTTGAGGGAGAGTTAACAGATGATGGAAAAATCATTATAGAAAACATACTTCCAAGAAAAAACCAGTTGTTCAGGCCAAAAATTGCAAATGTTGACAAGGTTTTGTTAATCACAACAATAAAAAATCCGCCAATAAACACAGGAATGCTTGACAAACTTCTTGTTGCTTACGACTATTACCAGGTTGAACCTGTAATTGTATTTAATAAAATAGATCTGCTTGAAACAGAGGAAGAAAAAAGAGAATTGGAAAAATGGGAAAATATTTACACCTCTGCCGGATACACAGTTGTTAAGGTTTCTGCAAAGGAAAAAGAAAATTTAAATGATTTAATACACTTTCTTCACGACAATATTTGTGTCTTTGCAGGTGCTTCAGGTGTGGGAAAATCATCTTTAATTACAGCAATTACAGGTGTTGAGATAAAAACAAGAGAGGTTAGCAAAAAAACAAAAAGGGGAAGGCATACAACAGTGGGAGCAAGTTTAATCCCCTTTGGAGAAAACTCATTTATAGGGGATACAGCAGGCTTTTCAAAAGTTGACCTATCTTACATTATGGATGAAAGGGAATTGTCAGGCTTTTTCAGGGAATTTACAGATTACACCTGTAAATTCAACGATTGTATGCACATTACAGAGCCTCAATGCGGAGTAAAGGAAGCGTTGGAAAAGGGAGAGATTTCGGAAGAGAGGTACAACTCTTACCTGAAAATACTTGAAGAGGACTTTTCCTTTAATATAAAAAGGGATTAAATTGAAAAAGATTGCAATTGTTATACCCCCTATCAAAGATTTTTATTACACCCCTCACAGAGGGGCTTTTTTAGGTGCAAGGTATGTTAAAAACTTTCTTGAAAAATACGGTTTTCAATGTAAACTCTTTGACTTTCCAAACAAAAAGCAAAAAGAAACAAAACTTCCTTTTGAATTGGAATACCTGAAGCCGTTTTTAAAACAGGAAGACAACCTTTTTTTCAAAAAATACAAAAGGTTTGGCTATTCCTTTGAACAATGTGCAAAATTAATTAAAGACTTTTCCCCTGATTGTATAGTGCTTTCCCTTTTTGCCTTTGCATATGCAAAGGAGTTTATTGAGTTTACAACTTTTTTAAAGAAAGAATTTCCAAAAACCCCAATGTTTGCAGGGGGAAGCGGAGTTTCCTGCTTTCCTGAATACTTTGAAAAAACTTTAGTTTTCAATGCAATTTTTACAGGGGAAATTGAAACAATAGGGGAAAGTGTATTAAAGGCAATTGAAGGGAAAACTTATGGAATTATTAAACCTCAAAGATTAACTGAAAAAGATGAATTAGACTTCATTCTAACAAAAACCCTTTCAACAAAAAAAAGAAACTATTACTCAACAATTCTTTCAAGGGGATGCCCAAAGCAATGCGCATTTTGTTCAAACTTTATAGTGCAGGGGAGAAAATTTAGAACAATACCTATTGAAAAGATTGAAAGAGAGATAAAAAAACTCAAGTTAAAAAATGCAAATATTAACTTTGAAGACGACAATATTTTACTTGCTAAGGACTATTTAATTGAGGTTTTAAAGTTATTTAAAAAACACTTTCCTGACACAACATTTTCGTTTGAAAACGGGATAGACCACACCTTCCTTGATATCGAAACTGTTGAAAAACTTATTCATTTAGGCGTCAAACAGTTTAACCTTTCAATAGGACATATTGATAAAAACATACTTAAAAAAAACAAAAGGCCTGCAAGTGTTGATAAACTTATTGAAACCTTAAATTTTCTTAAAAAAAATCAAATTCCTTCAATTGTTTACTTTATTACAGGCTTGAAAAACGATAGCTTTGAAAAAACCATTTCAACCATAAAATTCCTTGAAAAACTTCCCTGCTTAATTGGAATTTCCCCGTTTTATCCCGTTCCTGGGATTCAAGGATATACAGACAAATCTATATTTGAAAAAAAATCCCCTGTATTAACAAAAGGCTCTTCCTTTTATTCCTGGAACAATTCACTTACAACAGAGGAAATGATTTTTGCCTTCAAATTAGCAAGAAAAATAAACCTATCAAAGAAACAATCAGCTTGAATCCTCTATAAAACCTCTATTTTTTCATAATAAAAAAACTTAATTTTGTTAATTTTTTTTATTGCATAGCACAAAAAAAAGATTAAAATTAAATTTGCGCATTTTTTTTTATTTTTTAGGTCAAAAGGAGGATTTATGGTTTCTGACCTATGTTATGACCGATGCGTAGGGAAAAAGATATGGGGTATTAACACTTTTTTACAAAGAGATTACACTAACGGATAGCAAAAGGAGGTAAAAATTGAAAGCATTAGGAAGACATATTTTAGTAGAGTTTTATGACTGCAATCCTTCCCTTCTTAACGAAGCAGATTTCATTGAAAAGGTAATGAATGAAGCAGCTGATATGGCTGGCGCAACAATAGTTACCAGCAATTTCCACCATTTTAGCCCTCACGGTGTTTCAGGTGTTGTAATAATCGCCGAATCCCATTTAACAATCCATACCTGGCCTGAATACGGCTATGCCGCTGTTGATTTATTCACCTGCGGAGAAACAGTTGACCCATGGATAGCGTTTGAGCATTTAAAAAAGACTCTTGAATGCTCACATTACTCAGCAATGGAACTTAAAAGAGGCCAGTTAGGCATAGTTAATCAGGAATTAAAAGAGTATCATCATAAACCTGTAACCGCATAAATAAGCGGATTTTTGAGGAAAAAACATGAATCTCTGGTTTACCGAAAATCAGACAGATAATTTGCGTCTGTCTTTTAGAGTAAAAAATTTAGTTGAGTTTAGAAAAAGCAAATTCCAGACACTTGCAGTTTATGACACAGTGGAGTATGGAAGGCTTTTCACCCTTGATGATTTTGTTATGCTTACCGAAAAAGACGAGTTTGTTTACCACGAAATGATTTCACATATTGCCCTATCATGCCACCCTAAGCCTGAAAATATTCTTGTAATAGGTGGTGGAGACGGGGGAACAATAAGAGAGATAGAAAGGCATTCAAGGGTAAAAAATATTACCCTTGTGGAGATAGACAGAGAGGTTGTTGAAATATCAAAAAAGCACCTACCCTTTGTTGCATGCGGTTTTGACGATGAAAGGGTAAGTGTAATAATTGACGACGGTATTGAATACATAAAAAACCACAAAAATAAATTTGATATTATTTTTATTGATTCAACAGACCCTGTTGCTTTTGCAGAAGGCTTATTTCATACAGATTTTTACAAATTTGTTTTTGATGCACTAAAAAAAGACGGGATAATGGTTGCTCAAACAGAGTATCCATTTTTAAAGGGAGATTTTATTAAAGAGGTTTTCTCATCTTTAAAACAGGTATTTCCTATAGTTTCTCCTTACCTTGCATTTATTCCAACCTATCCAACAGGGATGTGGTCTTTTGCCTTTGCATCAAAAAAATACCACTATATAAACGATTTAAATCCTGAATTTACAAAAGATTTCGCAGAAAAATTGAAGTATTATACCCCTGAAGTACACAAAGCAGCCTTTGCATTGCCTAAATTTGTAAAAGATTTAATTGAGTAAATTGAGGCGGCATAAGCCGCCTTTTTTATTGGTAAATTAATAGAAATATTTATTTTACTTTGAAAAAAGGCAGAAGTGTTTGTAATTGCAGAACTTGCAGGAGTCTCCCGGAGTTGCAACAATAAATTTTGAGTTTAGCATTCTATCAAAAATTAGTTTTAAAATATTTTCAAAATATTCAAGCCTACCAAAAGAAGGGACTCCATTAAAATCAAATTCTTTCTCAATATCTTTAAAATTTGACTCTCCTAAAAGATAAAGACAACTTTTTATTTTAGAAACATCTTCCACATTCTCTTTTTTTGAATAAAGGTAAATGTAAAACGGCAATTGGATTGAGTTTATTGAGTTTTTTAAGTATTCAACACATAACACACTGTCATCTAAATCGTCAGCCATTAATTCTGACAACTTCTTTTTAGAGGGCACTTTTGCATACCTTCCTGTTTTATAGTCAACAATCCTAATTGTATCTCCGTTAATTTTCTCCACCCTGTCTATCTTTCCGTAAAACCTTACCTTTCTTCCTTCAAACTCAAACCCCTCAACTTCAATCTCTTTTTCAACATCAATTAATTGAAGCCTTTCATCTTGTTTAACCTGATGAATGAAAAATTCAAACAGTTTACTCAACCTAAACTCAACAACCTTTTTCAAAATTTCTTTTTTAACACTTTCAAGGTTTTTTAAATACTTAAATACATCTTCAACACCGTGAAAATCAAAGTACTTAAACTGCCCTCTATCTATAAAATTTACCGCTTCATCTAAAACCTTTTTGCGAATATTTGAGATCAATTTTTCTGTTAAATACTCTCCCTTATGCTTTTCAAACCCCTTTTCAAGAAGGTGGTGAATCAGCGTTCCAACCTTGTCAGCCCTCTGGCTTTCCTCAAGGGAAGCCTTTTCCTCAATTCCCGCTATCCTATGTAAATAAAACATATAAGGACATTGCAGAAAATTATCAATAAAGGTTGCTGAAATACCCTTGCCTTCCCTGAAAAATCCCTCTATTTTATCCTGCATCCACTTATCTTTCTCAATCCCTTCCTTGAACTCGCAGGGAAGTGAATTATCCTTCTTATTTTTGTTAAGGTTAAGTGAATACAAAGGCATTTTTGCTTTAATAATTTCATCGCTTAAATCAATTCCTTTTTCAAACTCTTTTTCAAGGATTAACTGTTCAATAAACCTGCTTCTCGTCTTCTTCTCAAGTGTTGTCTGGCCGCTTTGATAAAACAGGTAAACATTCTTGCTTGAATCAATAAGCCTGAAAAAGTTGTATTTTATCAGCCTTTCCCTGTCTTTAAATGAAGAAAGCCCCAACTCAAACTTTAAGGATTCAGGCATTAAAGGGTCTATTTTCTCAGTGTCAGGCAAAATCCCCTCGTTTACATCAAGGACAAAAAGGTAATCAAATGACAAACTCCTTGATTCAAGCATCCCCATAATCTGTATCCCTTTAAGGGGATTTCCCTCAAATGGCACAGAAACAGACTTTGAAAGAGTGTTTATAACAGAATAAAAAAGCCTCTGGTTAAAGTTGATGCCTTTTAAATTTTCCTCTTTCAGGGAATTTAACCTTGCAACAACAGAGGTTAAAAAGTAATCAAGGACAATTGCATCGTAAACATAGCCTGAATTTTTCAAACTATCTTTATCTAAAAGTGAATAAAGGTTTTCAAAAGCCCTGTGCAATGATTCAAAACTATCTGCTTCAAGAAAAGGCTTTAATAAATTTTTGTATATTTTAATGGCAAAATCCCCTAAATCCCTCTCCCCTTCAAACTGCTCATCTGTTTTATCAAAATCAAGGAAAACAATGTTATTCTCAATAAGAAAATTGAAAAGCAAATCAAAATATTCATTTTTTGCTTTAAGGTTGAAAAATGCCATTATCTCGCTTTTTATAAGTTTAAGAAAAACAGGGACATAAACCTTTTTACCCCCATTTCTTTCAATATCAACAAGTGTTTTAAAAAGCCTGTTTAGAAAATCCCCGAATCCTGTTTTTGAAAGGGGAAATCCCATTGTTATGTTTTTTGGCAATTCACTGTCATAAATGTTTGAAATGTAAAACAATAACGGAAAGAGAGTCTTTGAATCTGGAAGGATAATCCCTATCTTTTTAGGATTATTCAAATCATTAACTTTCTCACTTTCACTTAAATCCTTTAAAGCCTTAACAACCTGCCTTACCTGAGAGTGAACATCGTAACTTTCGTAAAATTTTATTTCCGGCTCAAACTCAAACCCCTTTCTTAATTCAGGCTTTTTATCCCACTCTCTCCCGCTAAACCATTTTCTATAAACACCGTAAGCATCAAAGTTTTTTTCACCTATTCTGTGAAGCCTGTTTTCTGTATCTGCCTGAAAGTATAGGTATGTTTCAAAGTTATCCTTTAAATAGTTAATTATCCTTTTTTCACTGTTTGTAAGGTACGAAAAGCCTGCAAGGATAAAAACCTTAGCGCTAAATTCCTTTTCAACCTTCCCGTTTTCAAAAATTTCCACACACCTTTTGTACAAATCCCCGCCAAATGAAAGGTTTTTATTTTCAACCTGATGCCTGTAATCATTGTAAAGAGAGTTTAAATTTTCAAGAAGTATCTTTGCCTGTTTAACAGTGTTGTCAAAGTATTCAAAATCCTTAACGCTATCAATTAACTGAGTGTCAATTTCACTGAAAAGAGAGGAAAGCCTCTTAACCCACGGGAAAACAAGGGAGTCGTCATTACCCAATTTTGTGTATAAATCCCTGTTTTTCTTCAAAATGTTGAGTATAAAGATTAGCCTGTCAATCTCATCCTGAATTTCAGGGGGGGGTTCAGAAAAGTTTATTACAGTCTCCCTTACAAAATCCCCCATTGAAAATAGACGCACATTCAACAAAGAAGCAAGGGAGAGATTCTTCTCAATAAACCTCAACGGCCTTACATTTGGGAAGATAACAATTACCTCTTTTTCCTTCCCCGCTAACTTTTCAACATCCTTTGAAATTAAATCAACAAAATTTATTGATACATCAACTGCAATTAGTTTAAATTCAGACATTTACAATTTCTCCGTCTTCCGTATAGTAAATAATGCCTTTAGATTTTAGTTTATTGCCTCTAAAAACATTGAGATAATTTACAATTTGAGTTTTGTGTTTTTCCAAATCCTTTGCCCCTGTTTTATAGTCAATTACAATGTACTCGCCATTTTTCAAAACAAGCCTGTCAATTCTGAAGATAAACCCCTTTCTGTTTATAACTTCCTTTTCATTCCACTCAGCATCAATATTAAAAAAGTAATCTTTTAAATTTAAAACCGTTTGTCGTGCAAGTTTTTTAACCTCTTCAAAGCCTTCGCTTACTCCTGAAAGTTTCGCCGCTTTTTCGTACGCCTTTTCCACAACCTCATTTATGTTTTCTTCACTTTTCAAATCTTTAATAAAACTCATTGTCAGGTGAAAGAGATTTCCAAACTCTTCGCTTTTATAGTCAAACAAATAATCCCTTTCCTCAATAGATTTAAAGTGCTGCCTTATTGAAGGCGCAAAGGAAAAAACTTCTTCTCCTGATTTTCCTTTTTCCTCTTCAATTGATTTCCCTTTGCTTTTCTCACCTGAAGCAAAATGGAACATATTGTCCTTTTCTTCAAGAAAATTATCTGCAAGATTCTTCAAAACAAAAGCCGAAGTAATGTAAGTTTTTGAAACATCCTTAAACTCTTTGTCTTTATAAATCAAAGCGCCAACTATGTACAACTCTTTTTTTGGCCTTGTATTTGCCACATACATAAGGTTTAGCGATTCAATAAACTTTCTTAATTTATAATCAAAATACTTTTCCCCTGCCTTTTTTGAAATCTCCCTTAATCTGCCGTCGTTTTTAAGAATAACCTTCCTGTTTCCCGCCTTTTCAAACCAGTCTTTTAAATCCAACTCAATATACTCTGAATCTAACCTTCCAACCATACTCCAATCGTAAAACGGGATAATTACAACCTCTGCTTCAAGCCCCTTTGCCTTGTGAATTGTCATAAGCCTTATAGCATCAATATTTTCAGGCATTGAAAGAGTAATGTCCTCATTTTGATAAAAGTAATCAACAATTTCAGCAACAGAGTTTCCCTTTTCAGAGAGAGTTAAAACAACCTCTAAAAACCTGTCAAAGTATGCCCCGTTTTCCTTTAAATCAAAGCCGAAAGAGTAATCGGAAAAATCAAAACAGGAAATCAGGTTTATGAAAAATTCGTAAGGGGATAGAAGTTTTGAATTTAGAAAACTCTCCTCAAAAATTTCAGCAAAATCAATACCCAATCCCTGTTTTATTGTTTTAGAGAGAATCTCCTTTGCCTTTAAAATTGAAAATCCTTTCGCTTCACTTAATTCTTCAAAAAACTTAGATTTGTCTTCAAGTGGAAAAAATCCGTTTTCAGCAAGGCCTTTAAACAGCGAAACATCGCTAACATTTATAAAAAAACCTGAAAGCAGGAGCAGGTTTTTTATATCCCTGTTATTCAAAAGTTTTAAAGAGTCCTCGGTAACAAAAGACACATTCTTTTTATATTCAGCGTTGAATTCAAAGATAAACTCTGCAATCTTACCTAAATCTTCCTTTCTCCTTGCAAGAATCATTATGTCTTTCCCTGAAAACCTCTCTAAAGTATCCTTTAAAATCCTGAAAAATTCCTTCTTATAGTTTTCTTCAACGCAGGCGTCTTTTCCATCTTTTGAATTGCACTTAAACAAATTAACCTCAACATAGCCCTTCTCTTTTGAATTCGGTTCCTGTTTGAAATCCCTGAAAACTTTTTCAATCTCCTGAAATGCCTTATCTTTTTCATCTTTTTCAAAACTTACCAGAATAGGTTGGGCAGAGTCTCTATTTACAACCTGTCCAAAAACATTATTGTTGAATTTAACAATGTTTTTAGCAGACCTGTAATTTATTTTTATAGGCTTATTTAAATACTCATCTTCCTCAACAACACTCATCAATGAGCAATTATCATTATTGCTTTCCACCCTGTCAAAAACCCTGTAATCCCCGCCTCTCCAGCCGTAAATTGCCTGCTTTTTATCCCCAACAACCAACAGGCTTCCCCCTTCGGATAAGGCATTGTGAATAATTGGACACATTGCGTCAAATTGGCTATCTGAAGTATCCTGAAACTCATCTATAAGGTAATGGTTAATCCTCTCCCCTAACCTGCAAAAAGCGTATGGAAGGGAGTAATCATCTAAAATAGTTTTAACCCTTTCCGTTATCTTCCCGCCAATAACCAGGTTTAAGGATTTTTTAATATCCTCTTCTATTTCAAGCACCTTTTTGTAAACCTCAACAGATGAAGAGTCATTGTAAACAGCCTTAAAAAGGTAATAGGATTTATACAAAAAATGCAAACATTCAAGATAAGAGTTAATTTTATCCCTTTTAAATGAATCTATTTTTTGGTCTCCACTTTTTGAAAGAATAAGCCCTGCATAATCTCCATCTTTTGTTAGCATTTTCTCCCAGATGTTAGAGGAGAAAGTATCCTCTATGTTTTTCTTTTTAAGCCACTTTGCTTTAGTTCCGTGAAGTAACCCTGAAATTGACTCACACTCTTTATTAAGGTTTTCAAAAACAATACCCATCTCTTCTTTAATAAAATTTAAGGCTTGAGAAAAATTACTAACCTCACTCTGGCATTTAAAAGAACCGAATTTTGCTTCAAAATTCACTTTAAACAAATTCCACAAAAGGGAAAAACTATCCTCGTCAGTATTAACCGCAATATAATCCCTCAACCTTGCTTTATCCTGCAAAACCCTGTTTAAAAAATCCGATTCCCTGAAATTGTTTAATGCATTCCTTATTATCCTTTCCCCGTCAAAACCGCCCTTTTCAACCTGAAGCAACACATCTAAAAAGGATAAAAGAGTGTTACTAAACCTCTCATCTGCAAACAACTCCCCAACAGCAATATCAAAAATCTCCTTTTCCTCAAATGTAATGTCATAATCAGGATAAACATTCAAATCAACCGCAAAAGCCTTAAAAATGCTGTTCATAAATGAATCAATTGTGGTTACCTGAAAATCGGAAAAATTCTCTATAACAGATATTAAAACATCAAGCGCCTCTTTTTTTTGAAGGGAAAAGCCTTCTTTTTCAGTTTTTCTTCCCATTGCAATCTCTTTAAGAAAGGTTAAAACCCTTTCCTTCATTTCAGCGGCAGCCTTATTTGTAAAGGTAATTGCCACAATATTATCAAGGCTTAAAACAGTCCTGCCGTCTTCTTTCTCATTATCCCTGTTCTCACCGCAAATTTTTTTAATCTGAATTTTATTGTTTTGGGATTTTAAAGTATCTGCATAGGTTTTTAGAAGGTTAACATAGTGCTGAGAAAGCCTGTATGTCTTCCCCGCCCCTGCTGAAGCCTTATAGATTATCAGTCTCTTGTTATTTTCTTCCATATCTCCCTCATTTTAAACAAATTATACACCAAAAAAATCAATACGAAGAATTATATTTTGCCACAATTTTCTATTTAAATATGGAACACACTCCACATTTTTTGTGCAATTTTAAGGAATACTCTCCACATTTTTACAATATTTTTATTGACTGTTCTCCAACATTGCAATCAAATAAAAGAAAACCATAATAGAAAAAGGGGGATAATTTATGAACTATGAAAAAACACTTGAATTTGTAAAAGAAAAATTCAAAGACAAAAAAGATAAAGGGGGAAAACCCTACATTGAGCACCTTTTAACTGTTGCTGAAAAAATGGAAAGTGAAACAGAAAAGATTGTTGCCCTTCTTCACGACATTGTTGAAGACATAGAAGATATAAGTTTTGAAACATTAAAGAAAATGGGATATTCAGAAGAAGTAATTTCCGCAGTTGAAGCAATGACAAAGGAAAAAGGGGAAGAATACAAGGATTACCTAAAAAGAGTAAAAGCAAACCCAATTGCAAGAAAGGTTAAACTTGCCGATTTAGAGCACAACATGGACACTTCAAGGCTAAATAAAATCACAGAAAAAGACTTGAAAAGGCTTGAAAAATACAAATTTGCAAAACAATTTCTTGAAAAAGAGTAACTAACCAAAACAAATTAAATAAAAACCGAACTTATACCCCAAAAATCGATTATTTAAAAAAGTTTTTTATAAGTTTGTGAGAGAATATAACACTTTTTTTAATAACATTTGTCCCTATTACAAGAATAAAATATTACTTAATCGTATCATGTTAAAAATTTATTAAGAAATTTTAGTTCAATTTCTGAATTAAAAATCCCATTTTGCTTCAAAAAAATGCATTTGTCCATAAAACCCATTGTCATGGGGTTCTATTTCTCTCCAAATTTTTCTAAGTTCATAACATTCATCAGCAATCCACAATTTTGGTTTGCTTGCTTTACTGTTGCGAATAGCATTAAACAATTTTCCACTACTTGGACTATGTGTAAAGTCCCAACTACCTGATTTTCCACCTAACCTTAGTCCACAAAAAGATTCAATTTTAAGGTTGTTTGATTCAACAACTTCTTTCCAGAACACTAAATTTTCAATAAGACCATACAGAAAACTAATATTTTCTCCTTCTACTGCAGCATTAATGAAAACAAAGTGCCATTTATCATCGGGAACAACTGAAGTTGTAACGCTTGAATGGAACCCTTTATAATTACTTCTTATTTTCATTAATTCATCGGGATCAAATAAAGTTAATGGAATCATTTGTAATATTTCAAACCTTTTTAATTGCATTCTAAACCAGTAATCTCTTGGCAAAGAATCAATAGAAAAGTTTTCACTATAAAAATGCTCATAGATATACTTAATTGCCTCACATATTTTTGAATTATAATCAGTAAGGACTGGAAAAATATTTGGTGATAAAAATCTCTGAGCATCTTTTGGAAATGAGCCGTTAAACAATGAAACAATTGGTTCCATATCAAATGCCGCCCCCCCATACCAAAATAAAGGGGGAATAAAACCATTTATTTCGCTAACAATCTCATTCCACTCTTCATAGTCTTCATCAAACACAGGTTTAAGTTTTTTAATTAATTTCATCAGCAACCCCACACTATTTTTTCATAACATAAAATTAAGTGTAACATTGTAAAATCAAAAATTACTCTTTTAGAACGCCTAATCAATATTTACCTTTTGTTAATTGCTTGCTAAAATTTATTTTACCCATAATGCGTGATTATTTTGTTTTTTTATGCTGACTCAATAATTTAATCTAAAAGTCAATATAAAATCCAACCCCCTCTCCCTTTAAGCCAACACGATAAAACTATTATATTCTTCATATTTTATTTTTTCAAAATCAACTTTCCTTTAGAGTCAAAACGGACATAGTCTCCCTTTTTGAAGGTGTGGCCGTCAATGGTTACATCTTTAGCCAACTTGCACCCTGCCAATTTGCCATCAGGGTGAAAAGTAACCGCTGCTGTGCCACCAAAAAGTTCTGTCCAGAAACTGGCGGCTGCACAGGGAATCCCTTGAATTACTGCCGGTTTTGCCAACCAGGCTAATGCCAGTTTGCCGTTGGTATAAAAAACTGTTTCCCAACCCTGATGTTTATCCCCTCTGCACAACAATCCCTGAATTTTAGTATTATGAGGAAGGAAAACATAAATTTTATCCTTTGTGCGCTTGTGGATAATAGTTCCCTTCGGAAGGAAGGATAATGGTGAATCATTCTTAATCTGTGAGGACTGAGCATTTTGTTTGTTTTTTGTAGGCTTTTCCTGACAAAACACATTAACGGGAGATATTAAAAAAATCGTTGTCAAAACAAGGATAAATGACATTTTCATAATAATTTTCTCCTTTCTTTCCTAAAAGTTGATAAGACATAACATAAAATCAGGCATTCTAATAAAAAACAAATAGTTGCTTTTTAAAACCACCTAATCTATGCTGCTCTTTCATTTTTAATTGCTTGCTATTGGTTATTTTACACATAATTATTCCCTATTTTGAACTCTTGTATATTTTGAATTAACAACCTAATTTAAAAATCACCAGGGATTTTAACACCTTTGTCAACTTAACTAATTCCGTGTGAAAAATATCATTATCTTTGAGCAGCCTATTAAAAATATAATTCTATGATATAAAAAAAGCAAAAGAAAACAAAATTCCTTGGACTAAAATTTATAATTAATGTAAATATAATGAAAAAATATTGATAGGTAGAATATTTCAATATTAATTAAGAGTAAAACGGTTTTACCACGATCTTGAAATATTAATCCAATATTTCCACCTCAAATTTTCCTTGGGCAATACCGATACAAATAACAATTATCACAATCAGGCTTCTTTGGTTTACACCACTTTCTTCCTATTTCCCAACATGACAAATCAAAAATTCCTGGATATTCTGGATTAAGTTCTCTAGCAGCATAGATTAGCTCATGATCACTTGCACTTTTAGAAATAAATCCTAATCTCTTGAAAACCCTATTTACATGGGTATCAGGCGATATATCTATACAAATATAGTCACTCATCGGAATTTTAAATTCTCTTGCTAATATATTTGCTGCCATCGTTGCAATTTTAACACCAACACCCTTAAACTCTAAAAATCTCTTAACTACTGTTGCACTTCTTGGTTTTCCTTTCCAAATATTTGACGCGTCATTGTTGTAATCTTTATGTAATTTTTGGATTCCAAGATAGAAATTCTTTGCCATAGTATCATTAAATCTATGAAGATTTTTTCTCATAAACATTTCCCTAAACTCTTCTTGACTTATTGTCAGGAATCTAAAAAATTCAAATCCACCAATCTCATTAGATATTTCATAAGAGATCAACCAAGCTCTCTCTGCCTTTATTTGCCTATTCATCATACAAGCAAGCACGAATACATGAGGATAATTTTCAATATCATTAAGTAAATCATTAGCATCCGAATTTTTAGTAAATATAATCCTTTTGTATGGTTGATTTAATAATTTTTTTCCTTTTTTGATTAGAATTTCTACTATTTTTTCTTGTTTATTATTCATAGTTGAAACCCGTAATTTCTGTTAAAGGTTTGTAGATATATAAATTTAACTTTGCCGAATTTGGAAGAAACATAGCGAAACCGTATGTCCGCTAATAAATGAAATGACTGAACGGCTTAACAAACTAGATATACTCGTGTTTTCCGAAAGGACTTTTACTACAACTCCCACCACTTGCAGATGGAGATTTATGTCCACAATATTTGCAAACGTATTGCCCCGCATGTTTTACTATGTATCTGTGTTTTTTATGAGGGCTGTATGAACAACTCCCACCACTTGCAGATGAAGATTTATGTCCACAATATGAACATATATATCCGCTTGATGATTCTTGGATATAAACGTGTGATCTTGTAGGACTGTATGAACAAGATCCTCCACTTGCAGATGGAGATCTATGTCCACAATATTGACAAATGTACCCCATATACACCTCCTTTTTATTCATAAAACTCCCATTCAGTCATTTCATTTAACTCAGTTATATCCAAACCGTTAGGATACAAAACTAAATTTGAAAGATATGGAAACTGTTTGCATTTACATCCTTTTATAATCATATTTCACGCCCTCCTATAGGTTATCAAACGGATTTTTTGTTGCTGAAAGATTCTTTGTAGTTACATAGGTGTAAACCTCCGTCGTTTTTGAGCTTTTGTGATTTAAAAATTCCATAATATTTATCAGGCCAATTACAGTTTGCAACAAACATGCAATAAAAAAATGTCGTAAAAGGATTATAACCTTGTTATAATTTTCAAATTCTATTTTCACTTTAGGGATTTTTCCTGCTATTGAGATTTTATAAAGAGCAGACTTTCCTGTTTTAAAATAATTGTTGGTTTCCAAAAGAACCATTATTTCCTCAAAACTTCTATCATTTATTTAACTCCTTTTGTGTGCCCCAGATGTTTATGTCATTTAATTTGTTGTAATAATATAGTAGAAAAAGAAAAAAGTCAATTTAATTTTTAAACAATTCTTTTTTTTCAGATAAATAAGCATAGGATTTATCATCTTCAATTAAGAAAAATGGAGAAATATAAATGTGTAAAAAAAATTCTGAAAAAAAGTTAAGCTAACCAAAATAGATTGAAGAAAGGCCGTATTTGTCCCGCAAAGAATCAATGGTTTTAAAAAGGTTTGATTTTTTTCTGTACTCACTGGGAGAGGGGAGTAAAAGCAGAGATTCCTCTTTTACAAAGTTTGAAAGCCTTACCCCCACAAGCCTTATTGAAAGGGGAAGGCAATCAGCCTGCTTGAACAAAATTAAAGATTTTGCAATTATTTCATCGTCAAATATAAGGTGTTGTTTTGTTAGATTTGCCCCGAAATTTCTGAAATCAGAATACCTTACCTTAACTGCAATCTCTCTTGCCACAAAGCCATTCTCCCTCATCTCCTTTGCTATTTTCTGGCAAAGTTTTTTTAAAATCCTTACAACCTCACTTCTATCCATTGTGTTTTTATCAAGGGTTACTTCAGAGGATATTGATTTTGGATACTCATTTACAACAGGGTTTGAAAGGAGAAATTTAAGCCAGAAAACAGGAAACCTCTCTGCAACATCCCCTATTTTAAAAACATTATTTGAATAAAAAAATCTCTTTGTGGCCTCCCCAAAATAGGGCATAGAATCAACCGAATACTCTCTTAAAAATTCCTTTTCGTGTCTATCAATAGCCCACACAATCCCATGAGGCTTTGCAATCTTGGCGCAGAATTTTGCAATTTTGGGGAACCTTGAAATTCCCGCAGAACACGGCAAATTTAGTTTTTCTTTTATCCTTGTAATAATTTCGTGAGCCGCTCTCAAAGGGGACTTCCATATCCTTATAACCCCCTTCAAATCAATCAAAGCCTCGTCTATTGAAAGTTGATAGACATCGGGAGAAACTGTTTTCATAACCTCAATTACTTTTGCTGAAAGCCTCGTATAATCCCTATGATGAGGCCTTAACACAATTAAAGAGGGGCAGAGAGTTTTTGCTTTGAAAATAGGCATGCCTGATTTGACCCCGTAAGCCCTTGCTTCATAAGATGCTGAAGCGACAACCCCAAGCCTGTCCCCCACTCCACCGCCAACAACAACAGGCTTACCTCTTAAATCAGGCTTATCCCTCAACTCTGCCGAAACAAAGAAAGCGTCCATATCAATGTGGCAGAATATAGAGCCTATCCCTTCAAGCATAACTCCCTCTAACTTCAACAAAAACAAAATTGCTATTTAACTTACAAAAAAAATTAATACTTCCTCACAACCCCTATAACGACACCCTGAATTCTCACCCTATTCTCGTCAAAAACCATTGGCTTCATTTCCTTGTTTGCAGGAATAAGCTCTACCTTTTTTCCCCTTTTTCTAAACTTTTTAACAGTAGTTTCATGTCCATCAACAAGGGCAATAACAATATCACCGTTGTACGCCGTGTCCCTTTTTTCAACAATAACAATATCCCCATCGCAAATATGCTCATCAATCATGGAATCTCCTCTAATTTTCAGAGCATAAGTCTTCATAGGAGTGGTAACAATTGAGGCAGGCACTTCAACATTCTCCTCAAACTCGTAAACAGTAACAGGCTCACCGGCTGTAACATAGCCAAAAAGTGGAATACTCACCATCTTTGTTTCAGGCTCATCCCTTGAAGCAACCGAAAATACATCAACCCCCTTTTCGTTAAGCTTTTTAATATGCTCATGAACGGTTGAAACAGATTTAAGTCCCATACAATCGGCAATCTCTTTTAAAGTGGGATAATGCCCGTTCTTTTCAAGAAGAAAAGAAACGCAGTCAAGCAACTCCCTTTGCTTTCTCGTTAATTTCATAATCTCCCCCTTCCCCTTTATCTAAACAGAATATAAACGAAAAAAACCGAAAAATCAAGAAAAAATGCAAAAAACAAGGATAAAACGGTTAGCCTAAAACAATTGACGACAAATGCTAACAAACACAAATAAAAGAAGTTATTGACATTTTTCAACACAAAAAAATTTAAAAAATTTTGTTGACAACTTTGGTCATTATGATAATATTTATATCGCTTGACGGGTTCCGGAGTAGCTCAGTCGGTAGAGCAGGTGGCTGTTAACCACTTGGTCGGGGGTTCAAGTCCCTCCTCCGGAGCCATTTTTTTATGCCCCCAAAAACCAACCCCACCCCACTTTACTCTTTAAAACATCCGGGCATTAATTAATACAATTAACTTTTTCCAAATTCAATTTGCTGGGAATTAGCTTAAAATCAAGCTTATATCCCAATCACTCATTAACCAAATAAAAATCTCGTTTTTTTAAGACCATTAAAAAAGTGATATAATAAGAGAGAAAAAAGAAAGGCGAGGATTTAAGCTCCAACTTGCCCCGGCCTTTCCGTTAAGGATAAACAGGGTGCTAAAGCGGGGATTTATTTTTGGAAAAAAATTAACCCGCGTTCCTAAGTTGGAGCGCGGGTTTTTTTATTTCTAAAGAAAGGAGGGTTTAAAAATGGCTGAAAAGAAACATCACGAAAACGGGAAATTCTTTACCCCGCAGGATTATTTTGACGAATTTAAGGCAAGGTTTGAGAAAATGAGCGATGCAGAACTAATTGAAGCATTTAACAGAGAGGTTGGAAATCCAGGCTGGGGAAGCGCACGGGGTGCATATCTTGCTGCTCTTCATAATGAGTTTATGGACAGAGATATTGACATCTCAGAAATTGGAGACAAATATTCCATGTCACTTAAACACAAAATTAAACTTGTAAAAAAAATTGTGTGCATTGAAGAATGAGGGGGAGTTTCCCCCTCTTTTTTACTTCACTTTTAAATACAGTAAAATCAATTTCTATTTCCTATCCTCTGCAATGTTAATTCTAATTTTGTGGATTTAGTTGGAGAGTAACCTTTGAATTTCATACCACAGAAATATTTTTTTCTTTCTCTTGTTTTTAGCCATTTAAGTTCAAACTTATTAAGAGAAAAAAATAGTCTGTTATTGCTTTTTAAAGCTAATTGTTGTTAAATAAGGGTATGGAAAAAAATCAGGCTGGGAGATGGTTATGAAAGTTCTTATTATTGGTAGCGGAGGAAGGGAACACACATTAACGTGGAAAATTTCACAATCACCTTTGGTTGATAAAATTTACTGTGCACCGGGAAATGCAGGAATTGCAAACCTTGCTGAGCGCGTTGATATAAAGCCAACAGATTTTGACAAACTTATTGATTTTGCAAAAAACAACAAGATTGATTTAACTGTTGTGGGACCTGAGCAACCTCTTGTGGAAGGCATAGCAGACAGGTTTGAAGAAGAAGGGCTGTTAATCTATGGACCTAAAAAAGAGGGGGCAATTTTAGAAGGTTCTAAAATATTTGCCAAAAAATTTATGGAAAAATACAATATCCCAACTGCAAAGTATGTTGTTTTTGAAAACCCTGTTGAAGCAAGGAATTACATAGGAAGCGGGGAAATAACCTGCCCTACAGTAATCAAGGCAGACGGCCTTGCTGCCGGAAAGGGAGTTGTTATTTGCGAAAATATTGTTCAGGGAATGAATGCAATAACAGAATTAATGGATAACAAAAAATTTGGAGATGCTGGAGAAAAGGTTGTTCTTGAAGAGTTTTTAGTTGGCTGGGAAGCCTCAATTCACATAATTACAGATGGAAATGATTATATTATTTTGCCAAGCGCAAAAGACCATAAAAAGATTTACGACGGAGAAAAAGGGCCAAACACAGGGGGAATGGGGGGCGGTATCTCCCTCACCTCAAATAAACGCAACAACGAAAGAAACAATTAAAAATAAAATTATAGAACCATTTATGGAAGGCTTGAAAAAGGAAGGAATTAATTTCAAAGGAACTGTATTCTTCGGTCTTATGCTTACAAAAAAAGGACCTTTTGTTCTTGAATTTAATGTAAGGTTTGGCGACCCTGAAACACAGGTAATACTGCCGCGAATTGAAAACGATATTGTGCCTTTGCTTTTGTCTGTTGCAAAGGGCAAGCTTGAAGGGAATATTAAAATATCAAGCAATGTGGCTGTTAATGTTGTTGCAGTCTCAAGGGGTTACCCTGGAAAATACGAAAAAGGCTTTGAGATAAACCTGCCTGAACCCACAAGTTCAAACATAATTGTATTTCACGCAGGAACAAAATTAAATGAAGAAGGGAAACTTGTAACAAATGGCGGAAGGGTTTTATCAGTAACAGCCCTTGCACCAGATGTTGAATCAGCAAGAAAAGAAGCGTACGGGTTTTTAAAGCAGATTAAATTTAAGGGAATGTTTTTCAGGAAAGATATAGCAGTAATATGAAAAAAGTAACTGCAGAAATAATAGCAATAGGGAGCGAATTGTTAGGGGCTTCAAAGGTTGACACAAACTCCCTTTTTATAACAAAACACCTGAACAAACTTGGAATTGAAGTCTCTTTCAAAACTGTTGTTGGAGACAATTGGGAGAGTTTAAAAAACGCATTTGAAACAGCAATAAACAGGGTTGATATAGTCATCTCAACAGGGGGATTGGGACCCACTGAAGACGATTTCACAAAAGAGGTGGTTGCTGAACTTTGCAAAGTGTCCCTTAAACTTGATGAAAAAATACTTGAAAATCTGAAGGAAAGGTTTAAAGTCAGGGGGATTGCATTTCCTGAAAACTCTAAAAAAATGGCTTTAATCCCTGAAAATGCTATTCCAATTCCAAACGGGCCCGGGGCTGCACCTGGAATATTTTTAGAATGCAATGGGAAAACAATTATTCTCCTTCCTGGAGTGCCAAGGGAAATGCAGTATATGATTGAAAACTTTGTCATTGAAAGACTTAATAAAAAATACAAATTGCCACAAAGATTTTCAATCTCAATGAACTTTGCATCAATCCCTGAAGCAATAATTGACAATACATTAAAGGAAATAGATTTTGAAGAAAATGGGATAACTTATGCAATTTTAGCGTCTTTAAGAAAGGTTCAGGTAATACTTTCTGGCTTTGACAAAGAAAAGGTGGAAGAATTTTCAAAAAAGGTAATATCAAAATTTCCTGACGTTTTTTTTGGATACGGAGACATATTCCTTGAAAATGCGGTTCTTGATTTGCTGATTGAAAAAAACAAAACTGTTGCCTTTGCTGAATCCTGTACAGGGGGATGGTTAGGCAAACTTATAACAGACATTCCCGGAAGTTCAAAGGCTTTTTTAGGCGGGATTGTAAGTTATTCAAATGAGGCAAAGATAAACATACTGAATGTTCCTGAAAAAACAATTGAAAAATTTGGCGCTGTATCTGCACAAACTGCATTTTTTATGGCAAACAATGTTAGAAAACTATTTAACTCTGACTTTGGAATAGGGATAACCGGAGTTGCCGGCCCCTCTCAATCAGAGAAAAAGCCTGCTGGTCTGGTCTATATTGCAGCATCTTCAAAAGAAAAAACTGTTGTAAAAAAATACAATTTCAGAGGCAATAGAGAAATGGTAAGGCAACAATCAACATCCCGCGCATTTGACTTATTGAGAAAGGAATTCTTAAAATGAAAAAAAGGCTATTTTTAGCCCTTGAACTTCCTGAAAACATTAAAAATGAACTGATTATTCAGCAAAACAACCTTGTAAAAAAATTAGGTGTAAAAGGAAAAACACATAGAGATGCATTGCATTTAACATTAAAGTTTATAGGGGATTTTGAGGAAGAAAAAATAGAAAGCCTTTCAAGTGAAATTGAAAGATTTACAGAAAAAATCCACCCCTTTACCCTTACACTTGAGAAACTATCCTGTTTCCCTGATTGTTTTAAACCAAGAATAGTATTTGTATCATCAATCCCCCTTCAACCTATAAAAGCAATAGCGGAAAGCCTTGACTCAATCTGCGAAAGATTTGGAGTTAAACCTGAAAAAAGGCAGTTTAAACCCCACATCACAATTTACAGGGTAAAAAAACAGGCAAAGATTGAAGAAAAAAAGGTTAATCCACTTCAATTTACTGTAAACTCTATAACCCTATTTGAATCCATCCTAAAACCAGACAGAGCGTATTACAAGGTTGTAAAATCTTTTAAACTATCTGGCGAATAAAGGAGAAAATCCCTTATTTAACTACAAATTACAAATTTAAAACACAAAACCAATTACACCTTAAACCTTTAAAACCACCTCAAATTATGATATTCTAATTAAAATTTAATTTGCGGGAGGGGTTATGAAAATAGCGGTAATTGGAGCTGGAAGCTGGGGAACCGCATTGGCATTATACCTTGCAGACATTGGTCATAGGGTAAGACTCTGGGTTTACAAGGAAGAAGGTGCTGAAGATATTATAAATAAAAGAGAAAATGTAATTTACCTTCCTGGATTTCCTTTTCCAGAAAACCTGACGCCATCATTTGACTTTGAATTCTGTCTTGATGAAGCAGAGGTGGTTTTAACTGTTGTTCCAACTCAAGTTTACAGGCATGTAATTCCACAATTCCTTCCATTTGTAAAAAAAGATATGATTTTTCTCTCTGCATCCAAGGGAATTGAAAATAACACATTAAAAAGGGTAACAGAAATCTTACATGAATTTTTAGACCCAGTTGGAGTTGAGCATATAGGGGTAATTTCAGGCCCTTCATTTGCCAAAGAGGTTGCAAAAAAATACCCAACAGCAGTTACAGTTGCATTTCCTGACGAAGAAACAGCAAAAGAGGTTCAACACGCTTTTGCAAGCGAATACTTTAGATTATATAGAACCACAGATGTTGCAGGCATTGAGGTTTGCGGTGCTTTAAAAAATGTAATAGCCCTTGCATCTGGTATGGTTGATGGATTGGGCTATGGTGCAAACACAAGGGCTGCCCTTATAACAAGGGGGCTTGTGGAAATAACAAGGATAGGGCTTGTTTTAGGAGGAGAGCCTGAAACCTTTCCCGGATTGGCAGGAATGGGAGACCTTGTATTAACCTGCACATCAACCCTTTCAAGAAACTTTTCAGTTGGCAGGGAATTAGGCAAAGGCAAGACAATTGAAGAGATAATGTCCCATATGAGAATGGTGGCAGAGGGTGTAAAAACCGCTATCTCAGTGAAGCAACTTGTTGAAAAAACAGGGGTTGAAATGCCAATATCAGAAAAGGTTTATGAAATTATTTATGACAAAAAAGACCCGAAATTAGGGGTAAAAGAGTTAATGACGAGGAGTTTAAAATCGGAAAAAGAGATATTTTAATTCTAACTTCAACAAAAAAAGAAAAAAAGTCACTTGCCTCTCATCAATTTACTAAAAGGTTAATAGAGGAAAAGAAAATTGAGATTATTGACATTGGAATAGGGGAAAATTGCATTGAAAACCTTGAGAAAATCCCTTTTGAAGATTTTAAATTTATTATTAATGCCGGGGTATGCGGAAGTGTAAATCCTGAACTCTCTCTCTTTGAAACAATTTTCCCTGCAAAAGTAACAGTATATTCTAAATTCAACACAGTAATCCCTCTTAAAAGCAATGAGCAATTTGCTTTAAAGAAAAATTTATCCCTTGCAACGGTTAGAAAACCTGTATTTAACAGAGAGGAAAAAAACTCTCTTTTTCAAGCAGGAATTGATTTAATTGATATGGAATGCTTTTACATTGCAAAGAAGACACCTGACTTAATAGCAATTAAAACAGTTACAGACACACTCAACACTGAAGAAAACCAAAAATCTCACTTTGAAAATATTCCAACAGGCCTTGAAATACTAAAAAACCGTCTTTCAGACCTTTTGAAAAAAATTCTGAAATAAAAAACAAAAACCTTTAATTATTTTTTCATAGTCTTAAACTAAATTACAAAAAAATAAGGGGGCTTAATGCCCCCTGCAAACTTTAAAATTACTCTTTTACAGTTCCTTTTTTGTACTCGTAAATATCGGTATAACCTTCAAGTGTTTCCTCAGGATTCATCAAATCAACCGCCTCTAAAAGCAATAATCCTGTTTCATTTACCGTGTTTACCCCAACAAAACCAGCCTTTTTGCAAATATTAAATGCCTCTGCGAAAACTTCTTCTGACAAACCACTTTTCTTAACAGCCTCTTTGTATTTTTTAGGTAAAATCCTTACCTTTTTCTCAGTTTGATAGAGAGAACCAACCTCTTTTAAAGCCTTAATCACCCTGTACATTACAGGGGTAACCGGTGTTGCAAAACCAGAGGCAACTCCACCTAATGCCTTATCCATTAATTTTCCCGCCTCTGTCTCAACAATATTGCCGTCAGGCAAGATTTCTATAAAATGCCTTGCCTCTAATTTTTCTAAAGCCCACTTTAATTTTCGTTTTTCATCATCATTTTTTGCTTTAGACAAAACTTCATCAACGGTTACTCCTTTTTCAGGAATCATTTTAAATATCTCGTGCTCATACTTTGTTAAATACGGTTTTCTTTCAATATTTTCAGCAAGGTAAGCATAAAAATACCCAGATTTTGTAGGTTCATTGCTTCCTATTAAGCCTTCTTCCTTTGCTTTTTCATACCACTCAATATTCGGAGAAGAGAATTCCTTTCTCGTCATTGTAATTGACTTAACAGAACTTGAACTAATCTCTCTTCTTTTAATCTTCTGGTCTTCAAGCACCTTTTCTCCATACTCTGTTAAAGAGAACAATTCCTTAAAATTATCGTTTGTCACTGTTTCAATCAAGTTAAAAGACTCAAGGGAAAACAGAGCAATCCTTAAATTAAAGTTATCGTCAAACCATTTTTCATAGTTTTTAGCCTCTGCAAACTCTTCAGCAATCTTTCTGTATTTTTCAGGCATTTCTTTAATCTTTTTACCATATTTATCAAGAAGCTTTTTATACTCTTTAATTTTTCTATCAACAAGTTCCTTTTTTATCTGTTCAAAAGTTGGGGCTATTTCGGGATTTTCTTTATTTTTCTTCCACAAAATTTCAATTACCTCAAGAACTGCAACCTCTTCCTCTTCCAGAGAAAAACTCCACAAATCAGTCCTTGCCTCTTTCTTCCACAGCCTGTAAGCCTCCATAGCCCATTCCCCTGCAGGTAGGAGATTCTTTTCAGAATCAACAAAGGCAAGTGCCTGCAACCAGGTTAAAGCCTTATCAGAAATCTCATTTCCATCAATTAACTCAGCAAGAGAAATGAGAATGTCTGGTGTTATCACATACCCTTCAGAAACAAACCCACCTGTTTCAAGGGCATTTTTAACAGCCTGGCCTAAAGCTGTAAAAGCAAAAATATCAGAAGATGGAACACTGTAAGCAATTAACCTCATTGCCTCTAAAAGGTGTTCATAATATTTATTCCCTGTTATTCTTGAAGAAAGTGTTGGTCCCGCAGGCAATTCTCTAATAAAATTTGCAAGCTCAGAAGAAATAACAAGCAGTGGACTTGCCTTTTTAAACAAATCTAAAATAACTTTTCCAGCCTCATTAACCTGATAAAACTCTTTCTTTGTTTTATCATCCTTTACCTTTTCAACAAAGCCTCTATCTTGTAAAGGCTTCAGGGATACATCTGTTACCTTTCCACCCTTTTGAGCGGAATCAAGCATTGCAATTACAGAAGAGCCAAGCCATTTCCAATCATCTTCCCACTTATCCACAGGAGACAATTTCCCACTCTCTATTAACTCATTTAAAAGAATGGCAATCCCCTCACCTGCATAGGTAAGCCTTGCGTTTAAATTAGAATCAAGGGATAATAGCCCTTCCCTTTCAAGAACCCTGATTACATTTTCATTTTTCTCTTCAAGAACAGTTAAATGCTCTCCCTTTTTTTTCTCATTTAAAAGTTTAAGCAACATCTCAGCGTGAACCTTTTTCACTATCATATAACCCTCCGTAATGTTTTCTCATTTAGAAATTAATTCCCGAGACTAAATATGTCAACAGTAAAATAAAATTATTTTATAACATCTTTATAAAATATATCCCACACAATCTACTCACAACAACTACCCCCCATCAATTTAAACACCTCAATACTGTCAATCTTTAACAATTCAAAAATCTAAAAAAAATTTTTAAAAATACTTGACAAGATTTTTATCAAGTTTTATATTAATACTGGATTTTGAAAACAAATCCTGTTAAAGGAGGTGGCTATGGCAATCACAAGGTACAATCCTTTCAGAGAATTAATGACATTATCTGAAAGACTCAACAAGATGTTTGATGAAGGATTGCTTCCAGCAACTGATGACGAATTCCTCACAGGTGCGTGGGTACCTGCTGTAGATATCTATGAAACAGAAAACGAAATTGTTATCAAGGCCGAAGTGCCTGGAATGAATGAAAAAGACATTGAAGTAACAGTTGAAAACAACATGCTAACAATCAAGGGCGAAAGAAAGTTTGAAGAAGAGGTTAAAAAGGAAAACTATCACAGAATTGAAAGGGCTTACGGTTCATTCCAGAGGTCATTCCAGTTGCCATCAACTGTTGATGTAAACAAGATTTCTGCAGAGCAGAAAAACGGAATTCTTACAATTAAACTTCCAAAGAAAGAAGAACAAAAGCCAAAGAAAATCAACATTAAGGTTAACAAATAATTTAGACACCCCCCTGAAACAAAAAAGCCCCGCTAAAAGCGGGGCTTTTTTTATAGTATAAACAAGAAATTAAATATAACTTAACCAATTATACCTATCTTCCTTTTCTCCCCTTAAAATAGAGAAAAGTTCAGACTGAATTTTCTCAGTAATAGGACCTCTTGAACCTTCTCCAACAGGGATTCTATCAACACTCTTAATTGGAGTAACCTCAGCAGCAGTACCTGTGAAAAACAACTCGTCTGCAATGTAAAGCCATTCCCTTGGAATACTTGTTTCTATAACCTTATAGCCAAAATCCTTTGCAATCTTAATAGCAGAATCCCTCGTAATCCCAGGCAAGATAGATGAAGAATAGGGAGTTGTATAAATCTTTCCATCTTTAATCAAGAATAAATTCTCACCACTGCCCTCTGCAACAAACCCCTGTGCATTTAAAAGAATACCCTCTTCATAACCATCAACAATTGCTTCCATTTTAGCCAACTGAGAATTCATATAATTTGCACCAGCCTTTGCCATTGCAGGCAAAGTGTTGGGAGCAATCTTGGTCCAGGTTGAAACTTTAACATCAACACCCTTGGTAATTGCATCCTCTCCCAAATAAGCACCCCACTCCCAGACAGCAATCATAACCTCAACTGGAGAATTAAAAGGGTTAACACCTAAAGCACCTAACCCTCTATACACGAGAGGCCTTATATAGCAAGCCTCAAGATTATTAATTTTAATAAGGTTAACAATTGCATCAATCAACTCATCACGGGTAAAGGGAATTTCAGTCCTGTAAATCTTCGCAGAATTGTAAAGCCTATCAACATGCTCTTTTAACCTGAAAATAGCAGTTCCCTTTTTTGTTTTATAAGCCCTGATTCCTTCAAAAAAAGAAGTCCCATAATGAAGTGCATGACAAAGCACACTAACCTTTGCTTCCTCAAAATCTATAATCTTCCCTTTCATCCAAACCTTCAATTTCTTACTAAACATAATCACCTCACTTTATTTTTTGAAAAAAAATTATTAACTTTCATTAAAATTTTAACATATCAATAAACTTTTCAGCAAAAAGTTTGAAAATAAAAAGAAAACTTACAACATTTTTAAATAAAAATGCGATTTTTGATTTTTCCTTTGTCAATGGTATAATCTTACAGAAAAAGATTTCAAGGAGATATTTTATATGAGCGAAAGTATTTACCTGTCTATCGTTATTCCTGTTTACAACGAAGAAGAGAATATTGTTCCTCAAACAGAGGAGATTGTTGAGGCATTGAAGGATTTTGATAAAAAGTATGAGATTGTTTTTGTTGACGACGGCTCAACAGACAATACCCTTCCCTTACTTGAACAAATGGTTGAAAAATTTCCTGATAAGGTGAGGTTTTTTTCATTTAAAGAAAATAGAGGGCAAACTGCAGCATTTTTAGCAGGCTTTGAGGAAGCAAGGGGAAAGCTTGTTGCGACACTTGACGGGGATATGCAAAATGACCCTCACGATTTGCCTAAAATGATTAAGCACCTTGAAGAGTCCGGCTTTGATATGGTTAACGGAATAAGGGCAAAGAGAAGGGACAATATAATAAGAAAGATATCCTCAAAAATAGGTAATGGCTTTAGAAACTGGATGACAAAGGAGAGTGTTTCAGATGTCGGTTGCTCTATCAGAGTTATGAAAAGGGAATGCGTTCAGAAATTACCCCCATTTAATGGAATGCACAGGTTTTTCCCAACCCTTGTTAGAATGAAGGGATATACAATTACAGAAATCCCTGTTAACCACAGGGAAAGGACAAGGGGGAAATCCAAATATGGTGTTTTAAACCGTGCATTTGTCGGATTTAACGATGTAATGGCTGTAAGGTGGATGCTGAAAAGGTATTTAAAGTGGGAATATAAAAAAACAAGCGATGACATTTTAAAAAAGGATGACAAATGAGTTTAGATAAATTTTTTCTTATCTGGGGATTTGCCGCACAGGGGATTTTTGCTGCAAGATTTATTGTACAGTGGATTGCAAGCGAGAGGGAAAAACGCAGCGTAATTCCCATGGCTTTCTGGTATTTAAGTTTAACAGGCGGTTTAATGCTTTTTATCTATGCACTTTACAGAAAAGACCCTGTGTTTATTTTAGGGCAGGCAAGCGGGCTTATTGTTTACATAAGGAATATTGTCTTTCGTTTAAGAGAGAAAAAGCAACTTGAACAGGCGGGAGAAAAACAGGAGTGAACAAAAAAACAGGGCTTATTTTATTTGCCTTACTTTTTTTTCTATTAAATTTTTTGCCTTCATTTAAAAGGGATTTGTGGGAGCCTGATGAACCGCGCTTTGTGCTTGTTGCAAAGGAGATGGTTGAATCAGGCAATTTTGTTATGCCCCACAGGAATAAAAGGCCATACCCTGACAAACCTCCGTTTTACTTCTGGACAATTGCCCTATCCTCAAAGTTAACAGGTGGATTTAATACACAGGCAGGGATTTTGCCTGTGGCTTTATCAGGGGCGTTTTCAATAATTTTAGTTTTCCTTATTGCATTAAAGTTAGGTTATTCAGAGGATATTGCCTTTGCCTCATCTTTGATTTTTGCATCATGCGTTAAAGTTTGGTGGCAGTCAAGCCATGCTCAAATTGATATGGTTCTATCCTTTCTGGTTTATCTCTCTGTTTATCTTGCACTACTTTATTTAAAAGATAAAAAAGAAAATATGCTTGTTTTATCATTCTTTATAATGGGAGTTGCCACATTAACCAAAGGCCCTGTCGGGCTTATTATCCCATTAGGCGCAATAATTACCTATCTTTTGTGGATAAATAAATGGCAAGAAACAAAACTTTTTTCTTTTAAAACAATATTTGCTTATTTATTCCCTGTCGGTTTGTGGCTTATTCTTTTAATCTATCAAAGTTTGTCAGGGGAACAAACAGCTTACCTTGAAAATATTTTATTTAAGCAAACAGTGGTTAGGTTTGCAAAATCGTGGCACCACTTTCAGCCTGTTTATTACTATGCAAAGGTTTTAATCTATGATTTCTTTCCGTGGAGTATCTTTCTTTACTATTTTTTATGGCATTTGTGGAAAAACAGGAAAGAGTTAAAACTTTCAGACAGTGAAAAATTTTTGCTTTCGTGGTTTTTATTTACAGTTGTTTTCTTTTCAATACCAAACGGGAAAAGAGGGCTTTACATTCTTCCAATGTACCCTGCAATATCAACTTTAACAGCAGAGTTTTTATTTAAGTTTAAAGAAAAAAAGTGGATAAAAACAACAGGTATTTTAGTATCAATCTTGTTTATATCAGGCTATTTATTTATTCTTTTTTACTCTATAAACAAGTCTTTTTTCAAAGACACCTCATTTGTAATTCTTGAAATTCCCATTTTAATTTCGCTTTTACTTATCCTTATTTTAAGGAAAGAAAAAGAAAAAACTTACTTTTCAAATATTATTAAGCCTGCCATTACATTCTTTTTTCTAACAGCGGCAATTTCAGGAATAATCTTCCCGCACCTAAATAAAAGAAACTCAATGAGATACTTTGTTAAAGAGTATCAAAGATTCTTAAACAAGGATTCAAAGATTGCAATAGCGCAATTCCGTTCAGCCCATGTTTTATACGGAGACAGGAATTTAGTTGAATTTCCCTATCAAAATGAAGAAGACAACATTGATTTGTTTGTAAAATACTTAAGAGAAACGCCTAACTCATTTGGAATTGTTAAAAAACTATGGTGCGAAAGGCTAAAACGAATGGGGATACCTGTTAAAGTCCTTGCTGAAAGAAAGGTTGGAAGCAAGGATTTGTGCTTTATCAAAATTGAGAAAAAGGAGAGGAATAATGGAAAAGATTAAAATAGCAATTGCGGAAAAAGACGGAAAGGTTGCAAACAGCCATTTCGGTGATTCTGAAAAAATCCTCTTTTACACAATTGATTTAGAAAACAACACAATAACATTTGAAAAGGAAATAAAAAACCCGCTTAAAGACTTCAAAGAAGAAAAGCACGGAAGTGAAGAAAAACTAAAAAATGCTTTGGAGATTTTAAAAGATAGAGAAGTTATTGCAAGCGGGAAGCCTTCGCCTAACTTTAAGAAACTTAAAGAAAAATTTGGGAAAATCCCTGTTGTAATACAATCAACAGACAACATAAACATATCCCTTGCAAGGATTGCAGACACAATAAAAGAGATAAAAGAAAATGGTGAGATAAAATTCAACAGGGGCTTTTACCTGCTGGTTTAAAAGCAAATAAAACCCCCTGTTTATAAAAACCCTTACAACAAATATTCAAAACCTGAAATTTTTACTTCACCCTCAACGCATTCATTGTCTTGTAACCCTTATCCCCCTGCACCTCAATAAATGAAACAGGCAAATCAGATGAAAAGCGCAGAGTATCACCCTTTTCAATCTGAAAAATATCACTTAAAACAAATTGCCTGTGTTCATAGGGAAGCAACTCAATAGCCCTCTCATCCTTCAATGTTCCATCTTTTGAATAAAGTTTCAAGGTTAGACTTATCCCTTTATTCAATGAATTGAAAACGGCAATCCCATTCCAGAGGTTATCCCCTTTAACAACAGGCATTGCACCTTCTGTTGATTTAGAAAAATCAAGGGGAAATCCAGCAATGCCGGCATCAAAAGTACCGTAAATTTCACACCCTGTCAAAGGCAATTCCCCTT
Source organism: Thermotomaculum hydrothermale (assembly GCF_016592575.1). Lineage (NCBI taxonomy): Bacteria > Pseudomonadati > Acidobacteriota > Holophagae > Thermotomaculales > Thermotomaculaceae > Thermotomaculum > Thermotomaculum hydrothermale. The sequence goes on along the minus strand of NZ_AP017470.1, from coordinate 392,032 downwards.
CAACAACGCAGGAAACAACGCCTTCAGGCAAATCAGGGAATAAACCTGCAATTGTCCTTTTAAGTTTTTCATAAGGCTTTAAGGTGTAAGAGTAATCAATGTCTAATGGCATACCGTTTTTATAGTAAAAGTGGAACAGGATTTCATTATCCCTGTTAGAAAGGTTATCAATTACAATGCCTGTCCAGAATATATCCCTTTCATCAGGGATGTGGGGGATAATAAGAGTATTATTCCCTTCAGAGTTTAGAGAAAATCCAGCACCGTCACTATTGTTTTTTACAAAAAACTCAAAGCCAGCACCGTTTTCCTCATCACTTAAAGGATTGTTGCCAAAGAGATTTAACTTTCCCCACCCCTTTTGATAGTCGGCACAATCACCGCTTAACAAATCCTCAACATTCATTACATTTGAAAAGCCGTTGAAATCCTTTTTAGAACAACTGGTCTCAATCCTAAAATCCTCTTTCTTAAACGATGAAAATGCAACAATTGAATCCCAAAAATTGCTTTCCTCTGCAATGTGGGGAATTATTAAAGTTGAACCTAAACACCTGTCAGCAACGGCTGAACTCTTTTTGTTTTCCCCTTCAAGGTAAACATAAGCAGAGTAATTTCCCTCACCTGTAATCTCAATAAAGCCATCTGTTGCAGTAAAATCAAGGTCACACCTTCCCATTCCCCCAACTTCAACAGACCTGCTTTCTATTTCATTTCCACTTCCATCCTTTAAAGCAACATTAAGGTTAATTGCAGAATCTTCGTTGTTGATTAAAACTAGTTTAATTTTGTTATACCAGTTTCCAAAATTTAGAGGGATTGTGAGAGGCTTGTCTGAATACACGGTAATTGCAAGTTTCTCTGATTTTATCTCATTTCCGTCAGGAGTTTTAACTATAAGACACGGAGAATAATGCCCCTCTTTTAAATAGGTATAATCTGCAACAGGTGTTTGAGTTTGCAAATCAATTTCTCCATCTCCGTCAAAATCCCACTGAAAAACAGAATTTTCAGGATATGACTCAAGGTTTGCCTCAAAGTTTACTATTAAAGGAACAGCCCCCCTTGATTTATCTGAATTAAAGGAAGAGATTACAGGCTTATCACACTCTTTAACAACCCATATCCTTGTTGCGTGGACTAAATCAAATAGCAGGAATTTATCTCCAACCTTTTCAACATAATTTGTATCAACAGAATCGTTTAACTTTACGCTTCCAGCAGGATAAAACCTTCCCCCGTCAAAGTTGTAAAACCTCATAATATTTTTAAACACTGTAACAAGAGTATTCCCGTCAAAGTATGCATCGTCTGCTGAAAAATTATCAAATATGCAGTCAACCTTGTTTAATTCACCTTCGTTAAAAGAAAACAACTTAATCCCGTAACCACACAATAGCAGGTAATCTCCCCTTACCCTTAAAAATCCAAATCCCTCTCTCTTATAGGTGTTAACAAGGCTTAAATTCCCATTATTAAGTGTTTTTACAACATACAAATCCTCAAAAAAGTTGTTTAAAACAATGTAATTCCCCTTTTTAACCATGGAAATAAAAAAGTCATCCCTTCTATCGTTTAATTTTACACTCCCTTTTAAACTTAAATCGTAAGAATAATCCGCCTGATAGTGTTTTAGATAATATCCACCATCCTCTTTGACGACAACATAGAGGTCTCTTCCAAAAATTTCACTCTCTTCAATAAGAGAATTTTCAGGAACAGGCTTTTGTGAAACAAGGCTTAAATCGCTTTTTCTAAACACGGAAAACATCCAATTTTGCCCACCTCTCGTAAGCACATAAACATTGTTTGAATCCTGTCCCAAGGTTGACCTTGAATGCACCATACTAATGTCGTTGAATGGCAATATTGAAGCCCTCTTTTCCTCATCTATAGAATCCCCGTTAATCTTTAGTTTAACGACACTTTTGCTTGTAACATAAAAGACATTACCCCCGTCAATACAGTAATCTGAAATAAAATAGTCTGCATAAACTCTATCAAGGACAGGTAAATCTGACTCCCAGGCGTTTCTATCAATAAGGAAAAATTCTCCCCACGACTGTATAATTGACACAATGTAATCCCTGTTTAAAATCTCAATAAAATCTGAATAAGGTAAGGGAAGTTGTTTTACTATTTTAAAATTGTTTAAATCAGATATGTCAGCCTTTAAAATACTCACATCACAACCAATATAGGCATAATCCCCGTCAATATCAAAGTTGTAAATTCCGTTAAAAGAATAATTTGACAAATCTATCTCGTTTTCTCTAATTAATGTCCCGTCTGAATTCTGTTTAAACACATCTATTGCTGCATCACATCTTGCTAAAAGGAGTTTTCCCTTAACAAAGTCAAAGTAAACAGGGAAAAAGTTTAAATAGCCATCCTTTCTATTCAACTCTATTGTGTCAATTACAACAGGATTGTTTAAATCATCCATTGAAATAGTATAGAGGTATAATGTGTCAGGAGTGTTGTTTGGTTTAACCTCTTCAGTTACTATGTAAAGAAAATTGTTTTTATAGGCTATCCCTGAAATATACTTGTTTTTTTCAAAACTAATAGTTGATAATTTTACTGGATTTGACAGGTTGTAAACATCAAACACATCCACACCATAGTAATAATCCCCGTTTTCATCCTTATTAACACCTGGCACAAACAAGAGATTGTTGTATTTTGCACACAGGCTGTCCAGTACCCTAAAATTAAAATCAGTTTGCCCCTTGCCTAAATATTCAAATTTTGTTAAATCCTCATTTCCCTCAAAAACCTTAAAAAAGTAACCGCCATCACTGTATTCAAAACTATAAAAAATTCCATTCTTTACAAAAAACTGCTCAAATGGAATTTCTTTTACATCTGAAAAAGAATCCCCGTTAACCTTAACACCATAGGTTTTTTTTGTATCGTTTCTGAAAAATGTATCTCCGTCTCTCTTAATTGTTGACCGCAAAAAAGAGTAATCCCCTAAAACAGTTTTATCAACCATTACCTTGCGCCACTCAAAATCCTTCAAAAGGCAAAGGTCTAAAGAGTTGTTATAAGAATTCTCGTATATTAAATAACTATTAAATTCAGCAAAACAACCTGTCTTTTGAAAGACACTCCACTTAAGAGGGACATCTGGGATTGTTGAAAGGTCATAGCAGCGAAGAGTTCCATTTACATCCCCATAAGTTGAAACTAAAAGGTCTTGCCCGAAAATTCTCCAGAAAGTGCCGTGAATTTTCAACCTTTTAACAAAAACAGGATTTAAAGGATTGCTTATATCGTACAGGTAATCAGGGCCTTCCCCTGCAAAAAGATAGTTTCCATAAACAATTGCGCATCTTGTATCATCCCCTGTATCAAGCCTTGTAACAAAATGTGGATTTCCCTTATCCTGAACATTAAAAACCAAAACCCCCCTTTCAGGATTTTGAATAAATCTGCCTGAATAAGAGGTAACATAAAGGGCATCCCCCTTTAAGGCAATATCTAAAACAGCAGTTAAACTATAATTCTCGTAAACAATAGAGGGGTTTGATTTATCTGAAATATCAACTATTAAAAACCCATCCCCAACAGAAATGTAAAGGTAATTATCCCTGATAATCAAATCCATACTCTGGTGGCCATAGTCTATTTGAGAAACAAGGTATGGATTATTCTCATCTGAAATATTATAAATTAATGCCCTTCCTTTGGCATCTATTACATACAAATAACCGTCTTTATACCTGCACCTGACAAAAAGACCAATTGAGTCAATCTTTGAAACAGGGATAAACTTATCTTCATTAATCCTGTAGATCTGTACCCCGTTTTCCATATTTAAGGCAAAAACAAGGCCTCTCTCTCTATCAATTGCAAGGTAACTATAATCATCTACCCCTGACCATGAGTTTGCTTTATAGTTTAAGGTTGAAAAAACAGGGGAAGTGTAAGAGAGTTTAAAACTCATTTCATCTGAGGAATTAGATATATCTGTAAGTTTTACCCTGCTATCAACCCCGTTTGAAATATTTGAAGAGGGAATTGTGTCAGGAGTTAAACTTGTATTGTTTCCCTCAAAAAACAAATCTTCTCTCTTTCCTAAATCATACCAGCTTAACATATCCCCGCACCTTCTTGCAGAAATCAGGTCAACCTTTCTGTAAAAGTCCAGATTGTTGTTGTATGCCTTATCTATTATGTGCCAAACTGCAAGACCGCCTCCATCTTCACCGAAAAAGGCGTAAAGCCCCCTGTCAAAGCCCTTCTGCTGCCTGTTGGAGACAAGGAAGTACTCGCCACTTTCAGGAGTTAAAATCTTTTTAATATCTTGATTATCCTCAATTGAGTTGACAGTTACATCCCCGTAAAAAACTGTTTGCGGGGATAGAAAGCCGCAAAAAATCTTAGACCAAGCACAAAAGTGAACAGGTGTCTCCCCCGGAAAACTGTCGTCTTTAGCCATTCCCCAGGAGCCTGCACCCATAAGGCCAAAACAACCTATTCCCTGGCTTGAATAATCTGTATCGTACAAATCAATTATCCCGAACATATCGTGGGCAAGTTCGTGGCACATAATACCTATTGTTGCCTTATGCCCGTCATTTTCATTAGACTGCTGCCACTCTCCTATCTCCATGTATCCGCCTGTCTTTGCCCGGTTATCACTGTACTCCCCGACTAAAACCCCATCACAAAGAACACCAGGATAGCCGTATTCAGGATATAGTGCAGCCTTATGCCCCCATATTGAGGGGTGGTACTGGGGAGAGTAAGAACACTCATAGCCTGCAACAACTATAAAAATAGACAACTCATTAACAGAAATAACCCCATCCCAGTTTTTATCGTACTTTGAAAAATCAACATATTTGTCTGCCTTTTTTATTGCGTCTGACGCAATCCTTAAATTATCAAGTGTTATACTGTTTCCCGTATCCGGATGGTTGTAAGGAAGTGTAATCCAGCCAACAACCCCGTCGCTTTCCCCAAATGAATCTGATACAGGGACAATATTTACCTTTCCGTAAGACACCTCTTTATAATAGTTTTTAACCGTTTTCCCCTTATCTGAAAAAAAACTATTTGCCCAGTCAGACGGAGTTGTTGCAACATGGCTGAAATTTGAAAACTCAACAAGGATTACGAGAACAGGATGGTTAAAACTTCCCTTTGTATTTCCCTTGAAATTAGAACTTTCAAAAGAATAGCCCTTTTTCAAAAAATCGTTGTACATCCTTTTATAAATAAACTCTGACAGGCCCTTACCTTCCTTTTGATTTTTAAAATCATTAAAAACACGGGGGGAAGATGGCTTTTTACTTAATACATCTCTATAACTTCCCCTTTTCACCCAGAAACCCTTTTTATCCCTCTCAAGAATATTCCCGCTTTCATCAATCAGGTAATGCTTCCACTCATTTCCCACATAATGAACCTTAACAACTTTCCCATCAGGCTGCTTAACCTGTTTCAAAAAGGGATTTGCCACCATTGAAAAGGAGTTAAAGCAAACAGAAAGAGAAATCAAAAAAATTAATACATTTTTAACCATCTTCCCCCCTTTAAAAATTATTAGTAATGGACTAACTCAACAGTCCAGGTCAAGTAATCCGATTCAGGATAGTACTTTGTCACCTTTTCCCACAACATTCCAGTATAATTTTTTTACATTATACATCTAAAAGTTAACTTAAATCAAATTATAAGACGAAGGAAACAATAAAAAAGTTGGCAGAAAAATATTTTTTATTCCCCTTTCTTTTTCACTGTTCACAATAATCAGCAACAATTCCAATCCTTTTGGAAATTAACTTTTTTCAAATTTTCTCACAAATAAGAAGACAAAAAAAACACATCCATTCCTATTTATTATAAAATTTTCATACAATTTCTAAAATTTACTTAATCATTGAGATTTTTTGTAAAACATTTTTTAATTCCCTATGAATTTAAAAACTCTCTTTTGTCATCAAAGGATAAAAATGTTATATAATTTATTTATCAGTGCGAATTGTTTTAGGTTATCAACCGAAAAAATAGAGGGAGTGGGAGTATGGAATTAAAGAATCATATTCTGGAATTGATAAGGAGAGCGTCAACGGATTTGCCCCCTGATGTTGAGGAAAGGCTAAAAAGGGCTTATGAAGAGGCTGATGAAGGCTCAACTGAGAAAAGTGTGTTCAATGTTATCCTTGAAAATGTTAAGCTTGCAAGGGAAAATTCAACCCCTATTTGCCAGGATACGGGGCATGTTATTTTTTATGTAAATTACCCATACGGAATGAAGGAATGGGAAATTACTGAAGAGATTAAAAAGGCAACAATTGAGGCAACTGAAAAGAATTATTTAAGGCCAAATGCTGTTGACCCTGTTACAGGGAAGAATTCAGGCAACAATGTTGGTAAAAATGCACCTTACATAACCTATCATTGCTGGGACAAAGACTATATTGAGTTTAAACTTATGCTTAAAGGCGGCGGAAGCGAAAATGTTGGCGCCCAGTATAAACTTCCAAATGCAGAGTTAAAGGCTGGAAGGGATTTAGAGGGTGTTAGAAAGGTTATTATTGATGCCGTAACAAAGGCACAGGGCTTTGGATGTGCACCTGGAACAATAGGCGTTGGAATTGGCGGAGACAGAGGGGTTTCTTACCTTCTTTCAAAGAAAACCTTCTTTAGAAAAATGGGCTCAAATAATGAGAATCCTGTCCTTGCAGAATTTGAAGACAGGCTTGAAAAAGAGTTAAACGAATTGGGAATAGGCCCAATGGGGTTTGGCGGGAAAACAACTGTTTTAGATGTTTTTGTGGATGCTCAACATAGACACCCTGCAACATATTATGTTTCAGTTTCATATATGTGCTGGGCATTTAGAAGAAAAACCATGAGAATTATGTCAAACGGCGAGGTGGAATATGACGATTAAAATAAACCTTCCTGTTTCGGAAGAAGAGATAAGAAAACTTAAAATAGGCGACGAGGTTCTTTTAAGCGGCACAATGGTAACTGCAAGGGACCAGGCTCACAAACTTATGGTTGAAAAAAAGCCTGACTTTATAAGGCCATACCTTAAAGATAGCGTAATTTATCACTGCGGCCCTGTTGTAAAGAAGAACGAAAACGGAGAATGGGAATTTGTTGCAGCAGGCCCAACCACCTCATCAAGGGAAGAACCTTATCAGGCAGATGTTATTAGAGAGTATCAGGTGAGAGGTGTTATTGGTAAAGGCGGAATGGGAGAAAAGACTTTAAAAGGCTTGCAGGAAGTTGGCGCAGTTTACTTTCACGCAGTTGGGGGACTGGGAACATTGCTTGCCAAAAGAGTTGTTAAGGTAAAAGAAGTTTTCATGCTTGAAGAGTTTGGAACACCAGAGGCTTTCTGGGTAATTGAGGTAAAAGACTTCCCTGTTGTGGTAACAATGGATTCCCACGGAAATTCCCTTCACAAAACTGTACTTGAAAAATCACTTGAAAAGAGTAAAAAGCTTTTAGGGATAGATTAAATAAATTATTTCTTAATAGGAAAAAGAATAGGGGCTTTTATAAGCCCCTTTTTTTATTTTCTCCATGTCCAGCGTATTTTTACAGCAATCTGATTCCCGGTAAGCCTTGAATTAAAAAGAGACTCCCCGTCAAACCTCTGCCAGTTGTAATTCCATACAAAGAAAATGTCTTTTCCTGGCTCAATTGTATACCTTATCCTGTTATTCATTCCAATTTCACCACTTGAATAATTGTACTGGGTGTAACTTGAAATAACAAAATCAGGGTTGAAGGCATAAATTAGTTTCACCTGCCACAATCTCTCAATAAAGTTTCCCTCAGGCAAATAACCGTAATCATTTTCCGCTTCAACTGTAAGTTGAATTGAACCGTCTGTATTGCTCCACTGCATGTATGTTTCCCACTGGTTCAACCTTCCATTGTAAAAATCACCAAACCAGACTCTTCCACCAAATTGAAGTGATTTTGAGCGTGGCATGTTTATTTCAATCCTTTCCCTGTTAAACCGATAACCTCCTGCCGGGATAACAACCCCTTCGGCAATCTCAAAATCATCAGTTAAATATTCGTATTGAGGGGCATAGTTGAACTCAAAGTGGTAACCAGCAGGGGTAACCAGATTTATGGGAGCAGTAAAAATTCTCCAGCTTTCAATGTAGCCTTTTACATTTCTAACCTGCATTCCGAAAAATTCAAAGAAAAACTGCCTTACAAATTCGCCAAGCCTCCCCTTTGGTCTTGGCTGAATAGCAATTCCCCCGCTTAACTGCTTTGTCCCTGGCCTTGGAAGGAAACCTAATGCAGGGTTTAAATCTTTACCGAATTTTTTATAGCTAATGTTTGCGTCAATTAAATCGTTGGGGTAATCAATCTTAAACCCGTATCCGTCGGTGTCGTCTCCTGTGGTATCTCCAGAGGAATCCCCCCACCATCCTCCTATAAGAAAATTTTTCTTTTTGTGAAGGAAATTGGAAGTTCGCCAGACCGCATCAACACCTGTGAAGGTGTTATCACTTACCCCGTCAGGGTCTCCATCAGTTAAAAGAGCTCCTACCTTGAAATTATCGGTAATATCATAAGCAAGTCTTGATACAAAGAAATCGGTACCCGGCAAATTGTAAGAATCCCTTGTTTTAACATACAAACCAGCAACACTTACTTTGCCCTGTCTGCCTAAAACCTTTACTCCGTAATCAATAGGCACCTCATTCCCTTCGTAAAGCCCTATTCTCCTTGAATAAAAGGGGATAAAATCATGACCTAATCCTACGCCGAAATCAAACAAATTTGAGCCTTCAAGAAAAAACTCTCTCTTTTCAGGAAAAAATAGAGGGAATCTTGTTAAGTTTATCTGTTGAGTATCCACTTCGGTTTCAGCAAAATCAGTGTTCACTGTTAACATTGCAAAAATACCGGGGGTTATATTCCATCTTAAGTCAAAGCCCGCCTCTCCCTGCAATGTTGAATGTTTCCCATTTTCATAATTTTTGTTTATCTTTGTAACTGCATAGGGAGAAAAGGAAATCCCCTTACCCTGAGATAATCTATCAACACCTTTCATTGTGGCGGTAAGTTTAACATCGTATGGTTGAGCATCAAGGGTTGTTCCAACCCACCTGAAGGTAATTATATCTTTTGCTACAAAACAATAAAATTCAACATTGAAAAATGGATGGTGTTTTCTAAACTGCAAAGTTACCGCAGGAATTTTTATTTCAACAATCCATTTATTTTTATAAATCTTGCTCTTTGCCGTCCAGATTCCATCCCAATCTGTTGAAATATATTCAGGGTCTGATATAAGCCCGTCTCTCCTTGTACCTGCTGCATTTACCTGAAACATAAATCCTGTTTTACCGTCGCCAAAAGTATCCAGGATTAAAGCCACATAGTCGTCTCCCCTCATATTTCCGTCTCTTAGCATAGTATGGATGGTGATTGTATTTTCTGGCTGATAGCAAACAAAAGCAAAATAAAGGTTATTTTTATCGCAAAATGCTTTTACAACTGTTTTATAAGGGGTTTTTCCTCCGGGGACAGGCTCCTGCTGGGTTAAGTCATTGACTGTATAAGCATTCTCCCACTCACGCTCATTTAATTTCCCATCAATTTTAATATTTGCCTTTTCAACAAAGGGAATTTTAAAATCAAATGAAAATGAGTTAATAGCAAATAAAAAAAATAAAGAGAAAACACATAAAAATTTACTCCTGCTCACGCCCCCTCCGTTTTTTCTTTTTCAGATAATTATACTTAAAAAAAATAAAATTGTTTCTGAAAAAATCAAATTTTACAGAAAAAAGTAACTAAAAAGGGAACAAGAACACTTAAAACAATACCATGGTAAACAGAAATAATGGCAAATTCTTTGCCGGAATATCTTATTATCACAGGCAAAGTGGTATCCATTGAGGTTGCACCACCGCTTGAAATTAATGCAAACCTCCCAAATAGTGAATAAATTATAGGTGCAAAAAGGATGGTAAAAACTTCTCTTATAATATTTGCCACAAGGGCAACTGTTGCCAACCTATCACCTTTTAATCCAGCAATAATAACACTTGAGAGAGAATAGTATCCAAAGCCAGAGCCAACAGCCATTGCATCAAAATAAGAAAAATTAGTTTTAAATAAAACTATCCCCAGACTTCCGATTAAAGTGCCGACAACAGTTATTAAAGGGAAAAGAAGTGCTTTTTTCCCTATTTTTTTAATATTTTTTAAAACATTCCTGTCTGAACCTATTGAAAAACCAACAAAGAAAAGCAAAATGTACAATGTGGGAGTTATTAAATCATTTTTCTTTAAAAAATCTAAATCAGAATTCAGAAAAAAACCTGAAAAAATCCCTAAAACAAAAGAAAACGCAACATAGAGGCTTCCTGTAATAGAGATTTTATTTTCTTTGTTATTACCATTTACTTCATTTTTTATATCGTTTCTGTTGCAAACAAATCTTTCCCATAGAGAAGAAAAAACAAAACACCCTGTTAATGAAAAAACGGCAATAAGCAAAGCTTCAAAACCAATTGATGGAAAATCTGATATTAATTTTTTATTTGTTCCCGTACTAACGCCTAACAAAAAAAGTAGAAAATAAACAACTATGTTTACAGCCTTTTCAGAAATTGTTAATAGTTTTTCATTTTGGGAAAATAGCCCAGAAATTATGCCGAAAATAAAAAATAGAAAAATCCACCACATCTATCTCACCATAACAAAAGCATCAGTGCCGTCCTGATAGTATTTTTTTCTTAATCCTAATTCTTTAAATCCATTTTTTTTGTAAAAGTTAATTGCTGGGATATTGTTTACTCTCACTTCAAGGTAATAGAATTTTATCCCTGATTTTTCTCTCTCTTCAAAAAGTGCGTCAATCATTTTTTGAGCAATACCATTTTTTCTAAAATCAGGGTGCACAGCAACATTTAAAATATGGCATTCGTCAAGAACTGTGGAAAAACAGATATAGCCTACTATCTTGTTTTGATAATAAGCAAGGATAAACTTCTGGCCATATGACAAAAACATTGATTCAGACCAGGGGCATTTGAAACTTGCCCTTTCAATCTCCATAATTTCCTTCAATTGCTGCTGCGAAATGCTATTTTCTTTTCTTATCTCTATTGACTTCTGCATCTGATTTCCTGATATACAATGGCTCAATTGAAGGTTTTTCAAAATTTAACGGATTTAATATCTCCTCTGCAAGGGGTATTGCAAGGCATTCCTGAGATTGTTCATAGCTAAATTGAATTTTTAAACTTTCATCAATCACTTCTTTATACTTTAAATAGCCGTTACCGGTTATTACGATATCTTCAACCCCTGCTTCTAAAACAAGTCTTTCAATTTCATTCGGATAAATATTCTTATACCCGAATTTTTCTCCGTTACTTTTAAACAATGCAGCATAAACCTGCTTTTTTCTTGCATCAAGCAAAACAAGTGTGTCTTTGCCCTGTTTTAAAAACTGTCTTGCATGAAGGAATAACGAGGTATAGCCTTTCAACTCAATATTCGGATTTGCCGCATTTATTCCATAGGCGGTTGCAATACCTATTCTCAAGCCTGTAAAAGAACCAGGGCCTCTAACAAATCCAACAATATTTATTTCTTCAGGTTTAATATTTAATTTGTCAACAAGTATCTTTGCTGATGGAAGCAAGGTTTCATTGTGCCCGTAAATTTTGGAAAGCACTATACTCCCTGCAATTTTCCCGTCTTTTATTACTGCAACACATCCTTTTTCACCTGAAGTATCAAAACAGAGACAATTCATAAAAATCTCCCTAAAAAACAATCCATAAAAAAGTATAACTTAACAATATCAATTATCAACAAAAATAAAAAAATGGTTTAAAACTCACCAAAACCAAAACTCCGTTTTATTCAATAGAGTAAAAGTGGGGAAATAGTTTTTCTTTGAAAAACAAATTTGAAGCCTTCTGAATAGCATTTTCAATAGTTTTATTATCACAATTCAAAACCTCAACACAATTTTTCCTTGAATCAACCTGCAAAACCCTTGCCCCCGATTTTTCCAGCAATGCCACAAACCCTTTTATAAAATCTGAAACAGTTGCGTCAACGAGAAAAGAGATAAAACCCTCTCTATCCCTAATCTCTTTGTCTCTTCCTTCTTTATATTCTATGAGGTAATTTTTGGTATGTATTATCTTTCCGCTTGCTACCCTAACAGGCTTTCTCTCCGCAAGTAAAGAAAACATTTTTTTGTGCCACCTTATAATTCCCGGGATTTTATCCCTGAAGTCGTTTACAAGATGGGAGTATTCAGCCATTAAATCAGTGTCCCTCAATCCTATCGCCTTTAAAAGCAAAAAATCTCTCGTATTGAAAAAATCTTCACTTGAATAAAGCTCTACACTTTTAAAATCCCTTGCATTAGCATGGATAGCAGGCAATTCAAGGTTAAAAAATTTTACTATTTTCACCCCCTCAAAGTAGTCTTTTATCCCTTCACTGTAATTTCTCTGGTAAAAAAAACCGTTTGTATTCCACCTTGACCTGAATTGAGGGTAAAATCCTTTTTCTTTTAATTTAGTTAGAAAAAGGTACTCTTCCCTCTTTTCCTTTAACACCTGCGGAATTCTCTTTGCCTTTTCAATCTCTTTAAAATTTAATCCTCTGAAATAGTTTTCTTCTATCTCCTTCAGTGCTTTTTCAACCCTTTCACTTTCTGGGAAAAACCTCTCTGAAAAATTGAAGGCATCTATCCTTTGAATAGCGTTTTCAAGGTTAACTATTTTTCTTAACTTTTTTTTCTCAATATACTCTGATTGCACCCTGTATAGCCTTAAAAGTATTGAAGCATCCTTTGAAGCATAGGCAATTTGAGACTCTGTTAACTCTCCGCCCCAATCACTTTGTTGCTCTGTTTTATCAATTTCTTCTCCTAAAAACATTTTTGCAACATTTTTTAAACTATACTTTACATTAAGACCGCAACTTAAAACCTTTGTGCCGTTTAAGGTGCAAAAGGTGTTTTCAAAACGGCAACCATACTTTTTTATCAAATGAGACATATCAAAAAAGCCAAAGTGAAAAACCTTTGTTTTTTCTTTAGATTCAAAAACCTCTTTTAAATAATCAGGTAATGGCACCTTCAATAAATCAAACACATAAACCTCATCATCAACCGCAACCTGAACAAGCCTTATTGTCCCAAAGTCCTTTTTTTTGTAGTCAAAGGTTTCTATATCAACACCTAAAACATTGGCATTAAGGATTTTCTCTTTTGCCTTTTCAAGCTTGTAAATGGTATCGACTAAAATCATATCACCTCAAAAAAGAAAACCCCGCCTTTAAAGCGGGGCTTTCACCAATACTAATTTACTTTTTCTCTTTCAAAGCAGCCTGTGCCGCAGCAACTATTGCAACAGGCACTCTATAAGGTGAACAACTTACATAGTTAAGCCCAACCTTATGGCAGAATTCAACAGATTTCGGGTCTCCGCCGTGCTCTCCGCATATACCTAATTTCAAATTCGGGTTTGTCTTTCTTCCCTTTTCGCAGGCAATCCTTACCAGTTGACCGACACCGTCAACATCTATACTCTGGAATGGGTCGTGAGGAAGAATTTTTTTTCTCCATGTAAATCCTGATAAACTCCCCAGCATCGTCCCTTGAAAAGCCAAGTCCCATCTGGGTTAAATCGTTAGTTCCAAATGAGAAAAATTGAGCAATCTCTGCAATCTGGTCTGCTGTAATTGCAGCCCTTGGCACCTCAATCATTGTTCCCATAAGGTAATCTATTCTCTCTCCCTTTTCTTCAAATACCTTTTCTATCTCTTCAGTTAAAATATTTTTAAGGTATTCAAGTTCAGATTTAAAACCAATAAGTGGAATCATTATTTCAGGAAGCGGGTTCAAGCCTTTCTTTTTATTGTTTATTGCTGCTTCAATTATTGCCCTGACCTGCATTTTGTAGATTTCAGGATAGGTAATTCCAAGACGGCAACCCCTGTGTCCAAGCATTGGGTTCATTTCATGTAAAGACTCAACCCTTGACTTTAACTCCTCAAAAGTTACTCCTAATTCCTTTGCAAGTTCCCTGATGTCATCGTCTTCTTTAGGCAAGAATTCGTGTAAAGGAGGGTCTAAAAGCCTTACTGTAACAGGGAGTCCGTCCATTGCCTCAAAGATTCCCTCAAAGTCGCTTCTTTGCATTGGAAGTATTTTGGCAAGAGCCTTCTCCCTTTCCTCCGTTGTCTTTGCAACAATCATCTCCCTTACAGCCTTAATTCTGTCTTCTTCAAAGAACATATGCTCTGTTCTGCAAAGCCCTATACCCTTTGCCCCCAAACTTCTTGCAACTGCAGAGTCGTGTGGAGTGTCTGCGTTTGTTCTTACACCCAACTTCTTGAATTCCTCAGCCCAGGATATTATCTTTACATAATTTGAGCAGATTACAGAATCTTCAACCTTTCCTTTGCCGTGGATTAGTATTTGAATTACCTCAGAGGGCATTGTTTTTAATTTGCCTTCAATAACCTCTCCAGTTGTTCCGTCTATTGAAATGTAATCTCCCTCTTTTAAGGTTTTTCCCTTAACTGAAACTGTTTTTTTAGAGTAATCTATTTCAAGCTCACCAGCACCAACAACACATGGTTTACCCATCCCCCTTGCAACAACAGCAGCGTGAGAGGTCATTCCGCCCCTTGCTGTTAAAATACCTTCAGCAGCATCCATCCCTGCAAGGTCTTCAGGAGATGTTTCAATCCTAACAAGTATTACCTCGCCATCTTTAGCCATTTCAACAGCTTTTTCAGCGGAAAGGGCAATCCTACCGCTTGCTGCCCCAGGTCCTGCGTTTAATCCTTTTGTTAAGAGTCTTCCTTCCTTCAAAGCCTTCTCTTTGTCTTCCCTATCAAAAACAGGGGCAAGCAATTGAGTAACAGCTGCCGGGTCAATTCTCATTATTGCTTCATCCTTCGTAATCAAGCCTTCGTCAACCATATCAACTGCAATTCTTATTGAAGCAAAGCCTGTTCTCTTACCGTTTCTTGTCTGTAAAAGATATAGTTTCCCTCTTTCAATTGTAAACTCTAAATCCTGCATATCCCTGTAATGCTTTTCAAGCTTCTGGTAAACCTCAACAAGCTGCTTGAAAACTTCAGGCATTTCCTCTTCAAGAGAGGTTAATCCACTGTCTTTTGCCTGCTCTTTTGTTATTGGATGGGGAGTTCTAATACCTGCAACAACATCTTCTCCCTGCGCATTAATAAGGTATTCTCCGAAAAACCTCTTTTCTCCGGTCGCTGGGTCTCTTGTAAAGGCAACACCTGTTGCTGAATCTTCCCCTAAATTACCAAATACCATTGATTGAACATTTACCGCAGTTCCCCAATCGTCTGGAATTCCGTTTATCCTTCTGTAAATTTTTGCCCTTTCATTATCCCAGGATTCAAAAACAGCGTTTATTGCAATCCAGAGTTGCTCTTCCGGATTTTGAGGAAAATCCTTTCCTGTCTGCTCTTTATAGATTGCCTTAAACCTTTCCACAAGTTTTTTTAAATCTTCAGCATCTAAATCAGTGTCGTTTTCAACACCCTTTTCCTTTTTCATCTTTTCAAGCTCATGCTCAAAATGAGAGGAATCGATTTTCATTGCAACATTACCAAACATTTGAATAAACCTTCTGTAAGAGTCGTATGCAAATCTTTCATTTCCTGAAACCTTCGCAAGACCTTTAACAGCTTCATCTGTTAATCCTAAATTGAGTATTGTATCCATCATCCCGGGCATTGAAACCCTTGCCCCTGAACGGACAGATACTAATAGAGGATTTTCAGGGTCACCAAACTTTTTCCCAGTCTCTTCCTCAAGCCTTTTTTGGTTTTCCCTTACCTGTTCTTCAAGCCCTTCAGGGTATTTCCCCCCATTTTTGTAATAGTAAACGCAGGCTTCTGTTGTTATGGTAAACCCTGGGGGTACAGGAATCCCTATATTGCACATTTCAGCAAGGTTGGCTCCCTTACCGCCTAATAAATCCTTCATTTTTGCGTTGCCTTCCGCTCCGCCCTTAGTAAAATAATAAACATACTTTGTCATAAAACCTCCTTTAATCCCGATAAGTATTTATTCAAGATAATTATTAACTGCGATTTTTGAGAGTCTCTAAACGGCAGAGTAAATAATATCCGTTTCTCTGAATTTCTGATTCTTACAATAAACCTTGGCTTTTTCTCAACTGTTGTTTCTATCTTTTCAATCTGGTGAAATGGAATGTAAAAAGAATCTTTTTTCCCCAAAAAGGAAATCCCACCGGTTGTAAGAATAAAAGAACAGTGAAAGTTTTTTATTTGCTTTGTTCCTCCATCAATGTATTTAAAATTTGGAGAAAAGCCTTTAAAAGTTAATTTAGGCTTAACAAGCATTAAAGGCTCTTCGTTTGAAAACATATGCTTTACTTCTGATACATCTGTATATTTAGAAAAGTTTGTAATTATACTGTTTTTAAACTGTTTTAGCATATTCTTTGTCCCGCCATTATCACCAAATATATAGCCACACCCTTCACAGGATTTTCTTCCCACAGGGTTGTGAAATCCGCATTGAGGACACATTTTTAAAAGAAGATTACCACAAAAAGAGCAAAACATCTGGCCTTCAAGGTTTAACATTCCACAACTATCACACTTGTACATTTTCTGGTTTTCATCTTTATTAACAAGAGAATTGCAATTGGGACAGTAAACTAAATCTTTATCAATAAAAGTGTTGCAGAATGGGCATTTTATTTTTTCCTCTTCAAGCTTATCCACAGTTTCATCGTCAAGATATTTGAAGTAGTGATAACTTTCTCCCCCCTTATTCATGTCCCCTGCCGCCTGGGATATTTCCGCAAAATCAATCTTTTTAGAATACATTGAATGGCCTATAACAAGGGCAAGGTCTGCAATAGAAAGAATTACCCTTGGGGTACCTTCAGAAAAGTTGTAAATCCCCTTGTAAGCGGTTTCGGAAAATATTTTACTTGCATCTCCACCAGCCATTTTAATCCTGTGTTGAATTAGCCTTTTTGTGTCAGAGTAATCAAGGTTTCTCAAAAAAAACCTTACAGGAAGCCTTTGCCAGAATTCAGGCATATTCCTAATTGCAGGCTCAAGCGGCTTCTGGCCTGATAGTATAAAGCTTAAAAGAAACTCTCCCTCGTGAACAAGGTTCATTAAAATCCTTAACTCCTGAAGCATTTCAGGGTTGTTGGCAAGCATCTGTCCTTCGTCAATAATAACAACATTTTTGTATCCGTTATCTTTTAATTCTTTCAATTTTTGTTTCATTGAGTTTAAAATACTTATCTTATTTGTAACATCAATTCCCTCAACTCCAAACTGCCTTGCAATTTCAGCAAGCATTTCATTTACAGATAATGTTGGATGGTCTAAAAAGGCTATTTTAACCTCGGTTCCAACATCCTCTTTTATGGTTTCCATAAACTTTTTCAACAGTGTTGTTTTCCCATCCCCTGCATTTTCAGAGATTAAGAGAGCTCCTCCCTTGCCAGATACAACAGTAAATTTAAGGCGCAATAAGCATTCCTGATGCTGCCTGCTCATATACATCATGTCAGGATCTGGGGCAAGTGCAAAGGGATTTTTCTTTAACCCCCAATACCTGAGATATGCCGGAATTTTTTTCTCTTTATTCTCTACATTTTTATCCATAGTTCACCTGTAAATCTATTATACCAGTAAGCCTTTATTTTGAAAGGGTTTTATACTCTAAAAAAATAAAGGAGTTAAAAAGATTCGCTTGTTTTTCTATTAATCTTTTTTCAATTTATGATAATAATATCTAAAAGAACGAAAACTCATATTTAAAAGCTTTGCAGCATCTTTCATTTTCCCACCGGTTTTTTTCATTGCCTCTTCCATGTATTGAAGCCTTATACCGTCAAGGATTTTTTCAATATCAACTCCTTCTTCAGGGACTTCAAACTTTTCCTGCACAAAATTTTGAGAGGTTAAAATCTTTTCCGGCAAGTGCGATGGAAGTAAGGTATCCCCTTCCATTATTGTTAAAGCCCTTTCAACAATGTTTTCTAATTCCCTCACATTCCCCGGAAAATGGTAATTTTCAAGATAATTTAAAAATTCTTTTGAAACATTAGGCTTTTTTATCCCTAACTTTCTGGAAAATTTATCCACAAAATAATTTAAAAGGATAGGAATATCACTCCTCCTCTCCCTTAATGGTGGAATTGGAATATGAAAAACATTTATCCTGTAATACAGGTCCTCTCTAAATTTTCCCTCTTTTACTTCTTTTTCAATATCCCTGTTTGTAGCGCAAATTATTCTTACATCTACACTAATATCCTCTCTACCACCTAACCGTCTTATCTTGAAATCTTGTAAAACCCTTAAAAGCTTCGCCTGCATCTGTAAAGGCATTTCCCCTATTTCATCTAAAAACAAAGTACCTTTATTAGCCATTTCAAACAATCCCGGTTTATCTTTTTCAGCCCCTGTAAATGCCCCTTTTTCATAGCCAAACAATTCAGATTCAAGTAATGTTTCAGGCAGGGCTGCACAGTTTAAAGAAAGAAATTTATTGTCTTTTCTTAAACTGTTTAAATGAATTGCTTTTGCAACAAGCTCTTTCCCCACCCCGCTTTCTCCTGTTATCAAAACAGTGGCATCTGTAGGGGCAACCTTTTTTACAAGATTAACTACCTTTTTTATTTTTTCGCTTTCCCCGATTAATCCAATCTCTTTAACATCCTGAAAAACCTGAGTTTTAAGCAGTATGTTTTCTTTTTTTAATCTTCTAACATCAAGGGTTCGTTTAACAATTAGCCTCAATTCGTCAATGCTAAATGGTTTAATCAGGTAATCGCAAGCTCCCATCCTCAACGCTTCAATTGCCGTGTCTGTTGTGGCAAAAGCAGTCATAATTATAAACTCCGAGTCAATCCCCTTGTCCCTAACCCATTTAAGAAATTCAATCCCACTCATTCCCGGAAGCTTTATATCACAAATTATCAGGTCAAAATCTTTCTTTAAAACATATTCCTGAGCAATTGACGCGTTTGTTGCTGTCTCAACCTCACAATTTAAATTTGAAAGAGCTCTTTTCACCACAAGAAGTAAATTATGTTCGTCTTCAACTACAAGGATTCTACCTTCCATTTTCACCCTCTTTTAATAGATAAACTCTAAAAATAGAGCCTTTCCCCTCTTCAGAATCAAAATCAATTTTCCCATCCATCTCATCAATAAAAGTCTTTGAAAGTGCAAGCCCTATCCCAATTCCTTTGGAAAACCCCGAGTAATAAGGCTCAAAAATCTTTGACTTGTCTATGTCCTTTATTCCAACACCACTATCTTCCACTTCAAAAATTATATATTGTCTTTTTTCATATAATCTGACAACAATTTTCTTTTCCTCTGCTTGCTCAAGAGCTTTTAATGCATTCATTAAAAGATTAAAAAAAACCTTTTTAAGCCTTACTGATTCAAAGAAAACTTTTGTTTTTTCTCCTATTTCTTCAACATATTCAAACCTTATAGACTTATCAAGCCGAGTTTTAAAATCTTCAATAATTTCCCTTATAAGAGGGAGAATATAAGAATACTCAGGACTCTGATAATCCTTCCTTGCAAATCTCAAAAAATCATTTATCTCGTTAGACAACCTGTTTATTTCATTTTCAACAACTTGAATTAGTTCTGTATCCATCTCTTTACCCTCTTTTAACAGTTGAATCGCACCTTTTATAGATGCAAGGGAATTTCTAAACTCATGTGCAAAAGAGGCTGAAAGTTCACCTAACTCACTCATTTTGTCTTTAAACTGAGCCTTTTTTTCCATTTTTTTTATCTCGGTTAAATCCTGGAAAACCACAAGCAATCCGTTAAACTTATTATCTGAAAAAAGTTTAACAATACTGACTCCAAATAGTCTGTCTTTTATTTCAACCACATATCTATCGAGAAAATCAAGTCTATCAACAAAATCATGAACAGGGAACAATTCTTTTAAATTAATGCCTAAAATCTTCTTATCGGGATAAATCTTTTTTAGAAAATTTTCCCCCTGAGGATTTATGTAATTTATCTTTAAATTCTCGTCAGTAGTTATAATTCCGCTTGTAATTGTATCAACAATTTTATTTTTTAACCTTGTTACTTTCTCAATCTCTTTCTCTTTTTTAATTAATTCATACTTCAGTTTTTTAGCTCTTTTGTTTATCCTGGTAATGATTAAAGCAATTGCATATATTGCCACAAAATAAACTGCAACGGGATAAGAAATAGAGTAAAAACTGGATAATCCAAATTGATTTGAATGAATAAAAAAGGTTAAAGCAACAGTTAGCATAAAACAAATAACCGAAACAGTTGCCAGAAAATAAAGGTGAATTGTTTCCACATAAAATCCTGCAAAAACAATAAGAATTAAATAAAGGATATGAAAATTACTTTTTACCCCGCCAGTGAAAAACACAATTAATGAAATAAAGATTGCATCAAGAACAAGTATTGGAACAATTTTTTCCCTTAATTTTTTAATTCTATAATAAACAAAGTTGATAACTCCATAAAGTACAATAGCCAATGCTACAGGTAAAATACTCTTTCCCTGCTGTTCTTTAAATGCATTAAAAATAAAAATTACCAGGAAAAAAACAAGAAAAGTAAAAAGCCTTGATGTATAAAAGTTAATTAATCTTCTTTCAATCAATTTTTCATTCTCTCGTAAAAAAAGTTTGTAGCCTCAACAAATCCCTGGACACTTCCACAATCAAACCTTTTTCCCTTAAATTTATAGGCAAAAACTTTTCCCTTCTCAGCAAGTTTGAGCAAAGCATCAGTTAATTGAATTTCACCATTTTTCCCCGGTGGCAATGTTTCAAGAATGTCAAATATTTCAGGGATTAAAATATACCTCCCAATTACCGCAAGGTTTGACGGAGCTTCTTCTTTGGAAGGTTTTTCTACCATATATTCAACCTTAAAAATCCTCTCCTCCACCTCTTTCCCCTTTATTACTCCGTACTTTGAAATATCTTCCATATCTACTTCCTGGACTGCAACAACGCATACCCCATATTTTTCATAAACATCAACCATCTGCTTCAAAACAGCAGAATTATCACTGAAACACAAATCATCAGCAAGAATTACTGCAAATGGTTCATCTCCAATTAAAGGTTTTCCTGTTAAAACAGCATGTCCCAAACCCTTCATTTCAATCTGCCTTGTGTAGGTAAAGACACACCTATCAATTACTGCCTTTATATCTTCTAAAAGAGACTCTTTATCAGTACCCTTAATCTGGCTTTCTAACTCATAAGCAATATCAAAGTGGTCTTCAATAGCCCTTTTACCCCTGCCTGTTACAATTGCCATATTTGTAATTCCTGCCTCAAGCGCCTCTTCAACACCATACTGAATTAACGGTTTGTTAACTATAGGAAGCATTTCTTTAGGCATTGCCTTTGTTGCAGGAAGAAACCTCGTTCCATAACCTGCTGCAGGAAAAAGGCATTTATTTATCTTTTTTGTATCTTTAACAAAAACCTTTTTTAATTTCTCAGTAATAGCCATATAACCCCCTTTGTTTGGATAATTTATTGTATAAGGTTTTATGCTAAAATTTCAAGGGTAATAGATAGTATATTGTGCAATGCCCTAATTTATTCTTAATTACTTGCCATTTTTTTTTAAATACTTAAATTTTAAATAAGAGGTTTTTATGTTTGAGGCAAAATACTACGAAAAACTTGAAAATAAAAAAGTAAGGTGCACCCTATGCCCCCATTATTGCACTCTAAAAGAGGGGCAAACAGGAATATGCAGGGTCAGAAAGAATATTAACGGCATCCTTTATTCTCTTTCATACCAAAACATAATTGCAATGCACATAGACCCTATTGAAAAAAAACCTCTGTACCATTTTTCCCCCGGTGCAAGAACTCTCTCAATAGCAACACCAGGTTGCAACTTTCATTGCCTGAACTGTCAAAACCACACAATTTCCCAGATTGACGAAAGCATATTTGATTTTACAAGAAAAATCCCCCCAGAAGAGGTTGTAAAAATAGCAATTTCAGAAAATATTAAACATATTACTTTTACATATACAGAGCCAACAATCTTCTTTGAATATATGCTTGATACAGCAAAAATCGCTAAAAAAGAGGGGCTTTATTGCTCAATTGTTTCAAACGGATACATAACCAAAGAACCATTAAAGGAGTTAATACCCTTTATTGACGCTGCAAATATTGACTTTAAATTTCACGAAGATTCGCTGTATCGCAAAATTGCAGGAGGAAAAGCAAAACCTGTGCTTGAAACAATTAAAACCCTCTATCATTCCGGAGTAATAACAGAAGTTACAACCTTAATAATTCCTGAAGTTAATGATAATGATGAATATTTTTTAGAAACTGCAAAATCCCTTTTGCAGATATCCAATGAAATCCCATGGCATTTAAGTGCTTTTTACCCCACTTATAAAATGATTGATTATCAAAGCACCCGCCCTGAAACACTTGTAAAATTCAGAAAATTGGCTATTGATTTAGGGTTTAAGTTTGTATATACAGGAAATATCCTTGATTTAGAAGGTAGTACCACCTATTGCCCAAAGTGTGGTGAGGCTTTAATAAAAAGGCATTACTTTAACCTAACATTTTCTGAATTGAAAGAAAATAAATGCCCTAAATGCGGCGAATTTATTTACGGGAAATTTCAATAAAAAAAGCCCCGATTTCTCGGGGCTTTAATCTTTTATAAGTTAGCAAATTAGTACATTCCACCCATATCCATGCCACCTGCACCAGGCATTGGTTTCTCTTTTTCAGGAATTTCGGTAATTACACACTGGGTTGTAAGCATTACACTTGCAACTGATGCAGCATTGACAAGTGCATTCTTTGTAACCTTAACAGGATCAATTACCCCTGCCTTCATTAAATCTTCGTAAGTATCGGTTGCAGCGTTGTAACCAAATGAACCTTCACCTTTAAGCACTTCTTTTACAACAAGTGAGCCTTCCTGTCCAGCATTTGCCGCAATTGCCCTTAAAGGAGCTGACAATGCCTTCTTGATTATATCAACACCTAACTTCTGGTCACCTTTAACGTCAATTTTTTCAACTCTATCTAACTGCCTTAACAGAGCCACGCCACCGCCAGGAACAATACCTTCTTCAACAGCAGCCTTGGTTGCATGCATAGCATCTTCAACCCTTGCCTTTTTCTCTTTCATTTCGGTTTCAGTTGCAGCACCTACCTTAATTACTGCTACACCGCCAACTAATTTAGCAAGCCTTTCCTGTAATTTTTCCCTATCGTAATCTGAAGTTGTCTGTTCAATCTGAGCCTTAATCTGTTTTACTCTTGCCATAATAGCGTCTGAAGAACCACCGCCTTCAACAATTGTTGTGTTCTCTTTGTCAATTACAACCTTTTTAGCAGTACCTAACATGTCAAGGGTAACATTTTCAAGCTTAACACCTAAATCTTCTGTAATTGCCTGGCCACCTGTCAGGATAGCGATATCTTCAAGCATTGCCTTTCTTCTATCGCCAAAACCAGGAGCCTTAACAGCTGCAACATTTAACACACCTCTTAACTTGTTAACAACAAGTGTGGCAAGTGCTTCGCCTTCAATATCTTCTGCAATTATAAGCAATGGCTTTCCTGTTTTTACCACCTGCTCTAAAACAGGAAGCAATTCTTTCATATTTGAGATTTTCTTTTCGTGGATAAGGATATAAGGATTTTCAAAAACAACTTCCATCTTTTCAGCATCAGTCACAAAGTAAGGAGAGAGGAATCCTCTATCAAACTGCATACCTTCAACAACTTCAACAGTTGTTTCAAGGCCTTTTCCTTCTTCAACAGTGATAACACCGTCTCTTCCAACCTTTTCCATTGCTTCTGCAATCTTTTTACCAATTTCCTCATCGTTGTTTGCAGAAATGGTTCCTACCTTTGCAATATCTTCGCTTCCCCTTACTTCAATTGCCATTTCGTTAAGGCCTTTTACAACCTCTTCAACAGCCTTATCAATTCCCCTCTTTAAATCCATTGGGTTTGCACCTGCAACAATTGCTTTAATACCTTCTTTGTAAATTGCCCTTGCAAGAACAGTTGCAGTGGTTGTACCATCTCCTGCAACATCAGAGGTTTTGGAAGCAACTTCTTTAACAAGCTGAGCACCTACATTTTCCTGAGGGTCTTCAAGCTCTATTTCCTTTGCAACGGTTACACCATCTTTTGTTGAAAGAGGAGAACCGAATTTTTTCTCAATTAAAACATTCCTTCCCTTAGGACCTAAAGTTGCCTGAACAGCATCAGCAAGCTTTTCAACACCGGCTAAAACAGCATGTCTCGCTTCATCACCAAAAACTATCTTCTTTGCCATAACATTCCTCCTTTTATATTAATTTTTTACTTTTCAACTATCGCAAGTATTTCATCTTCCCTCATAATGAGGTATTCTTCGTCATCAATCTTAATTTCAGTACCAGCGTATTTACCGATTAAAACAGTGTCGCCTACCTTTACTGTTAAAGGAAATTTCTTTCCATCCTCATTTACCCTGCCATCACCAACAGCAATAACTTCAGCTTCAAGAGGTTTTTCTTTAGCGGTATCAGGAATAATAATGCCGCCTTTAATTTCTTCTTTCGGCTCTTTTCTCTTAACAAGCACCCTGTCATATAAAGGTTTAATTTTCATGTCTCTCCCTCCTTATTTATAGTTTTAAAATTAGCACTCAACACATTCAAGTGCTAATATATGCTTATTCTACTTTTTTGTCAAGATTTAAGTTATTCTATTTTCAAACAAAAAAAGATTTAAAAAAACAAAACACAAAGTTTTCTATAAAAATACTCAAAAAAAATCTAAATAAATTAAAAAAATAAAAATTTATTAAAAATTTCAAAAATTTGATAACAATGTTATAAAATTTCTTTATTAAATTTATTTCAAAGATTTGCGCTTTAAATAAATATCCTTATCTGTTATTGTAAATAAAAAATAAAGAGGTGATAAAATGAAAAAACTTTTTATGGAAAACATTGTCTTTATGGTTTTAACATCAATTACAATTATTGGAGGGTACTTTTTTTTAAGATATGCTTACAAAGTTACAGATCAAACACCTTTTACCCAGGAAATTGTACTTATCTTTTTAGGTACCATAGCCACCATTCTAATCACAGCCACATTGTTAAACAAACAGACAGAAGTAGAACTAAAAAAGGAACAGAGTATAAAATACCTTGATTTAAAGTCAAATACCTACCTGGATTTAATCAATTATATTGAATCTATTATTTTAAAAAGAAACCTTGAGCACAAAGACATTATTAAACTTCAATTTCTGACCCATAGACTTGCCACTGTTGCAAGCCCTAATGTACTTATTGAGTACACAAACTTTTTGAAGATTTTTGAAAAATCGTATACAGATAAAAAAATTGATGATAAAGACGAGGACGAACTTTCAAAAGCACTGGCAAAACTTACAATTAAAATTAGAGAGGATATGATTGGCGAACTTGACAAACAAAGTGGATACGACACTCAGGAGATAGAACAGAAAGTTATTGAAAACACCAACAGAACAATAAAATTATAAAAAAACGGAGGGGAAAACCCTCCGTCAAAAACAACATAAAATGTCGACTCTTTTAATAAGCTTCGTCAGACTCAAGATCCTTTTCTGTAACAGTATGGGAAAAGGTTTTGTATGCCCAGAATTGATAAAATAACACAAGAGGCACAAAAATTACCGCAACAACCGTCATTATCTTTAAAGTTAACTCTGATGAAGATGAATTGTAAATGGTAAGACTTGCATTTGGGTCAATGCTTGATGGAAAGAGGTTCGGGAACAATCCAGCAATGCTCCAGAATGTTGTAAAAAGGATTGTCAATGAAGAGGCAAACCAGCCTTTCCAGTTTTCTCCTTTAACAAGGTAAACCTTAACCATAATAAGTGCAATTACCGCTATTAAAGGAATTACAAAAAGCAAAGGATGCTTAAAGTAATTATCCCAGAGTTTTGTGGCTACATAAGAGTAGATAAGGAAAATAACGGCAAAAACCAGAACTGCATTCCAGAGTTTGTCTGCTATCTCTTTTGCCCTTTGAGCAAGGTCTCCCTCTGATTTAGCCCAGAGCCACAAACTTCCATGCATCATAAAAAGAAGCACAAACAAAATCCCACCGACAAGCCCGTAAGGATTTAAAAGTTTCAAAGTGTTTCCGTGATACATTCCGTTTGCATCAAAAGGGATTCCCTGAAAAATATTTGCAAAAGCAACTCCAAAAAGAAGAGCCGGGAGAAAGCTACCAAATACAAGACAATAATCCCAGATTTTTCTCCAGCCATCAGAATCGTGTTTGCTTCTAAATTCAAATGCAACCCCTCTTAAAATAAGCGCAAAAAGTATAAGAAGCAAAGGTGTATAGAGGCATGAAAACATAATTGCATATGTTTTTGGGAAAGCAGCAAATGTAGCACCACCTGCTGTTATAAGCCATACTTCATTTCCATCCCAGAAAGGCCCCATTGCATTATATATAATTCTCTTCTCATTTTCGTTTTTTGCCAGAACCGGCAACAGTGAGCCTAACCCTAAATCAAAACCATCAAGCGTAAAATATACTGCCCATAAAACAGCCCAGAGAATAAACCATATTACCTGCCAGATCATAACGCCACCTCCTTAAGCCTTAGGCCCTTGCTTGGCAGTTTTGAAAATTAGATAAAAATCTGCAATGCCAAGCAATGTATAAACAAGAGTAAAAGCAATCAAAGACACAAGAACCTGAGTTGAGGATATAGTTGGGGAAACTGCATCCTTAACCTTCATTAAACCGTAAACAATCCACGGTTGTCTTCCTACCTCAGCCAAAGTCCAGCCCAAAAGTATAGCTAAATATGTCAAAGGAACTGAATATAATATTATCTTTAAGAACAGCGGATGATTCTCTATCTCATCCCTCTTCCAGAAACCGTATAAAGTAAGTAGAATAAACAGGAAACCCAATCCCACCATAAGCCTGAAACTCAAAAAAGTAGGAAGAACAGGTGGCCTTTCATCCTTTGGAAAATCTTTTAAACCCTTAACCTCTGCCGAAGTTGAATGAAAGGCAAGCAAACTTAACATTCCGGGAATAGGCAATGCTTCCACAGCGTTTTTCTCATTATCCGCATCTGGCCACAATAGTAAATAGATAGGTGCATTAGTCTTTGTTTCCCATAACGATTCCATCGCAGCTAATTTTGTAGGCTGAGTTTTAGCAACTTCTGCTGCATGCTCATGACCTATAGCCACTACGAGAATTGAGGCAATTAACGCATAGGTTATAGCCATTTTAAAAGATTTTTTAAAAAAGGAAACATTGCTTCCTCTCATTAAGTGGTAAGCACTAACACCAGCAACAAAGAACCCTGCAAGAGTCATTGCAGCAGTAATCTGATGGGTAAATTTAAGCCAGACATAAGGTTGAAATACAACTGCTGCAAAGTCTGTTAACTCTGCCCTTCCATTTCTAATAACATATCCAACAGGATGCTGCATCCATGCATTTGCAGTCAAAATCCATATTGCGGAAACATTTGTACCAATTGCAACAAGCCAGATAGCAAGTGCATGCATCTTTTTGGACAATTTATCCCAGCCAAATACCCATACAGCAATAAAGGTTGATTCTAAAAAGAATGCTACTGTTGCTTCAATAGCAAGCAATGAGCCAAAAACATCTCCTACATACTGAGAGTAGCGTGACCAGTTTGTACCAAACTGAAATTCAAGAGTAATACCGGTTACTACCCCTATAGCAAAGTTAATTAAGTAAATCTTACCCCAGAACTTTGCCATTTTCTTGTACTCTTCATCCCCGGTTTTAACATACTTTGTTTCCATCCATACAAGCAACCAGACCAATCCTAAAGTTAAAGGGACAAAAAGAAAGTGAAAATACGTCGCGACTGCAAACTGCAATCTCGAAAGAATAGTTACATCCATAAAACCCTCCTCCTAAGATAATAAACATTTTCCTTTTAAAATTATTCTAACATAAATATATAGCTTAGAAACAATTTTTTCTAATTTTAAAATTAATAAAAAGTATTTTTTTTTGATAAAAATCAAAAAAATCTTCTCCCTTTTTTTTCTGATATAATTTAGTTGGGAAGGTGAAAATGACTGTAATTTATAAAAATATTCTAATTGACGGCTTGCCAAAAACAGGAAAAAAAGAGCTGGCAAGAAAGCTATCGGAAAGATTACACTACACATTAATATCAGATATTCAATCAATTCCCACTCATTTATTGGATTTTTTTTACAGGGATATTGAAAGAAATGCGCTATTAACAGAACTTTCCTTTTTAATTCAGAGGTATAAGCAATTAAATACAATTATGGTATCCGACCTGTATAGGCCTAATCGCTCTATCTTTACATTTTCAATTGAAAAATCAAAGATCTATGCCACCTATACATTAAACGACCAGGAACTTGTAGTTTTTGAAAAAATATATGAAATGCTATCAACCCCAATTCCTATCAATTATGATTTAATTGTCTTTCTATACTCCTCTCCAAAAAATATTCTTAAAAAAATCAAAGAAAATCCTAAAAACGGAGAGGAAAGAATTTCACTGGAATATATTGAAGGGCTTTTAAAGGTTTATTACAACCACTATTCAAAAATTAGAGGAATACCATTAATATTTTTTGAAATACAAAACATAAACAAAGGCTTTGATGATGAAACTTTAGATAGTATTGTAAATTTTATGGATAATGTAAGACCCGGTATTAACCTTTACAATCCGCCACATCCTTAAATTAAGGAGTGGCAGGCAAAAAAAGTTTTTAAAAAAGACTTTACTCCGAGCAAGGTAACTTGCAGGAGAGAAAGGAGAGAAAATGAAAAAGAAGATTACAGCCCCCAAAATTTATTCCATGAAAAACAAAGAAAAAATAGCAATGATTACATCCTACGATTGCCCCACAACAAAAATTGTGGAAAGTGCTGGAATTGATATTATCCTTGTTGGTGATTCTGTTGGAATGGTGCTTTTAGGTTACCCAACAACACTTGAGGTTACAGTTGACGATATAATCCACCATTCAAAAGCAGTTTCAAGATGCTCTCAATATGCCTTAAAGGTGGGAGATATGCCATTTATGTCTTACCAAACCTCTGTGGAAGAAGCGGTTAAAAATGCTGGAAGGATAATTCAAGAAGGGGGAATGGACGCGGTTAAATTGGAAGGGGGAGAAAATCATATAGACAAAATCAAAGCAATTTTAAATGCTGGGATCCCCGTAATGGGGCATGTAGGCTTAACCCCGCAGTCAGTTAACCTTTTCGGGGGGTTTAAGATTCAGGGAAAAACAGCTGAAAGCGCCAAACAAATTTTAAAAGATGCAATTCTTCTTGACCAGGCTGGCGTTTTTGCCATTGTCCTTGAAGGCATACCTGAAGAGTTGGCAAAGGTAATTACTGAATCAGTTTCCTGTCCAACAATAGGAATAGGGGCAGGGAGATTCTGTGACGGACAGGTGCTTGTCTTTCATGATATGTTGTCAATTCCTGAACCCTGCTACTTTAAATTTGTAAAGCAGTTTGAAAATGCCGGGGAAGTAATGAAAAATGGAGTAGAAAATTATGTTAAAGCTGTTAAAGAAAACGAATTTCCAGGCAAAGACAATGTAACCCATATTTCTGAAGAGATTTTAAAAGCCCTTAAAGACAAAGGAGGCCTTAAATGCATATAGCAAAAACAGTTGATGAGATGAAAAAACTTAGAAAAGAAATCCCCTCAAATAAAAAAGTTGGTTTTGTCCCCACAATGGGCTACCTTCACGAGGGACACCTTTCCCTTTTAAGAAAAGCAAGAGAAGAAAATGATATTGTCATATTAAGCATTTTTGTAAACCCTATTCAATTCGGCCCAAACGAAGATTTAGACAGGTATCCAAGAGATTTTGAGAGGGATGAGAAATTAGCAAAAGAGGTTGGAACAGACATAATTTTCTATCCCACCCCCGAAGAAATGTATCCAGAAAACTACTCTTCCTATGTTGTAACTGAAGGGCTTGACAAACACTTATGCGGAGCAAAGAGGCCTGGGCACTTTAAGGGAGTAATGACTGTTGTCCTTAAACTCTTCAATATAACCAAACCTGACAACACCTACTTTGGACAAAAAGATATACAGCAGGCAAGGATAATTGAACAGATGATTAAGGACTTTAACCTTGATATAAAAATGCATATATGCCCTATTGTGAGAGAGGAAGACGGTCTTGCAATGTCTTCAAGAAATGTTTACCTATCCCCTGAAGAAAGAAAACAGGCAATAGCACTCTATAAAGGAATTAAAAAGGGTGAAGAGTTATTTAAGCAGGGAGAAAGAGATGCAAAAACCATAAAAAAAGAGGTTGAAAAGGTTGTAAAATCTTTTAATCTGGCTAAAATTGACTATGTTGAGATTGTGGACTATACCACAATGTCTCCAATTGATAAGTTAGGGAAAAAGAGCGTGCTGGCACTTGCTGTTTATTTTGGAAAAACAAGGCTAATAGACAATACTATCCTGGAGTGAGGAATGGCATTTGATATAAGAAATGAGATAGAAAAACTAAAAAAAGAAAAAAATGCGGTAATTTTAGCCCACAACTATCAGGTAAAAGAGGTTCAGGAAATTGCCGACTTTGTTGGAGATTCCTTTGAACTTGCAAAGATAGGGAAAGAGGCTGACGCAGAAATAATAGTTTTTTGCGGTGTAAGGTTTATGGCTGAATCAGCAGCAATCCTCTCCCCTGAAAAGAAGGTTCTCCTTCCTGTTGAGGATGCAGGCTGCCCTCTTGCAGACACAATAAAGGCAGAAGATGTAAAGGCTTTAAAAAAAAGTTACCCTAGAATACCTGTTGTCACATATATCAACTCTTCCGTTGAGGTTAAGGCTGAGAGTGATTACTGCTGCACATCCTCAAACGCAGTTGATGTTGTAAATTCAATAGATTCAGACAAAGTTATATTTATTCCAGACTCAAACTTAGGCTCTTTTGTTCAGGAACATACAAACAAAAAACTTATTCTCTGGGATGGACACTGTACAGTTCACCACAGGGTAAATGTTGAAGATATTTTAAGAATAAAGGCAATTTACGATAACTCATTTGTTATTTGCCACCCTGAATGCAGGCCTGAAGTTGTGGAAGCCTGCGATATTGCCTGCTCAACATCAAAGATGATTGAAGAAGCAAAAAAAACCGATAAAAAAACTGTAATCTTAGTTACCGAAGAAGGAATGAGACATAGAATACAGAAAGAAGTTAAGGATAAACTAATAGTAATTGCTTCCCCTAAACTTATGTGTGTTAATATGAAAAAAACAAAATTGCAGCATGTTTACGAGGCACTGGCTTTAGAACAAACTGAAGTAAAGGTCAGCGAAGAAATAAGGGAAAAGGCTTTAATTCCTCTTAAAAGAATGTTACAAATAGGGAAAAGGCAAAAACAATTTATAGGAGCTTAAATGGAAAAACTAACCCCCAAAAACCTAAAATGGACTATCTCTTCTAAAAAACTAAACTTTAATACTACAGATGACATAACCCCAACAAGAGAAATAATTGGACAGCCTAAGGCAATGAAAGCCCTTGAATTTGGGCTTTCTATGGATGCCCCAGGGTACAACATATTTGTTACAGGCCTTTCAGGCACAGGGAAAATGACAACAATAAAAACATTTTTAGACAAATTCGCAACAGGAAAAAAAACGCCTCAAGATTTATGCTATGTGCAGAACTTTAAAAACAAACTTCAACCTAAGCTAATAAAGCTTCAGCCAGGAAAAGGGAAAAAGTTTGTTTCAGAAATGGAGAAATTTAAAAAAGAATTAGCTACAACCCTGCCTAAAATTTTTGAAAGCAATGAATACAAAGAAGGCTCTAAAAAAATTGTTTCAAAATGCAATGAATTAGAGAACAAACTTCTTCTTGAATTTGAAAAAGAGACTGCTAAAAAAGGGTTTAAAGTTGTAAAAATTGAAGGTGGGGTGAAAGCTGATGTATACCCTGTAATCAACAATAAAGTTTACCCTATTGACTCTGTTAGAAACCTTGTAGCTGAGGGAAAGTTAAAAGAAAAAGATTTACAAAAAATCTTAAAAGTAAGGGAAGAGTTAATTGATAAGCTTCAATATATTTATTCAAAAATAGAGGAGAATCAAGAAAAACTACATGCTGAACTTCTCAAATTTAACAAACAGGCCGTAATTCCCACTGTTGAAAAATTTCTTTTAAAGGTTATAGAAAAAGTTGGCAAAGAAATAGAGGAGTACACAAAAGACATTTTAAATTACTTTGAAAACAACTTCTATCAACTATTAGATTCAATTATGGATGAAGAAAAAGAAAATTTAAGCCTGAAATTAGAAGACTTTTCAGTAAACCTTATTGTTGACAACGGAAACCTTAACGGTGCTCCCATTGTTACTGAAATCTCTCCTTCAAAGCAAAATCTCTTTGGTACAATTGACTCACACTTAAGTTTTGGAAAAGAACAGGTTGTTAACTTTATGGATATCCGTCCGGGCTCAATACTTAAAGCAAACGGGGGATACCTTGTTCTCAACGCAAATGATATATTTCAGGAAGGGGTAGATGTCTGGGTAAAGCTTAAAAGAACATTAAAAAATAGCTTATTAGAAATTGAAAAAGCAGAGCAAACATTTTTACACACCGTTTCTTTAAAACCAGAACCAGTACCAATTTCATTAAAGGTAATTATTTTAGGGGATGAAAAGATTTACTATACACTTTACAAAATGGACGACGAATTTAAAAAAATCTTTAAAGTATTAAGCGAATTCTCTCCCGTAATTGACATCAATGATAAAAACCTTGAAGACTATTTAAGGGTTTTAAAAAAGATAATTGACGAAGAAAAGCTCCTGCCCTTTTCAAAAAAGGCTATTTTGCAAATACTAAACGAAAGTGTAAGGCTTTCAGGGGATAGAGAAAAGTTTACAGCAAGGTTTCACCTTATTGCAGACATTATGAGAGAGGCAAGCTTTGTCGCCAGAAGTAAAGATTCACAAATTGTAAATGAAAAGCATGTGGAAGAGGCAGTATTCAATAAAATTCACAGATACAACCTTTTTGAAGAAGAAATTCTTGAAGAAATAAACAATGGCTTCATTATGGTTGATACTGAAGGTGAAAAGGTGGGGGTTATTAACGGATTATCTGTTTATGATTATGAATTTCACTCATTTGGGAAACCAACAAGAATTACAGCGCAGGTTGCATTAGGAGATAATGGTATTGTAAACATTGAAAGAGAGGCTGAATTAAGCGGAAGCATTCACGATAAAGGTGTTTTAATACTGCAGGGATACCTTCAGGGCAAGTACGGAAAAGACTTCCCACTATCAATAAATGCGTCTATTACATTTGAACAATCTTATGGAGGGGTTGACGGAGATTCAGCATCTTCAACAGAATTATATGTTTTACTCTCCGCAATTGGGGACATTCCTCTAAAACAAAACATTGCTGTAACAGGCTCAATTAATCAGCACGGGGAAATACAGCCTGTAGGAGGGATTAACCAGAAGATAGAAGGGTTTTTCAAGGTCTGCCGGGAGAGGGGATTAACAGGAGACCAGGGAGTTATAATCCCCTATCAAAATGTCAGAAATTTAAACCTATGCCCAACTGTAATTAACGCTGTAAAAAAGGGGAAATTCCACATTTACGCAATAAAAACTGTTGACGAAGGGATTGAAATACTGACAGGACTAAAAGCAGGGGATATAAATAATCCAGACTCAGTGCACGGAATTGTTTACAATAAATTGAAAAACTTTGCTGAAAAGATGAAAAACTATAATTAGGAGAAGGTATGAAAATTCAGGTATTGGTGAGACTGAAAAATGGTGTACTTGACCCGCAAGGGAAAGCAGTTGAAAAATCTGCTTTAAAAATGGGATTTGAAGGATTTAAAAACTTTAGGATAGGGAAAATAATTGAATTTGAAAGTAATTTGCCAAAGAATAAAGCAATTGAAGAGGCAAAAAAACTTGCTGACAAACTTCTTTCAAACCCTGTAATTGAAAGTTATGAAGTAAAGGTTGAGGAGTAATATGGCTAAATTAAGATTTGGAATAATAGTTTTTCCCGGCAGTAATTGCGATTACGATGCATACCATGCAATAAACTCAGTAATGGGAGAAGAAGCATACTTTGTATGGCATGAAGATAAAGACCTTAAAAATCCAGACTGCATTATAATTCCAGGCGGGTTTTCTTATGGGGATTACTTAAGGTGCGGGGCAATGGCAAAATTCTCCCCTGCAATGGAAGAAACCGTAAACTTTGCTGAAAAAGGGGGAAAGGTAATAGGAATTTGCAACGGATTTCAGATATTAACAGAGGCAAATCTATTACCTGGTGCACTTTTAAGAAATACCAATTTGCACTTTATATGCAAAGAGGTTTACTTAAAGTGTGAAAACAGAGACCTTGTTTTTACAAATCAGATACCTGAAAGGCCTATAAAAATACCTATTGCCCATGCAGAAGGGAACTATTTTTGCGACCAGAAAACATTGAAAGAATTAAAAGAAAACAATCAAATTGTATTTAGATACTGCGACGAAAAAGGCAATGTTAACAAAGAATCAAACCCAAACGGCTCAATTGAAAACATTGCCGGAATTGTAAACAAAAATGGAAATGTTCTTGGTATGATGCCTCACCCAGAAAGGGCAATGGAAGAAATTTTAGGCAACACTGATGGTTTGTATTTCTTTAAATCCATTGTAAACAGTTTTGTAAACTAAAAGTTTTCAGGCTTCTTTTTAAAGAATAACCATAAAAGGCATTTCTTTTTAAAAGAAACTGGCGGAACTTTTTTTCTGTACTCAATATAGTCTCCATTGAATTTTTTAACACACTCCATTTCTTCAAAGGTAAAAACCATAATAATTACACTTAAGGCCTCAATTGGTGCAAGGTAGAAGATAAAATGTGGGCTTCCTAAAATAAGTGACCAGCCTATGGGAAGCAAAGCCAGACCAAATAGCATTGGATGCCTCATACAGGAATAAATTCCGGTTGTAACAAGTTTGTCTGTCTCAAGCCTTGGGGTACCCTCGCTTCTTCCTTTTTTTAATTCCCTTCCGCCAACAGATGCGGCATTAAATGCAAGCCTTATTAAAATCAAACCTACTGGAAAAGTAATAAGGTGAAAAATTGGAGAGAAAAACTGATTTTCTGATTTAACATCATGGTAAATTGAAAAAACAGCACCCCCAAATATCATTAAAAACCACCATAGAAGCCTTAACACGACTGAAACTGTGGTTTTAGGCATATCACATTCCCGTAGGTATTTCAAAAAACTTAACAGGCAAATTAAACTCTTCCTCTAAGATCTTTTCAAGCTCAAACAGGGAAAATCTCTCGGTTGCATAGTGTCCACAAAATGCAACATTCAGCTTCAACTCTTTTATTATGTGGTAAGCCACATGATTTGTTTCCCCTGTAATAAATAAGTCAATATTTTTATCCGCACATTCTTTTAAAATATCCTCAGTGGCCGCATCCCCTGAAACAACCCCCACTCTCTTTATACTTTCCTTTCCAAACTTAAAAATCCTTACCCCATAATCAAATAAATTTGAAAGCTTTTCTTTAACCTCTTCAATATTGAGTTCATTTTCAAACTCTCCAGAAAATCCAATATAATCCCCGTGATACTCTCCAAAGGGGGAAATATTTAAAAGATTAAGTCTGTTTGCAATTGTGGCATTATGCCCCAAAGTTGGATTTGCATCCATAGGCAAATGGCAGGCATAGAGGGACATATCGTTTTCAAGCAAAAACTTAAACCTCTCCTTCCAGAATGATGAAATAGGAAAAACCTTTCCCCAGAAAAAACCGTGATG
Source organism: Thermotomaculum hydrothermale (assembly GCF_016592575.1). Lineage (NCBI taxonomy): Bacteria > Pseudomonadati > Acidobacteriota > Holophagae > Thermotomaculales > Thermotomaculaceae > Thermotomaculum > Thermotomaculum hydrothermale. Next base: position 356,065 of record NZ_AP017470.1, on the reverse strand, counting down.
AACCACAACAAAATTCATATTTTCTTTTTTTGCCTTTTCAAACAACTCTAAACATGCATCAACTCCCAAAGCAATTCCGCTTACTTCATCAGCCCCCTCAACCTGCAATCCATTCATTGAAGAGTCTTTCCACTCCTCAACCTTAAAAACAGAATTTAAAAAATCTATAACCTTATCTCTTTCAACACCCATAATAACCTCCTTTTGTTTTAAGGATAATAGATTTTTACAAATAAAAAAAGGGGGCTTTTAGCCCCCGTGCTTTTAAAGATTAACTTTAAAACTTTATTTCAACCTCACCGTAAATTGACTTATTATCTTTATCAAAAATTTTAATCTTTATTGTATCCCCTCTTTTAATTCCAGGATTCTTGAAATAAACCTTAGTTACAGCCCCTATTCTGTAACTTATACTTAAAAGATTACCTATTTTTAACCCTTCATTTCTTGCAGGGAAAAAATCAACATCTGTTTGAAACTGGTAAATACTCATCTCTGAAGGAAAAACATGCTCAGGCTCTCTGGAAAAAAGGGAAAGGTCATAGACATCTTCATTGTAATTCTTTCTCCACTCTTTATAAGAAGGCAAATGATAAATTCTCCCCTTATACTCCATTACAATAGAATTTCTGTCAATATTTGCAGTTACGCCTTTATCTGTCCCAAGATAAAGGATAAAAGGTAAATACTTCTTTTTGTTAAACTTTACCGCAACAACTGCATTTACTGCAACATTAATAGGACCATCTGTATTAATATAACTAAAGTCACCTAAATGCCTTGTTTTAGCAAAACCTGCAAATGTAAAAGCCACTGCAAGAATGATAATTAAAAGCTTTCTCATTCTGCACCTCCTTAAAATATTGGTCACCTAACATATAGCAAAATCAATGCCAATAAATTTGTAAATAAAATAAGACATAAATCACATTAATGTTTTTTACTTTTATTTTGTTATAAAATCAATTATAATTTTATAGATTTTAGTGCGTCTAATTAGTGGGTAGAAAAATGAAGATTAATCCCAAGGGAGGGAAAAATGAAAAAATTATTAGCATTGGTTGCAGTTTTGTTTACAGCAACATTTCTTTTTGCTGTAACACCTCCAACCAAAGTAACCATTGACGGTGCGAAACACAAGAAGCCTGCAGTTGAATTTCCGCACAAAGTTCACTCTGATCAGTACAAGTGTCAGGATTGCCACCACACATGGGACGGAAAGGGAACACCAGCAAAGTGCACAACATGCCACACATTAAAGGGCAAAGACAAGGCACCAAAGGCTTTTATTGCTTTTCACAGAGGGAACAAATCAAGGTCCTGCGTAATGTGCCACAAAGACCTTAAAAAGGCAGGCAAAAAGACTGGCCCAACAAAGTGCAGCGAATGCCACAAAAAGTAATTTAATTTTTTACTCAAATGTAAACCCCGAGTTTCTCGGGGTTTTTTTATTGCTATGAAAAATAGAAAAACATTAAAAATAGAGAAAATTGTATTTGGTGGGAAAGGCTTATCAAGAGTTGAAGGAAAAGTGGTTTTTGTTGATGGAGTTTTACCAGGTGAGGAAGTTGAAGTTGAACTAATTGACGGAAAGCATTTCTATACAGGAAAATTAATCTCAATTCTTACCCCTTCAAAATACAGAGTTAAAAATGACTGTCAATACACAGATTGTGGCGGTTGTGATTTTAGATTCTGTACATACAACTTTGAAATTGAATTAAAAAAACAGATGCTAATAGATACACTAAATAGAATAGGAAAAACAAAAGTAGATGAAAACAAAATAGAGTTAATTTATAAAGAAAGAAACGGTTACAGGATAAAAACAGGGTACAAGGTAAAAGGAGACAGGGTTGGCTTTTACAGAAAAAAAAGTCATAAAATTGTTGAAATTGAAAGATGTTTACAATCCCCTGAAATAGTCAACCAAACATTAAAAAAAACAAAAAATAGATTTAATGGCCATTTTTTCATAGAATGCCACCCTTTTAAAGAAGAGGTTTCTGTCTACAAAAAAGGGGAATTTGGAGAAATTTTTAAACTTAATTTCGGAAATTACATTCTCTTCCACAAAACAGGAAACTTTATTCAGGCAAATAGATTTCTTTTAAAGGATTTTGTAAAAAAAGTTTTAGAATATGCCGGCAATGGAGAAAGCCTTCTTGAATTGTATGCAGGAAGCGGGCTTTTCACAATCCCTCTATCTTTCAATTACGAAAAAGTATTTGCCTATGAAACATCAAAAGACGCTGTAAAGACAATGAATAAAAGCATTGTGGAAAATAACATTAAAAACATAAAAAGTTTTAAAACAAAATCAGAGGATTTTGAAACTAAAAACTATAATGCCGTTGTGGTTGACCCACCAAGAGAGGGGTTATCAAAAATTGTTGTTGAAAAGGTTTTAAAAATTAAGCCAGAAAAAATTATCTATATCTCATGCAATGCATCAACCTTTGCACGGGATTATTTTTATCTTTCAAAAGAATACACGCTTGAGAGAATTACCCTTATAGACAATTTCCCCGCAACAGCCCACTTTGAAATTGTGGCGCTGCTGCGGAGAATATAAAATCACTTTAAGAAAATAAGGTTATAACTATCTGAAGCAAGGGGGATTAAAAGTTTTCTCAAAGTTTCTAAATCCTTACCCTCATAAAAACCAGGCTTTAAATAAATTTCTCTTTTAACCTTTAAAACATCGCCGTTAACTGCGTAATCAATCTTACAAACCCCTGCTTTGTTTCTTACTTCCTTTGAACGGAAAACAGCGTTTACAGGTTTTGAAAACTTTATAGTGTAATTTTCAATAAATTCTATTGGATATGCAATTTCAACAAAGTTATAGTAAACAAAATAATTAAAATCAACAGGCAATGAGTTTAAAATCCATTTTGAAAATTTAATTTTATCCTCAATCTTACCGTCAACTTCACCCTCTTTAACAACAAAGCCATTTGTTTTTTCAACTATTCTGTCGGATTTTTTGTTTAAGCCAGATAAAGCAAAGTTAATCGACTCGTTACCTTCAAAATAATACTTTCCTGAAAATCCATTATCATCCTGCTCTGCATTAACAGACAACTTTGCCTTTAATGTTTTGGAAAATACCTTTTGCCTGTCAAGGTTGTAAAAAGGCATTGCCCCTCTTCTAAAAGGCCATATAATTCCATCAATTTTTACACCTAAATCCTGTACATTTAATAGAGTTTTCTCAAAAACAAACCCTGAAATTAAAAATTCTGGATTTAATCCCCTGTTTTTCAATAACCAGTAAACAAGCACAGGTTTTTCAAAATTAGTTGCATAGCCTGATTTAACAATCTCCTCAAAATCTCTGCATTTATAATTTTGAGTAGTACCACTAAGGGGAATTGTATTCAGTCTGTTTTCAACAAAATCAAATACTGAGTACATAAACCTCTTTCCTGACAGGTTTTCAACTCCCATTAACTTAATTACATTATCAAAGTTAGAATTATCAAGAGAACTAAGATAGCCTTTCATATATTTAAATGGGTCCCTAATAATTATTGCAATATAGGGAGTGTGTTCATAATAACCCTCTCCTGTTTCATTTGTATGAATAGGAACAATATTTTTAACAACAAAATTTCCTTCCCCATTTAAACTTAATTTGTTTGAAAACAACGCACAATGCCTGTTATCAACAATACTTACTTCAAGTCTTTTAACAGGAAACCTATCTCTCAAATCCTTGAAAACAACAAGCCTGTGAGGAATTTTGTCCCTTATTTCATACTCAAATTCTACAACACAATTAGGCTCAAGCCCTGTGTGAGAGACAATCTTTTCCCTTATGTGAGAAAAATCAGGTGCATTTTCAACTGAATAGGGAGAAAAGTCTAAAATTGCGTTTTCAGGTGATGGAATAACCTTTCCCTCTGAGTTATGAGTTACAGATTTTAAGACTTTAACCTCTGTATATTCAGGATTGTAGGTAAAAAACCACTCTCCTGCCCTTCTCATTCCAGTAAAGCCGTTTATTTTAATCTTTTCATAAACATGTTCAATCACTCTTCCATCTTTTAAAACGTGTATATCAATTTTTTTATTAACAATTTCAACCTGAGAGGCAAAGAGAGTAAACCCGAAAAAAAGTATTATTAAAATCCCTATCCTTTTCATTACTTACCTCCCTCAACTTCAATAAAACCCTTGCCTAACTTCTGGACTTCTCCTACAACTGTTTTTAAATCCTTCCATGCTTTTGCAGGATAAACCCTTTTTTTAAGTGAAACTGTCATTGTCTGGTAAATAGTATTATTTTCAGCTTTAAAATTAATTGATGCATCCGCAAACTTCCCTTTATATTCAAAGTGTTCAGGAATTTTTGATTTATCTTTATCAATTTTAACTGGTAGGTATATCTCTTCATCCACCTTTATTAATTTTGTGCATCTTGTGTGAACAGGATATTTCCTTTCCTTTGCAGAAACATCCAAGTGAGCAAGGTAATAATTGGCAAAATCGTTTAAAAGGTATGAAAGTGCAGGTGATTTTAAAATATACCTATCACCTTTAACAAAGGCAAAATCAGGTACTTCAAAAACAAGCTCAATTTTCATGTGCTTTGAGATATCGTAGGGGTTTTGAAATTTAACCTTTTTAATAATAGCTTGCGGGAAAGATCTAAAAACAATCCTTTTTATATAATTTTCTCCGCTATTGTCCTCAACACCCTGCATATACCTTCTAAGTCTGGCATCAGTCTGGCCTTCAGCCTCTAACTTAATTGAAACCACACATTTTCCCTTTTTATCAATCCTTGCCTTTGATGAGAGTTTGTAATAGTGTTTTTCCGGGGGAGAATAAGGGGTTGTTCTCAATGACTGTCCTTCTTTGTAGCCTATCAAATACTGCTGCTCCTGCTCTGCTGATGACCACTCTTCCCTCACCCATGGAACCCAGGTTGGGTCAAGCATCCTGAACTTTCCATCCTTCTCCCTTAAAGCAACAACACAGTGGTTAAAAAAATCTGCCGGGAAATCTTCAATCCTCGCCCCTGCCATTGTCATAGCAGGATAGGCATCAAAACCTGCTGCCCTTAAAAAGGTTATAAGCATTCCAGCTTTGTCCTTGCATACTCCCTGCCTGTCCCTGAAAGTCATCTCTGAAGGGTGAAGGGTATATCCTTCGCCCTTACCCATTGATAGCCCTGAATACCTAATGTAATGGGCAACCCAGTGGTTAAGTCTGTCTATCTTTTCTTCATCTGTCTTTGCTCCCTTAATTATCTCATCAACCTTTTTCTTTATTTCAGGGGTAACATGAAAAGCAAAATTCTCATTTATCTTGTAAAACCATTCAGACTTGTCTTTCCAGGAATGTGTGGTTGAAATAAGCAACTTTTGGCAAACATCAGAAATTTCGCCCATATAAGGTTCTCTTTTTATTGGTTCAATATCAGATTTTTTAAAAGTGTACTTCATTCCGTAGTCTGTAAACTCTGCAATAGGGGTCACCTCACCTTTAAAATACTTAAATTGAATATTCTTTTTCTCAGGCAACTCAATTGAATACTCCTTTTCAAGGATAGGAACAAATCCCTGAAAATTTACTATATCGTAAAACTCTCCCTTCATAGGCGGTTCAAACTTAGAGGAACTTCCCTTTACTTTGTTCTCTAATAAAGCATAGGAAAAACCCTGCCTCTGGATTTTGTAAACAACAATATCTCCAGGGTTTAACAATCCAAAGGGTATTGAAACCCTTGTGTTTGGCCAGTAAATCCATCTTGCAGGCTGAGGATATTGAACCACCTTTTTTAAATCAATACTCTTCTTTTTCCCATCTTTTCTCAATATGTAAGCATCTAAAACCTTAATCTCTGAGGTAAGAGGATCAAAAAACATTGACACAGTATAGAATTTTTTAGCCCCCTTCTCGCTTAAAACCTTTACTGCCTTTTCTTCATTAACGGTTGATGCCCCGCTTTGTTTTACCTTTACATATGTTTTTTGAATGAGAAAAACATAATCGTACTTTCCCTTATACTTGTCAGCCTTCTTTGATAGCTCTACCACATTGTCTGCCATAACAGGTAGCAGAAAAAACATTAGCAACAAAACAAAAACTCTTTTCATACAAATTCCCCCTATTAATATTTTCAATTTATTTTTACCTTAAAAAGAAACAATTGTTTCAAATTTATCAGGATGTTTTATCAACTTTACAAATTCTTCCCCTGTTTCTTCTGGACTTTTAAGAACACTTGCTTTTTGAAAATTAATAAACTCCTCAATTAGAGGGAAATCACTTTCAGGGGTTGAGCGTATGTCCTTTTGCATATCTGTTTCAACAATACCTGGCGCAACAGAAAAAACATATACATTTGAGTTTTCCTCTTTTAAAACCTTTGCAAACATATCCATTCCCGCCTTTGATGTACAGTATGCACTCCAGCAAACAATAGGCATTCTTCCCGCACCGGAAGAATTGTTTATTACAAATTTTTTACAATCTAATCTTCCGAAAACTTTTAAAAAAGAATTGGTTAAAAGCATTGCTGAAATCAAATTAACATTCAGGTTTTTTATTATTTCTTCAGGATTTAAACTTCCCAAAAAGCCAATAGGCTTAATAATCCCTGCATTGTTTATAAGAACACACCTGTCAAAATCCTTGTCCAATCGGGTTAGCTCTTCCTCAAAAACAGCAACTACTTTGTCTAAATCGGCTAAATCAAGGGCAAGGCTTAAAACATCACCTTTTAAGCTTTTTTTCACTTCATCAAGTTTATCTTTACTTCTTGCAATTAACAAAAAGGTATTATCTTCATTAATGAAATGTTTGTTTAAAGCACAGGCAATTGACTTCCCTATTCCCCTTGAAGCGCCTGTAATTATAAACAGGTTTTTCATAAACCCTCCTTTGCAGCATTTGTAATTATTTTACAATTTTTACAAAATAATACTTCATTTTTTATTGAAATCATTTATATTTAATTGAGAAAAGGGATTATTATGAGTGAAAAAATAAGAGTAATTTATGCAGGGAATTATTCAAAAGGGGAAGGTTACCCCAGGGCAAATGTATTAATTGAGGGTTTAAGTGCACTTTCAAACTTTAAAGAGATAAGATATCTCTTATGGCAGGAAAAAGAAGACAAAGAGAAAGAGATAAAAAAACCTCTAAAAAAAGTTTTGCCCTTCCTTAAATCAATCTTTTTCTTTTTTAAAAATATTGAGGAATTTAAGAATTCTCAAATTGTTGTAGTTGGATTTCCTGGATATGTTGAGATTTTTTTGTTTAAACTTTTACAGATTTTAACTGGAAGTACATTTAAAACATTTTTTGATTACTTTTTTTCAGTGTACGAATCCCTTGTTTTTGAAAGAAAGGTTATAAAAGAAAAATCGTTGATTGCAAAACTTCTTTTTTTTGTGGACAAAACAGGGCTTTTAATTGCAGACAGAGTGCTTATAGACACTGAAGAACACAGGGATTTTATTTGCAAAATGTTTAATTTAAAAAAGGAAAAATTTATTGTAATTCCTGTCGGGGAAAACGAAAAATACTTTTCATTCCTACCTTATCCAGAGGAGAAAACTCCCTTCACAGTACTTTTCTTCGGCACTTTTTTAAATTTACATGGCATAGACAAAATTAAAGATGCAGTAAAATTACTTGAAAATAACAAAGAAGTACAATTTATACTCATCGGCAAAGGAAAAAATGATTACATTTTTAAGAAAGAAAAATTTAATAACCTTCAATTTGTAAATGAGTTTATACCACCTGAAGAATTAAAAAAGTATATTGAAAAATCCCATATAATTTTAGGGATTTTCGGAGAAAATGAGAGGGCAAACATTGTAATCCCGTGTAAAATCTATGATGCACTGGCATCAGGAAGGCCTGTTATAACTGGAAAAACAAAATCATCTTTAAAATTGTTTAACAACAAAGAATTTGTAATATTATGTAAAAATACCCCTGATGAAATTGCAAAGGCAATAGAAAAACTCTATAATTTAGATAACAAATCACTTAAAGAACTTGGGAAAAAAGCTTATCAATTTTATAAACAAAACTTCTCGCCTGAGGCTATTGGAAAAAAATTTATTCTGGAGGCTGAACTTGAAATACAAAGATGACTACGATATGAACATTCTCAAAAGAGGAATTTCATTTCTCTATACAAGAATATACAACCTTTTTCATTCTTTTGAAAAGGAAGAAATCGAGCCTCAAGACAATTTTGAAAGAGAGATTTTAAAAAGAAGCAGAAAGAGGACTGACATAAATGACCATCTTCTAACAATTTACAGGGAAAGCATAGCAATAAAGCCAGATTTAATAGTTGAATTAGGAATAAGGGGTGGAGAATCAACCTTTGTTTTTGAAAGGGTTGCAAAAAAGTTTAATTCAGTACTTATTAGCGTTGATATAGAGGATTGTTCAAATGCAAGCCAATATGAAAAATGGCTATTTGTTCAATATGATGATATTGAATTTGCTAAAATCTTTGAGAAATGGTGCAAAGAAAGGGGAATAAAGCCAGAGATAGATATTCTTTTCATAGACACCTCTCATTTTTATTCCCACACTAAAGAAGAGATAAAATTGTGGTTTCCATATCTCTCAAGTAAAGCAAAGGTCTTTTTTCACGATACAAACATAGATTTTATTATTAAAAGAAAAGATGGTTCTCTTGAAAACGGATGGGACAACAAAAGAGGGGTTATTAGAGCAATTGAAGAGTTTTGCGGAAAAGACTTTAACGAAAAAATAGAGTTTGAAGATGAATGCGGCGAATTCGGGATAAAACATTTTCCTTTTTGCTCTGGATTAACAATATTGACCAAAAAAAGTGTATAATTTTAGTATGTGGAGAAAGATTAATTTACCAACCTATCTTACAATTTTCAGAATTTTTATGGTGCCTATCCTTGTTGTAGTTTTACTTACAAGGATTGAGGGAAAGGAAATCATAGGCATATTTGTTTTCTGGCTTGCATCCATAACAGATTTTTTTGACGGATACCTTGCAAGAAAAAGAAAACAGATTACTGCTTTAGGGCAACTGTTAGACCCATTAGCAGATAAACTTCTCATTGCAGGGGCATTTATTTCACTTGTTGAATTAAAGCTTGCACCTGCCTGGATGGTGGTAATTATTATAGGAAGAGAGTTCGCAGTTAACGGGTTAAGACAGATAGCAACCACCTACAAAATTGTAATCCCGGCATCATTCTGGGGAAAATTAAAGACAGTTATGCAGATGGCTGCCATTTCTTTTCTGATATTAGGTGAAAAATACATAATTTTAAAAAAAATAGGAATTATATCCCTGTGGATTGTTCTTTTTGTTGCAATCGCATCAGGAATTGACTACTTCTACAAATTCTGGCAGAGAGCTGGAGATAGTTTATTTGAGGAGAAGGGGGAATAAAAATGAATTTTGAAGGATTTATTTCCCAATATAATCCTGTAATGCAGGCATTATTTGCAACCCTGTTTACCTGGTTTGTTACAGCCTTAGGTGCTGCAATGGTTTTCTTTTTCAAAGAAATAAAAAAGAAAGTGCTTGATATTATGTTAGGCTTTGCAGCGGGAGTTATGATTGCAGCAAGCTTCTGGTCACTTTTAGCTCCTGCTATAGAAATGTCAGAGAAGTTAGGAAAAAATCCATGGTTAACTGCTGCAGCAGGTTTTTTAACAGGGGGAATCTTTCTTTTTGCTGTTGATAAAATCATGCCACATTTACACTTAGGGCTTGATATTTCAAAGGCTGAAGGAATACATACATCATTAAAGAGAAGCATTCTCCTTGTACTTGCCATTACCCTTCACAATATCCCAGAAGGGCTTGCAGTAGGAGTTGCATTTGGAGCCGCTGCTATTAACCAAACAAATGCAACAATAGGTGGTGCAATAGCACTTGCTATAGGAATTGGGCTTCAAAACTTTCCTGAAGGGGCTGCTGTTTCTATTCCTCTGAGAAGAGAAAACCTTTCAAGGTTTAAAGCTTTTATGTATGGACAGGCTTCGGGAATTGTTGAGCCTATTGCAGGGGTTTTAGGTGCCTGGCTTGTTACAATTTTTATTCAAATCCTTCCTTTTGCTCTGTCCTTTGCTGCAGGGGCAATGATTTATGTTGTAATTGAAGAACTAATCCCTGAATCGCAACTTAACTCAGAAACAGATTGGTCTACAATGGGTGCAATGATTGGCTTTGCTGTAATGATGGTGCTGGATGTGGCGCTTGGATAATTTAAAACAATCTCTTCAAAAAACCAAAAATTACATACTTTTATCAGTATTCCTGTTTACTGTTTTTCTTATATCCTATGGAGAATTTTACCTGTACACAATATGGAAGTGCCCATCCTGTATATCAGACAAAGCAATACCAATTCTATCATTGCAGACTATCTCTTTAATGAAATTCTTTTTAATTGAAAACTCACTGATAGCATCCTTTTTAATAGTTAGCTCACTTGTTGAAAAGAGAAAACTTAAAATTCTTTTAAAAACAATACGTTTTATCCTTCTTTTAATAATTCCGGTACAATTTGTTGCAATGTACTTCACAGGGGAATACATAAAACTCCAGCCTATTTTACAGATAAGGTATATAGGGTTTGTTATAAATCTAAAATCTCTTTTAATCTTTTTTTCAACACTTCTTATTATTTTTCTAACAGGCTATCTTATTGATTTTCTTGCAAAAAGATACTGCAAAAATAATTATATGAAGATAATAGGTTCTCTTTTTGCTTTAAATATAATCCTTATTTACTTTACAATGAACAATACAGCATCTATTAAGTTTAAAAAATATTACTCGGTAAACTTTTACCCACCGGTAAGGGAATTCATAAAGTTAGGTTACCTTGCATTTCAAACAAAGGATATTTACCTGGTTAAGGATTTAACAAAGAAAGAGAAAAAACTTGCTGAAGATTACGGTTTCTTTATCCATTACGGAAAAACCTATCCATTAATTAAAAACTTTGTTTACTCCTCTCCCTTTCCATATCCTAAAACAAGAGATGTTAAAAGGCCTAACATAATAATATTCTTTGTTGAAAGCTTATCAGCAGGAACACTTAACCCTTACAATCCAACTTACAAAGATTTAACCCCAAACATTAACAACTTTGCAAAAAACTCAATGGTTGTAAAAGATTACTATAACCACACCTACCCCACAATTCCAGGATTGCAGGGACAAATGGCTTCCTTTTATCCACCTTTTAACTGGTACGATTGGGATATAACATCAGATGACATTAAGCTAAACAAACTTTTAAGTATTGCAAATGTTCTTGATGAAAAAGGATACTATACAGTTTATCTAACACATAGCTCTGGTTTTGACACCTTTTTGAAGCCTCACATACTTGCCTTAGGCTTTGACAAAACTTACTTTGAAGAGGATTCAATTTACGATAAGTACCGCCCCAAAAACGGATTTCCAGAATACTGCGGTGCTGATGACCAGACTGTATTTAAGGTTGTAAAAAACTTATCAAACAAATTAGCACAAAATCAACCTTTTCTTTTAGCAGTCTCAACAATTGAAACCCATTCAGGATATAATCCAAAGAAAAATGCAAAAAAATACCCTTTAAACCCACAAAACCGGATATTAACACAATTCCATAACCTTGATTACTCCTTCGGGATTTTCTGGGACTGGTTTAAAAAAAGCAAGCTTAAAGACAACACAATTGTAATTTTAACTGCAGACCACGCTCACAACCCAACTATTCCATTCAACGCAACATTTGGAGACTATGTCTCCCATTCAACCTTTGACAGAGTTTGTTTCATAATCTATGACCCCATTCATAAATTACCTGAAAAATTTGACGCAAAAACAACCTCAATTGACCTTGCCCCTTCCCTTATTCACCTTTTAGGATTTGAGAACTTCAAAAACCCCTGGCTTGGGCTTTCTTTTTTTGGTGACAGGCAGATTTTCAACAAATCATTGGGGCTTCACAATACATTTTCTTTAATGAAACTTGAAAACGGAGAGATGACTGTTTTTGACGAAACTGAAACTTTAGAAAAGAAACAATTACTTGACATTATCCACTTTACTCAGGGGATTTACATTCAAAACAGGCTGTGGAACAACAACATAAAAATCAATCTTGAAAATGACAAAAGTAAAATTTTAAAACTAAAATTAGAGAAAGCTACTTCCTTGCAATAGCGTAAATCCTTATTGGGGCAGGATACCCTTCAACAGTCAAAGTGTTGTCTTCATTAATAAAATCTTCATAAGATTGATAAACCATCCATTCTGTCTTTCTCTGCTCTTCAGAAGACATTTTATGATAGGTAATTAAATTTACATCCTTAAACCCTGCTCTCTTTAAGAAATTGACAAGACAGGATGGAGTTGGCACAAAGTATGTCCCCGGTACTTTTGCATACCTCTTTTCAGGAAACAGTGCAACAGACAAATCCCCTTCTATCCCCTGGGATTCAACAATAAGGTATCCATCTTCCTTTAAAGAATGTTTTACTTTTTTCAAAATATCCACAGGGTTTGGGTGATGATAGATTATCCCCATTAAAAACACAATATCAAACATCTCTTCAAAAAGATGAATATGCTCAACCCCCAAAAGTTGAAAATTTGTATTTTCAACTTTAGCAAATGAATTAAGAGTGTGAAATTGGCAATAGTATTGAACTGTCGGGTCTATACCTAACACAAAATCCGGGTTATAATTTGCCGTTTTAAACATATAGTAACCGTTGTTGCAGCCAATATCACAAATGACCTTTCCCTCAAAATCAGGGAAATAATCTTTAAACCTATTCCACTTTCTAAAGCTTCTCCACTCTGCGTCAATTTCAATCCCAAAAACTGAAAAAGGGCCTTTTCTCCAGGGCATTAAAGACTTTAAAGAATTAAAGATTTTTTCTCTTTCAACTTCATCAATCTCTTCTTTCTTTCCTATAACAACAGTATCACCTGAAAAATCCTTAAAACCTGCCTTAATCCCCTGAATCTGAAAGAGAGGTTTCAAAAACCTCTCACTGCTTTCCCTTAACAGAAATAAAAATCTTGAATCTATTAGTTTTTCAATTTCTGAAAGTTTTTCACAGTCTAAAGAGGATAATTTATTTAGTAGGCGTCTCTTCTCCCGTAAATACAAGCTTTCCGTAAACGCTTTCAAATCTGACACAACCAAACTCCCTCGAATCTGAACTTATCACCCTGTTGTCCCCTAAAACAAAGAAACTTTTTGGAGGAACCCTTAAAAGAGGAATTGTCTCATGGCTTTTAACACCGTTTAAGTAATTCTCCTGCAACAACTTACCATTAACATAAACATCACCGTTGACTATTGCAACAGTATCATCTGGAAGTGCTATTACCCTTTTTATCAAAAGTTTATTGTGGTCTAATGGGGAATAAAAAACAATTATATCCCCTCTGTGTATATCATTAATCCCAACATTTCTTTTAATAAAAACAGTTTCATTATTGGTTAAAGTAGGAAGCATGCTTGAACCAGAAACAACCACAGGCCTGTAAAAGAGAGAGAAAAGTAGAAAAACAGTTAAAATCCCGGCATAGCTAAATGCAATAATAATCTTATAACGGAGAACAAAATTTTTTGTTCTTCTTAAAAAATCAACTATCAAATCTTGCAATATAACCTTCCTCGCTGTTTGTTAAAGAAACCTCGCTTATTACAATATGGCTATCTTTTAAGTATTTGGCAACAAAATCTTTGATAAATTGAAGAAAATCCCTGAAATCAAAGTCATTTTTTTCAATAACTTCATTTGCGGTTCTACCTTTAAGTTGCTCTTCAAGAGAGTTGAGTATTTTCTCAACCTCAAGAAAATCAAGAACAAAGCCGTTTTTGTTCAACTTATCAGACTCAATTACAAGCTTTAATTCAAACCTGTTGCCGTACAGTCTATCTTTTATTTTATAAACAAGATTTATATTTCTAACGGCTGAAATAAAAAACCTATTCTTCAACAACAGCTTCCTCTAACAAAAGATGGGGAATGCCGTTTTCATCAATAGGGTAAACCCTCTTGCACTGTTCACACTTCAATCCCTTTCCATCTTTAACAAGCTTTAATTCAACCTTGCACTCAGGGCAAACTATAATCTCAAGTAATTTTTCGTTAAACTTCATAAATCCCTCCGTTATTCTTTTTCAAGATTATTATAACATTAGAAAAAAACCATTTATCAACTTATTTTTCTTGACATTGAACTTTAATTCATTATAATGAACAATCGGTCAGAAAATAAACTCTACATTCGGAGGAACTATGGCAATTGACTTTGAAAGCATTAAAAAAGAAGCAATAATTAAAAAAACAAAAGAGTTTATAAGCAATTATGGATTAAATGAGTTTTCAATGGAGAAATTGGCAAAATTCTGCGGCCTTGCAAAAGGCACCTTTTACAACTATTTCAAAAGCAAAGATGAGTTAATTACCTCAGTAATTGAAAATTCAGTTGAAGAAGCCTGGGGAAATCTAATTGAAAAAATAGAAAAATGTAAATCCTGGACAGAAAAATTGCAAACAATTGTCTCCCTTTCCCTTTCATTCTTCAACGAAAACAAAGACATTCTCATTTTATATGCAAATGAAATCAAGATGCTTGACTGCGTTGCCCCAAACAGCGAAACAATGCACGGAAAATTTTTAACCTATCACATTAAAAGGATTACCTCACTAATAGGGAATATACTTGAAGAATCCGGAGTTAAAAAAGAAAGGGAAAAGATAGCCTTTTTGATACACGAGGCAATAGTGAACTTTGCAAAATACTTTATTTTCTTCAACAGGGAGATGGATATAAAAAAAGATTCAGAAATCTTATACACCTTTATCTTAAAGGGAATGGAGGGGATTAAATGAGAAAAATAACGGTACTGGTATTACTTTTGTTTTCATTTTTATTAGAGGCGGCAGATTTCAACACCCTTCTTGAAAACGCATTTAAAAACAACAAAGAAATTCAATCTGCAATGAAAGAGGTTAAATCCTCTGAATACCAGGTCAAGTCAGTAAGGTCTTTATACTTTCCTGATATTGAAGCAGGATACTTTAAGGTTATTTACGACAAAGAGCCTTTAGTTGTTTTACCGGCTGGGAGTTTTGCTCCAATTGATGTTTACTTCCCCTTAACAGATGATAATTTCACAAACTTTAACATTACATTAAACTGGTTGTTATACGATTTTGGTGGAAGAAGTTCAGCCTACAAATCTGCTAAAAAGGGATTTGAGGCTGCAATTTTAAACGTAAACCTTACGAAAAGGCAGGTGGCTATTAACCTCCTTGACAGGTACACAGATGCATTAACATTAAAAAGTTACATTGATGTAATTAACCATTCAATAGACGCAATAAACTCACACTTAAAGGATATTAAAGAATTCAGGGAGGAAGGGTTTGTTCCCAAAAGCGATGTTTTAAGGATTGAGGCTTTAAAACTAAACCTTGAGGCTCAAAAGGCAGAATTAAAGGGGAAATTAAAGGTTGTTTTAGGAGATATTGAAAGAATTTCTTTCACAAAGGTAAATGAAGATGATATATCCCCTCTAAAAGACATTAAATTATGGAAAGAACCTGTTAAGCTTGCATTAGAAAACAGGGAAGAATTAAAGCTATTAAAAACACAATCAGATGTTTACAAGCTAAAGGCAAAGATTGAAAAATCCCTAAACCTTCCACAACTTGTGGCAAAGGTTGAATACAACGACACCACAAATGCTTTGAATCCTGTTAAATCAAATACAACTTACTATGTAGGCGTTAAATTCAAAATCTTTGATGGAATGAAAAGCCATTACAACAAAAAAAGGTATTTGAAATTATCCGAAAAAACAACAGACCTTTATGATGACACAAAAGAAAAGATAAAGATTCAGATTGAAAATGAACTTGAAACACTTAACGCATTAAAAAAACAGTATAAATTTTCAAAAAAAGCATTTGAGGCTGCAAAAGAGAATTACAGGGTTGTTAAACTTCAGTTTAAAGAGCACATTGTATCTTCCGTTGACTTAAAGGATGCAATTACAGATTTAAAACAAAATGAGGCAAATTACCTGATTACCGGTGAAAAATTAAAAGCTCAAAAAATCAAAATACTCTGGCTTTGCAAAAAATTAGGGGAGGAAACCCATGAAGAATAAAATTTTTGTATTCATTTTTGCTTTAACACTCTTTTTTATGCCTTCTTGTTCAAAAAAAGAAGGGGAAAAGGTAAACGAGATGAAAGCAATTCCTGTATCTGTTTTTAAGGTTAGCGAAAAAACCTTTTTACTGTCAGAGGAGAGAGACGGGGAGATACTTCCATCAAACAGGGTTTACCTTGTGCCAACAGTCCAGGGCACAGTAATTGAAATGAAAAAAGATATTGGTGATTCTGTTAAAAAGGGAGAGATTGTTGCCATAATAGACCACAGGGTTATTGACAATCAGTTAAAGGGGTTAAAAAATCAGATTAACACTGTAAAAGCAAAGAGAATTCTCCTTGAAAAAGATGTTAAAAGGTTTAAGAGGCTTTATGAAAAAGATGCAATTTCAAAGCATAAGTTGGAAGAAATAGAGGCTGAATACAAAGCAACATTAAGCACAGAGAAGGCTTTAACCGACCAGTACAACTCGTTAAAGGAAAGGTTAAAAGACTATTTTGTTAAATCCCCTATAAACGGAACAATAACCGACAAATTGTACGATGTGGGAAATGTTGCCGCAGGAAAACCGATTTATGTTATTGACGACTTAAAAAAGGTTAAAATTGTAACAAACGTATCAGAAGAGTTGTTTAACAAAATTGATAAATCAAGCTATGTTGAAGCAACCATCCCTGCTATAAACTTAAAAGAAAAAGTACCAATCAGTAAGAAATCTGCCGCTGTTGACTTTGTTTCAAGAAGCGGGAAGGTTGAATCTATCATAGAAAACAAAGACGGAACAATCAAACCCGGCATGTATGTCAAAGTAAAGGTTGTAATAGGAAAGTACAATGCGCCAGCCGTTGACAGGGATTCGCTTATGAGGCTTCCAGCAACAGGGGTTTACTATGTATTCAAGGTTAATAAGGACAACACAGTTCAACAGGTTAACCTTAAACTTGGAAGAATCAACGGTAATTATCAAGAGGTGCTTGAAGGCTTAAACATAGGGGATATGGTTGTTGTAAAAGGACAGGGAATTTTAAAAACAGGTTTCAAGGTTGATGTAAAGGAGATTGAAAAGCTATGAGACTGCCAGAATTTGCCGTAAAAAAACCTGTAACAGTTGCAATGCTGTTTTTAGGGGTATTTATTTTAGGTGCGGTGTCAGTATTTTTCTTAAGCATTGACCTTTTACCCAAGATAGACCCCCCTGCTATATCAGTAATTACAACATATCCCGGTGCAAGTGCAACTGATGTTGAAAACGATGTTACAAAAATTCTTGAAGATAAATTAAGCTCGGTAAATAATCTTGACAAATTACTTTCTACATCAAAAGACAATATTTCTATTGTAACCTGTAAATTTGACTGGGGAACAAATCTTGACGTTGCGGCAAACGATGTAAGGGATAAGATTGACCTTGCTATGAAGGAATTGCCAAAAGACATTGACAGGCCTATGATATTTAAATTCAACTCAGCAATGGCACCTGTTTTAATCTTATCTGTTAACGCAAAAGAGAGTTACCCTCAGCTTGCAAGGCTTGCAAAAGATGTTATCGCCGACAATTTAAAGAAAGTCCCCGGTGTTGGTACTGTTGTAATTGAAGGTGAAAGGGACAGGCAAATAAATGTATTTTTTGATCCTGAAAAACTTGCAACCTATCACCTTACAACATTACAGGTAATTGAGGCAATAAAAAAGCAAAACATTGATTTGCCTTTAGGCTCAATAAAAACAGGGATAAGCGAATATATGCTAAGAATACCTGCAAGGTTTAAATCAGCAAGGGAATTAGCTGAAATGCCTGTTTTAGTCTTTAATGGCAAAGTTGTGTTTTTGAAAGACATTGCAAAGGTTGAAGACGGTTTGGAAGAGGAAATTGGCTATGGCCTTTCATTAGGTAAACCATCACTTGTTATGTATGTTCAAAAACAATCTGGGGCAAACACTGTTGATGTTGTTGACAGGGCTGAAAAAAAGTTAGATGAAATAAGAAAAATTCTTCCAAGCGATGTTCAGATTACAGAGATAATCAACACAAGGGATTCAATTGTGAAGATGATAGACAACCTTAAACAGAGTTTGTTTTTAGGCGGATTAATCGTTATTTTAATAACCTATCTGTTTTTGAGAAGTTTCAGGACATCAATGATTGTATCGCTAACAATCCCATTCTCACTCATAATAGGATTTATAGGGATGTATCTTTTAGGCTATACAATTAATGTTATTTCCCTTATGTCCCTGACTATTGCAATTGGAATGGTGGTGGACAATGCCATTGTTGTAACTGAAAATATAACAAAAAAACTTGAAAAGGGAGAGCAATTCAGGAAAAAGGCGGCAATTTCAGGTGCATCTGAAATGGGGCTTGCAATTACAGCATCAACCTTAACCACAGTTGTTGTTTTTCTCCCAATGATATTTGCAAAGGGAATTACAAAGATTATTTTCGGGCAATTGGCTGTTCTTGTAACCATCACCCTTTTAGGCTCACTTTTTACCGCTCTAACACTTGCTCCAATGCTTGCCGCAAAGTGGATGAGTGCAAAGGGGAAATTCGCCCACTCAAAGCTTTTCACCAAAACAGAAGAAATATATCAATCAATTGAAAGGGGATATAAAAAACTCCTTGCACTAGCCATAGACAACCCAAAGAAAACAGTTGCTTTAATGTTTGGAATATTTTTCCTTCTCCTTTTCCTTGTTCCGTTAATAGGAACAGAGTTTCTTCCTGAGGCAGACAACGGCGAGTTAAACATTGAAATAAGGCTAAATGAAAGGGTAAGGCTTGACGAAGGCAAGAGAATGGTAAAAAAGGTTGCAGAGTTATACGACAAACTTGTGCCAGAGAAAAAGACATACTATGCATTTGTTGGAAGAACAAAAAAGGGTGTGGGAAATGTTTTAGGTTACGAAGAGGGGAATTACATAATCCAATCAGGTGCAAAATTGGTTGATAAGGAAAAGAGAAAAAGAAGCGCAAAAGAGGTTGCAAATGTGTTGAGAAAAGAATTGGAAAAGATACCTGGAATTGAAAAACTTTCAGTTTCAGCAATGAGTGCATATCAGAAAATATTTTTCTCAGGTGGAGGAAAACCAATATCTCTTGAAATTTACGGAGACGACTTGCCTAAATTAAGGGAGATTGGCAACAGGGTAAAAAAAGAGTTTGAAAGAATACCTGGAGTTGTTGATGTAACAGTTTCCCTTGAGAAACCGAGGCAGGAGATATGGGTGAAAATAGACAGGGTAAAACTTGCAAAAGCAGGGCTTACACCTGCAGATATAGCATACATATTCAGAACTTCCTTTTACGGCAATGCTGCTTCAAAGTTTAGAGAAGGGTCAAAAGACTTTGATATATTTGTAAGGCTTCAGGATAAATACAGGACAGGTATGGAAGATTTAGAGAGGATAAAAATACCTTTAAAAAACGGGAAAACTGTATCTCTTTCAGACCTTGTTTCTTTTGAGCAGAATTTAGGGCCTGTAAAAATTGAAAGGATTGACAGGGAAAGAGTTGTAAAGGTTGAAGCATCAACATATGGAATAACCTTGGGAGAGGCAACGAGAAAGATTAAGGAAGCATTGAAAAAAACACCGTTCCCACCTGGATACCATTACAAATTTGGCGGCGATGTTGAAGAACAGAGGAAGGCATTTAGGACATTAACTCTGCTCTTAATACTTGGAATTTTACTTGTCTATATGGTAATGGCATCACAGTTCGAATCACTTAGACAGCCGTTTTACATTATGTTTTCCATACCTTTTACCTTTACAGGAGTAATTGCTGCGTTTATATTAACCAATACCCCGCTATCTTTAATATCTTTCATCGGAGTGGTAATGCTAATGGGAATTGTTGTTAACAACGCTATTGTTCTTGTGGATTACATAAACCTTCTAAGGGCAAGGGGATATGAACTTGCAGAAGCAATTAAAGAGGCCGGGCAGTCAAGGTTAAGGCCTGTTTTAATGACAACCCTAACAACAATTAGCGGAACAATACCAATGGCTTTAAGCAGGGGAGAGGGAAGTGAAATGTGGAATGAATTGGGAATTACCTTAATCGGTGGTTTGTCAGTTTCAACTCTTATTACCCTTATAATAGTGCCAACTGTATACTATATCTTTGAAAAAAGAAAAGAGGTGGCAAATGGATAAAGTTATGCTCTTAGCATTCTTCAACAATATACTTGATGAAGAGGTGAACAAAGTTTTAAAATCCCTGAATGTTAATGGGTTCAGTATAATTGAAAATGTAAAGGGAAAGGGGAATACTTCCGGCTATCACTTAGGAGACAATGTATTTCCAGACTTAAACAACACACTTATTATTGTGGATTCACAAAAAAATATAGAGAGAATTAAAAGCAAATTGGTTGATTTAAAAGAAAAGTATAAGGAAGAAGGGATTAAAATCTTTATACTTCCGGTTTTAGAGAGTATATAAAGCCCCTCTTTTGAGGGGTTTTTTATTTTATAGTTTCAACCTTTTCAGTTTCAAGCGGCTTTAACAACAACCCATCGTAAGGGCAGTAAATAAAATCTGTGTTCCTGAAAATATGTCCCAAAGGGCATATTTTATCGCATTTATGTGTGGTAAACTTTATAAACTCAATATCTGAAAGCGGAACATTCAAATCCCTTCCCTTTCCATTGTTAAATTTAAACTTTAAATTTTCAATCTTTTTTACCTTTTCAGCACCGGTTCTAATCTTTACAAGGTAAATCCCTTTAGCAGTATTCTTTATCTCAACTAAATCCTTGAATGAAACATCAACATAAAACCCGTCTTTGTCAGTGTACCAGAACCTGTCAGGCTCAGCGTTACCGTAAATTTCAAGCTTATTAACCCTGTAAGTTTCTCCATTTTTAAGTTTGATTTTAATAAGGTTTTTATCTGTTTTTGATAAACCCAAAATGCAAAATAAAGTAAAACTAAATAAAACAATTACCTTTCGCAACATATTGTACCTCCCCCTTTACATAAAGGGTATTATCTGAAAACTTAACATTCAATGGAATCCCTGAAAGGGGAATAAATTTAGCTTCTTTCATATTAAACCCCACGCAGAAGGCGGCACAGGCAGAACCGCAGGCAAGGGTAAAATCCTCCACCCCCCTTTCAAAAGTGGCAATCTTGATAACTTTATCTTCAAGCACTTCAAAAAAGGAGATGTTTGCCCCTTTTTCAAATGATTTTGAATTTCTTAAAACTGTTGCAAGCTCTTTTTCAGGCTCAATCCCTTCAACAAAAAAATGGGGATTCCCTATATCCACAAAAAGCCCATTTACACCATCAACAGTTTTCCTTTCACAGGAATTTACTTTTGGGAAAAAACTTATTTCAGGGTAATCTGAATTTGCAATTTTGACTTTCACTCCGTTTAAACTAAATTCTGAAGGAATATACGAAATTCTCTTTTTTAAAAAAGCAAGGCAAAGGCTTCCATTTACACAAAAACTCTCGCTTCCGTCAGGGTCAAAGTGTTTTACCGTGCCGTTTGAATAAACAAAAAAAATTCCGTCTGCACCAATCCCAAAATTTCTGTGGCAAATCTTTCCAATAAAATCTTTGTTTTCTTTTAGTTGAAGTGAAGGGTTTTCTTCTTCCGCTAACACTAAAAAATCATTTCCTGAAGAATGAAGTTTATGGAAAATCACTGCCATTTCTCTTTTTTGTATCCCTTTTTTGAAAACTCAAAAACTGAATCTTTTATCTTAATATTTGTTTTAACCCTGCTTACTAAAATATCTGTTACAGTTCCGTTTTGCTCTTCAATATGAAGCTTTTTAAAAAGGAATGTTTCAGAATCAAGCCACATCTCAACTATCTTAAACTTTTTTTTCACCCTTCTTTTCTTCGGGAAGAATATAAGATAAATATCCTTCTTTTTTGTTTTAACCTTTTTAATTACAAAGTATTTTGTAAGGAAGTCAAAGGTTTTTGAAACATTTAGAAAGTTTACAGCATTCTCTTTATGCCTTTTAATGTTTAAAACAGCGTAAACCTTTCTCTTTTCATCAAACCTGTAAATTTTATTCTTTTTATAAAAAATTTTTAGTTTATAAGGCTTTGTAAACTCAAGAAGGAGTTTATCTGGCTTTTTAAAATAAAACTTCCCGTAAGTTATTGCACTATTTTTCAACAAAGGGGATTTTTTAACCTGTTTAAAATCCGCCTTAAAACTTTCAATAGTTAAGTAATTCTCTTTAATTTTTTTAATTAAATCAAGAATTTCCTTATCCTGCTTTGGCTTTGAAAACGCAGGTAACAAAAACAAAATAATAAGAAAGACAATTATCTTTCTCATTTTAGCCTCTGCTTAAAGATTCAAGAAATTCCCTGTTTGTTTTGTATTTTGAAAGCCTTTCAATAAGCAATTCCATCTTTTCAACAGTTGAAAGTGGTGCAAGTACTTTTCTTAACACCCATACCCTGTTTAATTCAAATTCGTCACAGAGTAACTCTTCCTTCCTGGTACCTGATTTATCAATATCAATTGCAGGGAAAATTCTCTTGTCTGCAAGCCTTCTGTCAAGAACAAGCTCCATATTACCAGTACCCTTGAACTCTTCAAAAATAACATCATCCATCCTTGAGCCTGTTTCAATCAATGCTGTGGCAATAATTGTTAAACTGCCGCCCTCTTCAATATTCCTTGCAGCACCAAAAAACCTTTTTGGCCTCTGCAATGCGTTCGAATCAACACCGCCTGATAAAACCTTACCTGATGGGGGAACAATTGCATTGTAAGCCCTTGCAAGCCTTGTAATACTGTCAAGGAGAATTACAACATCCCTTTTATACTCAACAAGCCTTTTTGCCTTTTCAATTACCATCTCTGCAACATGTACATGCCTGTCTGCTGGCTCATCAAAGGTTGAACTAATAACCTCTCCTTTTACAGACCTTTCCATATCAGTAACCTCTTCAGGCCTTTCATCAATGAGAAGAACTATTAAATAAACCTCAGGGTGATTTGTGGTGATTGAATTTGCAATAGCCTGCAAAAGCATTGTTTTACCTGTTCTCGGAGGTGCAACAATCAAACCCCTCTGCCCTTTACCGATAGGAGTAAGCAAATCCATAATCCTTGGGGATAAATTCTTAGGGTTGTCTGTTTCAAGCCTTATCCTCTCCATAGGATAAAGCGGGGTCATACTGTCAAAAGTACCCTGCCTCTTCACTGAAGGAGGCTCAAAGTTAATTGCTTCAACCTTTATTAAAGCAAAAAACCTTTCCCCGTCTTTGGGAGGCCTTACCTGCCCTGAAATTGTATCTCCAGTTTTTAATTCAAACTTTTTAATCTGAGAGGGGGAAACATATATATCATCAGGCCCTGGAAGGTAATTATACTCAGGGGCTCTCAAAAACCCAAAACCCTCAGGTAAAATTTCAAGGACACCTTCGGAGAATATCAACCCATTTTTTTCAGTTTGAGCTTTCAAAATAAGAAACATCAATTCATTTAGGCTAATTCCCTTTGGTACTTCAACACCTAATTCCTTTGCAATCTTCTTCAATTCCTTTTCATTTTTTTCCTTTAAATCTGCAAGACTGTAATCCATACAATCACTCCTTATAAAAATTGTCTATTGTTAGTTTTAAATAATCTTCCAATTCCTTGATTCCTTCACCTGTTTTTGAGGAAACCGGGTAAAATCTGTAATCAGGCACCTTAAACTCTTTTCTCAAAACAGCAAGGTTTTTGTTTAATTGGTTCTTTGAAAGTTTATCCGTTTTTGTAGCGGCTATTATAAACTCAATATCATTATATACCAAAAATTCATACAATTCTCTATCTTTTTTTTGAGGCTCATGCCTTGAATCAATCAAAAACACCAGAATCATTATATCTTTTGTTGTAATTAAATAGTCTTCAATCATTTTTCTCCACTGTTTTTGCATTTCTTTGCTCACCTTTGCATACCCATATCCTGGCAAGTCAACAAGTAGAAACCTATCATCAACATTAAAAATGTTTAAAAGCCTTGTTTTACCAGGCGTCTGGCTAACCTTTGCAAGTTTTTTAGTGTTTGCCAGTTTATTTATAAGGGATGATTTACCCACATTTGAACGCCCTGCAAAAGCAAGGTGTGGCAATTCAATAGGCGGGAAATCCCTTATACCTGTTGCACTCTTGATAAAAGTAAACTTCTTTCCAATCATAAAATTTTCAACTCTATTTGTAATCTCTCAAATCTTTTTCACCGGAAGATTCGGAAGGCAAAATATTCTCTTCCTTAATTTTTTGCTGGTTAAACAAAATATCAATAACCTCATCCATATTTTTTACCAGATGAAATGCCATAACATTTTTAATTTCTTCAGGGATTTCAGCTAAATCTTTCTCATTTTCGTAGGGTAAAATCACCTCATAAATGCCTGCCCTGTGGGCAGCAAGCAATTTTTCTTTTATACCACCAACAGGAAGCACCCTTCCCCTTAAAGTAATTTCCCCGGTCATAGCAATAGTATTCGGTACTTCTCTTTTTGTCAATGCAGAAAATATTGCAGCAGTCACTGTAATGCCTGCTGAAGGCCCATCTTTGGGGATAGCCCCCTCCGGGATATGAACATGAATATCGGTATTCCTGATTTTCTCAATATTTATTCCAAACTTTTTGTAATTTGCCTTTATGTATGAAAAAGCCGCCTTGATTGACTCTTTCATTACATCTCCTAACTGCCCTGTAATGTCAATCCTCTCACTGCCTGGCATTGTCATAACTTCAATAAAAAGAACATCCCCGCCTGCAGGAGTCCACGCAAGCCCGGTTGCAACCCCAACCTGAGGCGCTTCCTCTGCAACAGATGATTTATAGATTGGAACTCCCAATTTTTCGTAAACAAGGTCTTCTGTAATTAAAAAGCCTTTTTTAAACCTGTCTTTTTCAACAATATCAACCGCACACTTTCTAAAAAGCTTCTCTATTGTCCTCTCCAGTGTTCTTACCCCAGCCTCTCTTGTATACCTTTCAATAACAACTTCCAGCGCACTATCTTTTATTTCTGGCTCAAATTTTTTCAAACCAGTCTCTGCAAGTTTTTTTGGAATAAGGTGTCTCTTTGCTATCTCCATTTTTTCGTTAAATGTGTAGCCTGGAATTCTTATTATCTCAAACCTGTCCCTTAAAGGAGCCGGGATTGTATCAAGTATGTTTGCTGTAAGTATAAAGAAAACCCTTGATAAATCGTAATCCACATCAAGGTAATGGTCAACAAAGTGAGAATTTTGTTCAGGGTCCAAAGCCTCTAAAAGTGCGCTTGATGGGTCTCCCCTGAAATCAGAAGAAAGCTTATCAATCTCATCAAGAAGCATTAAGGGGTTAATTGTCCCTGCCTTTTTCATCAGATAAATCAATCTTCCCGGGATTGCCCCTATATAGGTTCTTCTATGCCCTCTAATTTCAGCCTCGTCTCTTACTCCACCTAATGACATTCTTACAAACTTTCTACCGATAGATTCAGCGATAGCTCTTGCGAGAGAGGTTTTACCTACTCCAGGAGGTCCAACAAAGCATATAATAGGGTTTCTCTTTGTTTTATTTAGCTTTCTTACTGCAAGAAATTCAATAATTCTCTCTTTTACATCTGTCAGGCCGTAATGGTCTCTGTCCAATACCTTTCTTGCCCTCTGAATATCAAGGTTGTCCCTTGTTTTCTTTTTCCACGGCACATCTATAAGCCACTGAATATATGTTCTTGAAACAGAGGCTTCTGCAGATGCAGGATTCATTGTTTCAAGCCTTTTCAACTCTTCCATTGCCTTGGTATAAGCCTCTTTGCTCATACCGGCTTTTTCAATCTGCTCTTTAAGCTTTTCTAAATCGTTTTCCCCTGTATAACCCAACTCTTCCTTTATTGCCTTCAATTTCTCGTTAAGGAAAAACCGCTTCTGGCTCTCCTCAACATTCTTTTTAACCTTTTTTTCAATTTCAATTTCATACCTGTACTTATCCACCCTGTCTTTTAAAAACTCATACACTCTCTTTAACTTAAATTCAGTGTTAAAGGTTTCAAGCAACTCCTGTTTCTCTTCAAGGGGCAGTTTTAAAGCATAAATTAAATTGTTTACAAAAGCAACAGGGTGGTTAACCCTTCTCATTGCCTTTTCAAGGTGTTTGAGTATTATTAACTTTCTTATTGCAAGGGTGTTTTTATTCATTAAGCTTTTAATGTCGTTCACATATTCAACTGCTTTGAAGATATCGTAACCGTCTTTTACATCAATCTCCTTCCCCTCGCATACAAAAAAACCGCCTTTGTCTTCAATATGGTTAACAGAAAAAAGAGATACTCCCTTTACACTTACAAGGGTGCTTTCCCCTGAAGGCTCAGTTAATGAGTTTACAACCTTTAACCTGACGCCTACAGTGTAAAAGTCTGTCACAGAAGGGATAAAAGTTTCGCCTTTAACAAGGAGAATAATAGGGTCTATCCTGCTTTCCCTTGCATAGTCAAAGGCTTTTTTATTGTACTCTTTTTCTAAAAGGATATCGTCTTCAACTTCCGGGAAAAATACCACATTGTCAAAGGCAAAAATAGGGTGTTTAATTTTTTCCATAGATTAACCTATCTTTTTTTTCTCAAGGATAGATTTAACATGAGCAGCGTCAATTGTTACCTTTTTAATTCCTTTTTTAGAAGGAGCTTCAAACATATACTCAAACATAACCTCTTCCATAATCTGCCTTAAACCCCTTGCTCCCAACTTGCTTCTTATTGCCTCGTCAACTATTTCGTCAAGGGCGTCTTCCTTAAACTCAAGCTCTATTCCGTCCATTTCAAATATCTTTTTATACTGCTTAACAAGAGAGTTTTCAGGCTCAACAAGGATTTTCTTTAAAGCGTTTCTGTCTAAGTCATGAAGAACAGTGATAACAGGAAGCCTTCCCACAAGCTCAGGGATAAGCCCGTATTTGATTATATCTTCACTCATTACATAGTTTATTATATTTTCTCTGGATACATCTGCTTTTTTCATTCCCTCAACAGTTTTAAAACCAACAACCTTTTTCCCCAACCTTGAAGCTATTATTTTTTCAAGCCCAACAAAGGCTCCACCGCAAATAAAGAGTATGTTTTTGGTGTTTATCTGGATAAACTCCTGATACGGGTGTTTCCTTCCTCCCTGCGGAGGCACATTTGCAACAGTCCCCTCTATTATCTTCAAAAGAGCCTGCTGTACTCCCTCGCCAGAAACATCTCTTGTAATTGAAGGGTTTTCGCTTTTTCTTCCTATCTTGTCAATTTCGTCAATAAATATTATCCCTTTTTCAGCCTTTTTCACATCAAAGTCAGCAGCCTGAATAAGCCTTAACAGGATATTTTCAACATCTTCTCCAACATAGCCTGCCTCTGTTAAGGTTGTAGCATCTGCAATTGCAAATGGAACATCTAAAAACTTTGCAAGAGTCTGGGCAAGAAGGGTTTTTCCTGTCCCGGTAGGCCCAATCATCAAAATATTGCTTTTATCAAGCTCAAACTTATCTCCTCTGTCCTTTGTTTCCTCAAAAAGGATTCTCTTGTAATGATTGTAAACAGCAACAGAGAGTTTCTTTTTAGCCTCATCCTGGCCTATAACATACTTATCAAGAAAAGCCTTAATCTCAGCAGGCTTTGGCAAAGTCTTTTTCTTCTCATTGTAAACAATCTTTTTTTCTTTTGTTATTAACTCATTGCAAAGTTCAACACACCTATCGCAAATAAAGGAGTTTTCTCCCTGGATAAGTTTGTCAACCTCGTTTTCACTCCTTCCGCAGAAAGAGCATACTGCTTTTGTTCTGTAAAATTTAGATTTTTCTCCCATTACTCGTTCCTTGTAATAATTTTGTCAATAATGCCGTAATCAACGGCTTCCTTAGCGCTCATAATATAATCTCTGTCAGTATCTTTTTCAATCTTTTCAATTGGCTGGCCTGTATGCTTTGAGAGTATCTCATTTAAAAGCTTTTTTATCCTTATTATTTCATTAGCGTGTATTTCAATATCAGAAGCCTGTCCCTGCATTCCACCCATTGGCTGATGGATTAAAATCCTTGAATTAGGAAGTGCAAACCTCTTACCCTTTGTCCCCCCCGCAAGAAGCACCGCAGCCATTGAAGCAGCCTGACCAATGCAAATTGTTGTAACATCCGGCTTTATAAACTGCATTGTGTCATAGATTGCAAGCCCTGCAGAAACAGAACCGCCGGGAGAGTTAATGTAAAGGTAAACATCTTTATCAGGATTTTCAGCCTCTAAAAACAGCAACTGGGCAATAACAAGATTTGCCACATTGTCATCAATAGGGGTGCCTAAAAATATTATATTGTCCTTTAACAAACGGGAGTATATATCGTAAGCCCTTTCACCCCTACCTGTTTGTTCAATTACCATTGGAATAAGCATTAGTTAGCCTCCTCTTCCCCTTTATCGGAAGACTCTTCTGTTTTTTCCTCTTTATTTTCCTCTGCCTTTTCTTTCTCTTCTCTTTCCTTTTTCATCTCTTCAGTTTTCTCTTCAAGCATCTTTTTCATTTTTTCAACCCTTGCCTTGTGCTCATCTTCGTATTCCTCTTCGCTAACCTCAACAAACTTTGCCTTTTCAATAAGTAAATCAAGAGCTTTTTCCCTTTTAAGGGATTCTTTTATATCTTCTAACTGGCCTTCTTCATCAAGCCTGAATTTAACGCTTTCAAGTGTTGCATTTTCACCAAATTGAGGAACAAAAGGTTTTAAAAATTCGTCCAATTCATCTTCGGTCACCTCAACATTAAACATTTCAGCAAGTTTAGAAAGAACAATCATCCTCTTTACATTATCAACAGCAGCCATATAGTATTGAGGCATTAATGTATTGATTATATTTTCATCCGCCTTGTTGTATCCTAAATTTCTTAAATAATCCTGAATCATTCTCTTTGCCTCTTCCCTCGCATACACAGGAGGCACAGGAATATCAACCTCTGAAAATAGTTTTTCAAAGAAATTGTGAATCTTCTCTTCTCTTCTAACCTCTTTAAGCCTCTTTTCAATGCTTTCCCTTATGTCTTTTTTCAAAGCATCAACAGAGTCAAAGTTCAGGGTTTTTGCAAACTCTTCATCAACTTCCGGCATCTCTTTAACATTAATATTGTTAACAGTAACAGTGAATTTCACCTTTTTTCCTTTAAAACCTGAAAACTTTTCTTCATCAGGGAATTCAATTTCAAATTTTGTTTCCTCACCTTTTTTAGCCCCTATTAATTTCTCTGAAACCAATTTCCACATATCGTCGTTGTCAGGGTTTATCTCAAGTTCAAAGTTTTCATTGTCAAAAAGAGTCTTACCTTCTTCATCTTCTCCGTAAATTTTCATTGTAACTATATCGCCTTTTTCAACTGTGTCTCTATCCTCAACAGGCTTAACCTTTGCATACTTATTTCTCAAATCCTCAATTACCTTCTCAACCTCTTCGTCTATATTTACCTCTTTTTCCTTTTTAATCTTCACTTCAAGGTTTTCAAGGTCAATGTTTTCAATTTCAGGCATTACCTCAAAGTAGAATTTTAAGGTTGCACCGTCTTTCTTGCTAAAATCATATGAACTTAAATGCTCGTAAACAGTTTTGCCTGCTTCCTCTTTTACCTCGTTATAATACTTTTCAACAATGTATTTCAATAACTCTCTTTCAATTTCGTATTTGAATCTACCCTCTATAATTGAAACAGGTGCTTTCCCTTTTCTGAAACCGGGGATACTTGCTGCATTTCTGTATTCTTTTACAATTTCGTTATATTCATTTTCCAATTCGCTAAATGGAAGGTTTAAAATACCTTCTTTTACAACATCGTTCTTTTTCTCAATCTTTTTATCCATTTAAATCTCCTTAAAGTTAATTTTTAATCAGGATTTGGTGCGGAAGGGGGGACTCGAACCCCCACGCCGAAAGACACTAGATCCTAAGTCTAGCGCGTCTGCCAATTCCGCCACTTCCGCAAATCTGGCAAACACACTCTTTTTAGTCCCTCACAAATTTTAAAGGTTTTTCCGTTTTTGTCAAGGAAAAGGGCATTTTCAGGCTTGAAATATGTGCTTTTTCATACATAAAAAACATAAAGTCAAATTACCAATCAAAAAAACAAAACCCCGCAAAAAGCGGGGTGTATTTTGAAAACTATTTGCTTTACCAGGTCTTCTTTTCTTTAATTCTTGCTTTCTTACCAATTTTCTCTCTAATGTAGTAAAGTTTAGCTCTTCTAACCTTACCAACTCTTACAACCTCAATCTTTTCAATAAAAGGTGAGTGAAGAGGGAATATTCTTTCAACACCGACACCCTGCGATATCTTTCTAACTGTAAAAGTTTCTCTTAAACCACCGTGCTTTCTTGCAATGCAAAGCCCCTGAAAGATCTGAATTCTCTCCTTTTCCCCTTCCTTTACTTTTACATAAACCTTTAAAGTATCTCCAGGTTTAAACTGGGGAATGTCGTTTCTCAACTGCTTTTTTTCAAATTCCTGAATGATGTCCATTTCATCTCTCCTTATATAAAAGTTTTCTAACTATTCTATCAACCGTTATGGTTACTGCGCTTCTTACCGAAAGGTGATTGTAATCAAGCACCCCTTCAATCGGTTCAAGGAAGTAATGACACTTCTCTGCCGCTTCCTCGTGAAGCCCCCATCCTGTGCCGAATACAACAAGCACAGGAAAGCCAGCGGATAGCATTTTATCACATACATCGGAATAATCAATAATTTTATTAAATATTTTCTTTGCAGCAGTTCCAATTATGACAGGCTCTTTCCCTGTGGTATTTTTTATGTAAGAGACGCAATCTTCAAGTGTGTCAATTATTTCAACCTTTTCAAATGCCTCTCTTCTAAACTGATTATATGTTGAGCCAAAGCCCTTTGTCCAGTGGTCAACAATTGCCCTTGCATGCTCTTTCTGAGATTCAACAGGGGATACAACGAAGAATTTTCCCAATTCAAAGGTTTTTGAAAGCCTTGCAATATCATGAATGTCAAGGTTGGTGATTGAGGTAAACCCCAAAGAGCCGTCTCTTTTTTTAATTAAATAATGAAGAAGGGCAATATAAATCAGGTTAGTCTTCTCAACTGCTGTTTTATCTCTTTGAGAAGCTTCCTCTGCAAATCGTTCAACTTTGCCCTCTCCAGTAAGTCTGGCCTCTTTGTCAGGGTTTCCACCAATTTCATTTTTTCCCGCCATAATTCAATCCTTTTATGGTCTCCACTTAATAAAACTTCCGGTACTTTTAGCCCGTTATAGGTTTCCGGCCTTGTGTAATGGGGATAGTCAAGAAGCCCATCGTAAAATGAGTCTTTTACAACAGAATCCATCTCTTTTACAACCCCCTTAACCTGCCTTGCAACTGCATCAACTACAACCATTGCCGCTAATTCCCCGCCGGAAATTACATAATCTCCAATTGAAATTTCATAATCAACATACAAATCAACTATTCTCTGGTCAATCCCCTCATACCTTCCGCAGATAAAAACCAACTCCTCCTCTTTCGCCAATTCCTTTGCAATATCAGAGTTGAAAACCCTTCCTGAGGGGGTAAGGTAAACAACCTTTGTTTCCTTTTTACTTTTAGCCTTTTTTATTGCTTTACCTAAAGGGATAGGCTTAAAAACCATCCCGCTTCCACCGCCATAGGGCTCATCGTCAACAGATTTATAATTATCTGTTGCAAAATCCCTTAAATCAATCGTTTCAAAACCAATAAGCCCTTTTTTATAAGCCCTTGAAAATATACCATATTCAAGCATAGGCTTAAAAAAATCAGGAAATATTGTAATTATCTTAAATTGTATTACCTTTTTGTTCTCGGATTTTTCCATTTTAATTTTTTGAAGGCTTTCTAAAAATCCTTTTCCTGCCTTTTTTCTTTTTGTCTTTACCCTTAAAAAAGTTTGCCTCTTTTAATCCTTCAGGCATATTAACTTTAATTAGATTAGAGTCTGTATCAACCTCAACACATATATCTTTCACAAAAGGGATTAAAATATCCTGTCCATTTTTATTTTTCACTTCTAAAACATCGTGATTGCCATCTATAACAAGGACTGATTTTACGCTGCCAAGTTTTTCTCCATCAATGGTTTCCACTTCCATACCTTCAAGCTGATAAAAGTAGTAAAAATCTTCCTCTTCCATTTTTTCGCTTTCAGGGATAATTATTTCCGCATCCCTCAAGGTTTCAGCATCATTTATAGAATTGTACCCTTCAAATTTAAGGACAACTCTTCCCTTGTGGTTTCTTGCATTTAAAACTTTTAGTTTAAGGATTTCTTCTTCGGTTTTTACAAGTAGAAACTCAGATTCAAAAAAACGAGAGGGGAAGTCAGTTTCAATATTAACTATGACTTCCCCTTTATTTCCCTGCGGTTTTGCAATCTTGCCTATGGTAAGGTATTCAACCTTCATTTACTTAATATTAAATTACTCCAGAATCTCAAGGACAAATCTTTTCTTTAACTTCATTCCAGCTGCGTTAAGAATTGTCCTGATTGCCCTGGCAGTTCTTCCCTGTTTTCCAATAACTTTTCCTAAATCCTCAGGAGCCACTTTAAGTTCAAGCACAGTTGTCTGCGCTCCCTCAACCTCGTTTACCTCAACCTTATCCGGGTGATCAACCAATGCTTTAGCAATAGCTAACAACAAATCTTTCATATCCTTCCTCCTTAACTTTTACAGGGCACCTTACCTAAGGCAAAATTAATATACGTTGTGTTTTTTAAACAATGTTTGAACAGTATGGGAAACCTTAGCGCCTTCTTTTAGCCACTTTCTCGCTTTCTCTACATCAATTTTGACATCCGCAGGATCTGTCATTGGGTTGTAATATCCGATTTCCTCTACAAACCTTCCTGTAGGTCTGTAATCGTCCTCGGAAACAACAATTCTGTAGAACGGCTTCTTCTTCTTTCCCATCCTCTTCAATCTAATAGCAATCATTAGCATCCACCTCCATTTATTAAAAAGGAAAATCCATATTCCTTAATTTCTTCAGGTTTTTCATTTTACCAAGAAAGGAAGGGTTTGACAACTGTTTCATCATCTTTTTCATCTGTACAAACTGCTTCAGCAACTGGTTGACTTCCTGCACAGGCCTTCCTGAACCCCTTGCAATCCTCTTTCTTCTCTTTCCATTTATAATCTGGTGATTTCTCCTCTCCTGAGGAGTCATTGAGTTAATTATAGCAACAAGGTGTTTAACCTTTTTATCATCCATCATTTTAGATGCATTCTTAATATTGGCCATACCCGGTATCATACCCAGAATCTTTTCCATTGAACCCATTTTTGTTAATTGTAACAACTGGTCTCTAAAATCTTCAAGAGTAAACTGGTCTTTTTTTATCTTTTTCTGTAACTCTTCGGCCTTCTTCTTATCAACAACCTCTTCCGCTTTCTCAATAAGCGACATAACATCGCCCATACCAAGAATTCTTGAGGCCATTCTGTCCGGATGGAATTTTTCAAAATCGGTATATTTTTCTCCTACACCGACAAACTTAATAGGCTTGCCTGTTACAAACTTAACTGAAAGTGCAGCACCACCTCTTGCATCACCGTCAAGTTTAGTTAAAACAACACCTGTTAAGGGAAGTTCTTTATCAAAGGCAGCAGCTGATTTAACCGCATCCTGACCTGTCATCGAGTCAACTGTAAAAAGAATCTCGTCTGGATTCACCTCTTTTTCAATATCCTTTAACTCTTTCATTAACTCTTCATCAATGTGCAATCTACCTGCTGTATCTATAATTACAACATTGAAGCCTTTGTCCTTTGCCTCTTTAACCGCCTTTTTTGCAATTGACACAGGATTTCTATCCTCTCCAATATCAAAAACAGGAACATTAACAGCCTTACCTACAACCTTTAACTGCTCAATAGCAGCAGGTCTGTAAACATCAGCAGGAACAAGGAGAGGGAAAAAACCCTGTTTTTTAAGGTATGCTGCAAGTTTTCCAGAAGAGGTTGTTTTACCTGAACCCTGTAAACCAACCATCATAATCACATTAGTTTTTGTTGGCTCAAGTTTTAAATCCTCTGCTTTTTCACCTAAAACTTTAACAAGTTCATCATGAACAATCTTTATAAACTGCTGTCCCGGGTTTAAAGCCTTTGAAACCTCAACTCCCAATGCCTTTTGTTTTATACTCTCAGTAAACTGCTTAACAATCTTGTAGTTTACATCCGCCTCAAGGAGAGCCATTCTTATCTCACGCAGAGGCTCCTCAATGTTTCTCTCTGTAATCCTTGCTACGCCTTTTATTTTTCTAAATGCATTGTTTAGCTTGTCGGTAAGTTGATCAAACATACCTCTCCCTCTTAAAAATTTACCTGTAAAAGTATAACAACAAAAAGAAAGGTGTCAATAAAAAAATGGTTTGGGGATTTTAGGTCTTGAGTGTTAGTGTCCCCTGCTGAAAAAAGTTAAAACATTCCCATATAAATTTGAATTTGGGATTTTAAATTATGGATCTTGGATTATTGATTTTCGATTATAGATTATGTTGCTATAAACAAAGTCAAGCCCCCGGGGCCTATTCTTCGAGGTCTATGCCTCACTATTTCTTTCACGAGGTCTGTGCCTCACTTTTG
This sequence comes from Thermotomaculum hydrothermale, assembly GCF_016592575.1. Classification (NCBI taxonomy): domain Bacteria; kingdom Pseudomonadati; phylum Acidobacteriota; class Holophagae; order Thermotomaculales; family Thermotomaculaceae; genus Thermotomaculum; species Thermotomaculum hydrothermale. The sequence continues at coordinate 321,282 of NZ_AP017470.1, read as the reverse complement.
ATAAAATAGGCCCTAAGAAACCCTTACAGAAAGGAGGCTTGACATGAAACATTGTACCTCAAAAAAACCGAAATTATACTGCGGAATTGACCTGCACACTAAAAAAAGTTACATCTACATTATAAACGAGCAGGGAACAAAGGTTAAAAGCAAAGAAATTGACACTGAAGAGCAAACATTTATTACCTTTTTTGAAAGCCTAATTGAAGAAAACGAAATCTATTCGGCAATTGAAATCAGTTCATTAACCTTTCAATACTGCAACATACTCAAAGCCATAGGAATATCTGTATATGTGGTAAACACCTTAAAAAACGCCTACATCTCAAAGTCAATGAAAAAAACAGATAAAGAAGATGCAAAACGGCTTGCAATAAGCTTATGGAAAGAAATCCTTCCAGAACCTGTATATATCCCGTCGGAAAAAGAACATAGTTTACGCAAACTCATATCCCACCGTGCTGACCTTGTAAAAAGCAGAACAAGGCTAATAAACAGAATAAGGCAAAGATTAAGGGAAAAAGAAATAAAAATACCTTTAAGAACACTCAATAAAGCTAAAAAGATTGAATCTGTTCTAAAAAGCATATCATCTGAAACACAACCTATACTCCACTTTGAAATATCCCACATGTTTGAACAATTCAAACTACTTGAAAAGCAAATAGAACAAACGGAACAATTAATACACTCTCAAATAAACAAAGATGCCGACTTTAAAGAAATGTACAATCTGCTATTAACCGTCCCCGGAATGGGGAAAATAACTTCTGCCGCATTTATCTCAAGGGTAGGAAAAAACATAGAAAGATTTAAAAACGTACGCAAACTCATATCCTACTTCGGTCAATGCCCTAAAATAAGAGAAAGCGGAGGCAAAACAATAGGCAATCAGGGAATAACCAAACAGGGAAACGGAATGCTCAGGGGATACCTCTCACAGGTGGCAATAGCTGTTTTAAGATCAAAAAGTTGTAACTCCATACCGCTAAAAAAATGGTATGAAAACATAAAAAGAAGAAAAGGCTGGAAAAAAGCAAGAGTGGCACTATCAAGAAAAATAGCGGCAATATGCTACGGGGTACTTATACACAAAAGGCCGTATAACCCAATGCTTGTAACGGGAGAAAACAAATGTGAGAAACCATTGATAACAACTTAAAGCAAGGAGCGGTTCGCCTTTCAATCAGGCGATTCCATTTAAGCCGGGACACCCTGTCATAATCCATGTGCATATAAGCACTAAATTTTGTTTAGGAACCGGCTTATGGAAAGCAAAGTGAGGCAATGACCTCGGATAAATGAATGAAGAATCCCTGATAATGCTAAAAAGCAAAGGTGAACCGATAGATATATAACCTTTAACCTGAATTCAAGAAAGGAGGTGAAACAAAAAAATTATTTCCCCACTTGACTTTGTTTATAAATGAATTGAGGAAGAGTTTTTTTAAATTAAAAATGTTAATCCTCAATCTAACATTTAACATCCAACATTCAAAACCTCTTTATAAAACTCTTTCCCCTCAATCTATACAGCGTTTTATATTAAAAACTTCTAATTTTTCCCTCCTGCCATTGGTTTTTTGGGCCAACATATATCAGGACAAGACAGTTTTTTGGGAAAAAATGTAATTTGAAGGGAGTGCCTGCTAATGTTATAATTCATTGATGGCAAAAGAAGAGATTATATTTTTTTTAAACGGTGAAAAAATTAGTTTTAACATAGAAAAAATAAAGCATTTTTCCCTTCTTGATTTTTTGAGAGAGGATTTAAAACTCACAGGAAGCAAAAAGGGTTGCTCTGAGGGGGATTGCGGTGCCTGCACCGTTGTAATAGGGGAATATTCGCCTATTGAAAAAAGGATTGTCTATAAAGCAATCACATCTTGTATTTACCCTGTATTTAAAATTGAAGGAAAGCACATAATAACCATTGAAGGTTTAGCAGAAAACGGGGAGTTAAACCAGATACAAAAGGCATTTGTTGACAACCATGCAATTCAATGCGGGTTTTGCACTCCGGGAACGATAATGAGTTTGCTTGGCCTTCTTTTAAATAATGCAAATCCAGATAACAACGAAATAAACAAAGCACTATCAGGAAACCTTTGCAGGTGTACAGGATACAAATCAATAAAAAATGCGTGCAAAGATATAACCACAAAGCACTTCAAAAAGCCTGAATTTATTAAAAAAACTGAAAAAGATTTGAAAAAAAATCGAAGAAAAGGGGGGAAACTTATTCCTAAAATCCCAAATTCTCCCATTAAAAAATACATAATACCTGAAACATTAGACGAAGCATTAAGCATTCTTGAAAAGGAAAAGTGCAAAATATTCAACGGTTGTTCAGACTTGCTTGTAAGGATAAACAAGGGTGAGGATTTCTTTGAGAGAGTAATTGACATCTCTCAACTGAAAGAGTTAAAGTTTATTCACAAAGAAAACAACAAAGTAAAAATAGGGGGAAATGTAACCTTTCAGGAGTTTATAGATTTTGCCAGAAGAGAAAAATTAAATCAATTAATAGAATTCTTTGAATTTATCGGCTCAAAGCAAATAAGAAACATTGGCACAATTGCAGGAAATGTAGCAAATGCATCCCCTATAGCAGACAGCGCAGTCTTCCTTCTCGCCACAGATGCAAATTTAACTTTAAGAAGTAAAAAAGGAAAAAGAAAAGTTTTACTTTCAAAGTTTTACAAAAACTATAAAGAAACTGAATTAAAACAGAACGAGTTAATTGAAAGCATTGAATTTGAAATACCACAGGGCAAGGTTTCATATATCAAAACATCAAAGAGAAAAGAGGTTGACATTGCAAGCGTTAACTCATGCATAATTGCCAGTATTCAGAATAAGAAAATTAAAGATGTTTCAATATCTTTCGGAGGGGTTTTCCCCTATCCTGTTCGAATTTATAATGCTGAAGAGCTTTTAAAAGGTAAAGAGATAAATGACGAAACAATTGAAGAAGCAGCAAAGATTTGCGCCAGATCTGTTAAGCCAATTTCAGATGTCAGGGGAAGTGAGGAATTCAGGAGAAAACTTGTTTACAATCAGGTAATAAAACATTTTTTTACATTAAGGAAGGGAAAATGACTGAAAAAATCCCTCACATAGACGGTATTTTACACGCAACAGGCAAAGCAAGATTTGTAAGCGATTTGCCAAAACAAAATGGAATGCTCTATGTTTACCCTGTTTTTTCAAAAATCCCAAAGGGGATTATAAAAAATATTGACTTTGAAGACGCAAAAAAGGTAGAAGGTTTCGTTGACATTATTACATACAAAGATATTCCAGGGGAAAACGACATTGGAGAAATGGAAAAGGGAGAACCTGTTTTTCCTGAAAGAGAGGTTGAGTACTTTGGCCAGCCTGTATGCGCTGTCGTCTGCAAGGATTACTATTCTGCTATTTTGGCCTCAAAAAAGGTTAAGGTTGAATATGAAGAATTAGAGCCAATCTTAACCATTGAAAAGGCAATAGAGAAAAACTCATTTTTCAATCCACCGCTTAAAATCAAGAAAGGAAATACAAGGAAAGGCTTTTTAGAAAGCGATTTTATAATTGAGGGGGAAATTACAACCCCAATTCAGGAACACTTTTATATGGAAACCCAGAGTTGCAGAGTAATACCTGAAGAAAAGGGATTTAAGGTTTTGCCTGCATCTCAAAGCCCAACAGAAATTCAGGAGCACATTGCACCGGTTTTAGCATTGCCAATAAACAAGATAACTGTTGAAATTAAAAGGATTGGCGGGGCATTTGGCGGCAAGGAGCATTCACCCACCCTGTTTACCGCAATATGTGCAATTGCAAGTTATAAAACAAAAAGAGAGGTTGAGTTAAGGCTATTAAGAGACCACGACATTACAGCAACAGGGAAAAGGCATCAATTTAAGGCAAAGTATAAGTGTGGCTTTACAAAAGAGGGCAAAATTAAAGCACTTGAATACGAAATATTTAGCAACGGGGGAGCCTATGCAGATTTATCAATCCCTGTTCTTGAAAGGTGTGTTTTAAACGCTGAAAATTGCTATTTTATTGAAAACTTTAACCTTAAGGCAAGGGTCTGCAAAACAAATTACCACCCATTTACAGCGTTCAGGGGATTTGGGGGGCCCCAGGGCACCTTTTTTGCAGAATACATTTTAAACGAAGTTGCAAAAAAATTGGGGAAAGACCCATTTGAAATAAGATTCAAAAACCTGTACAAAAAGGGAGACATAACCCCATACAGCCAGAAGCTTGAAGAGTGCTATCTTGATATAATCTTCAACAAAATAAAACCTGTTTACTTTGATTGGAAAAGAAAGGCTATTGAGTTTAACACAAAGAACAAATTTGAAAAAATTGGAGTAGGCGTTGCTCCAATAAAATTTGGAATTTCCTTTACAACAAAGGCTTTAAACAGGGGATATGCCCTTGTAATTCTCTATCCAGACGGAAGCGTGTCAGTATCCCACGGCGGAGTTGAAATGGGACAGGAGGTATCTACAAGGGTTGCGCAAATTGTATCTAAAATTTTAGGGATTTCCTTTGATAAAATTCACATTGAAAGCGTTAACACAAAGGTAATTGCAAATTTACCACCAACAGCAGCATCCACAGCAGTTGATTTAAACGGAAACGCTGCAAGAAAAAGCGCTGAAATTTTAAGAAAAAGGCTTGAAAAAATTGCTAAAAGGATTTTTAAAGAAGAGTTCAACATTGATTGCAAAAAAATAGAATTTAAAGACAACTTTGCACACTGTAATGGGGGAAAAATCCCTATTGCCAAGGTAATCAACAAGGCATTGTGGGAAAGGGAAAAGCTTGCTGAATACCAGTTTTACAAAACCCCTAAAATTACAGGATTTAACAAAGAAAAGGGGAAAGGCAAGCCATTTCTTTACTATGTTCACGGGATAGCAATATCAAGTGTAAAGGTTGATTTACTAACAGGAGAGTACAAGATTTTAAAAACAAAGATAATCCACGAAACAGGAAAATCGTTAAACAGGGAGATTGAGTTAGGCCAGATTGCAGGTGCATTTGTCCAGGGAGCAGGCTGGCTTACAACTGAAGATATGGTTTACAAAGATGGTGTTCCTTTAAGCATATCCCCATCAACCTATAAAATCCCCACAATATCCGACATCCCTGAAAAATTTGACATAGAAATATTTGAAAGCAACTCAAAATATGCAAGCGTTTTCGGTTCAAAGGGAATAGGAGAACCACCATTCCTTTATGGACACAGTGTATTTTTAGCAATAAAAAACGCAATTGAAAGCGAAGGGGGAATATCAAACCTTATGCCCCCAGCAACCCCTGAAAACATATTAAAGGCAATTGATGAGGCAAAAAATAATGGATAACCTGTTTAAAAAAATTGCAGAACTAAAAGAAAAGAATGAAGAAGCTTACCTTTCAATAGTTACAAAAACAAAGGGGATAACATCCTGCAGAGAGGGAGCAAAGATGCTTATTTTCCCTGACGGAAAGACTATTGGCACAATTGGGGGGGGAGAGGTTGAATTTGAGATAATAAAATTTGTAAAGGAAAGAAAGATTGAAAAGCCACAAACATACACATTCAACTTGACTGGGAAAAGTATAAAAAACACAAACAGTGAGGCAATAGACATTAACTCTATCTGCGGCGGGATTGTTGAGGTGTTTGTTGAACCGTTAAACACAAAGGAAAACCTTTACATAATCGGCGGGGGACATTGCGCTGTTCAACTATCTGAAATTGCTTCAAAATGCGGTTTCTTTGTAACTGTTGTTGACAACAGAAAGGAATGGGCGACAAGAGAAAAACACCCGTATGCACAGAGAATTATAATTTCCGATTTTGAAAAAATAACAGAAACAATTGAACTTAAACAATCAGACTATGTTGTAATAATGACCCCAAAACACAACTTTGACAAAGAGGTTTTAAAACAACTTGTAAACTTGGACTTAAAATACCTTGGAATGATGGGAAGTCTCCACAAGGTAAAGGAAATCTTTAAACAGCTAAAAAATGAAGGAATTGGTGAAGAAAAACTAAAAAAAGTCTATGCCCCAATAGGCTTCCCCATAGAATCAAAAACACCGGAAGAGATTGCAGTTTCAATCACCGCCCAACTAATTGCGGTTAAAAACAACATAAAAGAAATAGAATTTTCATCAAACCCGCTGTTGAAATAAAATCCCCCCACAATCCTTACAATGTTTGTTCTTTGTTGCCTGATATTCTTAGATATTTTGGTTGTAAAAGGGAATAGAAAAAAATCTGTGAAAAAAGAATTTCCATAAAAATAGCATTCTCATTCACAAAAACATGTCAAAAATATTCTCTGTGCTAAACCAGGTATTTTTTTCTTTAACTGCAATTATTTTTCCTCTTTCTATCAATTTTCTATGACTCCCCTCTTTGTAACCTAATTGTTTCAGCAATTCAGAAACCGGGACTAATTTTTCTCCCTTATTCAAAAGTTTTCCTATTATCATTCTATCTATACTTTCCCTCAATGAAGATTCAATAATTCTTTTTAAACTTTTTGGATTTGTATCATTTAGAATTTTCAAAGCAAATTCTTTTTCAGGAATCTTCGTTTTATATTCAGAAAACAGTTTTAAATGTTGCTTATCAATCTCTTCAAGTGCAGAATAATATTTTTCCTTATTAGATTTTAACCCTTTAATAATAACAAGAGGGAATCCCTTACTTATTAAAATGTAATTCAGCAAAATCCTGCCTGTTCTTCCATTTCCATCCTCAAAAGGATGAATCTCCTCAAAAAAAGCATGTGAAACACAAAGAGCACTTATAAATTGTTCTTCATTCAAGGAAAAACTCTTTTTTACATATTCAACAAATAATTGAACCCATTCTTTTAAATTAAATTCTGGTGGCTCAATCTTTGAACCTGTAATTGTAATGCTACCCTTTCTAAACTCACCCTCTCCACCTAATTCTTTGTTTATCTGGCGAATTAAAGGAATGGTTAATTCAAATTCATTTTCCCTGTAATTTTGGTAACCTAAACCGTAAACAAATTTGGCAGTTGAAAAATAGTTAAAAGCTTCTTTCTGGCTTCTCGTCAAATTTGAAGATCTGCTTAAAACCTCCTTTAATTCCTTATTATCTACAAAAAAACCTTCAATCATTATTGAGTTTCTTGTTTCTTCTTCAAGAAGATAAAGCCATTCTTTATTTTTAACAACAGGCTCCTCTATACCACCTAAGTCTTCAAGCAACTTCTTTCTTTCAAAAATCAACTCTCAACCCCCTGTCACGCTTCTTTTGCAATCTTCCTATAATATACAGTAAAAATTCAATAATATCAAGAAAAATAAACATTGTCACAAAATGCACACAAACAAAAAACGTGACAAAAAAACCCCGCATTTTAGCGGGGCAAATGGTTTTTTGGATTTTATTTTTAATTTATTTTAGGTTTTCAGGATTCAGGGGTTCTAATTCAGGGATAACAAAGAGGCCGTCTTTGCGGATAAGTTTTCCGTCAAAGTAAATTTCTCCGCCGCCGTATTCTGGCCTTTGAATGCAAACCATATCCCAGTGAATTGCGGAGCGGTTGCCGTTGTCAGCCTCGTCATAAGCATTGCCCGGGGTAAAGTGAAATGAGCCTTTTATCTTTTCGTCAAAGAGAATATCAAGCATTGGCTCTTCAACATAAGGGTTTAAGCCTAATGCAAATTCACCAATATACCTTGCCCCTTCGTCTGTGTCTAAAATCTGGTTTAACCTCTCTGTTTTCTTTCCCGCCTCTGCCTTTACAATCTTTCCGTCTTTAAATTCAAGGTAAATTTCGTCAAATATTGTTCCCTGATAGAGTGTTCTCGCATTATAAGTTAAATAGCCGTTTACAGAATTTTTAACAGGCGCTGTAAAAACTTCTCCGTCAGGTATGTTCATTTTGCCGTCGCATTTTATCGCAGGGATGTCTTTTATAGAGAATGTTAAATCAGTTCCCTTGCCCTTAATGTGCACTTTGTCTGTTTTGTTCATTAAATCAACAAGTGGGTCCATTGCCTTTGACATTTTTGAGTAATCAAGGGTGCAAACATTGAAGAAAAAGTCTTCAAACTTTTCAGTGGGCATATTTGCACTCTGGGCAAATGAAGGTGAAGGCCACCTCATTACAACCCATTTCTTCTTTGGTACCCTTATTTCCATGTGAACAGGGTGAAGCCACTCTTTTTGATACTCAGCAAGCCTCTTAGATGGTACATCCCCAAATTCTGCAACATTTAAATGCCCTCTAATAGCAACATAGCAGTCCATATCTTCCATAAAGGGAGCATCGTACTTTGCCTTTAACTTCCACATTTCAGCATTTGACTTCATTAAAATCTTTCTTAAAATCCTATTATCCATAAAGTTTACAAACGGCATTCCGCCTTTTTTGTAAATTTCGTCAATAAGTGCGGTTGCAAGGGAGATGTCATCAATTGTTGTGTCAATTAAAACCTTTTCTCCCTTTTTAACCTCAATTGAATAATTAACTATTATCTTTGCAAGTTTTTTTACTCTATTATCAATCATTTTCTCTCTCCCATTTTAGTACCGGCTTTCTTGCCGCCAGTGTTTCGTCAAGCCTTCTTACAGGTGTATAGTGAGGTGCTTCATGCAATATTTCAGGGTTTTCCTTTGCCTCTTCGGCAACCTTTTTCATTACCTCAACAAAGTAATCAATCTCTTCCTTGCTTTCGCTTTCAGTAGGCTCAATCATTATTGCCCCGTGAACAATTAGCGGGAAGTAAATTGTAGGCGGATGAATTCCGTAATCAATAAGCCTTTTTGCAATGTCAAGGGTTGAAACGCCGTATTCTTCCTGAATTTTGTCATTGAAAACAACCTCGTGTAATGTTTCAGACTTAAACGGCAGGTTGTAATAGCCTTTTAATTTTTCCCTCACATAGTTTGCGTTTAAAACAGCGTCAATTGTTGTTTGCTTTAATCCTTCCCCACCCATTGCCATAATGTATGCAAGCGCCTTTAAGGTAACAAGAAAGTTTCCGTAAAAGCCGTGAACCTTGCCAATTGAATCAGGAAGATTCCAGTTCATTGTATAGCCGTTATCATCGTCTCCCTCAATTACAGGAACTGGCTGATAGTCTTTTAAGTGGGATTTAAAGCAAACAGGGCCTGAACCTGGGCCTCCGCCACCGTGGGGGGTGGAGAATGTCTTGTGCAAATTCAGGTGCATTACATCAACGCCCATTTCACCAGGCTTGACAATGCCCATTAAGGCATTCATATTTGCCCCATCCATGTATAACAGTGCATCCTTTTCGTGAAGGATATTTGCAATTTGCTTTATGTTTTTTTCAAATACACCTAATGTGTTTGGATTTGTCAGCATTAAAGCGGCAACATCCTCGTTTACAGTCTCTTTCAATGCCTCCAAATCAACACAGCCTGTTTCATCAGACTTTATTTCAATTACCTGATAGCCAGCAAAGGTTGAAGTTGCAGGGTTTGTGCCGTGGGCTGAATCGGGGATTAGAACATACTTTCTCGGATTTCCTTTTTTCTCGTGATACCTTCTTACCATCATCATTCCAGTTAATTCCCCGTGTGCCCCTGCCGCAGGCTGTAAGGTGCAAAAATCCATCCCTGTAATCTCGCAGAGGTAATCCTGCAACACCTTCATTGCCTTTAGGCTTCCCTGAACAAGGTTGTATGAAAACATAGGGTGGGAGTACAAAAAGCCTTCCATTGTGGCAACTTTTTCATTCATTTTTGGGTTGTGTTTCATTGTGCAAGAGCCTAACGGGTAAAATCCGTCGTCAACACCGTAATTCATTTTAGAAAGCCTTGTAAAGTGTCTTACAACCTCAACTTCAGAGACCTGAGGAAGCCCTATTTCTCCCTCTCTTTTGTATTCACCCTCAAAAGCCTTTTCTTTAACAGGAAAATCAATGTCAATCCCCGTTTTCCCTTCAACGCTTAATTCAAATATAAGTTTTTCTTTATCTCTCAAGGTTTTCATTGTGCCTTCTCCATCAATTCTATAAGTTTGTCAATATCTTCAGTTGTAATTACCTCGGTGCAGGTAAGGATAAACTTGTCTTTATCAAGGCCAAATTTTGCAAGGCGAACGCCGGGGAAAATTCCGTTTTCCTCGCACATATCTCTAAATTTGAGAAAGTCAACATCTGTTTGCACAAGGAATTCGTTGAATGTTGGTTTGGTGTTTAAAACCTTAAAGTGCTTAGTTTTGTTTATCTTTTCTTTTGCGTATTCGCTTAAAGAATAGTTTAAGGAAGCAAGTTTTTTAAATCCCTCTTCACCAAGCAAAGAAAGGTAAATAGTTGCCCTCAACATACACCAGCCCTGGTTTGAGCAGATGTTTGAGGTTGCCCTCTCCCTTTTAATGTGCTGCTCCCTTGCAGACAAGGTTAAAACATAGCCTGTTTTACCGTCAACATCTTTAGTTTTTCCCACAACCCTTCCAGGCATCTGTCTTACATGCTTCATTGTGGTTGTAAGAAACCCTAAAAGAGGGCCGCCAAAACCAGGATAATTACCAAATGATTGTGCATCTCCGCAGGCTATCTCCACGCCAAAATCTCCCGGAGGTGCAATTAATCCAAATGCAAGAGGCTCTGTTGTTGAGGTTATTACAATTGCCTTTTTATCGTATTCCTTAACAATAGGCACAATATCTTTTAAGTTTTCAACATTTCCAAAAAAGTTAGGGTAACCGACTGCAACAGCAAAAATATCATCGTTTTCAGAGAGGAGTTTCTTTAACCCTTCAATGTCTGTTGCATAATCCTTTAATTCAAGTTCAATTATGTTTATCCCTAAATTCTTCAAATATGTTTTTACAACCTTTAAATAGTGTGGGTGCACTCCCTTTGAGATAGCAACTGTGTTCTTCTTTCTAACAATCCTTTTTGCCATTAAGATACTTTCCGCTAAAGCAGTTGCCCCGTCGTACATTGAGGCATTTGAAACTTCCATGTTGAGAATGTTGCTCATCATTGTCTGGTATTCAAAAATAGCCTGCAATGTGCCCTGAGATATTTCCGGCTGGTATGGAGTGTATGCTGTTAAAAACTCTTCCCTCATTGAAAGATAATCAACTGCTGATGGGATAAAGTGGTGGTAAATACCTGCACCTGCAAAAGAGGTGAGGTTTTTGTTCATATCTGCAAGTTTTTTAAAGAAATCAAGTACCTCTTTTTCAGAGTGTGCTTTGATTTTTAAATTATCCTTCAACCGCAACTCCTCAGGGATAGGAGAGAATAAATCTTCTCTTCCTATCTCCTTTAACATTTCTTCTCTCTCTTTGTCAGAGAGAGGAAGGAAGCGGCTCATTGTTACTCCCCTTCTGCCTTAATTAATTCCTCGTAAGCCTCAGCAGTTAAAAGCTCTTCTAATTCGCTCTCATCTGAAAGTTCAACCTTAAATATCCAGCCTTTTCCGTGAGGATCCTGGTTTACCAGCTCTGGGGAATCTTCAAGTTCTTCATTAATTTCAACAATCTTTCCTGAAACAGGGATAAAAATAGGTGATGCAGCCTTTACAGATTCAACAGTTGCAACCTCATCCCCCTTTGAAAACTCATCGTCAATTTCAGGGAGTTCAACATAAACAATATCCCCTAATTGTTTTTGAGCATAGTCTGTAATCCCAACAATACCGGTATTTCCTTCAACCTTAATCCATTCATGGTCTTTGGTATAGCGAAAATCTTTTGGATACATAACACATCTCCTTTATTTTATTTTTTAGGCCTTTTATAAAAAGGTGTTTTAACCGTAATTGCCTTTGCCCTCTTTTTCCTTATTCCTATTTCAATCTCATTTCCCGCCTTTGCAAGTTCAATTGGAAGATAGGCAAGGCCAATATTCTTTTTCAAATATGGTGCATAACTCCCGCTTGTGACAACTCCAACTTCTTCACCGTTGTGGAAAACAGGGTAACCGTGTCTCGGTATTCCTTTGTCTATCATTTCAAAGCCGTAAAGTTTTCTCTTCAAACCCTCTTCCTTTTGCTTTAAAAGAACATCTCTTCCTAAAAAGTCTCCCTTGTCAAGCTTACAAATCCAGCCTAATCCTGCCTCTAAAACTGTTGTTGTTTCATCCATGTCGTTGCCGTATAGATTCATCCTTGCCTCTAATCTCAAAGTATCTCTTGCTCCCAATCCACAGGGCTCAATACCAAACTCCTCTCCCGCATCAAGAATTTTGTTCCAGATTTTTGATGCCAACTCAGGTTTGCAGTAAATTTCAAACCCGTCTTCTCCCGTATAGCCTGTTCTTGAAAGCAGGCAGGTCTCTCCCTCAAATTCAACATAGTCAAACCAGTAATACTTCATCTCTCTAACAACATCACCAAAAATTTTAAACATTGTATCTTCAGCCTTTGGCCCCTGAATAGCCATCTGGGCAGTGTCATCAGACTCGTTTGTTAAAGAAACATCAAACTTATCAACAAACTTTGAAAGATGTGCAAAGTCTTTTTCAATATTTGCGGCATTTACAACGAGGAGGTATTCGTTATCATTTACCTTATACACAAGCAAATCGTCAACAACTGTTCCCTTTTCAGTTGGGAAGGCAGAGTATTGAACCTGCTTTATAGACAGTTTAGCTACGTCATTGGTTGTTAAATATTGAACGAAATCAAAAGCCTGATTTCCCTTAACCCTGAATTCCCCCATGTGGGAAACATCAAACATACCAACCTTTGTTCTAACAGTCATGTGTTCTTCAATTACACCCTTATATTGTACAGGCATGTTAAAGCCTGCAAATTCAACCATTTTCGCACCTAATTTTATGTGTTCGTCGTACAGTGGAGTCTTTTTCACAACATCCCCCTTTATCTTATTCAACTCAAAGTTAACACACGGTTTTTTCACTGTCAAGGAATGAAAAATAAGGGATTAAAAGGGGGTTATTTCAAGAAAATTGTCCGAGTTTATCTAATTTTTAACTCTTTGAAAACAATGGTAGTAAACTATTTTTTCAAAACCAATTTATCAATCTTCCACTTTAAAACAATTGCATACCTTGCAAGCAAGGGGAATTTTTTAATAAGCAATATTTTTAATTTTAAAGATAATGGCAAACTTGCTTTTAACACCTCTGCAAAAGAAATTTTCTCCTTTGCCATAAGTTTGTTAAAAAGAATTGCTTTATTAAAAATGTCAGGGCTAAAACCGTTTATTATTCTCTCTTCCTTTTTCAATTCTTCAATCAGTCTTAAAAGCCTGTTGGCACGGAAGATAACCACATCTTTACTAAAATTGGCAATACCCCCGAAAGTCTGATTTCCGTGTTGCCTGTAAAGGTAAAGCGGTTTCTCAATAAATAAAATGCCTCCCGCATTCTTTTTTATGCTTAAAGACATCCAGACATCTTCAAATGGGATTGACTCAGGCATAGGGAAAATTTTTTCTGCAATTTCTCTCTTAAAAGACCACGACCACTTAGGAATACTTACCAGGTTTTCAAGGACAAAACTGTAATCTTTCTGAAGCAAAAGGGGGTTTACATTGTAAAGATGTAATTTTTTCAGATTTGAATCAACAATATAAGCGCTGTGGCAATGGGCATCATAATTTTTCATCTCTTTATAAAAATTGAAAAAATCAGGCAAAAGCACATCATCAGAGTCTATGCACTTTATAATATCTCCCTTTGATAGTGAAAATCCATAATTTGTACCTAAAACCTTGCCCCTGTATTTATTTTTGTAAATCCTTATTCTTTTATCGTTTTGAGCAAAATTCTGTGCAATTTCAAAGGTTTTATCCTCTGAATGGTCATCAATAACAATCAATTCCCACTCAACCTTGTTTTCTTTTTGCAAAGAAATAATTGCATCAGCAATATAATTTTCAACATTTTTGGCCATCATTATAAAGCTAATCAATTTATAACCCCTTTAAAAATAAAATAGCTACGGCTTATTCATTTTAGCAGGAAGGAGTAAAAAATCTACCTTATAAAAAAAGTTGAGTTGATTTTGTTAAAATTTTTATAAAAATGAAAAGTATTCCTCCCAAAAGGACAAACTTTTGCACTTTATTTATGATAAAATGATTTCTGGCATGAAAAAAAGAAGGGATTTTTTTGTAAATTTGAAAAAATTTTGGATTCAAGCACATCTTTCAATTAAGTTTTGTGAGAAAGAAATATATTCCCTGACTCATGCTTACTAAAAAACAAATCATTCTAATATCAAATTGCTATGTTTGGGGGGATTGATGAACAAAAAGAAAGCACTGATTACTGGAATCACAGGTCAGGACGGAGCATACCTTGCAGAATTCCTTCTTGAAAAAGGGTATGAGGTACATGGAATAAAAAGAAGGAGTTCTTTGTTCAATACGGAAAGAATTGACCATTTATATAAAGACCCTCACGAAAGAGATGTAAACTTTTTTCTTCATTACGGAGATTTAACAGACGGCTTGAGCTTAACCAAACTAATTGGAGAAATTCAACCTGATGAAATATACAACTTGGGGGCACAATCCCATGTTGCAGTTTCCTTTGAACAACCAGAATATACAGCAAACTGCGATGGATTAGGCACATTAAGGATTTTAGAAGCTGTTAGAATGCTCGGGTTAAAGGATAAAGTAAAAATTTACCAGGCATCAACATCTGAATTATACGGCAAGGTACAGGAAATCCCCCAGAACGAAAAAACGCCATTTTATCCGAGAAGCCCATATGGGGTCGCAAAATTATACGCATACTGGATTACAGTAAACTATAGAGAGGCATACGGGTTATTTGCCTGCAATGGAATACTTTTCAACCACGAATCCCCTATTAGAGGAGAAACATTTGTAACAAGGAAGATAACAAGAGGGGCAGCAAGAATACTATTGGGGCTTGACAAAAAACTATTTTTAGGAAATTTAAGCGCAAAGAGGGACTGGGGATATGCAAAAGACTATGTTAAAGGAATGTGGTTGATTTTACAGCAGGATGAACCTGAAGATTTTGTACTTGCAACAGGAAAAACCTCTGAAGTTAGAGAATTTGCTAAAAAATCATTTAAAGAACTTGGGGTGGAAATTGAATTTAAAGGAAGCGGAGTTGAGGAAAAGGGAATTATTGTGGGAATTGATGAAAATACTCTTACTAAAAAACTGAAAAGTGCAAATGTAGATTACACCGAACATATAGAACAAATTGTCAACAATGCTAAAAAATTAATCGGAGAAAGCGTTATTGAGGTTGATCCTAAATATTTCAGGCCTGCTGAAATTGATATACTTGTGGGAGATTACTCAAAGGCTAAAGAAAAATTAGGCTGGGAACCTAAACACACTGTTGATGATTTAATCAGAGACATGGTTGAAAACGACCTTGAGAAAAATTACAGAGATGTTGTACTAAAAAAATGCGGATTTAAAATAACTAAAAGCTGTGAATTATAGGAAAGATTAATGGAAAAAAACAGCAAAATATTTGTTGCTGGCGGGACTGGATTAGTCGGAAGCGCAATTATAAGAAGGTTAAAAGAAAAAGGATATAATAACATTATTGCATCCTACCATGATAGAAAACCAGATAATGATGAAACTAAGTGGATTAATCTTGATTTAACAAATCAAACCAACACTGAAAACTTTTTCAAAACATATAAACCAGATTATGTTTTTCTTGCCGCTGCAAAGGTTGGCGGAATTTGGGCTAACAATGTTTACAGAGCTGATTTTATATTTCAAAACCTTCAAATCCAAAACAATGTTATTGATTTTTCATACAAATATGGGGTGAAAAAACTTTTATTCCTTGGAAGCACCTGCATTTATCCTAAAAATTGCCCACAGCCTATAAAAGAAGAATACCTTTTAACCGACACTCTTGAATACACAAACGAGCCTTATGCAATAGCAAAAATAGCCGGTATAAAACTATGCGAAAGCTACAACTTACAGTACGGAACAAATTTTATTTCTGTAATGCCAACCAACTTATATGGTTACAATGATAACTTTGACCTTGAAAAATCACATGTTCTTCCCGCTTTAATAAGGAAAATACACCTTGGGAAACTATTGGAACAGGGAAATTGGAGAAAAATTAGAGATGATTTTAATAAATACCCTCTTGAAAGGATAAATGGGAATTCCCCGGAAAATGAAATACTAAATATCCTCTCAAAATATGGAATAAAAAAAGAAGGAGAAAAAACATTTGTTGAAATCTGGGGAACAGGAAATCCCTTAAGAGAATTCTTGTGGTCAGAAGATATGGCAGATGCCTGTGTTTTCTTAATGGAAAAAATAGATTTTGAGGATATTGTAAAATTAAAATTTCCTGAAGTTAAGGATGTAAAAAGTGACTACACAAAATTTGAAATAAGAAACACCCACATAAATATAGGCACAGGAAAAGATCTCTCCATAAAAGAATTGGCATACCTTATTAAAAATACTATTAATTTTAAAGGAGAATTAATATTTAACTCATCAAAACCAGATGGAACATATAAAAAACTTACAGATGTTTCTGTTTTGCATTCCTTAGGCTGGAGACACAAAGTAGAGCTGGAAGAAGGAATAAAGAAGTTATATAACTGGTATTTAAAAAATTAACTACAAATTAATTTTAAAATCAACTTTTCAAAATTTAAACAAATAAAAAATTGTGAGTGTTATCACTTTACAAAGAAGAAAAAAAGGAATATCTTTTAACTAAGCTTAAGCAACAAAATTCAGGCAATTAAATTTATCAACCAGTTTTTTGGCATTAAGTTAAAAAATTTTTCCGAAGGAGGAAAATATGGCATTCAAAAATATTACTTTTAAAGTAATGGTTCTTGTGTTTATTCTATTTTGTATGAGAGCAACTGCTAACACTTTTTATTTACCTCACATCCATGCTTCAAGTGATGCGTGGGAAACCTATTTAATTGTTGACCCTGTTTTATACGGAAACGCTTACTATGAACTAACCCTATACGATGACAATGGAAATGTTGTAACAACTCAAACAGGAACAATCCCAAAAAATCAAGAACTCAGGCTTTCTTTAAGACAATTTGGAGGGACAAGCGGTATTTTTAAAACAAAGGCATACCCTGTTAGGGTGAGGTTAGGCTATATTGCCAAAGATGATTTAGGGGGAGGTACTGCTGAATTCTCCCTTCCAGAAAGTTTAAGTATGCAGGCTGTAATGACTCTTTCAAATTACTATGACAAGCTCAACTGGAGCGGCTTTGCACTTTTTAACGGCTCTGATCACGATATCACTGTAACAGCAGAAGGCTATAAAGATGGAACTCAGGTTGTTTCAAAATCCTTTGATATGAATGCTCACACAAAAGTTGTTGACTTTTTTGATAACTTTTTTGGATTAAATAGCTTTGGTGACATTGACTCAGTTATTTTTTACACTGATTTTCCGGCTTTAACAGGTATAGTTATTTCAGGAATGGATAACGATAAGTTGCTATTTTCTCCTTCTATGAACTCTGTACCTAACCAATCTATTTCTAACGAAGAGTATTTTGAAGGATTTACCTATCAGAGAGGAATAGTTTATGTAAACTACAATTATTACACTTTTGTTTACAATAACAGCAAATACTATTTAAGAAAGATTTACAGCGATTCTGACAGTAAATTTGCAATGTATGAATTGAGTACAAATGTTTTTGCATACGATATTTTCCCAAGTTCAGACGGAGAAAACATTATTCTTGCAGGAACAGGGGATAATGGGAAATATGTTGTAGCCAAAGTAAGCCCGGAAGGAGATACTATCTGGCAAACAGCTGTTGGGGATTACAATACCTCATGGCTTGCAGAAACTGACGAAAATAATATAGTTGGCCGTGCTTATAATGGCTCTGTTATAGTTGCCTTTCATGATCACAGTACCGACTCAGGCACAATAGTTACATTAAACGACAATAACGGTTCACAAACAGCCATTAACAACAATTTCATGTCATCTGGCCGATTTTACAAAGCATTTGTTTACAACGGAAAAATTGGATTTGCGTGGAAATACATTTATTTATCAAAATATAGACTCCAATTTATTTTTATCAATCCCGATGGTAGTGAGGAGAAGAAAATTTTTGCAGATTCCCCTTTAAATCCCGATACTGACAATGTTTTCTTTGATGCCTTTGGAAACGGTGATTACATTTACAGCGTTATTGGAGTAAAGATTAGTGATGGGACATCGGTTGTTGGCTCATCTTATTACTCTCTCTTTACCCTGGTTTTTCCTTACTCTAACTCTGACTTTTCAAATGCTAATATTCTCCCCATTTACGGCACATTTCTACCTTTAGGTTCATGCGTATATTCAGGCTTTACATATACTTTTAGCTCAAGTTACAGTGCAAGCTGGATGATATTCACCTCTCCCTATTACTCTGGAATGACAAGTCAGGGTATAATTATGGGGCTTGATTCAAACAATCTTCCAAGCGGCATATACACATATACCTATATGCCATACAAAATGACAGGGGCTATTGATCTCTGGGGAATGTTTCTAATAACAGGTTTGCAAGAAGAAAAAATTGATTCCGCAACCTCACGAACTAAACTTATTGAAAAAACCTTAATAGGAAATAATCTTTTAAGTTATTAGAAAAAGGGAAAGCAAAGATAATCTATTCTATTACCATTTAAAAACATTTAAAGTTGTAAAAAGGGGGAAGGAAATCCCCCTTTTTTATTTCTGGAAAACAACCTTTCCTTTTTTTATCAATGCTGTTATGTGATTTACACCGTAATTGTAAACTAAAAATTTATACGACGGAATGTCAAGGAAAATAAAGTCTGCCTGCTTTCCTTTATGTATTGAACCTGTTTTGTTATGTAAGTCAAGAGAGTATGCCGCGTTAATTGTGGCTGCATTTATTGCCTGCTCAATTGTCAATCCCATTTTTAAACATGCAAGGGTTATAATCATTGGCATAGAATGTGTGTAAGAACTGCCAGGGTTAAAATCTGTAGAAAGGGCAACTATTCCACCTCTTTCTGCAATCTTTTTAGCAGGGGCGTACCTTTCAGACATCAGGAAAAATGTTGTCCCTGGAAGCATAACAAAAACAACATTCTTTGAAATCATTGCATCTATACCCTTATCTGTGATGTAAACAAGGTGGTCTGCACTTTTTGCTCCCAACTCAGCTGCAAGCTCAGCCCCTCCTAAAGGTGTTAATTCGTCTGCATGCATTCTTATTTTAAAGCCTAACTCTTTTGCCTTTGTAAGTATTTCCCTTGATTCCTCAATATCAAAAACACCTTCTTCGCAGAAAATATCACAGTACTCTGCTATCCCCTGCTCTTTTGCCGCAGGAAGCATTTCGTTAATCAATAAATCAATGTACTTTTGTTTATTATCCCTGTACTCAGGGGGAACCTCGTGAGCTCCCAAAAAAGTTGCCTTAATATCAACAGGCATCGTTTCCTTTAATCTTTGAATGACATTTAACTGCTTTAATTCTGTTTCCATGTTTAGCCCGTAGCCACTCTTTATCTCAAAGGTGCCTATACCGTGCTCAATCATTTTAAGAAGGTTTCTTTTTGCCGTTTTGAAAAGCTCCTCTTCGCTTGCCTCTCTTGTTTTTTTTACAGTGCTGTTTATCCCTCCACCTGCCTTTGCAATTTCCATATATGTTTTGCCCTGAATTCGCATATTGAATTCATCTTCCCTTGTACCTGCAAAAACAAGGTGGGTGTGAGGGTCAACAAATGCAGGCATTACCACCTGATTCCTTGCATTAATTACCCCTGCAACTTCAATATCAGGGTCAGGCTCTTCAATAATCTCCTCAATTATTCCATTGTTAACAACAATTGAAACATTCTCATAAACTGAAAGCCTTTTAAAATCAGAGAGAATTGCAAAATCTTCATTAACAGGAGAAACAAGCTGTTTTATATTTTTAATCAGTATTCTCATTTTGCTGCCCCTCTTCAATTCCCTCTATAAACCTTTCAGTAAATTCAATCACCCTCTTTAACTCAGAGACAAGCCTGAATTTCTCTCTCCTTAACTCTTCTATCTCTCCCTTTAAATCTTCTATTTTCTGATAAGCATTGTTTATTATTTTCTCAGCCTGAATTTCGCTCTCTTTAACAATCATCTCAGCTTCTTTCAATGCATTGTTTTTTATATCCTCTTTTGTCTGCTGTGCCATTAAAAGTGTGTCCCTTAAAATCTCTTCCTTCTTTTTTAAATCCTCATAATCATTTTCAAGTGTCTGCAGCTTTTTTTTCAACTGAACATTTTCATTTATCAATTCCTCAAAATCCTCTGCAACCATTGAGAGAAAGTTCTTAACCTCTTCTTTGTTGTATCCCCTTAATTTCTTTGAAAAATCTCTATTGATTATGTCCATCGGAGTAAATTTCATAATAACCTCACATTAAATGCATATTTATCAACAACATTCTTAAAAAGACCTTTACAAAGTAAAGGAAAAAAACCAGAACAAGAGGGGATAAATCAACCATACCCACCCTTACAAATGGCAACCATCTGCGAATTCTCATTGTTACAGGGTCAACAAGCTGAGACAGTATTCTAACTATTGGATTGTATGGGTCTGCATTTACCCAGGTAACAAGAGCCCTTATAATCACAATCCACACATAAAGGTCTATTAACATGAAAACAACTGAAAATAACGCAACAAGAAAAGCATTAATTACCATCATAGTTCCTTTCTCCGAAAATTCCTGTCCCTATTCTAACATAAGTCGCACCCTCTTCAATTGCAACCTCAAAATCGTGGGTCATTCCCATTGATAATTCAGTTAAGCTATTTTCAAACACCTCTTTATTTAATTTGTCCCTTAATTCCCTCAATTTTACAAAGTAAGGCCTTACCTTTTCAACATCGTCAAAATATGGGGGAACAGTCATCAACCCAATTATTTTCACATAATTCAAATTTCTGCAAAACCTTGCAAGGTTATCAAGCTCTTCAATTAAAACACCATGCTTTGTTTCCTCTTCAGATAATTTAACCTGAATAAAGCCTTTTATTGTTTTTCCTATTTTCTCAAGCCTTTTTTCAACCTTTTCAGCAAGTTCAATACTGTCTATTGAATGGATAAAATCAAAAATATTAACTGCATACTTAACCTTGTTTTTCTGAAGATGCCCGATTAGGTGCCATTCAATCTGGTAATCCTTTAAAATTTCAAACTTTTCCTTTGCTTCCTGAACCCTGTTTTCTCCAAAAATTCTTAATCCGTTTGAATAAGCCTCAATTATTTTTTCCACAGGATGCAATTTAGAAACCGCAACAATTTTAACTTCGTCAGGGCTTCTATTTGCCCTTTTGCATGCAGCTTTTACTCTTTTTTTTATTCGTTCAATATTACTCGCTATTGTCATCTTCAGGAATTAAAACCAGAATCCTCTGGCAATTTTCACAGTAATACAGGCTGTCTGGATGCTTCTTTATCTCATTTATCTTCTGTGGCCTTATTTTCATGTGGCATGCAGAACAGGTTTCATTCTCTATTGTCGCCACCCCTATCCCGTTTCTCTTTTTGGCGATATTGTAAAACACTTTCAAATATTTTAAAGGAATTTCGCTCTCAAGCTTCTTTTTAACCTCAAGAAGCTCATCCCTTCTCTTTATCTGCTCCTGATTTGTTGCTTTAAAATCTTCCAGCGCTTTGTCAAGTTCTTCTTTCTTTGTTGACAAAACCTGAGTAAATTCATCAATTAACTTTTCATTCTTCTCTATTTCTTCAAAAAGTTTTATCAACTCTTCTTCGGTGTTATGAATTTCCTTTTTTGCGTAATCAATCTCGTTTAAAACAGCCGAATAATCTTTCTGATTTGTAACTTCCATTAAATCGCTTTCATACTTTTCAAGGTTTGTTTTGCACATTTCAAGATACTCTTCCCTCTTTTTCTGAGTATCCTTATTTTCGTCCAGCTCAGTTTTGGTTTTGGTTAGTTTTTTTTCTATTGTCTTGATTTCTGTTTCCAGAGTCCTGATTGATTCAGGATAAGTCTTTAAGGCTTTGTTAAGCCTTGCAATTTCCAGTATAGCCGCTTGATAATCCCAGAGTTTTGAAAGTATTGTTCTCAATGTCCCCTCCATAAAAAAAAGGTGTTCTTCTTAACCGAAGAACACCCTATTCTATTTAATTTAAAATTGTTAATTCCAGAAAATCCGTTATACCCACTCCCACTTCCTTCAAAATGGTGGGCCCGGCAGGACTCGAACCTGCTACCGTCCGGTTATGAGCCGGAAGCTCTACCAGTTGAGCTACGGGCCCAAATTTTCAAATAACTACCAGAAAAATTATACCAACATCCTCAAAAATATCAACTTTAAAATTGACAAATAAATTCCTACAAAATTCTTTTAATCTAAAAAGCAAAATTTAGAGGTTATGTACAGACAAAAATCTAAAATATCAATAGTTAATTCAACTTTCTTCCACTATCTTTTGCTCTTTGTTTAGACTGCATAAAAACTTTAAAGGGCAGGAATCACAATTCGGTTTTTGTGGTTTGCATACAAGGGCGGTAAAATCCACCATTGCAAACAGTAACTGACCAGGGTTATCATGATTAAATATTTCTTTAGCTTTCTGTACAATTTCTTTTTTTCTTCTGATTTCTCCTTTCAGATTCAATCCATAAAACCTGTTTATAAACCGCGCTATATTACTGTCAACAACAGGAGTGGGTTTATTGAAACACACTGTTAATATAGCACCAGCAATGTATTCACCAATACCCGGTATTTTTCTTAGATCTTTATAATCTTCAGGGAGTTCACCATTATGTTTTTCTACAATGTATTTTGCAGACTTTATAAAATGTTCACTTCTCCAGTGAAGTCCTAGATGCTCAGTAACCTTTCTTATATCATCTGAATTTGCGCAAACCAGGGCAAACACATCTGGATATTTTTTTGTAAATTCATTATACACTGGCACAACCTGTTCCGCTCTTGTTCTATGAAGCATAAACTCTGCAATCATTATTTTATAGGGATCTTTTGTATGTCTCCAAGGGAAATCACGGGCGTATTGATTGAACCAATCCAGAATATTATTATGAACTTGTTTTATCTTCGTCTGTTTTTTCATATATTAATTTCATTTTCTCTGGTAATAGTGATGGTATTCCTTTTCTGTTAAAAAGATTTGAGAATTTATTCTGAATATCCACCATTAATGGGTCATTGACTCTTAATTTTAATTTCCAGCTATACATTTTATTTGCAGATATTGACTCTATTATTCTAAAATCCAATCCTATATGCTTATAGATTTTTTTTTGGCCATTGCTATTCTTACCTTCTTCAATTGCAAATGGAAGCAAATAAATATATTGATTTGGATTTTTTATTTTATTGAGAGAGTTGAAACTTTTCCATTTCTCAGAATTATTTCTATCCCTTCCAGCCCTCTTAACAAATATAGGGACATTATCATCGGTTCTATTATAAGAGTTGTTAAAGTTATCATTAACATTAAATCCATAGACCACTACATATCTATCTATATTTTTACTTTGAGCTATGTCACATTCAGGAGTCAAAATAAGAGCATACTCTTTTTCTACATCATTTTTATTAGTTTTGTATAGATTTCCAGTAAAAATGACAGTGCTAGGTACATTCTCTACATAATTAAAACTTCTATAGATTTTACTTATCATTTCAATATCATATGATTCATCACCATTATTTTCTTGATTATCATTGTTATTCTTATTATTATCATAATCTTCTTTATTATTATCTCTATTATTATTTTCTTGATTATCATTGTTAGAGTGGCGTAAGAACACTTTACTTTTTTCCATACTTTGCTTTATCAAATTTAGCAATAAGGTAATCATTTCAAATTCCCATAAATCTCCTACTTCTTTTTTTTGTTTAGAAATAAGGTATTCCCAAGTTTCTTTATTAAATTCAACAAATTTTTTTGCAACGATATCACGAGCTTTATTAAGTTCTTTTTCAAAACTATATATAATATTTAAGGAATTTAATTCTCTTATTTTGTTTGAAATAACACTAAATACATCTTCCTGTTTGTCCAGTTCCCCACTCATATGATTTAAAAACTCATATTTTTGTATTAAATCACTCTTTATATCATTTTCCCATTTTTCTTTATGATTGGATAAAATAAATAGGAAGAAATACCCTTGATTTTTTATTAATATTTCAATGAAACGTTTGATGACTTCTTCATCAGTATCAGTAACCTTTCCATCGCCGTCTATATCGAGGTCAAGAAAGACGAGTCTTATATTTCGAGTGTTTTTAATAAGATTCTCAAAATTATTAATATCATTTGAAGAAAACATTGTAACAGGTATACCTTTTCGATTAAGATACAAAATAAGCTCCAAAAGCTTATTTAATTCTTTGTTTTCCAATTTTTTGTTAATATCTTCTTTTTCTGATTTTAGTAGAGTTTTTGAATTTTTAAGACAATCTTTTATCTGCTCTAATCTATCATCTACTATCAGAGCACTCCCTGGAATCATTATAGCCCCCTTTCAATATTATTTTTCAAATATTAATTTAAAAACAGCTCCTTCTTTCCAATTTTTTGCTTCTAGCTTTCCATTATGCCTTGTCATAATATTATCCACAATATATAATCCGAGTCCATAACCATTCTCTTTCCTGCTGTAGTAAGGTTCTTTGAGCATTTCAATTGGATCCTTTATACCTGTCCCATTATCTTTGATGGTAATAAAAGGTCTATCATCTTCTTCGCCCAATATTATTTCTATGATACCTTTGTAATAAATCCCTTTTTCTCTTAGTTGCATTCTTTTCACACGGATCCAGTAAATAGCATTATCTACCAAATTAAGAAAGGCTGTACCTACAAGATTCTCAATTATAACTGCCTTTTGCTGGAGATCTCCGACAATTGAAACTTTAATATCAAATTCTTTTAATTCCCTTTCTTTTATTTTGATAGCATTTTTAACAACCTTTAATAGAAGAACCTCTTTTCGTTTCTTTCTTTGCATCAAATTACCAATTGCTTTTACTATATTCTGCGTATTTTCAATTAAATTCTCCAGTTCTCGTATATAATCATTTAAAAACAAAGGATTCTTTTCTATTTCTTTTATTAAAGAATTGATTGATTTAAACCTGATATTCAATTCATGAACAGGGAGTGTATAGCTAATTCCTATTGCAGCTGCCTGCATATATCTATCCAGAATATCTGTTACTCTTTCTTTGTAGACCTTTTCAATTTTTTCTACGTCCTCTTTATAGAGATCATAATGCTTGTTCCTTCTTAACTTATTTTTAAGATTAGAAATAGTTTGAGTAACCTCATCGTCATATTTACTCTTTTCTTTTGCTTTATCCATCTTTGTTTTATCCTGCTTCCGAAGGTTGGACATATGCTTTAGAGAAGCTTTCACAAGTTCGTAGAAAACCTCGTATTGAGTATTTTTTATCAATCCCTCTCTGTTGGACTGATCAATAAGCAGTGGATTTCTTTCAGAAGATATATTTATAAATCCTACTATTTGATTCCTGCTGATTAATCTTTCCTTTGGGGCGTTTAATCTCCTGAGGTCTAACCCAAGCCAATCATCATCTTCTTCACCGTAAGGCCAAACTCTGAATCCATCACGATAAACCCTAACGCCTGCATTTGGTTTGATAACAGTCTTGTATTCCATCTGCAATCCTGCTACTTTTAAAGCTGATGAATCAAGATCCCATACATAAAAATCCACATAAAACTTGCCAGGAAAAATATCTTTATAAAAATTCTTTTGATTTTTCTCTTTATTAGTTTCGTTCTTAGACTCGTAAAGTTTTTTTAGTTCCTCTAAAAAATTTAGGATGAATTCTTTTAAATCAATTTTTCCCCCCGGGATACTTCTTGAAAGCTCTGGATAATCTGGTCTATTGAATGAATAAGTGAAGTGTAAAATGCCTTGTTCATCTACTACTCCATGAATTTTATAAAAAGCTGACTCAAGAAGAACATTTATACTTTTGACAGCATCTATTTCTTTCTGAATTTCAGAGTTATTACTCGCTATTTTCATCTTAAATTGACCGGTTTTGCTTCCATCAGAATTATCACTTCTTCTAATAATATCAGGAGATTCAAGTGCTTTAAGTTTTCGTACTGTATTTACTATTGTTGACACTTTCCATGGATTTATATTCGATATTTCTATATATACTCCACCCCTTTGCAAAAAATATTGAGGAGTTCTAGTTTCAATTTCTATTTTAACTTCATCAAGATACTTATCCTCAGAAAATTTATTCCAATTAATATCTACCACTGTTTCATAATTTTCCAGAGTTCCAAAGCAGTCAATAGTTGCTCTGGTAACTAATTTAACTTTTTCTCCAAGTTTATGCACAGCAAATCTCCCGATCCCTTTTTCTCCAAGTAATTTTCTGTTAAAACACTTGCTATATCTTTTGCATTCTTCCATTTTCTTATCAGGTGTGGCAGGTTCTAACCATACATTCCTGATTTTTTCAAGACTCATTCCTGTTCCATTATCTTCTATTATTATCTTTCCTTTCTCAGGATTCTGTATATCAATTAATTTAATAAATACTTCAGTTGCATCAGCATCATAAGAATTTCTAACCAGTTCTACAAGCGCGATGACCTCACTGGATATAAGTTGTTCTCCAATTATCTTAATTAACCTTGCCCTGGGTCTAAAAGAGAGTTCATCTTTATAAAGCATTTATCATCTCCTTTATTTTTTCAGCAATTTTTTGTGCCATAAGCGGAGGAACGGCGTTTCCTATCTGACGGAACATTGCAGTCATGGGTCCTTCAAAGTAAAAATTATCCGGAAAAGATTGCAATCTGGCAGCCTCTCTTACCGAAATTGAGCGAAGTTGATTTATATCCGGATGTATAAAATAATGTCCATCTTTACCAAGGTGGGCTACAATAGTCTGAGAATATGGTAAATCAGGAGCAACAACTTTAAATCTATCTTTAAATGCCTTTCTGTTTCTATGCGTTTTAAGCTCTTCCGGCAGTTCATTATATTCGGGCCTTCTTTTTTCTTTCATCCATGCTTCAATATATAATTTATAGATTCTCCTGTCTCTTTCATTGTGATTTCTTGCAATATGCAGGGTGAGAATATCATCATTGTTTCTTATCCCATAGTATTTTAAATATTCAGAAGGTTCTCCAATGTATTCACCAGTATACATTTTTTCGCCGGGTTTTAGAGGGGGAAGATCTTTAAATACTTCCTTAACATTGAACTTTTCGACATAGGAATCTTTTTCAAATTCAGGATATTCTAGATTTAATTCTATCCTCCACCCAATAACAATAATCCTTTTTCTGTTTTGTAACACACCAAAATCATAGGCATTTAAGATTTTATATTCTATTTTAAATCCCGCTTCTTTGAAATACCTTTGCACATCTTCCCATAGTTTCCCATTCCCTGCTGAAAGCAATCCCGGGACATTTTCAAATACAAAAACCTTTGGTTTAAACACCTCCAGAAATTTAACATAAAGCTGATAAAGGTAATTTCTTCTATCATTTTTCATCCTGTATGGATCCCTGGCTCTTCCAATAAGAGAGTATGCCTGACAGGGCGGCCCACCAACTATCACATCTACATTCTCTATTTTTTTCTGTTTCATTTTATTCTGAATCACACCTATCAAATAGTAAATATTTTCTTCACTAATTTCTTCATTTATAACTGTGTTTAATTCAATATTAGGGACCATTCCATAAAGTTCTTCTCTTGATATTTTCTTTTGCAAATATTTTGTGTAAATACCCGCTTTTCCTTTTTTTACAAGATAATGATAAACAATTCGCGTTTTAAGAGTAAGTGAGGCATATCTGTCCATTTCTACATATGCTACTGGCGTAAATCCGGCACTTGAAAAGCCCTCGGCCAGTCCACCTGCCCCGGCGAATAATTCTAGATAAGTCAATTGCTTACTATTTACTCTCATTATACAACCCTTTAATTGCCATTATTTAATACTTTTTTTATTTCAATATGTTCCGCATTGTAATCCCATAGATTTTTAAATACATATTTATCTCTTAGTTGCATACATATATAGCATTTGTAAATATTTAAAAATTCTAACAAATACATATTTCACCCTCTCATTGTTTTAATTTTACACTATACAAATAACAACTTCAAATATTAGCTTTGGCAGTGTAACATTAATTGTATCAGTGAGAAAAAACCATCTTCGGGAAGGAGAGGGTAAAATACCCTCAGAGCAAAAAATAACTTTAACAAACTGATATTTAACCAGAACTAAAGAAAGTAAAAAAACATCTAAACAGAGAATAATCTTAGAGATTATTGATTTTTATAATTTTTTAAATAAAATAAAAGTGGGTAAATTAATTGGATATGGGACTGAGGGCATAGGTTATGTTTTCAGTACTCATATTGCACACAGAAAACTCTTACTTGCTGCAAAAATCCATTCTTAAAAAAGCTAAGTGTGTTGATTTAAGGGATATTCCTGAAAAAAAACTAATGGCCACATTTGAAACTTTAAAGAGGATTGAAGAAAAACTGCCACAAAAACAACACTTAATTACCTTTTTAGGCAAAGGGGATTATCACTATTTAAGTTATCTATTTTTGAAAAGGATAAAAGAGGAGTTTACCCTCGTTGTTTTTGATAATCACCTTGATAATCAGCCTGTATTTGATAAAAATTTTATATCTTGCGGTTCGTGGTTAAACAATGCAATTACCTTGCCTTTACTTAAAAAAATTATAGTTATTAAACCAGAAATTGAATCAACCAATAACACGAAAATTAAAGTGATTGACTTTAACCCTGATGCACTTGAAAAAGAATTGGAGAATGAAAAAAGGATTTATGTATCAATTGATAAAGATATTCTTGATGAAAAATTCCTTAAAACAAACTGGGACGGTGGGAATTTCTCCCCTGAAATGATTGTTGAATTGCTTGAAATTATCCCGAAAGAAAAGATTTTAGGGGCTGATATTTGCGGTGAACCTGATGATTTCAACCTGTTTGACATTCAAAAAAGCGAAAAGATAAACAACATGCTTTTAAAAGCACTAACAAAAGCACCTGTTTTGAGAAGAGAATTTATCTCTTAAATTTTAAGGTTGAAGTATTCAACAAGAAACTTTGCCACCCCGTCGTTGTAACCTGCATCAACAACATGTTTTGCGTACTTCTTTATCTCATCATCTGCATCTCCAACAACCACCGGCTCACCAACTATTTTCAACAATTCAATATCGTTGTAATTGTCACCACAGTAAATTGCATCTTTCAAATCAATCTTTAAGTATTCTGCAAGTTTTTTAAATGCTATGTGTTTTTTTGCCCCAGGATTGTTAAACTCAAGCCACTGGTGGGTGCCGTATAGTCTGGGGCCAAACATTACAATTTCACCAAATTTTTCAATGGCTTTTTCAGTTATTTTCTCAATCTTTTCAACCCTTTCAAAAAATCCCACCTGAATTACATCTGAAGGCAAATCTTCAACACTTCCCTTGAAAATCCTGTAAATCGGCTTATCCCACCTTAACGGTTCTTCATTGTAATCTTCAGGCACAAAGCAATACACATTGTTGTCTGTGCAAAACACCCTCGCTATGCAATTGTTTTCCAGTCCAAAATCAACGATTGCCTTTACAAACCTTTTATCAAGCAGTGAGTACATTAAAAGCTTTCTGCCGTGATAAACAAAAGCCCCGTTCTGGGCAATCATATAGGCATCTTCCTTCCCCACCATATCAAAGTATTTAAAGGCTATAAACCTGTTAAACCCCGTCACAAAGCAAAAGGGGACAGGAAGGGTGTGGATTACCTTTTTTGTAAAATCGGAAATTCTGTTTTCATTATTTGTTAAAGTGCCGCCAATATCGCTTGCAACTATTTTTACCATAACATTTAAAATAATATCAGGAAAAAGAAAAATAAAAAAGGGGGCTTTTGCCCCCGTTTATTCCTTTATCTCTTTTATAAATTCCTCTTCCTCTTTTGCAACCTTTTTCATAACTGTTCCTAAAATGCCTGTAAACATCTTTGACATTAATGGGATATTCATCTTTGCAACATAGGTGTCTCCATTTTTCATCTCATAAACAGACCATGAGCATGGCATAATCCCTGACCATTTTGGGTCATCATTCACAACCTTGTTTGCATAAACAGATTTGCACACAAAATAAATCTTGCAATTTTTAATGTTATCGTAATTGAGGTTTTTTTTAATTTGAGATTGATAAAATTCCCATGCAGGAATTGGAAATCCCCAGCCTTCTCCTTTGGGGACAACCTCTTCAATCTTTTTACAGGTTTCTTCAAAGTTGTACTTGCTTTTAACGGTTGTAATCATCTTTGCCCTTAAAACAGCAACAAAAATCCACCCAACAACAATTGCTGTAATCAATACACTTGCAATAATACACAGTGCCATACCTTCCCTCCCATTTTTATTCTATATAAAAGTATTATAGGCTTTTAAAGAACTATGGTTCATAAAAATTATAACTAAATTTTTTATTTATTCCATAGAAAATAAAAATTTAATAGAATATTTGTATGAATGGATTTTTTGAGTTTCTCCTTAAAATTTTTAAAATTAAGGAGAATGAAAGAAAGAAAATAGGTTACTTTGAAGGATTTTTCAGCATTTTTGTAAATATTGTTATTTCTGTCGTAAAACTATTCTATGGAATTACCTTAAACTCTGTTAGTTTAATTGCAGATGCTGCACATTCAATTTCAGATGTTTTATCTTCAATTGTGGTAATAATCGGTTTTAAGCTTTCAGACAAGCCGGCAGACAAAGAACACCCCTTTGGACACGGAAGGATAGACTTAATTGCAACTGTAATAATCTCAACAATGCTTCTTATAGTTGGATTTGAATTTTTGAAGGATGCAATAGTCAAAATAAAAAATCCATCAATAGTTTCCTCAACCAACATTGAAATTTTAATAATTGCTTCAACAATTTTGCTCAAAGAGTTGCTTGCACAATTTTCCTTCTTTTTAGGCAAGAAAATAAACTCACCCTCTTTAATTGCAGAGGGACATCACCATCGTTCAGACGCACTATCAACGGTTATTGTTATAATTTCGCTGATTGGAAGCAATTATGGATATAAGTGGATTGACGGGGCTGCCGGTTTAATAGTGGCACTTTTCATTATGCACACAGCAATTGATTTGTTGAAAGATGCGGCAAATCCTTTAATTGGAAGCGCACCTGACAGAGAGATGGTGGAAGAAATAAAACAAATTGCAATGTCTTACCCTGAAGTTATTGATGTTCACGATATAGTTGTGCATCAGTTTGGAGAGAAATGGCACATCTCCCTCCACATTGAAATTCCCCACACTATGAATATTTTAGAAGCACATACCCTTGCAGACAATATTGAAAGAAGAATTCAATCAAAGTATAAAGGAATGACAGTTGTTCACATTGACCCTGTAAATTCTGACCATCCTCGTTATAGTGAAGTAAAACAATTTATTAAAAAGCTTGCAAATAAATATCCTGAGTTAAAAACAGCACACGATATAAGGATTGTTGGAGACAAAGACACTTTTAACATACTTTTTGACATAAACCTTGAAGAAACAAGGGAAAATTACGAAAAGCTTAAAGAGATAAGAAAAGTGATTGCAAAAAAGTTTAATGCAGGGGTTGTTGTAAATGTTGACCCGCCGTTAAGTTAGGTTGCCTTTACATTCAACAAAGGCTTTACCCTATCAAGAATATTAGCAGTTGGCTTAATTGCCTGTTCAATTAAAGCAGGGTCTTTGTAAGCATCAGGGGCTTCATCAAGGGTGGATTTGCACACAGAAGAGGAAACAATCCCCTTCATCTGTTTTTTAAAAACTTCAAGAGACAACCTTCTCTTTGCCTCTCTCCTTCCCATAACCCTTCCTGCGCCGTGGGGGGCTGAAAAATTCCACTCAGAGTTTGATTTGCCTGTGCAGATAAGAAGCCCATCTCTCATATTGAAGGGAATAATCATTCTTTCCCCATTGTAAGAGCGAATTGCCCCTTTTCTAATAATCAAATCATCCATATCAATGTAATTGTGCACCGATTCAATTGTATCTAAAACCTCACAATCTAAGATTTCAAGCAAGGTTTCAATAATTGTCATTCTGTTTAAATGAGCATAACTCTGTGCAAAAAGCATGTCATGAATGTAATCAAGTAACAACTCTCCTTCAAGGTATTCAAGCCCTTTTTGAACCTTTATTCCCTTTTTTTCAACATACTTTTTTGCAACCTTTTGATGATAGTTTGCAACACATAAACCAAAGTGCCTGCTTCCAGAATGCACGGTTAAACATATATCCCCTGAATTTTGAGACTTGCCAATCTCTATAAAGTGATTTCCTCCCCCCAATGTGCCTATTGAGTTTATGGTTTTTTCAAAATCAACACCAATTTGCGCTGATTTTCTTTTAAGCCAACAGGGAGAATAGGCTTCAGGTTTATAATTTGTTTTTCCTATTTTTTCCTCAATCTTTCTCTTTACCCTCCCAAATGCTTTGTTTAAGTTGTTCCACTCAAATGCAGTTTCTATATTAACCTTTGGTTTTTTGTGAATAGAAAAACCAGATGGTATCCTTGATTTTATTGCAGAATCAATCTTTTCAAGCTTTAGTTTTTTAGGCTTTCCAATGTTTACAAGCACC
Organism: Thermotomaculum hydrothermale; assembly: GCF_016592575.1. Lineage (NCBI taxonomy): Bacteria > Pseudomonadati > Acidobacteriota > Holophagae > Thermotomaculales > Thermotomaculaceae > Thermotomaculum > Thermotomaculum hydrothermale. The sequence goes on along the minus strand of NZ_AP017470.1, from coordinate 288,590 downwards.
ATCCCACAACCAATATCAACACCAATTGTGTTGGGGATTACCTTATCAGTCATAGGCATTGTAAAACCGATAACAGAGCCAATCCCTGCGTGGCAATCAGGCATTATTACAATGTTTTCTGTAAAAGCAGGGTGATTTACAATAGAGTAAACCTGGTTTAAAACCTCTTTTTCAACATTATCAATCATTATTTTAGCCTTTGAATATTTGCCTTCAACAATTATCATATTAAACCTCTTTAAATATTTTACCTGAATTGTGTAAAAAATATAAATGTGACCTGCTTCACTTGAAAAAAACAAAATATTACTTATACTGTAATTATTACCACCCTGGAGGATAAAATGAAAACCTTATTTTCTAAAATTTTGGCTGTAATGATTCTTTTGTTTTTTTTCACAACCTCAACTTTTGCTATAAGTTATAAATTAGGAATGTTTGAACCTGTTCACCACGGGTACTTTGCCGGGTCTGTCAATTATAACAACTACAACATTGCTGTGTCTCTGTATGGGGAAATATGCGTCTATGATGTGTCTAACAACGAATATGAGTTGGTTAACTCAATAGACTGCAATTTCAAGTTATCTTCTTACTCTTTAAATCCGGTTGTTTATCAACACTATATGTATATTCCAACAAGGCAAAAGCTTCTCATTTTTGACTTATCTGAACTTCCAGAAATTAAATTTGTAAAATCATATCCACTTGACGGCAGTGTCACTTATGTATACTCTATAGCAAAGTACGGCAATATCCTTGCATTAGGTGGAATTTCAAAACGGTCTGCCCTCCTGCTCTCACTGGAAGACCCGGAAAATCCAGTTGAACTATCACTTGTTGAAACAAACTCAACCAGAGTTACAAAATCTGTTGACATTACCGATAAATATCTGATAACCGCATCTCTTTATGAAGGGTTATCAATCTGGGATATAAGCGATGTCTATAATCCAGTTCTTATAAAAGAGTTTGATATACCCAAAATGATTTGTGCATACATTGTCAACAATGATTACATCATAATTAGTGACAACTACAGATTGAAACTAATTAACATATCTAACCCTGAAAATATAGGAGACCCTGTTGAAATTTACAATGACAACATAGGCATTACAGGTGTCTTTACCCTAAATCAAAACCTTTTGATTTTTAATATTAATAAATCTCTCTTTTGCAATCTTTCAGAGCTTAGTAACCCATCTAATATTAACTGGAAAATAGATAATCTGGATTTCTACTGCGTAAACACCAACATTACTGACATGGGAGGAGGGATTTACAAAATATTTTGCAGAGACTATTATGATTCCAAAACAATTTTTGAAATCAATGACTCATCTCAAAGCATAACTCGAATAAGCAGCATAAATGGGGAAGATTTTAGAAATGACGGTGATATAGTCACCTACAACAATTACCTTTATACAGTCACCTATGGTAAAGGAATAGCTATTTACAGAATTGGGACAGACGATAAACTTGAATTAATTAAAACTGACAGGTTAAACAATACTATTTTTAATCCAACAGGATTGAAAGATATAACAATAACAAGCTCTAATAAATCTACTCAACACTATCTTCTTGTTAACGATACATATAAATTTGTAATAGCAGATTTAAGCGACCCTGAAAATCCTTCAGTTATTTCTTCCACAAATGCTTATATAAGAAGTTATTGTTATTCTGAGCCTTATCTTTTTGTTTACTATGACAGTTCAAAAGAAATAACAATATTTGACCTGTCAGATGTTTCTAACCCTCAACAAGTTTCAACACTTGAATTAACTGACTCTCAACAGGCTTCTATTTACTACTACAACGATTATCTTTATGTTGGGAAATATATTATTGATGTATCAGACAAAGCCAACCCTCAGGTAGTTAGCGATACTACTCCTGCAATAAAATTAACAGGATTGGATGACTATTTGTTTTGCTGGCCAACTTCAACCTCAAACACTTTAAAAATACTAAAATTAACAGACCCTTTAAATCCAGAAGAAGTACAGACAATATACCTTGGGGCTTCTTATGTATACTCAATGAACCTTTTTACTGAAAACTTACCTATGAATGATATGGTTGTCTGCTCTTTTAATGCGACAAACGCCACCCTGCCTAAAACAGTAATAATTAAATACAACTCAAGGGATGAAAAATTTGACATAAGGTATTTTCTTGATTCTGAAGTTAAAGGAATAGCCTTTGGTTCAAACTATGCATTTGTATCTCAGATAGGAAAGGCCCCCCTTGCGCTATTTGGACTTGCCTTTTCAATCCCCCACATTGCAAACACTTGGGGATGGGAAACAGACCTGGTACTTGACAATATAGCTGACAGAAACGACAACATTACCTACTACCTTGAAGATGGAATAAAAACTGTTCAAAAAACTACGGACATATCTCCCTATGAACAAAAAACAATACCTTTGGCTGAAGGCCAATGTGGAGAAGTAATTATGCCTTTTAGTTCTTATTTAGCTTTTAAGGTTTCCTATCACCACACAGAGGAACACGGAATAGCTGAATTTACATTAAACTATTTTTATGACAAAAGCTTTACCCTCTATACACCTCAATACCTTTCAAGTAATTTAACATGGATGGGACTTGCAACAGCAAACTGCGAAGACGATGTCCCTGGTATAAGCCTGGATGCATACGACAATACAGGCAATCTCCTTGAAAGGGCAAATTATGTCCCTCACCCTATGGAAAGGTATGCCTCTGTTTTAAGCAACATTTATACTCAAACAGACTGGCAGGATATAGCAAAAGTCAGGGTTGAATCCAACGGATTTTTCAATGGATTAACAATTTCAGGTAACGGCAACTCCCAGTTACTTTTTACACCAGCGGTTTATGACAGTTTTAAAAATGACACAAGGTATCTTCCTCACATTGATGTTAAAGGATACTGGAATACATACCTTGTGTTAGACAACCCAACTGATTCAGATATAACAATAAATCTAATACTTTATTCACAGGGTAATGAGGTTGTAAACGAGAACAAAACTGTTCCCGCAAATTCAAATCTAACAATTCTATTAAACGATTACGCAGATAAAAATGTTGATTGCGGAAAAATTTCAAACTGTGGAAGTGAACTTGTTTCAAGGCTTGCTTACAGGTTTAACTCAACAGGGGCAACCGCAGAGTTTTTAATCAATGGATATGAACATAGCTACTTTCTTGCATTAAACCTGCCAGCTTACAGGGCAGATGTTTTAACCTGGTGGGGAATCGCTTTAATGAACCCAAACGATTCAGCCGTTACAGTAACATTAAAAGCCTATGCAAATGGACAGGTAATAGATACAGCCACAGTTAACCTTAACCCACATACAAAAATGGCAGACTTGCTTGAAAATATTTTTACAAACCTGAATGGGCAAACTGTTGAGAGGGTAATAGCACAAACTTCAACTGCACCTATTTTAGGGCTGAATATTTGCGGTTCAAATCAGGACAGGTATCTTTTCACCAAAGCGTTTTTTTATTGATAAAGTGGGGGCATATGCCCCCTTTTTTTATTCAAAATCTACTCTTTTAATTGTTGTAAACTTCGTAATTTTAGAAAGACTATTAAAACCTTTAATTACCTTTGCAAAAATTGTGTATCTATAGTTTAAGTGGGGGGTTGCTATGTGGGTTATGAAAAACTGGCTTCCCCCTGTATCTTTACCGGCAAGCGCCATTCCAATCATCCCCTCATTGTTGTACGTTAACAGGTTGTACTCACACCTTATTGAGTAATCTGGCCCCCCGTATCCAGTGCCTGCCCGGTCTCCCGCCTGGGCAACAAAGCCTGGTATTACTCTATGAAAAAATATCCCATTGTAATACCCTTTCTCTGCAAGGTTGTAAAAATTCAAACAGGTTAAAGGGGCAGATTCAGGGAATAATTTGCAAACAAGTTTTCCTTTATCTGTTTCTATTGTAAATTTCTTTAAACTTTCAGCCTCTTTCAATTTAGCAAGATAATAGGATAAGGGTTGAGGTTGTGGTCTATAGTGAAACAAACCTGCATCTATCAAAAATGAAATAAACTCCCTTTGATTGTTTTTTACAAGTTCAATAAATTCCTCTTTTTTTAGAATTCCCTCTTCAAGTTTTTCAGTCAAGTAACTTAAAACCTCTTTGCTTTTACTTTGAATAAACAACTCCTTTGCCTTCTTAATCGCAAAATCTCTTCCTTTAATATTCTCAATAAACTTTAACTTCTGATAGTAGGAAATTTGAGAGTTTAAAACACTTTGCTCCTCTTCTTCTGGCATATACGGTGCGGTCACATAAGCATAAAATCCACCCTTTTTAAACAACTCAACAATTCTCTTTTTGTTTTTCACATAAGGCAAAGCAACTTCAAGCTGGGCAGGGGTTAGAGAGTTTAAATCAATCTTTGAAATTTTCCCTTTGTTTTTCAAAAAATACTCAATAGCAGTCTGTTTTACAAGGGGGTTTTTGTCTTTTAAAAACCTTTTGGCAATTGCCTTTTTGTTCACCGCCTTTATGTATGCAACCTTTAATTGCCATTTGTTTTCATCAAGCAATCTTTCAGGGCTATCAACAACAAACATCCCGTAAAACTTTGTGTTTAAATCTGCATTTAACAAATCTTCAGCCTTAGCAAATCCCTTCTTTTTTAGCCTGAAAAGTGAGTAAACTGTTTCATAGGGGTTTGTTTTATAAAAGTCACTTAATATTTTGTCTGTTACAAGATTACCTGCACGCCACAGATTATAAGCAATCTCTTTTCCATACCTATTTTTTAACATCTTGTTTCTGTTTAAGGCAATGTTAAAGCCGGTGACATCTTTTGTGTTTAAAAGCGCCACTGCGGTTTTCCCTGTAAAGCTTATTGATGAAAGAGTATTTACAAGCTTTTTTTTAGGAAAATTAACTCCAGTGAACATCGAAGCAACAGCAAGCCTGTCGGCAATTCCCCTATTGTTTCCAAATTCTTCAGCACACTTTCTAAATGTATAAAAATCTGGAATTCTCCCGCTTGCAATAGCGATTTTTTTTATTAAATCAAGGTCATTCCCAGCAAGATTATATGCTCTCCTCAATAAAAGTGCATTCCTCTCATTTTCCGCTTTTAAAATCAAAGCTTCAACATAATCTTTTTTCACTCTGGAAGAACAGGATACAAGAAAAACAAAGATTAAAAAAAGGGATATTTTTTTCATTAGTCATCTCTGAATTTTAATAACTTGATTTTACAACAAAATAAAAAAGGGGGCTAATAAAGCCCCCTGAAAATAAGTATTATTTACTGAAAAAACCTCTTCACACCAATTATTAAATCTGATGATTTAAAAACAACATCACCGAAAAGCCTGTACCCCTCAGGGCAAACAGGAGGAATTGAGTTTGCCTTGAGGGTAAACTCTTTTTCAACAAATGGGTAAAGGTTAGCTTTTTCTGTGGAAAAAACAACAGGATTATTCAAATAAAGCATTTTGTCAACATGGAGTTTAATTCCTTTTATTCCCTTCTTGAACAATGCACCCATAACCTTTAAAGTGTATTTGCCTTCAGGAAGGTCAAATGCGTCAACGGTAAGTTGTTGATAATTAAAGCCTGTTTGAATTACAGCCTTTCCATTGCTATCGTATACACAAACTGCAATGTCGGTAAAGTGGTTAAAGTCTTCTTTTGAAAGTGACATTACAAACCTTGCCCCTTTTACACCATTTCCTATTGTAAAATCTGTTGAATAATTGCCGTTTTTCAATTCTGCTGTTTCAGATTTAAAGTATCCTTTAATTTTTGCTTTAACATTAACCTTTTCACGGTTAATTGATTCAAGGTATGAATTAAACTTAATTTCAGGCTTTTCACCTGCTTTAAAATTAAACTTAACTGGGGAAACAACCTTCACAGTCTGAAGATAAATCTTTCCAGAAAATTTCACCCCTGCCTTTTGCTGAAAGTGGCTGAATGGTACAACCTCCCATACACCTGGCATTACATCAGGATAGGAAATTGTAAGTTTTTTTACCGTTACTGTATCTTTTGAAGGTTTGATTCTCACCATTCCTATATTGTGCCCCTCAGGGTTAAACAGCTCAAGGTAAAGCTTTCCGTAATTTCCTGCCGGGACAGTAAACACAAAGGTGAACTCATCAGTACCTTCAGGCACATAGAAGAATACCCTTTTATAATGAGATGGGGTAAGTGCAGTTTGAGGTATTTCAATTACTCCTTTTTTATCTGCAAAATCTGGTACAACAATTGTCACCCACAAATCAAAAGCAATGTTTTGATTTATCTTTTTCATTCCTTTGTAATATGCGATAACTCTGCCAGTGTAAAGACCGGGCTTTCTCATATATTTTTTATTAAAGTAAACAGGAATCTTTGCAGGTGTCTTGCCCTTAATGTATGCTGAAGTCCTTGTTAACTCAAGCCATTTTGCAGTTGAAACAAGGTTGTATGCCTCAAAAAAATTCATCTTCTCATTGTCTGTCACCTCTGGCTTGAAGATTGGCGCAACAGTGAAGGTAAAGCCTTCTGGCTTTTCAGGGATGTAGCCGCTTCTTAAATAAACAGTATAACCTTTACCGTCAGGGTAATAAGGTGATTCAGTTCTAATTTTGTAATAGTTTAAAACTGATTTTTTCTTTAAGAGAGAGTTTAAAACATTCCAGGCTTTTTCAACATTAATCAAGCCCCTTCCCTGGTCAAGCATTGTATAGCCTTTGAGAGGGATTGCTGAATTCATCAAAGCCCTTTTCACCTCTCCCTGGGTGTACTTTAAGTCTTTGCCATAAACCTTTTTAGCCTTTGAAAGAATTAAAGCCATAACCCCTGCAGCCTGAGGGGAAGCCATTGAAGTGCCCCTCATAACATCCCCCTTCATCCAGTGGGGAACAGTTGAGGCTGCACAGCCAGGTGCTGCAGCGTCAGGTTTGGGGACAATTCCTCCCCTGCTTGAGAATATAAACATTTTATTAACTGAAATCTTTGATGCATAATCTGCATCTGCAGATGTTTTTGGAAGTAATGCTCCGCAGGCAAAAATCATTTCACTTGATGCAGGCATACCGGTTGTGTTAATCCCAGGCCCTGAATTTCCATTGCTTGTTGAACCTGCAATATTGAAGTTTTCTTTAAACATTTTGTCAAGGTACTTTTCAATGTCAGCCCTTCCTGCATAGGTTGAATCAATGCCATAACTCATTGAAAATACGACCGGTGTTTCCGGGTGTTCCTTATGCCATTTAATCATATAATCGTAAGCCTTTTTCATTGACTCAACTGTGGTTGCCCCACCTGCAAAGTTTGAACGGCCTATTTTTAATGAAATAACCTTTGCACCTGGTGCAATACCGTTAAATCCTTTCTGCCCGTGAATCATGTAGCCTGTTGAAATTCCTGCACAGTGTGTGCCGTGTGCCCCGGCATCAAAATGAAAAACAATCTTTTTCTCTTTCGGGAATATGTTTGCCTCTATAGGAAGAATATCCCCCTTTTTGTCTGGGTTTTTTCTGCCTGAAAGGTAAAAGTAATCATAACGAACATTATAATTTGTCATCTCCCTTTCATCAGCCATATCACCGTTCATATTTGTATCAACATAGTAAACCCATAAATCTTTTCCATCTTTATTCTTTTTGTTGAATACAACTACAGGCCACTCATCGTCAAACTTTCCATTATTGTTTGGGTCTTTTACCTCTGAATTTTTAAACTGGCTTTCCTTTAAAACACCAATATAAAACTCTGTGTCTTTTGTAACTCCATTTAATTTATCAAGGTTTGTAAGAAAAATGTCGCTATCCTTCAAAGTCCAGTAAACTTTGCCATTTTTTTCAATTTTTTCAGCCTTTGAAAGAGTAACATCTCCCTCCCCTGTAAAATCCTGAACATCAATTACCTTAACCTCACCTGTTGAGGTTTTTCTTAAACCGGGAACAGATACATCAACACCTGTATCAATAATAAAAACAACAACACCTCTTCCATCACAATCGGGGTTTTTCTCAATAAACTGTTTAGCGCCTGTTGTTGTTGTGGAAAGGAATTCGTAAACATCTGATGCTTTTAGCGGGAAAAATAAAAGCAATCCCAGCATTAATACGATAAACACTTTCTTCATGCCTTACTCCTTAAAATTAATTTGCTTGCTATTTGATTATAAAACAAAGAATTTTGGAATTAAATTAAAATAAATCTGTGGGAATAAATTGAAAATAGATTTTTCAATTTCAAAGTTTTTCATCTATGCAGGAAAATTGGGATATACAAATACAAAAAAGAAGGACAAAAATCTTTTTCAAAAAAATACTTTTGTAAAAATTTATTCTACCTTTTCAACCATTACTTTAGCGGCAACCCCTCTTCCCAGGGCAACATTTGAATTGTGAACAGATATAAGAAGGGGGCCAAAAGCCCCCTTTTTCTTTATCTCTATTTCATCACCTTCATGAATACCAAGGTTGTTTAACTGAACCTGGAATCTGTATCCCCCTATAAAGCCCTTTATTATTGCCTTATCTCCTTGCTCAAGTTCAAGAAGGGATGTCATTTAGATTCAGCCTCCCTAAGGCGTTGTAAAAATTCAGGCCTAACTTCTATTTTACCCTCTTCTGTAAGTTTCTTTCTTAAATTAGCGACCATTGAAGTAACAAGCTTCATAGCCTCTTCGTTTCTTATTCTTTCTCTTAAAGATGGAAGTTCTTTCATAAACTTTTTCTGGTCAAAGTTAACCTTTTCTGTGATTTTACATACAATATAATTTCCGTTTTTATCAAGGAGAGGCTCTGTAATCTGATCTTTATCATATTTAAAAAGCTTCTTAACCTCATCTGAAGCAGGCTTTAAAATAAAGGCAGAATTAACCTGTTCCATTGTAATTTTTCTCTGCTTTCTAATAGAGAGTTTATTTTTCTTTGCAACCTTATCAAAGTTTTTATAGGTAACCTTTGCTCTAAATTTTTCAGCCTCTTTCAAAGCAATTTTTCTTGCCTCTTCAATTTTTAAGTCTTCAAGCACTTTGTCTTTTACCTGGTCAAATGCAGGTGTTTCTGGCTTTTTCTCTTCAACCATCTGGCAAACAACAAAACCTTCCGCAGTTCTTAAAGGATTTGAAATCTCATTCTTCTTCATAGAGAAAACATAGTTTGCAACAAATCCTGCTGTCCCAAGCCCTTTAATGTTTGCTGAAGGAGAGTTTTCAAAGAAACCGCTGTCATTAACTTTTATCTTCATTTCCTTTGCTGCTTTTTCAATACTCTTATATTTTTTAGCAAGCTCTTCAAACTCTTTTGCCTTCTGATTAGCAAGGTCCTGAGTTCTTTTTGCTTTTAAAATAGATTTAATCTCTTCTTTAACCTCATCAAGGGTAAAAGTCTTTGCCTTTTTCTTCCCTGTAACTTTAATTATGTGATAGCCATATCTTGTTTTAACAGGCTTTGAAATCTGGCCAACCTTAAGGGAAAATGCAGCGTCTTCAAACGGTTTAACCATTCTTCCCTTTGGGAAGAATCCAAGGTCTCCACCCTTATTTTTTGTACCAGGGTCATCTGAATACTTTTTCGCAAGTTTATCAAAATCTGCACCCTTTTTAAGTTGATTGTAAATCTTTTCTGCAAGCTTTTTAGCCTCTGCATCGCTAATCTTTTTCGCAGAGGAGCTAATCAATATGTGTTTTGCCCTTACCTGCTCTTCCTGTGTATACTTATCCTTATTTTTTTCATAGTAATCTTTGATTTCAGCATCACTTATCTTTACATTAGCACCAACAACAAATGGGTTGAAAACAACAAACTTAATCCTTCTCATTAAAGGTGTTTTGTATTTATCTTTATGGTTTTCGTAATACTTCTTCATTTGCTCATCAGTAAAATTGACTTTAACTTTATTTACATAATTTTTCGGGTTAAAAACTGCGTAATCAAAAGCAATTGAAACATTCTGTTTTTCGTAAATATCTCTTAATTCATCAACTGAAAATTGAACAGACTCTCTGTAAAGGTTTTCAAGTTTTTCTATAATAATGTCTTCCTTCACTCCTCTTTCAAAATCTGAAACCCTGTAGCCATAAGCGTTTAAATACCTCTTATACTTATCAAAACCTATAAAATTCCCGTTTTTGTCAACAAATACAGGGTAACTTAAAATTCTTTTTGCCACTTCCTCTTTTGAAGCACTTATTCCCATCTGCTTTGCGTGATAAAGTTCCACCCTTCTGTTAATAATACTATCAAAAGCCCTTCTCTGAATCCTGAAAGCCTTTGCAAGCTGAGAACTCCATGCTTTCCCATACATTCTTCTATAGTAATCTTCAAGGTCTCTTGCCTTTCTAACATATTCCTGAAACTGTATCTCATTTCCGTCAAACCATGCTATGACAGAAGTTGGTGTACCTATCTGTCCTTTTGCTCCCCAATTAACAAACACATAAACTGATAGCGCAATAATTACTGCCCACAGCAATGCGCCTGCAAAAATAGATTTTGTTCCCTCTCTCATTTTCTTTAACATACACAACTCTCCTTTATGCCTTGTTCTTCAATCTTCAATATGTTAAAGGAAAATGCCCGTTTCTTCAAGCAATAATTTAAAAATCAAGAAAGGAATCCAAAATTATAAGCAAATAATATTAAAAGACAACTTTATATTAAAAAATTGTGGCAAATTGAAAAATATAAGTGGTTTGTGAAATGAATATTTGTTCTGTACAACAAAAAAAGCGCCCGAATTACGAGCGCTTTTACAATTATTTTTTAACATTTATTTAACATTACTTCTAACTTTTCTACCTGTATCAGTGTGTATAACCTTTACAGGTGTAATGGTGTAAATTGGTCTTCCAGGAATATTTATAGAATGGTTTCTTCCAACACCAGTTGAAATAGCATGTCCTGGAACTCCACGCCTTCCACCACCTTCAGCATAGTAATCAAGCCTTCTATAATCACTTTCCCTTAAACCAACCTTTGCGGCAACCCTTGCATCCCTTATTTCAGGGTCTGTGTTAAGTCTTGCCCTTATAGCGAGAGGTTTTTTAACATACCTGAAAACCCTCTCCCTTACTTCAGGTAAAGGTTTTACAATACCTCTGCGTGTGTTGCGGTAGATACAATGGTAATCGCAATAATAACCTGCTCTCGCTAAATAATCAGACAATGACAATTGCCATTCAACATAATCATAAGAAAATCCATATTCAGCACCAAAACCTGCAAGTGGGTCATAGTAGAACTCTGCATGCCAGCCGTGAAATGGATCCCATGCCCATTTAATTGAATTCCATCTGTTTACAGAAAACCACAGCCATAGAGCATAATCAGTCATATAGATGGTTGAAGGGGAAAGCAACCCATAAGCATGTGTTAACTCTGGATTAAAAATATACCAGTTGTCGTGCAAAACATTAGAAATCTGGTGAATCGGTTTAACATAGCTTACCCTGTACCAGCGAGTTTTACCTGATTCGTCTGTATAAGCCAAAACAGGAGGAAGTTTATCAACCATAGAGTTAAGCAGCATTCTTGATTTTGTTAAAGCCCAGTCGTGCTTTCTCTGTTTTACCCATGAAACAAATTCGTTATCTGTTTTTGTGTTAAAATGCACCCTTGTAAAAATCTTATTTCTCTTAATAATAGACGGTCTTTCTTTTCCTGAAAGCTTTGTTATATAAACATTATCTTTTCCTTCAATATCCCTCATTACAAGGTATGTTCCACCTTCCCTCAAAAAAACCGATGATGAAGCAAGGGAAAGAACCACAGGTTTTTTTGTTTCAATTACAGCCTTCCCTTTACCAAAGTATAAAGTTGTTTTGTCTCCACCTATATCAATTGTCTCAAAGTGAAACTTTGTGTTTTTGTCAAACCAGTAGGTTGAGTTGTTGAAATCAACAAGTTCAAGCCTGCCGTCTTTTGTATCGTAAGTTGAGCCCAATAACACAAGGTAATCAAATCCCACCTTATATGCCTTGCCATTAAAATAGAGCTCAGGATTGCCAATAGCAAACCTCACTCTGCCTGCTGTCATATGTGAAAGATCATTGTTTGCAGAATAACCAGGCAATGCAAGTAAAACCGTTAGTATTAAAACCATTAAACCTTTTAGTTTCATAACCACCTCCCAAATCCCTTTTGCCTTTAAGAATAGCAAAAAGCGTGCCATTAATGTGTTATTTTTTGTCCAATTCAAGAAACCTTTCAATTAACTGATTGTACCTTTCAACAGATGATGGAATATCAGAAAGAAAACCTTCTGACAACTCTGCCGCGTCAACAATTGAATTTAATAAGGTTTCTTTAAGTTCTTTGTCATTGGAATTTAAAATAAATCTCTTTAAATTTTTGTACACAGGGTGGGAGGGGTTGAACTCAAGTATCTTCTTTGACGGAACATAAAATTTGTTCAATGCATTCATCATTCTCTCCATCTGAGATGAGGGAGAATTTTTCTGGGAAACAAGGCAGTAAGGGGATTTAACAAGCCTTGTGGATATTACTGCATCAAATATTCTATCTTTTAAAATCTCCTTTACCTTCTCAAGAAATTTTTTATCCTCTTCCTCAATCGTTTTTTCAGCCTTTTCCCCCTTTTCAAGGGTTATATCTTCCCTTGTTATAAGTTTAAACTCTGCTTCTTTAAATTTGCCTATATGCTCAATAACAGTCTCATCAAGCACCTGGGTCAGTATTAAAACAGGGACGCCTTTCTGGTAAAACTGTTCAAGGTAAGGTGATTTTTCAATTGTCTTTCTGTCTTCTCCCACAATGTAATAGATTGAATCTTTGTAATCTGTTTTTTCAAGGTACTCTGAAAGTGTTATCTTTTCATTACCGTCTGTGTATTCAAAGAGTAACAACTCTGCTAAATCCTGCTTTTCTGGATAGTCTTTAACAATACCCTCTTTTAAATACACTCCAAACTCGTCAAAAAAGAGATTATAATTTGCCCTGTCTTTCTTTAAAAAGTCTTTTAGATGTTTGATAAACTTTGAAGTTATTGTCTTTTTAAGCCTTAAAACAACAGGGTCGTTTTGAATTGTCTCCCTTGAAATATTCAACTGTATGTCTTCAGAATCAACAACTCCCTTTAAAAACCTTAAATAATCAGGCACCAACTCCTCTGTTTTCTCGTCAATCAAAACCTTTCTATTGTAAAGCCTTATGCCTGTATCATCCTCAATACCAAATTTAACAAGGGAAAATGGCGGGATATAGATTATGGATTTTAAATCAACCGGTGCGTCGGAGTAAATATGAAGATAGCTTAACGGCTTTAATTCAGACTTTGTAAGGTATTTGTAAAACTCTTCGTAATCCTCTTTTTTCAAACTATTTGGATTTTCAAGCCAGAGAGGCTTTACCTGTTTTAACTTTCTTCCATTTAAATAGATTGGATAGGGGACAAACTTTGAATACCTGTCAACAATAGCCTCAATCCTTGACTCGCTTAAAAACTCAAGTGCATCTTCTTTAAGGTAAATCTTTACAGAAGTTCCCCTCTTAACCTCTCCTTCAACAGTGTCAACTGTAAACCTTTCTTTCCCCTCGCTAATCCATTTTACCGGATAAGCATCTTTTAAATAACTTTTAGAAACAACCTCAACCTTTTCAGCAACCATAAAAACAGAGTAAAAACCAACCCCAAATTGCCCTATTAACTCCTCGGTTACATTGTCTTTTTTATCAAGCAATTCAAGGAATTTTTTAGTTCCTGAATGGGCAATTGTTCCTAAATTTTCAATAATCTCATCTTCAGTCATTCCAATTCCAGTGTCTATAATCTCAATTGTTTTTTCATTTTGGTCAACCTTTATGTCAATCCTGTGTTCCAATTCACCGTCGGCAATCTCCTCTCCCTGCAATTGTTTAAATTTCAATTTATTCAAAGCGTCAACAGAGTTTGAGATTAACTCCCTCAAGAAAATATCTCTATGTTTGTAAAGGGAATGAATAACAATATCAAGAAGCCTTCCCACCTCAGATTTAAACTTTATTCTTCTTGCCATATCATTCACCTCCGTAAAAGTTTAAACACAGCAACTATAATTTAAAAAAGGAGAAAAAAATTTGCAAGTCACTAAAAACAAAACATTCACCCTAACAAAAAAGATTGTTCATTAAAAGTTAACTCCTCATTGTTTAATTTTTTTGTGCTAAACTTTATAGGTAAAAGGGCTTTAAATTTAGAGGAGGAGGTGGTTTTTGAAGGTTTTACTTTCAGGAAATGAAGCAATCGCAAGAGGTGCGTATGAATACGGCTGTGTGTTCGCATCTGCCTACCCCGGAACTCCCAGCACAGAGATACTGGAAAATGTAACCCATTATAAAGAGATTAAATGCCAGTGGTCTCCAAATGAGAAGGTTGCTGTTGAGGTTGCAATAGGTGCATCGTTTGCAGGTGGAAGGGCATTGTGCGCAATGAAGCATGTTGGGGTAAATGTTGCCGCAGACCCTTTAATGACTTTAACCTACATAGGGGTAAAAGGGGGATTTATCCTTGTTTCAGCAGACGACCCTGGAATGCACTCTTCACAAAATGAGCAGGATAACAGAAACTATGCAAAGTTTGCAAAAATCCCTGTACTGGAGCCATCTGACTCTCAGGAAGCAAAGGATTTTGTAGGGAAAGCGTTTGAAATTTCAGAAAAGTTTGACACACCTGTCATTTTGAGAATGACAACAAGAACCTCACATGGAAAGGGGCTTGTTGAGGTAGGAGACAGGATTGAATCAAAGGTTGAAAGAGGTTTTGAGAGGGATTTCTCAAAGTATGTGGCACTTCCTATGAATGCAAGAAAGAGAAGGGTTGTTGTTGCAGAGAGAGAAAAGAAGTTAAAAGAGTTTGTTGAAGAAACTGATTTAAACAGGATTGAAGAGGGAAAGGGAAATATCGGCTTTATTACCTGCGGTATTTCATACCAGCACTTAAAAGAGGTTTTACCGGATGCACCTGTTTTAAAGATAGGAATCCCATATCCCCTACCAATGAAAAAAATCAAAGACTTTGTTAGCAAGTTTGATAAGGTTTTTGTTGTTGAAGAGTTAGACCCGTTTATTGAAGAGCAAATAAAGGCTGAAGGGATAAAGGTTTACGGCAAGGAATTCTTCCCTGAGATTGGAGAATTCTCCCCTGAGGTTGTAAGGAATGGCCTCGTTAAGGCTGGAGTTTTAAAGGAAGAAAATAAGGTTGAAGCGGAAGACAAGGCAATTCCAAGGCCACCGGTATTCTGTCCGGGATGCCCACACCTTGGTATTTTCTATGCATTGAAAAAAGCAAAGGCAAAAATTGTTACAGGGGATATTGGATGCTATACACTTGCAGCAATCAAGCCTTTTGAAATGATGGACACCTGTGTTTGCATGGGTGCATCTATTGGAAACGCAATTGGAATGGAAAAGGTTTTAGGTTCAGGTAAGGGAATTGCCGCAGTTATTGGTGATTCAACATTTGTTCACTCAGGATTAACAGGGCTTGTTGAGGCTGTTTACAATAAAAGCAACATCACAATTGTAATATCAGACAACTCAATTACAGCAATGACAGGTGGGCAGCCTGACGCAAGGAGTGGTTTTACCTGCAATCACGAACCGACTGGCAAAATGGATTTTGAGGTTGTTGCAAGGGCAATAGGGGTTGAACATGTCTATGTTGTTGACCCAACAAAGATGGATGAAACTTACAAAATTGTTAAAAGGGAATTGGAAGCAGACCATCTTTCATTAATTATAAGCCAGGGGCCGTGTGTTCTCTATCCGCAAAAGGTTAAAAGGGAAAAATTCTATACAGAACTTGAAAACTGCACCGCCTGTGCAATGTGCTCTAAAATCGGGTGTCAAGCAATTTACAGAACAACAGAGAAAACAGAAAAGGGAAGGTTTAAATGGAATATTGACACAACACTTTGCACTGGATGCGGGTTGTGTATCCAGATGTGTAAGTTTGATGCTATAAGACCAATAAGCAGGAAGGGTGAGTAAAATGGAAAGCAAAAACATTCTTCTGGTAGGTGTTGGCGGGCAGGGAATTGTCCTTGCTTCTGAAATAATGAGCGAGTTTTTCAAAAGACAGGGTTACGATGTTAAAAAAAGCGAAGTGCACGGAATGGCACAGAGGGGTGGGATTGTTTCCTCACATGTAAGAATTGGGGAAAAGGTTTACTCCCCAATGATTGAAAAGGGCAATGCCGACATTATGCTTTCTTTTGAAAAGATGGAAGCATTAAGGTGGCTTTACTATGTAAAAAAAGACGGTGTTATTGTCTCCTCAAATGTAAAGATGGTGCCACCTATTGTTAGCACCGGTGCCTTTGAATACCCTGAAGATGTTGAGGAAAGGGTTTTAGCCGAAAGGCCTGATGCTAAAATACTTGACATTGTTTCAGCACTAAAAGAGTTGGGCAACGATAAGGTTACAAATGTAATTATGATAGGGGCTCTCTCCACAATGTTTGACTTTGAGCCAGAAAAATGGCTTGAGGTTATCAAAGAGGCCGTGCCTAAAAAGGTTGTTGATGTAAACATTAAAGCATTTAATAAGGGAAGAGAGTTAATGGGAAAATAATTTCTTGAAAATAAAATAAATTCATTGTAATTTTAAGGCAGCCTGAAAGGGCTGTCTTTTTTATTTTGGGGGATGAGTTGAAATTAACAAAGGCTGAATTTATACTCCTTACAATGACTGCAATATGGGGGTTAACCTTTCCCCTGATAAAAGGGGCTGTTGCCTATGTTCCACCTTTTGCATTTCTTTCAATGAGGTTTTTTCTTGCCGTAATTGTTCTATCCTTTTTTTTAAAGCCTGAGTTTAACAAAAAGAATGTAAAGTGGGGATTGATTATAGGCTTTTTCCTCTTTGCAGGAATGGCCTGCCAGACCATAGGCCTGATGTATACAAAGGCATCCCGCTCTGGATTTATAACCGGATTTCTTGTTTTTCTTGTTCCCCTCTTTGATTACCTTATCTTTAAAAAAAAGCCAACAATATTTGCCATTATAGGAGTTTTTCTTGCATTAGGTGGGCTTTACCTTCTATCAAGCCCTGAGGGAGGGGGATTCAACATAGGCGACTTTTTAACACTGTTAAGCGCTGGGTTCTTTGCCTTTCAGGTAATTTTTATAGAACACTCCACAACAAGGTATAACGGAGATACAATTGTATTCTTTCAAATTGCGTCAACATTTATTTTTAGTTTTATTGCATCAACATTAACAGAAAAATGGAATTTCAGGATTGACATTCCCTTAATAGTTGCCGTTATTGTAACCGGCGTTTTTGCCACAGCACTTGCACTTTTAATGCAGGGAAAGTATCAGAAAGAGACCACTACAGTAAGGGCGGGCATTATCTATTCAATGGAGCCTGTATTTGCCCTATTTTTCTCATTTTTAATTTTAAGCGAAAAACTCCCTGAAAAGGGAATAATAGGCGGATTCCTTGTATTTTCAGGGATGCTAATATCAAATTTTAAATCAAAAGAAATCAATCAGGAATAAGAGGGCCCCTCATTCTATAACCGAAGATAACCACTCTTCCCGGCATCGGGATGCCCGGATAGGTTTGGTAATCTTCGTCAAAGGCATTTAAAATTTTTAGATAAAATCCCTCTCCCCAGAATGTAATGTTTAAGACAGAGGCTTTATCAAGATTGTTTATGTCAAGGTAAGAGTAATCAAGGGATATGTCCTTGCCTTTATAAATTAAGGTTAACTTGTTTTTCGGGTAATAGTAATTATACTTTGTTTCATATTCAGTATTCGTTTTATGTAAGTGTTCATAGCCTATTGTAAGTTTTTTAAAGGTATAAAAGAAGTCAAAGCCGTAAACATCGCTATCCCCTGTGTTTTCAGCCTGCCACTCTTCACCACTCCTTACCCAATCAATCAAATTTTTCTCATTTCTATAAAAGAATACAGTTTTAATATTTTTAAAACCAAGTGAAACCTGATAATTCTCACTCTTTTCCTCTTTTAAATTCTCATTTCCGTGATTTACAGGTGAATTATAGTAAAGTTCTGTAAAATCCGGTACTCTTACACTCTCAGAAAAATCAAATGAAAAGTTAAATTTTCCCAAAGGTTTTACCACTGATAAAAAAGGAAGTAAATACTTTCCCCTGTTTGTTGCTGAAAAATAGTTTGCACCACCTCTAAAGTTAAAACCAAAAAAGTTAAATACCTTTGCATATTTCAAAATTGAGGTTGTTAGATTATGGTCTCCCATTGTCTTACTATCCATTGAATTAAACTCTATGTTTAATCCCCAAAAGCCAAACCTGTTTTCCAATCCTGTTTTAAACCCACTTTTGTATGTTTCTGTTATGTTTCTGAATAAATCAGGATTGTTTTTGTCAAGGGTAAAGATATCGTAATGCCTTGTGGTATAAAACTTTGTTTTACCTAAACTTGCAATAAAAAGGGAAGTTTGAGTCCTCTCATAAGAGGGGTATGGCGCATAAAAATCCTTTGCATCAAAGTGTTTTGAGTTAAAGGCTGTAAAGAATTTTACCCCTTTGTATTTAAATTGATAGGTTACATTTGATTTATTATACTTTGAGTTTTCAATGTAGCCAGAACTTCCCTCAAACATATAGGATAAACCGTTTTCCCTTGCGTAAATATGGTAATAGTCGTCGCTTCCATAGGCAAGGTGGTTGAACTCTTTTTGATTTTCCCCAGGTTCAAAATCTATATTTCCTGAAAATGAATATGGGGTCAGGTTTGCGTTTGTTGAAGGCTCAACCTCAACGCTTTTCACATCCTCCGGTGCAAGGGGAATATCAAAGTTGTGGTGATAGGTTTGCATATTGTTTAATGGCACACCTAAAATGCTAACTCCCACCTGATTTCCCCTTGAGCCTCTGAAAGAGATGTCTGCCTGCACTCCGTTTAATCCCCTTACAGAGAGAAAAACAGAGGGGAAAAGTGAGAGTATCTCATCGTTTGAGTTTATTGATAAAGCATCTATTAGAGATTTGTCTATGTATTGAACTGCGTTTTCATTTCCCTTTTCAGCAGTCACCTCTATTGACTCTTTTACCTGTAAATTTTCAGAAGCAAAGAGGGAAAAAGATAAAAGAAAAGCAAAAAGCAAAAATTTAACCTTCATCTTCCTCTCCGTTATTTAAACTTGCATTACCGCTTGCAGGAAGGATTATTGTAAACTTTGTCCCAACTCCAACCTTGCTTTCAACCTTTATGCCCCCACCGTGTGCATCTATAAACTTTTTGGCTATTGAAAGCCCCAATCCTGTACCGCCTTTTCTCTGACTGCTGAATGCAACAAAAATCTGTTTTAAAAACTCTTCAGTCATTCCAGGCCCGTTGTCTTCAATCTCAATAAGGTATAAGTCTCTCATATTTTTTAGTGTTATTTTTACCTTTCCACCTTCACCTAATATCTGGATTGCATTTTTAAGGATATTCATCAAAGACTGCCTTAACTTCTGCTTATCACCGTTAAAAATCAAATCCTCTTCTGGAAAGGAATACTCAATAACAATCCCCTTGTTTTCAGCCTCAACCTTCATAAAGTTGACCATATCGCTTAAAAATTCCGACAGATTAAAGTCCTCCTTTTGCAACTGTGTGGGCCTTGCATAGGTTAAAAAGTTAGTCATTAACTCGTTAAGTCTTGCTATTTCATAGGTTATTGAGGAAATTGTCTCCCTGAAATCATTTTTTAACTCTTCATCTTCAATAGCGTCTTCTATGTCTTCCTGCAAAAGTTGAACATTTATTTTAATTGAGTTTAAGGGGTTTCTAATCTCGTGGGCAAGCCCGCTTGCAAGAATACCTGCCTCAGATAAGTCTTTTGTTTTTTTGGTTATTTTCCCTGTTTGTTTCAGTTTTGTATACAAAAAAATTATTATCCCTATTGCCCCAATTAAAAGGATAGAAAGAATTATTACCGCTATTTTCATGCCTTTTCGCCTGATTTACTATTTGCAGTCATAACAAGGTATGCCTTTATAAACTCGTCAAGTTCACCATCAAGCACAGGGTCAACATTCCCTGTTTCATAGCCTGTTCTATGGTCTTTAATCATTCTGTATGGATGAAGAACATAGGAACGAATCTGGCTTCCCCATGTTATTTCCTTCTTTTCCCCTGTCAACTCTTCCTGCCTCTTCCTCTGCTTTTCAAGTTCAAGCTCATAGAGTCTCGCCTTCAACACCTTCATTGCAACTTCTCTATTCTTAATCTGAGACCTTTCATTCTGACAGCATACAACCAACCCTGTTGGCAGATGGGTAATCCTAACCGCAGAATCTGTAGTATTTACATGCTGTCCTCCCGCCCCTGATGAACGATAAGTATCTATTCTTAAATCTTTTTCATTTATCTCAATATCAATCTCATCATCAAGTTCAGGGATAGCAAGCACTGATGCAAAAGATGTGTGTCTTCTCTTGTTTGCATCAAAGGGGGAAATTCTAACAAGTCTGTGAACCCCGTTTTCCGCCTTCAATAAGCCATAAGCAAAGTCCCCTTTAACAAGCATTGTTACACTCTTTATCCCCGCTTCATCCCCTGGCTGATAATCTATTATCTCCTTCTCAAATCCCTTTTTTTCAATATATCTTGAGTACATTCTGAAAAGCATCTGAGCCCAATCCTGGGATTCGGTTCCTCCTGAGCCTGAATGAATAGTTAGAATTGCATTGTTTCTATCGTGAGGGCCACTTAGCATCATTTTTATTTCAGCATCTGATACAGTTTTTTCAAGTTCTTCAATCTTTTCTGCAATTTCCCCTAAAACATCCTCCCCCTCTTTAAAGAATTCAAATAAAACATCTATGTCCTCTTCAAGGGAGTTTAGCTTTTCTGAAAGAGCAATTTCATCTTTTACAGCAGAAATTTTTTTCAATACTTTCTGAGCTTTTTCATTGTCGTTCCAGAAATCAGGTGCAGATGTTTGCTCTTCAAGTTTGGTTAACTCAAGCTTTTTCCTCTGCGGGTCAAAGATAACTCCTTATAGGAACTATCCTCTCTTTAAGAGAGTCAAACCTTTCCCTTAACTCTTCAATACCCATTGTGCTCATTTTACACCTCACTTTATCCTTCAATAAATTTTAAATACACTTTTCTTGTCCTGGGGCCGTCAAACTCGCAAAAGAAGATTGACTGCCAGGTGCCTAAAACAATTCTCCCGTTTTCAACAATAACTGTAATAGATGGTGAAACAAGGGTTGATTTTATGTGAGAATCGGAATTCCCTTCTAAATGCCTGAAATCAGCATTTTGAGGTATTAGCTTTGAGAGATAGGTTAGAATATCCCTTTTAACTGACGGGTCTGCATTTTCATTAATTGTTACAGCCGCTGTTGTGTGCGGGACAAAAACAGTTAAAATTCCGTTTTTACAACCGTTTTCCTGTAAAAATCCCTCTATTTTATGGGTTATGTCAATCATCTCATTTCTTGAAGAAGTGCTAACAGTTAACACTGACTGTGCCATTTCCCTCTCTCCTTTTAAGCAAAATTAAAATCACAATATAGGTTATTAAAGCTGCAACAATACCTAAAATAGTACTTCCTATAAAAAAGGGAAAGATTATTGCCTTTAAATCGTTTACAAGGTAATGCCAGGCTTTGCCATTAATAAAGTTTGCAAGGGTAAATATGTGCCAGTTAATTGCAGCTAAATTAAATGGATTATTTGGGCAACAAATCAATTCCCCTAATTTTAATCCGGCAAGGTACATTGGCACTGTGGTCCAGGGATTGTTTACCCAGGTGAAACCTATTATGAGAATCTTATCAATTTTTTTAAAAAGCAGGGCAATACTGATTGCCATCAAATTGTGGAAGCCTAAAAATGGGCTGAATGCGATAAACATACCTATTGCTGCTGATAATGCCCTGTCATGAGGAGTGATTTCTTCATTAAATAGGGCTTTTTTTATATCCCTCAAAACATCTTTGAATTTTTTTCTTGCCATTGTTAATACAGTCCCTTCCTGTTGTCAAAATGATTATAGGTTAAATCCTTTAATTTAACAAGAGAATAGCCCACTTCAAGGAGAACCTCTCTCTCATCAGTTATCTCGCCTATAACATAGGCTTCTGGCAGAAATTCAGTTATCTCATCTTCTTCAAGTGGGGAAGTAAATAACAAAATATATTCCTCTCCACTGTGGAGAAAGTAATTCAATAAATCCTTTTCTTCAAACAGATCAATTTCTGGAAGCTTAAATAATTGCGAGTAAAGAATGCAGCCTGTGCCACTTAACCTGCAAATTTCCCCTATTTCTTTAGACAATCCATCAGATATGTCAATCATTGCTGTTGCAAGATTGTTTTTCCCTATAATTATTCCCTCTTCAACCTGGGGAAGTGGCTCAAGGTGTTTTTTTACCGCATAAGCATAGTTGGGGTCTTTTATTTCAATATTGTTCTTAATCAGGTAATAGCCTATAGCAGAGTATCCCGGTACACCGGCAAGGTAAATCTTATCACCCACCTTTGCACCGCTTCTAAATACAGGCTTGTTTATAACCTTGCCAATAGCCACTGCATTTATAAAAACAAAGGTTTTTGAGCCTGTTGTATCCCCCCCTATTAATTCCACATTAAAACGAGAAAGTGTTTCCTCTATCCCCTGCAAAAACCCCTCAATAAAGAAAGGACAGGCGGGGGGAAGGGAAAGAGATGTTAAAAAATATTCAGGCTTTGCCCCCATTGCTGCAATATCACTTAAATTGGCACAGACAGTTTTTACTCCAACCTGATAAGGGGTTGAAATATTCAAATCAAAATGCACATGCTCAACAAGGCTGTCTGTGGTAATTACAAAATCGTCAAAGACGGCACAATCATCCCCTATAAATTTATGCTTTTTTTCAAGGAGAGAGATAATCTCTTTTTCTAAATTATTCAAGGTTATCCTCGTGGTAGCGTGTAATTTCTAAAATAAGGTTGTCTATTTTTCTGGCGAGCCCTGAATCATTATTAAGTTTTTGTCTTAACTCAGTTAGCGATTCCAGACTTGTAACCACAGCTTTTTCAGGTAAATAGTAAATATCCAGGTTTTCTGATACAGCAATAGTTTCAAGGCTTTCTTCTGTAAATTCTTTTAAAGACTGAACAATGTTCTTTATTTCATTGTTAAAACCTAAAATAAAAAATTCATCTTCATCAAAAGCACCGAAAACCATATCGTGTGTTTCAAGCCTTTCAAAAAAGTTGTTAAACTGAGTCTCTGTATACGGAATTATATTTGAACGAACAAAAAGATAACTATCGTACTCCCCTATTTGTTTAACGGTATTTTTAATCAATTCTGGATAAGTTTTGCCCTCAACAATCAATTGTTTTACAAAATTGTTGTACCTTAAAGAGAGGTCATTTTTATCCTTCTCAGAAAAATTGACAAGAAAAATAGAATAACCTTTTTCAACCGGGAATCCTTCTGACAATGCCTCATCCATAAAAATGAAAGAGAGTTTTCTAACAGCCTCCAACGGCAACTCTTTCAATAAAGGAAATTTTGACAGAGAAGTATCACCTTTTTCATTTATTATTATCAATGCGTTTTTCATTTTTTAACCCCTTTAATGTGCCTGTAAGTAAGCTTTCGTAAAATCTATTAAATCTTTTACTTTAAATCCGTGAGAATTTATTATTGTTGCGTTTTCATTGTAATTGTACTGGTTGTAAAGCATTTGCAAATCAGACCACAAACCAATCTCCTGATAGCAAACACCCTTTAAAAACAGTATTGTACCAGCAGATATCCCTGGCGTATCAGGAAGTTTTATTGAAGAAAAAACATCATAAGCATTTTCAAACATTCCAAATCTCAAAAAGCAAATTCCTAAATTAAGTTTTAAAGCATTTACTTCAACCTCATCAAAATCCGGGTTGTTAATATTTGATTTAAAATATAGATATGCAGAGTTATAGCAGAGAGAATTTAAATTTTGCCTTATTTGCAGAGGCCTTTTAACAACTTTAACATCAAACTCCAATATTTCTTTCCCTCTCTCAACTTTAATTTTTACCGATGGAGCTTTCAAAAGTGAATAAACATCTTTCTCTGTAAACACCTCTTTATCATTTATAGCAAGAACAACATCCCCTCTCTTCAACAATTCATTGTGACTATCAATAATTACAGGTTTATTTTCTTCCGGGTCATTTATCACAGTTATATCAGCAGTATATTCAACAATTTGAGGAATACTGTTGATGAAATTTATCAATTTTTTCATACTCTCTGCATCTGTTGGATTAACTGTTATTTTTTCAGGTTTAAAAAAGTCTGTGTTAAATATGTAGAAATCAATAATCCTCCTCAACCTAACCCTCTTCTCAATTCCAAAAAGGACAAGGGATTCTCCATAATCTTCTTTGATTTTTTCAATAGTTTTTCTATCCCCATTTAGAAGATTATCAACTGAACTTAAATACTCCCTATTACTTGAAGCATTGAAAATCTTTATCTCTTTCAATGCAGTAATTAAATTATTTTCAAAATTGGTAAAATTCACCACTCCGTTTTTAAGTGGTTTTGTCCCTACATAAAGAAGTGATGGTTTAGGTACTGCATTTACTTTAACAATTTCATCACTATTAACTTCTACCGTTTTTATAAAAAAACCTGTGGGAAATGCTACTTTAACACTATGGCTACCTGAACACACTTCCAATTTTTTTACTGGTAAATTTCCCACCCTTCTCCCATCAACAAACACATCGCCGTTTAAACCAAAAATTGTGGTTTCAATATTTAAATATCCTATGCTTCTCTCTAAAACAAAAGGTTTGTAAAAGTAATCCTTTAACTCTTCAATATTTAAAATCACTTTCTCAGTTTTATAGCAATCTCTTTTAAGCTCAAGTTCATGCTCTCCTTTGTCAAGGTTATTAATTACAAAATAGTTTGAAAGTTCAGAAGGTGTTATCCCCAATTCTTGAATTGTTTCAACATGCTCTTTTAAATAATCAAGAGGGGCTGTTCCTGAGGTTTCACCCACATAAACTCCATCCAGATAAACCTTCACATTGGGAGGAGATGTTAAGATTGTTGCTGATGCTTTTATTCTTATTATAGGGGCATCAACTGTTATCGTCTCCCCTACTTTAATTTCAAATTCTTTTGAAATTGTTGAAAAATTAGGTTTTGTAATTTCAACAGTATGTTTCCCTTCAAGAACAGGTATCTTTCCTGTTTCATCTCTTTCAGCCTCTTTTCCGTCAACAATACACTTAAAGTCTGTTTCCGGGCATTTTACATCTATATATCCAACAAGCTCCTTTTTAAGGTTGGCAAAAAGGGTTCTTAATTTTCTGGGAAATATTGCGCTATTCAATTTGTGTGCTGGATTTGTTTTAATAATTTTCACAAGCATATCCTTTGAACTTTTCTGATCACCTTTCTTCAAATACAAAAGACAGAGGTATTCAAGGCTTTTCATATAGTAAGGATAAGCTTCCTGCGGCAATTCCCCTAACTCGTAAGACTGGACAATACTCTCAAAAACAGGAATGGCGTTTACCTGATTATCAGAGTTAAAGAATATGTCTTCTCCCTGTTTGAAGGTGGAAACATAGTCTATAGAGAAAGAATTTAATGAAATAAGAAATACTGCCAGTATAGTTATTAACTTTTTCATCAGTTAAACCTCACTATAGATGAAGACTTATCAGCGAGAAAAATTGTTCCATCTCCATCAACCGTCATATGGTAAAATTTCCCACCTAAAAGGTTATATATATCAATCTTTTGAAACAGTGAAAAATCCTCCTTTAAAATGACAAGAGTTTTACCTTTATCCACAAGCATATAAATGTTATCGTAATTGTCAAAGTCTAAATCAACAATCTTCGAATAATTGGCAAAAGTTTTAATAAGTTTTCCTTCAAAATCCCTTACATCAATTACATTTCTTGAATCTCTCACTATAAAGATCTTACCGTCTTTCCTGATTTTTATATAATCAGCAGGAGCAACTATCTTTTTTAACAATTTCCCTGTTTTATCAAACTTGTAAACCACTGCTTTATCTTTGTCATAAATAAGGTAATTGCCAAAGTAATCTATTGCAATAGAAACAATATTGCTTAATGGCTCCCCTCCGTCTGTAAAGGATTTAGAAATTCCTTCTGTTTTATTAAAAACCCTGTTTGAAGTTGAATAGTAAAAGCCAAACCTTTTGCTATAAAAAATAGAGGTAACCTCTGATGGGGTTGAAAATTTCCTCATCTTCCCTTTTGTTATAAGATAAAACGCATCTTCTTTCTTTGAATATGCATACAAAGTACCTCGTTTATCGGTAATTATTACCCCAGGCTTTGAAATTTGATAATAAGTTCTATGGATTTTGTATTTTTTGTTTAAATAAAACCTTAATAGATTTGTGGTTAAAAAAGGGACATTATTATCTTTAATATTTTCTAGAGTAATAAATGATAACATCTTTAACCCTTCTCCAGGGTTGTTTAATTTGTAATAAAAGTAAGAAGCCAATTCCATGGACTCGTCAAAAACTTCGCTTTCTGGAAATCTCATATATACCTTTGATAGGAAATACAATCCCTGTTTATAGTTTCCTTTAAGCCCACATATTTCTCCTAATTTATAGTAAACCTTATCAAGAATCTCTGAATCAGGGATACCTGCCTTTATTTTAGAAAGGATCCCATAAGCAGAATCTATATCCTGATTGTCCAGCATTATCATCCCTTTGTAATAAAGTGCATTGTCATAACTATTGCTTGATTTATAATCGTTTATGACTCTGTCAAAATACTTTAAAGCTTTATCTTTTTCTCCTATTAAATAGTAATACTTTCCTATTTCCAAAAGTGCCTCATCGGCTTTTTCTGATTGCGGGTATTGTTCAACCAGAGTCTGGAATTCTTTTATAGCCTCGCTATAATTTTTATTCAATAAAAAAGCCATTCCGCTTTCATAAATCCTCAAATCAGTTGAAGTTGTAAAATTTGCAATTAATAACAAAGCCATTAATAGTTTCATAATAGTTTTTCCTTAATATTTAGTTCTTTATCTGCCCTAACCTCAACAGATATCTCTTTTACTTTATTATCACCAGGGCTCACAAACTTTATCTTATGAGTTCCCGCAACAATTTTCACATTAAAAATTGGCGTTTCACCCACACTTATACCATCAATATAAACCTCCGCATATAAGGGCGCAACATCTATTTTATGAATAATACCAAGTGGTGGAAGTTTCAAAACTGTTTTTTTGTTCCCAATCAACTCTTCAACAAAAATCTGACGATAAAAATATTTCATATTTTCCACTTTCAACTTCACTGTACCTGCTTCAAGTTTAATGCTTTTCCCATTTGTAAACTCTCCTAAGTACTTCCACTTTCCATTTCTTCTAATATAAAGTTTGACAGGAAACTCGGTATCAATCACCAAATAAGAAGGCTGTTTTATAACCTCCAAAACAACCTTACTTGTTAAAATCTCCCCAGGATTTAACACAATTGTTTTGTCTTTATATCCTTCAGCTTTAAAGAGCAGGATATTTTTCTTTGAAGTATTTATCTTTATTTCACAGGGGGTAACGCAACTTTCCTTTCCATTTATAAACACAGTTGTTTGTGGCGGTTCAGTAACAATTGACATTGTGGTAAAAAGTGATTCAAGTTTATATTTCAAATTGTTAGTATCTTTTGAAAAGAAAAAGGTCTTATTCACAGGCTTATAACCTTCTTTTTTTAAAACAATTCTCTTTTGTTCTCCATTTTTCCCGGAAAGTTTAACTGTTATTGGTGTTTTGCCTACAAAACTGTCGTTAATATAAACATCAGCGCCTAAAGGGTCTGACTCAATTCTTACTTCTTTAGTTATTCCAAAAGGAAGAATCTGGCTCAATCCTTCATTTATATTGTTTAGTATCTCTCCGTTTGTATAATAATACCCCCCTGCAAAAGCTCCAATTAATACAAACAAAAAGACAATAAAAAACAACCCTTTTTTGCTTGACTGTTTTTTTTCTGTTATCTCTTTTGCCCGTATTAATTCATACTCATTTCTCGCAAGTTCCTTCTCAATCATTGAAACTGAGCTATCAAGCCCTGTATCTGAAAGCAAATCTTTAATCCTTGATTTTTGAGAGCGTGTTAATTTAACTGCCCTTATTAAATCATTAGAAAATTGTTTTGCCGACTGGTACCTCTCATCTGGATTTTTTGCAAAAATTCTGTTAAAAACTTCATTCCACGATTCTTCGGTAAACCCAATCTCATGAACATTTTCAACAGGCTCTGGAGGCTCATGAACAATTTTGTATAAAATTGCAGACAAAGTCTGTCCTTTAAAAGGCAATTTCCCTGTGAGCATCTCATATGTAACAATACCTAAAGAAAAAATATCTGAGCGATGGTCAACCTTCCCTTCCATAATTTGCTCTGGTGAGGCATAACTGGGGGTACCAAGAAAGGTGCCTGTTTGAGTCAGGGAAGAGTTTTGAAGTTTTGCTATTCCAAAATCCATTATTTTACACTTTAATTCTTGATCAATTAAGATATTTCCTGGTTTTATATCCCTGTGTATAATCCCTTTTTTATGCGCATAATCAAGTGCAGACGCAAGCTGAGAAACAATTTTTACACAGGTTTCAAGGTCTAACCTTCCCTTTTTAGCAATTATTGAAGAAAGGGTTTCTCCCTCTACAAACTCCATAGCAATGTAAGGAATTCCCTGTTCTTCTCCTATGTCATAAATACCCACAATATTAGGGTGGTTTAATGTACCTGCAATCTGAGCTTCTCTGTAAAACCTCTCATAAAATTCCTTTTTCTCTTGCTCTGAAATACCCTCGTCAACCTTAATTAGTTTGATAGCGACAGTCCTTTTGATAATGGGGTCATGTGCTTTATACACTACCCCCATTGCACCCTCACCTAAGATTGATTCAATTTTATATCTACCAACTGTTTGAAGATGTTTCATCCTGCAATAAGGATAGTATTAAAACGCTTAATTGTCAATATATTGAAAAAGTTTAGGTGCTAACATAATAAAGAAAAAAAATTAAAAAAATAGGCTAATTGCTTTTTTAAAACAACCTTTTTTGCAAAAAATAAAAACATGTTGCAAGAATCGCTCCCAAACCATCGCATAGCATGTCCTTCTGTGCATCCCAGATATCCCCCTGAGCACTAACATAGTATAGTGCTTCTTTGGGGCTTAAATTTCCTGCGGCAATCCATTCAATTATTTCGTACACAGAAGCAACTGTAAATATTGCAAAAATAGGGAATAGAAAAAGGACAATTTTTGAGTTAACAAGTTTTTTTCTATCAAGTAATTCTGCAATGGCAAAGGCGTAAAAGCCGACAGAGAAATGTGCCACCCTGTCGTAATTGTTTCTCTCCCATCCAAATAAATTGTTAACAAAATCAAACGGCACATTTTTAAATACATAATGACCACCTATTGTGTGCATTACAATCCAGACAAACATTAGAATATAAGCTGTATTTGAGAATCTGAATTTCTTATATGTTAAAACAAGGGGAACAACAACAATTAAAACTGTGATATTTTCAAAAAACCAGACTTTTCTGTCAACTGGATTAATCGCGCAAACAACAAACAAAACAATATAAACAATTAGTAACAATTTAGGTAAATCCAAAAAACTCTTATCTTTCATAAACTCAATTATACTAAAAAAGCCCCGATTTCTCGGGGCTAATTTTATTTAGAGCTTGTTTTTTGCTTTATTTTCTCCATTTTTTTCTTTTTAAGTACCTTATGTTTCTTTACTTTTTCACCCTTTTTCTTCATTTTTTCCTTCATCATTTTCATCATCTGCATTCTTTTCATCTGCATTTCTTTCAACCCAGGAATTGTCACATCAACAGGGTAAACCTTGCCAAACTTTGTCAAAGGCATATCAAACTTTGAAGAGTCCCCAACAACGGCTATTGTCAGATTATTTAAATCAATGTATTTGTTTGCCACCCTTTTTATATCCTCATTTGTAACCTTTTTTACCGCATTGAAGAATCTTTCGTTAAAATCAACGGGATAACCATAGAATGTGTAGTAAGCCACTTTGGCAATCTGCTTTTCTTTGCTGTCGAACTGGAAAACATATGAGTTTAAGAATTCATCTTTTACCTGTTTTAATTCCTCTTCTGTTACTCCGTTTTCCTGGATGTCTTTAATTATTGAGAGGGCAGTTTCTATAACCTTTCCAGTTGCGTTTAGCCTTGTGTTAATTGCACCCATAAAGAAGCCATAGTAATTATAAGGGGCATAAATGTACGCGTGAGGAGAGTAAGAAAGTCCCATATCCCTTCTTATAGTTTTCATAAACCTTGATGAAAACCCACCCCCTAAAATCCTTGAAAATATAACTGCGGCAGGGTAATCTGGATTGTCTTTCTTCATCTTTACAAGGTTACCAAATACAATGTTAGACTGTGTAACCCCTTCCCTCTGGACAAAATAAATACCACTTTTTTCAGGCTTTATTTTAGAAGGAAGTTGAGCCTTTTCTCCAGTTTTAAGGGATTTTGCAAGTTTATCTTTTAAAAGTTTCTTTACCTCTTTTGCATTAAAATCCCCATAAATATACATTACCGCGTTTTTGCCACAGAAATATTTTTCTCTGTAAGCTATTAAATCTTCCCTTGTTATTGCACTTACAGTTGCAAGTTCAGCCTGTTTTGAGAATGGGGAAGTTAATCCATATATCCTTCTTGAAAACACCCTTCTTGCAATTGCCTTAGGGTCATCGTTTCTCCTTACAATCATTGCTTTCATCTGCGCTTTTGCAATTTCAATCTTCTGCTGTTCAAATTCAGGACTTGTTAATGTGGCTACAAAAAGGTCAAAAACCTTTGGGAAGTTTTCCTTCAAGCAATCAAAGGAGACTGAAATAGATGTATCGTCCGATGATGCCTCAATGCTTGAAGCCGTGCCTTCAAGGAATTCATCCATTTCATCCCCATTCATTAAAGAATTACCACCTGTTCTTAACACATTTGAAAACAACTCGCTTAATCCTTCCTTGCCATCAGGGTCACAAACACTACCTGCATGAAACATAATTTCACCGCTTACAACAGGAAGTTCGTGGTCTTCAAGGATTAAAACTGTCAAGCCATTATTGAGTTCTATCTTTTCAGGTGTAACCTTTTCAGGTACCTTTAAAGGAGGATACTTTATCTCCTTGTAATTTTTAACAATGGAAAAAGAGTATATTGAAAATAGTGCAAAGATTATTATTAAGCTTATCTTTCTCATAATTCACCCCTTATTTAAAATCGGGAATAATTTCACCGATATTTTTACCATTTTGCCTTAAATACTTTTTAGCATATTCCTGTATTTCAACTGGAGTAAGTTTCTCAATCATATCAACTTCTCTAAATATCTCTCTCCAGTCTCCAAGCTTCACATAGTAATTTGTTAGAAGCATTGCAATTCCAGGATTTGAATCAAGTTCGTAAATCAAGTCTGCCTTAGCCTGAGACTTTACCTTCTTTAATTCTTCTTCTTTGATAGGCTCTGTTTTCAATCTTTCAATCTCTTCATCTATCTCTTTTGCAATCTGGTCAAGTGATGTGCCTGGTGTTGGAATAGCATAGATTAAAAACATTGAGGGATATTTATCCCCAGGCCAGCCGTTAAAACAGCCAACATAGGCAGCTCTTCTCTCTTTTTTTACAAGCCTTTCATATAGCCTTGATGTCCTTCCATTACCTAAGATCTGGGCTATTGCCTTGAAAGCAACATCCGCCTTTCTGTCTTTTGCAGAAGGCCTGTGATAGCCAACAAGGTAAACAGGCTGGCTCTTTTCTCTTAAAATAACTTTTCTAACTGCGGTTTGTTCAGGTTCTTTTGTAACAATCTTTGCAGGTTTTTCACCAACAGGCAACCTTCCAAAGTACTCTTTAAGCATTGGCTTAATCTTTTCAGTATCAAAATCACCTACAATAGCAATTGTCATTGTTTGAGGGCCATAGTATTTTTTAAAGTAATTTGCAACTTTTTTCCTTGTATACCTTTGAATGTCAGACATTGCCCCAATAGTCGGAATCTGATAAGGGTGGTATTTATAACATAGAGCCTGAAATTCTTCTAAGAGTTTACCAAATGGATTTGATTCTGTTCTCATTCTTCTCTCTTCAGCAACAACATTTCTTTCTTTGTAAAACTGCCTGAAAACCGGGTTCATAAACCTATCAGATTCAAGAAAACAGAATAATTCTATTTTATTGGAAGGCAAAGAGTAGTGATATTGAGTAGCGTCACAGGTTGTAAAAGCATTTAAGTCGGGGCTTCCTGCTTGAGTTACAATTCTGTCAAACTCACCTATATTTGCAGCATTTTCAGCCTCTTTTTGAAGCCTTGCAATCTCTTTTTTTAGTTTAGCAATTTCTTCTTTGCTACCATTGTTGTCTTCAAGGTAATAAAGCTTTTCAAAAAGTTTGTCAATTTCATTTAAAAGCTTTAACTCTTTTTTAAGGTCTTTTGCACCAACTGTGGTTGTCCCTTTGAAAGCCATATGCTCAAGCATATGGGAAATACCTGTTATACCATAGGTTTCATTTACTGAACCAACATCAACATAAGTATGAAAAGAAACAACAGGTGCATCGTGTCTTTCATAGAGAAGAAAGGTAAGCCCGTTGTCAAGCTTGTAAATAGTTAGATTCTTCTCAAACTCTTTCTCCGACATGGAAAAAGAGGGTAGAAAAAATAGCAACAACGCACAAAAAAAACCAATTTTTTTAATCATTTATCAACCCCCGCATTTTATTTAACAATAAATTTTACGATAACTTTTTAAAAAAGTTGAGATAAAAAAAGCAGGTGCTAATGCACCTGCCAATCGTTGTGTAAGGTTTTAACGCTTTTTTCTTAAATGCCTTGGTTTTACCATCTCTTCAGGTGAAAGTATTTTATCAAGTTCTTCCTTCGTTAACAAGCCTTTTTCAAGAACAAGTTCATAAACACTCTTTCCAGTTTTCAAAGCCTCTTTTGCAATTGCGCTTGAGTTTTCATAGCCGATGTATGGGTTCAATGCAGTTACAATACCAATACTATTTTCAACATATTTCCTGCACACTTCCCTATTTGCAGTAATCCCTATTACACATTTATCTGCCAAAGTAATCATAGCATTTCTCATAATATCTATTGACTGAAAAAGGTTGAAGGATATAACAGGTTCCATTACATTCAATTCAAGCTGCCCAGCTTCAGCCCCGAAGGTAATAGCAAGGTCGTTACCTATAACCTGGAAGGCCACCTGGTTGACAACTTCAGGTATAACAGGGTTTACCTTACCTGGCATTATTGAAGAACCAGGCTGGACTGCTGGAAGGTTTATTTCGTGTAATCCTGCTCTCGGGCCAGAAGAAAGAAGCCTTAAATCATTTGAAATCTTGGAAAGTTTCACAGCAAGTCTTTTAAATACACCTGAGAGATGAACAAATACACCTGTATCCTGAGTTGCTTCAACAAGGTTTTCTGAAAGCTTAAAATCAAATCCAGAAATTTTTCTTAATTCTTCCACAACAAGTGGAGGATAATCTGGGTCTGCATTTATTCCAGTGCCAATAGCAGTACCCCCCATGTTTATTTCAGTTAACATATCTTTTGTTGCATGAATTGTTTTTAAATCCTCTTCAAGCATTGTGGCATATGCTCCAAATTCCTGTCCCAAAGTCATTGGTACAGCATCCTGAAGCTGGGTTCTTCCCATCTTTATTACATCTGCAAATTCCTGCTCTTTAACCCTGAAGGCATTTGCAAGGTGGTTTAATGCCACTTCAAGGCTTTCAATTGAGAAAATTAGCCCTAATTTAATTGCAGTTGGATAAGCGTCATTTGTCGACTGAGACAGATTTACATGGTTGTTTGGATGGATTATTTCATACTGCCCCTTTTTGTATCCTAAAATCTCAAGAGCCCTGTTTGCTATAACCTCGTTTGCATTCATATTTGTTGAGGTGCCCGCCCCACCCTGTATAACATCAACCACAAAATGATTATGCAAAGCACCATCAATTATCTCATCACATGCCTTAACAATTGCATCTGCTTTTTCTTCTTCTAAAAATCCTAATTTTTTATTGGCAATAGCAGCAGCCTTTTTTACCATTGCAAGTGCTTTTATTAAATTAGGAAAATGGGAAATAGGGATTCCTGTTATCGGAAAATTTTCTATAGCCCTTAATGTTTGAATCCCATAGTATGCACAATCAGGGACAGCCCTTTCCCCCAACAAATCATGTTCAACCCTATATTTGCCACCTGTATAGAAATCATCTTTCCCGGCTATAACAGAGATTGAATACTTTAACCTTTTTGATAACAATTTTGATATTCCCTTCATCATAAAATAATAGATAAAGGGTTTTTCTCTCTTTAAAACATTGAGTTTATCAACATAAAAACTAAGAATTTTAACATCTGTCACTGCTCTTGCGTTTACAGTATGCTGATAATCATCAAGAAAAATTCCCTCTCCAAGAAAATCCCCTGAAGCAAGCCTTGTTAATCTCTTTTCACCTGCCGGCTGATTTTTTGTAATCTCAACCTCTCCATCAACAATTATAAAAAACTTTTTTCTGGGAGCATTTTCAAAAAAAAGGTATTCACCTTTTTTATACTCTTCCCACTCAAAAAATGAAGCAATATATTCAAGGTTTTCATCATCTAAATCCTTAAAAAGTATGTTTTCCTTTAAAATATTTATTTTGTCGTCCATACAATCCCCCTCCAGCTTTTTCAATATAAATTATAGCAAATTAAAAAAATCAAAGTATTTTATGTATAATTATGCCATGAGTTTATTCGACAGCTTTTTCAAAAAAAATGTTGTTTACCTCTCAATCCTTCAGGTGCTGGTGGCATTATCATTTTTTGTTCTTATTGGCTCAATTGCACACATATTTCCAAAAGAAGATGTTGGCCTTTACGGAAATTTCAGAGGGCTTGTTCAGGTATTATTTGTCTTATACACAATGGCATTTGACATCGCCCTTGCAAGGTATTTAGGCACTTACTCAAAAGACAATGAAGCTCAAAAAGAGGTTTTCTCAACAGTTGTTGTACTGTTTATTGTCTCAAGCATTTTTTCCACTGCAATATTGTTTTTATTCGGTACCTTTTTAACAGACAGGTTTCTGAAAAACGATTTTTTAATGTTTTTAGCAACAGTATTCTCTCTTTTTTCAATGGGAATTTACAAGATTGTTTATACATTTTATCAGGGGAAGAAAGAGATACCCAAGGCAAACCTTTTACAATTTTTTTCATACTTTTTAGGTAACATAATTATTGCCATATTTATAATTACCAAAACAATAACATCAATACATTTAATAGCCTTTTTAATAGGCTTTTTTCAATTTATCCCTGTGGTTATTTTAGCAAAACTTATAAAAGAAAACTTTGTGAGAAAATTCAGGTTTAAAGAGATTTCTTACTTTGCAATACCAAGGAGTATATCGGTTTTTCTTTCAGGGCTTGCACTTTCTGCAAGCGTTTTGCTTGCAACTTACTTTTACTCATATACAGTTGCTGCTGACTTTACAATTACATCAAGGATATTAAGAATTGTTGAGATTGTAACCTATGCTTTCAACATTATTTTCATGCCATTAATTGCAGAAAAGGTTGCAGAAAAGGATTTTAAATTATTGAAACAATCACTCTCCCCCTTTCAGGATTTAGTAATTTTTGTCGGTTTATTAGGGGGGTTTTTAGTGTTTTCTCTATCTAAATTTCTTATCTTAAGTTGGTTGCCTCAAAGGTTTTACCCTTCAATATTTATACTTCAAATAATGTCGCCTGGGGTTTTCTTTTACTTTTATTTTGTTATGTTTAGAAGCATTATTCACTCTATGGATGAAAAACCTATTCAAACATATATTGAGTTTGCTGGTGTTTTGGGGCTTTTTATAACATTTTTTATTTTATACAAATTAAACCTGAAACCTGCAATTTCAATCTCTGTAAGCGTTGATATTTACTTTTTTATAAAAGCGTTTTACTCCTTTGTATTTGTAAACAAAAACTTGAAGTTAGAAAAAAATAAACTTATGTGGATTTCAAACAGTTTTCTCTTAATTGTGTTAGGCCTTCTCTCCCTGAAACTTCCTGCTGTTTCAATAATTTTATTCCTGATAGTTGAAACTGCACTGTTTTTCAAACATTATTTGCCAATACTAAACGGCACACGAAAATAAAAAAGGGAGGCTTAATTGCCTCCCTTAAATTATTCAAATTTTTGTTAAATTCTTTTAGACAAGCTCTAATGCGTTGAAAAAGTATGAGATTTCGTATTTAGCGGATTCAGGAGAATCTGACCCGTGAACTGCGTTTCTCTCAATGTTTTCCGCAAACATCTTTCTCAATGTGCCTTCCTCAGCGTTTTCAGGGTTTGTTG
Source organism: Thermotomaculum hydrothermale (assembly GCF_016592575.1). Classification (NCBI taxonomy): domain Bacteria; kingdom Pseudomonadati; phylum Acidobacteriota; class Holophagae; order Thermotomaculales; family Thermotomaculaceae; genus Thermotomaculum; species Thermotomaculum hydrothermale. The sequence goes on along the minus strand of NZ_AP017470.1, from coordinate 252,195 downwards.
CACCCATTAACTTTCTCCAATCTGCTATTGCATTTTCTTTTTCAAGCACCATAACAATAATTGGGCCTTCAGACATAAAATCTGTAAGAGAATTGAAGAAAGGCTTGTCTTTGTGTACATAGTAAAAACCTTCAGCCTTTTCCTTTGTCAACCTAATCTTTTTTAAACCAACAATGTTAAATCCATTTTCCTCAATAATTGCCAGAATTTTTCCTGCATAACCCTTTGAAACGGCATCAGGTTTAATAATCCCAAGTGTTCTTTCCATCTCTAATTCCACTCCTTATCTATATTTTTTCCCTACTTCGTAACCTAACTCAAAAGCCTTAATGTTGATTGCTTCAGTCCCCTTTGGAACCCTGCTTAAAATAGCCTCTTTCATTAAATCTGGCTTAACAATTTCAGTAACAGCAACAACAATACCTGTTGCAATAACAGAGGTTGTAACAGTTAAACCAATCTCTTTTTCAGCAAGCTCAATTATAGGAACCCTTATTATCTTTCTACCGTCATCTCTCACATTTTTAACTAAATTTTCTTCAAGAATAACAAGGGTATCATCCTTTAAATCTGTGTAATAGAGGTCGTATGGCCTCTGTGCGGTTGCTAAAAACAGGTCAAGTTTTGTTGCCTTGTTAAAGAGAATCTCGTCTTCACTGATAATTACATCAACCTTTGTGGGGCCTCCCCTAACCTGGGATGTATATGTCGGGCTTTGAACAGCGTTAAGCCCCTGCATAATAGCGGCAGTAGCAAGGAATGCACCTGCTGTAATAATACCCTGACCGCCTATTGCTCCAAACCTTGCTTCAAAATGAAAAGACATACCTTACTCCCCTTTTAAAGATTCACAAAGTTTATAATACTGCTCGGTAAATTCCGGCTTGTCTATTTCAACAAATTCACCGGTTACAACTTTGCCGACTAACTCTTCTTCGCTCATTTTCTTTGCCTTTGACATAGGCACGGTATGCTCTTTTATCCAGTCAAGCAATGCGTGAGGTGATTTCATCTTATTCCTTCTTCCAAGGTTAATGTGGCAGTTTGAAATTACCTCAACCACAGAGCAACCCTTATGCTGCAATGCTTTTTTTATGTACTTTGTTAAAATAACAGGCTTTAAAACTGTTTCTCTTGCAACATAGGTGGCACCTGCTCCAGTTGCTAATTTAACAATATCAAACTGGTTGTCGTAGTTTCCGTATGGTGTTGTTTGAGTTTTAAATCCATTAGGTGTTGTTGGAGAGTACTGTCCTCCTGTCATTCCGTAAACATTGTTGTTGATAACAATTATTGTTAAATCAATGTTTCTTCTACAGGCGTGGATAAAGTGATTTCCACCGATTGCTGTCTGGTCTCCGTCACCGCCAAACACGACAACATACTTGTCAGGTGCAGCAAGCTTTATCCCTGTTGCAAATGCAACAGGCCTTCCGTGGGTTGTGTGCATTGTGTTGAAATCTATGTAACCGCTTATCCTGCCTGAACAGCCAATACCTGATACAACAGCCACATCGTCTTTAGATATTTCAAGTTCATGAACCGCCCTTAAAAATGCCTGCAAAATTGCACCGTCTCCACAACCAGGACACCATTGCAGGTTTCTATAATCCTGCCTTAAGTAATATTCGTAATTTATATAACCAGCCATTAGAATACCTCCTCAAAACGGGTAACAATATCCGTAGGTGAAACAGGTGTTCCATCAACCTTGAGTAAGTCTTTAAGTGGAAGCCTTCCCTTGTTTACCCTTTCAACTTCAAATATAATCTGCCCTAAGTTTGCCTCTGCAACCATAATTCCCTTGTACTTGCCTGTCGCAATAACCTCATCAAGCTGCTTTTCAGGGAATGGCCATATTGTAATAGGTCTGAATACACCCACCTTTTTACCCTTTTCTCTCAACCTTTTTGCAGCAAGTTTTGAAGCTGCTCCCGTTGAACCATAAGCAAAAATAATGTATTCAGCGTCATCCATCATAAAAAGCTCATTTTTAACAATCTCATCAGCGTGGTTTTCAACCTTTTTCATCATTCTTTCCTGCTGTTTCCTTATCATCTCTTTGTCAATTGTAGGATAACCGTATTCATCGTGGTTCAAACCTGTAAGGTGAAATCTGTAACCTCTAAAGAATGCACCCATTGGAGGGACATCTCCCTTGCTCATATCAAAGGGTTTATATTTTTCACCTTCTTTCGGCTGGTATATTTCCCTTTCAACAATCTCAAGCTCAGATGGGTCTGGCAATTCAACCATTGTATTCATGTGGCCTAATGTTTCATCGCCTAATATAAACACAGGAGTTCTGAATTTTTCTGCCAAATTGAAAGCCCTAACTGTTTCATAATACATTTCCTTTGCATTACCCGGTACAAGGGCAATAACAGGGTGGTCTCCGTGAGTTCCCCATTTAGCCTGCATAACATCAGATTGGCTTGGTGCAGTTGGGAATCCAGTTGACGGGCCACCTCTCATAATGTTAACAATTACCACTGGAGTTTCGGTAATACAAGCAAGACCTAAGTTTTCTGATTTTAAGGAAATTCCAGGACCTGAAGATGCAGTCATTGATTTTACCCCTGTCCATGCAGCACCAATTGCAGCAGCCATTGAAGCAATTTCATCTTCCATCTGGATAAAACCGCCACCAACCTTTGGCATCTCTTTGGACATTACCTCCATAATCTCTGATGATGGGGTAATTGGGTAACCGGCATAAAACCTGCACCCTGCATCAATTGCCGCAAGAGCAATAAGTTCGTTTCCTGTATATACCCCTTTTCTTTTACTCATTTGTTTCCTCCTCGTCTATACGAATAGCAAAATCGGGGCATCTCATTTCACAGGTTTTGCAACCTATGCAGTATTCCTCTGCATCAACCTTTGCAACAACGCCGTAAACAGAATACTTGTTGTTTACTAATTGCAATGTCCCCGTCGGGCATACGGCAACACATATACCGCATCCCTTGCAAAGATTTTCATAAACATGAACCCTGTGGTGAACCTTACTCGGTTTTTTACGTCTTTTTAGTGCCTCTTCATTTATTTTTCTATCTTCGCCTGTCATTGTTAAACTCCTTATTTCTTCAATGCTTTCAGCATTGTCTCGCCTATCTCTGCAGGGCTTTTTACAACATGGACGCCTGCATTTGCAAGTGCTTCCATCTTTTCTTTGGCTGTTCCTTTACCGCCTGCGATAATAGCCCCTGCATGTCCCATTCTCTTGCCCTTAGGCGCTGTCTGGCCTGCAATAAATGAGACAACAGGCTTTGTTACATGCTGTTTTATATATTCAGCAGCCTCTTCTTCCGCTGTTCCACCGATTTCGCCTATCATTACAATGCCTTCAGTTTCAGGGTCTTCCTGAAAGAGTTTAAGTGCATCAACAAAGTTTGTACCATTAACAGGGTCTCCACCAATACCAATACAGGTTGACTGGCCAAGCCCTCTTTCTGTTAACTGATAAACAGCCTCATAAGTCAAGGTTCCACTTCTTGAAACAACACCTATAGAACCCTTTTTATGGATAAAACCTGGCATAATGCCTATTTTTGCCTCTTCTGGTGTGATAATACCAGGACAGTTTGGGCCTATAAGCCTTGAAGTTTTATCCTTTAAATAATTTTTTACCTTTACCATATCAAGAACAGGAATTCCCTCAGTAATGCAAACAATCAATTCCATTCCAGCATCAGCTGCTTCCATAATAGCGTCTGCAGCAAATGCAGGGGGAACAAAAATTAATGATACATTTGCCCCAGTTTGCTTTCTCGCTTCAGCAACAGTATTGAATACTGGAACTCCTTCAACAGTTTCTCCTGCCTTCCCTGGAGTAACACCAGCAACAACCTTTGTTCCATAAGCAATACACTGAGCAGTGTGGAATCTTCCCTCTTTACCTGTAATCCCCTGAACCAAAACTCTTGAATCTTTATTTACAAGGACAGCCATTTTATCCCTCCATTACTTTCCGTTAACAATGGCGGCAACCTTTTCGGCAGCCTCTTTCAAACCTGTTGCAACTTCAAAGTTAAGGCCTGAATTTTTAAGAATTTCAGCACCCTGTTCTGCGTTTGTACCCTGAAGCCTTATAACTATTGGAACATTTACACCAACATTCTTGGCTGCCTGGACAATACCCTCTGCAACCATGTCGCACCTAACAATTCCGCCAAAGATGTTTATTAAAACTGCCTCAACCTTGGGGTCTGAAAGGATAAGTCTGAATGCGTTTGACACCCTCTCAGTATTAGCAGCACCACCTACATCAAGAAAGTTTGCAGGCTCAGCACCAGCAAGTTTAATAATATCCATTGTTGCCATAGCAAGACCAGCACCGTTTACCATGCAACCGACATTACCGTCTAATTTAATAAAGTTTAAATCATACTTGGATGCTTCAACTTCGTATTCGTTTTCCTCTGAAATATCCCTTAATTCAACAATTTCAGGGTGTCTGAACAAAGCGTTATCATCAAAATTCATCTTTGCGTCCAGTGCAAGAACATCTCCCTCTTTTGTAATAACAAGGGGATTAATTTCTGCAAGAGACGCATCTTTTGCTTCAAAAGCTTTGTAGAGCGCCATAAAAAACTTAACCGCTTTTTTGGCAACATCGCCAGTAAGGTTTAAGCCATACGCAAGCTTTCTTGCCTGAAAAGCAGCAAGACCTATTGAGGGGTCAACAAACTCTTTCAAAATCTTTTCAGGGGTTTTAGCAGCAACTTCTTCAATCTCAACTCCACCTTCAGTTGAAGCCATTACAACAGGTTTCCCTGTTCCCCTGTCGACAACAATACCTACATATAATTCCTTTTCAATGTTTAATCCCTGCTCAACAAGAACTTTATGAACCTTTTTACCTTCTGGTCCAGTCTGGTGGGTAACAAGGGTCATACCAATCATTTGTTTTGCTATTTCATATGCCTCATCAGGGTTTTTGGCTAATTTAACTCCGCCACCTTTTCCCCTTCCTCCGGCATGTATCTGGGCTTTTATAACGCACAGGCCACCGCCTAACTTCTCCGCAATTGCCTTAGCCTCCTCAGGGGTAAAGGCAACTTCACCCTTAGGAGTAGGCACTCCGAACTCTCTTAAAATCGCCTTAGCTTGATACTCGTGGATTTTCAAAACAACCTCCCACTTTTGGTTTTGTGGTTTCCCACAAAAAAATTTTTCATAAAATTATAGCATATTTTAAAAGACTAAAACTTTTCTAATTCTTTTATTACTTTTCTGAGCATGTCTCTTTTTTCCCGATAAGGGATAAAAGCAGATTTAAAACTTTGAATAATAATGTCTTTTATCTCTTCAAGGGTAAAGCCATAGTATTCGTGGGCAATCATAAATTCTTTTGTCAATGTTGTGTCAGACACAAGCCTGTTGTCAGTATTTAAGGTTATTCTTAAACCTAAATCATAGTAAAGCCTTACAGGATGGTCTTCAAACCTCTTAACAGCCTTTGTTTGAATATTTGAAGATATGCATATTTCCAAAGGAATCCTGTGGTCATTAACATAATTTAATAAATCCCCATTTTCAAACAGCCTTGTGCCGTGTCCTATTCTGTGAGCTCCACAGTAATGTATTGCCTGATGGATAGATTCAGGGCCATAAGCCTCTCCTGCATGGGTTGTTGAATTAAGGTTGTTTTTCAAAACAAGCTGGAAAGCCTCTCTATGCTCTTTTGCCGGGTAATCTTCTTCTGCTCCAGCAAGGTCAAAAGCTACCACCCCTTTGTTTTTGTACGCAACAGAAAGTTCTGCCAATTTCATTGAGTACTTTGGGTCTATGTTTCTTATTCCACATATTATAACTCCAGACTTAACACCAAAATCCCTCTCACCCTGTTTTAATCCCTGTAAGACAGCTTCTAAAATGTCAACAAGCCCTAAACCTTTTTTTTGATGAAGTATAGGGGAATACCTTACCTCAATGTATTTAACATTCTCTTTAGCAACATCCTCAATCAATTCGTACGCAGCCCTGTATAACGCCTCTTCTTCCTGCAAAACGCTTAAGGTAATATCAAACGCTTTAAGGTAGTCAACAAGGCTTTTACAATCAAAACCTGGCTGCACCATCTTTTTTAATTTATCTGGATTGTCTGCAGGCAGTTTAACCTTTTGTCTTTCAGCCTCTTCAAGAATTGTCTCCACACGCATACTGCCATCTAAATGACAATGAAGTTCAACCTTAGGTAATTTTTTTATAATTTCTTCGGTAACAGGTTTGTTATCATCTTTTTTAGGAAAAACATACTCTTTCCCTATTTCCTGCTGTAATTTTTCTTCTGTCATAGAACCTCCCTCATCTTTTAAAAGATTATAGATAAATTTTAGGGTAATTTAAAGACTAATTAACAAATCAGGGTTTAAAAGAAGAAATTACCCTATTTAAAATTTCAATTTGCTCTTTCTTTGAAGTTATATGGTAATCAATTGCCTCTGAAATCACTCTATCAAGAATTTTCTTTATCTCTCTTCCCTCTTTGATACCAAACTTTATAACATCTTTGCCACTAACATATAATTTAAAGTCCATATACTTGTCTATGTAGAGACTTATATTCTTCCTGTATTTTTCATCATCAAAAAATGCTATGGCAAAGAGAAGAATCTCTATTTCAACCCCTTTGAAAAAGTGATAATACTCAGACAATTTTCTATCCTGCCATTTTGCGAAGATTGAATATTCTCTTAAAAAAGCCTTGTAATTCAAAAGTATATTCTTTGCCCTTTTTTTAAGGGTTAGCTTTTCAGCAATTTTAAGCCTTTCATCTCTTTTAGAATGAATCAATATCGCCATCAGATACAATAGCCAATCTTCAGCAGAGTTTTTATACAAAAGCTTGTACCAGGTTAAAACTGAATCAATGTTTAACGCTATCTGTTTAATGTAGTGGTCAATAGAGATTTTATCTCCAAAAAATTTAAGACAACCATACTTTTCAAAATCATCCAGTATAAAAGAAGCATTTCTCTCAGCAAACAATTGCTTAAACTCTTTTAAGTATCTTATCCCTGTTATTCTTTCAAATATATTTAGATTAGCGGCAGACAACATTAAGCTTTCAGTAGTTTTACCTATTTTAAACTGGAACCTGTGCTTAAACCGCAATGCTCTTAAAATTCTTGTAGGGTCATCTATAAAACTTAAAGAATGCAATACCCTTATAATTCTATCTTTTAAATCTCTTTTTCCGTTAAAGTAATCTATTAAATCACCAAATCTTTTTCTATTTAAACAAATTGCCATCGCATTAATTGTAAAATCCCTTCGATAAAGGTCATGAAAGAGATTTCCGGGGGTAACTTTGGGCAAATCACCGGGTAATTCATAATACTCAAACCTCAAAGTGGCAACATCTACTCTTAAATCATTCTCCAAGATAACAACTGCTGTATTAAATTTTTCATGAGTCTTTACCCTGCCACCCAATTTTTTTGCAAGGGCTTTTCCAAACTCCATTCCATCTTCCGAAACAACTAAATCAAGATCGTAATTCTTCTTTTTTAAGAGTAAATCCCTAACAAAACCGCCAACAATATACAATTCAACACCCTTTTCCTCTGCCAAATCTGAGGCTGTTTCAAGTATTGAATAAATATTGTCGGGCAGGTTTTCTTTTAACCTGTCCTTTAAATTTATTGAAACTTCACCACCTACATCTTTCACAACCGCAAAGTGTTTAAGTGCAGCCGTTCTGGTTATTATTCCCTTAACTTTTCCATTTTTTTCAACAAAAACAAGTTTTATCCCCTTTTCAAGAAACAGTTTTTTTACACTTTCAATATCATCATCAGCACTTACCCTTATTACATCCCTTATAGCAAAGTGAGCAATAGGGTAACTTTCAAGTTGCTTTGAAATTGCATAATCTATATCCTGTCTTAAAATATAACCAGTGTAATCCCCTATTTCATTAACAACCGGAAGAGAATTTACTTTTGTTCGGTTAAACACATCAAAAGCTTCTTTAACACTTGTATTTTCACTTAAAACTGCAATTGGAACAGAAAGTATATCCTCGCATCTTGTTAAGGGAGGAATGTTTTGAAGCACCTCTTCTACAAAATTTCTCACTTCAAATACTGTTTTGTCTTTAAAGACTTTGGAGATTACATTTTTATGCCCTCCTGCTATATTTTTAAAGAGTATTTGCAAATCTATATCACGGTAGTTGTTTTTAACTATAAGATAAATCTTTTTCTCCATCTGGATAATAGCTATAAATAACTCAATAGCCTCTAACTCCATAACTCTATGAATAACAGTTGACACATCTGAAAAATAAGAGTTAAGGGATAATTGCACAATAGCAATATCTCTCCCCTTTATTCTTAACCTTTCCATCTCTGTAATAATTCTGTTTAATAGCTCAACCTGCTTTTTGTTCAATGGAGTCTTTAACACTCTTGCAACCTCAGTCAAATTCCCCCCGCATCTTAAAAGGTAAGCAACTGCCTCAATATCTTCAGGAGTGGTTTCTGCAAATGAGAGAAAATCTGTATCTTCATAAATGCCAATAATTCCAAGAGTCGCAAACTTTTCTGGAATATCAACATTGTTTTCTTTTAGAAAATCAACAACAATTGACGTAGATGAACCTCTTCTTCGTATAAAATTATTTTCAGCATTTAAAAACATTTTCTGGGCATTTTTGACATGATGATCAAAAACAAACAGCTTGTTTTTGCTAACTTTTTTTACTTTATCACACAATTCCCCTAACCTGTTACAGGCAGAGGTATCAACAATAACAGCAGATTTAAGTTCCTTTTCTCTAATTTCAGACAGCTTTTTTTCTTCAGGAAGCCAATCTTTGTTTTTTTTTACAAAATCATTGACTTTGTCTTCCTTGGAACCGGGAAAAACAATAGAGTAATCTTTAAAAAACAGAGATAACAAACAGCAAGCGGCGTATCCATCAAAATCTAAGTTTATATGAGAGGTTATGATTTTCATTGATTTAATTGTTTTTCAATATCTTCAGGCTTTATTAGTCCCATTAAAATATCTTTAATATACCCATCTTTCACAATAACAACAGATGGAGTTGCCATAATACCTAATTTTCTTGCAACTTCCATATTTTTAGTCACATCAACCATCTTCCCTCTAACACCTTTAGAAATCAAATTTTTTATATGAGGGGTTAAGCGAATACACGGTGTACACGATGGAGAATAAAGATATACAAAAAAGTCTTTCCCTCTGAAATCAGGCAAAATATCTGAGAGCTTTACACCAACATTTTTTTTTGCCTTTTTTAATATGACAATTTGAAGAATTATTTTCAAAATAAAAAGGGCAGCAATTATCGCTGCCCCAATGTATAGAATTTTCATTTTCTTACCTTTTTACAGCTACTGTTTCCTCAACAGGCATTTCTTTTTCTGAATAAACAACCTTAACAGTTGAGGTGTAATCATTGGAAAATAGAACAACTCCTTCTCCAAGATAGATATATCTGTCAATATGTTTTAATTTTCTAAAAAACTGTACAATATCCCCTGCGTTAAGTCCGCCTTTTTCTCCCCCTTCAATAACAACCGTAGAGCCCTGGCCTGCATGGTAGGCCTTATCTTTCGCCATGTATATTTTCAACATCTTTGCCCTGTCAGGAATCTGGCAATCCCCTGTTTTTGGTTTATAATCCACCATTAAAGGAATAGGTTCATACTCTAATTTAACAAGAAAATCTCCCCTCTCAACAGGATGGGAAGAGTAAATAAATTTTGCTGTTGCAATGCCATCGTTTACGCAGAGAACTTTAACATCTGCAAGCCTCTGGAGTATAACAACATACTTATCTTTCTCAACTTTAACCACTTTTTCAGGTCTAACAACTGCATAAGTTTCATTTGCAACTAATTTCCCGTCTGCAAATTCTTTTGCATAAATAACATCAGGTACAGCAAATGTAAGTTGTTCGTCTTCATCTCCCTCTACAACAACTCCGTTAAAGCTTTTAGCTTCATAGTCTTTTGGAGAGTCAACAGTAATCGAATACATAGCATTTTTTATATCTGCTACTGTAGCTGATTCAGTTACTTTAGCCTCTTCTTTTGAATTTACCTGTTGTATTTCTTTATGTGTGGGTTCTTCAACCTTTTCTTCTTTTTCTTCCTGAAACTCTTTTACTTCCTGCTCCGGCTGAGTCTCCGCTTTTGCTTCTTTAACTGTTTCTACTTCTTCTATTACAAGAGGGTCTCCCGGATAAATCCAGTGTGGGTCTGTTATATATTTATTCTTTTCCCAGATCTTTGGCCAGAGATAGGGGTTATTAAAAAACTTCCCTGCAAGGTCCCAGAGTGTATCTCCTTTAACAATTATGTATACTTTTGTGCCATCTGGATATGATGTAGGAGGATTATACGGAGTCCAATGCTTTTCAACTGTAATCTCAGCATAAGACATACCGGCAAAAATCATTAGAAACATTGCAAAAAATAAAACTTTTTTTCTAATTTTCATAAATCCACTCCTAAAAAGTAAAATTCTTGTCTTAATTGTAATAGTTTAAAAAAGTTAAATCAAGCATTTTATATAAAAAAAAGTTTCTTCTAAATTAATTTTTCTAAAAATCCATTTCTTTTTAGAATGTTTTTACACTGTTCACAATTCGCTTTTATCTCTTTTACAAGTTCATCAACCCCTGAAAATTTCTTTTCAGGCCTTATGAAATCCACAAACTTTACCTCTATTAGTTCCCCATAAATTTCTCTGTCAAAATCAAATATATATGTTTCAACAATAATCTTTTCACTTCCAAAGGTTGGTTTATAGCCAATATTTGTAATGCTGGGATAATTTATACTGTTTAGTTTTGTGTATGAAGCATAAACCCCTAATCTGGGAACAAGTTCATTTTCAGTAATAATATTAGCAGTTGGGAAACCTATTTTTCTCCCCCTTTGTTCCCCATGGATTACAATCCCTTCAAGATAATAATGCCTTCCTAAAAACTTATTTGCTTTCTTAACCATACCCTCTTCAAGCAGTTTTCTGATTAAGGAACTTGAAACAATCTCTCCATCAACTTTAACAGGAGGTACCGCTATTACATCAAACCCTTTTTTTTCACCCTGTTTTTTTAAAAAAGAGAGGTCTCCGCTTCTATCTCTACCAAATGCGAAGTTAAATCCCACAAAAACCTTTTTTGCCCCCAAAGAATCTATTAAAACCTCGTCAACAAATTCCTCTGGGGATTTTTTAGCAAAAGAAGGGGTAAAGTTAATAACATAAAAATAGTCAACCCCCATTTTTCTGAGCAAATCCCTCTTCTGTTTTCTCGTTTTAATTAATTTAGGAGCATTTGCAGGGTATAGTACCTTTCCCGGATGTGGATCAAAACTTACAACCACAAGAGGTAATTGCATTTTCTCAGCACTTTCTTTAGCAAGGTTAATAATCTTCTGATGCCCTAAATGTACCCCGTCAAAATTCCCAATGGTAACCACAGATGCATTTAAAGAAAAATCTGATTCTCTATGAAAAAAAGTTTTCATTTTATCTTTCCCGCTATAAAAACTATTATTAATACCGAAACACCGGCCATTATTCCTGCCACTATGTCATCAAGCATTATACCACTTCCACCTTTTATTTTTTCCATTTTATTAACAGGGAAAAATTTTGTTATATCGTAAAACCTGAAAAAAACAAAAGATAGAATAAAATTTAAAAAATAGTTCTCATAAAAAAAACCAACTATCAGCATTGAAACCAAAATTCCTGAAGCCTCATCGATCACCACAATGGAAGGGTCTTCTTTATTTTCGTAATTTTCTATAATTCCTGATGTTAAAAAACCAGCAATGGTAATAATGAAAAAAACAGCTACCAAAGTTAAATAATTTGCCTCTAAAAGAATAAAATAACCTAATAAACCTGCAACTAAAGAAGCAAAAGTCCCGGGGGCAAAAGGAAAATAGCCGCAATAAAAGAAAGTAGCAATAATATAGTTAATGTTTTTCACAGAGTAATTCTCCGATTAATTCCAACAATTTTTTAAGTCTTTCTGTAGCAACAGTATAATATACCTCATTCCCTTTTTTCTCCTGTTTAACCATCCCGTTATACCTCATTATTGCAAGGTGCTGTGATACATTTGACTGGGTTGCCCCTGTTAGCTTTTCAATTGAAGAAACATTTAAAGATTGGTCTTTAATTAAAAAAAGTATCATTAAGCGCAGAGGATGGGACAACACCTTTAAACATTCGGAAGCAGTCGTTAAATTATTTTCGTTGAATTTCATCAGACTCTCTCCTTAATTCTATTTTCTTGTTTCTGGTTATTACCGGGGCTATAAACTTCCAATCTGAATACACATCCCCTTTCATAAAGTCTTTATAAGGCCTGTCTTTAGACTTTGAAAATACACCTACAATTTGCCCGGTTATAATAGGCTGGCTTGATTTATTGTATATTTGTCCCACTGGAACAGGATTAGGGTTTGAAGTTTGCTTACCGTTTCCTTCTTCTGCAGTATTTGTTTTTTTAAAAACTTTCCCGCTGGCCAGGTCTGACAAATAAATAAGTCCCCATTTACCATCCTTTGAAAAAGGCTCTCTGTAAAGCCTTCTTATACACCTTGGATTACTTTCAATTAATTCTTTTAACTCAAAGGGATACCTTTTATGGGTTAAATAAAACCTTCTTATAGCCTGAGCGTATTGCTCTCCTCTAAATAAAAGTTCATTTTCTTTTTCCCTTTTTACAACATATGTCCATTTTTCCGCAATTAAAGCCATTGAAATAGAGAGGATTACAATCATTACTATTGTAGCAGTTAATATATACCCCTTATTGTTACCACTCATCATAGTTTGTCCCATCCAGAGCTTTACCTGAGTATCCACTTTTTACATCAATTATACCAGGCTCATAATCTTCACCTACATCTTCAGGGTTTTCATATTCAACCTGCCATGTGTCTGAAGATTTTGTGAATGGGTCTTTGGGGATTTCTCTCATATATCCATCGTCAACCAGTGTTTCAAGACTATCTGGATAGTGCCCCTTGTCTGCATAGTACTGCTCAATAGCCTGCCTCATTTGAAACAGGTTCTCCTTTAATACCGCTTCTTTTGCTTTAATAATGGCTTTTTTGTTAATTTTAACAGCCACTGATGCCAGCAAAAGAATAATGGTCATTACGACCATTAATTCAATTACAGTAAATCCCTTTTTCCCTTTAAACTCCATACCCCAGCCTTATAGCAAGATGAATAGGAAGCCTTTCTTTAACAATCCTATCAAAAGCTTTGTTAATATTGTAATTTATTCTATACGCATAAATTTTGTCAAGTTTACTGTCATAAATAATAGCAGATGCTCTGGGGTCTCTATCTCTTGGCTGGCCAACAGAACCAGGATTTATAATATACCTTTTTTTCCTATCAAGTTTTATTACCATTCTATCCCTTAAAAAGAATCCATTTACATCTTCTCCATCAAACTCATATACAATTGGTAAGTGAGTATGCCCAATAAATGTAATAAAGTGATTTGTCTGCATAAAAATCTGATAGGCATCAAAGTCAGAAAAAATATAGAAGTCTTCGTTTATTGGTGAACCATGGGCTATTAGAATATCATTGTTAACTTCCAAGGGTCCTTGGGGCATTTTTTTTAGAAAATTTAGGTTATTCCTGGTAAGCTTTTTCATAGTCCACAAAGCTGCTGCCTTTGCCTTATCATTAAAATGATTGCCTTTTTCTATGCCTGAACATACCTTATCGTGATTCCCTCTAACATAAAGCACATTTTTCAATGAGCGGAATTTTTCAACAACCTGATTGGGGGCAGCAGCATAGCCTACAAGGTCACCTAAAAACAGAATTTTATTGTATTTTTTCCTCTTAAAGAAAGATAAAACCGAATTGAAAGCATCAATATTTGAGTGAATATCACTCAGTACCAGATATCTCATTTCTCCTGAAAAACTCTTCCATAAAGTGTGTATTAATTTCCCCTTTAATAAAAAACTCGTCTTCAAGAATCTTTAAATGTAATGGGATATTTGTTTTTATCCCCTCAATAAGAAACATTTCCAACGCCCTTTTCATTCTGGCAATTGCTTCTTCCCTGTTTCTCCCATGGGCAATCACTTTGGCAATCATTGAATCATAATATGGAGGAACTGTATAGCCTGCGTAGGCTGCAGTATCAATTCTTATTCCTGGTCCTCCTGGGGTATGAAAAGCTTCAATCTTACCTGGAGATGGCATAAAAGTTTTTGGGTCTTCAGCATTTACCCTGCACTCAATTGCATGCCCAGTAATCCTAATATCTTTTTGTTTTAATTTTAATTTTTCCCCTGCTGCAAGCTCAATCTGAAGTTTAACAAGGTCAATGTCTGTAATTCCTTCTGTTACAGTATGTTCTACCTGAATTCTGGTATTCATTTCCATAAAATAAAAGTTATTGTCCTTGTCTAATAAAAATTCCACCGTTCCCACATTGGAGTATCCAATAGCAGATGCAACTTTTTTTGCAGCCTGTCCCATGGCTTTTCTTAAATCATCAGTCAAAACCGATGACGGTGCCTCTTCAATAATTTTCTGATGATTCCTTTGAATTGAGCATTCTCTTTCACCAAGGTAAATAACATGGCCAAATTTATCCGCCACAATCTGAATCTCAATATGCCTGGGATTAACAATATATTTTTCAAGGTATATCTCTGGATTGCCGAAAGCTGCCATTGCTTCATTTTTTGCTGTTTCAAATTGCGACTGTAGTTCATCCTCGCTCCAGACAACTCTCATTCCCTTTCCGCCTCCACCTGCCGAGGCTTTAAGGATTACAGGGTACCCAATTTTAGCTGCCAATGACTTTAATTCACCAATATCGGACAATCCACCTTCGCTACCAGGAACAACAGGAACATTTTTCTTCATTACAGTTTGCCTTGCAACAGCCTTGTCTCCCATAAGCCTTATGTGATCAGGTTCCGGCCCTATAAAAGTAATGCCACAACTTTTACACACTTCAGCAAATTGAGCATTTTCAGCAAGAAAACCATATCCAGGGTGTATAGCATCAGCCCCTGTAATTTCTGCCGCTGCAATGATAGAAGGTATATGCAAATAACTTTTATAACTTTGCGGAGGACCTATGCATATGCACTCATCAGCAAATTTAACATGAAGAGAGTCTTTGTCTGCTTCAGAGTATACTGCAACAGTTTTTATTCCCAATTCCCTGCAAGCATTAATTACTCGAAGAGCAATCTCTCCTCTGTTCGCAATAAGAATCTTTTTAAACATACCTTTCCCTTATTACTCAGGCTTTAACGCAAAAAGCTTCTGGCCGTATTCCACAGCCTCAGCATTTTTCGGGAAGATTTTGACAATTACCCCATCATACTCACTTTCAATTTCATTCATAATTTTCATAGCTTCAACGATGCAAAGAACATCTCCCTTTTTCACCCTGCTTCCAACCTCTACATAAGGGTCTGAATCTGGACTGGGTGCTCTGTAAAATGTTCCAATAATTGGAGATGTAATGTATATCAGGTTTTCGTCTCCCTCTTCTTTTTCTTCAACAGTTTCCACCTTTGCAGGGGTAACAGAAGGAACATGGACTGGTTCTCCTGCTTGCACAACCTTTACTTCAGAGACCTCTTTTTTTAATTTTATACTAAAATCTCCATTTGTAAGTTCAAGCTTTGTCAAACCATTTTTAGCAAATGCTTCCATCAATTGTTTTATTTCTTTTATATCCATTATTTCACCCTCTCAACATACTGACCGGTTCTGGTGTCAATCTTTAATTTATCCCCAACATTAATAAACAGAGGGACATTTATTTTAGCTCCTGTTTCAAGAACAGCCGGCTTCGTTCCACCAGTTGCTGTGTCTCCCTTAAATCCAGGCTCTGTTTCCACAACCTCTAATTCTACAAAAGTAGGTAACTCAACAGAGATAGGTTCATTTTTATAGTATAGAACGTCTACTTCCATATTTTCCTTCAAAAATTTTGCTTTATCCTCTATCTTTTCAAAGGGAATAGTAAATTGTTCGTATGTTTCCAGATCCATAAAAACCAATTCATCGCCCTGAGAGTAAAGAAACTGCATATGTCTATCAACAAGGTCAGGTTTGCCCACCTTTTCACCTGAACGAAAGGTTTTGTTTAAAACCGCCCCGGTTTGAAGATTTTTTAACTTTGTTCTAACAAAAGCACCACCCTTCCCAGGTTTTACATGTAAAAACTCTATTATTTCAAAAGGGGTGCCATCAATTTCAATTTTTAGACCATTTCTAAAGTCACTTGTATCGTACATATTTCACCTCCATTATTCCTGCTTAATGAGTATAAGTTCTTTTGGAAAATCAGTCAATACATTCAACCTATCATTTTCAACTACAACCATATCTTCTATTCTAATGCCAAACCTATTTTCAAAATAAACTCCAGGCTCAACAGTAAAAACCATTCCATTCTCAATAACAATATCACTAAAGGGGGAAACCATAGGGGATTCATGAATCTCAAGCCCTACTCCATGTCCAAGGCTGTGTTGAAAAAATTCTCCCAGGCTAACAGAATCAAGACACTCTCTACCAATAGCATCAACTTGAAAAGCCTTCATCCCGGTACGAGCTTTATCTATAACAGTTTTCTGACAATTTAAAAGTTTAGAGTAAATGTGTATAAAAGAACTATCGGGATTACCAAAAAACAAGGTTCTTGTAAAATCTGTACAATAGCCTTTATATATACCGCCAAAATCAACAAGCACAGCCTGATTTTCATCTAATGGAGTATTACCTGATTCTCCATGGGGCATACTTGAATTTTTCCCAAACAACACAATAGGGGGAAAAGACACATTTTCAAAACCCTCTTTTTTAAGCAGATCTTCAAGGATTAAAGCAAAAGATTTCTCCGTTATCCCCTTTGTCAAAAAAGAAAGGGCTTTCTCAAAAACTTTTGAGGTTTTTAAAGCCCCCTCCTTTATAATTTCAATTTCTTCTTTCTCTTTTACACCTCTTATTTCGTTACTAATATTTTTTTGAAAAGAAAAAGATGTCTCAGGTAATCGTGAGGTTAATTCATTGTAAATCTCACAAGTTGTTTTGGCCTCATCTAATACAATTTCTTTAATTTTAAGAGAAAAAATAAATCCAGCAGTATCATCAAAATAGCTTGATTTAACCTTAAATAATTCACCGTAACAACCATCTTTATCAACTTTTTCAAAGTATCTGAAATCAGTAATAAGAAATTCTTTGTCGCCAGTAATCAATAAAAAGGCTTTACTACCTTTAAAGCCTGAAAAATAAAAAATATCCTTTAAATCAGTAAATAAAACTGCCTTTTGTTTCTTCAAACACAAAAAATCTCTTAATTTTTGAATTCTATTTTTAAAATCAAATTGGAAATTTTTCATAAAAGAGTCTTTATTACCCTATTATAAACTTTTATAAAATCCAGATTGGCTTTTAACAATCTGCTATCATCTGCAAGCAGCACAACATAAAAATCCTGGTGTTTTTTTACAAAAAAATTGAGACCATCAGCCTTAATAATATAATGGTCAGGGAAAAACAAAGGCAAAGGTTGCAAAGAATTAACAAAATCCAACAATTCTACAGCTAACATTTCAGGCTCATGGATATAATCATAGATTGCCTCAGAAGAGTATATCAACAAGCCTTGACTATCAAAAACCAGAATAGATTTTACATTTAAATCTGATATTAATTGCTTGAATGCCATTTCACTCTCTCTAACCAATTTTCAAGAATCTTTATTTTTTTAATAACAAATTCGTTTTTATCTCCGCCCTTTAATTTGGTTTTAATTCTTTCAATATCTTTTAGAAGCTCTATATCTTGAGTTTCATCAAAAAGATTCTCTAATATCTCAAGAGCCTCTTCAAACATACCCTGTCTTTCATATATCAAAGCCAGTGTCCTTGTCTTTATTTCAGGCTCTTCTTTTTTGTCAGGTAATGTGACTGTTGAAATCTGATCCGGAAGAACTCCTGTTACAACTTCTTCTTTTTTAATTTCATCTACCTGCTCTCCGCTTGAATACTCATCTCCGATTTCTTCCTCAATATCCTGAGATTCAATCAGGAAATCATCTTCTTTTTCTTCAGAATCCTTTACCAATTCATCTTCGTCCCTATCAGTTTCTATTCTTTCGTCTTCAGAAATCTCTTTTGTTTTCTCAACAGGGTAGTCTTCTTCTTTTAATTCCTGATCTACATTTTCAATAACTTCATCTGGCTGTTCATCTTTATCATTAGTTAATTCAGTTCTTTCAATTTCAAAGGTTTCATCATTGTCAACCTGACTTAACTTTTCTTGTTCATTAATCTTCTTCTTAATTTCATCTAAATAAGGGTGATTTGCAGGAAGAAGAAAGCCTAAAAAATCAACATGACTTTTTGCTTCTTCTACATTACCCACTCTTAAATTAGCCTCAATAGCAATCTTTCTTGCTTTAATATTATCAGGACTTGAAAATAATACTTCATTTGCAAGAGCGAGAGCCTCTTCCGCATTATTAAGGTTAAGCAGGCACTCTGCCTTCAAAACCTTGGCTACAATAAAATTTGGATACAATTCGAGGCACCTGGTGATGTCACCAAGTGCCCCTTTATAATCATTGTTTTTTATCTTTTTCTCAACCTGTTTTACTAAATCAATCTTTTCGAGCATTTAACTCCCTTAATTGTTTTGCGCAAGAGTAACTTCAAATGTAGCATTGATCACTTTGTTCCCTGAGTATACAGAGAGTACAAAGGTAGTGTCATTATTAATAGGAGGAGTTGTAATAGAGTTCATTCCAGTAACTTCCATTATCTTGTCTGTATCGTTAGCAGCATTCCATGGGAAAATTTCAGCTTTATCGTAAGTACCCTCAATAGTCCAGTATAAAGTAATTACATCACCAGCCTCTACTTCTTTCCTTGAGCCAGTAAACATTGTAATACTTGCTTCAGTCACATTGTTTACTGTTAATGTTTGAGTTGCACTTGCCATTCCTCCAGAATTATTCTTTGCAAGCAATACATAATCTGTCGTATATGTTGGGCTTACAGTTATTTCACCTGAAGGTAATGTTAAAGTCTGGGCTCCTGGGTAAAGAGTTAAAGAATCGGCATTTGAGACATCATAACTGATAACCGCCTGCTGACCTGCGCTTATAGTTGTTGGAGAAACCATAAAAAGGTTTATAACAGGGTCAATAACACCGCCAGAAGTTGCAGCAGAATCTATAGAAACCTCTGAAGAAGCAGTTCCAAACGGGCTTGAAACAATTAATGTGTAAGTTACGGGAGGAGTGACATTATGAAGAGTATAAGAACCGTAAGGGTAGTAATCAACCGGGTTAAGATGGATATCTCCAGGTTGAATAACTATTTCAGCAACACTACCGGATAACAACCAGAATAATGTTACATCATCGCCGTCTGAAATTATAGTTTTGTCTGCACTTAACAAATCAATTGAAGGAGTAAGGCTGGCGGTATCGTTTCCAAAGTTGGCAATTGTAATGCCAATTGTCCCCTTAGCCTGAACATACTGGCCTGAACCGTTTTTACCATAAAGGGTAATTTCAGCATTCATTTCGTAAGGGGAGTAAGTCCCAGCAAGAGCACCATGGGTTTTTTCATCTAACCTTACCAATTCAAGACTAAATGTTTTTGTAGAGTTTACCTGAACTGTCTCTGTTACTGCTCTTTCAAAGTCGCTAAACACTGTTCCGCCATCGTTTCTATAAAAATGAACGCTGTACTTGTAAATTGTAATGTCGTTAAAGTGTGAAGGAGTAGCGGATGCATTTTTTAAGTAATTGCTAACAGTAACTGAAACATAATCAGCAGTAAGACCATCATCACTATTAATCATATCAGCTTCCACATTGTTGGTATTTCCCTCTGACAGTACACTTTCAATTTTAAAAGTGCTGGGCACCTGAGGATCGCCCTCTGCACCACCACTACAAGCAACCATTCCTGCAACAACTATAAAAAGGCTAAAAATTGTTAAAAGTCTTTTCATCATATCTTTCTCCCTCATATATATTTATTTAACTATTTTTGGGGTTATAAAAATCAATAATTCATTATTTTCAGAACTTTCAAGCTTGTGCCTAAATAACCAGCTTATCAACGGAATGTTTCTTAAACCTGGAACATAGTCGTTAGAATTCTGATCATTTACCTGGAAAATTCCACCTATTACCGTAGTGCCGCCATCCTTTACAAGCACCTGGGTATTTGCATTTCTTGTAATAATTGTCGGGTTACCCTGAACAGTATGTGTCCAGTCAGGCTCCTCTTTTTTAACATTCAAATCCATAATTATAGTTCCTTCAGCCGTAATCTGAGGTGTCACCTCTAATTTCAACGAAGCATTAATGTACTTCACAGTTACCGTATTGTTCTGAACTGTCTGAATAGGGATTCTCGCACCACTTTCAATAACCGCTGTTTTATTATTCTGAGCAACGACATGAGGTCTTGATAAAATCCTTCCCATTCCTTCATTTTCCATTGCAGACAAAACCATATCAAGGGAGAATGAACCTAAGACATTCCCTAACATCAATCCTATTGAAGATGTAGTATTCACAGCAGGCAAATTAACCGCATAACCACTTCCAATTGGCCCCAATGTCCCGTCTGCCGGGTTTACAGTTCCACCTACCCTAATAGTATTTGGAAATGACATACCTGTCTGGGTACCCAGAGATGAATCGTATATTCCAGTGAATCCCCATTGAATACCTATTTCTTTTGCAAAAACCTTTTTGGTTTCTACAATTCTTGCCTCAATAAGTACCTGAGTATTCGCCCTATCAAGAAGGTCAATCATTTCTAAAATAGGCGGGATCTTTTTGGGAATATCTGTAATAATTACGGTATTTGTCCTTTCATCAACAATTATCTGCCCTCTTTTTGAAAGGAATGATTTCAAAATAGGTTCAACTTCTTTTGCTTTTGCATATGAAAGGGATTTTGCTATTGTCTGAGTATCTACTGCAAGTTCCTTTTCCTCTTTAAGTTTTCTTCTCTCTTCAGCCTCTTTTCTAAACTTATCAAGTGTTGCAACCCTTAAAACACCGTTTTGTAATTCACTTCCCAAACCTTTGTCTTTTAATATAATGTCTAATGCCTGATCCCAGGGAATATCTTTAAATCTATATGTAGCAGTCCCTTCAACAGAGGAATCAACAATAAGGTTTAAGCCTGCAAAATCTGCTATGTATCTGAGCAAATCTCTTATATCAATATCTTTAATATCAATTAAACCAATCTTTTCTCCCACATACTTTTTTTGGCCACCTGCAATAGTCTTTGTTAAAAAAGCATACTGCAGTTCCTCATTCCCGGTTACTTGTTCTGGGGTAGTTTCCTGTGCAGCTTGAACCTGTTCGCCTACATAGAGAAGTAAGCTGTTGTTTGAAAACTTAACCCTGGTTGAAAGGTGTTCAACATCTTTCTGAACTTTTACAATTACATCATCATCAAGCTGCGATACTTTAACGCCTTTTATATCATTGATATTAGTTGCTAAAGATGCATTATGCAAAACTAAAGTCACAATATTGTTGTCTTTTTCAATTGTATAATAAGGTTTTTTATTGCATGCAAACTTTACAAGAGTTAAGTTGTCAAGGACATCTTCAACATCAATTGATTTTATAGTCGTTTTATCCTTTACAGGATAGAATATAAAAGACAGGGTTCTTGGATTGTTCAATACTTTGGCCTTCACATTATCCTTTAGCAAAAAGGTCAATCTAATAACATCATCAATAGGTTCAGCATTGAATGACATTACCTCTTCTGTATTTATAACAGGAACCTCTGTTTTTATATTTCCAATCCCCTCTATTTCAACCACAAACAATCTCCCGTTATTTGTCACAATATTATAGTGGAGGGGGTTATTGCTGTCATGAATAACAGTAACTTTTGTCCCACTTTTGTTTTCTACAAAGTTTATCCCCTTAATAGAAAACCCAAACACCACCTGGCTTAACGATATTAAGCAAAGTAACAGAAAAACACGTTTAAACATTTACCCCTCCTATTTATCCAAATATTTTTTTATGTCTTTGTAAGGTTTAATTAAACTTGGGTCATTAACGTACTGCCTGAAAATAACATACCCAAAAACTTTTCCAGCCTCAGCAGGAGACGAAATTTCATCCGGAGATTTTTTGCCCATTCCAATTTCTAATACCTCTCCATCGTATAACTTATCCCCCGGTTTTATCCAGTAAACTTTATTATCACTACCTAAAACAAGAGCCTCGTACCCTCTTTTCTTTGACTTTATAATTCCCTGTAAAACAATCTCATCAATTGACATCCCTGCTATTCCAGGAATCTTTTTCTTTTTCCCGGTTTTTAGCATTTCAAGGTCAAAAGGGGAAATAAAAGGATCCCTTTTTGATTTAGGTTGATAAGTAAACGGCATAACAACCTCAGGAACCTGAGATTTATTCTCTTTTTTATCCTTGACCTGCGCAACCCCAGAGAAGACAAAAGAAAGCACTATTAATATTACTGTTACCTTTTTCATCTTCTTCTCCTTCTATTTGTTGAATTGTCGGCCTCCATATTGTCTGCATTCTCGTTGTAAATATATGTGGAAGCTGTACAATCAACAAAAACTGAATATTTAGAAGTAATCTTTTTTGGTTTTTCCATTTTAAACTCTGTTATATTGATAATTTTTTCAAAGTTTGCAAGTTTTGCAAAGAAAAAGCCAACATCATGATACCTTGCTTTCATTTTGATCTTGTAAGGAAGCTCAAAGGTTATGCCCATGGGCTTTTTCTGTCCTGCCTTAATTTCAACTATTTCTACTCCACTTTCCTGAGCCATTTTATTTAATTTACTGTAAAGCTGGCCTGCTTCCTCTTTGCTAGGAAGAATTTGTTTCAATATTTTTAATTGATTTTGCAAATCCTTCTTTTTTGCTCTAAATTGTTCAATATGTTTTGTTAGCTTTTTTGCTTCTTTTATTTCTTTATCAAGTTTTTCTATTTGCTTATTGTAAGAAGCTGTGGACGAATACCAGCCTTTTATAAAAACCAAATACCCTATAAGGTAAAAAATAGCAAGCAAACCTATTAGCAACCCGGCCTGTGCCTTAGGAGATAGATTTTCCATAACTCACTCCTTATCCATCTTATCTTTTAATGTTATTTTAAATTCAAAATAAACAATACCCGGGATTTTTGATTTTTCAACTTTTTTCAAAATAGGATATTGCAATGATTTAACAATAGGGGATTCTGACAAAAATTGGTAGTAATTGTTCGCTGATTCTGAGTTTTTTGCCTGCCCTTTCAAATCAAGAAGATTTCCCTTTTTAGAAATGCTTTCAAACCACACACTATCCGGACATCTATTAAACAACTCTTCAAGAATCTTAACTGGGATTGACTGCCTGGATTTAAGATTATTAATTAAATCAGTCTTCTTTTTCAATAAATCCAGTTCCTTTTGGAGAGCATCTTGCTCTTTTATTAAACTTTCATACTTTTTCTTTTCTGCCCTTTTCTGAGCAAGCAGCCTTTTGGCTTTACTTACCCCGTTATACGCCATAAACATCCAGATACCAAGAATAACAAGACCAATAATAAAAACAACCGCTGCGCCCATTTGGATTAACTGATCGCTCTTATCTCCACCACCGCCTGTTTCTTTCGGGGCAAACACCTTTGTATCAAAATCTTTTGCTAAATTTTCCTTCCCTGAAAGAAGATTTATTTGTATCATTTACATCTCCTTTCTCAGTGATAATCCCACTGCTATTGAAACCATTGTAGATACATCATTTATAAACTCAGGGTCAAATACACTTTCATCAACCTTTATGTTTTCAAAGGGGTTAAATATTTCAACCCTAACTCCTGATTTATCCTCTAACATCTTATCAAGGCCGTGGGTTTTTGCAGCTCCACCGGATAACACAATTTTATCAATTGTTGAAAACTGGGAAGTTGCTTTAAAAAACTCAAAGGTTTTCAAAAATTCTCCTATCAACTCCTCTGATGTTTGATTAATAATAGGTATTACGCTGTCAAATGCAATGCCCTCAACATTATTGCCTTTTTTTAGATTCTCTGCACTATCAAAATCAATTCCAAGCTCTTTCTGAATATTTTGAGTGTAGAGAGAACCTCCAACAGAAAGGTCTCTCCAGAATAATGATTTGTTACCTAAAAGAATATTTATATTGGTGGAGGATGCCCCTATATTAACAAGAGCGGTAATTAAATCCTGATCTATTAAATGGTTAAACTCATAGGCGTTTTGGAGAGCAAATGCGGCAACATCAACTACAAGTGGCTCAAGTCCCGCCTGAACAACAACTGAGGTATAATCGCTTATGACATCCTTCTTTGCCGCAACCAACACCACATCCATCTGGTCATCTTCACTGGAATCTACAACCTCATAGTCAATATTCACCTCGTCAATTTCAAAAGGAATATATTGCTCTGCCTCAAATTTAATCTGGTCGTTTAATTCCTCCATGCTCATTTTTGGCAAGGTAATTTTTTTTATAATTACCCCATTACCAGAAACGGCAATAGCTACTTTCTCATTTTTAACATTTAATCTCTCAAAAAGCGCTCTTACCGCCTCAGATACGGCAAATGAATCCATTATCCCGCCATCAACTATACTTTGAGGCGGAACTGGTTCAACTCCAACATTCACAAGTTGAAAATTTTTCCCCTTACCTAAATCTTTTAATTCCACAAGTTTTACAAAAGAAGAACCAATGTCAAGCCCGATTAATTGTTTTTTTCTCTTAAATAACACAGCCCACCTTCCTAATATTTTTTTTATATCAATTTAGAATTTACAATAAAAGAAAAACGCCTTTTTGTCAAGGAAAATTTACACTTATTCATAAGCCCTCACAATAACAACGGTTATATTGTCATCCCCTCCAGCCTGATTTGCTCCCTCAATTAACTTTTTTCCCAACTGCTCAATATCTCCATTGAATTTCTCAAAAATACCCTGCATCTCTTCATAACTTAACATAGAATTAACTCCATCGCTACAAAAAAGGAAAATATCATCACTTGCTACTTTTACCTCATCTATATCCACAAATAATTTTTCGCCACTACCTAAGGCCTGCGTAACCACATTTTTAAAAGGGTGTTCCCTTGCCTGTTCTTCACTTATAATTCCTTTTTTTAATTGTTCATTGACCCAGGAGTGGTCTTCTGTGATTAAGTTTAACTTCCCATTTCTAAAATAATAGGCTCTACTGTCCCCTATATGGGCAATAGTAACTTTTTCTCCTTTAAACAATCCGGCAACAACAGTAGTCCCCATTCCCTTTAATTTATTATTTTCTTCAACCTTTTGAAGGATTTTATCATTAGCTAAATTTATTCCTGCAATTAAAAGATTAGCCTCAAAAGAAAATTCATTGTTGTAATCAAAAGGCCAGGTAACCTCTCCGTCTTTATCCATAGTTCTTATAAATTCACTTATCACTTCTACCGCAATCCCTGAAGCTATCTCACCGGCGGCATGCCCACCCATTCCATCAGCAACCACTGCTAATCCGTGGGATTCATCGTATAAAAAAGCATCCTCATTGTGAGATCTTTTCTGCCCTACATCAGTTATCCCAAAAAAACTGTAATTCATCCTAACCTCTCTTAAAAAGATTCCCGAACAGCTTTTCTAAAAAATTCTTTTCTTTTATTATACCAAAACTTCTCAAAACTTCTATTGCTCTTTTATTTTTCGGGTCAAGCTTTAAAGCACGTTTATAATGATGAATAGCTTTTGATTTAACTCCCTTTTGCAAATAAAAATCTGCGAGAGCAATTCTAAATTTAACATTTAAAGGGTCAAGGCTTATCGCATTTTCCAGATTTTCAACAACCTTTTTACTTCTCCTTGGCAAATGCATTTGGGCCAAAGCAAGGTGGTAATATGCATCTGCAGTCGCCATCCCCCTGCCAATAGCCCCCTGGAAAAAAGTTTCTGCATTTTCATATTCACCTTTTTTGTATAATACCAGGCCTTTCTTAAACAATTCGTCACTGTTCACTGAAGAGTATACAGTTTTTTTCTCTCCCTTCAAAAAGGAGTCCTGTAATTGCCTGTCATATTCTCTTCTTTTTTCAGGATCTTTTAATACATTGAAGGCACGTGTTACTTCTTTAAATTGTTTCTCTGCTTCTCTCTTTTCTTCCTCAGTATTAAATCTATCAGGATGTAAATCTCTTACCTTTTTTTTAAAGGCAGCAGTTATTTCATCTATGGAAGCATTACGTGAAACTCCTAAAATTTCATAGTAATTCATTGTTCACCTCAACCTTAATATAAATTATAAACAATAAATTACACAATGCAATAAAATAATTTCACTTTTTTCTTGATTTTAAAAGCCTTGATGCCGCCTGTCTGACAAATTCTGATATACCTCTATCCCTGACAAGTGATTTTAAATCCTTTTCACCTATTCTATTAAGCAAGGTAAGGGCTATGTCCGGGGGTGTTTTAGGATTTTTCACAAGTGCAAGAATAATTTTGTACTTTTTTAAAAACTGCCTATTTGAACCTATATACCTTAAAACATCTTTATGGACATTTCTCATTCCGGCAATAGCTGCAACTTCCTGCTCAGTAATCTTTGGGCTCTGAATTACAGCCATTGCCACAACCTTATTTGAATCCCTTATTAATAATGTCCTCTCCTCTTTGGTTCCCTTTAAAGCTCTATCAATTTTTTGAGCAACTGTCATTCTTAAAAGTTTTTGATAAAGGGTAAGGTTTTCTTCTTCTACATCTTCTTCTCTAACCTCAAGTTCAGATTTTTCATCAAGTTTTACCCCCTCTTTTTCAGCCTGTTCAATTAACTTTTCTTTTAAGGCAACTATGCCTTCATCTTCCTTTTCTTCAACCTTCTCTTTTTCTTCTTTTTTGACTTCAGGTTTTTTCTCGCCTAAAATTCCAAATTCTTCATATTCTTTTAATTTTTCTTTTAGAAATCCATCTAAATATTTGTTTTTAAATAAAATAGGAACTATATTTTTATGCTTTTGCAAAAGAGACACATTATTTACAAGATATGTTAATACCTCAGAATAACTACAATTTGCAGCAAGGGAAAACAGAGAGGGTGGACAATGAGGATTATTTAAAATCTTGATTAGCAACTCAGGATTAGGCTCAACCTTTAAGTAAAATTGAAAATAAAAAACAAGATCATTAATATCTTCGGTTGTTTCAAGAAAGGGAATAATTAAGTCTAACGACATCCTATTTATAGTAGAAACAACATTTTCCTTTAGAGTTTTGTCGCCCTGTTCATAAACATAGGGCAATATCTCTACATAATCCTCAGGTGTTAAGGGGAAACTCATTGTTGAAATGGCGTTTAAAATTTCCTGGGGCAATTCTCTATTTTTAATTCTACTTTTTAAATCCATCTGTTATTCCACCAAAATGTTTCTGACAACCTTTTCATCACCTAACTCAACTATTCTACCATTGAAATACAGTTTTAAACAACTTGCGTTGCCAACAGTTAAAGTTGAATTTTTAGGAACATCAATAGAGTAAACTTCGTTTTCTTTTAAAATAAAATCCCTTACAACTTTCCCTTTAAAAGATATATTAACCCAGCACATACAAGAAGCAACAAATTTTATGTTTACTTTGTTTTTAATAGCTTCAGTTTTAACATTTTTTGTTTCTCTAATATCAGTTTTGGATGATTTTTCCTCAACAGGTTTATTAGCTATTGGCTCTTTTATATTTGCCTCACTTTTTGGATTTTCGTTTTTTTTCTTTTCAACAGGTGTTTCAACTTTTAACTCTTTACTATGTGATTCATTACTTGAATTAACACTCTCTTTAAAACCCTTTTTGAGGGTTTCTGAAACAGAATTATTTTCAGTTTTGGTTACAATTTTAGTTTGTTGAATATTTTTAAGTTTTGGTTTTTTACCCCTAAAAAAAACAAAAAATACAATTAAAGCAAAAATAACCAATAAAATGAATACAATAAGTTTATTACTCTTTTTTTCTTCTTTTGTATTTACCTTAACCTTGTTTTTAGAAATGGCATTTACAACTTTTTGAATAATTTCATCAGTTTCGTTATCAGTTAATCCAATTACTGAGCAGTACTGTTTCAGAAAACTTCTTATATAAAATTCAGCCCCTATTTTTTCAAATTCGCCTGCTTCTATTAAATTGATTACTGTTTTTGTCAGGGTTGTTTTAGCTATTATATCTTCCTTTAACAGCCCTTTTTTTTCTCTGAAATTTTTAAGAAAGTTTGCTATTTGTTTCATTCTTAAATTTTAGCAAAAAAAACAAAAAAAGGGCGAGAAATCTCGCCCTTTAAATTAAATCAAATTTTAAATCTTAGAAGGTAAACTCAAGTTTCCATCCATCGAGAGTACCTGTATCATACTGGGCATTATCAGAAACTTTTAACTTCCATGTACCATTAATCTGAATTCCATCTGATGCAGTAACTGTATAGGTTTGATGGATATCATCATCAGAACCACCTTCCCTGTCGCTTAAAGTTGCTGTAGCACCGTTTGGAGCAACTAAAGTTACAATCAAATCGCCTATATAAGTATGAGTAATATCAACTGTAACCTTAATCTCGGTAACAACTGCGCTGTCTGGAACATTGATTGATGATGTTATACCAGTTGCGTTGTTATCCGGAATTGAGATTGGAGTATCTGAGCTTACATATGTGTGAGTTGTTGGAGTTGTTCCACCATCATCGCCACCACTATCTGAAGAATAAGTTGCTTTTATTGTTAAGCTCCAACCATCAATTGTACCAGTATCATATGTTGCATTATCAACAACCTTCAATTTCCAGGTGCCTACTGCACTCTTACCGTTAAATTCTGTTGGGGTATAATCCTCATGTATATCATCCGCAGAACCACCGGAATTCTGCCTCAAGGTAACAGTTGTACCGTCAGGCCCTATCAGGTAGAGAGTAAGGTCTCCAACATAGGTGTGGGTAATATCAACATGTACCGTAAGTGACTGAATATCAGTACCATCAGTTATTTCAAGGGTACTAATTACACCATTTGAATCGTTATCAGGTATTGATTTAGGAACATCTGTTGAAGAGAAAGTCCTTGTATCAACTGTGCCGCTATTGTCAGCAGGGTTAACTGTAACAGTAACAGATGCTGTTGCTGTGCCTCCATCTCCTGTCGCTGTTAAGGTATAAGTTGTTGTGCTTGTCGGAGAAACAGTTGTTGAACCATCTACTGTTGAACCGTCGTAAACAGTGTTCCCATTACCATCTTTAATTGTTACGCTTGTTGCGTTGGTTGTCTGCCAGCTTAATGTTGAACTTTCGCCTTCAGTTATAGTTGTTGGATCAGCTGTAAAACTATCAACAGTTGGCGCAGGTGCTGGTGCTGAATTAACAGTAACAGTTACAGATGCTGTTGCTGTGCCTCCATCCCCAGTTGCGGTTAAGGTATAAGTTGTTGTGCTTGTCGGAGAAACAGTTGTTGAGCCATCTACTGATGAACCGCTGTAAACTGTGCTTCCATTTCCATCTTTGATTGTTACGCTTGTTGCGTTGGTTGTCTGCCAGCTCAATGTTGAGCTTTCACCCTCTGTTATTGTTGTCGGATCTGCTGTGAAACTGTCAACTGTTGGAGCAGGTGTCGGAGTAGAACCTGAAGTTGAAACAACAACATCATCAACATACCAACCTGTTTTGTTAACAGATGAGTCACAGGCCATCCTGAACCTGATAATAACTGTATTTCCTACATAAGATGAAAGGTCAACAACAACCTGAGTCATTGTGCCAAGGCTTCCACCTGTCCATGCACTTCTACCAGCAATTGGAGACTGATAACTTGTTGAAATTGTACCGTTGTATCCACCCTGAGTTATGTGGCTTCCTAAATCTGTAAAAGTTGAACCACCATCTGTTGAAATTTCAATTACAGCACCATCATAGGTATTTTCAAGTTCGTATGTGTGATAGAAGGTCAATGTTGCTGTTGAAGCATTCCTTAAATCAATTTCATAAGTATCAATAGTATCGTCTTTTATTGAACCCTCATCTGCACTGAACAATGCGTGGGAACCTGAGTGTACATAGCTTGTGGAAACTATTGCCCACGGAGTTGAACCATCAGGATGTTTTGTCCAGTTACCATCGCCATTTTCCATATCATCACTGAAGTCTGTTGGCATCTGAGGTTCTGCTGTTGTTGTAAAAGAGTATACATCGCTCTGGCTTTCATTTCCTGAAGAGTCTGCAGATTTAACCTTAAAATAGTATGTTGTTTCCGCATTTAATCCTGTTATGTTAACACTATGTGAAGTTGTGTAACCAGATGAAGTTGCCTGCTGGTTTAAATTTGAAGATGAGGTTCCATAAACCACAACACTTGAAGCAGATTCATCTGTAGTCCATGTAATTGTAGCACTATCGTAGGAAGGATTTGCCTGAACATTTGAGATTACAGGTGGAGTGGTATCAGGTGCAGATGTCCCAAATCCACCGTGCATAGCTATCGCAAAAGGCTGCGGTCCGTATGGAACATTGTAACCTTTAACTGTAACTGTATATGTTCCAGATACTGGATTTTCAATATCTACTGTTTCAACATTGTTTGTTCTGTCAGCGCCGCTTAAATGATTTGGATAGTAAACTGTTCCATTGGGAGCAGTTACAGTCAAATCAAGGTCATTAACAAGCTGCTTGCTTGAAGAGGTTGATGCAGGATAGTCTGTCCATACCAAAGTTATACGGAGAGGAACAGAAGTATCAGCAACATCTACAGTGTATGTCTTTGTATCACCAGTATTCAACCCTGAGGTTTCATCAAAGTATTTTAATTGTACCGGTGCCTGAGGCATTAAAGCATTGGCAAGGTCAACTCTTCCCCAACCTTCAACATTGTTAGGTCTTTTTGTCGGAATTTCCTGCCCGGCACCTGTACCGTACTGGCCAGGATAAATATCATAAGCCCCATTCATCAGAGTTGCCTTAATTAATGCTGAGGAGGGAGTAATACCTTCATGCTGTTCAAAAAATTCTCTTGCTAAAACAGCAGACCCAGCAGTCAACGGGTTAGACATAGAAGTTCCACCTTCATATATATACCAGTCATCATATGCACCCCATCCTGTGTCTGCATTTGGATCCTGAGAACGAACTGAGATAATCATTGTTCCTGGAGCAACTATGTCAGGCTTAATTCTTCCATCATCACAAGGTCCCCTTGATGAGAAAGCAGCCATACCATTTCTATTATCGTTTAAATTATCACTATTAATAGGATCTGCAGGATAACTGTCAGGCCAACCCTGTCCCCATGTATAGGTGGTAGCATTAATATCACTCTCAGTAGCACCTACAGTTATACAGTTTTTAGCAGTTGCAGGTGAACCTATTGAATCAAGGTCAATAACACCATCCCTATCTGAATCAACACCTTCATTTCCTGCTGATACTGTAATAACCATATCCTTGTGATTCCATGTAAACTGGTCAACCTGCTGAGAGGAAGAATCATACTGGCCAGAAACTGCTGCACCCCAGGAGTTTGAGTGCACCCTTGCGCCATCATCATAAGCCTGCTGGAATAAATCATTCAAATCAGCAGGGAGTCCACCTAAACCACCTCTTGAATCAAGCACAGACTGTTCAACAAGCCTTGCATTATAGGCCATTCCCTTAAACTGTCCATTGCTCTTAGCACCATTTCCAAGTACAGAACCTGCTGTATGTGTTCCATGTCCCTGGTCATCTGACCAATCATTTGTTCTGCCAAGTGCATATGCAGCAACAATTTTATCGTTATGGCCGTCCCCATCTAAATCCTGGAAAAAGTCTCTATGAATTGAATCATAGTCACCAACATCAAGACCTGTATCACAAACTGCGGCAATCTGAGTTGAACCAGTATAACCGGCATCCCAAACAGGGGCAACATTCATAATATCAGAAGCCTGATGATTTTTAGCTCTCTCTAAGGCTTTTTTATCCACATAAAATTCAATGTGAGGAGATTCTACAGAATAAGGTTTTGGAGCAACATATTTTTCAACCCACTTAACCCCAGGCAAAGATGCTATGTGAGGTAATATTCTTGATGAAACTTTAGCGATTACTGCGTGCTGCCAGCTTGAAGAATCTGCCTTTTCTAAAACTGCACCTGCATCCATCAAAGCAAATTCAGCTTCTTTTTTAGAGATTACAGGATAAAAGGTAATCCTCACTTCCACTAAAGAATCAGACTTTGCAAGAGGAATCAACGCAGGCTGAACCCTAAATGCAGGCTGAAAAATTCCCTTATAATCCAATGATGCCAAATTCAGAGAATCCATCTGCCCTTTGTTTGCCCAAACAATAAAAGCATTATCTGGGATATAATCAAAAATCTTTATTCCTCTTTCCTCCAATGCCTGTTTGATTTCAGTTGTTATTGGAGTTTTAAATTGAACAATATAGAGCCTCGGCTCATTTGCCGGGTATTCGGCGATATAAAAGTCATTGTGACTTCTCGCCTTTAACTTCATAACTCCAGCTTCATTTGAAGCTGATGTGTTAACATCACCAATTCGCAAATGCAACACACCGGCAAAAGAGGTTAATACAAAAAATAGACCCGTCAGAAAAACAAATGTACGTTTCATGCGCCCTCCCAAAAAATTGAAAAGAAGTTATTAACTTTTCTAAATATATTGTTTTTTCTTTTTGATTTTCTTAACAAAAACAACTTATAACCTCTCCTTAGCTTGCTTATTTATTCTAATACAAGTTGCCATATAACTAATGTTTTCAAAAAACCCACATTGAGTTGTATGCATTTTACACCTTTTAATTGAGGCAAGTCAACAATTTTTTTAAAAAAATGCAAAATTTTTTTACGGCGTAATTGTATGATTATAAAGGGATAGTATTATTTTTAATAAAAAAACTTAAAAAAACAAAGTAGGGAAGCATTCCTGATGCAGTTCAGCCTTTTGGCCTTTCCTTTCAAAAGCAAGGGAAGCAACCATTGCGGCGTTATCTGTGGAAAATTTAGGAGAAGGAACAAAAAACTTTTCCCCAAATTCATCCTTAAATCTCTTTCTTAAATAAGAATTTGCAGAAACTCCCCCTGTTAATAGAATAGATTTTGCAGGAAATTCTCTTTCAAAGCGTTTTATTTTTTTTATAAGTATATCAGCAACTGTTTTCTGGAAACTTGCAGCAAGATTTTCAATATTTAAATCCTCTTTTTCCTTTTCAATTGTTCTTAAAAGAAAAGTTTTAATTCCAGAAAAACTCATATCGTCGCTTCCATCACTCATTTTAGGAATTGGAAGTTTATATGTAGGTTCTCCCCTTTGAGCCAATTTGTCTATAATCGGACCTCCCGGATAGCCTAAATTAAGCATCTTTGCAAATTTATCAAATGCCTCTCCTACCGCATCATCTCTGGTTTTTGCGAGAAGTTTAATCTCCTTTTTCTCATTTAAATAAAAAAGATGAGTATGTCCACCTGAAACAACAAATGCCATAGCAGGTAATTCAATCTTTTCGCCGTATTCAATAAATGCACTTTGAATATGGCACTCTATGTGATTTAAAGCCACAAAAGGAATATTTGAAGCAAAAGACAACCCCTTTGCAAAGGAAACTCCCACAAGCAAAGCCCCTAAAAGCCCTGGCCCCACAGTAACTCCTATTAAATCAATATCATTAACACTTACTTTAGCTTCTCTTAATGCTGTCTGAAAGACAATGGGTAAGTTTTTAATATGTTCCCTTGATGCAAGTTCAGGCACCACCCCACCGTAAGGGGCATGAACTTTTATTTGAGACGATACAATACTTGACAATACCTCTCTGCCATTCCTTACAACCGCAACAGAGGTATCATCGCATGAGGTCTCTATTCCTAAAACTATCATTAAACCTTATACTTTCCTGCAAGAATATTCTTTTTCTTAGAGAAATTATCAAAATCAATGATTATATGCCCAAGCCAAACACCTGCAAACCCAACCTGGGTAATTAAAGTATTCCAGCCGTCTTTCGATATAACATTTAAACCACCGTCAAGAAAAGTATGGGAATGACCACCTATAATTACATCAATTCCAGATACCTGCTCTGCAAGTTCAACATCTCCTATGTCGGTTTTGTACGCAGATATTCCCAAATGGGAAAGGCAAATCACTAAATCACAGTTTTTTTCTTTTCTCAAAAAATTAACCATCTTTTTTGAAACACTTACAGGGTCAATGTAACTTACGCCCTTGTGGTTATCCTCTGTAACAAGGCCTTTAAAAGCTACAGTTAAGCCAAATACTCCTATCTTTTTGCCCTTTCTAACATAAATTTCATAAGGCTTTACCCTTTTTCTTAATATCGGATGTGTAATATTAAGGTTTGAAGAAACTATTGAAAAGTTTGCATACCTCATTGCTTCGGCCAACTTGTCAGTTCCATTGTCAAAATCGTGGTTTCCCAAAGTAGCCGCATTGTAACCTAATTTACTCATTAACTTATAATCAAGTTTTCCTTCGTAATAATTAAAGTAGGGGGTTCCCTGAAAAACATCTCCTGCATCAAAAAGCAAAATATTTCCATACTTTTTTCTAAATTTTTTAAGCATTGTCTGCCTTTTTGCATACCCACCCATCCCCGGAAATCTCTTGTCAGTTAAAGGAAAAGGCTCAATATGGGAATGAACATCATTTGTGTGAAAGATATGGATTACCGATTTTTTATTAAACAGATAATCCGGCCCTGCAAATGCTGTTGCTGTACCTAAAAAGAAGGCTGTCTTTATAAAATCCCTTCTGTTAATCATTGTAACAATATCCTTCCCTCTATTTTTTCATTAATTTTTTTATGCTTTTTAATGTATTCAATAATGGCATCCCTAAGCAAAACCTTTGTATCTTTCACCAATTCACCCTTTTTCATTGCAGGCATACTTCCACCACCTTTATAAAGATAATCAATTGTTGCAACCTTGTATGTTTTATAATCTTCAACCTGTTTTCCATTTACATAGGCATCAATAAGGCCGTCTGTCACATTTATTGTAAGATTTGACACTGGCTCTCCCCTGTTTTCAACAATCTCCCTGATTAACTCTAAAAAATCCTTGCCTGAAAACTTCAGAATTACAATTCTGTTTTGAAATGGCATTAAATTGAATGCGTCTTTTACCTTAATCTTACCTTTATAAATAGGTGCTCTTAAACCTCCACTGTTTGTAATTGCACAATCAACATCTTTGTCAAAGTGCCTTGCTGTATCAAAAATCACATCTGCAACAAAGTTTCCTAAAGTAGACTCAGGACTACCTTTAACCAGGTCAACCTCGGCATAGCCAATTACTGTGTTCATCTCTTTTGACAACTGGTCTTTGTAAGGTTTGATAATATCTACAATCTCTTTGTCTTCCGGGATATCTTTTGAAACATCGGTATGGTACCATTGGACTTTAGTACCTTGCTTCTGTTTATAAACAGTTTCAGGTTTTGATATACAAGAAACAGACAATATCAGAAAAACAAGCAATAAACTTAAAAGTTTTTTCATAGCTCAATCCCTTCCGGATATTTTAACGGGTCTTTGAAACCCGCCTCTTTAAATCCTTTAAGTCTCAATTTGCAGGAATCACACTTCCCACATGGGTTGCCAGATTCATCAGGGTTGTAACAACTGTTTGTAAGTGAATAATCAACCCCCAAACTTATTCCCAACTTTATTATTTCAGATTTTTTTAAATCAATCAAAGGGGTATGTATTTTAAAAGATTTTCCCATATCTGAATACTTTGTTCCAAGTGTAATTGCCTTCTCCATTGCTTTAATAAACTCTGGCCTGCAATCAGGGTAACCACTGTAATCAAGTGCATTTACCCCAATAAAAATATGCTCTATATCATTTACCTCGCAAAACCCTGCTGCTATTGACAAAAAAATGGTATTTCTTGCAGGCACGTAAGTGATTGGAACCCCTTCCCCAATTTTTTCCAGGGGGACATCCGGCACATCAATGCTCATATCAGTTAAAGCTGAGCCTCCTATAATATTTAATGATAAAGGGAATATAAAATGTGTGGCATTGTACCTTTTAGCAAGAGCCTTTGCTTTTTCAAGCTCAACTTTATGCCTTTGCCCATAGTCAAAGCTTAAAGCATAAGGCTTAAAGCCATTGTCAACTGCAATAGCAAGGCAGGTTGCAGAATCTAAACCACCGCTTAAAAGTACCAGACATTTATTCATAATATCTCCTTTTCTCACACTTTTTTATTTTAAAACACAAAACAAACCTTTAAAATAGTTTTTATGAAGAAAGATAAGTTTATATATTTAACCCTTTTGATTTTAGCATTTTCACTTCCCCTATCAATAACTGCCTCACAAATACTCTCCGCCACTCTCGTGTTTTATGTTTTTTTTCAGATTTTAGCAAAAAAAGAATTAAATCAACCGTCTTTCCCTCATCCTATCCTTCTCGCTCTGTTTATGCTTTTCCCTTTAATTTCTTTTTTAAATGCGGAAAATATTATTAAAGCGGTTGTATGGTATAAAAGACATTTATACATTGTTGTATTACCCTCTCTAATTCCTTTGTTTGCTTTACATAGAGAAAAAAAGGGAAACTTTTTTAAAGCATTTTTTTTAGGGGCTACCCTATCCTCAATTTTTGCCATACTTCAGCCATTCTGGGGATTAAAGCTTGAAAAACCTTTTAACCCCCACACCTATTATATTTTTGCAAAAGGGTTTCTATCCCATCCACTTACATATTCAGAAACAACATCTTTTGCAATTGTTTTAGGATTTTACTTTTTTTTAGAAAACAAAATATCAAAAAAAGAAAAGTATCTAACTCTTTTCTTTTTAATCCTGAATTTCTTAGGCCTTGTTTTTTCAAGGGAAAAGATGCCTTTGATAGCAACAATAGTAATTTCAATAAGTTATTCTTTAATTTATGCCTATAAAACTGAAAACATGAAAAAGGCTTTAATAATAATTGTGGTCTTTGTTCTAATTCTTGCTTTAATCCCAAATAAAAAGAAAATATTCTGGCGCTTTCAAAAAGAAAAAGTAGCTTTTAGCTTATCATTAAGGAAACAAATATGGGGGAAAAGTATTTCTTACTTCAAATCACATCCCTTCATAGGTATAGGGTTTGGAAACTTTTATACAAAAACAAAAAAGTGGGATGGAAGTGGATTTAACAAACTGTACCACGCCCACAGCAACATTTTTGAGCTTTTAGGAACAACTGGAATATTAGGCTTTTTAATTTTTTATCTTTTTCATATATCAATTTTGAGAGATTTAATAATTTCTCTAAAAAACAAAGATGATTTTTTCTTTAAACTTACAATACTTTTGATTTTTCTCCTCTACCACATTGAGGGATTAACTGAATGTACATTTAAGGATACTGAATTAAACCTTCAAATCTTTTATTTCCTGGCTATGTTTTACTCTTTCTTTTACCCTGATATAAAACATAAAAACAAAACCGGCGAAAACCATTAACCACCTTAGATGAATCATTGAAAAAGAAGTCATATGGTATAACTCAACAAAAAGAAATGACAGAATAAATGGGGTATAT
Organism: Thermotomaculum hydrothermale; assembly: GCF_016592575.1. Taxonomy (NCBI): domain Bacteria; kingdom Pseudomonadati; phylum Acidobacteriota; class Holophagae; order Thermotomaculales; family Thermotomaculaceae; genus Thermotomaculum; species Thermotomaculum hydrothermale. The sequence continues at coordinate 214,548 of NZ_AP017470.1, read as the reverse complement.
TCGTTTTCAAGTCTTGTAATCTTTATTAACCTAACTGCACAGAAAGTTAGATATCCTAAAAACAAAGTTATGCTTAAAAATCCCAATAATCCACACTCTACAAAAAATTCAAGAAATAAATTGTGGGGATACTTAAGGTAATGGTATCTTGCAAACCCTCCCAATCCTATTCCTGTAAACCAGTATTTTGAAATCAACTTTAATGCTATTTTATAAAGTACCATTCTTATGGAAACTGATAATCCCTTATGCCTGCCAAATAGCATAAAAAACCTTCTGAATGAGTCAGGAGAAACGGTGAACACAACAAGAATGCTTATCACAACCGTTGCAGCAAGAACAATAAAATAGATTTTTTTGTCCTTCAAAATATACCAGCTGTAAATTAAAAGCACAAAAAATGAAAAAAGTATTGCGCCCCTTGAGTTTGCTTTAAACAGCATTAGTAAAGAAACAAGGGTAAGGGAGAGAAAGAAAAGTTTTTTAAAAAATCCCTTTTCGTTTAGAAAGAGGTATATATTAAAAATGAAAGATATTCCCGCCATTTTTGCAACAGGAAGATAATGCTGTCCAGCCTCTTTCAATGCCCTGTAATCCTCATAGTAAAGGAAGATAGCAAGGCAGAAAACAGCCCCGAAAAAAGCAAAAAAGTGTATCAGTTTTTTCAAATCTTTGTCATCAAACAACCTTGGAATATAGAAAAAAGGCAAAACAACAATAAAGAACCTTAAAAACTTCTCAAGCCCGTAAGTATAAGATTTGGAAGAGGTATTTAAAAAAGCGACAATAACAGAGATAGCAAGAAACAAAACAACCCCGTCAAAGAGATAGATTGAGGGGAATTTTCTTTTGTTAAAAGCAATGTGAAGCATTAACCCTAAAACCAAAAATGCAAAAAACAGCAGAGTCATATCTATTGATTTTGGTAAAACATTTAAGTATGTACCTTTTATTGCCGCAGCATAGGTGACAAATACAAGAAAAATCTCTATATTAACAAGGGCATAAATAGCAGAAACAATAAGCCCAATAAGTGCAAAATCAGCAATAATGCCTTTTTTTCCTAAAAGGAATAGCGTAAAAAAACAAAGAGAAAGTAATAACGCCGCTATTTCATCAAAACCCTTTAATTTCAAGCCCTGTAATTTCAACCTCTCCTCCGCTTAAATAAAAATTAACCCCCGGTGCGATACATTTACCCCCCGCAACATTTATATAAGGGGTGAAAACCCTGAAATAGGGAGATTTTGCCAGCGCAAAATAATAGTCTCCCTGTTTTACCCACCTTAAACCTAAATCGTCAAAACCATTCTCCCTTTTCCTGTGCAAAAAAGGAAATATCTTTGAATTATCTGAAACCAAATCTGCCTTAAATTTTAAAACTATCCATTTTTTACCTTTAACATTAATATAACAGGAATCTTTTTTCCACACCTTATTTTTTGCAAAGGCAAAGGCAAAGCCTTTGTTTTCAGAAAAAACCTTAATCCTTCCTTTTTCAAAAGAATACCCCCCTTTCCCCTTTGCATATTTTTTATGTTTGTAAAAGAAAACAGGGATTTTCTCACCATTCCATTTAAAGACAGTTTCTTTCTTTTCTTTTAAAAGATAAATATTCTCATAATTTATTTTAAAAAGAGAACAATGGTAATAGGTTTTCAAAGCCTTAACAAGAAAGGGGTATTTAAAAATATTAACAACCTGCGTATCTGAAGCAAAAGGGTCAGGCCTGTATGGCATTAAAATATGGGTAAACTTATGTTTTTTCAAGTATTCCATTGCACTATAAACATCTTTAATTTTGTAAAAATCTGCTAAATCAGGGTCCATTAACTCTTTGCCCTTTATACCTTCGTTATAGAAAAAGAAGGAAGGCAGATGGTCAATAAGCACCTTCTCATTGCCTTTGAAATTTTTATCTATATAATTTTTCATTTCTCCATACCAGAAAACCTTTTTGTAAAATGGGTTTGCAAAAAGCAGGGTGAGACAGAGGTTTACAAAAACAAGGTAATAAAACAAAATTCTAAAATGCTTTTTTTCAAGTAAAGGTGCAAAACCTAAAACCAAAACGGGAAAAATTGTAAAAACATACCTGTAAGTCATTATAAAAATTCCACCCTTTAAAGGGGAAAAATGGAAAAAGAGATAAATTCCAGCAAATAAGACAGAGAGTTTTACCATTCTATCCCGTTTAAAGTACTTTAAAAGAGATGTTAAATAAAAAGCAAAAGACACAAAAAACGACAGGGCAAAGTGCTTAAACTGAAAGAAAAAGTTGAAATAACCGTTTAATAATCTGTTTTTAAACCCAATCAAATGCCTTTCTGCAAACTGGTAATCTATAAAGTGTTTACCTATTTCTCCGTAATACCCTAAAAGGTACCCCCTTGTATCAAGGGAATGAAACTTGAAAATATTTATCAAATACTGAAATCCTCCTAAAAAAAACATTGAGGAAAAAGCAAAAAAATGTTTTTTAAAATCAAGCTTTTTATCCTTCCACACCTCAGCAAAGAATAAAGCGGGAAGCACAAGAAGCCCGATTGAGTGGGAAAAGACGGCAAAGCCACCTGAAAACATAACCGGCAATGAATTTAAAGGATACTTAGCTATGTAGTAAAGGGAAAAGGCAAAGAAAAGCATTCTCATACTTCCTGTAAAGTTTGCCCGTGAAAGCTCAAAAAATCCGGGAGTAAAAGCGACAAAAATCAAAACAAAAATAGCTGGTAAAATGCCATATTTTTTTTTAAAAAAACCAAACAGAAAAGAATTTAAGAAAAGGTAAAAATAACCGCCAACATAATACATAAAAGAATTTAATTTAAAAAGATATAAAAAGGAATAGATTAAAGGCAATACCGGGGGGTGATAAAAGTATGAAAAAATAGGCCGCAAAACATTTTTTTTCAACAAAGGGATAATGTGACAAAGACGAGTATTTGAATACAGTTTTGCCAATCAAAGCATAGCTTAACGGGTCGTAATCTGGATAAAACCTTGCCGTAAAAACAAAGATAATTGAAGAGACAAAAACAGGTATTAAAAACCATAAATCAGGTTTAAACCTTCCCTTTTCCCCATTTTTTGAGTAATAAATAAATGAAAAAATAAAAAATAAGATTGAGGAAGTCAACAGAAAAATCCTGTAAAAAGTGTGTGAGTTACCGGGAAACAAAAGGTAAAGGTAATATAGCAAACAGGCAATTGACGGAAGTGTAACTGAAAAAGAAAAAATAACTGGAAAATCAATACCTTTTTTTAATGAAAGGAATAAAAAACTAAAAAAAACTGCTAAAAATACAACTATGCCGCTAAGCATACAACTTTCTGTAATACCCTATGGCAAGAATGTACAGGAAGTCAATTAAAAGCCCAAGGAAAATACCTGCAACAATTGTAATTGGAAGCCTGGGAAATACAGGTTTTTCAGGAACAATCGGTTCACCTATTACAGCCATCTCCTTGGTCTTGCCTGCAATTTCAATCTTAATATTCATAAATTCCATTACAAGGTTTGCATAGGCTTTCGACATTGCAATAAAGTTGTTATATTTTTCAAGATAAGCAAATTTTTGTTTGTCATACACAGTTTGTAACTCTTCAATTTTTTTCTTTAAAGAGTCTAAATTTTTAATCTTTTCATTTTTCAAAGTTTGGTAATAGGCTATATCTTTTTTGATTTTCAATTTTTGATTGTCATAGGTTGCAGTTTTTAATTTGGTTTTCAATTCAAGAATCTTTTGATTTATTTCAAAAATTGAAAGTGACTCTTTTATTTGAGCATTCAGGTTATTTGTTGAAACAATTGCTTTATCAGTTAAAGTGGAAAACTCAGTATTTGTATATGGAAGAAAATAGCCGTTAGAGTAAACTGCAAGTGTGTTTCTTGCCAATTCTATCTCTTCAGCATTTAAAAAAACCTTGTTTTTTTCAAGGAAGTCTTCAAGCTCTCTCCTCGCATCCTCATACTGCTTTCTTGCAATTTCAACCTGATTTTCCGCAAACCTGTAACCTGACTTTATCTCTTTTGCTATTATATCCTTGTTTAACTCAATTACCTTTTCTGCAACCGCCTTTGCAATTTCGTAACTCATTTTTTTATCAGGGAAGGTTACGGTTAAAACTATAATTGCAGTATCCTCAACAGAAACAACATCAAAGCACTCTTTAAACCTGTCAAAATCCATATCAAACTTTTTGTTTATATTGAGTTTTTTATAAGCGTAATGGTAAACAGAATCGTTGTCTATAAAGTTTAAATAAGTGTCAATATCCAACTTTTTTCCCTCTAAATTCCTTCTTATCATCTTTGATTCAAGCACCATAAATGTCACATTTGTTTCGTAATAGGAAGGTATTACAAAATTTGCAATTACCCCAACAATTAGGGCACCTATTAAAATCCACAAAACAACTTTTTTCTTTTCAAGCAAAATTTCAATAAACTCTTTTATCTCCATTATTTCACCTCGCTTATAACCTCTGAAATTAGTTTACCTTCCAATTTTATCAAAACTTTTAAAATATCCCCTTTTTTTACCTTTCCAACCCCAGAGGGGGTGCCTGTAAAAACAATATCCCCTTCTTTTAATCCAATAATTTTATCAAGGTAATCAAAAAGAAAATCAATTTTGAATATAGTTTGGGTGTAATTCCCTTTCTGTTTCAATTCCCCGTTTAAATAGGTTTCTATAGAAAGGAAATCAAGTTTTTCTTTTTCTATTTTTACAAAATTTTTATTTAGCACAGTTGAATTTTTAAAGCACTTTGCCTCAAACCATGGCCAGCCTTTTTTCTTTATCTCATTCTGAACATCCCTTGCAGTGTAATCGATCCCGCAGGAAACGTGATAGTAGCCATCTTTTGAAAATTTAAAAACCATCTCACCCTCAAAATGAACCTCATTTGAGTGAAATGGAAGAATAATATTATTATCTTCACTTAATGTTGACAAAGGCTTACAAAAAATTAGCGGTTTTTCAGGTACTTCGTTATTTAATTCCTTTGCATGCTCAACATAGTTTCTTCCTACAAAGTACATATTTTTCAAATCCATACTTACCTCTATAATTTATTTTCTTATCTATCTTACAAAAAAAGGTTGATATCAAAAAGAAAAAACAGCAAAACTGTTCTTAAACCTTTCTGATTGAGTAAATATCCAGCAAGTTTGTACCTGTATATCCTGTTTTTAAAAGACAATTGTACTTTTCAAAAAAAGCCTTTGAATTATTCTCTAAAAGGTAAGCATCAATGGAAAAAAGAGTTTCATTTTCAAAAATAGTTTTTAAAGTCCTGCTGTCAACAAATACCCCTGCTGAATCACTGTTTCCGTCAATGCCATCAGTTGTAGCAAACAAAAAATCAACAGGTAAAAACTCTTTGTCTTCTATCATTCTTTTTATAAACCTTAAACCTAATTCAAGAGTTCTTCCCCCCTTGCCCCTGCCCCTCACCTTAACCGTTGCCTCACCGCCTGCAACAATAACCGTTTTTTCATTGTTTCCAAACTCTTTTAAAAGACTAAATAGCCTTTTTGACTCGGTTTCAACATCTTTCTGGATAAAATCATAATATTTTTCAGGCTTTAAACCGTTAGCCTCCAATTGAGAAGAAAAAATATCCACAACTGTTGAATTATCAGCAACAATACTATGAGGGATATTAAAATCATTTACCTTAAAATTTGTGTTTAAAAACTCTTCCCTCAAATTCCCTAAAACAGAAAACAAACCAATTTTTTCTGCTTTCTCAACAAAGGTTTTAAAATCCCTTTTAACCTTTAAAAATGGTGCGGAAGAAACCCTGTCAATCCTTTTTCCCAAAACATCGCACAAAATAAAGCATTCTGCATTTGATTTTAAAAAATTTAATAGCCCTCCTCCTTTAATTTGAGAGAGGTGAATTCTAAAAAAGTTTATATCTTCAATAGGTAATCCTGACTTTACAAGAAAATTGCTTGCATCTGAAACTTGCTTCAATGATAAAAAATCAAGTGGTTTTTCGATTAAAGCAGAGCCTCCCCCTGAAAGAAGGATTGCGGTATTCCCCTTTGAATTTTCAAGAAAATTTATCAGTTTATTTGCCGCTTTAAAACTTTCCTCGCTAATTTCTGGATGAGTGGAAACGAACAACTCACAATTTGAAGGGATGTCCCCATCATAGGGGGAAACCACAAAACCTTTCTTAAAAGAAAAAAGCTGAGAAAAACCCTTTACCATAGGAATAGCAGCCTTACCTATGGCGACAACATATTTATATGGTAAGGTTTGTTTTTTGCGAGCAAAATAATTAGTTAATAGCTTTTCAGGATTTATCTTTTCAATGAGTTTTAAATAAATATCTTTAAGCATTTACCTCTCTGCAATACTCAATAGATGCCTTGCCTTTTTTTACCGCTTTTTCAAGGAATTTTTCGCCAGCTAAAAGAAACTCCTCAAAATTAGAATAATGGTGACAGTCTAATGAAACAACACCCTGAGATACCGAAAAGGTGTGCTCCTCTCCCTCAACCCTGAATACCGCTGTTTTAAATCTCTCTTTAATTCTCCTTGCAAGGGTAATAGCTCCTATTTCATGGGTTTCAGGAAGGATTATTACAAATTTATTTTCCTCAATTCTTCCCAATATATCACTCTTCCTGATAGTCTTTTTATAGATTCTCCTTGCCTCTCTGAATATCTGCTCAATCTCTTTTTCAGAAAAAGAATCCTTAATAAGGCTAAAATAATCCACCTGAAAAACAATTAAAGATAAAGGCCTCTTATACTTTTCTGCAATATTAAAGAATTTCTCCAAAAAATAGAAACTATCTTCTCTATCAAGCACATAGCCTTTTTTTATCTTTTCCTCAATAAGGTTTCTGTATTCAATCTCAAAGGGATAGATTTTTTCAAGCTTAAAAACAGTATTACCTATTCTTAAAACATCCCCTATCTTTAAATCAGCCTTTGTAACCTTTTTATTTCCTATGAAAACATTGCCTTTAAGAAGTTTTATCTTTAACTTTACAAGGGAATCATTTTTAAACACAGGCTTTGCTTCTATACAGAAAGAGGGTATTTTTTTATCTGACAGACGAAAATCACAACCTAAACTGCTTCCTATCAAAAATGTTTCTTTGGGGATTTTAAAAAAATCGTTTTCCTCTTTGCCTGATATGACAAAAAGGTAGCATAATTTTGGTAAATCGCATTTATCTTCCGAAACATTTACAGGGATTCTTCTATCCCTTCCATACATAGATACCCCCCTTTCATTCTAAAGGGGAATATCTTTAAAATCAAGTTTTTAGAAAATATTGGCTAAATATTTATAATATTTTTTATTTTGTCTGCAATATTTTTAATACTTTTAGAAACTTCACTTTCAGGGTTATACTCAATAATTGTCTTTGAATTGTTCATGGCGCCAAGAACATCTTCGATTTTATAAGGAATTTTCCCTAAAAAATCTATACCCATTCTATTGCTAAGACTTTCAACCTCATTTGATTTTTCTGGATTTAAATCCCATTTATTAACAATAACCCCACCTTTAATCTTAAAGTGGTTTAACAAGTCAACAACCCTTTCAAGGTCGTGAATGCCGGATACAGTTGGCTCTGTTACAATTGCAACATAATCTGCCCCTGAAATTGAAGAAATCACAGGACACCCAACTCCGGGAGAACCGTCAGTTAAAGTCAATTCAGCATTTTTTTCAATAGCAATTTTTTTCGCTTCATTCCTCACCTTGCTTACCAATTTCCCTGAATTCTCCATTCCAGGCTTCAATCTTGCGTGAACAAAAGGCCCTAACCTTGTATCTGAAATAAAAACACTTCCGGAGACAATTTCATTAAACTCTATTGTTTTTTCAGGGCAGAAGTAAACACATGCACCGCAACCTTCACACTTTATCTCATCAACAACAAAGTCAGGAGAAATAGCATTGTATTCGCAAACCTCTATACACTTTCCACACTCAGTGCAGTTTGTTTTATCTATAAAAGCCTTTTTGCCTCCTGAAAACTCATACTCTTCTTTAACTGAAGGATTTAAAACAAGAAACATGTCTGCCGCATCAACATCACAGTCGGCAAGAACAGAGTTTTTAAAAATACTACCTAAGGCAAGAACAAAAGTGGTCTTCCCTGTCCCACCCTTTCCACTAATAACAACCAATTCTTTCATATCTCCACCCTCTTTACTATTTCATCGTAAATCTTTAAAAACCTGTCTCTATAGGAAGGAATCTCCCTTACCACAAGCTTTCCGTGGGAATACACTTCAGCAATCTCTCTATCAAGCGGTATTTCAGAAAGCAAAGGGATATTATTCTCTCTCAAATAATCCTTGATAATATTTACTCCTTCCATCGCCCTGTTTTCAACCACTCCAAACCTTATCCCCATTGACTTAACAGTTTCAACAGCAAGCTTTAAATCATTCAACCCAAATGGGGAAGGTTCAGTAACAAGAACAACAAAATCACAATCCTCTATTGTCTCAACAACAGGGCAGGAAGTCCCGGGAGGAGAATCAAAGATAACAATCCCCCTATCCTTTACCTGTTCTTTAACATATCTTATAACCGGTGTGGCAAGTTCTGTTCCCACCTTCATTTCACCCATGTAAAAATCCATTCTTCCTACAAAACCATAAGAAAACTCTCCGATTACCTTATTCTTTTCCCCTATTGCTCCATTAGGGCAAATCCTCATACAAAATCCACAACCGTGGCATAACTCTTCAAAAACATAGGTTTTATCTTTAACTGTGATTAAAGCGTGAAACTCACAGTGAGTTGAACAAAGCCTGCAACCAGTACACTTTGAATTATCTATAACAGGGACTTTTATTGTAATGTCTCTCTTCTCCTTTATTTCAGGCTTTAAAAATAGGTAAGCATTTGGCTCTTCAACATCACAGTCAACAAGGGCAACCTGAAAATTCTCGCTTAAAGCATAAGAAAGATTGGTGGCAACAAAAGACTTCCCGGTTCCTCCTTTTCCCGAAGCAATGGCTATTTTCATTTACATCTCCTTTTATTTTTCCACTTCCATTCTAATATACATCAAAAAATAGTATAAAAAAATTGCCCCTTAAAAAAGGGGCAACAACTTATTCGCTATCCTCTCCAATCTCCTTCAATCTCTCCCTTGTGTATTTTAATTCTTCTTCAAGAAATCTGAGCCTGTTTTCCAGCGCAGTTTTTTCATCAACAGGGGCATTTCCATACCATCTATAGCCCCAGCCTCTGCCGAAACCTCTTCCGAAACCTCTGCCCCAGCCTCTGCCATAACCAAAACCTCTGCCAAAGCCACCAAACCTGCCAGGGGCATTATTGCCTGCACAATAACCTAACCCCCTGCCTGTCATAGGGCCCTGTCCAAGAGGACCTGTACCATCACCAAAAGGCATATTCACCTCCCTGTATTTTTATTTTTATTCATTATTGTTAAAATTTCCTCTACCCATACCTCTGCCAAAACCTCTACCCATACCTCTTCCCATTCCTCTACCGCCGCCTCTTCCAAAGCCTGTTCCTCTTCCCATACCACGTCTCGGGGCATCAGTATCAGCACCTGGTCTATCGTTTCCTGAACAATAACCTAACCCTCTCCCTGTTTTTGGACCCTGTCCAAGGGGACCTGTTCTATCTCCATAAGGCATAAACACCTCCTTATAATGCTCTTTCAATTGCTTCTTTTACCGTCAACCCTTCACCTACGCTCACCATTTTTATTCCCGCTCTCTCTAAAACACTTGCAGCCTTGGGGCCAAAACTCCCGCTAACAACAACATCAACCCCTTTATCTGCAATAAATTGAGCAGTTTGAATTCCAGCTCCCTGCATTAAAGATAAATTTTTTGAATTATCAACATGCTCAAATGAATCTGTTTCAGTATTGTAAATTATAAAACCGTGCGCCCTTCCAAATCTCGGGTCAACTTTTGAATCAAGGTTGCTTCCAAGAGAGCTAACTGCTATTTTCATATTCACCTCCTCATCTCATTGATAATATAATGAACATAAGTTCAAAATGCAAGGGTTTTTATATTTATATGGGGAAAAATTGATTGAAATCAAAAAAACGAATAGAAAAAAATTAATTTATTACAAAAATATTCTAATATTATTTGGATATGAAAATCCATATTATTCAATTAAACATATTGTAAAAAGGAGAATGAAACATGTATTACGAAATTGGTAAAAACTTTTATGTATTAAGAAGTAAGGAAGAAGACTTCCACAGAAATATCTATCTAAAAAAGATAGTTGCAGAAGACGGTTCAAGCATTAACATTCTTTTTGACCCGGGAACAAAACTTGACATGCCGGAACTTTTGCCATTTTTAAGCGAAACAATAGGCGGGATAAAGAACGTTCACATTATCTTCTTAAGCCACCAGGACCCTGACTTAACAGCAAACACCAGTGTTATTATGCAATCTGCCCCAAGAAGTTTTTTAATAACATCTCTTGACACATGGAGACTTGTTAAAATGTACGGATTGCCCTCACATAGAGTTAAAACCACAGAAAGCTTCAACTCATCAATTTTAAAATTTAAAAAATCTGGATTACAGGTTAAATTTGTTCCTGCAAGGTACTGTCATTTCAGAGGGGCAATGATGCTTTACGATTATGAATCAAAGGTTCTTTTTACAGGTGATTTTATGGGTGGAATTAACACAAGAAAAGGTGAAGGAATTTACGCAACTAATGATTCCTGGGAAGGGATAAAACTATTCCACCAGTTATATATGCCTGCATCAAAGGCTGTCAAAACAACTGTTGAGAGAATCAGCATGTTAAATCCATTCCCGGAAGTCATTGCTCCTCAGCACGGCGATGTTATTAAAGGAGATTTAGTCGCTGACTTTTTGACAAAAATGAATGATTTGGAAGTGGGAATAGATTTAATTGAAGAAGACAACCCTGATGCAGAACTTGTTGTTGTTGCAATTAACAACTTTTTTGAGCTAATGGAAGTGAATTTTGGAAATGTCTTTACAGAAATGATTCAATTCTTTCAAAAGGGGAATGATTTTACAACACCGTTTGAAATTGTTAACAACAGGGTAAAGAAGTTAAGGGTAAGCCAGGACCTTGCATTGCTTCAAATAGTGAATTTTATCAACTCAATAAAAGACAATGATTTAAAAACATCGCTTTTAGGCATTCTAATGGATAACCTTGAACAATTAGACATAAAATTCTCTTTACCTGAGCTTGACACAGAGAAATTAAAAAAGAGCCATGACAGCATTGAGTTTGACGATATGGTAATGTAAATAAACAGAGTACATAAAAAAATTAAGGGGCTTAAAGCCCCTTTTTTTATTTCTATAAAATTTTGCACAAAAAAAATGGTGGGCCGGGACGGAATCGAACCGCCGACACGGGGATTTTCAGTCCCCTGCTCTACCGACTGAGCTACCAGCCCACCAGCAAAAGATATAATACCAAAACGGTAAAAAAAGTCAACAAATTTTTAATCAAAAATTATCCTGAAATTTCCGCCTTTAACACACAATAATTAGAACAAAATGAAAGTGCGAATTAACCTTAAACACGCAGCACTTTTACCAACCAAATAATATCAGAGCCCAATTTAAGTAATTTTAGGCGGTTTATAATCTCTCTTTAAGTTTAGCTTATGCGCATACTTTGAATTCCAGAGGTTTTTAAACATCTCTCTCAACACATTTAGAACTGGTTTGATTTTTAAAACAACCTCAACATTCCTTGATTTGTAAAAGTAATCGTAACCAAAATTGCTTGTGCTAACCCAACCAACTTTATTGTCTACAATTACAACCTTTGAATGAATAACCCTTGCATAGGGAATAAAGCCCTCTTTTTTGCTCACTGGTATTTGAACAAACCTGACCTCAATATTTTTAACTCTGGCCAATTCCTTTAATGAATCAACCCCTGGCTTTCTTAAATTCCAGTTAGAAACAAGCAATTTTACATTGACCCCTCTATTTGCAGCCTTAATCAAAGCCTTTGATATTGCATCAAACTTTTCAGTTTTACCGTGAACAAAAGTGGAATAGTTTAGCAATTGAATTGTTATAGATTTTTTTGCAGAGTTAATCATATTTAACAATTCATTGAGCGAAAAATCCATTCCATCAGGCAATAACCTGTCAGGAGAACCTGTTAAATAAATATCGTCTCTAAATGTAACCTTTTGTTTTCTTAGCTTCTCATAGGCTTTCCTGTCTCCGTTGTTGTAATCCCAGTCTGCATTAAAAATCAAAGAAAGGGCTTTTACAATGTGAGGCTCATCAGTTAATATCCCTGTTTCGTGGATATGCTTCAATGCTCTCCAATCAAAGTTTTGACTGCCAACAAAACAGAGTTTATTGTCAACAATAAAGTATTTTGAGTGGTTTATTCCCCCTGTTAAATGCTTCCAGTTAAAAATAGTAACCTTTATATTTGGAATTTTAGAAAAATATTCCACCAATTCTTTTGAATTTTTTAGCATTTTAACATCTACCAAAAATCTAACCTTTACTCCTCTGTTAGCAGCGTTTACTATCTCCTTAACCACAAGGCTTAAAGGCCACCTATCCTTCCCTGTAAGGTAAAATTCAGAAAAATCAATGCTTTTATTTGCAGTTTTAATAGCGTTTATCCAGACTTCATAGGCTTTGGCTGTTTTACCATATGACAAATCTGTTTCAACCGGGATAGAGGTTGCAATAATTACCTTAAAATTATCCCCTTTATATTCAAACGAAAAGGCATAAAAAGAGACTAATACAACTAAAAATAAGGCAAAAAACCTTTTCATAAATACTCCTCCATTTTCTTTCCTGTTAATTTGTGAAATGCCTCAAAGTACTTTTTTCTTGTATTTTCAATTACCTCTTTCGGCAACTCAGGAGCAGGTGGCTTTTTATTCCACTTAATTGACTCAAGGTAATCCCTTCCATACTGTTTGTCAAAGGATGGGGGATTCTCTCCCTCTCTATACCCTTCAACAGGCCAGAATCTTGAAGAATCAGGGGTTAATGCTTCATCAATCAGGATAATCTCCCCCCCAATTTCCCCGAATTCAAACTTTGTATCAGCAATAATTATTCCCCTTTCATAGGCGTATTCATAAGCAAATTTATATAGAGCAAGAGATATATCTCTAACTTTGTTGGCCTTTTCCTCTCCTATTATCTCTTTCATTTTTTCAAAAGAGATATTTTCATCGTGTCCGCTTTCTGCTTTTGTTGAAGGTGTGAAAATAGGTTCATCAAGTTTAGATGCAAGATTCAAACCTTCAGGCAGTTTTATTCCGCAAACAGTGCCCTGGTTTTTATACTCTTTGTAGCCTGAGCCTACGAGGTATCCCCTCACAATGCATTCAACAGGAAGAGGCTTTGCTTTTTTAACTATCATAGACCTGTTTTTTAAATAACCATATTTCTTTAACTCTTCTGGAAAATTATTAAAATTCCATTCAATCATATGATTTTTTACAATATGTGAAGTTTTATCAAACCAGAATGCTGAAATAAGGTTTAAAACCCTTCCCTTATCAGGGATTTCTGAACCTAATACAACATCAAAGGCTGAAATCCTGTCTGTTGCAACAAATAAAAGATTATCCCCAATTGAGTAAATATCCCTTACTTTTCCCTGTTTAACAAGATTTAACTCCTCTATAATCATAGTTTCTCCTGAAAAAAGTTTTCTCAAGTTTTTATAACATAGAAAAATTAAAGGTCAATTAAAAGGCGCTACTACTACCTTATTTTTACCTGTTGTTTTCCCCTCATACATTGCCCTATCAACTCTTTCAATATTTTGCCTAATGTTCATATTTGGGTCAAATTCACTTAACCCGAATGTTGCTGTAATTGAAAATTCATTCGTGCCGCAATTTATTTTCAATTCTTCTATTTTTTTTCTCAACCTTTCAGCAACCATAAACCCTTCTTGTTGAGTAGAAAATGTAAGAATCAACAAAAATTCTTCTCCTCCCCATCTTCCTATTAAATCCCCCGTCTTAACCGATTTTTTTAATAAATCTGAAACAAGGATTAAAACTTTATCGCCACAGTTATGTCCATATGTATCATTTATCTTCTTAAAATCATCAATATCAACCATAACAAGGCAAAATGGAATTTTTCTTCTCAATAATATCTGTAAGTGATGCTTTAACTCAAATCTTATTGCTCTTCTATTCAAAAGACCTGTAAGAGGATCTTCTAAAGCAAGCTTTTCCTGTTCATTTGCATAAAGCTCAAATGTATTAATTGAAATCAAGGAAAACAATATAGCAGTAATTCCTGTCAAGACAAATGCTGTTACATTATTAACAAAACAGGTTTTGCGGGAGATTTCAACAACATACAATGGATTTATAATTTCTATTAAAACAAAGAACACCGACAATATACCAAGCAATGACAAAAATATTGTTCTAACCTTTCCTTTAAAAAGAGAAGCAAATATCATTGCCTCAACCACAACATAAAAACCTGTTCCGCAGCTTATTCCACCATCAAACTTGTGGTAAACAGGCAAAGCTAAAATGGCAATAACAGCAACAGCATAACTAATGCCAAAATTTTTTCTTACTCTGGTGAAATAATACCCCAAAAATAATATGAAAGTTAAAACAAAACTTGAAAATATAATAACCGGATTTTCTTCAATATAAAAATTAATAAATGAAGTTATAAATAAATAAAAAGACATTATTAGCATTACTGCATTTAAGATTTTGTGTTTTAAAGGAAATGAATCATCTCCCATTAACAAATTTAGAATCCTGAAAAAGATAATTCCCCCTTTCTAAATTTTATATATTATCCTTTAAAAAAATTTTTTTGTCAAAATAATTTTTACTTTAAAGTAATTTTTAGCGTTTTTTATACAATTTTACATTTTTTTAGTAAAGTATCTTTATAGCCTTTAAAAACAGGTTTATTATTTTTTTTGAATAGGGGTACCACCACAACTCCTTCTTTAATCCAAACTTGCGAACTGTTATGCTTTGCATCTTTGCAAAAGCCCTCACCCCTTCAACCCCGTGCACCCTGCCAATCCCGCTTTTTTTAACTCCCCCAAACGGCAGGTCAGTTATAAGGTAATTTGTCAGGCAATCGTTTATACACATTGTGCCTGTGTCAAGCTTTTTTGCAATTCTTTCAGCCTTGTTTCTGTCCTTTGTCCAAATTGAACCGTTTAAACCGTATTCAAGGCTATTTGCTATTTTTATCAATTCCTCTTCACTATTAAATTTCATTACCCCTAAAATAGGGCCAAATGTTTCCTCATAAAAAACCTTCATATCAGGAGTAATATCTTTTAATACTGTCGGCTCAAAGTGATAGTCATCAAGCCTTTTTCCACCGCAAACAAGTTCTGCCCTTTTTTTTAATGCGTCTTCTATGTGGTATTCAATCTTTTCAAATTGAATTGAGTTAATTACAGCCCCTAAATCCTCTTTCGGGATTTTCTCAACTTCATTTTTTAGCATTTCAATAAATTTATCATAGATGCTCTCCTCAACGAGGACATTTTCAACACCAATACAGGTTTGTCCACCGTTGCTTATTCCACCCCAGACAATTCCTGCGGCAGCCCTTCCAAGGTCTGCATCCTCAAAAACAATTGCATTATCCTTGCCTCCCAATTCAAGAACATAAGGGATTAGCCTTTCAGAACACTTTTTTGCAATCTCAATCCCAACAGCAGTGCTTCCTGTAAAACAGACCATATCAACATTACTTTCAACCAACTCCCTCCCAGTGCTTCCATCCCCCGTTACCACCCTGAAGACATTGTCAGGCAATCCCGCTTCCTTGCAAACCTCTTCAAGCAAAAGTGAAACCTTTGTGGTAATCTCTGAAGGCTTTAAAACAACTGTATTTCCTGCAAGCAATGCGTGAAACAGGGGAGTTGCAGTTAGAATAAGCGGATAATTCCACGGGGATATTATTCCCACAACCCCCCATGGCTTAAATTGAACAAAGCATTTATAGTTTTTAAAATACCCACTGCTTCTTTTTTCAGGCTTTAAATATTTGTACCCCTTTTTAGTTAAATAGTGTATGTGGTTTACCGTAGTAAAAATCTCAACTATTGCATCCTGCTTAACCTTTCCCGCATCTTCCATAACAACTTTTACAAATTCATCCTTCCTCTCTTTAATCTTTTTTAAAATATTCTTTAAAATTTTTACCCTTTCAGAAAGGGAAAGATTGCCCCAGACCGATAAACCTTCCCTTGCAGCATCAACCTCTTTCCTCACCTTATCTCTATCAAATATTTCAACCTCGTAAAGAAACTCCCCGTTTGACGGGTTAATTTTTTTGTAAACCTTCATTTAACACCTCGTATCCTGTATGTTTTACATTATTAACCTTTGGGGGGATTTTAGACATTGCCCTTTCAGCCATTGCGGTAATTGTCAACGAGGGGTTAACCCCTAAATTTGCGGGGATTACGCTTCCATCACAGATATACACATCTTCCTCTCCAAACAACCTGTGGTTAACATCAATAACCCCGTCATTTTCAGTTTCCCCTATGGGACAACCGCCTAAAATATGGGCTGTTAATGGGGAATCAAAGAATACTTCATAAATATTGCTTAAAGCAATACCCCCTGTTAATTCAGCCATTTTTCTTGCAAATTCGTTAGCCTCAGGGATGTAGACAGGTGCAGGGGGGGAATCTGGATAAATATCTGTGTAAAGTTTAACCTCTCCCCTGAAAGTCTCTTTTGCCTTAAACCTTATTTTATTTTCAACATCCTGCATTACGAGAAGGATTAAACCCTGCTTTCCAAAGCCCACAGGATTTAAAACCTTCAAAGTCCTTACTGGATGCTTCAAAACCTGTTTTAAAAATTCAAAAACCCTTGAATTGTCGCCTTTTTTATCAATAAGCAAGGTTGTCATAAAAGCCATCCCGTTTGCCCCTTTTGAATAGCGCACAACCTCAATATGTGTATTGGGATTTATATAAACACCGGAAGTTATGGCAACCCCTTCGCTAATCTCCCCCTCTTTTTCAGGCACCCTAACCCCTACTAAAGACTCGCTATTTGTCCTCACCTTTTCACCTAACATGTCGGAGATATTTAACCTTCCGTTAAGTTTTAATTTAAACATCAACTCTAAAGTGCCAATTACCCCTGCTGATAAAACTATCTTTCTTGCCCTGAAAACCTCGTTAACATCGGCGGGAAGCGTTGATACCTTTGTAACAACCTCAAAGTAATCGCCGTGTTTTTTTATATCAACAACCTTTCTTTTAGATACAACCCTTGCCCCCTTTTTAACCGCAAGGTAAAGGTAATTTTTTGTAAGCATATTCTTCGCATTCTTTCTGCATCCAATCATACAGCCGCCGCATAAATTACACCCTGTCCTATCAGGCCCTTCCCCGTTAAAGTAAGGGTCTTTCTCCGTTTTGTCCTTCTCCCCAAAGTAAACACCAACATCAACATTGTAAAAGGTGTTATCCACCCTAAATTCCCTTGCAGTTTTCAAAAGAATACTATCAGCATTTGTCTTTGTCGGATTTTTAACCCTTCCCAACATTTTAGATGCAACCTTATAAAAAGGCATTAATTCCTCTTTCCAGTTTATGTGCTGTGGAATATCGGAAGAGGTAAAAAACTTATCTTTCGGGATTAGAAGGGTATTTGCATAAACAAGGGAACCGCCTCCAACCCCCGTGCCCCCTAAAATTGACACATGCTTGAAAAAATGCACCCTCTGATAGCCAAAGCAAAAAAATTCAGGCTTCCAGAAAAAGGTGAAAGGGTTGTTGTTTGTTTTTGGGAAATCATTATCGCTATACCTTTTCCCCTCTTCAAGCACTAAAACCGAATATCCCTTTTCCGTTAGCCTTAAAGCGGAAACACTGCCCCCAAAACCTGAACCAATTACAGCAAAATCGTAAATCATACCGACCTCTTTTATGTTTTTTTTAATTATATCAAAATTAAATTTATTAGTTTATTTTTGTATTTAGAGGAGTTAACGGTAATGTCAAGTTAATTGTGTCAGGCATGGGAAGCCTCCCGGGAAAGAGAAGAAAAAAAGCGATTAAAAGAAGAAGAATACCTTAAACTCCTTGATTGATACTTCTCATTCTTGTCTGTGAAGAAAATGTAAAGAAACTTCTCTGCACTTTGTTCATTTTGAAAAAATCCTCGTATTCGTATGTAATCTTTTAACTCTTTAAAACACCTTTCCATCCAGTTTGTTGTTCTGAAGTAACTTCTTATCTCATCAGGGGCAAGGAGAAAGAATGTATAGTTATCAACTTTTGCCTTAATGTTTTTTAAAAACCTGTATATCTTTTTCCATTTTTCAATAAATGCAAGAAGTTTGGTTTTCCCTTCTTCCCTGCTTTCGCATTTCATTATCTCGTCTAATTCTTCTTTTATTTTCTCAAAATGATGTTTTCTTACTCTGTTTTTTATGTTTCTTTTCAGGTGAAACCAACAAAGTTGGTGCATAGTCTCAGGAAATTCTTCTTTTATCGCTTCAGATAAACCTGTTAAATCATCACTTATAATCAGTTTTACTCCTTTTAAGCCTCTTTCTTTTAAATCCCTGAATATTTCCTGCCAGAGGGATGCTTTTTCGTTTCCTCCAGGAAGAAAGTATCCTAAAATTTCTCTTTTACCGTCTTCAGACAGGCCCAATACTGCATATACTGCCTCTTTTGCCACACTGTCTCTTTTTAATGAAATGTATGTTGCGTCTATGTATAGCACGGGGTATGTTTTTGTTAATCTGCTGTTTTTCCATTTTTCAATTACTTCTTCAGATATTTCACTTATCCTGCTTACATATTGAGCGGATATGTTAGCCCCTATGAGATTTTTAATTACCCCTGCTGTCTTTCTTGTGGATACTCCTGCTATAAACATTGCCTCCACAATATCTTCAAGAAAAAACATTACCCTTTTTCTCTGGGGAAGCCATTTAACCTTAAACTGACTGTCTCTTGTTCTTGGAATTTGCAATTCAATCTCTCCTAAAAAGCTTTTAGGCGTTCGCTTATAATAACCGTTTGCCCTTGTTTGGCCTCTTGCTTCTTTTAAGTATCTTTCCCTCTCTTCCAACAACATTTCCTGCAACATTTTCTTGAAAAATTCTTTAAATTGAGTGAAAATTAAATCACTCATTGGTGGTACCTCCTTTCGGGAATTTTTCTTCTGAGGTTATTTTAACCTCTCCTTCCCGAAAGGAGTTTTTTTTCTCCCTGACACAATTAATGTTACACTGCCGAGTTAACAATCAGTTCTGAAATTTATCAAAAAATAATAAAAAAAAATTTTTATTATTCTTTAAACTTAAACTTTCCTGTTGATTTTATAAAGTTTTTGTCTATTTTATTGATTGAGTGGTTTTTATTATGTTTTAGTTGTTTTATAATAAGAATATAAGTTTTAGGAGTTAGAAATGGAAAAAAACGGAAATTTTCTCTTTATATTACATTCACATATACCCTATGTTCTAAAACACGGAGAATGGCCTCACGGGGAATACTGGCTATTTGAAGCCACAGCAGAAACCTATATCCCCCTTCTTCAAATGCTGGAGAGGTTTAAAGATAAAGGGATTAAGCCTAAAATAACCCTTGGCCTCACCCCCGTTTTGATTGAACAGTTAAAGAGTGATTATTTTAAAGAAAAGTTTAACAAATACCTTGAATTTAAAATAGAGCTTCTTCAAAAAGATAAAAAAGAATTTGAGAGAAAGAATCAAAACGAATATACAATGCTTGCGTTGTTCTGGGAAAAGTTTTATACAGATATTCAACATTTGTTTAACATCACATATAAAAAAGACATAATTAACAGGTTTAAATACTTTTTAGACAAAGGCTATATTGAAATATTGACATCGGCTGCAACACACGGATACCTGCCCCTTTTAGGATACGACAACAATGTGAGGGCTCAAATTAAAGCAGGTATAGACACCTATGTTAAATACTTTGGGAAAAAACCAAAGGGGATATGGATGCCTGAATGCGCATACAGGCCTAAGGGTTTATGGAAAAATCCAATTACCAAAGAGGTTTTTATAAGAAAAGGGGTTGATGAAATACTTGTTGAAGAGGGTATTGAGTACACCTTTATTGATAGCCCAAACCTTGAAAATGCGTCGTTGTTTAATCAGTATGGAGAAAAGAGCCTTAACCCACTTGGATTTGAATACAAAAAAACACCTTATATCCCCTATAAACTTGCATCTGGATTAACATTATTTGTTAGAGACCATATAACCGGGTATCAGGTGTGGAGTAAACATTACGGCTACCCTGGAGACCCTTTTTACCTTGAATTCCACAAACAGAAAGATACAAGCGGCATAAAATACTGGAGAATAACAGGGGCAAACCTTGACCTTGCATTTAAGGAAATTTACTCCCCCGATAAGGCAAAAGAGAGGGTTAATGAAAATGCAATGCACTTTGCAGAGTTAATAACCCAGATACTTAAAAAATTCAAAAGCGAAACAGGGTTAAACGGAGTTTTAGTTGCCCCATTTGACGCAGAATTGTTCGGGCACTGGTGGTTTGAAGGGCCAAAGTGGCTTGAAAAGGTTATTGAAAATCTTAAAAAGATTGACGGGGTAGAGCCCGCAACTGGAATAGACATCCTAAAAAATTCTCCTAAAACAGAAACAATCACTCTTAAAGAAGGCTCGTGGGGAGAAAACAACGACCATTCAGTCTGGTTTAATGAAAATACAAAATGGACATGGGAAAAACTCTACAATACTGAAAAAAACTTTTTAGCCTTTTTAAAGAAACACAAGAGAAAGGCATTGCTTGAAAAAACGCTAAACAAAATTTTGAAAGAAGCGGCTAAATCTTTAATTATCGCAGAAGCATCAGACTGGCAATTTCTGATTCATACCCAATCTGGGGTAGACTATGTTGAAGAAAGGTTTAACAAACACATAGGAGAGGTTGAAAAACTTATTTCTATTGCAAAAAATTACCTTCATCAAAATACACTTTCAGATGAAGAAAAGGCTTTTATTGAAAAGGTTTCAAGGGAAAACATTGTTTTTAACAACATATGCCTTGAATGGTATCTGGAAGACTAAATGAGTGAGTACAGAAAAGACCCTGTTTTAAATCAATGGGTAATTATTGCCCCTGAAAAAACCATCTCGTATCCTGCAATAAAAGAGCAGGCTATCCCTGAAAATTTACCTGAATTTGATGAAAACTGCCCATTTTGCAAATTCAACGGAGAAGATACAAAGATTCTTTTAAAATATGATTTTAGAAACAATGGGAAATGGGATTTGCTTGTAATACCTGCCCCAAACCCATTTTTAAGGGTTGAAACAGAGTTGCAAAAAGAGGGAGAAGGAATATTTGACTTAATGAGCGGCACAGGGGCAAATGAAATTATCATTGAATCCCCAAAACACAATGAATTTACTTATAAAATGGACTTAAACAGGGTTGAGCAAATATTCTGGGCATACCATGACAGAATTGTTGACTTAAAAAACGATAAAAGACTTGAATATCTTTTATTTTTCAAAGAATTTGGAATTACACCAGAAAACAAAATAATACACCCTCACTCTAAAATGATTGCAACCACTTTTATTCCAGCACACATTGAATTAGAGCTTTTAAGTGCGGAAGATTACTTTTCTTACAAAGATAGATGCGTTTTCTGTGACATTGTAAAACAGGAGAGAAAAGAAGGAATCAGGGTTATTTCACAAAATGAGGATTTTATCTCAATATGCCCTTATGCTTCAAGGTTTCCATTTGAAATATGGATTTTACCTCAAAAACACATATCCCACTTTGAAATGTCGTCAAAGATTATGTTTTACCACCTTGCTGAAATATACCTTGATACCTTTAAAAGATTAAACAAAGTGCTGGGGAATGTTCCATACCACACTGTTCTTCATACTTCACCAGTGCAGGAAGAAAGCCTTGAATTTTACCACTGGCACATAGAAATTTATCCTATACTAAACTGCTATTCAGCACCTCAATCAGGCGGAGGCATATTTGTTAATCCTGTAAAACCAGAGGATGCGGCAAAAGCATTAAGAGAAGCAACCTTTTAGCCTCTAAGGAGGGGAAAATGAAAGTTTTATACGGAGTTGCAGAGTACTATCCCCTTGTCAAAACAGGGGGACTTGGAGATGCAGCAGGTGCGTATACTAAAGCATTATCAAAAAGGCATAAAGTATATGCAGTACTGCCAGGATACTCAAAAATTGACAGAAAAAAATACGGTTTTAAACCTGTTAAAGGATTTGAACTATCTATTCCAATAGGGGATAGAGATGTTAAAGGCTATGTTGAAAAGGCTGAATTAGATAAAAACCTCACTATTTATTTAATCTGCAATGACGAATACTTTGATAGGGAAAACCTGTTTGGAGACGGAGTAACCCCATATAAAGACAATGCAGAGAGGTTTTTATTCTTCTCAAGGGGTATTCTTGAACTTGCTGCATACTTAAAAGAAATAGATGTTATCCACTTAAACGACTGGCACACTGCAATAGGCATGTTTTACCTTAAAGAGTTTTACAAAAAAATAGGCAAAATAGATAAAAAGGTAAAATCTGTATTTACAATACACAATTTAGGGTATCAGGGAATTTTCTGGCAGTATGACATGTACCTCTTGAATGTTGACTGGAAGTATTTTAACCCTGAAGGGCTTGAATTTTACAACCACATAAACTACTTAAAGTCTGGGATTATTTACTCTGACATAGTTACCACAGTATCGCCAACTTACGCAAAAGAGATTCAAACACCTGAATTTGGATTTGGGCTTGACGGGGTTTTAAGGAAAAGGGCAGACAACCTTTTTGGAATACTAAACGGGGTTGATTACTCTGTCTGGCATCCCTGGAGGGATAAGTTTATCCCTTACAAATACAATAAAAAACTATTTGACAGAAAATTAAAAAACAAAATTGCTCTTCAAAAAGAACTGGGGCTTGAAGTTAACCCGGAACAACCTATGCTTGTTATGGTTTCAAGGCTTATAGACCAGAAGGGGATAGATTTAATAACACCTGTTTTTGACATGCTTGTTGACCTTGGAGTTCAAATTGTAATATTAGGCACAGGGGAAAAACACTATGTGGATTTTTTCAACTGGAAAGAACATCAATTTAAGGGAAAAGTTGTGGGCTATATGGCTTATAACGAAGAGGTTGCGCATAAACTTTACGCTGCCGGAGACATATACCTTATGCCGTCAAAGTATGAGCCGTGCGGATTGTCTCAAATGTATGCAATGAAGTACGGCACTGTCCCTGTTGTAAGAAACACCGGGGGACTAAAAGATACTGTAATTGACATTGACGAGGGGATTGAAAAAGCCACAGGATTTAAATTTGAGTACTATTCCCCTTACGCATTTTATGAAGCAGTCAGGAAAGCGGTTACTTTGTATAAAACAAACAGGGAAGAATTCAAAAAGCTTGCTTTAAACGGAATGGATACAAAATTTACCTGGGAAAAAACAGTAAAAGAATATATAAAACTTTACAAAAAATAAAAAGGGGGCATTTAGCCCCCCTCTAAAAATTCAAATCAAATTAAACTTCCGGAATATCGGTGCCAAGCACATACCTTTCAAAGAAAGGCGTCCAGTCTGTTTTTGTTATTGCGTTTAATATCCCTATTAAATCCTTAGTATAAACATAATCGAAGTCCGAATTCTTTAAAATTGCCCTTAAAAAGATAACAAACATTCTGTCACCCTGCTTTTCTCCGTACTGTTTCTGAAGTTTAAGCCTGATTGCGTGAATCACAAGGGGACCCTTGTTATAAATAAGCTTCCACCTGTCCCAATAGTCTCTGTCGCTTTCCCCTGATAAATCCTGAGCAAAGAAAAGGACGCTTCCTTTATTCAACATTTTTGTCTGGGTATACCAATTTTTAACCATTTTATTAAATACCTTCTCGCCCTTTTTCTTCTTTTTATACATTGCCTTTATGCACAAAGCGGAAGAATACTGTGCAAGCGCTTCAGAAATCCACATCTCTTTAGCATTTGGAATCTTTGCAATATGCCCCCAGTAGGCGTGGGAAATCTCATGAACAAACCTCTGGTTAACCCCCTGTGAAAAAAGCTTTGACAAATAATCCCTTAAAGGAGAAAAGGCTTCCTGAGTGATAAAAATCAATCCAGGAGGTGCCTGACCAAATCCCCAGCTGTTAACCTCAACAACTTCCTGATTTTTGAAAGGGTATTTATAACCAAAAAGCCTTGAATAGTAATCACTTGCAACTAAAAAGTTATTTGCAAGCCTTAAAGCATGCTTTTTCTTTGCCATTGCGTAAGAAGAAACAGTGCATTTATAACCGTTGTAGTCTTTGGAATAAACATGATACTTCCCTGCGGCAACAACCGGGAATTGAACCTCATCATCGATGCTTGTTTTTAAATAATTGTAATCTCCGTCTTCCCCTTTATCCACAATGTTGCCGCTTGCAAAAATAGTGTAAGGTTTAGGCGCTTTTACCGTTATCTCAAATGAAGACTTTTCTTTATCCAGATCAGGCTGCGGGTACCATGCATAAGTACCTAATGAAAAGTAATTGTCCCCGCTTGGATGAATTGCAATATCCCCCTCACAAACAGTTTCAATAGTAACAAAATCCCCTAAATTATAAGGCTTCCCTAAATCTACAAACAACCTACCCTTTTTATGTAAAAAGCTTACATTCTTTCCATCAACCTTTACACTTTTAGCATGATAATACTTAAACTCATTGTCATACCTTGAAGAGATAAGGTTTGTAAAAAAACCTTTTAAATTATTCCTATTAATTCTCACCCTTTGTTTAGACTTAACAATTAAGTGGTCTCCTTTATCGTTAAAAACATCAAGTTTAGTGTCAACAACGGTAAAAAGAGGATTGTCTTTATCTAGCCAGGAATTTTTCAAAGTCTTTGAAGTCAACTCGGCTACATAGTAATTACCTTTTAAATCAACACTATTTGAATTGTAAGGCATAATTGCATACATTTCTTCAGTTAAAGCATCAAAAGGGTCTATAAAATACTCCAACTTCCTCTTTTTTGAATGAATGTAAACACTAACAATACCACTTTGAGGGAAAATTTTATCGTAAACCGCCCCTATTGAAGGAACCGAACCTAACACCCCGTTAAAAACCTTTTTTACTCCTTCAGGAAAAGGTGCTCCGTCTGGAATTACCCTGTTCTTCAAAGCATTGCCAATCTTTGCACTCCAGATAAATATCCATTCTGCATCATCTTTGAAAACCATCTTCCCATTTTCAATATTCGGTTTGTCACCAAAGGTATTTTTAAAATTCCTTACAGCAACGGGAAGAAAAAACTTATCCCCAAACTTATAATCGTAACTGGCATTGCTTACAGCAATACCAACAGGTTCATCATCTGCAAGCATAAGGTAAATCTTGCTATCAGGTTTAACACTTACAACTAAATCAGCAACCTTAAAAGATTTTGTTTTAATATTAAGTTGTTGAAGCTTTGGGAAAGTTGCCTTTTCATAAAAATCACTTAAATTCCCCGCACTAACCAAACCACAAAAAATAAAAACAAAAGTACAAATTTAACCCTTTTAAACATCAACACCCCCGCATAAAATTTCACCATTAAATATTACAAAAAAAATAACTAAAATTCAAAACCAATGACTAATTTTTTTAAAACAAAAAAACATAAAAAATGGATTTACCCCAATAAAAATACTATAGTTGAAAAATTTTACTTAAACCAGGCCATCAATGTCAAATTCATAGGGGAAAATGTAAAAATTTGAACTTTAGGAATATTTAGCGCTTGCAATACAGAAATTTTAATTCCTTGTAGGTAGTGTGGAAATTTTACAGGGCTAAAAACAGAGTTTCAGAAGGCTTTGTTTCAATTCCTTGTAGGTAGTGTGGAAAGTCTTTTGGGTGGACTGCCTGAATGGGCGGAAAATAAGTGTTTCAATTCCTTGTAGGTAGTGTGGAAAGGTTCCCGTTTACTTCAGGGAATATTATCCCATACAGGTTTCAATTCCTTGTAGGTAATGTGGAAATATCGATTTCCCCATATGATGATACAGATATAGAAAGTTTCAATTCCTTGTAGGTAATGTGGAAATGCCAATGGGGACGCAAAAATTTGTGGCGTTGTGTGGGTTTCAATTCCTTGTAGGTAATGTGGAAATCTTTTTGTAAACTTCCTCGTCCATATCTGGATTTGCGTTTCAATTCCTTGTAGGTAATGTGGAAATTTTTTCTTGTTTTGGGAATTATTTTCTTGTATCATAAGTTTCAATTCCTTGTAGGTAATGTGGAAATGCTGGTGTTGTGGGCTTGCTATCGCCTATAATTATTGTTTCAATTCCTTGTAGGTAATGTGGAAATACGCCTTGACGATTTGGAAATGTTCAGAGTGCAAAGTTTCAATTCCTTGTAGGTAATGTGGAAATTGCAAAAGGATTTGAAAGAAATTTCAAAGACTTCCGAGTTTCAATTCCTTGTAGGTAATGTGGAAATGGATTGTCCCTGTGTGTTATATTAAAAGCACGGTATAGTTTCAATTCCTTGTAGGTAATGTGGAAATGTTTCCCTGGGTTGGTGTTCCGGTCAGGCTGCAATAGTTTCAATTCCTTGTAGGTAATGTGGAAATGAAAAGCAATAGCCAATGAAAACACTATCCCCATTGAGTTTCAATTCCTTGTAGGTAATGTGGAAATCTGCATAAGCCCGGCATTTGCTTTGCCTTTGATTATGTTTCAATTCCTTGTAGGTAATGTGGAAATTCCTTTATCTGGTTTTTGGAACGGTGTTTCTCTAATGTTTCAATTCCTTGTAGGTAATGTGGAAATCGTATATTGCAATCCCAACAATCCACACTCTTATAGTTTCAATTCCTTGTAGGTAATGTGGAAATAAATAATCTCTTGCACAAACCTTATTATATGTTGCAGGTTTCAATTCCTTGTAAGTAATGTGGAAATTCTGAAATTGATTTGAAATTAAGATTTAATGATTTTAGTTTCAATTCCTTGTAGGTAATGTGGAAATGGAGCGGGGCGAAAGGAGAAGGTGGACGGAGGAGATGTTTCAATTCCTTGTAGGTAATGTGGAAATCCTGTGCAACCGCTATTTTGTCAGGTGCTTTTATGGTTTCAATTCCTTGTAGGTAATGTGGAAATAGGAGCGGGGCGAAAGGAGAAGGTGGACGGAGGAGATGTTTCAATTCCTTGTAGGTAATGTGGAAATGCTGGACGATGGAGCAAGCGACCCTGACAGGTGGGTGTTTCAATTCCTTGTAGGTAATGTGGAAATGACTTATGATCATACCGAATTGCATACGCATTCAAAGTTTCAATTCCTTGTAGGTAATGTGGAAATAAACTAATGCAGAATTTATTAAGACAGGCTCAACCCCGTTTCAATTCCTTGTAGGTAATGTGGAAATTGACCCGCAAGATGCGGAACAGAGAGAAAGAGCCTTGTTTCAATTCCTTGTAGGTAATGTGGAAATAAGGTTTAGAAATATTAGCAAAGGGGGAATTATGATGTTTCAATTCCTTGTAGGTAATGTGGAAATTCCACACTCTTATGTAATTTGTTCCTTCCGGTGCTGAGTTTCAATTCCTTGTAGGTAATGTGGAAATTGCGAAAATCTTTACACCTGAGGCAACGGGGATTGTGTTTCAATTCCTTGTAGGTAATGTGGAAATTGTTAAAGAGAATTTCCCGAAGTAATTGCCTTTTAATTCGTTTCAATTCCTTGTAGGTAATGTGGAAATAGTTATACACATAACCACCGTATATATAATTATATAGAGTTTCAATTCCTTGTAGGTAATGTGGAAATGTTAAATCGGCGATAAAAATCTCGTGGGTTGTGTTAGTTTCAATTCCTTGTAGGTAATGTGGAAATCCCCGCTGGGGAAACTGATGGGGCAAATATAACAAGTTTCAATTCCTTGTAGGTAATGTGGAAATGTGGCTCGTTTCATTGTTGCTTCGCTTTTTATTCCAGTTTCAATTCCTTGTAGGTAATGTGGAAATGCAAATAGGAAAAAAGAAACTCTACTTTAAGAGGAGTGTTTCAATTCCTTGTAGGTAATGTGGAAATTTTTACAAAGCCTTCTTATTCTTACAGCGAGGACAGTTTCAATTCCTTGTAGGTAATGTGGAAATTTAACCACAAAAACCTTGTAATCAACCTCTTTTTTGTTTCAATTCCTTGTAGGTAATGTGGAAATGGATAGTGCAGTGGGCAAGCCCTACACTCTTTTATCTGTTTCAATTCCTTGTAGGTAATGTGGAAATCGAGGGGCAATTTTTAAGTGATGGAACTAAATTTGATGGTTTCAATTCCTTGTAGGTAATGTGGAAATTAAAAAGAGTGGGGGTATAGAGTGGGTTCTACCAATGTTTCAATTCCTTGTAGGTAATGTGGAAATAGGTTGTTAGGTGGGGTGATGTGTGGTTTATAGAAGTGTTTCAATTCCTTGTAGGTAATGTGGAAATATCTTGGACGGAGGGGAAAATGAAAAAGTTGACCATGTTTCAATTCCTTGTAGGTAATGTGGAAATGTCCCTTACAGTTTGAGAAGTTGACGGAACTTGTGTGTTTCAATTCCTTGTAGGTAATGTGGAAATCGCACCAAAATTTTCAACAAAAACACAATTATCCATGTTTCAATTCCTTGTAGGTAATGTGGAAATCCGACATTAGACGGTGTTTTTAGAGTTGAGACAAAGTTTCAATTCCTTGTAGGTAATGTGGAAATTTCCTGCTGTTTAGTTTTTTTTCTATTTCTTTTTTGTTTCAATTCCTTGTAGGTAATGTGGAAATGAAGCAAATACCTGTTCTTAGAATCCTTAAAAACCTGTTTCAATTCCTTGTAGGTAATGTGGAAATTAAGGGGGGAATATGAATTCAACCAAAATGAAGTTGTTTCAATTCCTTGTAGGTAATGTGGAAATACTCAACTTTTGTTATACATAATATTTTCGTTCCCTTACCATTATACAAAATTGTCAAAGAACCATTCAAAAAAATTATTATTTTTCTGTCTATACCCCGTGTTTTTTGCACTATTACCGATAGACAGAATTTAAATAAAGGTTATGTCTTCCTTTTTATCGTTTCCTAACACCTCTCTTTTTGAATAGTACATCATTTTAAACCTGTAAATAATAACTGAATCCCCTTCCTCTTTTTTTATTATTTGTTTAATTTCGTGTACCAACCTTTCATAATTCGCATTGCTTATTTCCCCTTCAAAAACAGAATTTTGAACCCATTGCAGGTATTTCCTGCAAACTTTTAGCATTTTGTTGCACCTTTTCTGGTTTACATCATAGTACAGAATTATAAACATTACCACTCCATAATAAAGGGGATGTATTCCTCTTCCCCCATTAGATGTTTTTCAATTTTGTATAACTCAAGCCTGATTAACCTTCTGTAACTAACCTTTTTTTTCATTTTGCTGTAATATATTGTCTGCTTCTCCTTTTCTTCAAATTGAGTTAAAAATTTTTTTCTTCCATTTTCGTTTAGCACCACACCGTTTAAGGCACTTTCAAAGTCTTTTTTTGTTATGATTTTTTTGTTTAAACAGGCAAATATTGTTCTATCTCCGATTATTGGTTTAAATATTTCCGCCACATCTAAATTAAGACTAAACCTTCTGAAGTTGCTTGCGTGAAGAAAACCAATTCTTGGGTCAAGGTGGGTCTGGTATATTTCGCTTAAAACTTTTGTGTAAACTATTGAGTTTGAAAAACTAATTAAGGCATTTATGTTGTTTTTAGGCGGTCTTCTGGTTCTCTCCCCAAAAATAAAGTCTCTGTTTTCAATTATTTCATTGAAACAAGAGTAGTATGTGCTTTTAATTTGTCCCTCAAAGGCCATTGCAGAGTTAATATCATTTTGCTTTTCAACCTCTTCCATTAACCTTTCAATCTCTTTAATTTGATTGTTTAACTTTTTCCCTCTTCTGTTGTAGTATTTCAGGACTATTAGAGAGTTTAAGGCTGCTCCTAAAATAAATTTTTTAGCAAGATTAAGCCTTTTTTCTTTATCTAAATAGTGGCTTGCCTGATTTAGAATCATATAACCTGAGTTGTAGTGCTCCCTTGGATAAAATGAACCTGAATAAAAATCGTAGTAATTGAAATAGTGCAGGATAATGTTTTTCTGTGACAATAAATTTAAAACTTTTGCATTTAAATCAACCTCACCAAAGGCAAATATTTCTTTGATATTTTCTATTGGAATAAATTTTTTCTGCCCATCGCTTTTTTCAAAGAATAGTGTATTGTCTTTCCTCTTCAACCTTCCGTCTGAAAATATGTATATCGTCTCCTTCATACTAACTCCAGCAAAAATCAAAATGTGCACATTTAGAACAAAATTTTATTTTCTTTGCCTTAGGCGGCTTTTCTGATTTAATTATTTCATTTAATTTAACCAATTGTTCTTCAATAAATTTCCTATCATCATTATTTAACTCAACAATTACACTCTTTTTTTCTCTTGGAATTTTTATTACACCATTGGCCTTAACTTTTTTCTTTTCTAATAAATATAAATAGTATTTCAATTGCAGTATGCCTGAATTTAGTGTTTTAACTGATTTTTTTATCTCAGCAACAAATAAAATGCCATCCTCTTTTAAGATTAAATCAATCATTGCATTTAAGTCTGGAATAAAAATTTTTTTCTTCTCCTTTGAAAAAGTTGATTCATCAATCAATCTTCCTATTTCAAGAAATTCATTTGACTGATCTGCTGTTAATTGCCTGCTCATTAACCACGCCTGCCTCGGACATATATTAAAGGCATTAAAAATTGAAGGAGGAACTATTTTGTTCATTTTTCAATACAAAAAAATTACCATATTAACACATCTTCTTCTTTAGTTCTTTTAAATCCATATCCATCCTTATCATAATAATCTTCTAAATTTTCAAGTGGAATTTTTGGAAAAATTTCAATATTAATTGCATATTTTAAAAAATCCTTAGGGACAGAAATTATATACTTCTTAAATTTTACTTTTAATTTATGGTAATTTTCAAGTCGTTTAATAAAGTCTTTTTCTTCTATGATTTCTTTTTCAAATTTTTCATATATTCTTTTGGCAGTGTTGTTAATTTCAATAAACAAATCCTGATATATTGGAAGTTCTTCTATAACTTTAAAATCATTTGCTATGCAGTTATTTTCTCCATAAAATTTTAACTTTTCAATACCCTTTAAAACTCTGTCAGATTTTTCAAAACTTTCATTTTTTTGTATTCCTGAGAAATATTTATTTATTAAATTTATATAATTATCTTCTGTATATTCATTTCGCAAAATTTTACCACTCAAACTTAAAGTTGTGCTTCCATATATCATTTTTGAAAATTCCCTATTCATATTTAGATCATAAAGTCTATGTATTTCCACATCTCCAAGCTCTATTTTATTATTCCTATTACATCTTCCAGCTACTTGAATTATGGAATCTAAAGGGGCCATATCTCTATAAACTTTTTGAAAATCAAGATCAACTCCTGCTTCTATAACCTGTGTTGAAACAACAATTAATTTTTCATTTCGTTTTAGCATATTAGAAATTTTTTTTATTCTTACTTTTCTTTGTAAAGGGATTATGTTTGTGGAAAGGTAACAAATTATATAATTTTTTTTGTTTAAATTTTTAATTTTTTCAAAAAATTCAATTGATGATTTTATTGTGTTAAAAACAACAAGATATGAATTAATGGTATTATCCAAATTTTTTAAAAAGTAATCTGTAAATTCATCTATTGTTTTAGTTTCTTCTATTTTTGGAATTAATTTAGTTCTTTTTAATACTGGTGATTTAAAATATTCATCTTGATTTTCCACCATTTCTATATACTCATCTATAATTAAAGGTTTTGTAGCTGTCGAAAAAATTATTTTACAGCCTAAAAGCTCTGATAACTTTTTTAAGACTATTCCTATTGCCTTCCAATATCCAATATCAACAGCCTGAACTTCATCTAAAATAATTATTGAACCTGCAATATTATGAAATTTTTTTAAAAAAGAATTTTTAAACGCAATTACAGAATGCAAAAATTGAACAAATGTTGTTAATATAATCTCACTATCCCAGCTTTCAGTTAAAAGCAGCGATTCGCTTACTGGCTTTTCTTCTCTTTCGCCTTTATATTTTGTATCTGCTAAATGGTGATGTTGTAATAAATAAACATTCTGATTATTTAAATATTCTTTTCTCAAAGTTCTTGTTAATATTTCGTCGTAAAATTTATATGTCTGGTCTATAATAGAGACAAATGGCAGACTATAAATGATTCTTGGTTTTTGTTTTAATTTATCTCTATAATTTAACGCTACCTCTAAATTTAAAAATGTTTTTCCAAGACCAGTAGGGGCGGTTATTGTTGAGATATTTGGAATCTCTTTAAGGTTTTCTATTTTTCTCTTTATTTCATAATAAAGCTTATTTCTCAGTTTATCAATTCTTTTTTCTGGATTGTCCCAATTTTTTATCTTTCTGTATCTTTCTAAAATATCTTTTGGAATACTTTTTCTTTTAAATTCATCAACTTTTGCAGCAGATTTTTTATCACTATCTATAAGAAGAGAATAAAGATATAAAATAGTAAAATAAACTTCTATCCTTGTTTCTTGATTTTCACACTCAAAAAGTTTAAAGCTTAAATCTTGTAATGTTTTAAAAACATTTTCATATTCATTTAAAAATTCTTCAATACTAAAACCATACTCTTTTTCTATAATTTTTTGATTCTTTCTTATATCCTTTATCTGCTCTTTAAAAATTTGAAAATTTTCAACATTTTTTCCTTCATTTAAATCATCTTCAAAATTCCTTAAATCTCCGTGGTGATGTTTTATTACAAAGTAGGCTATTAATGGTATATAATCTTTATTTTTACAAAGCCAAGCACCAAAAAGAGCAGATATAAATCCGTGAAAATGTCTATTTTTTTTATCTCGAATTTTTTTTATAATATAGTTTTGAAAAAAAGTTGTATATTTCCCAAAATCGTGAGCTACGCACACATTTTCGATAATTTTTTGATTTATCTGAAGCTTTACAAAATCTTTTTGACTTTTGTATATCTTTTTCGCTCTCGCGGAAACATCTCTTAAATGATCTTTCAGTTTAACAAGTGGATCTCTATGTGAATAAAACACTATTCTATCCATATAATATTCTCTCCATTTATAGATATAGCTTCATTTAGGTTTTTGATTGGAATTTCTTTTGCATTTTTTTCATAAATAAATTTTTTGACGGCAGATATTTTTCTAAATCCGTTTTCAATTTCAAAATTAAATGGCATTTTTTCAACTATCAATGACAGGTTTTCTTTAAACTCAATATCTGGGAAAATCTTTTCTGGTATTACTGATTTTATTCCCTTGTTTTCAATTGGTTTTTCGATATGAAATTCTCCTATATAATCAACATCTGCAAGAAGCTCTGTAATTCCAAGATAAATTGGATAATAAGTTTTATTTTCTTCTAATTTGGTTTTTAACTTCTTATATATTTCATTTTTGCTTGTAAAATATATTCTGTATTTTATCAAATCATCTTCTGGGAGTACAAATTCAATTGAAACAGGATAAGTATTTATTTTTCCTTCAAGATATGATTGAACAGCATTATTAAACGATTTAAAATTATCCTCATCTGGTTTTGTCCTTACATAATTTATTGATTGAATATATTTCTTAATAGGATTTAGAATGGAAACTGAAACATTGCAATTTTCTGGAGACAACTTTTCATAGTAGCTATCCCTTTCAAAACCTAAAATAGAAGCAATAATTCCAACAATTACAGTTCTTGGTGGAAATCCATAACTTATTGATGAAGAGTTTGTATAATATGCCCTGAAATGTGCAAGCTCACCTGTTATATCAAATACAAGAGCTCTTTTTTGCTCCATTACAATTCCTCAATTTTGTTTTGGAACTCTTTTTTAAGAGTTTCTATTTCTTCTATGCTGACATCATCGCTTTTCTTAAAAACAATTTTTTTGATTTCAAAATTTTTAAACTTTTCTACAAGTTTTCCAATATTTAATTTAAAATCCACAATATCTCTTAACCCTTCTTTTTTGTCTATATCGATATATCTTCTTAAATCTCCTATATATGTTTCTTTGTCGTTAAACTCTACTCTTAAATAAAACAAAGGATGTTGCCCGATTTTTGTTCTTGTATTTGTTTCAGTTATTATTGATTTCCAGATAGCTTCATCTAATAATTTTATATCTTCATTAGTTAGATTTGTTCTTTTTGCACTATTTCCACTGACTCTTCCGTAAAAAGAAATAACCCCATAGTATATTTTCCAGTCTTTTCCAATTGCCCCACCTTCTTCCCCTTCACCTTTTATTCTCCCTGCAAAGTGAGAAGTAATGGATGGAGATTCTATAAGTTCTGTTTTGTTAAGCGTATATCCCCAGTTAAATTGAACAGGACCTGTAAAAGTTATTGATGAGCCTCTTTTTGCATCTTTTATGGGAAGAGTAACTCCAAATAATCTTACATCTATAAAATAATTTAAAAAATCATCTATATCAATTAAATCCCAATGATTTTTTTTATTTTTTTTATCATTTTCTTTATCATTTCCTTTTATTAAATTTACAAGTTCATCTCTTGATATTTTATTTTCTTTTGTTAGTTTTTTAAGTTTATCTTTATATTTTTCATCATTAAGTAACAATTCTGCAATAAAATAGGCAAACCTATCAGTAGCATCTACAGTTTTATCATCTACCTTTGAAACAAATATTGGTTTTTCTTTAATGTTTTGGAAAAAGTCTCTTATATATCTTTTTAACCTAACATCGCTTACTAAAACTTTTTCTTTAAGTAAATCCATTCTTGGTTTGTTTTCATTATCAGGATCACCATTTGGATTACACCCTTTACAATCATAAATAAATAAAATTTCACTGTTTAAAACTTCATTGTTCATTTTAGATATCCTCCTTTTTTTTCTTTAGCTTTTTCAATATTTAATTTTGTTTTAAATGAAAATCCAGAAAGGATATAGTAAACATTTTCATAGGGTTTCAGGCCCCAATCTTTTAAATGTTTATCAAAAAGTTCTTTGGCTTTTTCATAAATTATTTCTACATCGGGATAAAGAAGTTTTTCTTGCTGAAGTTTTTGATATACCTCATTAAACAAAATTTGAAGTTTCTCTAAAGACATTCCCTGAAAGTTTATTTTATTTAAAATTGGTTTACTTCCATATTTTGCTTGTTTTGTTCCTATATCCCCGATTAATGTCCCCAACAAAAAAAGAGATATTTGCCTTTCATTAAAGCCTGCTTCTTGAATATATTTTTCAAATTCCTCATTTATTTCTTCAATATGCATTTTTGTACCTCCATTTAAAAGATTTAATTTCCTTAGTAAAAAAATAAGCTGATGAGTTTTTAGAATATATTCATTCATTTCTTTTTCTGTGTTTTCTGAATTTTTTACATTATGATAGCTTTTATTTTTATAGTATTTTGCTTTTAAACCAATCCAAAATTCATGAACTAAAAAAGAAGAATTTATTTTTCTTCCTTCTAAAATAGAAGCAAATAGATTTGTTATTTTGGGAGTATCAATAATCTTATTATCAACCTTAGAAAATCTCAATGGAATAATCCAATATATTTCTGCCATTGAGTTTAACCTAAAAGAGTAAAGATTTGGAAACTTCGTAAATATGTTTTCTTTATATTCTATAAATTTTTCTCTAATTTCATCCAATCTATTTCTTGGAATGTCCTTTACAACGGTAAATATTTTAAACTGCTGGTTATTTTGCTGATAAAAAACATAATTAAGTAAAAAATAAGTTAAATATTTATGTTTTTTATATCTTTCTAATAAATCTTTTAATTTTTCTTTTTCAAAAAAATAAAATGGATTATAAACATTATTTGTTAGTTCTGACCATTCCCTGACTTTTTCCTGATTAAAAGGGATTTTTGCTATAAATTCTGGGATTATTAAAAATGAAACTGCTCCAACTCTTTGATTAAAATTATTTAAAATAAATTTTTCTCCTGAAAAAAGAGACAAATAACAATCTTTGCAAAGAACAAAATTCCCTTCCCATCTGTTCGACAAATTTTGTGAAAAACCAACTTTATCATTTATAAAAAATTTAATAGGAAGTCTCGCAAAATCGTCAAAATATTCATCTGCCTTTTTATTGCAAAAAGAACAGGTTATATGTCCTATTTTCTTTTTATCATCTATAATTTTTTTCTTTAAAAGCTCGTTATAAAAAGTTTTATCAACTAATTTCTCTTCATTAATTAAAATTGTCCAGAAAATAACATCTTCATTTTTCCCAAGTTTATTTTTAATAAATTTTTTAAAATCAGATGAATTTTGACCTTTAAAACCTTCAATTTTAGAAAAATCAAGCAAATAATCTTCATAAAAATTTTCTTTTATTTTTTTCAAAGTAATCAAAAAATTTTCTATTTCTTCTTTCATAGGTTTTTCATTTATTTTTTGATATAAATCATCAAGTTCATTTTCTATTGAAAGCCATATAGAATATTTTTTCCCAGACTCTCCAACAAATCTTTTTAAATCCTTAAATGTTGCAAAAAATTGATTTTGTCTTCCACTTAATTTGAGTTGAACAAATTTGTAAACCTCTTCTTTTCCAGGTCCATAGCTTTCAATTAAATCAATTTCAATTATGTCTTTATTCAAATTAAAATTAATTTTCCCAATTTTATAGATAATATTTTCCTTTCTCTTTGGAATATCCGTGGCAACTTCTGAAACTTGTTTATTTTTATTTAAATTTCCTATTTCTAAAATTCCCTTAATCATTTAAAAATCCTTTGTTTATTTATATTACTAATACTCTAAAACATCTTTGAAATTTAATCAATAATTTTTCATCGGAGATATTTATGACAATTTTAAATACATTTTTGTAATTATTTCCAATTTCTTCAATAAATTCTTCTAAAAAATCTTTTTTTTCTTGAATTAGACCAATTTTATGAATTGCTTCTATCATTTCTCACCTCCTCAATAAAGCCGAAGCCGAGGCTGTTTCTTGTGCCAAGGCCAGTGTCAAAGGCAAGGTTGATTAACGGGGTATCCCCTTCAAGAAAGAAATGGCCCTTCCAGCCAGTTATTGATGTGCCTTTAACATTTATTCTTCTTACTTTGCATTTTGAAAAATTTACAGGTTTGATTGAAATATTGTATGGGCATTCTTTTTCGTTTAATATTTCCCATTTTTTTCTTAAATTTAAATTAATGTATTTTGAAAACTCATTGTCTATCGGGGGATAGTAAATTGTTTTTTTGTTTCCTTCAGGGCTAATAAATGTTGAGTGCACCTCAACCGGGGATAGGGTTCTAACCCTTACCTTCAGCTTTTCTCCATCTATGTTTTTACTTTTTATTGTTTGAAGTTCACATAGCTGTAAAGTGTTATTGCCTAATTGAAATTCATCAGTAAATACTGAGTTTTTTACAATTTGCTCAAGTATCCAATCAATAGGGGATGCAAGGTAAAAGCTTATTTTTGGGGGAAAGATAAAGTTATTTCCTTTCAACTCTCCTTTTTCCATTATTTCCGAGTAAACAAAGAGTTTGAAAAAGCGATTTTTATGCTTGAATCCCTCCTGGTGAAGCCAGTTTGCACTTGCCTTATCAAGCAAATTGTAAATTAAACCCTGTAATTGAGAGAGATAACCCTTACCTAAAATTATCTTTTTTTCTGATTGAAAGCAAAGTTTTAATCTCATAGAACTTTCTCCAACTTTTAATATTTAAATTTTATTAAGGGGAAAAGAAGTAGTCAAATTTTCACAAAACAAAGAGGGATTGAATCTTTGTTATTATTTTTCAATAAGTTAGCGTGCATAAAAAATAGACATAAAAAAAGGGGGCGTTAGCCCCCTGAATAAGTTTATTTTCTGGATTTTTTTCTTATACCCAGCCTCTGAGTTTCATTGCTTCGGCAACTCTTGCTATTGAAACAATGTATGCACCCATTCTGTTGTCAACATTGTACTTTTCAGCAGTTTCAACAACAGCCCAGAATGCATTTTTCATAATCTTTTCAAGTCTTTCTCTTACCTCTTCCTCACTCCAGAAAAAGTTCATGTTGCCCTGTACCTGTTCAAAGTATGAAACAGTAACTCCACCTGCATTGCAGAGGAAGTCAGGGATTACGAATACCCCTTTGTCTCTCAAAATCTTGTCTGCTTCTGGAGTTGTTGGCCCGTTTGCTGCTTCTGCAAGAAGTTTTGCCTTAACTTTGTCTGCGTTTTTCTCTGTAATCTGGCCTTCTAAAGCGGCAGGAACAAGTATATCTACATCAAGTTCAAGAATTGCTTCAGGAGGTGTTAACTGCTCGCAATTAACAACATTGTTGAAGCCTTCAAGTGTTCCGTTTTCAAGAACATAGTCCATTGCTTTAGGAATGTCAAATCCCTCGGGATTGTAGAAAGCACCGCCAATGTCTGCTATTCCAACCACTTTGCAGCCTTCTTCAGCAAGGAATTTTGCAGCATATGAACCAACATTACCAAATCCCTGAATCGCAACTGTTGCACCCTTCAACTCCATTCCAATTTTCTTTGCAGCCTCTCTGATTGTGTAAAGCACTCCCCTTGAGGTTGCATCAACCCTGCCTAATGAACCACCAATTGCAACAGGTTTACCTGTGATTACGCCAGGAGCATAGTATCCTCTAATTTTAGCGTATTCATCAGCCATCCATGCCATAATCTGCGGGTTTGTATAAACATCAGGTGCCGGTACATCAATTTCAGGGCCTATGTATCTTCCTATTGCCTGAATATAATTTCTTGAAAGCTGTTCTAATTCTTTCATTGACATCTCTTTTGGGTCACAAATAACTCCGCCTTTACCACCGCCTAATGGAATGTTTACAACTGCACACTTCCAGGTCATCCATGCAGCTAAAGCCCTTACTGTGTCAATTGTTTCTCCAGGGTGAAACCTGATACCACCTTTGCATGGTCCCCTTGCATCGTTATATTGAACCCTGAAACCCTTGAAAACTTTTAATTTCCCGTCATCCATACGCACAGGGATTGAAACATGGAATTCCCTTCTTGGTTCCCTTAAAATTGCGTGAATATCCTCATCTAAATTCATTATACGCGCCGCCTCATCTAACTGAGCCTGAGCCATTTTAAAAGGGTTTAGTGTTTCAGACATTTTTATATCTCCTCCTCAAAAGAATAAGGCCATTTCCCATGGCGATTAAATTATAACTAAAAAAAATTTTAAAAAAAGGGGAAAAAATAAAAAAATACATCCTAACATTTAACTTTTTACAAAAAAGTTTTAAACAGGATTATTCCAGGTTTTAATTTTTTAAGAAAATCAGATAAAAATCATTACTCAAAATTCAGGTAAACCTCTTCAAGCTCAACATGGGGCATATCTTTCATCTTCAAAAAGACATCTATTACTCCCTGAAAATCTCCCACAATTTCACCTACAGCTTTGTAAACATATGCATGCTCAACTGCATATATTCCCTTCTCTTTTTTTGCCTCTTTGTCAACATCAACTTCTTTCTTAAACTCGTCTAAAACAACACCCTCAGGCAGATTGTGAACTAAGTCTTCAAATTTTTTAGCGTCACTTTTGTGGTAAAAGGTTACCTTAAAATCAAAAGAAGCAGATTTTATAGGCTTTTCGCTTTTAACTTTCATTCCCAATTTATCAAAGGTGTTTTCAAGCGCTTTTTTCAGTTTTTCTGCGAAATCCTTTTCTATGCACAAATGGACAAGGGTTTCAAAACCAAACCACACTTTAAGGCTTTCAACAAGGGTTTCTGTTTTAATTCCTGTTTTTTTACTGAAAAAGTAAACAGGCTTCTCTCCTGTGCCTTCCATAAACCCCATTAAAAAACCTTTAAACAAAATAAAAGGAGATTCTATAACCAATTCAACAAACTTTTTTTCAGCCACTTTAAACCCCCGATAAAAAATATTTTCTAAAAAAAGTATAAATTAGAAAGAAGATTTAGTCAAAAATATTTGCTTAAAAATAAAAGAGGCAGGCCTTTTGCCTGCCAGAAATTTAAAGTATTATTTCTTATTTTTGCTCTCCTTTTTCTCTTTTTTCCTTTTAGCAACTGATTTTTTAAAGTATTTGCTTTCTTTGAAAACTGTGTTAAACAGAGTATCAGTTATTGTAAATGGCATTGGGTATTGAGTTGATTCGCATAAAAAGTCTTTATCCTTCAAACCATAGCATTTTAAGACAATATCTTTGTCAGTGGTTATTGTTATAGTTTTTTCAGGCTTTTCCTTGATTTTACCCTTCATTTCTGGAAATGGCTTAATTGCATTCAATGTTGAAAGGCTTGTTATAACCTCTTTTACCTTATCGCTGTTTGCCTCTTTTCCATCACCGTAATACCACTTATTTTTTTTCTTCTCAAAGTAAAACT
The DNA here is from genome assembly GCF_016592575.1 of Thermotomaculum hydrothermale. NCBI lineage: Bacteria > Pseudomonadati > Acidobacteriota > Holophagae > Thermotomaculales > Thermotomaculaceae > Thermotomaculum > Thermotomaculum hydrothermale. The sequence goes on along the minus strand of NZ_AP017470.1, from coordinate 174,016 downwards.
TCTCTTTTCCATAATTAAATGCAATTTTGTTAACTTCTTCAGGCTCAAAATTCAAAACCCTTGTGTCAATTATGTCTTCCTTTATCTTTTTCACATAATTTTTAAGATTGCCGTCTATCTGGTAAACATTGGGGTCTTTGCTAAAAAGCACATAGGTTTGAGAATAGGTTGGAGATTCTTTCCCCACCTTTAAATCAAGGATTTTTTTGCCTTTTTCAAGTAAGGTTAAGCTTATTGCCTTTTTGTCAAGGTCATAAATTTCATAGTTGCCGCTTGTTGATACAAGGGCAGTAAATTTAAGGCTTGAACATTTGTCTAAAATATTGTCAACAAAGCCTTTTTTTACAGGGATTCCATCATTTTTTAAATACCACTTATCCCCCTTTTTAACAATGTCAAAGGTATTTTTCTCTGATTTAATTACAATCTCGTCAACCTTTTCTTTTTGTATCTTTGGGCTTTCCGGCAATTTGTAAGATACCTTATCCCTGTTTCTCAAAAAGTAAAGCCCGCCAAAAACAACTATTAAAACAACTATTATTATCAATTCCCTCTTGCTCATAGCCCCTCCGTCACGCAAATATCTCTTTAATCTTTTCCATCTTTTTCCTTCTCAAAAACCAGACAATAAGCCCAAATATAGCAACAAGTATTGCAAGCCCTGCAATGTTAAACCACTTTATAAAAGCCCTCTGTGAAGGAGTTGTCTCTTTTAATGGATTGTAAAACTGCGCCTTGCTTCTCATTTTTGCAAATTCAATCCTTCCGGTTAAATAGTCAAGGCTGTTAAGCATTAACATTGAGTTTGGACCCATACCGTCTCTGTCAATAAAGTTGTTTTTAATAATTGCAGAAGTGCCGAAAACAATCATCTTTGCATTGTCTGTTGAGTCAAGCTTTGCATTTTCGCTTTCAATGTTTTTAACTATTGATTTTTGTTTTTCCTTTTTCTTAACCTTTTCCTTTCCTTCATCAGGTTTTTCAGGGATTGGCTTTCCTTTAAAGAAAGAGGTAAGCTTTCCTGTTAACTGAACAGCAAGGGGCTGTTGTTTAAAATCACTTGCTTTTGCTGGTGGCTGAATAAACATTGGGTTCAATGCTATAAAACCGCTTTGAATCCAGGAATCCTTTGAAGATTTAAAGAGAATTTCAGCCTTTGTATCCTTTGACAATTTCCCCTTTTCAGGCAAAACAGGGGAATTTAGAAGAACGATAAATCCCTTTAAATTTTCAAGGTATGGGAGTTTGTGGTTTATATTTTCGTTTTTAATAACAGGTGCATAGTAAATCTTCTGCTCTCCCCCGCCAAGTGCCTGAGGAAGCTTCTGCTTAAAGCAGTTTTTATCCATTACAATTGATTTTCTAACATCAATTCCATAGTGCAAAAGCAGTTTATCAAGCCCTGTGTCAATTGCTTTAAGCTGAGGGACTCCCATCATATTCCTTGCTTTTTGCTCTGCAAAGTTGTCAACAAGGAACAGTACAGGCTTACCACTCATAATAAACTGGTCTAATTTGTACAATTCATAGTCGCTTAACTTTTCCTTAATTCCTGGGACAATAAGTGCATTAACCTCGTTTAAATTGTCATCTTTAAGGTTCAGAGTTACAACCTTGTAATTTTCACCTAAAAGGTTGAAGAAGTTTGAAGCGACATCACCTTCATTCTGCCCAAAGCCATAGGGGGAAACTGCACCGTTTGAAACAACATAGCCAATTTTTTCGTTCAGGTTTAAAACTGAATCAATTGCCGCAGTTAAGGAATTCTTTAACTCATCCTTATTTGCAAGCTTGTACTGAGGGCCAATAATGGGGATATTTACAACCTTTATTACAGGAACACCCTCTATTTCGTTCTGGTATTGAACTGTCAGGCCTATGAATCCTTCACCCCCTTCAACCTTTCCTTCAGGGCTCATAAAAGGCTTCCACCTTAAGTCCAAAACCCTTCCATTTTTAATAAGTTTCTCATCAACCTTCACTTTTAGCGGGTCAACAGTCTCAAACTCAAGTTTTCCATAATTTTGCTTATTTAATTCACCAACAAGGGAGTCAACTGTACTCTCAAGGCCTGCTAAATCCCCCAACCCCATGTACTTTCCAATCCTTTCAAGGGATTTTGAGAGGTATAAGGTAACCTTAATATTGCCTTTTAGAGAGAGAAACCTGTTTATCTTATTGTTAATTTTTACAATCTTTGAGGTAATTCTGTATTCAATCCCGTTTGGAGAGGTAATTGCAGGGATTTTTTCAACAAGGTCTCCGCAAATAATTACAAGCCCCATATACGCCTTCTGGAATTTAACCTCATCGTGCTCAACAACCTGAATTTGAACAGGGGATATGCCATAGTTTTGAGCCAATTCCTCGTTCTGCTTTAGTTTTTCAGTAACCTCACCCTCTTTTGATGACAAATCGTAAAATTGATAGTTAAACTTATCCCCACCGTAAATTGAATACTCTTCAAGCAAATCTTTCAAATACTGCTCAATCCCGTTGTAGGGAGCAGGAAGGTTTTTTGAAAAGAAAACCTTAACAGTCATTGGCTCAACAAGTTGTTTTACGCTATCCTTTGAAACCTTTGAAAGTGAGTAAATCTTATTCTGAGTTAAATCAAACCTGAATGTTGATGAAGCGTTTTCAGCAATGTTTAAAACAATAAGCAAAACAAGGTAAAGGGCAATCCTTGCAGTTGACGAAGCAAGGATTTTTTTCTCCTTTTTAACATCCTTTTCCCTTAACACCTCAATTGTCGCCACAATAAATATAACCACAAGAGAAAGAAAATAAACAATATCCCTTGAATCAACAATTCCCTTTGCAAAGTTGTCAAAGTGATAACTTACGCTTAAAACCCTGAAAAATGTAACAAGTGATTCAGGCAATACGACTAAAAATGCTTTTAGCAAAACAAGAAAGTTGCTTATTAGAGTTGCAATAATAAAAGATACAACCTGATTCTTTGTAATTGATGATGCAAAAATACCAATTGCAATAAAGGATGTAACAAGTAAAATTGAACCTAAATAACCGCCAAAAACAGCGCCCCCGTCAAGGTCTCCTATCCTTGAAACAAAAATAACATAACTCAATGTTGGAAGAAGCATAACAATGGAAAAGAAAAACGCCCCTAAAAACTTGCCGAAAACAATTTCAAAATCGTTAAATGGAAGAGTTTTTAAGGTTTCAATTGTGCCTTGAGCCTTTTCCTCTGCAAAAAGCCTCATTGTAATTGCAGGAATAATAAATGCAAGCACATAGGGGAAAAGGTCAAACAATTTCCTTAAAGAAGCCTGATTGTATATAAAAAATGTGGAGAAGAAAAACCAGCCAACAACAACCAAAAACACGCCAATTACAATGTATGCAACGGGAGATACAAAGTAATTTTTAAACTCTCTTTTAGCAATTGTCCACACCTTCATAGCCCTACTCCCTCGTCAGTTTTTTGAAGATTTCTTCAAGTGTCTCAGAGGCCCTTGCCATCTCAAGCAATCCCCAGTCTTTTGACTTTATAAGCGAGTAAACCTCTCTTCTGAAATCCTCTTTCCCCTCAAGTGTCAGTTTCAATGAACCGTTTTCAGAGTTAACCTTAACATCTTCAACACCGTTAACCACTTTCAACTCATTAACTGCAGTATTACTATCAACATTTTCAAGTTCAAGGTTAACGATAAATTTGTCTCTTCCCCTTTTCAATTCCTCTGTTTTCCCGTCTGCAACAATCTTTCCCTTACTTATAATTACAAGCCTGTCGCAGGTTGCTTCAGCCTCGCTTAAAATGTGTGTTGAAAACAAAACAGTCTTTTCCTTCCCTATCTCTTTTATTATCTCTCTAATCTCAACAATCTGGTTAGGGTCAAGCCCGCTTGTTGGTTCGTCTAAAACAAGAATATCAGGGTCTCCAAGCATAGCGGCGGCAAGCCCAACCCTCTGCTTATAACCCTTTGACAATTCATTAACAGGCTTGTGCATAACATCCTTAATCTGGCAAACATCAGCAACCCTCTTTAACTCGGCAAGCCTCTTTTCTTCCTCAATCCCCTTTGAATCAGCAACAAAGTTTAAATAATCGTAAACAAGCATCTCGCCGTAAAGGGGAGTTGTCTCAGGAAGGTAACCAATTGTCTTTTTAATCTCCCTTAAATCCTTGTAAATATCGTAATCTTTAATCTTTACACTTCCCCCTGAAGGAAGAAGATAGCCTGTTAAAATCCTTAAAGTGGTTGTTTTACCCGCACCATTAGGGCCTAAAAGCCCGACAATTTCCCCCTTTTTCACCTCAAAAGAAATGTTATCAACTGCAAGGAAATCGCCGTAATACTTGGTTAATCCCTCAACCTTAATCATAGCCACCTCTTTTAAAGAGATTTATTTAAATCAAATTTTTGTCAAGAAACCATAGAATATTTTAATACAAAGAATAAAAATTTCACCCTCAAATTAGCACTCAAAAAGACCAAGTGCCAGGAATTTTGACGAAAAAAAGTTAAAAAAGGTTTTAGGTTTTGGGTACTGGGTTTTGGGAGTTAGGTTTGGAATAAAAATTTAGAATTTTTCTTTCAATTGAGGGTTGAGAAAAAAAGATTTTGTGATAAATTTTACAATGTTATGAATATGGTGCTTGATTTTTTAGGGAAAAACCAGGTGTTTACACTTTTTTTAATTATCTCTATCGGGTATTTAATCGGCAGAATAAAAATAAAAGGCTTTTCCCTTGAATCCTCTGCAATTTTGTTTGTGGCAATACTTGCAGGGCATTTAGGGTTAGATGCCCCTGTTTCCTTTAAAACGGTGGGGCTTTTGTTTTTTGTTTATTCAATAGGTTTACAGGCTGGCCCAAAGTTTTTTTCATTCTTTAAAAGAGACGGCTTTGCATTAAATATGCTTGCATTTGCAATAGTTTCAATCGGGGCAATTGTTACAGCAATAATTATATATTTTTTCAATGTAAAACCTGAAATTGCAATTGGGCTTTTTGCAGGTGCATTAACCTCAACCCCGGGGCTTGCCGCTGCACAGGAGGCAACAAATTCCCCCCTTACCTCAACAGGTTACGGAATTGCCTATCCATTTGGAGTTATTGGAGTAATTGTATTTGTTAAACTCCTTCCTTTTTTTATTAAAAAGGGGGAAGAAAACAAACAGGAGAATGAGAAAGAGAAGATTGGTTTTATCCATAATGAAGTTAAAAATCCTGCCATTTTTGGCAAAAGTTTAAGGGAACTAAAATTCAGGACTGTTACAGGGTGCGTTGTTTCAAGGGTAATGAGAGGGGATAAAATTTTTGTTCCCAAACCTGAAACAAAATTGCTTAAAGGGGACATTGTAAGAGTTGTTGGAACACCTGAAAACCTTGAAAATGCAACAAACCTTTTAGGGGGCAAAACAGACAGGGAAATACCTTCAAGAAGCCTAACAGTTAAAAAATTTGTAGTAACAAACAGGGAAATTATTGGAAAAACTGTCAGGGATATAGCATTAAACTCATACTTTAATGCAACAATTACAAGGATAAGGAGAAGCGGGATTGAATTTCCTGCAATGCTTGACAGAAAGTTTGAGTGGGGAGACAGGGTTACTGTTGTTGGAGAAGAATCTGTTATGAATGAGATTAAAAACATTTTTGGAGACGATTTAAAGGCGCTTGAAGAGGGAAATATTTACGCTGTAATTTTAGGAATGGTTATAGGGATTTTGATAGGGATGATACCTGTTTCATTTGGAAAAGTTATCTCTCTAAAAATGGGAATGACCGGGGGAATTCTATTTTCAGGGCTTGTTTTAAGCAATTTAGGAAAAACAGGGCCAATTATATGGCGTGCCCCCGGGGCAATAGTAAACTTTGTAAGGGAGTTGGGGCTTGTTTTTTTCCTTGCAGTTGTTGGGGTAAAGGCTGGAAGCACCTTTGCGCAGATTATCCACACAAGCGGATTTTCCCTTTTTCTTTACGGTGCATTGATTACCCTTTTGCCAATGGTTGTTGTTTTAATAATCAACCTGATTTTCCTGAAATACGGCTATTTAAGGCTTAGCGGGATTATTACAGGTGGGATGACATCAACCCCGGGGCTTGCTGCTGCCACCTCTCTTTCAGATTCAGACACCCCAATGATAACCTATGCCGCTGTTTACCCTGTTGCTATGATCTCAATGATGCTCTGGGCTAAAATCCTTGCTGCAATGTTTTAAAAAATTTCTTGCAAATTCACTATAATTGCTTAAATTTAAAAAGAAGAAAAATCATGAAAAAGATTGCTTTTTTTCTCTTAATCTTTACATCCTGCCTTGCATTTTCTATTGAAGAATTTGGTGTGTACTTTCCCTCGCACATTGGCAATTCAAACATTGAACAGACAATAGTAAAAATAAAAGAAATGGGATTTAATGCAATTATCCTTCCTGCAACAGACGAGTTTGTGGAGGATGGTAAAAGTGTGGCATTTTTCCCAAATTCAGTTTTACCCCTTGCAGAGGGGGTTGAAGAGAATTACTTTGAAAATGTTATAAAAATTGCCCATCAGAAAGGATTAAAGGTATATGCCTGGATAAATATGCCGAATGAATACTTTTTATCACTTCACCCGGATTGGATTTCAATTCTCTCAAACGGCAAACCGTCAGATTACTATAACAGCAATGATTATTTTCAGAGAATTATTCCCCCTGCAAGGGTTATAAAGGAAGATGAATACAAGAATTTACTCGCCAGTTTAATTGACCAGTTGGTTAGTTACAACATTGACGGTATTGATTTAAACGACAACTTTCAATGGGCTGAATACTATATTGAAAATCAGGATTTAACCTTATATTCAAGTTTTGATAACTTTTCAGTTGAAGCATTTGAAAGTGATACTGGAATCAATGTTGAGGGAAATTCCCCTGAAGAAAAGGCAGATTATATCTTCAACAATGAAGAGATTTATAATAGTTGGCTTGAATGGAGGGCAAATCAGGTTAACCGATTGCTTGAATTTATAAAAAATAGAATAGTAAAAAGTGGCAAAAGCATACCATTCAGGCCTCATTTACTTGCAGACAAGTGGGCATTAGAAGATTATGGAATAGATTACCAAGAAGCCTGCAAAATTGCAGATATACCTTACACAATGATTTTAGTTGATTCAAATGAACACAATTTAGAAAAGTATAATGAATTAATTTTTTTGATTAAACAGGTAAGCGCAAAAAAGATTGCCTGCTCAACCTATCTTTACGACATTGAATCAAACAGTAATGAAGAGTTGCTGAAGCGAATTTTACTCTTTGATTCCCTCAACATAAACTCTCTAAACCTGTTCAACTTAAATGAGATTGAGGAGAAAAATCTATTTAACACAGTTAAATACGCAATTAGCAGGGCTAACACACTTTCAAAAAATAAAACATTGTCATCAAGGATGGGAGTGCACATTGTCGGATTGGAGGGGGAAGATTCACAAACAATTGACAACACATTGAAAAAAGCAAGTTTAAGCGGGGCAAAATGGGTAAGGATTGGCGCAATATGGGATATGCTAAACCCTGAAAAAGATAAATTTAACTTTGAAAATGAAGATTTGCTAATCAACACTTTAAAAAAGTATAACTTAAATCCATTGATTGCTGTTGCGTGGTGTCCAAAATGGGTTAGCTCAAATCCAAATGCACCTGACTATTACTTTTATGCACCAACCGACGAAAAAATAGGGGATTACCAATCCCCATTCAGTGAGGGAAGCGGTTACGATTACCTTTACCTTTTTGCAAAAACCCTTGCGGAAAGGTACAAGGACAGCGTTTTTTACTATGAGTTGTGGAATGAAGAAGACACAGATTTTTTAAAAAGTGTTAATTCAAGCGACACATCAGCGGAATATGCAAAAATGCTATTCTATTTTTACCACGGGATAAAAGACGGAAACCCAGATGCAAAGGTTTTAATAGGGGGACTGGCACAGGATATAAATTCTATAAATTCACACCCGAATTACCTTGAAAAATTGTTAAGAAACACCAATTACCCTGCTTTCAACAACTTTGACATTCTAAACATACACACAAATTACAAAACCCCATCTCAAATTGTCAATCAAATTGAGATGAATAAAAATATTTTAAAAGATTACGGCAACAAACCTTTGTGGATTACTGAAACCTGCTATTCTTCTGAAAAAATCTGGCAAAATGGGGAGTTTAAACAGGGGGAAGAGGGATTAGTCAATTACTTAAAAAAAACTATCCCTCTGGAGTTGGGATTAACAGACGGAGTTGTATTCTGGACACCGTTTGCAGACTATCCAGAAAACATTGAAAATTGCCCGGAAAAGTACAGCGGAATTGTTTATAAAAACTTAAAAGAAAAAAACCTATTTTACCTTTTTAAAAATATTGCGAATTCAAAGCCTCATACCTTTGTTATCCCCCACATTGCAGAGAAAAACTGGCACACAACAGCAAAAATATTCAACGAATCAGGGAAAGAATGCTATTTAACATTAAAAAAGTATGAAAGTGGGAAATTAAAAATTGAAAAACCAATTTTAATAAACCCTCTTGAAGCAATAACATTAACAAACAATGAGTTTGGAAAAAACGGCTTTGTTCTGGTTAATTCATTCTCAAATTCAATTCACATCAATCTATCCTTCAGATACAAAGACACAAAGTCTGTTTCAAGTTTTAACCTGAATGAAAAAAGCAATAGCAAATGGATTATCCCTGTAAAACAACCTGACTGGTTTGACTGGTCAGGCATTGCTATTGCCAATCACTTAAACGAAAAAATAAACTTGAATATAACCGCTTACAAAAACGGAGAAAAAATAAGCGAATTCAACACAACACTTAACCCTTACTCAAAATTTGTATCAACGCTAAAAAACATATTTTTAAATGATACAATCCCTGATTTTTTAATTGTCTCCTCAAACAGAGAAATCTATTCCCCAATATTTATTTCAGGTAACAACAGCCAGACAAGGCATTTATTCCTTAAAGGCCAATTAATGGCAAGTGGCACATTTTATCTAAACCACATAGCAGAGGAAAACTGGGAAACTTCAGTTGAACTAATAAATCCATCAAACTATGAAACAAAAATAATCCTAACTGGCAAGAGAGAATCAAAAACAATTACAATTCCCCCATACTCAAAAATAGCACTAAAAAGCGGAAGCGAGTTAGACTTCTCAAGCCTGTACAAAATTGAAAGCAACAATGCCATTATGTTAACACTTTATTACAGATTCAAAGGGAGACAGTCAATCTGCGCTTTCCCGATAAAACCGGACAATCTTTCAAAACACTTTTTAATTAACAATAAATTTGAAAACTGGTTTGACTGGTCAGGATTGGCAATTGCAAACTTTAACAGTTTCCCGGTAAAAATATATTTAAGCGCTTATAAAGGGAAAGAAAAGGTTGGAGACAACTTATTTGAATTAAACCAATTCAGCAAAAATGTTAAGCTTGTATCAAACTTTATACAAGGGTTAACCCCTGAAAACTTTGACAAAATTGAGTTAAAAAGCAATTACCCGATTCCAGCGCCAATAATTATCTCAGGGAACAATGAACAGGACAGGCACACATTTTTTAACGGAGAAAAGTTAAAATCAAAAAGATTTCCTCAAATTGCAAACTATTTTTTAGGGGATGTTAATGAAAGTGACATAACACCCCTTTCGCAGATGGATTTAATTGTGCTTGATATGGAAACGGGAAATGCAAAACAGGATATTTTAAAAAGCATAAAAAAGATAAACCCTGAAATAAAAATCCTTGGCTATATGACAGCGGAAGAGATTGAAACAGACTCGCCTCTTTACGATGAGAATTCATTAAGGTATAAACTATGGCAAAACATTAAAGACAGTTGGTGGCTAAAAAACTGTAACGGGGAACACATTGTTTTCTGGGAAGATACCTGGATGCTAAACTGCTCATCCCTTTGCCCTGAAGTCAATGGGAAAAAGTGGAACACAACCTTTGCTGAATTTATAGTGAACAATGTTTTATCCTGCAAACTGTGGGATGGATTTTATGTTGACAATTGCTGGGACAACATTTCCTGGATTGATGAGTGCATTGACATTAACGGAGATTCAATAGGAGACAACACCGAACTAATTGACAATTCCTGGAAAGACGGAATGGATGAAATGCTTGCCAGGTTTAACTCATTAACATCAAACTCACTATTTATGGGGAATGGCGGCTATGCTTTTTACAAATACTTAAACGGTGCTTTAATTGAAGAGTTTACTGAGTGGGACAACTGGTATAACGAGGTAAACACTTACAGAAAACTATGCAACTTAATGAAAAAGCCTGTATTAAATACAATTAACGCCTGCGGGGGAGAAAATGACTTAAAAAAAATGAGGTTCGGGCTTGCAAGTGCTTTAATTTCAGATGGATATTACTCCTACGACGCAGGCTCACAAACCCACTCTGAACACTGGATTTACCCTGAATACCTTATTGACCTTGGAGTACCTTTAGATGATGGGGAGATTGTGATTGAAAACCCTGTTTTAACAAACGACTTTGAAAACAACAGCTGGGAAACAAATGAATTTGGCGAGATAACAGAAAACGGAATTGATGGAAAATCAATACTGGCAGACAGCACAAACTCAACCGATGAGTGGAACGAATTTTTATTCTCTCCGTCAAACTCTCTTACCCCTGAAAATGAGATAATTGTTAAGTTTGATTACAAAATACTTGAAAAACAAGAAAACACAGAGTTTTACTTTGTCATTCGCTCAAAAAGCCAGAGTGAAAACTATGACTTAAACATAGACAAATACTTCGGGAAAAACTCTCCAATCTTAAAAACATCCACATTTAAAACATCCTGTAAACTTAAAAATGCAAACGATTATCAAATTGTATTTGGAATAAAGAACAGGGGGAAAACACTTATTGACAACATAAAGGTTTATTCAGACACAAACACAATGTACTCAATAAGGTACTTTGAAAACGGAGTTGCAATATGCAACAACTCTCAAAAAACATTAAATTTACCTTTAAACGGGATGTACAAAACAATTGATTCACTAACAAACCAAAAAGGGAAAGCAAATTCAACAGTATCAATCCCCCCAAAAGAGGGAATAATCCTCCTAAAAGCACCTTGAAAATGATTTTAGAGAGGGAAAAGCATGCTATAAAAAAATTTTCATTAAAATGCTTGACAAATGAAAGCCAATGCTTTAAATTCTTTTTAACTTACTTTGCAGGAGGCAGATATGAGAAAAATCAATTATCCGCAGTTAAATGTTGTTGAAGTTGCCTCCTGGATGTGGCGTAGCTAACCTCACAATTTAATCCCCTTATTTAATTAAAACAATCTTGTTAAATACCCTTTTTTAGGTGTATTTTTATAACTTATTCTATTTACTTATTTTATTTCTATTTAATAAAAAAAATTGGAGGATTTTATGAATACAGCTACACACATTCAGGAGAAAAAAGAGAATTTAAGGGAAGGCTTTTTTGGTAAATTTGGCGGCGCTTATGTGCCAGAGGTTTTAAAGCCTATACTTGATGAGTTAGCAGAGGCTTATAAAACAATAGTGCCAACAAAGGAATTTCAGGAAGAGTTTAGGTATTATTTGAAGCACTATGCAGGAAGGCCATCCCCCTTATACTTTGCAGAAAGGTTAACAGAGTACTGCGGTGGAGCAAAAATTTACCTTAAAAGGGAAGATTTAAACCATACAGGTGCGCACAAGATAAACCACACAATCGGGGAAGCATTGCTTGCAAAGAAAATGGGAAAGAAAAAGTTGATTGCAGAGACAGGAGCAGGCCAACACGGTGTTGCAACAGCAACTGTTGCCGCAAGGTTTGGATTTGATTGTGACATTTACATGGGGGCAGTTGATGTAAAGAAACAGGCGCCAAATGTATTGAGAATGAAACTTTTAGGGGCAAATGTAATTGAGGTAAACGAAGGTGCTGCAACCTTAAAGGAGGCTGTTGATGCCGCATTAAACGCATTTGTTCAAAACCACGAGGATGTATTTTACGCATTAGGCTCAGCTGTTGGACCTCATCCATACCCGTCTATGGTTAGAGATTTTCAAAAGATTGTGGGGGAAGAGGCAGAAAAGCAGATTTTAGAGCATGAGGGAAGGCTTCCTGATTATCTGATTGCCTGCGTCGGTGGGGGAAGCAATGCGATAGGGCTTTTCAACCAATTCCTTGATTACAAAGAGGTTAACATAATCGGAGTTGAACCGCTTGGGAAGGGAGAAAAACTTGGAGAGCATGCTGCAACCTTGAATTTTGGGGAAGAGGGAATAATGCACGGCTTTAACTCAATTATGCTTAAAGACGAAAAGGGCAACCCTGCACCTGTATACTCAATTGCATCAGGGCTTGATTATCCATCAGTCGGCCCTCAGCACGCATTTTTGAAAGAAACCGGAAGGGCAAAGTATGTTGCAGTAACAGACAGAGAGGCAATTGATGCATTAAGGATTTTAAGCGAGGTTGAGGGGATTATCCCTGCCCTTGAATCCTCTCACGCTATTGCCTATACAATAAAGTTCGCAAAAACTTTGCCTAAGGACAAAATAATAATTGTCAATCTTTCTGGAAGGGGAGACAAAGACCTTGACACAATCTTTGAGATATTAAATTTACAGGTATAAACTTTTTATTTAAAGCCTTCGTCTAAAATAGTGTAAATACGGCAGACCTCCTTATTTCACATAAAGATGCCCCCTTTTGAGGGGGCTTGTTTTTTTCTAAATTTTTAAAAATATGATTTTAGATTATTTTTCTTTCTTTTCTTTAAGCCTTTTTTCCTTTTCTTCCTGTTCAAGAACCTTGAAGTCAACCTTGCCAATCTTTGTTAACGGCAATTCCTTCCTGAATTCAATTTCTTTAGGGCAACTCCACTTTATCAAATGCTTTTTAGCATACTCAATCAACTCTTTTTTCAACTCATCGCTTGCTTTAGAAAAGTCTTCAAGTTCCACAAATGCCTTAACTCTCGTCATCTGATAATCGTCTTCAACACCTATAACGCAGGCATTTTTTACCAATGGGTGATTTATAAGCACATTTTCAACCTCTGCTGGAAAAACATTGTATCCAGAAACCTTAATCATTCTCTTTAATCTCTGCTTAAAGTAAAAGAAGCCGTCTTCATCCATATAGCCTAAATCACCTGTGTGAAGCCAGGTTAAGCCGTCTGAATGCCTCTTTAAAACCCTTTCTGTTTCTTCCTTATTCTTTATATAACCAAGCATAACATCAGGCCCTGATAAAACAATCTCTCCTATCTCACCAGTTTCCTTTTCTTTATCCGTTCCCGGTTCAACAATCTTTGCAAGCATATCAGGGAATGGAACCCCCATTGAGCCTGGTTTATAGTGGTTTAAAGGCATAGCCATAACAGCGGTTACAGCCTCAGTTAAGCCGTATCCTTCAAGCAACTTTGCCTTTCCGCCGCTTTTTTCAACAAGCAAGTCAAAGTCTCTCTTTAACTTTTCAGGCAAAGTGTCTGCCCCACAGAATGCAGCCTTTAAAAAGTCAAGTTTTATCTTTCTAAAATCCTCACTATCAACAAAAGCCTTGTACAGAGTGGGAACACCAATTAAAAAGGTTGGTTTTTCCTTCTTTATCGTCTTAATTAAATCATTTAATTCAAACTTGGGGATTAAAATTGACCTTGCTCCCCCCATAAAAACAGCGTTTATACAAACACTTAAACCAAAACCGTGAAAAATTGGGAGAATTGCCAATATTGTATCCTCTTCGTTTAAACCCCCCCAGACTGAAACCTGCATCCCCTCTGCAATTAAATTGTAATTTGAAAGCATTACCCCTTTTGGAAAACCTGTTGTACCACCGCTGTACAGAATTGCCGCTAATTCATTTGTATTTACCTCAGCATCTTCAACATAGTCTTTAATATTTATTAAATCATTATACTTAACCGCCTTTTCACCTAACTTAACCTTTTTTGACATAAAGAGGTTGTATATTGATTTTTTAAGGAATGGCATTGAGTTTGATATTTTTGAGACAATTATTTTTTCAACCTTTGAATTTTTTGAAGCATTTTCAACCTTTTCGTAAAACATATCAAGGGTTAAAACATACTTTGAATCGCTTAAATTAAAATAATACTCAATCTCTTTTTCAGTTGAAAGGGGATGCACCATACTTGCAATTCCGCCTAACTTGTTTACAGCATAAAAAGCAACAATCCCTTCAGGGCATGTAGGCATTATAATGCTCATGGTATCCCCTTTTTTAAAGCCCAGAGACTTAAGCCCTGAAGCAAATTTTTCAATATTTTCAATAAGTTGATTGTATGTATAGGATGCACCTAAAAACTTGTATGCAATTGAGTTTCCGTGTTTTTTTGCATTCTCTTTAACAACCTGATAGAGGGATTTTTTAGGATAATCTAAAGATTCAGGTATATTTCCATAAAATTTCAACCAGGGCTTCTTAACTGTATTCATGTTTTTATTTTAAAATAATATTCCAAAAAATCAAAAAAAACTAATACTCAAAAATTGAACACCTTAAATCAATTTTTGAATAGTATTCAAAACAAACAAAAACATAATTTATTGACTTTAAAGCATTTGTTGTTCTGGCACAGGAGTTGCAATAAATAGAGTGTACTAAATTTTTAGGAGGACGAAATGAAAAAATTATTAATCTTAACAGTTGTTTTAGGGCTTATATTCGGTATTACCTCATTCGCAAAAAGCGATAAGAAATTAAAACCTCAAACAAAGTGTCCAATCTGCAAAATGGACATTAACAAAAACCTATATGTGGATTACAAGGGTAAAAGGATTTATTTCGGATGCGAAGGTTGCCCTGCTGAATTTATGAAAAACCCGGACAAGTATATTAAACAGATGGAAGAAGAAGGGATTGAACTTGAAAAGACACCGGCAAATGCACAGAAGAATGAAACTTATATGATGAATGGTTGCTGGATGCACACCAGTGCCAACAATCAGAATAGTAAGGTGAAAAACAATAAACAAATGTATATGATGGACCACTGCAGGAATTATATGAAAAATTGGGACAAAAAAACAATGATGGAAATGCACAAAAAAATGATGAAAATGCACAACTTTGATATGTCCAAATGCACCTGCACTGCTGAAATGATGAAAAATGGTGAGATGTGCAATTATTGTAAATCAATGATGGACAAATGGATGTCAACAAACCAGAATAACCAGAACGCTAATTCTAACAAAGTAAAGAGATAAAGGAGAAATTATGAGAAAACTTTTTATACTACTTGCGGCAATGATTTTAAGTGTGGGGTTGGCCTCTGCACACAATGATATGGACGGAAACACAGGAACTCACCAGAATCACGAAGGTATGGAGATGGAGAATAACCTGGTAATCCCACATATCCATATAGGTGGGAGATATCAGACTGTCATAACTGTTTTTAACCCTGGGATAAGCGAGGATGCAACTGGAACTTTATATTTTTACAACCAGGATGGAAGCAGGCTTGCCCTTGATGTAAATGGGCAGTTTGGAGACAACTTTGAAATAACAGTACCAGCAGGCGGAATGGTAGAAGTAACACTTGGAAACCCGGAAAACGAAAAAGTTATCGGCTGGGCAACCTATATTGTTGATGAAAATGACCAGACCACCGATATGGGTGACGGCATGGGCGATAATAGCGGTAATCATGGAATGATGAGCGACCATGTATTTTTAGGAGTAAAGTACAAGAGATTTGACAGCAACGGCGTTCTCGCCACTCAGGTAGGAACAAACGGAATGAGGTTTATGGCAGGAATGATGAGAGGCTTTGCCGCTCCCATTGTAAACGATGAAAACAATATTACAGGGCTTGCAATGGTAAACACCTCAGACACAGATATGAACGCAACTTTAATCTTAAAAGATGTTAACGGTGTAGAAGTTTTCAGAAAAGACATAACTCTGTTGGCAGGCCAGCAAACAGTTGATATACTTGCAAATTTCTTAAGCGAGTATCAAGGTATCAATAATTTCAAAGGAGTTATTGAAATCAGGGCAGAAGATGACGGCATTGTCCCCCTTGTTTTAATAAACAGCAATGGGATCCAGACAGCCATTCCTTTAGTTCCAATTCCCGATGCAATGGGTAATATGGACGGCAGCGGAATGGGAGGCGGAATGGGAGGAATGAATTAATTTTAACCTCTCCCAACTATTTATCATTATTATTAACTTAAGCCCGGGATACCCACCCCCGGGCTTTTTTTAGCAAAACTTTTAGTGAAGCAAAGATTGAAACTATTTAATAGCACTTCTAAAACCTATGAAAGGAGGTAACATGTTAACTATTATATTAACCGCTTTAATTACCATTTTTCTTGTAAGTGTGTTTTTTATTGTTTTCACCAGAAAGAATGCAATTACAACCGTAAAAAGCAAATACGGGTTTGAAGAAACCTGCAAAAGGCTGGAAAACACAATAAACAAAGCGGAAGGCTGGGGATTACCCATAGATACTTGGGATTTTTATCAATTTCAAAAAAATAAAAATCTTAACTTTGAATCTATTAAAAACTGTAAAATCTATTTTGTGTGTAATCCTAAAAATGCCAATATGCTTGTAAGCAATAATCCTGAACTATCCGGGCTTATCCCCTGCTCATGGACTATTTACGAAGACAAAAATGGCAATGTGTATGTGTCAAAAATCAATATCTCTTTAATGTCAAAGATTTTTTCCGGTATTCCCGGGAAAATAATGAAAAATGTAGCAATAAAAAGCAAAGAATTTTTAAAAGAGATAACGCAGTGAATTTAAGTAAAAATAAAAAAGCCCCTCTTTTGGGGGCTTTTAGCAAAAAATGATTAAAGATTCTTCTTCATTCTTTCAAACTCTTCCTCAGTAATCTCTCCTTTAGCATACCTTTCTTTAAGTATATCCATTGGTGTTTTATTTTTGTTAGAGTTTGAAACCCCCGCTAATGCACCAGAGTTTTTTAAAACAATATACAAAACAACAATTATAAAAATAAATCCTAACCACATCATAAATCCTCCATATCCCATATAATGATAATTCCACATAAAAACTCCTTTTATAATTTTATATTTCGTAACCTTAATGAATTGCCAATTACAGATACTGAACTAAAACTCATAGCAGCAGCTGCTATTATTGGGCTTAATAGTATGCCGAAAAAAGGATAAAGCACCCCCGCTGCAACCGGCACACCAACAGAGTTGTATATAAAAGCAAAGAAAAGGTTTTGTTTGATGTTTCTCATTGTAGCTTTACTTAATTGATAAGCCTTTACAATACCCTGCAAATTGCCCTTAACAAGGGTCACTTCGGCACTTTCAATTGCAATATCGGTTCCTGTTCCCATAGCAATTCCTACATCTGCAAGGGTTAAAGCAGGGGCATCGTTTATTCCGTCACCAGCCATTGCCACAATATCGCCTTCTTCTCTAAACTTTTTAACAAGATTCACCTTGTCTTCAGGCAACACTTCTGCAAAAACACTGTCTATACCTAACTTGTTTGCAACAGCCTCAGCGGTTTTCTTATTGTCTCCCGTAGCCATTACAACCTTAATACCTAATTTGTGCAGGGTTTTAATAGCGTCAAGAGATGTCTCTTTAATAGGGTCAATAATTCCTATAATTCCCGCTGGTCTTGAATCAACAATTACCATAATTACGGTATAGGCTTCTTGCTGAAGTTTTTCTGCCTCATTTTTTATCCCTGAAATATCAATGTTAAACTCTTCAGCAATTTTTCTGTTTCCAACATAGACCTCTCTACCGTCAACTTTGCCTGCAATTCCCTTTCCGGTTATAGACTGAAACTTCTCAGGAGATTTTAGAGACAATCCTAACTCAAGAGCCTTGTTAACAACTGCTGCTCCTAACGGATGTTCACTACTTTTTTCCAAAGTTGCAGCGTAGAATAAAACCTCATTTTCTGTAAACCCTTCTGCTGGCTTTACAATTGTAACCTTAGGTTCTCCCTCAGTTAATGTGCCTGTTTTGTCAACAATTAAGATATTAACCTTTTCAAACTTTTCAATAGCTTCCGCATTTCTAAAAAGTATGCCGTGAGTAGCACCCTTCCCTGTGGCCACCATTATTGACATTGGAGTTGCAAGCCCTAACGCACAGGGGCAGGCAATAATTAAAACAGCAATTGCATTTATAATTGCATAACTAAATTTAGGCTCAGGACCGAATTTAAACCAAACAATAAAGGTGATAACCGCAACAAGAATAACTATAGGCACAAAGTAACCAGAAACAGTATCTGCAAGTTTTTGAATAGGCGCTTTGCTCCTTTGGGCTTCGTTGACCATTTTTACAATTCTTGCAAGCATTGTATCCGAGCCTACCCTTTCAGCTCTAACAACAAGGCTTCCTTTTTTATTAACAGTTGCGCCTATGACCTTGTCTCCCTTCTTCTTTTTAACCGGAAGCGGCTTACCTGTAATCATTGATTCATCAACAAAACTTTCACCTTCAACCACTTCTCCGTCAACAGGGATTTTTTCTCCAGGCCTTACCCTGAGCAAATCCCCCACCTTTATTTTCTCAATAGAGATATCAATTTCGTCTCCGTTCTCTCTTATAAGCCTTGCAGATTTAGGAGCAAGCCCCAAAAGTTTCTTTATTGCCGCCCCAGTCTGAGTCCTTGCCTTCAATTCAAGCACCTGACCAAGCAAAATCAAGGTTACAATTACCCCTGCCGCTTCAAAATAAACCTGAGCCTCTCCAGTTTCGCTTAAAAACTCAGGGGGAAATATACCCGGGAGAAATGCAGCAACCACACTGTAAATATATGCTATGGCAACTCCCAAACCTATAAGGGTGAACATATTAAGATTAAACCCCTTTAAAGATAAAACTGCCTTCTCATAGAAAGGCCAGGCAGCCCATACTGCTATGGGGGTTGCAAAAACAAATTCAAGCATAACCTTTAACTTAGGCGAAAACAACTTTGACATAGGCGCTCCGGGGAGCATGTCGCCCATTGCCAGAATAAGCAAAGGGATAACAAGTACAACGCTTACTTTAAACCTTTTTAGCATATCCTCGTACTCAGGATTTCTTTCATCATCATCAAGGGTAATTTCCTTTTTCTCCAAAGCCATTCCACACTTAGGGCAATTCCCTGGCTTGTCGCTTTCAACCTCAGGGTGCATAGGACAGGTGTAAATTATGGATTTTCCCTCAAACACTCTGGAAATATTCTTTTCCGCTTCTTTTTGAACCTCATCTAATCCAGTATCGCAACATGCATGGTCGTCCTCTTTACCGTGTGTGTGATGAGAATGGTTGTCAATTTGATGCCCATTTTCAACATGGTGGTGTTTATGCTCATGTCCGCTGTGATGATGAATATCCTTTTTCTCTTTAACAAAATCTTCAGGAGATTTAATAAACTTTTCATAGCAATGATTACTGCAAAAATAATAAATTTTCCCGTTAAACTCTGTGCTAAATTGTGAATTTTCATTAACTTCCATTTTGCAAACAGGGTCAATAAAACCTTTTTTTTCATTATGGTAGGTATTCATACCTTTCTCCTTCAGGGAATCCCTCTTTTACATTTTTCGCTGAAAAATTACCTATATTTTACCACTTCTTTTCAACGAAATCTCTTTTATTAAACTGTATAAAACAGGCACTACAAAAATAGTTATTACAACTACAATCATCCCTCCAAATGTGGGAATTGACATGGGAATCATAATATCAGAGCCTCTTCCCTTTGAGGTTAACACAGGAATTAATGCTATAACCGTTGTTGCAACAGTCATTAAAGCAGGCCTAACCCTTTTCTTCCCCGCCTCAATTGTAGCCTTTCTTATCTCCTCAACTGTCTCAGGCTTTCTCACCTCAAAAATCTGGTCTAAGTAAGTGGCTATAATAACTCCGTCGTCTGATGCAATACCAAATAAGGCTAAGAAACCCACCCATATTGCAACACTTAAGTTTATGTGGTGCATTTGAAACAAATCCCTTAAATTAACCCCTAAAAAGTTAAAGTCCATAAACCATGGCTGGCCATAAAACCAGATAAGTATAAATCCCCCTGCCCATGCCACTAAAATTCCAGAGAAAACCAGTAAAGTTGTTGATACCCTTTTAAACTGAAAGTAGAGAATTAAAAATATGGTAAAAAGTGCAAGTGGTAAAACTATAGCCAGCTTTTTAGCAGCCCTTATCTGATTTTGATAGTTTCCTGCAAAACTGTAACTTACCCCAGCAGGGATTACCAATTCACCTGTTTTTATTTTTTCTTTAAGATACCTTTTAGCCTGCTCAACAACATCAACCTCTGCATAATCCCCCCTTTTATCAAAAATAACATAGCCTGTTAAAAATGTGTCTTCACTCTTAATAACCTGAGGGCCTTTAACATAGTTGATTTTTGAAAGCTGTTTAAGGGGGATCTGAGCACCTGTAGGTGAAGAGATTAAAACATTGCCTATTTTGTCAATATCATTTCTCAATTCCCTGAAATACTGCACTCTGACATTGTACCTTTCCCTACCCTCAATTGTAGTTGTTACTGTTTTCCCGCCTATTGCGGTTTCTATGGCATTTTGAACCTTTACCAGAGGGATTCCATACCTTGCAATAGCCTGCCTGTCAATGTTAATTTCAAGGTAAGGCTTTCCTATCATTCTGTCTGCAACAACGGTATTTGGGTCAATATAGGGCACCTCTTTCAAAAACTTCTCAATTTCAAGGCCTACTTTCTCAATTGTTTTCAAATCAGGCCCCTTGATTTTCAATCCCATGGGGGCTCTCATTCCGCTTTGCAACATAACAATTCTGGCGGCAATAGGCTGAAGTTTAGGTGCGGAAGTAAGCCCGGGAATTGTCCCTGCTTCCACAATCTCTTTCCATATGTTGTCCGGGGAAGTTATACCCTTCCAATATTCCCTTCCCGGGTTTAATTCAGGGTCTAATTCAGGCCTCCAGAGTTTGAAGGGAGAACCGTCTTTATCAGGAATAAGTTTTCCGTATTTATCCCTTTCAAATCTACCCTGAACCCTATATGGCTTGCCGTCCGGGGCTAACACAGGATTTCCGTTTTCGTCTCTGTAATAATCAACTTCATCTGGATTAAACTTAAATAAAAGCCTGTTGCCGTTTTTGTCAGTAATATATTCAGGTTTGTAATTTATTACAGTCTCAATCATTGAGATAGGTGCAGGGTCTAAAGGAGTCTCTGCCCTTCCTAATTTTCCAACCGCTGTTTCAATTTCAGGTATTTTTTTAAAATTGCTGTCCTGAATTTTTAAAACCTCTTTAACAACCCCTATTGATGCATGGGTTGATGTTGTCGGCATATAGAGGTAAGAGCCTTCGTCTAAAGGAGGCATAAATTCTTTACCTAACCCGGGAAATTTATGTGCAAAGTATGAAACAGGGGCAAGCCTTTTTACAGAAACCGGCAACCAGCCAAATATTTTCTCAAAACCTAACCATGACAAAGCACCGAAAAGGATTATAAATACCGGTATAAGCAAAAACAACTTCCTGTTGTTTAAAGCCCATCTTAAAATTGAGGGATAAAAAAACTGGAAAATCTGGAAAAACAATAATATTGAGCCAATAATCAAAACCACAAAGAGAAAGTTAAGGGTAAACCCTTTGTATGCCCCTAAAGGCAACCAGTGTTCAGCCAAAAAGGTTGCTACAATTATAGCCGCTATCCCGTTTATAACATATAGCCCGTATTTAGTGTATTTTGGTGCTATTTTATCCTTTGTCAGGTGGTAGATACCAAGGAAGACAAGGGCAATACCTGCAAATTTTGAAAATAAAAAGAAAGATATTATCCCCAATACAATCCAGGATGCGTTAATGACTTTCTGAAAAGATTTTCTTTTAACTTTTGCTTTTAAAATAAGGTGAGCAACTGGAGGAATAATTGTCAAAGCAATAATTATCGCTGAAATTAAGGCAAAAGTTTTTGTAAATGCAAGGGGTTTAAACAATTTCCCCTCAGGCCCTTCCATTGCAAACACAGGTAGAAAACCTATCACTGTGGTAGAAACGGCAGTTAAAACCGCTCCCCCAACCTCTTTGGTTGCAACAAACACTTTATTGAAAAAACTTAAATTATTGTCAGGGTCGCTTAAATGCTTGATAATATTCTCCACAATTACAATTCCCATATCCACAAGGGTGCCTATGGCTATTGCTATTCCAGACAGAGAAACAATGTTTGCGTCAACCTTAAATACCTTCATTGCTATAAAAGTCATAATAACTGCAAGGGGCAACAACCCTGAAATAAGCAATGAACTTCTAAAGTGCATTACCATCAAAAGGACTACAATTATTGTTACAAATATTTCTTCTGTTAGTGCCGATTTTAAGGTGCCCAGGGTTTCATAAATCAAACCGCTCCTATCGTAAAAGGGTACAACTGTAACCTTGCTAACTGTTCCGTCTTTCAGCTTTTTTGAAGGAAGACCAGGGGAAATCTCTTTTATCTTTTCCTTTATATTCTTGATTACCTTTAAAGGATTTTCCCCAAACCTTGCAACAACAACTCCACCTACAACCTCTGCCCCTTCTTTATCAAGAATTCCTCTTCTCATTGCCGGCCCTATTGTTACATTTGCAACATTTTTTATGTAAATAGGGGTGTTATTTCTGACTGTTATAACTGTATCCTCAATATCCTTTATTTTTTTAATAAAACCTATTCCCCTTATAACATACTCAACATTGTTTATCTCTATAGACTTTGCCCCTACATCAAGGTTTGACATTTTGGCGGCTTTAAAAACCTGCTCAAGAGTTATTCCGTAAGCCTTTAAAGCATCAGGGTCAACATCTATCTGGTATTCTTTAACATATCCCCCAACAGACGCAACTTCACTTACCCCGTCAGCAGATAAAAGAGCATACCTTACATACCAGTCCTGAATAGACCTTAACTCCTGCAAATCCCAGCCCCCTGTTGGGTTGCCTTTGTTATCTCTCCCTTCAAGTGTATACCAGAAAACCTGTCCCAAAGCTGTAGCGTCAGGCCCTAAAGAAGGCTTTACCCCTTCAGGCAAGGTATTTGGCGGTAAACTGTTGAGTTTTTCAAGTATCCTTGACCTTGACCAGTAGAAATCAGCTTTTTCTTTGAAAATTACATAAATGGTTGAGAAGCCAAACATTGAAAAACTTCTAATTGTTTTGACTTCTGGAATCCCAAGCAACGCAACTGTCAATGGATATGTAATCTGGTCTTCAATATCCTGGGGAGACCTTCCCGGCCATTTTGTAAAAACAATCTGCTGGTTTTCCCCTACATCGGGAATTGCATCAACAGGAACAGGGTCTCTTTGAATTCCTGCAATATCAAAGTCAAAAGGTGAAACCATTGCCCCTACAAAGAGAATAATTGCTATAAATATGCCTATTACCAGTTTGTTTTTTATAGAAAAGTATATTAACTTTTCCAGAAATCCCTTAGGTTCTATTTTTTCGTTTTTCATTTTGACTCTCCACCGGGGATAGGTTTAAGTTTTTCAACCTCTGAACCACATTTAAACATTTTGCTTCCAAAATAAGGATTCTCGGTTCCCTCTTTATCCTGTAACCAATATGCCCCCTTGTTGTCAAAAGCCATAGGACAGAAATATTTGTAAACGGTTTTGCTGTTTAGTTTAAACTCTTTTGAAGCCTTTTCTATTTCTTCACTTAAGTTTTTAAAAAAACTCCTTGCTTCTGACAGGGTTTTTGAATTACCTATACCTTCTAAATTGCTTTTAACGGCATTTTGAATCTTCATCCATCTCATATGAGGTTTTGCTTCAAGGGCTTCCATTCTTATACCTTTAATATTTTTAAGGGCATCTCTGGCAATTTTTTTAGCACTTTCAAGATTGTCTTTGCTTAAAGCCTTCTGGATTTTTAAGTAATCCTCAACCAAAAACTCTGCGGATTTTTTAAATTCATTACTAACCTTTAATTGAGTAGATTTTTTTGCTTTCTTTTCCATTTCCATGCCACCGTGGTTATGTGTAGATGGGGCTTCTCCACCTTGATACATCATTGAGCGCTTTGCCCTTATCTGTAACTCGCTGTCTATCAGGAAGTTGCCCTTAACAACAACCTTTTCTCCCTCTTTTAACCCCTTTAACACAACATATCCCTTATCTGTTTTCGGACCTAAAATCACTTCCCTTCCTTCAAAATCTCCCTTTTTCTTTTCAACATAAACAACTGCTCTTTTACCTGTAATCAAAGGTGCTGAAAGGGGGATTAAAAGAGGCTTTTCACTACTGCCACTATCTGCCAATCCTATAGCGCTTATCCTTGAATAAACTGTGCCTCTAACAAACATATCAGGCTTTAGCAACCCTTCTGAGTTGTCTATGTCTGCCCTGACCCTTACTGATCTTGTTTTTGGATTAACCACAGGGTCTATAAAGGTTATTTTCCCTTTAAATACCTTGCCGGGATAGGAATCTGTTGTAAAGTCAACAGTTTCACCCTTTTTCACCCAGATTAAATCAGATTCGTATACATCAAAAAACACCCACAATTTATCTAAGGTGGCAAGCTTATACAAAGGGGCTCCTTTTTTTACATAAATCCCTTCGGTTGCAGTTTTTTTCAAAATATACCCGCTCTTTTCAGCATAAACAGAGACATGCTGT
The DNA here is from genome assembly GCF_016592575.1 of Thermotomaculum hydrothermale. Classification (NCBI taxonomy): domain Bacteria; kingdom Pseudomonadati; phylum Acidobacteriota; class Holophagae; order Thermotomaculales; family Thermotomaculaceae; genus Thermotomaculum; species Thermotomaculum hydrothermale. The sequence continues at coordinate 149,351 of NZ_AP017470.1, read as the reverse complement.
TTAGGTTCATTTCTCTTCAAAACTGCATCTATCTGAGAATCTCTCAAGCCTAATAGTTTCAACTTCTTCTTTGCCGCTTTAAACCTTAACCTTGTATATTTGTTCAGTGATTTATCCGATTTTTTCAAAGATGCGAATGCCTCAATCAATTCCTTCTTAGCCTTGTAAATCTCAGGGCTGTATATATCTGCAATCTTGCTACCCTTTCTCAAAAACTCTCCAGTTACCTCAAAATAAAGTTTGTCTATCCTTCCCCCAAACCATGAGGTGAGTACAGACTCTTTCTCTTCGCTTGCAGAAATTGTCCCGAAAACACTTAAAGTATGGTATGCATCTCCTCTTTTTACTTTTACAGTTTCAACAGACATTAACTTTATAGCTGTTTCTGATAAGGTTAACTCCCAGTCTCCGCTGTTTTTGGTTTCTGAGGAATTGTAAACCGGGATAAGTTCCATCCCACATATTGGGCATAGACCTTTTTTGTCTGCTTTTATCTGAGGGTGCATTGAGCAAGTCCAGTATTTTATATCTTCTTTAACCTCTTTTTTGTGCGATTGTTTAACCTCAACATTCACTCCACCGCCAAAACTTTTACCCACTAAAAGCCCGACAACAAGAGCAACCACTCCCACAACAACAATTAACTTATTTTTATTTAAGGTTTTCATTAAATTCCTCCCTTATTATTTAAATTTGATAAATCTTTTATTCCTGAAATTCTTTCAATGTCAGCAATTGCTGAAAGAATATCTTTTTTGCTTTTTAAAACTTCTAATTCAAACTGCAAAAGCACCCTTTCAGCGTCAATCACATCAAGGTAATTTCCAGCCTCACTTTCATAAGCGCTTATTAAAACATTTAAAGCCTCCTTGGCTCTGGGGATTATTGAATTTTGATAGAGGTTAAGTTTTCTTATCCCATCTAAATAGTCAAAGAAAGCCTTTTTTATCCCTGTGGCTTTTTCGTTCTTTGTGTTTACATGTTCGCTTGCCTCTTTCAAATACCTGTCGTTTGAGGCATCAATTTGATAGTGGTATTTTTTTCTGTGTAGCGGTATTGTCATCCCTATCTTAAAAATCAATCCGTCTTTGCCGTTGTCTTTTATACTGCTTCCGTTTACCTTTGAAGTATTAATCCAGTCAAGCCCTATTGTAAAATCAGAGTATCTACTTTTACCTGCAAGGTCTCTGTTTAACCTTTCAGCCTTCATCTTAAAGTTTATACTTCTAAGCTCAGGGCTTGTGCTAAAAAGGGCTTTTATAATCTTCTCTTCTTCGTTTTTGCCTATTTTTAATATCTTAAACTCATCAAGGGATATTGCCTTTATCTCTTCTTCGGGGTTTCTATTCATAAGCTCATTAAGTTTTGCAATAACAGGAGATTTTAACTCTCTTACGCTTTCAAGGGAGTTTTTAAGATAGTCTATTTCAGACTCTATCCTTAATATTGAAGAGTAATTCCCCTTCCCTGCTTCATAAGAAGACATAATTACAGAATGTAAATCTTTAAGAAGTGAAATATGTTGTTCAAGAATCTTTTCCCTTTCGTTTAAATAGGAAAGTGTATAGTAGTTTTTCTTAAAACTTGTAATTAAATCAAGTTCGGTTTGTTTTATTTTCTCCAACACAGCCTTTGCCAGTTCCTTCTTGGTAAGCATTTTTAATTTCAACTTTCCCTTAAAGGGAATTTTCTGGGAAATACCAAACTTGCTTTTTTGCGCTCCAACCCTGGTTTCAATAGACTGAAGGTAAATTCCTGTTGTAAACACAGGGTCAGGCAGGTATTTCTCAGATTCTGCAGATTTTAAAATAGAGTTGTGCTCAAAATTCAACGCCTTTAACTTTTGATTATTGCTTTTAATAAGGTTAATGTAATTTTTTAGATAACCATTCTCATTTCCAAAAACGGAAACCCCTGCAATTAATATCCAGATTAAAATAAATTTTCTTTTGCCCATATTCTTCTCCCTAAAATATTCGTTCCTCTTATATATTGCAAAAAGGCTGCCATACCGATAATTTAAACAAAACAAATAACTTATCTTGGAAGCCAACTTAAAACTGCTCAAAAACTGAATAGCAACGGATTTAAAAGGTATTCAGTTTCTGAATAGTGTTGTAGAATATTAAACAGAAAAATTCAGAATTTATACGGGTTTTAAGGGATTTTTAATATGGCATTAAACTTGCTTATAAAACAAATAGGAAGGAAAAGGGTTGTAAGATGAAACAAAAAAGTATAGAAACGCAAATCTTATTCTGGTTTTTAATATTAACGCTGCTGCCTCTCCTTGTTTTAATATACCAGGGGCACCATTGCAGCACGCAGGCTATTTTAGAGACAAAAAACAGTCAACTAAAATCCATTTTAGAATGGAAAGAGGAGAATTTTAACAAACAAATAAACGATATAAAACATGATTTATCCCTTGTCTCAATTATGTCTTTAAACAAAAGTAATTCAACACCTATGTGCCACACAATGGGGTGTTCATGTAGCCCTTTGCTTCACCTTTACGAAACCAATAAATGTTATAAAGGTGTTGGGATATACTCTCTTGAAGGAAAACTTATAGAGATTTCAGGGAGTAACCTTCCCGAACAATTACCAGAAAAAACAATAAACAAAATTCTAAAAGAAAAATATCTGCTAATTCAAAATAAATTAAATACTCTAACAGTATTTTCAACCTTAAAAAATAAAAAAACCAATGAGACAACAGGTTTTATTGCTGCGAACATTGATTTAAAAAAGATTTTTGAAACACTTCTCAAAACAACCCCTAATTTTGGAAAAACAGGGAGAATTTTTATACTCTCAAAAGATGGGTTGCAATTGGAATACCGTGACGATAAAAGGCTTATAGAAAAAAATGGAAAGCCTCTTTTAAAGGCAATATTAAATGAAAAAGAAGGGGCTATTTTTGAAAAACCTTTATCTGGCAAAGAGAAATTTATAGGGTACAGGGTGTTAAAAAAGATTAACTCCTTTGTTGTCATTACAGTTGATAAAAGCGAAACATTAAGATGGATAAATATTCTATTTAAAAGGTCAATAATAACAGGTGTTATTGTGTTTGTTATTGTTATTTTCGTAGCAATTAAGATATCTAAGAGCTTATCTGAACCGTTAAAAGACCTTGAAAGGGTTTCAAAGGAAATCCTTGAAGGAAATGTAAAGGCAAGAATAGGCAGGTATGAAACAAAAGAAGCAAGTGCTGTAGCAGATGCATTCAATGCAATGATTGATAAACTTACAGAGCAAAGCAAAGAGTTAGCTCAAAAATCAAGCCTTGCTGCAATAGGGGAGTTAAGTTCAAGCATTGTCCATGAGATGAGAAACCCTTTGTCTTCTATTAAATTAAATATTAAAGCGGTTGCCGATAAATTAAAAGACGATAAAACTTACTCGGAACTTCTTAACATCACAAAAACTCAGGTTTTAAGGCTTGAAACCATGCTTTCAGAATTACTCAACTTCGGGAAACCAATCGAATTAAAAAAATCAAGGATTAAGCCTGTTGACCTTGTAGAGCAGGCTCTTGAGATTGTGTCGTCTGAAATTTCAAAATTAGAGCAAAAGACTTTTGTAATTTCTGAGATAGGGGAAAACGCATACATCTACGGAGACAGGGAGCACCTTTTAAGGGCATTAACCAATTTAATTAAAAACGCAGCTGAAGCAAACCCAAAAAAGGGAAAGGTTACAATTTACATAAAAGAGAAAAAAGACAAAGTAATTATTTCAGTGGAAGACACTGGCAAGGGATTGTCAAAGGCTGTTAAAGATATGATTTTCAAACCATTCTTTACAACAAAAGAGACGGGGACAGGGCTGGGACTTCCCATAGTAAAAAAAATAATTGAATACCACAATGGTGAAATCTTTGCTGAAAACAGAGAAGAAGGCGGAGCTAAATTCACCATAATCCTTGAAAAAGCATCTATGGAGGGAAAAGATGAATAATATTTTAATAATTGATGATGATAAAATGTTTTGCAGGTCTCTGCAATTGCAACTTGAAACCCACGGGATTATGTCAACCACAAAAAACACCGGGGAAGAAGGCTTTTTAGCCCTTTTAGAAGAAAATCCAGCTATAGTTTTTCTTGACTACCATTTGCCAGACATTACCGGACTCGACTTTTTAAGAAGGGCAAAGGAAAGAGAGATAAAAACACCAATTGTACTTGTAACAGGCAGAGAGGATATGGATATTGTTATTGAAGCAATGAAATTGAATGCTTTTGATTATCTAAGAAAACCGATAAACCTTGAAGATATACTTATCTTAATTGAAAAGGCAAAAATGAAAAGCGTTGAAAAAAAAGAGGTTGTTGAAAACATAAAGAAAACAGAGGTTGAAGACTATAGAATAATAGGCAAAAGTAGAGGCATTACAGAGACATTAAAACAAATAGGACTTGTATCAGTTAACAGGGTGCCTGTTTTAATTATAGGAGAAAGCGGGACGGGAAAAGAATTGGTTGCAAGAGCAATACACAGGGCAATGGACAAATCAAAACCTTTTATTGCAATTAACGCGTCGGCAATTCCCTCAACTTTAATTGAAGCTGAGCTATTTGGTGCTGAAAAAGGCTCTTACACTGGAGCAGAAAAAACAAGAATAGGTAAATTAGAGCAGGCTGAAGACGGGGTGGTTTTCTTAGATGAAATCTCTGAGATTCCCCTTGAATTTCAGGTTAAACTGTTAAGGGTTTTGCAGGAAAAAGAGTTTGAAAGGATAGGAAGCCATAAAAAAATACCTCTTAAAGCAAGGATTGTAGCCGCCTCAAACAAGGATTTGAAAAAACTGGTGGAAGAGGGGAAATTCAGGGAAGACCTCTATTACAGGTTATCGGTTGCGGAGATAAAAATTCCCCCTTTAAGAGAGAGAACGGAAGATATACCAATACTTGTAAACTACTTTTTAAACAAACACAAAAATTTAAGGCTTTACCCTGTAAAAGGGATAACCTCAAAAGCGTTAAAACTCCTTGAAAGCTACGACTTTCCAGGCAATGTAAGACAGCTTGAAAACATTATTATCAGAGCAATTATTAACTGCAAAACTGAGTATATTGACGAAAGTGATATAAGGAAGGAATTAAATGTATCTGCTACAATCCCTGAAAAGGTAATGCCATTGAGAGAGGTTGAGAAGAACTATATCAAATTTGTTTTAAACTATACTGATTGGAATATTACAAGGACTTCAAAGATTCTTGAAATTGCCCCAAACACTTTAAGAAAAAAAATTGCAGATTATGAACTTAAAAAACCTGAGAAAGGGGAAAATTTATGAAAATTGATATTTTATACTTTGACGGATGCCCTCATGCAAGAGATACTTTAAAGCTTATTAAAGAGATTGTTGAAGAATTAAAGGTTGATGCTGAAATTGAGTTTATAAAGATAAGGGATCTGGAAGATGCGAAAAGGCTTAATTTTTACGGCTCTCCGTCTGTGCATATCAACGGGGTTGATTTAGAAGAAGGAATGGCAAACAGGGACATACTGTATGGGTGCAGGGTATATCAAACTGAAGAAAGATTTTCCGGAATGCCTCCTAAAGATTTAATTATTAAAAAAATATTAGAGGCAAAATAGCAAAAAAAATCTAAATTGCGCCTTCAAGTTTTAAAAGGTACTCTTTCTTTTCAATCCCCCCGGCATAGCCTGTTAATTTACCGTTTTTACCTATCACTCTATGGCAGGGAACAATAATGGCTATTGGATTTAACCTGTTTGCATTTGCAACAGCCCTCACCGCTTTTTTATTGCCAACCATTTCAGCCTGTTTTGAGTATGAGATAGTTTGTCCATAAGGGATTTTCATTAACGCTTCCCAGCACTTTTTTTGAAAATCAGTCCCCACAATAAAATGAAGTGCTAAATCAAAATTTTTTCTTTTTTTCTCAAAGTATTCTTTTAATTGATTTTCAACATTATTTAGAAAAAAATTTCCAAAAGACTTTTCAAACTTAATTCCATATCTTTTTTCAATATTTTTTAAATTAAAAGTATCCTTAAACTGCAAAAACACAAGGGAATCTTTTACACAGCCTGCCAAAACCTTACCTAAAGGGGAATTTATTTCCCTGTAATATCCCCTTAACTTTTCCATAGGATTGGATTGATCTTCTCTGAAAAATTATTGCTAAAATTCATTGACGAATTGTACTGGTAATGGTATTGATACTTGAATTGCTTAATATACGGCTTCCCGTACTTCCACATAAAAAATCCACCTATTGCAATTACAACAAGAAATAAAATAAAGAATATGAGACAGCCTAAACAGCAGCCTTTACCACCACTTTTTTCATTATTAACTCCCTGAGGATTAACATATTCATTCGGAGGTTGTGGGGGGATTGTTTGAGGTGGAGGCGGCATTTCATTTAACAAATCAGGGAAAATGCTTCTTAATGGCAGCCATTGAGACATCCCAGCGTACCAGCATAAAGTATCAGGAGTAATCCTGCCTTCTTTTAAAAAAGTCTTTAAAGCCTCTTTTGTGTAAGGCCCGTATTTTTCACCTCTAATTACAATGTATATACTTTCCATAATTGCCTCTTAAAGATTATTTTAGCACACAAAACATTATAAAATGACTGCTATTAAGGTATAATATCTTCCGTAATAAAAATCAACGGAGGAAAAATGAAAAGACTGAAACAATTTTTGATGGTGTTAATCGCGTTTTTTGTTCTTTTTTCTTTAAAAGCCCAGACTTTAAGGGAACAGGTAAAATCTCTTTACAGCCCTGAAGTTTACGGGAAAATACAATCTACCAATTTTAAATTAGGGGATTTAACCGTTACTTCAGAAAGCATTTTCGGTGTTAAAGCACTTAACAAAAAATGCGGAATAATAATTAACAATGGGGAGTTTAAATTAAAAATCAAAAACAAATACTGCATACCTGTTGTTAAAAGAAACACAAAAAGATTTCACATATCAACCACAAATAGCATCGGTGAATTAACAATTACAAAAAAGTTTGACAACGCTTATATCCTGACAACAAACGATTTAGGCGCTACAACGCCTTTGCAATCAGACATAAAATTGCCAGAAAGCCTGAAAAAGTTTATAGTGGAGAACCCTTTTATAGACCCGGCTATTGATTTTACAGGGGCAAAACTGCAAAACAACGACATTACCGTTGCTGTTTTTGAGACAACTTTAGGTTATTTTTACTATGTTTTTGACCCTGACGACACTGAAAGCGAGCAATTGTTTTATTTAAGGAAGAGTAAGTATATTGACTATTACGAAATGTACGAGATTGCCTACCAGCCTTACGAAAGAGAAGTTTATGAATTAACAGCGCCAGATTTTTCGGTAACACATATTGATTTAAATGTTGTAAACACCCAAAAAGACCTTGTAACCATTGACGCAAAACTTACAATTACCGCAGAAACCACTTTAAATGGGCTTACATTTGATTTAGTTAATTCCTACTACACCTTAAACACCAACACAGGAAGGATATCAGGTTCCAAAGAATTAAAGGTTGACTCTCTTAAAATAAACGGAGAAGACTCTGATTATATCCATTATTCCCACAAATTATTGGTAAAACTTCCTCAAGGAGCAAAAAAAGGGGATAAAATAGTTCTCTACACCCGCCTGTCCGGAGACATTCTTCATAGATTATTCGGAGACAATTTCTGGCAACTTGACAATTATGCATGGTATCCCAAAGCAAAGTTAAAAGAAGAGCATGCGACAATACACATAAAAGCAACGGTACCAGACAACTTTACAGTATTTGCGTCAGGGGATACTGTTTCATTTAAAAAGAAAGACGGGTACAAAACAATTGAAACAAAGCTTGACTACCCTATTCAAAGGCCTTTAATTAGTGCAGGAAAATACTTTATCCATAAGAAAAAGGCTTTAGGGAGAAGCTGTATCGTTGCAACCCACGGTACAAAAAAGGATAAAAACTCAAAAAGGCTTTTAAATTACTTTTTTGCAGCAAGTGATATTATTGAGAGGGGAGTAAACAAGCCATATCCCTTTAAAGATCAGTACATTATTGAGACAAACTTTGACAGGTACTATACAGGGCCATCAATAATCTATGTAGGAAGTGAAATTTTTAATCCAAAATACGAAACAATAGACGATTTAAACCTTCTCTTTATAAACGATATTGCAAGGGCTTATTTCAGGTTCAGGCTTAATCTACCAAATGAAAACGAATTCTGGATAAGCGAGGGGTTTTCTCAATACATTGCAGCAATAACATACACTCAATTATTCAGGAAAAGGAAAGTTGCCCAGAAAAAATTTATAAGGATTTTAAGGAAATGGAAAAGAGGGGCTGAATTAGTTAAATCAGGGGACTCAATCTACCTTGCTTCCCATTTGTGCGGGAAAAAATCAAAAGATATTTACGATATGGTACACCTATACTATGACAAAGCACCCCTTGTTTTGCACGCTTTAAGGCTTGAAATGCAGAAAAAATACGGGGCTCAAAACGGAGACAGAATGTTCTTTGTGTGGATAAGTTCAATTTTAAAATCATTCAGCGGAAGGTATGTAAACACCTACGATTGCATAAGGCTTTTAAACATGATAACAAGAGACAACTGGCAGCCCTTCTTTGACAAATACATATTCGGAACTGAGACACCTGACATAAACATATAAACAAAAAAGGGGGATTAATCCCCCTTTTCTTTATCTTCTAAATCGCGCCAGTATATTAAACCTGTTATTGAAATCCCCAATACAAGCCCTGCCCTTATTCCGTAATCTATTCTAAATTTAGCAACCCCTAAAATTGAAGCAGTGTAAACATAGTAAAGCCCGCTCCATACAATAAAACCTATTAAAAACACAGCAAGGTATATTATTAGATACTTTTTCATTGAACCCTCCTTTTTTTATATTTTAGCATTAAACAACCAAATGTTGTCTTCCTTTATATTTTGTTTAAAATCTGGTATAATATTTAAGAATCATCAAAAAAATGGAGGATAAAATGCCTAAAGTTGGTGTAATTCTTTCAGGTTGCGGCGTTTACGATGGTGCGGAAATACACGAAGCAGTGTTAACCATGCTTGAACTTGATAAAAGAGGCTGTGAACTTGTAATTATGGCCCCTGATAAACCTCAAATGCATGTTATAAACCATTTAACCGGGGAAGAGGTTAAAGGGGAAACAAGAAATGTGCTTGTTGAATCTGCAAGGATAGCAAGGGGTGAGATTAAAAATATTGACGATGTAAACCCTGATGAATTAGACGCACTTGTTCTTCCAGGTGGATTTGGGGCTGCCAAAAACCTCTCAAACTTTGCGGTAAAAGGGGAAAAGGCAGAAGTTGACCCTTCTGTTGCAAGGATTTTGAGGGAAGTTCACAAAAAGGGCAAGCCTATTGCAGCAGTATGTATTGCCCCTGCTGTTGTGGCTGCTGCTTTAGGGGAGATAAACCCTGAATTAACTATTGGTAATGACGAGGCAACAGCAAAGGCAATTGAGGCAATGGGCGGAAAACATTTTGTATGCCCTGTTGACGGTTTTCATGTTGATGAAAAAAATAAAATAATATCAACCCCTGCATATATGTTAGGAAAGAGAATTTCCGAAGTACATGCAGGCATATCAAAGATGGTTGATGCATTAATGAAACTTATAGGCTGATGGAAATAAAGGGATTTGTAATAGACGCAAGTTCAATGATAATACTTGATAAAGCAGGGGCAATGGGAGTACTCTCCTCCCATGTCCCTCTAATCTCCACTGTGTCTATAAAAAAAGAGTTTGAGGAAAAGTCTGAGCCAAAAGAGTGGTTTAAAAATATAAAATGGAGAGACACAAAATCTGCTGGCGATAAAAGTATTCAAAGCTTAATAATTAGAAACCTGAATTTTGCGCTGCTTTCAGATGACTTTAAACTGCTTGAATATGCAGAAAACCACAACAAACCATACACTTCAGCAATAGCAATACCCGCTTTCCTTTACCTAAACGAAGTAATACATAAAGAAACAGCAATAATACTCTTTGAAAGGATACATGAGATAGGCTATTATTCTGATAAAGTAATTAGCCTTGCATGGAGTTTCTTTGACAGAAACCTTGCCCCTGAATGGTTTTAATTAAAAAAATGCCTGATTTTTTGATTTAAAAATTACCTCTAAAAACTCTTTTTAAGAAAAGTTAATTTAGGTTTGTTTTTTTCTGTTTTCGCTGTCAAGCCAGTGCCTGGCAAGTCCACAGGTACCTGTCTCTTTATAGCAGGATGGGAGACTCAACCCTGTTTCCTTCATTGTAATCACAACCTCGTCAAAGCTTATTCTGTGTCTTCCGTCTGAAAACAGAGAATAGGTTGCACACTGCAAAGCCCTTCCAGCGGCAAAGGCATTTCTTTCAATACAGGGAATTTGAACATAGCCTCCAACAGGGTCGCAGGTTAACCCTAAATGATGCTCCATCCCCATTTCTGCGGCATACTCAATTTGTGCAACAGTTCCCCCTAAAAGCTGTGTAGCCGCAGCAGAAGCCATTGCACAGGCAGTCCCTATCTCTCCCTGACAACCAACCTCTGCCCCTGAAATGGAAGCGTTTTCCTTTACAAGGTTGCCTATCAATCCTGCTGTTGCAATAGCTTTCAAAATCCTTTCTTTATCTATCCTGTGATATTTTTTTAAAAAGTATAAAACTGCAGGCAAAACACCTGAAGAACCACAGGTTGGTGCTGTCACCACTATATTTGCTGATGCATTCTCCTCTGCCACCGCCAGAGCGTAAGATGCAACAAGGCCAAAGGATTTTAAGAAAAGACCTGAATTTTTTGACTTCATAAAATATGAGGCAGCCTTTCTTTGAAGGTGAAGTTCACCAGGCAAAACACCTTCGTGTTTCAATCCCCTTTTAATTGAGTCAACCATTGTATCCCATACCTCTTCAAGGTAATCCCATATATCCTTTTCTTCGTAATTCTCCACATACTCCCATAACGGTGCACCTGTTTTTTCACACCATTCAAGTATGTCGTCCATCTTTGTTAAGGGGTAAATTGACGCAGGGGGATTGTCAAAATCCTTCTCGTCCTTTATTGCACCACCGCCAACAGAGTAAACAACCCAATCTCTGACAAAATTGTAATTTTTATCGTATCCCTCAAACTTCATTCCGTTGGGATGAAGGGGAAGAAACTCATCAGGCTTCCAGATAATCTCAACCTTTTTGTTTATTGAGGTAAAGTAATCAATCAATGCAATGTCTGTAAAATGCCCCTTTCCTGTTAATGCAAGGCTTCCGTATAAGGTAACCTTAAAAAAATCGCAATCTTTACACATTGAAACAAATTTTTCAGCAGCAAACAAAGGCCCCATTGTATGAGAAGATGAAGGCCCGTGCCCGATTTTATACAATTGCTTTATTGTGTCCAATTAATCCTCCCCAAAAAATACTCGGCAAATTATAACACATTATCCACATAAAACACTGCCGCCGTTTACATTGAAAATTTCTCCGCAAACAGCTGAGGCTAAATCTGAGGCAAGGAAAACAATTGGCCATGCTATTTCAACAGGCTCAGGAATTCTTCCAATTGGAATTGTTTTTCTGATTTTCTCCTTACCATCCCCTGCAAACGGTTTTTCGTTTAATTCTGTATCAACCCAGCCTGGTGCAACACAGTTTGTTATTATTCCCTTTGGTGCAAGCTCAGATGAAAGAGACTTTGTATAGGCAATTATTGCCCCCTTTGTTGCCGCATAGTGGGAATGTTCAGCCTCTCCCCTCTGTCCCGCTGTTGAGGATACATGGACAATCCTTCCCTTTGTTTCGTCTTTCAGCCATTTAGATACAAGGTAATCTGTTACAAGGTAAACAGAGCGTAAGTTGTTTTTTATCATATTATCCCATACCTTGTAATCAAAGCTTCCTGCATAGAGATAATCCCAGATTCCAGCATTGTTAACTAAAATATCAACCCTGCCAAATTTAGAGTATGCAAAACTAACAAGGGATTTTGCTGTTTCAACCTCTGAAATATCCCCCTTGAAAACTTCAATGTTTGAAAATTCATCCTTTAATTTTTGAGCAGCTTTATCATTTGAACGGTAGGACGCAACAACATTGGCACCAAATTTTGCAAATAATCTGCTTGTTTCCAATCCAATTCCCCTTGTTCCCCCTGTTACAATTGCTGTCTTACCATTAAAATCAAACATATTACCTCCCTGATAGAAGTTTTTTTTATTATTGCATAAAAAAATTACTGTTATAATTCAAAGGTAAAAATTTTTAGGGGGTTTAATATGCCTGTAAATTTGAGAGGAAGAAATTTTTTAACACTTCTTGACTTCACACCAGAAGAGATAAATTATCTTTTAGACCTTGCATCAGTTTTAAAAGACCAGAAAAAAGCAGGAATTTACGGAGAAAATTTAAAGCACAAAAACATTGCACTAATCTTTGAAAAACCTTCAACAAGAACAAGGTGTGCTTTTACAGTTGCATGCATTGATGAAGGCGCTCACCCTGAATACCTTGGAAAAGGGGATATTCAGTTGGGAAAAAAGGAAACAGTTAAAGATACCGCAAGGGTTTTAGGCAGAATGTTTGACGGAATTGAGTTTAGAGGATTTAAACATGAAACAGTTGAAGAGCTGGCAAAATGGGCTGGAGTGCCTGTGTGGAATGGTTTGACTGACAAATTCCATCCAACTCAAATTTTGGCTGACTTTTTAACTGTAAAAGAGAATTTCGGCTATTTAAAGGGGATAAAATTTGCATACATGGGAGATGGAAGAAACAATATGGCAAATTCACTTATGGTTGGTGCTGCAAAAATGGGAATGGATTTCAGGATTGTTGCACCAGAGAATATGTATCCAGAAAAGGAATTAATAGAAAAGTGCAAAGAGATTGCAAAGGAAACAGGAGCAAAGCTCACATTTACTCCAGATGTAAAAGAGGGAGTAAAAGATTGCCAGGTAATATACACAGATGTATGGGCTTCAATGGGAGAAGAGGACAAAATCCCTGAAAGGATTAAGATTTTAAAGCCATATCAGGTAAATATGAATGTGATTAAAGCAACTGGAAGAGAGGATGTAATATTCCTGCACTGTTTGCCAGCATTCCACAACACAGAAACTGAACTGGCAAAAAAATTCCCTGATATTTGTGAGGTAACAGAAGAGGTATTTGAAAGCAAACATTCAAAAGTCTTTGACCAGGCTGAAAATAGAATGCACACTATTAAGGCTGTAATGGTTGCCACATTGGCTTAAATTAACAACTTTTTCTATAATCCAGGGGGGTTTCCCCCTTTTTTTGTTTTCTTAAATAAAAATTAAAAAAAATTTGTTTTTTAAAAAAAATTAATTATAATTTAATCAAAGAGTTAGGGAATAAATATGAAAAAGGGTGATAATTTTTTTGTTATAATTTTCTCTTTTCTTTTCCCTCTCATGCTTATAGGGTGGGGAATTAGAGAAAGTTTAACAAAATCTCAAAAAAAGGTTGAAACTGAAGGATTGCTTTTTAACCTTATCTTTTTGTTTGCTCTAATTTTCTTAAAGTATTTAAGCTTAATCCCTATTCTTGGAATTGTTTTTTCATTTCTTTTTACAATATTTTTATGGTTTTATGTGTTAGCTTTTGTTGTGATTGTTATAATAAAAAGTAACGATATTGAGAAAGAACTTCCATTTATTTCTTTTTATGCAGAAAGGTTAATGGGCAAATAAAATGTATTGTCCAAATTGTGGCGCAAAATTGCCAGACAAAAAGTCAAAATATTGTCCAGCATGTGGAACTCCAATAATATCAGCGAATAAAACAAGCCCTATAATTGATGCCATAATATTGGGAAGTATAATTGTACTTTTTATTTTTGCAGTTATTAAAATAAGCCAGCTTATTACTGATTACAGATTATCAAAGATAAAAGAAACTCGAGCAAGCATAAAAGTAAATGAAAAAAATAACACTCCAAATGGACAAGCCCCGGAAGTAATGGCTCCCAGAGCACCGGGTAAATCCCCCATATCAGGGATAATGGAACCGAAAATGATACTTATACAAGATATTAATAATGCTTTAAAAGGGGTAACCCATGAACTTGAAATTAATTACAATAAAACATTAAATGGATACGAAGTTGATGTAACAATCTACAAAAATAAGGCATTAACTTTAAATCAGTACTTTGATATGTTCGCAAATGTGCTTTCATTATGCTATGGAAATAACAAAAATAATGTAAAATTCGTTATATGCAAGGTTAAAGATAAAGACAAAATAAAGCTGTCAGTGGCAGTCGGAGCTGAGGCGGCATCTAAAATCCCTATTTACACATGGGAGGTACTTGGAAGAAATGGAGTTGCTCTTGTTAGATGGATAGAAAAACATCAAACGCCTCCTTCAGTTGGTAAAATTTTAATGTGCAGATATTACAACAATATGTGATTTAAAAAGATTCTGAAGTAAAATAACCGGAACAGTCAAGATGCCCCATTACTGAGTCTATCTCCTCACCATCAATCAAAAAATAAACCTTTTTATATTTCGGGGATATATCAAGCACAGTTTTCACAACCGCCTCTAAAAATAACTTTTCTCCCTTTACTCCCCCTATAAACGCATTTTCAGAATTTTTATGTAAGTCAATGTAAACTCTATCGCCGTATATAAATACATCTTTAAACTCTATGTTTTCAGGCACTGAAGGCTTTAAATTTGAAACAGGGCCTAATTTTAAACTCCTTAAAACCTGCTTAATCATTGAGGTTTTTTCTTTTAAATCAAAAACCTGCCTTTTTTCAGTTTTCAACTCATTTGTGTATGGGTTTATAAAGTAAAGATTTATTATCCTGAATTTAAGCTTTTCGCTTTCATCAGGTTTAATTTCATCCTTTTGCTCTTGATTTTCGTTTTCAGTTTGAACACTTTTAGCCACAATTTCATTTTGAGTTTTTTTCCCATTGCAGGCAAATAACAAAAAAAGCACAGCAGTAATTATTATAAAAAAGGCTTTATTCTTCATCCTCATTATCCGATAATTTTTTCATTCTTAACTCGTAATAAATTCTATATCTATCCACACTATTTGCTATTACATTTACAACCCTGTTCTGATAATCCTCTGACTTTAACTTTGTTTCTTCAACAGGATTTGAAAGAAAGCCAACCTCAACAAGCACCCCTGGCATATCAAGCCCCTTCAAAACAACTAAAGGTGCCTGCTTCACTCCCCTGTCTCTTATCCCCATAAGGTTGTTTAAACCTTCCTGAATAAATTCCCCTAATTTTTCACTATCTTTAATGTACTCTCTTTGAGCCATATCCCAGAGTATAAATGAGACTGAAGATTGCTCATCCTTTCCCTTATTATCTTTGGATTTAGAATTTTTTATCTCCCTGTTTTCAAAAGCTATGGTATCTGAAACCTGTTTGTAACCATCAAGGCTCAATATGTATGTTTCCGCCCCTGAAGCCTTCCTGTAAGATGCATTAAGATGAATTGATATAAACAAATCCCCTTTATTTGAGTTTGCAATCCCTGTTCTATCCTTCAATGGAACATAAACATCTGTATACCTTGTTAAAACCACCTCATAGCCCCTTTTTTTCAGCTCTTTACCTAACTTGTATGCTATCTGTAAAGCAATATCCTTCTCCATTGTCCCATCTTTGCTTACAGCCCCGTTGTCCTCACCACCATGGCCGGGGTCAATAATTATCTTTTTAATCGTATGTTTGGTGGCATCAAGCTCAACTGCTGCTTTGTTTAAAGTGTCCACTTTGGGGTTATAAAAGTCTTTTGAGTAAAAATAAATCTTCAACTCATCAAAGTTTCTGTCAAAATAGCCTGAAATTTTATCCGTTTTTTCTTTAAGTTCAAAATTAATCTCAGTTTCCCTGCCAAAAAATTTAACATCCACAATCTTAAAAAATTTGCTTTCAAGTTCAATTAATTTTTCTTTTTCAATATTGAATCTTGCATTAACCGTAAGATAGGCATTTTTATCTGTCTTTATTAAATTGTATTTAATTTTCGCAGGACATTTAAAGGTGAGAATAGCATAAGGCTCTGTTTCCTTTAACTCAAAGTTAATTTTTACAGGTTTTTCTCTTCCTACAACAAAGGTTCCAGAGTTTTTATCATAGCCTACAACCTTGTTTATCAACTCTGGCAATCCTTTTACAAGGAAATCATATCTAAAATAAACCTGTCCGTCTTTAATCAGTATGTCAACAGGGATAATAATTGGCTCTGGTGGTTTAAAATCAGGCTTTTCTTTCTCCTTTTCATCAACATAGAGTTTTGTCGATTTAATTAAAAAATGCTTTAAATCAAGGGAAAACTCATTTTCGTCAATTACAATTTTGTATTCATCATTTGAAATTTTTTGATAGTCTAAACCAGCCTGCTTTAAAGGATTAAAAACCGATTCAATGGTAAAATAAGGAATATTATCCTGGATTATATAGTTTAAATAAAATATCTTTCCGTTTACTAAAAATGCGAAGTTTTCAGGCCACCTGCTTTCTTCATTATTTTCAGTTTCTGTTTTACTTTCAGTTTCTATAACCTGATTTTTTTTGTTTAACTCCTCTTGCTGAGTAACCGTTTGAGCAAAAACAGAGAATCCAAAAACCAGAATAATAACTGATAGAAGCATCTTAAACAAATGTTTTTTTCCCATCAAACCGCCTTCCAAAAACAAATAGTCTTATGGTTTTATTATATCAGCATTATTTAAAAACATCGTTTAATGTTTTAAGGGCGCAGAACTCTCCACACATACTGCACACATTCTCGTTTTGAGGCTCAATCTCTCCCCTCATCTTCCTTGCAGTTTCCTCGTCGATACACTCTTTAAACATACCTTCCCAGTTCAACTCTTTTCTGTACTTACTCATTCTGTAATCCCATTCTTTTGCTCCCGGGATTCCTTTTGCTATGTCTGCCGCATGGGCTGCAATCTTACTTGCAATTACACCAACTTTTACATCGTCCACAGTAGGAAGCCTTAAATGCTCTGCGGGTGTTACATAGCATAGAAAATCAGCACCGCTCATTGCAGCAACAGCCCCACCTATCGCAGCAGTTATGTGGTCGTAGCCTGGAGCCACATCAGTTACAATTGGCCCTAAAACATAGAAAGGTGCATTGTTGCAAAGGGATTTTTGAATTTTCATATTTGTTTCAACCTGGTCTAAAGGCACATGCCCTGGGCCTTCAATCATTACCTGAACCCCGTTTTCAACCGCATACTGGGCAAGTTCACCTAAAATTATTAATTCCTGAATCTGTGCCCTGTCAGTTGCGTCTTCAATTGCACCTGGCCTCATTCCATCTCCAAGGCTTATTGTCATCTCGTACTTTTTGCAAATCTCAAGAAGCCTGTCAAAGTATTGGTACAAGGGATTTTCTTTTTCATTTAAAACCATCCATTCAATTAAAAGAGAGCCTCCCCTTGAAACAACATCGGCAAGCCTTCCCTGCTTTCTCATTCTTTCTACAGACTCCATTGTAATTCCGCAGTGAACTGTAATAAAATCCACCCCGTCTTTTCCGTGCTGCTCTATTGCGTCAAATATATCGTCTGCTGTAAGCCTCATTATTGTACCCTTGTGCTTTCCTGCCTTTAAAAATGCTTCATAAACAGGGACAGTGCCCACAGGGACAGGAGAATTCTTTACAACCTGAAGCCTTGTGTCCCTTGCCTTATCCCCTGTGGATAAGTCCATTACAGCATCCGCTCCGTACTTAACAGCAATTTTTAACTTTTCAAGCTCTTCTTCAATATCTTCATGGTCTTGAGAGGTGCCTATGTTTGCATTAACCTTTATCCTTAATCCTTTTCCAATAGCGCAGGGCTTATCTAAAGTTTTAAGGTTGTTGTGGGGAACAACTATTGTTCCCTCTAAAATTCCGCTAACTATATGGTCAAGGTGAACATTTTCAAGCTCTGCCACCTTTTTTAAAACATCAGGAATATTACCTTTTCTCAATTGTTCAATTATGCTCATATCCTTCTCCTTTCTATCAACCAAACAAAGATATATTAGGAAATTTTAATTTTTCAAAAACAATTTGTTTTTTAAATCTATCTATAACATCGGGAGAAATCTCTTTCCCAATTGACTCCACCAGAGAATTTACCTCTATTTCCACTTCCTCTTTTAGCCACTTCAATTCGCTGTTTAGAATATCAAAAATTTTTTCTGTTGCAAACTCAAAAATAGACTCCATCTCCCCCTCAGCATCTTCCAGTGTTAACTCTTCCACCTTGTCTTTTAAATTCACCAATCTGTTAGTTACTTCCTGACAAACAGATTTTACAGACTTATGAGCTTTGTTCAAAGCATCAATTATTTCATCTATCCTGTTTACAATAAAATCTTTCTCACTTTCTCCCGATACAAGGTATGAGCCTGTGCCCTTTCGCTTATAATCCTGCCATACTTCTTCAATATGGTCTTTGACATGGGTTAAAAAATAAATCCTTTTTGTTTTTCTCTTACTCTTTTTCTTCTTTTCGTAAAACCTGTCAATCCCTTTGAAGATAATCTTTAAAGGAACACCCTCATTGTAGAAATATTCAACTACCTCAAACTCCTCTGGAGAGAGAAGGACAGCCCTGTCTCTTTTAAGCGCAAAATAACTTTCAACTTTAAAAAAGTATTCTTCAAAAGTGGTATTTTCTTTGTTGCACATTAGTCTTTGTTTTTCTCAAAAAGTATTCTCAACCCTTCAAGGGTAAGTTTATCGTCAATGACTCCAATCAGTTTACACTCTTTTGCTATAACCCTTGCAAGACCACCTGTAGCAACAACCTTTGCACCGGGCAACTCTTCAAGCATTCTCTTCAAAACCTCTTTAACAAGCCCAACATATCCGAAAAACAACCCTGATTGGATATTGGTAACCGTATTTCTTCCAATTGCCTGTTTTGGCTTTCTAATCTCAACCTCAGGCAATTTCGCAGCTTTTTCAAAAAGGGAAAAAGCTGAAATCTTCAAACCGGGAGCAATTGCCCCCCCTAAAAATTCGTTTTTCTCGTTTATTGCGTCAAAAGTAGTTGCAGTACCGAAATCCACAACTATTAAAGGCGGTTTATACTTATTAATTGCAGCAACACAGTCAACAATTCTGTCTGCTCCAACCTCTGCAGGATTTTCAACATTTAAAGCAAGCCCTGTTTTTATCCCAGGCTTAACAAATAGAGGCTTAATTTTAAAGTAGTTAAGGGACATAAAATATATAATTTCGTCAAGTGGAGGAACAACGCAGGAGACTATTATGTTTTTGACCTCTCTGTAATCAATTCCCTGAAGGGACAAAAGGTTTCTTACAAGGATTCCATACTCATCCATAGTCTGGTTAATGTTTGTGGTAAGCCTGAAATCCATAATTAGTTTTGAATCTTTAAAAACCCCTATTGTGGTGTTAGTGTTACCAATATCAAGTGCCAATAACATAGCTTACTCCAATCTAAATTCGTTATCTAACTGTTTATAAAATGATATCAAAATTTCAGCCCTTTCTTTACCTATTTTTTTTGCAGTTTCAGTGTGAAATCCCTTAACAATGTCAGGAACAAGGTTAGCCCACTTTAATCCCCTTTCCACAATCCCCTTTGTATCAATTCCACCAAAAGCACCTGCTATAGCAAGGGAATGGGCAAGGGATAATGCTCCAACCTTTGTTAATTTGTCAGCATCCCAGAGGATTTTCCCTTCAAGGCATCTATTTTTGTTGTCTTTAAACAACCCGACATGATTTCTTATAGCCTCTGCCACATGCTCTATTTCACTATCTGAAAAGTCGTTTATATCCTTTAAAATCTTTTTTGCCATTTCGGCGCTTTTGTAACCGTGGTGCTTGTTTTTCCCCTCTTTTATAAAAAAACTTTTGCCTATATCGTGAAGATAGCACGCTGCCACAATTACTTTTAAATCTCCACCTTCATGCCTTTGAAGGAATTTGCCATGCTTTACAACAGCCATTACATGCTCAAACCTGTAATCAAAGGGAATTCCTCCTCCTGAATGCTTCCACAAAGCGGCTGCTTCCCTTTCAGTTTTTTCCCTTAATAAATTTTCAAGGTATCTTTCCCAGTGAAATTCTTTATTCATTGTTCTCCCTGTGAATTATTGTTGTTGTTGCCTGATTTGTAGGCATTATTATAACCTCGTTAATCTGGACATGAGGCGGTCTTGTAACAGTGTAGAGAATTAAATCAGCAATATCCTCTGGATAAAGAGGGGTTAAGCCTTTATAAACATTTGCCGCTTTCTCTTTATCTCCTTTAAACCTCACAACTGAAAACTCTGTTTCAACAAGCCCAGGGGCAATCTCTATAACCCTTAAAGGAGTGTCAACAAGTTCAATCCTTAAAGCACGAGATAATGCCTTTACAGCATGCTTTGTTGCACAGTAAACATTACCGCCGGGATAAACTTCTCTTCCTGCTATTGAGCCAACATTGACAATACTTCCCTTACCCTTTTTAACCATTTGAGGCACAAATAGGTTTGTTATATAAATCAATCCTTTTACATTTACATCAAACATTTTATCTATGTCTTCAACAGGCTTTTCAATAAGTTTTTCCATACCGTAAGCAAGCCCGGCATTATTTACAAGAATATCTGGTGCCTTTAATTCATCAGGAAGCGAGTTAAAGAAAGCCTCACACTGAGAAAAGTCTGAAACATCAACCTTTCCAATAAAAACCTTTACTTTATATTTTTCCTCAAGTGTTGATTTTAATGCTTCAAGCCTCTCAACCCTTCTTGCAATTAGAACAAGGTTGCAACCTTCCCTTGCAAAGTACTCTGCCGTTGCCTTACCTATTCCCGCTGTTGCGCCGGTAATTACAGCAATTTTATCTTTTAATTTCATAATACCCCCTGAATCTTTATTTTAGAACTAACTGGAAATCTAAATCCAGTGCCAAATGCCCTTGATGTTACCTTTAAAATAGGTGCAGCCTGCTTTCTTTTAAACTCAGATTTATGCACCAGATTTAACACATATTTTACTGTATTCTCATCAATACCTGTTTTTTTTACAATCTCTTGTGCTGATAGACAGTTTTCAATGTAATTTTCAAGAATCAGGTCAAGGGTATTGTAAGGGGGCAAACTATCTTCATCCTTTTGCCCCGGCTTTAACTCTGCTGAAGGGGGCTTTGTAATTATACTTTCAGGGATTATATTACCTAATTTTTCATTTATCCATTTTGCAAGGGAATATACCCTTGTTTTGTACAAATCCCCTAAAACAGCCAATGCCCCGCACATATCCCCATATATGGTTGCATAGCCAACAGCAAGCTCTGACTTATTCCCCGTATTCAAAAGTATTGAATTATTGTTGTTTGAATAGGCCATTAATATCAAGCCCCTCAACCTTGCCTGTAAATTTTGCTCTGTTATGTCTTTTAGATTCCCTATTTTTTCAGGGAGAAAATTCTTTAATGTTTCAAAGTACGGTGTTATCTCTATCTTTTTTAAGTTAATCCCTAAATTCTCCGCAAGTTTCACAGAATCATCAATGCTTGATTTGCTTGAATATGGGGAAGGAAGCATAATTCCAGTAACATTCTCTTTCCCCAATGCATACTTGGTAATTACTGCAACAAGGGCTGAATCTATCCCCCCGCTTAAGCCAAAATGCACTCTCTCTGCCCCAATTTTGGAAATAAAATCCCTCACTCCTGTAACAAGTGCATCAAAAATCAATTGGTTTTCGTCGTTTTCAATAGGAGAAGTTACCCCTTTTTCTTTTTCTGTATCCCAGACAACAAAGTCTTTATCAAATCGCTTTGCCTTTTTTATTATTTTTCCATCTCTATCAAAGAAACAGGAATCTCCGTCAAATATAATCCCGTCCATTCCACCTGCCTGATTTACAAAGATTAAAGGCTTATTATATTTCTTTGCAATATTGGAAAACATCTTTTCCCTTAAAAAAACCTTGCGGTAGTAAAAAGGGGAAGCGGCAATGTTTAAGATTATGTCGCAGCCCTGTTTTACCGTTTCCTCAATAGGGTCTAATTGGTATAAACCGTATGCCGGGGAAAATTCAGTATTCCATCCATCCTCACAAATTGTTACCCCTATTCTTTTGCCTTTTATTTCAAAAACAAAGTTGTCTTTCCCTTCCTCAAAGTATCTCTTTTCATTAAACACATCGTATGTTGGAAGAAGCCTTTTTCTGTAAATACCCTTTAACATTCCTTTTTCAAAAAAACCAACAGCGTTGAAAAAAGGCTTTCCCTTCCCGGTATTCTTCTCAACAAATCCTGTAAGAATGGAAACCTTATTACTCAACTGTTTAACTTTTTCTATGTAATTTTCTGTTTGCAACAAAAAATCGTGCTGAAAAATAATGTCTTCCGGCATATAACCGCATAGAGACAACTCCGGGAAGAGTATTAAATCGCAATTTTCTTTTTCTGCCTTTTTTACAAACTCAATTATTTGAGAAAAGTTGTATTCAAAGTCTGCAATGCGAGGATTTAACTGTCCTATTGCTATTTTCATAAAAACTCCATCAGTTTTCTTGCCTGACAATTATAACAAAAAAGAGTGAGTCAACAAAAAATAGGGGATTTGAAAAATTGAAAACTATTTGAGCATCACAATTCTAACGGCACACCTATTTCAATTGATTTTTCCACAGGTATGTGAAAGTACTCTATGCCGTCAACAGCCATATTTGAAAGCCTGATGTAAAGCCTCTTTCTCCACCTTGCCATTCCCTTTTTATCGCTTACTATTATCTTTTGTCTTCCTAAA
Organism: Thermotomaculum hydrothermale; assembly: GCF_016592575.1. Classification (NCBI taxonomy): domain Bacteria; kingdom Pseudomonadati; phylum Acidobacteriota; class Holophagae; order Thermotomaculales; family Thermotomaculaceae; genus Thermotomaculum; species Thermotomaculum hydrothermale. The sequence goes on along the minus strand of NZ_AP017470.1, from coordinate 126,550 downwards.
AATACGCTAATGTCATCTTCGTCAATATCTATACCCTGTTGCTTTACAAGAGAAACAACATTCGGAAAGTTTTTGTCTTCCATAAAACCAAACCTTGCAACAACATACTTAAAACCTGAACCTAAATCCTGTATTTCTATTTTTTTGCTATTTGGCACCCTTGGAATTTCTTCCGTAATAAAGTGAAGGAAAATTACCTGAGAGTGGACAACCTTGTTGTGTTCAAGGTTGTGCAACAGTGCCCTTGGCACAACATCGGCTGTACCTGCTAAAAAGAATGCGTTTCCTCTAACCCTTACCGCATCTTTAAAAGGCTTTGATTGTCTGAAATCATCTAACTTTATAACGCTGTTTTTATACCTTTCATAGAGTATTTCCCTTCCCCTCTTCCAGGTTACAAGAAGGGTAAAGAACACACCACCAACAAGCAACGGAAACCATGCCCCGTGTGTAATTTTCCCTAAGTTTGTCAGGAAAAACATTAAATCAACAATTCCAAAAATACCGCAGACAACAAACACCTTTGTTTTACTCCACTTAAATCTCTCAATTGCCACAACGGCAAAGAGAATTGTGGTAACAAGCATTGTTGAGGTTACAGCCACACCGTATGCACCTGCAAGCTTTGTTGAAGAGCCAAACCCAATAACAAGCCCTATTGTGGCAATCATTAAAATCCAGTTTACAATGGGAACATAGATTTGCCCTTCCTGAGCTGCTGAGGTGTGAATTATCTTTAACCTTGGAAGATAACCCATTTCAACCGCCTGCATTGTAAGGGAAAAAGAGCCTGTAATTACAGCCTGAGAAGCGATTATTGTTGCCATTGTTGCAAGAATTACAGAGGGTATTAAAAGATAGGAAGGCATCATTGAAAAAAACGGGTTTTTAATAAATTCAGGGTGATTCAATAGCAGTGCCCCCTGACCAAAGTAATTTAACACCAAAGCAGGAAAAACAATTGTTCCCCATGTTAGCCTTATTGGTGTTTTTCCAAAATGCCCCATATCCGCATACATTGCTTCAGCACCGGTTACAACGAGGAATACAGAGCCTAAAACCATAAAACCGTGAAGTTTGTTCCTAATAAAAAAGCTTATCCCGTAATAGGGGTTTAACGCCTTAAAAACATGCAAATTATCAACTATATGGTAAGCCCCTGAAATCGCAAGAACTATAAACCAGATAAAAACAATTGGCCCGAAAAGGCCGCCAACCTTTGCCGTGCCCTTACTTTGAAACATAAATAGAATAACAAGAATAGCAATAGTCATAGGCACAACATAGGGGATAAATTTATCTGTCACAACCTCAAGACCCTCTAAAGCACTCATTACAGAAATTGCCGGGGTAATCATTCCGTCTCCGTACAAAAGAGAAGCAGCAAAAATCCCAATTGTTATAAGAATAAGCCTCTTTCTACCTGTTCTTTTAGGGTCTCTTGGATTAACCAAAGAGGTTAAAGCCATTATACCGCCTTCACCATCGTTGTTGGCATTTAAAACAAAAGCAAGGTATTTAATACTTACAACAAGGGTTAATGCCCAGAATATAAGGGATAACACCCCTAAAATATTTAAAGAATCAACCTTAATTCCATATTCACCGTAAAAACACTCTTTTATTGCATAGAGAGGGCTTGTACCTATATCCCCGAAAACAATCCCCAATGCTGCTATTGAAAGCTTAAAAAGGTTGTCTTTTTTCTCCATTAAAGCCCCCTAAAAGGATTTTTTATCTATACAATCAATTATTTTCTCTATTCCCATAACTTTGAAGTATAATGTTGAATCTCCATCACATTCAGAAACCCACTGCCTTAAAAGTGGTATCTGTCTTTTTAAATCTTCTTCAGGTGAAAAACTTGCAAGAATAATGTGTACCTCTTTGAAATAGTTTTTCAATGTTTTTGCAAGCTGGTTTAAGTATCTGATTTTTTCTCTTACCTTTTTGCCCTTTTCAGCATGAGATTTACCTAAATCAATAAAGTAATTTACACATGATTTGCACTCATACCCCTCAATATAATCCTTACCCCAGAAAACGACATCAAGGTTTTTCCCTGTCACAGTATCTCTTCCACACTTTATCTCAAGAACCTCTCTGTTAAGCATAGGCTGGCAATGCATGGATAATAAATCAACATCACCCCTTTTTACAGGCCCAATTCTATAGAGTATCTCCTCAAAAAGCCTGCCCTTTCTCAGTGAAATCACATCGTCCTGCGGGATTTCAATTCCGCTTGAATTTTCACTGTGTTTTTCAAAAAATGCCAGTATTAAAAACTTTAAGGTTATTGAATCCTCTTTTGATAACTCAAGCATTCTCAAAAATTCGTCTAACTTCCCGGATGCCCTGAAACAGTCAAAGTCATTTATATGGTCAACACTCTCAAGCAAACTTGCAAGGGAAAGGATAAGAGTTTTCCTTAAACTTCCCTTTTTGCATGCAACAAAATCAGCAAGGTCTTTTGTAGGCTGGCCTAAAAACCTTTCCTTTTCAACATAACAACTAAACATGTTTTTTCTAACTGGTTTTAAATTTTTCTTATGCTTCATTTTATTTATCCTTCACGCAATCTATTACAAGTTTTAAAAACTCTGTTTCAACCCAGTCATCATGCTCAGGGTCATTGTCGTTCCCAAGCCTTACCGCAACAATGTCATAATCAGGGATTACAAAAATCTGCTGGGTATGAATACCCCATGCAAGGTAAATATCAGAGGGAAGGTTATAATTTTGATAATCAGAGAAAACAGGCATTAGCCAGAATGAATAACCGTACCAGTTAATGTTTTGATAGGCTGGAGATGTTGATTTTTCAACCCACTCTCTACTTACAATCTGATTGCCATCCCAGTTACCCTTATGAAGGTAAAGCAAACCAAACCTTGCATAATCCCTTAAGGTTAAACCTATCCCCCACGCTGTAATAACATTTCCTGCATTATCCCTCTGCCAGTAATGTCTCTCTATCCCAATTTTGTCAAAGAGGTTTTCAACGGCAAACTGTTCAACATCTTCCCCTGTTGCCTCTTTCAATATTCCGCTTAAAAGCATTGAATCCCCGCTTGAATAGTTGAAAAAGGAACCAGGTTGGTGAATACAGTTTTTGCTTAAAACATATTCAAGGTAATTGTCTGCGCTCTGGTACATTATAAAAGCGTCGTTTTGAGATGTATCTCCATAGTAATCGTGTTCGTTCCATTCAAGCCCGCTTGTCATTGTAAGCAGATTTTTTACAGTAATTTTATTCCTGCAATCTGAATCTGGAAGGTCATCCCATTGGGGGTAAAAATCCTTCACAAATACATTTTCATCTGTAAGATAGCCTTTGTCTATTGCAATCCCTGTTAAACAAGACGATATGCTCTTTGCAATAGAGTAGCTTTCGTGCAAAGTGTCTGGGGTAAAACCATTCAAGTATGTTTCAAAAACGATATAGTTGTGCCTCAATATTATTAAACCTTCTGTTTTTATGTTTGGGTTGGCTGCGTAATTGTAAACCTTAACGAGTTTTTTTGAATCCATCCCCACCTCTTCAGGGGTGCATTCCCTGAAAGATTGTGTTGGGAAGTAACTGCCTTCAAATTTACCGCTTCCTAAAAATGGGTAATTTTGTGGATTTAAATTTGCTGAAATTTTTGCACTTCCACCACCGCAGGAAATAAATAAAACCAGAAAAAGAGATAAAAGAAAAAATTTAATTTTTTTCATTTGACACCTCAAGGTACAACTTAAAAATTTCCTCAATGCTCATACCATCTATTCTAATATCTTCCCTTAAATTCATTTTCAAGTAAATAACTTTTAGCCTATCCCTTTCCATCATTCCCATTAATTTTTTAAACAAAACCTTTCTCCTGTTTTGAAAAGCAACTTTAAGAAAATTAAGATACTTTTTAAAATTAAAATCTAAAATATTTTCCTTTCTCTCAAAAAACAGAACAGCCGAATCCACCTTGGGGGGTGGGGAAAAAGCACCGGGCTTTAATTTTAATACCTCTTTTACATTATAATAGGGATAAACTGCACAGGAAAGAAGGGAGACTTCTTTTGAAATCTTGTCAGCAACCTCTTTCTGGTACATTAACACCATTTGCGGAATTTTTTTGTAAAATTTCAAAAGTAAAATTGTTACAGGCGAAGAAATATTGTATGGAAGGTTTGAAGCAACATAGAAACTTTCAAGCTTTGAAAAGATTTTTTCCCCATCAGTTAAAACATCGCCGTTTATAACCTCACATTTTTCTTTAAATTTATCTTTTAAAAAAGGGATTAATTCACTATCTTTTTCAATAACTATAACTTTTTCAAATTTTTCAATAAGATGTTTGGTTAAAATCCCCTCGCCTGCACCAATCTCAACGCAGGTTATCCCGCTATTCAAATATGAAACAATTTTCTCTGCAATCTGTGGGTTTGTGAGAAAGTGCTGGCCTAAGGATTTCTTCCTCAATTTAAAATCCTATTTAAACCACTCTTCAAGCTTCTCAACAAGCTTTTTTACCTGTTTTTCATTTGTAATGTTAAATTTAGAGTGGACATTGTATTTCCCGTTTCTCTTTTGGTACTTTACAAGCCTTATCTTCTTTTCTCCAAATTCACCGTCCCTACCCTTTTCCCTGTAAAGGTAAACAACGGTAACCCATGCACCACCCTTTGACAGTACAAACTTATCAAGTTCCTCAACAACCAATTCGCCATTGTCATACCATTCTATAGTTAATTCTTCAATCTCCATTCCTCAAACTCCTTTTTTGATTTAAAGAAAATTCTTTTTATGCTTCTTATATTATCATCTAATTCAACAATAACTGCACAAAACCACCAGTCTCCTCCGGCAGGCTCAAACCTTTGAGGCAATCCTGTAACCATTCTCTTTATTGCACCCTCTTTCTTTACCCCTATTATTGAGTCTGACGCACCGCACATTCCAACATCGGTAATAAAAAGGGTGCCATTGGGAAGCATTCTCTCATCTGCAGTTTGAACATGGGTATGGGTGCCAACAACAATATCGATTTTACCATCAAAGTAATTTGCAAAAGCTGCCTTTTCTGCCGTTGCCTCTGCATGAAAGTCAACAAAAATGTAATCAGCTTTTTTTTCTTCAAGCAACCTTTCTAAAGCCCTGAAAGGACAGTCAATTGGAGGCATAAAAGCCCTTCCAAGCAAATTTGTTATTAAAAGTGTTTTGTTACCAGGCAGTTTTTCAATCCTGTATGTATTGCCGGGAACTGAAGGGGGATAATTTAACGGCCTTAAAACATCTGGATAGTCTTCAATAAATTCTAAAGCAGCCTTTTTATCAAATATATGGTTTCCAGAGGTAAAACAGTTAATCCCTGCCTGCCTCATCTCCTGAATTGTTTCCTCTGTAATTCCATTGCCGTGGGCAAGGTTTTCGCAGTTTGCAATTGTGTAATCGATATTTTCTTTCTTAAAAAGAACAGGCAGAACTTCCTTTACCGAAGCCCTGCCTGTTTTTCCGACAATATCACCAATAAAGAGAATTTTCATTTTTTACCTTGCGTACTCAACAGCCCTTGTTTCCCTTATAATGGTTACCTTAATCTGTCCCGGATAATCTAACTCTTCTTCAATCCTTCTTGCTATCTCTTTTGAAAGCCAGTAGATTTTATCATCGTCAACAAGGTCGCTGTTAACAATAACCCTGATTTCTCTTCCTGCCTGAATAGCATAGGATTTATGTACCCCTTCAAAAGAGGAAGCAATTTCTTCAAGCTTTTCAAGCCTTCTTATATAACTTTCCAGAATTTCTCTTCTTGCGCCAGGCCTTGCTGCGCTTAAAGCATCCGCAGACTGAACTATAACCGCCTCAACTGTCTTTGGTTCAACATCTCCGTGGTGTGCCTCAACAGCATGGATAACCTCTTCAGATTCGCCGAAACGCCTCAACAAATCAACACCTATTTCAACGTGTGTTCCCTCAACCTCTTTGTCAATAGCCTTTCCTATATCGTGGAGAAGTGCAGCCCTCTTTGCAACCTTAACATTTGCCCCTAACTCATGAGCCATGAAAGCGGCAATGTATGCAACCTCTTTAGAGTGCTGCAAAATATTCTGGCCATAAGAAGTTCTGTACTTCAACCTTCCAATTAATTTTATAAGTTTAGGGTGAATATCTCCTATTCCTAATTCAAATACAGTGTTTTCACCCTCTTTTTTGATTTCTGCATCAAGCTCAAGTTTTACCTTTTCTACAACATCTTCAATTCTCGCAGGGTGAATTCTGCCGTCTGCAATAAGTTTTTCAAGTGCAAGCCTTGCAACTTCCCTTCTTATTGGGTCAAATGAGGATAAAATTACAGCCTCAGGGGTATCGTCAATAATTAAATCAACCCCTGTTGCCTTTTCAATTGCCCTGATATTTCTTCCCTCTCTACCAATAATTCTACCCTTCATCTCATCGTTAGGCAAATCCACAACAGAAACTGTGGATTCTGAAACATAGTCTGAGGCAGATTTTTGAATAGCAAGGCTGATAATTTCCCTTGCCTTGTTTTTGGCTGTAAACTCAGCTTCTTCTTCCATTTTTCTGAGCTTTTTAACAATATCCTTTTTAGCGTCTTCTTCAAGCAACCTCATTAACTCTCTCTTAGCCTCTTCCCTTGAATAACCTGAAATCTGCTCCAAAGTCTCCATCTCTTTGGAAATTAATTTCTGCAATTCTTCTCTGTCTTTAATAAGGCCTTCCTGCAACTGCTTTAATTCTCTTTCCTTCTGTTGCAATTCAAGGTCTTTCTTGTCAAGGTAATTAGACCTTTGCTCTAAAATGTCCTCTTTCTTGTCTAACTTTTTCTCTAACTCTTCAAGATGTCTTCTTTTGCCTTCTAATTCTTTTTCAATCTTGTCTCTAATCTGTTGTTTGATTTCTCTTACTTCAATCTCTGCCGCTTTTTTTATCTGCTCTGCTTCTTTTTTTGCGCTTTCAATGATATTTTTTACTTTATATTCGGCAGTTTCAAGAAGCTGTCTGTCTTTTCTGGATTTATAGGCAATAAAACCTATCAAACCCAGCAGAATCAGGAAAAGAGCTCCTGCAATAATCCACGGTACAATAGTCATTTCAACCTCCCCATCTTACGCCACGAAAAACCCCGTGAAACCGTGTGGCGGCAATATTTGACCCTGACCTCGTCAGGTGGGCGTCTCTATTCCAGTTCGGGCTTCCTGTAACAATCAGGCCTGCTCGCCCCTGGAATATCTGACTCCCTAAAATATGGTGTTGGCTCAAAATTTGCCCACCATCACGGGTTTCACAGGAAATCTTTTCTTTCCAAAGAACTGTCAATCAGGTTAATTAACTCTTTAATCTTTTTGGCGTACTTTAAGTCTTTTTCTTTTTTATTACAATCTCCTAACAATGTTAAATAGTTGTTAACAAGGACAATGGAAGTTAACAACAAAACATTGTAAAAGTCTATCACCCCGGTCTGGGATGAAACCTCCCTCATTTTTGCGTCAAGGTAATTTACAATCTTGTAAACATGCTCTTCTTTTTCTTTTGAGGATATAGTAAATTCTTTTCCAAATACTTCTATGTTGTATTTATTTAGTGTCATTTTTATCTCTCTTTAGTTTTCAATGAGCCTGTTTACCTTCTCAATTAAACCCTCAACTGTTTTTTCAGCGTTTTTCAAAATTTCAATCTTTTTTAACATCTCTCCGTTTTCAATCCTTAACCTTTCAACTTCACTTCTGAGAGATTCAACTTCCTGTTTTAATTTCCCGTTCTGATCTATAACTGCATTTAATTTGTATTCAAGCTCTTTTAAAAGATTTTCTATCATCTCAATTCTGCCCCAAAGTTTTCAACAATTGCCTTAATAATTTTTTCGTGCAATTGATTTACCTCGTCACTGCTTAAAGTCCTATCATCAGCCTGAAAAACAAAATTCAAAGCTAAACTTACCTTACCCTCAGGTATTCCCTTCCCTTCATACCTATCAAACAACCTGAAATCTACCAGGTATGGAATGTCAAGAGAATGTACTACCTTCTCAATATCGGAAAATTTTATAGTTTTGTCAATGATAAAAGCAGAATCCCTTTCAACTTTAGGGAATAAGCTGAAAGGCTTGTACTTAAATTCTTTTAAGCCTTTTCCAATAATCCTGTCAATGCTTAATTCAAAGCCAACTGCAGGCAAATCAACTTCATAGTGATTTAAAACATTTTCTGAAAAATCACCTATTGCCCCTATCTCTTCATTATCTAAAAGTATCCGTGCTCCATGACCTTTCTTAAAGCAAGGCCAATCAATATTTTCAAACTCAACCTTTTTACCATTAAGCCTTTCCACTATAGTTTCAACTATCCCTTTTAATCTGTAAAAATCAATAGTGTACTCTGTCCCATTCCAGTCTTTGCCATGCTCACCTGAAACTGCAATTGCGGAAACAAAGTATTCTTCTTTTGCAAGTTCTCCGTCTTTCACATAGGTTTTGCCTATCTCAAAAAGCCTTGCATTTCTATTGCCATAGTTTACATTTTTTGCAAATGGATAAAACAAGGACGCAAAAACAGTTGTTCTCATTACAGACATATTTTCAGAAAGTGGATTTGAGATTTGAACCATATCTTCAACAGCAGGGTTTAAAGTTAAATTGTCCTCTTTTGAACAAAAAGAGTAAGAAATTGCCTCAAAGAAACCTGCTTTAATCAACTCTTCAGAGGCAACTTCAATTGCTTTATCCCTGTCTGTTTTTGTTTTCCCGGGAGTTACAATTAAAGGCAATGTTGAATCAAACCTGTTGTAACCGTACATCCTTGCAATTTCTTCAATTAAATCAATCTCCCTCCACACATCCACTCTGTATGAGGGAACTGAATAATCAAAGTAATTTTCTCCCTCGTCAATAAGGTCAAATCCTAAGTTAGCAAGGGTTTTTTTGATAAAGTTTGGTTCAATCCTTCTCCCGAGAATTTTGTTTACCCTGTCAAGGTAAAGCCTTACCCTTTTTGGCTCAAACTTCTCCAGATAAACATCAATCGTCTCAGAGCAAAGTGTACCGCCGGCATACTCAACCATTAACTGAGCTGCCCTGTCGGCCGCCTTTTTCAACACCTCAATATCTGCGCCCCTCTCAAACCTGTATGAAGAGTCTGTATGAAGAGCAAGTCTTTTAGAGGTTTTTCTTATTGTTGCAGGGTCAAAATATGCTGACTCAATTACAACATCCTTTGTATCTTCCCTGATTTCAGAGTTTTCTCCACCCATAATGCCTGCCAGTGCAATGCCCCTTTTGGCATCGGCAATTAGCAAATCTGATGGATTTAATTCCCTTTCAACTCCATCAAGGGTAATGAATTTCTCCCCCTGTTTTGCGCTTCTTACAATTATCTTTTTACCTTCAATAAACCTGTAGTCAAAGGCATGAAGGGGATGCCCCATTTCCCACAGAACAAAGTTTGTTATATCCACAACATTGTTTATAGAGCGAATGCCTACCGATTCAAGCAATTCAACCATCCAGTCAGGAGAAGGCCCTATTTTTACATCTTTCACAACCCTTGCCACATATCTTTTGCACCTTGAATCTTCAATCTCAACAGAGACAAAATCTGAAGCTTTGCATGAAGAGTTTTCCTCAACAGAAATTTCCGGATATTCAATCTCCCCATGCCCCGATGCAGCAATCTCCCTTGCAAGGCCTAAATAATTCATAGCATCAGGCCTGTTTGTTGTAATATCTATGTCAAAAATCACATCATTTTCTTTTTCAATTATTGAATCAACAGTTAACCCCTGTTCAGTTAAAATCTCTGCAATCTTTTCATGCCCTAAATCTGTTTTAATATGCCTTTTTAGCCACTTTACACTGAATTCCATAGTTTTTCCCTACCTGAATTGCTTTAAAAATCTTATATCATTGTCAAAGAATAGCCTTATGTCAGATATGCCGTATTTAAGCATTGCAATTCTCTCAACACCTAAACCAAAGGCAAAACCTGTAACCTTCTCAGGGTCATAGCCAACATTTTCAAAAACCACAGGGTCAACCATCCCTGCCCCTAAAATTTCAAGCCAGCCACTTCCTTTGCAAACCCTGCACCCTTCTCCACCACACATAATGCATGATACATCAACCTCTGCTGAAGGCTCTGTGAAAGGGAAGAAAGAAGGCCTCAACCTTAGCCTCGCTTTTTCACCAAAAAGCTTTTTCAAGAATGTATCAAGGGTGCCTTTTAAATCCTGAAATGTAATATTCTCACCTACAACAAGCCCTTCAATCTGATGAAACATAGGGGAGTGGGTAATATCTGCGTCTTTTCTATAAACCCTGCCAGGCATAATTACCTTAAACGGGGGTTTTCTTGTCTTCATTACATGAATCTGAACATTTGAAGTGTGAGTCCTCAAAACAACATCCTCTGATATGTAAAATGTGTCCTGAGTGTCCCTTGCAGGGTGGGTTTTAGGGATTCCTAAAGCCTCAAAGTTGTACCAGTCGCTTTCAACCTCAGGCCCTGAAGCAATATCATAACCCATTGATACAAAAATCTCTTCAATCAATTCCCTTGTTATTGTTAAGGGGTGTTTCCCCCCTTCAAGGCCTTTGAAACCTGGAAGGGTTATGTCAAAGAATTTTTTCTTCTCTTCTAATTCCTGCTGTTTTTTCTTAATTGTTTCCCCAGCCTCTTTTAGAGACTGCTCAACAAACACCTTAAACTTGTTTATCTCCTGGCCTAATTTAGGCTTAAATTCTCTGTCAACTGTCCTTAAAAGGTCAAGCAGGGATTTTACAATCCCTGCCTTTCTTCCTAAATACTTAACCCTAAGCTCTTCAAAAGCTTTGAGGGATTCTATCTTGTTTAGCTCTTCTTCAAATTGTTTTTTATATTCTTCTATTTTTTCAAGAACCTGTTTCATTTTAGTTTAATGCTTCTTTTGCCTTTTCAACAAGTTTGCCAAAAGCATCAATGTCGTTTACCGCAATGTCAGCAAGAACCTTTCTGTCAAGTTCAATACCAGCAAGCTTAAGCCCGTGTATAAAGTTTGAATACTTCATATCATACATTCTTGCTGCTGCATTAATCCTTGCAATCCAGAGAGACCTGAAATCTCTCTTTTTTCTCTTTCTGTCTCTGTATGCAAAAACAAGCGCTCTTTCAACAGTCTCTTTAGCGGTTCTATAGAGATTACCCCTCGAGCTATAATAACCCTTCGCTAATTTTAAAATCTTTTTTCTTCTATTCTTTTTTCTCGGTCCTCTTTTTACTCTTGTCATTTTATCACCCCTGTATTTTTTTTAGTGTTAAACGTATGGCAACAATCTCTTGATTACCTTTGCATCTCCGGCAAAAGCAACATCGTGCTGTCTTAATCTTCTCTTTCTTTTTCTATCTTTTTTTGTAAGAATGTGGCTTTTGTTGCAGTGATTGATAATCACTTTACCTTTAGCGCTTATCTTAAATCTCTTCGCTGCCCCTCTGTGAGTTTTCAACTTTGGCATGATTCCTCCCGATTATTTTGATTTTGAATTATGTGGCATAAATACCTGAACCATGTTAATACCATCAAATGTCGGTTTCCCTTCAGGATAACCAAACTCCTCCAGTTCCTCTCTCAGCCTTTCAAGGATTTCAAAACCCTTGTCTTTGTGTGCCAACTCCCTACCTCTGAACCTGATTGTAACCTTTACCCTGTCGCCGTTTTTGAGAAACCGGATTATGTGATTCTTTTTAAAGTTGTAGTCGTGTTCGTCAATTTTAGGCCTGAATTTCATCTCTTTAACCACTATCTTTTTCTGCTTCTTCTTGGCCGCCTGCATTCTCTTCTGCTCTGTGTACAGATATTTCCCGTAATCCATAATTCGGCAAACAGGTGGATCAGCATCGGGAGCCACTTCCACAAGGTCTAATCCCCTTGCTTCGGCTGCTGCCAGCGCTTCCTCCGCTGACAGGATCCCCAGTTGAGTACCGTCACTGTCAATAACCCTTAAACGGTCTCCCCTGATCTCTTCGTTAACCCTTACGCCTTTACCCTTTTTCGGTTTTCCTTTGCTACTAATAAATACACCTCCTACATAAAAATCAGCTCTTAAATATAAACTAAAAAACAGCAATATGTCAAGTTAATTCTATAGCCCTTGCCTTTACAAGCCCTTCCATTTTAACCACAAGCTCATCAACTGAAATCTCTCCCACATCTCCCTTGCCTCTAATTCTCAAAGAAACTGTTCCGTTTTCCGCTTCGTTTTTACCAACAATTAGCATATAAGGTATTTTCTGCATCTGGGCTTCTCTTATTTTATAGCCCATCTTTTCATTTCTATCGTCAAGTTTAACCCTGAATCCAAGGTTTGTAAGTCTTTCAAAGATTTTCTCACCATATTCGTTGTTATCCCTTGTTATTGGAATAATAACAGCCTGAACAGGGGCAAGCCACATTGGGAAAGCACCAGCATAATGCTCAATAAGCATTCCAAAAAATCTCTCCCATGAACCGAAAATAGCCCTGTGAATCATAAATGGGGTATGCTCTTCCCCATCTGAGCCTTTATAGGTCATGCCAAACCTTCTTGGAAGGTTAAAATCAAACTGTATTGTTGTTGTCTGCCACTTTCTGTTTAAGCAGTCGAATAGCTTAACATCAATTTTTGGGCCGTAAAATACAGCTTCCCCTTCCATTCTCTCAAATGTTAGCCCCTTCTTTTCAAGTGCTTTAATAAGTGAATCTTCAGCCATTTCCCACTCTTCATCGCTTCCCGCATACTTGTCTTTTTTGCTCATATCCCTTACAGAAAGCTCAAATTTGTATTTGTCAAAACCGAAAATCTTATAAATGTACAATGCAAGGTCAATTAATTTTTCTATTTCTTCGTGAACCTGCTCAGGGGTGCAGATTATATGCGCATCGTCCTGAGTAAAGCCTCTAACCCTTAAAAGCCCGTGCAAAGTGCCTGATTTTTCGTATCTGTAAACAGTTCCGTTTTCCGCATACCTTATAGGCAATTCCCTGTAACTTCTTTTTTTGCTCTTGTAAATCATTACATGAAACGGGCAATTCATTGGCTTTACAATAAATTCTTCTTCGTCAATTTCAAAGTTGTACATATTCTCTTTGTAATAGTAATAATGGCCTGAAGTCTTCCACAAATCCGATTTTGCAATGTGGGGAGAGATTACCCACTGGTATCCCCTCTTAACAAGCTCTTTGTACATAAAATCTTCAATCTGCTTTCTAACAATTGCCCCGTTGGGATACCAGAAAACAAGGCCACCGCCAACAATATCTTCAAAGGCAAAAAGTTCTAATTCTTTTCCCAATTTTCTATGGTCTCTCTTCTTTGCCTCTTCAAGCATATTGAGATAATCTTTCAAATCACTCTTCTTGAAAAATGCTGTACCGTAAATCCTCTGAAGCATTGCATTTTTTTCATCCCCTCTCCAGTATGCACCTGCAACTGAAAGGAGTTTGAAAACCTTTAAGAAAGAGGTATTCGGCACATGAGGCCCTCTGCACAAATCAACAAAATCCCCCTGCCTGTAAATACTTATAGTTTCACCCTCAGGTAACTCTTCAATTAACTCAACCTTGTAGTTTTCCCCCATCTCTTTGAACATCTTAATCGCATCTTCCCTTGAAACCTCTTCCCTTCTAATATCAATCTTTTCTTTAACAATCTTTTTCATCTCTGCTTCAATCTTTTCAAGGTCTTCAGGGGAAAATCCATCCTTTTTATCAAAGTCGTAGTAAAAGCCGTTTTCAATTGTGGGGCCAATTGTTACCTGTGTTTCAGGGAAAAGTCTTTTAACAGCCTGAGCCATAAGGTGTGCTGTTGAATGCCTTAAAATGTCAAGTGCCACTTCTCCACTTTTCTCTGTTATCAATTCAAGTGTACCGTCTTCGTTCAAAGGAATATATGCATCAATCAACTTTCCGTTAAACTTAGCCGCTATAGTGCTTCTCTTTAGTCCCTCGGAAATAGAGCCAGCAACATCAAGAGGGGTTGAACCCTTCTCAACCTCTAAAACATTCCCGTCAGGCAGTGTAATCTTTATTTTTGCCATGTTTCAACTCCTGATAAAAAAAATGGTGGGCACAGGAGGGATCGAACCTCCGACCCCTTCCGCGTCAAGGAAGTGCTCTCCCACTGAGCTATGTGCCCATGTGGTTAAAAATTAGCAAAAATCCCCCCCAAAGTCAAGGGATATAAGGCTTTAATACAATTAAATCACATTAATTTTCATAACTAAAAACACTTTTGGCAAAAACTTAAAGAAGAAATAGGTTGAAGAAAAACGAGATTTAATTTAGAATAGTTGTGTAATCCCTGAAAAATTTAGTGGTGAAACTTTTTAGTTCCATAGGTGTCTTTAAATCCCTTTAAGGAGGTCTTATGGGAAAAAGTAATGGTATTAGTCTTGAAAAATTTAAAGAGTTTTTGTTAAAAACCCACAGAGAATTTATGGATTTTTTAGGCTTACCGGAGATTGACCTGTACTTTAGCGAAGAGATTAAAATTAATGGGAATTGCCAAATTGCAGGGGAGTTTGAGCCCCACGAGTTTTTTGCCTTCAAGGGAGAATGCATTGTTCTTTATACAAAGGCAAGAGAGGGAGGCTTTCTTGAAGACTATGAAATTCTCGGCACTTATCTGCACGAAGTGACCCACTATCACCTTTACATGCACGGAAGAAACCCTCAGCATTCAAAAGAGTTTAATAAAAGAATGAAAATAATTGAAAATAAATTTTTTGAGTTTATTGAACAAAAAAAGCCCCGTAAAGGGGCTTGAATTCATTGCATTTAAAATTATATCAATTGTCCCTTAAGACATAATCGTCGTATTCCATTTCGAAGCGGAGTTTGTGATTTGCCTCTTCCTGAGCAAGCCTTATAAAAAGATTTTTAATGTTTGAATCTTCAACCTGCTCTGCAAGGTTCATATAGAGCATGTAGGCTTCCTTTTCCTTCTGCATTGCTATTTTTAAAGCGTCTTCGTAATCAATTTCTTCTAAGTTGGTAATATCGTCTTCTTTTAGAGTTTCAAGAATCTTTAAATCAAGGATTTTACCTTCAACTGGCTTTAACTCGCCGCCTGCTTTTACATTTAAAAGCAACGCTTTATGCTCCATCTCTTCCTGAGCAAACTGTTCAAAGGTTTTTTTCATCCATGCTTTTTTTGTTTTTTTAGCAAGTTCCATATAAAAATCGTGGGCTTTTTCTTCTTCAATAATTGCAAATTCTAAAACTTCATCTACTGATTTAAAATTCATTTTTTCCTCCTTATTATGAATTCATTATTTATTTTCAAGAGAAAAAGTTTATTTGTCAATCAAAATGCTAAATTCGGTTGACATTTTTTCCAAAAATATCTATTATTTTAAAGCGGCGTGCACCTGTAGCTCAGCAGGATAGAGCACAGGATTCCTAATCCTGGTGTCGCAGGTTCGAGTCCTGCCAGGTGCACCATTTTTTTATCCACAAAAAAAGGCTTAAATATGGCAAAAAACCTTAAAGAACAAAGGTATTTAAGAATTTTAGAGCAATTAAAATCCCTTTTAACAAAAACAGAGGATAAAATTGCAAAGATGGCAACTGTTGCAGCTGTGTTAAAGGCAAAGCAGCCACATTTTTTCTGGTGTGGTTTTTATAGAGTTGTAGATGGAGAGTTAATTGTCGGGCCATATCAGGGCTCGGTTGCATGTCAGGTACTTGAGAAAGACAGGGGGGTTTGCTGGCATGCTGTGAATACAAAGAAAACCGTAATCGTCCCTGATGTGGAAAAATTTCCCGGGCATATTGCCTGCGATTCAAGGTCAAAATCAGAGATTGTAATTCCTCTTTTTAATGAAAGAAACGAGGTTTACGCTGTTTTGGATGTTGACTCAGATAAATTAAACTCTTTTGATCAAATTGACGCAAAATACCTTGAAGAGATTGTCAAACTTATCTAATTACATTGTGAATTCTCTTTGTCTTTGAAACCTCTTCTTTTGAAAACTCAAAGGATTGCTTTACAAGCGCTTCTATTTCATTTAAGGGTATTCTTGTATCGTTAAAATACATTGTTAAAAGAGTTTCTCCCTTTTCAACAAAATCTCCAACCTTTTTATTTAAAACAATCCCAGCACCGTAATCTATTTTATCTTCTTTCTTCAACCTTCCTGCTTTTAAATACACTCCTGCCATTCCAAGGTTGTAGGAGTTTATCTCTTTAACATAACCTCTTTGTTCAGACTTTATCTCAAGCTTGTTTTCGCAAGAAGGAAATAATGAATAATCGTTTATTACCTCAGGGTTGCCACCTGAAAACTCTATCCACTCTGTATACTTTTTCAATGCACTTCCGTCTTCAATAGCCTTATAGATTCTTTCTTCAGCGTTCTCCCCATCCCCGCTTAAAATAAGCATCTGTTTTACAATTTCAACACTTACCTCTAACAAATCATGAACCTTTTTCCCTTTTAAAACCTCAAATGTTTCAATTATTTCAAGGGCATTTCCTATATTGTAACCTAATGGTTCATTCATATCGTCAATTAAAGCAACAGCCTTTATTCCCCTTACAGGAGCCATTTTCAAGAGGCTTTTTGCTAAAATTTCAGCGCTTTCCTTTGTTTTCATAAATGCACCTTTGCCAAACTTAACATCTAAAACAAGGCCATCTGCCCCGCAGGCCAACTTCTTGCTCATAATTGAGGCTGTAATCAGGGGGATTGATTCAACTGTTCCAGTTACATCCCTCAAAGCATAAAGTTTTTTGTCAGCAGGGGTTATGTTTTTAGACTGGATAGAGTTTGCAATTCCTACCTTCTTTAAACTCTCTATAAATTCGTCCTCTGTCAACAATGTCTTAAACCCCGGGATTGAATCAAGTTTATCTGTTGTTCCCCCTGTGTGGCCTAAACCAGGCCCTGAAAACATTGGAACCTTTATTCCAAGTGATGCAGCAAGGGGGGCAATTATCATTGTAATTTTATCCCCAACTCCCCCTGTTGAGTGCTTGTCGCATTTAAACCCCTCAACCTCTGACAAATCAAGAATATCTCCAGACTTCATCATTGCTTCGGTTAAATAAAAGGTCTCCTCTTCGTTCATTCCGTTTAAAACAATTGCCATTAAAAGTGCTGATATCTGGTAATCTGGAATTGTGCCGTTTGTAACACCTTCTATAAAAAAGTAAATTTCTTCTTTTGTTAAAGCTTGTTTATCCCTTTTCTTTTTGATTATTGAAACAATGTCCATTTAGCCTCCTATTTCAAATACTCAAGGATATTTTCCCCTTTAAATTTGTTTTCTATTGAAAAGTTTTCGCATACAGTTTTTGCAATTGAGGAAAAACAATGCAAATCTTCAATCCTTCCATTTTCTTTCAATAATTTAGAAAACATTAAAAGGGGCACCCTTTCCCTTGTGTGGTCACTTCCCTTGAAAGAAGGGTCATTCCCGTGGTCTGCGGTTACCATCAATAAATCTTTCTCACCTAAATTATCCATAATATCTTCAAGATAATTGTCAAACTCTTCAAGTGCTTTTCCGTAACCTTCAACATTTCTTCTATGTCCATAAAGCATATCAAAGTCTATGAAATTAGCAAACACAAGCCCTTTTTCTCCCTTTAAATCATTCATCATCTTTTTTAAATCCCTGTAAGATTCATAGTTATTGTGGGA
Organism: Thermotomaculum hydrothermale; assembly: GCF_016592575.1. Taxonomy (NCBI): domain Bacteria; kingdom Pseudomonadati; phylum Acidobacteriota; class Holophagae; order Thermotomaculales; family Thermotomaculaceae; genus Thermotomaculum; species Thermotomaculum hydrothermale. The sequence continues at coordinate 108,898 of NZ_AP017470.1, read as the reverse complement.
GTGGATTGAAGCGGTTAGCCCTCTATAAACAAATATATCCTCTATTTTGCCTATACCACCAACCTGATAGCCATTTTCCTTTAACAAATCCATTGCGGTTGGATAGGGTGGCTCCAAAGAGAAATCTTTTCTCCTCTCTGTTCTTACATATTTATCACCTTCTTTAATAAAAGGCCTTGCAATTACCCTGGCAACAGCATGCTCTCCAACACAGACCCTATTTCTGGTTATCTCGCAAATCCTGTATAGTTCATCAACAGGGATAACATCTTCGTGTGCTGCAATCTGGAAAACAGAGTCTGCTGATGTGTAAACAATAGGCTTGCCTGTTTTAACATGTTCATCGCCAAGTTCGTTTATTATTACAGTGCCGGATGCCGGTTTGTTTCCAAGGTATCCGTAACCTGTCTCCTGTGTAAATTTATCCATTACCTCTTTTGGAAATCCGTCTGGATAGGTTGGAAAAGATTTTTCTAAAATTACCCCCATCATTTCCCAGTGTCCCGTTGTGGTGTCTTTACCCTTTGAGCATTCAAACATTGTTGTTGAATAGGCACCTTTGATTTGATTTTTCTTTATTGTTTTAAAATCGCGAAGTAAACCAAGCCCCAACTTTTCCATATTGGGAACATTTAAGCCTCTTAAAGAGTCTATATGCCCTAAAGTGTCTGCACCTTTGTCTCCGAATTTTTCAGCATCCGGCATTTCTCCGATGCCAACGCTGTCCATTACAATAACAATAAATCTATCAAACATATTTCTCTCCTATTTTGCAAGTTTTGTTGAAGTGTTGCCCACAGAATCGTAAGCCCTGATTATTACTGAATCTGCTTTTTTATCAAAACTAATATTAAAGCTTTCAATGCTCTGGTCATTTATACCGTCAATTGAGTAAACTCTCTGCCATGTCTTCCCGCCATCCTTTGAAATTTCAACAATTTCAACAGGGTTTCTGTTGTCTTTAACGGTGAAGGAAAGGGTTTTCCCGTTGAATGAAATAGCTGAAATAGTCGGCGGGGTATTGTCTATGTAAAAGTAATTGCTGTAACCGTCTATTGTGTACCCATCAGGGTAATTTGATTCCCTGTCAGAAACTGTATAGTAAAACCTGTATTTGCCTTCTGGGTATGCAAGGGTGTTTAATGTTATGTAATTTTCCTTTTTATTCTTTTGCAATTCAACCTTTGTTCCTGAAGAAAAAACAAGGTAAAAGGAGTAGGTTAAAGTATCTAAATTAGGGTCTTTTGCAATTACATAGAATGAAATAAAATTCTTATCCCTTATAAAAAGCATCCCAGCAGGTGGGGTATGATTAGAGATGAAAGATGTGTAAGTTGGAGTAATAACTCCATTTGATTTTCCTTTTTTAGCAATCTTAACTCCTTGAGGGGAAAGAACTTTTGCCATTAAAAGAGGCTTCTGGTTTGCCTCTCTAAAATAGAATTCACACCCCTTAAATTTAGGTGATAAAGCTGGGTCATGAGATATAAACCTTGCTTTAAATTGAATCATTTTTGTTGCCGGAATATCTGGAGTTGAGCCGTTATCAATTTTAATCCAGTTTCCCCAGGATATGTCTGGATTATCTGAGTTTCCTCCCCTGACATAAAATTCCATCCTTGTACCTGTTGGTGCTGAATAATCAAAGTAAAAAGAGCCCCAGTTTGATGTGTTGTTTGCAACAAATATATCGCTTAAATACTCCCCTTCAAGGGCGTAATCTGGAAGCATTTTGTAAATCTCAGCTGAGTTTGAGGTAATAAAATAAAGTGAATTGTTTAAATTTAGCATTTTCATAACCTGACCATTATCAACCTCGCCAATAATTGACAACCTCTCTTCTTTGTCAAGTGAAAGAATTTTACCGCTGTGGCCAGTACCAATGTAAATTGCTTTCTTAAACACACTCATACAGTATGGTGCTGCTGTCCTCAATGTGTACAACACCTGAGGGACATTGTTATTATCTATTGAAATAATTGCCCCTTTAAAACTCTGCACTTTTTGTACCTTTCTTGCAGGTTTTGACTTTGTTTTCACAGGAGATACTGGATTCCCGCTGTAACAAATAGCATAGAGTTTATTGTTAAAGAAAACCATATCCTTCACTTCTTTATACTTGGATTGATAAACAAGGTAAGATTTTCCGTTCTTTACCTCAACGATACTACCAGAAGGGTATGTGCCAACATAGATTGAATTTTTTTTGAAAACCATACTTTCATAGTGTTTATCAAAGTCTTTAGAGAGCACTGTTGAAATTTTGTTTGAGTCAATTTTTATTAACTGCCCCGGCAATCCAGTTGCAATGTATAGAGAATTGTTCTTCACCTTAATATCCCAGATATACTGGCACTTTGCATCAAAGAATTCTGAATACTTACCATTATCAAGATTTACTTTAAAAACCTTTCCAAGTGGAGATAAACCTGCATAGAGTTTTCCATTAAAAATTGCTATTGCATAAACAGTGCCCTCAGGAAATGCAGTTAAAAGGGATATCTCCTTTGTAGCAAAATCATACTTATAAACCTTTCCCTTTTCCCCTGCTGCTATATAAAGGGCATTGTTGTAATAGACAAAATCCCAGGAAAAACTATCGTTAATTGATTTAATCTTTTTTATCTCTCTTGATATTGACATTTCTCCATCAATACTTAACGAAACATTGTGGAATTCGCCTATTTTAAGTATTGAAAACCCTTTAAAGTTTTGTTTTTGGGTTGTAGTAGAAAAACAGGTAAAAGAAATTATCAAGAGGCTTAAAAAAATAGCCTTTTTCATAACTCACTCCTTATATTCAAAAATCCTATACCATTATACCAGACGAAAAAACAAACAGATTTTTAAAAAATAGTGGAAAAAAAACAAATTAAGTTTTATATTTTTTGATGTAAATCAAACAAAAAAAGTAAAAAATATGGGAAAAAGAACTGAAAAATGATAACATTAATAATAATCAGAGGATTAAGGAAACAGGAGGTTTTATGAAAAAGTTATTTCTCTTTTCGGCGGTATTATTGTGCATGGGTTTTGCCATGAACTCTTATGCCGTAAACTCAAAGTGCGAGGAGTGCCACAAAAAGGTTACCCCAGGGATTGTTAAGGATTTTAACAGAGGCAAAATGGCAGAGTCACTAACATGTGAAGACTGCCACGGAAACGGACACATGAGCAAAAAGGATGTTGACAAGGCAAAATTACCGACAATTGAAACCTGTCAAAAGTGCCACCCAAAACAGGCAAAACAGTATTTAAGCGGTAAGCATGCAATGGGGCTTCTTCCAATTACCGCTTTCCCGGGATTTGCTCATTCACAGCCAAAAGCTTATATTGCAGGGCAAAAGGGATGCAACGGCTGCCATAATTTAGGCATTGTAAACGACGAAGCAAAGAAAAATGGGCTGGCAGGGGAGTACAGAAGCTATTATAAATACGGAATGGATTGCCAGAACTGCCACACAAGGCATGCATTTTCAAAGGCAGAAGCATTGGAACCAGAGGCATGCAACCAGTGCCACACAGGGTTTGACCACGCTCAGTGGGAGATGTGGTCACACTCAAAACACGGGGCTGCGTACCTAACAAACAGAAAGGCTCATAGAGGGCCAACCTGTCAGGACTGCCATATGGCTGGCGGAGACCACAGGGTAATGACTGCATGGGGATTTCTTGCATTAAGGCTTCCAGAACAGGACAAAGAGTGGATGGGATATAGAGTAACTATTTTAAAGGCATTAGGGGTGCTTGACGACAAAGGACAACCCACCGCAAGGCTTGATGTTGTAAAAGCAGCCAACCTTGCAAGGCTTACAAAAGAGGATTTCGACAAAGAGAGAAACAAAATGGTTGAAACATGTAAGCAGTGCCACTCTGAAAACTATGTTAAACAAAACCTTCACAATGCCGATATGATGATAAAAGCGGCAGACAAGGTTTTTGCAGAGGCTATTGAGATTGTTGCTAACCTTTACAGAGACGGAATTTTGCAGAAGAAAACAAATCAGGCAACATGGCCGTATCCAGACCTTTTAAACTTCTATGAGGTTGACAACCATATTGAAGAATTGCTCTATGAAATGTTTATGGATTACAGAATGAAAACCTATCAGGCTGCATTCCACCTAATGCCTGATTACACAACATGGTATGGTTATGCAAAACTGAAAGAAACCCTTGTTGAAATTAAGAAGATTGACAAAGAGTTGAGGATGCAGCATAAGCATGAAATGATGATGAAAAAAATGAAAAATAAAGCTAAAAAGATGGTAAAAAAAGTAAAAGAAAGAACAACAAAAAACTTTTAAGCGGGGAAAAATTCCCCGCTTTTTTATTTCCTGATTATAAAATTCTCATTGTTTTCCAATTTAAATTTTTCAAGGATTAACTCAATTTCTTTATCAGGCTTTCCGTCAACAGAAAAAACCTGAAATACAGGTGTTTCAATTCCCAGAACAGAGTATAAATTCAGAATTTCCCTCAAAGAATCACTATTTGCAATTTCTTTGAACACAGTTGTTCTTACTTCAAACTCTATTCCACTTTGTTTCAAAACATTTATGCTTTCAACAGTTTCATCAAAGTAATTTCTATCTATTCCACAGGCAAAAGGATAGTTTTCTTTTACAGATTTTAAATCAATCCCTACCCAATCAATTAATTTTTTGTCCAAAAGATTCTTCAATCTTTCAGGGCTATAACCTGTTGTGTGTAGGCCAACCTTAAACCCCGATTTTTTTGAATCTTCTGCCAAAAAAACTAACTCTTTATCAAAAAGAAGAGGCTCTCCCCCACTGAAAACAATTGCATCAAGAAAGCCCTGTCTTTCCTCAACAAACTTCTTAAATTTTTCAAATGAATAGTAGGGCTTTTTTACCTCCTGAAACTCTGAATTATGGCAGAATGGGCATCTAAAAACACAGCCCTGAAAAAAGAAAACAGCAGAGAGATTCTCAGGGTAATCAATTGTTGAAAAGGGGGTTATTCCCCCTATATGAAGTTTTTCCATTGAGTTTACAGTCTTTTTAAGGCAATGTCTTCCTCAAAATAAACCCTTTCTTTAAACTCGCTCTTTTTCCCCTTGTTAAACTCTGACACAGGTCTGTGGTAACCCATAACCCTTGTCCACACTTCGCATTTCTCTCCCTTTACTGTTTCAAGCCTTCTCTTTAACTCTTCAAGCCTTTTTTCAAGCATTTCCCTTTCAGTCATCTAATCCTCCACTTTCTTTAATTTTTCTTCAATCTCTTTTATTTCTTTTAAAATCTTTTCCTTTTCTTCTTTTTCACAAATAGGGCAGTATTCATGCTCCCCCTTTATGTACCCATGCTTTGGACAGGTTGAAAAGGTTGGGGTAATTGTAAGGTAGGGCAGCCTGAAATTTTCAAGAGCTCTTTTAACTATTCTTTTGCAGGCTTCAGAAGAAGATACCCTCTCCCCCAGGTAAAGATGAAGAACCGTTCCCCCTGTGTATAGAGTCTGCAACTCATCCTGAAGCTTTAAAGCAAGAAATGGGTCATTAGTAAATCCAACTGGCAATTGAGTTGAGTTTGTGTAATATGGAGCATCTTCAGTTCCTGCCTGAATTATATCTGGAAACCTTTTTTTGTCTTCTTTTGCAAACCTGTAAGTGGTTCCTTCAGCAGGGGTTGCCTCAAGGTTGTAAAGATGCCCTGTTTCTTCCTGAAATTCAACAAGCTTGTTCCTCATAAAAACAAGTACATCCTTCGCAAAATTTTTACCAAATGAGTCTGTTATATCGTGCCTGTCATTTGTAAAATTTCTTATTGCCTCGTTCATACCATTTAGGCCTATTGTTGAAAAGTGGTTTCTCAATCCCCCTAAATACCTTTTAGTGTATGGAAATAAACCTTCATCAAGCAGTTTTGAAATTGCTTTTCTCTTTTTCTCAAGGCTAATCTTTGCCAGTTCCATTAAGTAACCAAGCCTTTTTAAAAAGCCATTGTAATCATTTTTGTACAAGTACCCCAACCTTGCCATGTTTATGGTAACAACTCCAATTGAGCCTGTTTGCTCGGCAGAACCAAAAAGCCCATTTCCCCTCTTCAGCAATTCTGTTAGATTCAGTTGAAGCCTGCAACACATACTTCTAATCATTCCAGGCTTTAAATCAGAGTTTATAAAATTCTGAAAGTATGGCAAACCGTACTTTGCAGTCATTTCAAAAAGCAGTTCGGTATTGGGGTGATTCCAGTCAAAGTCATCTGTAATGTTGTATGTGGGTATTGGAAAGGTAAAAACCCTTCCCTTTGCATCTCCATTTATCATAACTTCCATATAGGCTTTGTTAATCATATCCATCTCTTTCTGCAATTCACCATAGGTAAAATCCATCTCTTTACCGCCAATAATAGGGTGCTGCTCCCTTAAATCTTCAGGGCATACCCAATCAAAGGTAAGGTTTGTGAAAGGGGTCTGGCTTCCCCACCTTGATGGTACATTCAAGTTGTAAATAAATCCCTCAATCTCCTGATAAACCTCTCTGTATGTTAGCTTATCTTTTCTTATAAAAGGAGCAAGGTAGGTATCAAAAGAAGAAAAAGCCTGAGCACCAGCCCATTCATTCTGCAATGTACCTAAAAAGTTGACCATCTGTCCTAAAGCAGCGCTTAAATGCTTCGGTGGATTTGATTCAACCTTGCCCGGCACTCCGTTAAACCCCTCAATTAGCAGTTGTTTCAAAGACCAGCCTGCACAGTAGCCAGAGAGCATATCAAGGTCGTGGATATGGTAATCACCTTCAATGTGAGCCTTTCCCACCTCTTCAGGATAGATTTTGTTAAGCCAGTAATTGGCAATTACCTTTCCTGCTGTGTTCAGTATTAAACCGCCTAATGAGTAGCCCTGATTGGCATTTGCGTTTACCCTCCAATCACTTTTTTCAACATACTCGCTTACTGTAGATATAGCCTCAATAAGGGCTTTTTTTGCCTCCCTTGCCTCTCTCCTTTTTTCTCTGTACTTTATGTATCTCCTTGCAGTATCAAGGTAGCCAGCCATTACAAGGGCTTCTTCAACTAAATCCTGAATATCCTCTATTGTGGGAATTTGCCCCTGAAATTTATAGTTAACCATTCTCACAACCATTGAGGTAATCCTGTTTGCCTCAACCTCAGAAAATTCCCCCGAAGCCTTTCCAGCTTTTAATACTGCATTTAGAATCCTTAAATCGTCAAATTTAACCTTATCACCCTGCCTGTTAATTACTTCTTTAACAGGCTCGTAACTCACAAACACATCATTTTTTTCTCTTTCCATTTTATTCTCCTGTTTTTGAAATTTGATTACATTATATTGTGGCATTACTCACCTGTCAACACAAAATATTGTGCCATATTACAACGGCAATGTCAAGTTAATTGTGTCAGGCATGGGAAGCCTTCCGGGAAAGAGAAGAAAAAAAGCGATTAAAAGAAGAAGAATACCTCAAACTCCTTGATTGATACTTCTCATTCTTGTCTGTGAAGAAAATGTAAAGAAACTTCTCTGCGCTTTGTTCATTCTGGAAAAATCCTCGTATTCGTATGTAATCTTTTAACTCTTTAAAACACCTTTCCATCCAGTTTGTTGTCCTGAAGTAACTTCTTATCTCATGAGGGGCAAGGAGAAAGAATGTATAGTTATCAACTTTTGCCTCAATGTTTTTTAAAAAACCTGTATATCTTTTTCCATTTTTCAATAAATGCAAGAAGTTTGGTTTCCCCTTCTTCCCTGCTTTCGCATTTCATTATCTCGTCTAATTCTTCTTTTATTTTCTCAAAATGATGTTTTCTTACTCTGTTTTTTATGTTTCTTTTCAGGTGAAACCAACAAAGTTGGTGCATAGTCTCAGGAAATTCTTCTTTTATCGCTTCAGATAAACCTGTTAAATCATCACTTATAATCAGTTTTACTCCTTTTAAGCCTCTTTCTTTTAAATCCCTGAATATTTCCTGCCAGAGGGATGCTTTTTCGTTTCCTCCAGGAAGAAAGTATCCTAAAATTTCTCTTTTACCGTCTTCAGATAAGCCCAATACTGCATATACTGCCTCTTTTGCCACACTGTCTCTTTTTAATGAAATGTATGTTGCGTCTATATATAGCACGGGGTATGTTTTTGTTAATCTTCTGTTTTTCCATTTTTCAATTACTTCTTCAGATATTTCACTTATTCTGCTTACATATTGAGCTGATATGTTAGTTCCTATGAGATTTTTAATTACCCCTGCTGTCTTTCTTGTGGATACTCCTGCTATAAACATTGCCTCTACAATATCTTCAAGAAAAAACATTACCCTTTTTCTCTGGGGAAGCCATTTAACCTTAAACTGACTGTCTCTTGTTCTTGGAATTTGCAATTCAATCTCTCCTAAAAAGCTTTTAGGCGTTCGCTTATAATAACCGTTTGCCCTTGTTTGGCCTCTTGCTTCTTTTAAGTATCTTTCCCTCTCTTCCAACAACATTTCCTGCAACATTTTCTTGAAAAATTCTTTAAATTGAGTGAAAATTAAATCACTCATTGGTGGTACCTCCTTTCGGGAATTTTTCTTCTGAGGTTATTTTAACCTCTCCTTCCCGAAAGGAGTTTTTTTTCTCCCTGACACAATTAATGTTACACTGCCATTACAACCTCTATATATAGAAATTTATAAAAAATAGTAAATTCAGGTTACATTTTTGACAGAATTTTTATTAAAAGGAAAACGAATAAACAAAAAACATTAAATCTAAAAATTAAAAAAATCTTAGTCCTAAAAAATTTATCTCAATTTCTCAAGGAGGGAATCATCTGTAATATCTGCTTTCAATGGAGTAATTGAAACATAGCCCTGTTTTACTGCATTTATGTCTGAATTTTCTTCCCCATTCCAGACGGCAGGCACCCCCCCTATCCAGTAACTTGTTACTCCCCTTGGGTCAACACATTCTTCAACATTGCCTGGGTAAAGTCTTGAAGAAAGAGAGGTAAATTTAATCCCCTTTATATCACCTTCAGGATAGTTTATGTTTAACAAAAAGGGAGAAGGAAGTTTATCATCAATTAGTTTTTTAAAAAAATCAACAAAGTGAGTAACAATTTTATCTATATTTGAAAAATCCTTTGCAGAAACCGCAATTCCGTTTATTCCATGAAAAAAGCCTTCCATAGCCCCTGCAACGGTACCAGAGTAAAAGACATCCTCTCCCATGTTATAGCCTCTGTTTACACCAGAAACAACATAATCAATCTTTATTTCTTTTAAAAAGTGAAACAGGGCAAGATAGGTGCAGTCTGATGGGGTGCCGTCAACTATAAAGTAATTTTTCTTAATCTCCTTAACATGAAGGGGTTTTGTTAAGGTTAGAGAGTGAGAACAGGCTGACATTTCCTGATGGGGGACAAAAACAAAGACTGAAAATCCATTATTTTCAAACCTCTCTTTAAGTTTTTCAACCCCTTCTGAGAATGGGCCGTCATCGTTTACAAGCAGTATGTTTTTCATTTCACTCAACCTCTTTTATTTCAACTCCTGTATAGTAATGTTTCAAAATCTTTTTATAATCCCAGCCTTTTAGAGCAAGGCCAAATGCACCTATCTGGCACATTCCAACACCGTGCCCCCAGGCATTTCCGACAATATACACTCCCTTTAGTTTGCCTTTATCATCAAAACGCTTATAAAGTTGAAACTTGTTTTCCTTTACACCGAAAAACCACCTAACCTTAAGCCCGCTGTAAATTCTTGAATAATTCCCGCTTTTTACTCTTATCTTTACGACTCTACCAGTATCTGTCTTTTTTACAATCTCAATATCGGTTATATCCTTTTTAAAACCGAATTTCCCTGCCCTTTCCTGTAATTGTTCAAGGGTTAGAAACTTATACCATACATAGCCACTCAGGAATGAATCTGTCAATCCCAACTGGGACTCAGGGGTTACAATAGTTATTGCAAGGGGAATGTTTTTCTCATCGTAGATAATCCTCAACCTGTCCCCCACCCTTATTGTAGCAATAGGAACTGAAAGCTCAGTCCTTCCCTGGTTTATAAATAAAAATTCAGGGTCTTCAAGCCCCATTAAGAAATCCTTATCAACTATCAAAAAATCAAGGTCATAGTAGTCTATGTTTTCAAAGTTTTTCAAGAGAGAATAGGCAATACCTATAATGTCTATCTTTTTGGCATCTATATCTGGCAAATCCTGTGTTATAAGCTCACTTTCAAAAAGAGGCTTCATTGACTCGGTATTAAAAATCTGAATGGAAAGATATTCTCCTATATCCGATAATTTCCCTGATTTTAAGGGAATTTCTTTAACATCTATCCCCACATACCTCAAAATCCTGTTAAGGTATGCTTGCGCAAACCCTTTACCAGAATAATCGTTTAACCCATTAAGTTCATTTTCGTTTAGCAATCCTTTCGACATTAATACTGCAATAGCAAAGTAAGGCCTTGATATGTAGGGAGTTGAAACAGGCTCCAGAACCTTTTTTGCCGAAATTGTTTTATGTGGGAAACTTCCTTCCCCTTCACATTTAACCCCTTTTAAATAGGGAACAGGGTTGCCTCCGAAAACATTTTCAAAATCCTCAGTGTGCCCTCCACAGTAAGCGGTAAACATTGCATTTATAGGTTTGTTATTGTAAACAATTATTTCTCCAGCCGTCTCATCAACCGCTTCGCTTGATAAATCATTTTCAACATCGTAGCCTTTATATACCTGACAGCTCTGGGTTGCACATATATCAAAGCCCATCTCTTTGAACTGCCCAAGGTTATAGTAAACATAGGTTCTTGCCGCAACAGCCTGAGCCTTTAGAGCCTCAATATCAGGGTAAAGTTTGGGGCTCATCTCGGCTGGTACAACTCCCTTTAAATAATCCTCAATATCAATTACATTAATTACATTCATTTTGCCATTGTAAGAAACTATCTCAATAATTCCCCTGTACCTTTTCCCATTAACTTTTATAAGGCTTTTTGACTTTAAAACAACTTTTGAATGTGAGATAAATTTTTTATTGTATTCATTATCTATAAGGTAAATTTTAGTTCTTGATTTTTTAGAAGTGGTTGAAAGAATAAAAACATCCGGAAAGCCATTCATTTTGAGAGAATCCTTTAAAGCACTTGCTTCACTTAAACTATCAAATGGGCCTAACTTTACCACATAAAGCCCTTTGCTTGTTCTTTCTATTACAGGCTCTAAATCTGTCACTTTCGCAAGCAATCTGGAGCAGTTTTGTATTGATTTATCTCTTTTAAAGACACCAACTTGAATATACCAGCCACCATTATTATTTTTTACAGTTCTTCCATGCTTAACCCAGAAAAAGTATTTAGCATTGGGTGGTATATATGCAATTCTTCTTTCCCCCTTGTAAACAAGAATGGTAGATTTTGAAGAAACAAAAACCCTTTTTTGCCTTAAGAAAATCCCAACTTTAATGGTTTTTGAGAAAGAGGGGAAAACTGAAATTAAAAATATTAAAACAAAAAGAATTTTTTTAAATACAAACCTCATCAATCTTCTTTCTCAAAATCCTCAAGCAATTTTTTCGCTTTATCAAAATCCTCTTCCTTTACAAGAAGCCTGTACACTGCAAGGTCTCCAAATGTCTCTGGAATCATCTGAGTTCCTTTATCCTCTACAAAAGCTTCAATATCGTTACTTTCCAGAAACCCTTTTACAATTTCAGCCTCGTCTTTTTTTGAAAATCTTTTAATTTCAATAAATTTAGACATAATGCCTCCTTATTTGGCACTTCCTGCCACCATTAAACCCTTTGCCCCAGCCTGCCTTGAAGCATCCATTGCTTTGTAAACCTTTTCATACTTCGCTCCCTTGTCAGCCTTAATTACAACCTCTTTTTTCTCACTTATTTCAAGCTGCTTTTTTATCTCATCTACAAGCATACTGTCCTCAAGCTTTTTCTTACCTATATAATAAGTCCCATCCTTTGTTATGTAAATAGTTACATTTTTTTGCTTTACCTTTGTTGCCTTTACTTTGCTTGTGGGAAGGGTAAGAGGAAGCCCTACTTCCTCTTTAAAGGTAGTGGATACAGCAAAAAACAAAAGAAGGATAAAAACAACATCTATTAAAGGGGAAATATCAATCAATACCCTTGTAGATTTTTTGCCGTTTTCTTCGCGAAAATTCATTTTAAATTCTTAAAAATTGAAAATATTTCGGTTTCAAGTTCAATTATAATGTGCTCAACCTTCTCGCTGAAAATATTGTAAAAAATCAAAAATGGAATAGCTATACTCAATCCTGCTGCGGTTGTTATTAGCGCTTCTGAAATTCCTTTTGCAAGTAAATCAGCGTGCCCCAACCCTTTTGCAGATATTACTGCAAACACCTTAATCATACCGGTAACTGTCCCTAACAATCCTAACAAAGGTTCAATGGAAACTATTGTAGAGAGTGTAGGCAGGTTTTTCTCAAGCATCTTTGTAGATTTTTTACCTACTGTTTCTATTAATTCTCTTAAATCTTCTTCAGGCAAATCCCTGTTTTCTATTGCTTCAACAAGAATAGGCTTAACCACAGAATTTGCATTTTTTCTAACATAAGATAGTGCAAGGTCAAATTTCCCGTCTGAAATATACTCCTTAACTTTGAGAAAAAGCTCAGAGTTTACAACCTTGTAATACCTTAAATTAACAAATCTTTCAATAATTATCGCAAGCCCTAAAACAAAGCCCCCTATAATGGGTATCATAAGGGGGCCACCTTTAGCTAAAAATTGATACATATCAATCTAACCTGTAATTTGGTGCTTCTTTGGTTATAACAACATCGTGGGCATGGCTTTCCCTTAACCCTGCGTTAGTTATCCTTATAAACCTTGCTTTAGTCTGCAATTCAGGAATATTCTTACACCCTGCAAGCCCCATTCCTGAACGCAACCCACCTATAAGTTGATAGATTATTCCTGACAAACTTCCTCTGTACAGTACCTGTCCCTCTATTCCTTCAGGAACAAGCTTTGTTTTCTCCACATCAGCAGACTGAAAGTACCTGTCTGCGCTTCCCTTTTTCATAGCACCTATTGAGCCCATTCCCCTATATGTTTTGTAAGTTCTTCCCTGGTAGTAAACAGTCTCTCCCGGGGCTTCATCTGTTCCTGCAAATAGGCTTCCTATCATTACTGAGTCTGCCCCGGCAACCAACGCCTTTGTTATATCGCCTGAAAATTTAATCCCACCGTCTGCAATTAATGGAGTGTTATATTTTTTGCAAACTTTGGATGCTTCTGCAATTGCGGTAATCTGAGGCATTCCGCACCCTGTAACAACCCTTGTTGTACAGATTGAACCAGGGCCAATTCCCACCTTAACCACATCTGCCCCTGCTTTAATCAATGCCTCTGCTCCCTCAGCTGTAGCAATGTTTCCAACTATAAATTCCATTTCAGGGTATTTTTTCTTTAAAATCCTTGTGGCTTCCAAAACAGCCTGTGAATGGCCGTGAGAGGAATCAATAACCAGTATGTCAACATTCTTTTTAATCAATTCATCTGCCCTATCAAGGTAATCTCCTGTAACACCTATCGCTGCACCAACCCTTAACCTTCCCAACTCATCCTTACATGCATAGGGATATTGAATTTTCTTTTCAATATCCTTAACAGTGATTAAACCTCTTAAATGAAAGTCTTCGTCAACAACAAGGAGTTTTTCAATCCTGTGTTTATGAAGAATTTCTTTGGCCTGCTCAAGGGTTGTTCCAACAGGAACTGTTACAAGATTATCCTTTGTCATTAAATCTCTTACCTTTTTGCTGAAATCGGTAACAAATCTCAAATCCCTGTTTGTAAGAATCCCTACAAGCTTTCCCCCAGGCTTTCCGGATTGTGTAACAGGAACCCCTGAAATCTTATACTTTGCCATTAACTCTTCAGCCTGATAGATAGATGCGTCAGGTGATATGGTAATCGGGTCAACAATCATTCCAGACTCAGACCTTTTAACCTTATCAACCTCCTCAGCCTGCTCTTCAATTGACAGGTTTTTGTGAATAATCCCTATTCCACCTAACTGAGCAATGGCAATAGCAAGCCTTGATTCAGTTACTGTATCCATTGCAGCACTAATCAGGGGAATATTTAATTTGATTTTTTTTGAAAGAACTGTTGTTACATCAACATCGTTGGGGTGAACTTCTGAGTATCCAGGTACCACCAGGACATCGTCAAAGGTTAAGGCTATATCAGGCATTCTATCAAGCATTAATCACCTCTCATTCCTTCCACAACATTTTTTATATTTTTTACCACTGCCACAGGGGCAGGGGTCATTTCTTCCAATCTTAGGTTTATCCCTTTTAACTGTTGCAACCACAGGTGCCTCTTTGTCTTTTACACTTGCATGCAACAGCCTTTTCTGTTTAGCCTTTGCTTTTCTCTTTTCTTCTCTAACCTGTTCCTCACTTGCCGGCTGAATCCAGTAAAGTACTTTAATAATATTGTCTTCCACCCTTGACATCATATCTTCAAATAGGGCAAAACTCTCCTTTTTATACTCAATAATTGGGTCTTTCTGCCCGTATCCCCTTAATCCAATTGCATCTTTCAAATGGTCCATATTGAGCAGGTGGTCTTTCCAGTGCCTATCCAAAAACTGCAGGGCAACAAACCTCTCATGCATTTTAAACATCTCTTCGTCGCCAATCTTTTTAACCTTTTCCTGATAGGCCTTTGTAACCCTCTCATACATCTCTTCTGTTAATTTCTCTCTTGGAATTTTTCTTACTTCATCAGGGGAAATATCGTAGGCAAAGTACTCTTTAATCTTTTTTGCATACTCTTCAGCATTCCATTCATTTGGATGCTTCGGGTCTCCTATGTACTGGTCTTCAAGCCATTCAAGAATTCCCTTTGTAAGTTCAAAGACATAATCCCTGACAGTGCCTTCAAGCACCTTTCTTCTAAGTTTATAAAATGTTTCCCTCTGCTGATTCATTACAGAGTCATATTCAAGCAACTGCTTTCTTATTTCAAAGTTTCTGTTTTCAACCTGTTTTTGAGCCCTTTCAATTGACTTTGAAATCATGTTATGTTCAATAGGCACTCCCTCTTCCATTCCCAATCTCTGCATTATGCCTGAAATCTTATCAGAACCGAAGATTCTCATTAAATCATCTTCAAGGGATAGATAAAACCTTGATGCACCAGGGTCTCCCTGTCTTCCTGAACGGCCTCTAAGCTGATTATCAATTCTCCTTGATTCATGCCTTTCACTACCTATAATAAAAAGCCCACCTGCTTCAAGCACTTCCTGTTTTTCCTTTTCACATTGCTTTTTAAATTTCTCATAAATCTCTTTTTTTTCTTCTTCAGTTAACTCTTTGCCTGCCGCTTCAAGTTTTTCAATTTCAGACTTAGCAAGCATCTCAGGGTTTCCGCCTAAAACAATATCGGTTCCCCTACCAGCCATATTGGTAGCAATTGTTACAGCACCTTTTCTACCTGCCTGAGCAACAATTTCCGCTTCTTTCTCATGGTGTTTTGCGTTTAAAACAACGTGTTTAATCCCTTTCTTTTTAAGTAAGTTACTCAATTTTTCAGAGTTTTCAATCGATACTGTACCAACAAGTACAGGCTGTCCCTTTTTGTGCAATCGCTCTATCTCTTTTACAATTGCATTAAACTTCTCCCTCTCTGTTCTGTAAACAACATCAGGATAGTCTTTTCTAATCATTGGTTTATTTGTTGGAATAACAATTACATCAAGGTCATAAATCTTTTTAAATTCAGCCGCTTCAGTATCGGCAGTACCTGTCATACCAGAAAGTTTTTCGTACATTCTGAAATAATTCTGAAAGGTAATTGTTGCAAGTGTCTGGTTTTCAGACTGGATTTTCACACCCTCTTTTGCCTCTAAAGCCTGGTGTAAGCCGTCAGAAAACCTTCTCCCAGGCATTAACCTTCCGGTAAATTCATCAACAATTATTACTTCATTGTCTTTTACAATATAATCAACATCTTTTTGAAAAAGGGTATGGGCTTTTAAAGCCTGTTCAATACAGTGCAACAACTCAATATTGGAAGGGTCATAAAGATTGGGAACCCCTAAAATCTTTTCCGCCTTTGCAATACCCTTTTCTGTTAAAACTGCTGTATTTTCCTTTTCATCAACCTCGTAATCTTCTCCCTCTTTAAGTTTGGGAATTAATGAGTTTGCTACATAGTACTTCTCTGTAGACTCTTCAGAGGGCCCTGAAATAATCAACGGTGTTCTTGCTTCGTCAATTAAAATAGAATCAACCTCGTCAACTATGGCATAGTAATAATCCCTTTGCACACAGTCTTCAAGGTAATACTTCATGTTGTCTCTCAAGTAGTCAAAACCAAACTCATTGTTTGTGCCGTATGTTATATCACAGTTGTAAGCCTCTTTTCTTTCCTGGTCATCGAGGCCATGCTTAATTACACCAACAGAAAGCCCAAGGGCATTGTAAACCTTCCCCATCCATTCAGCATCCCTCTGTGCAAGGTAATCGTTTACTGTAACAACATGAACTCCCCTGCCTGCAAGGGCATTTAAAACAACAGGTAAGGTTGCAACAAGAGTTTTACCTTCACCTGTTTTCATTTCAGCAATCTTACCTTCGTGAAGGACTATTCCTCCTAAAACCTGAACATCAAAGTGCCTCATATTGAGTTTTCTCTTAGCCGTTTCCCTAACAATAGCAAACACATCGGGAAGTATTTCATCTAAAATTTTCTGAAGTTTCTCCCCCTCTTTATACCTTTGCTGAACAATTTCCTTGAAATTCTGAATCTTTTCTTTTAACTCACCATCTGTATACTTTTCATATTCAGGCTCCAAAGAGTTAACCTTTTCAACAATAGGCCATCTTGATTTTATATACCTGTCATTTTTTGTTCCAAAAATTTTAGTAACTATAGAATTAAACATATTTACCTCATCTAAAAAGTTTTCAAATTGATTATATCAAAAAAGAGTTATCAGAAATGCATAATTTCACTGACAATGTAATCTCTTGGGTTAACAGCCTTGCCGTTTACCCTAACCTCAAAATGCAGGTGAGGACCTGTACTTCTACCTGTATTACCCACAGTGCCAATTACATCTCCTCTTTTTACTATCTGTCCTCTCTTAACAAAAATATCCCTCAAATGCCCGTATCTTGTCTCCAGGTTATTCTGGTGATTAATAACCACAAAGTTTCCATACCCCTTTGTTTTCCCCGCCATTGTAACTATTCCGTCTGCAGGGGCAACAACAGGGGTACCCCTTCTCGCTGAAATATCTATACCTTTATGAAAAGCTCTTTTGCCTGTAAAGGGGTCTATCCTGTAACCAAAACCGTCGGTTATAAACCCTTTTACAGGCCATATTGATGGCGTCTTCCTCAAAACATCGTTTTTATTCTTATAAATTTTGGAAAGTTTTTCATAACCTTCAAAAAGCTTTTGAGCCCTCTCGTTCATTGAGTCTAAATCTTTATTTAAATACTCTGCGTAAGGGGTAAAAACATAGTCAGAGCCTCCAATACCCAGAGGATCGTCATCTATGGAAATATCAGCTCCTACAAGCAAAGCAAGTTTTTTTGCTTTATCGGAAAAATAATTTAATTTTTCCTCAAGATTGTCCGCTGTTTTCTGGTATTTTGCATTAACCTCTTTAAGTATTTCCACTTCCTGCTTTAACCTTGCAACCTGCTGATTTTGCGCAGTTGTATAGATAAAATGGACGAAGAGGAATAAAAAGAATATTACCAGAAATGCTCCACCAACTGCGAGAAAACGGAATCCCTTTGTGGATACTGTAATCTTTTTAACTTTCCCGCTGTCAGCAGGGACAATGGTAATAATATACTTGTTTTTCATAAACCTTCCCCAGTTTGTATGGTATTAAAATGGACTATATCTGTCAATAAAAAATGCAAAAAATTAAAATTTTCCTCGAAACATTAAAGACTACCTTTTTATTATCCCTTTTAATTGAAAAAATAACTTCACAATTTAATATATTATTTTTTTGTAAAAATAAAAAATCGTGTTAGAATTCATTTGCAAAGTAATAGGAGAGGCGTATGAAGAAAGCGGCCAAAAAACGAAAAACAGTATTAAATACCCTGATAATTCTAATTTTAGCTAACTTTATTTTTGTTTCTCAGGGGCTTGTACTTTGCTTTGAGCCAGGGAATAAATGCATTTTAGAATATAAAATATCTCCCTGCAGTATTGAGAAAAATTCTACTAAAAGCCAAAACAAAAAAGCACCTTCTCTGCAAAAGCAAACATGTTCAGATGTTGAGATAAGCGTTGATATTACAAATAAAAAGTGCTGCAAGCCAATTATTGCTTCTACAGCCACCCCTCAAAATTTAATTGCCTATAACTTCAAGAAACACCTATTTGAAAAGAAAAATATAAAACTTTTATACCGCCAAAATACCACAAAAATTCTATCTACAATAGTTCTTAGAATTTGATATCTTCCTTCCAAACAAATTAAATCTCAATAAAAAAAAGTATAGGAAAGGAGTATCTATGGACAAATTTATCAAAAAATTGCTTTATTCTAACTTATTAATAATTCTAACTGGACTTATGGCTTTACAGCAACCAGCGTTAGCCTCTGATAACTCGGAAGGGTTTGAAAGAGTAGTAGAAATTGCTTTTAAATCAAACCCTGACATTAAAAAAGCATACCTTAACCTTAAAAGGATTGAGGGAGAAAAAATTCAGGCAGGATATCTACCTAATCCAGAAGTTGAATTTGAGGTTGAAAACTTTGGAAGAGGCTATGGGGAACATACTTTTTCAAACTCTGAATTGACTTTTTACCTTAGCCAGAAAATTGAGTTAGGGGGAAAAAGAAAATTCCGAAAAAAGGCAAGCTTTGAAAAACTGCTTGCATCAAGAGAAAATTATAAATCAATAATTAATGAAAAATTAGCTACCCTTTTTATTGTATATAACAAAACAGCGGTTGCAAAAAAAAGGCTGGATATTGCGGAAAAGCTATTTAACATCTCAAAAGAAAATTTAAAAGTAGTTAGCGAAAAAGTAAAATACGGGAAAACTTCCCCTATTCAGAAAATTAAAGCCAACCTTGAATTTGAGAAAGCAAAACTTCAACTAAAAGAAGCAAAAATAAATTTCAAAAACATGAAAAACACATTGGCAAATCTTTTAGGCGTTGAAAAATTACCTGAAGACCTTTTGTTTAAAGATTTCATCCCACAAGGATTAAAAGCGGAAAAAATCGCAAAAGAATCAAAAATCCTTTCAACCCCTGCTATAAAAGAAAAAGAATTTTTGCAAAAATCCAAAGAAACAGAATTGAAGTTAACAAAATCATTGAATATCCCTGATTTAAAAGTTTCAGTAGGGTTGAGAAAATTTAGGGACACCGACCAAACCGCTTATGGAATGTCTTTAGGAATTAATCTCCCTGTTTTTAATAGAAATAAAGGGTTAATTATGAAAAAGTCTGCCGAAAGGGATATGGCTTATCTTTCATTAAAGCAAACTCAGATTGAGTTAATAAATTACCGTAAGAATATTTTAAACTCTTTTTACACAGTAAAGGAACAAAACAAAGTCTATAAAGAAACAATGCTACCTGATGCAGAAAAGGCATACAAAGCTGTGCTTACTGCTTACAAAGAGGGTAAATTAAGTTACCTTGACCTTCTTGACACCCAGAGGACACTGATATTTATAGAAAACGAATACCTTTCAGTAAAAGAAAAATACATCGAATCACTGGGAGAGTTAATGCAATTATCCGCATATTTTTCTGAAAAATACATAAACAAAATAAAAATAAGGAGTGAAAGATGAGAAAAAAATTATTATTTGTGATGATTGTCTTAATTGTAGGGTTGGCAGGCTTTTTTATTAATGAACAGGTGAAAGCATCCAACAAAAATGAAACTGAAATTGAGAAAAATGAGACAGGAGAAAAAGAAAAAGAATTTGAAGAGAAAATCTCTTTAACAAAAGACGAAATCAAAGAATTTGGCATAGAAACAGTGCCGGCAATCTCCCGCTTAATTGAAAGTGAAATCCATTTACCAGGTGAAATCAATTTAAATTACGATAAAACTGCAAGGATTTCTCCAAGGGTGAAGGGAAAAACTGTAAAAGTATTGAAAGGATTAGGCGACAAAGTCAAGAAAGGAGATACATTAGCAATTATTTCAAGCAGGGAACTTGCAAACGCAAAAGCCGAATATTTAGCATCAATTGAAAGGCTTAAACTTGCAAAAACAGTGCTTGAAAGGGAGAAAAAACTCTGGGAAAAACAGATTACATCCCAGCAAGAATACCTTGAAGCACAAAAAAATTACACTGAAGCAAAAATAAATTACACAACAATTAAGCAAAAACTGTACTCCTTCGGCATAAAAGGCACAGAATTAAAAAACCTTGAAAAAGATGGAAATACTGATTTGACACTTTACACAATCAAAGCACCCTTTGACGGAATTATACTCACCAAAAATATTTCTGTTGGAGAAAATGTAAATGAAGACACTGAAATTTACACAATTTCAGACTTATCAACAGTCTGGGCAATAATTACTATTTATCCACAGTATCTCAATTATATAAACATAGGGCACAAGGTATATATTAAATTCAACAATGGGATAAAAGATGTAAAGGGGAAAATTGACTTTATAGCGCCTGTTGTAGGAGAAGAAACAAGGACTGCAACGGCAAGAGTTGTAATTAAAAACCCCAAATTACACTATAAACCAGGAATGTTTTTCACCGCAGAAGTAAAATTGCCTGGGAAAGTAGCAGAAGTAACCGTGCCCTTAACTGCTTTTCAGGAAATTGAAGGTGAAAAATATGTTTTTGTAAAAAAAGGAAAATATTTTGAGCCAAGAAAAGTGAAAATTGGAAGAACAAACAACAAATTTGCCGAAATTCTTGAAGGTGTAAAAAAAGGAGAAGAAGTCGTTTATAAGGGTAGCTTTACTTTAAAAGCCCAGATGACGAAAGACTCCTTTGCTGATGAGGAAGAATAAAGGGGTGAAACAATGAAAAAAATACTTGAAATATTATTGGAAAAAAGGCTTTTTATTCTCCTTTTAGCTGTAATTGTTATGGGAGCGGGAATATACTCATACAAAAAGCTCCCTGTGGACGCTTTTCCCGATGTTTCTCCCAATCTCGTCCAGGTTTTTACAGAAACTCAAGGACTTGCCCCAGAAGAAATTGAAAAGTATATTACATTCCCAATAGAAACAGCAATGACAGGCTTACCGGGGATTGAGGAAATTCGATCAGTATCAAACTTTGGGCTTTCTGTGGTAAACATATACTTTAAAGAGGGAATGGACATTTACTTTTGCAGGCAACTTGTAGGAGAAAAGCTTCAGGAAGCAAAGGAATCAATCCCTGAAGGCTTTGGAGAGCCCAAAATGGGGCCTATCTCAACAGGAATGGGATTGGTTCTCTTCTACTATTTAAAAGATAATACAGGAAAATACTCTTTAACAGATTTAAGGACTATTCAGGACTGGATTATAAAATACCAGTTATTAACAGTTAAAGGAGTAACTGAAGTTTTAGGCATAGGGGGATTTGAAAAACAGTATCAGGTTATAATAAACCCACAGGCATTGCTTACCTACAACATCACTCTTCAGGATATTATAGAAAAAATTAAAGAAAACAACCTGAATGTAGGCGGTTCTTTTATTGAAAAAAATGGGGAAGAGGCTGTTATCAGGTCGATTGGTCTTGTTCAAAACATTAAGGATATGGAAAATATTGTAATCAAAACCTTTGATGGAAGACCTGTATACTTGAAAAATATTGCAAAAATTAAAATAGGTGGAGCAATTAGAAGGGGAATTCAAACAAGAAACGGTGTTCAGGAAGTTGTTGCTGGAATGGTTGTAAAACTTTACGGCACAAACTCCTCCGAAGTAATTAAAAATGTTGAAGAAAAGATTAAAGAGATAAACAAATCTCTTCCAAAAGGCATTGAAATTGTACCGTATTACCAGCAAAAAGATATTGTTGAGGCCTCGGTTTCAACTGTTAGAGACGCACTTCTTCAAGGAATACTGCTTGTTATTCTTATACTCTTTATT
This sequence comes from Thermotomaculum hydrothermale, assembly GCF_016592575.1. Classification (NCBI taxonomy): domain Bacteria; kingdom Pseudomonadati; phylum Acidobacteriota; class Holophagae; order Thermotomaculales; family Thermotomaculaceae; genus Thermotomaculum; species Thermotomaculum hydrothermale. The sequence continues at coordinate 86,815 of NZ_AP017470.1, read as the reverse complement.
TTTATGGGAGAATTCAGACCAAGCATTGTAGTTGCAGGCTCTATCCCCTTTTCCATTCTTTTTACATTTATAGGGATGAAATTACTTGGGATGTCTGCAAACCTGATGTCTCTGGGAGGCCTTGCCATTGCAATAGGAATGCTTGTTGACGGCACCATTGTTGTGGTGGAAAACATTGACAGGCATTTAAAAAGTGGAGAAGGAAAAAAATCTATCTTTGAGGTAGTAAAAACAGCAAGTGCTGAAATTTACAAGCCTATTATCTTTGCAATTTCAATAATCATCATAGTATTTCTACCTCTTTTCACATTGCAGGGTGTTGAAGGAAAAACATTCAGGCCTCTTGCCTATACAGTGGCGTTAGCAATGTTAGGCTCTTTAATATATACCCTGTTTTTAGCTCCTACAATTTCCAGCTTCCTTCTTAAAAACAAAGTTGGAACAGGCAAAAGCAAAGGGGAAATTTTACTTGAAAAAATGTCAAACTCTTACAAACCCCTTGTTGAAAAGTTTGTAAATCATAGAAAATTAGCTTTGGTTATTGCAGGGATACTCTTATTAAGCGGGATAATTATATTCCCGCAATTAGGGTCAGAATTTACTCCTGAACTAAAAGAGGGAACAATAATTGTTAGATTGACAATGCCCCCCTCAATATCTCTTAATCAAAGTAAGAAATATGCAATGATTGTTGAAAAAAGGCTATTAAAAATTCCAGAAGTGAAAGAAGTTATTACCAGAATAGGTAGAGGGGAAGTTGGTGCTCACACAGACCCAATAAACTCAGCCGAAATATATGTAATTTTAAAATCTAAAAATCAGTGGAGAAAGAAGGGAGACCAGGAGTATATTGAAAAAACAATAAGAAGTGAATTAGGGGAAATCCCGGGTATCCTTGTTAACCTGACACAGCCTATTGAAATGACTGTTGACGAACTGCTTGAAGGAGTAAGAGCTGAACTTGCCTTAAAACTATTTGGTGAAGACCTTAACACACTTAAAGAAAAGGCTGACAAAATTGCCGAAGTGCTTCAAACAGTAAAAGGAGCCACAGATGTACAGGTTGACCAGGTTTCAGGTACACCGCAAATTGTAATTGTCCCTGATAGAAAAAAGATTGCAAGGTATGGAATAAACATTAACGATATACAGGTTCTTATTAAAGCGGCTGTAGGTGGAGAGGTTGTAGGAAAAATATTTGAAGGAACAAAAAGGTTTGACATATTTGTAAGATTTGCAAAACATGAAAGAGATTCTGTTAACAAGATAAAAAACCTTATAGTTACTTCCTCAAATGGTATAAAAATACCCCTATCTGAACTTGCAACAGTAAAAGAAATCATAGGGCCAAGGCAAATTACCAGGGAAAACGGGCAAAGGTTTATTACAATCCAGTGTAATGTTGTTGACAGGGATATAGGTTCTTTCGTTGAAGAGGCAAGCAGCATTATTGGGGAAAAAGTAAAACTCCCTCCAGGATACTTTTTAACCTGGGGAGGACAGTTTAAACTTCAGCAACAGGCAAACAAAAGACTTGCTATTGTTATCCCCATAACCCTTTTATTGGTTACTCTATTGCTTTACTCTTCATTCGGCTCAATGAAAAATGCAACTTTAATTCTCTTAAACATCCCGCTTGCTCTTGTGGGAGGCATATGGGCTTTATACCTAACAGGACAAAACCTTTCTGTGCCTGCATCTGTCGGATTTATTGCACTTTTCGGAATTGCGCTTGAAAACGCAATGGTGCTTGTAAGCTATCTAAACCAGCTTACAGAAGAAGGAATTGAGGTTGATGCAGCCTCAGTAAAAGGCGCAACATTAAGGTTAAGGCCTGTTCTTATGACTGCTTTAACCACTGCATTAGGGTTAATCCCACTGCTCTTATCTACTGGAACAGGTAGCGAGGTTCAAAAACCTCTTGCAATTGTCGTGATAGGTGGGCTAATAACCTCAACGGTATTAACCCTGTTAATAATTCCATCATTTTACAAATGGTTTAGAAAATAAAAAAGGGGGCTTAATGCCCCCTCCTTTATTCAATCAATATCTATTCATTCTCCACCGCTTTATTGAGAGCCTCCATCATTTTGTCAAATTTATCTCCAGTAACCCCACTTCTATCGGCGTTTTCTTTAATTGTACCCCATACAGGCTCTCCGCAAATTAAACATGGAAAATCAAAATCCATAAAAATCTTTACTGTTTGAGGATACTTCTGAATAACATCTTCCACCAAATCCTCTGGTTTTATCTGCACCATATCATTCCTCCCTTAAATCAATTGCAATATTATATCCCCTCTGGGTGGCATTGTAAATGTCTGAGGGTTTTTCAGCGTCTCCAATTAAGTAATATTCAATATTTCCTTTGTTTTTCAATTCCTCAGCAAGAGTGTTTAACGGTTTCATCCCCGATGCTATTATCACTGTGTCAAATGGTTCAAGAAAAACATTCTTTCCCTCAACCTTGCAATAAACCCTTTCTTTTTGGAATTCAAGCACATAGGTATTTGGCATTATTTTGATATTGTTTTTGCTTTCAAGCCTTTTAAACATAAGCTTTTTAGTAATCACCTCCATGTCATTTGCAATTGTATCTGTCCTCTTGGTAATAACAACATCATAGCCTTTGTTTACCAGCAACTCTGCCACTTCCATTCCAACCATTCCAGCACCAATTATTAAAATTCTTTTGCCCTTAACCTCTGCCTTTCCCTCAAAGAAATCAACAGCTGTGATGTGGTAAACAGAAGAAAGGTTAATTACTTCAGGGAACTCTGGAATAGCCCCTGTTGCAACAATGACAGCGTCAAAATCATCTGCCATATCAACTGTAAATTTAGTGTTAAGCCTGATATCTTTTACAAATTTTTCTGTTTGTTTTACAAGAGATTTAAGAGGCCTTTCCATGCTTTTTTTACCTGGAGCAAGTGGTGCAAGCCTGAACTGACCGCCTAATTTATCCTTTTTTTCAAATAGAGTAACATTGTGCCCCTGTTTTGCCAAAGTGATTGCTGCACTCATACCTGCAGGGCCTCCTCCTACAACCGCAATTTTTTTGGGCTTTTCAACCTGTTCAACAGGCTCTTTGTCTATTTCAGGGTTAACAATGCAACCTAAACCTGTTCCGTTTTTTACATTTGCCAGACACCCCTGCAAACAGTAACCGCAGTAAACAATGTCGTCAATTTTGTCCTCAACAAGTTTTTCAGGTAAATTTGGGTCTGCAACAAGAGGCCTGCCAAAGGCAATAAAATCTGCGATTTTTTCTTTTTCCAGCAACTTTAACTTTTCAATGGACGCCATCCTTCCTGCAGCAATTATAGGCAAATCTGTTAATTTTCTAATCGTCTTTAAAGCCTCAATCTGCTTTTCCTCTGGAAGTGCCATGTGGGAGTAATACCATGGTGGAGTATCACAGGCATTTCCAAGCCCGCAGTGAATTGCATCAAACCCGTATTCCTTTGCTAAATCAAGAATAATTTTGTTATCTTCAGGCTTAAATCCGCCTTCAACAAATTCACTTGCAGAAATCCTGACAAATACAACTAAATCTCCCCTGTTTTCTTTCACAATGTCAAACACCTTTTTCATAAAAAGGCTTTTATCCTTACCGTATTCGCCATCTCTTTTGTTCAACCTGTCTGATAAAAATTGATGAATTAAATAACCGTGTCCTGCCTGAATTTCAATTGCATCAAAACCGGCCTCCTTTGCTCTGATTACAGCAGTTTTGTATCCTTCAAGAATCTCGTTAATCTCTTTTTCAGTTAACTCTTCTGGCGTTTGCCCTGTCGTTGGACAGGGAATTGGAGATGGGGCTTTTACTGGCATGCCGGTTGCCTTTGGGTTTGCAGCCCTTCCTGCATGGTTTAAATTAAGGCATGCATAAACGCCGTGCTGGTGGAGTAAATCTGTTATCTTTTTTAAATTTTCAACACTTTCAGGAAGGTGAATTGTTATCTGCTTTGGGTGTTCCTTACCGCTTTGAGTAACAGAGACAGGCTCAAGTATAACAAGGGAAACACCACCGTTTGCAATGTTTTTATAGTAAGTTAAATGCCTTTCAGTAACCTCTCCCTTTAGATTTCCATAGGCTGTTTTAACAGGTGCCATAATATACCTGTTTTTAAGAGATAAATTCTTTAATTTAACAGGGTTATTGTAAATCATAAACCCCTCCTTTAAGTTTTGGTTTATACCAATATTATAAACCATAGTTCAATTGTTTAGCCGTGATTTTTGAAAAAATTACTTTTCCTGAATTAAAACTTTAAAAATATCTCCCATTGAATTGGGGAGCAAAAGGGTTTTTAACTGGAAGGAATCTTTTAACGACAACTCTTCTCCCTCTTTTAAAACCTCAAAAAGGCCATTATCAAGGAGAAAGGTTCTCTGATTTTTGAAATACACACTTTCTATTCCGTATTTTCTCCCATAATGGATTAATGCATCAAAGTTAACATGGGATGTTATGTCCATTTCGCCCTCAAATTGGAAAACATTTTCATAAGCCTTATGCTTGTAATATCCCATTATTGTGCCGTTTTTTCTATCAGGGTGGTATAACTCTTCCTGCCCATAGCCATAGTCAACAGTGACCATCTTTATTTTATTAAATTTACTGCTTAAAAGTTTATAAATGGCTTCAATATCTGAATTTACTTCAAATTCACAGTCTTCACAAACCTCTATTTTTAATTCCTCAACTTCTTTTAAAACCTCTTTTGAAGGGAGTTTAAACCTTTTAACATACATCCCATCTTTGTAACCAATGTACAATTCGGAGAGTATCCCCTTTTTCTTTGAAACTATATGCACAGGAAAGGCATCAAAAAACTCGTTTGAAAAGATAAAAGCCTTTGGTAATTCAGGCAATTCTTCAATTGAAGAATAAATTATAAACTTTGAAGAATGCTCTTTAAGATTTTTTTCAATCTCCTTATAAACAGATTGATTCCCTTCTACAATGTGGTAGGTTATTTTAGAATACTTATCAATATTCTCCCCAACAAAAAAATCAAGAAAATCCTTTGCAAGCAAACCTTCCCCTGCACCTAACTCAACAACCTGAACCGTCTCGTCATCTTCAAAATAATTTTCAGCTACTTTAGCTATTACCTTTCCTAAAATTGTGCCTAAATGTGCAGAGGTAAAAAAATCCCCTTCCCTGCCTAACTTTTTTACATTTCTGTAATAGCCGTATTTAGGGTGATAAAGGCATATCTCCATGAAACGCTTAAACGGGATATCGCCTTTTTCTTTTATCTCTTTTAAAATCTCTTTTTTTGCAGAGTTAAAAATCATTTTATTTCAGGTGTTGTTACAACCTCTCCATTTTGGATAAAAAAATCAGTATCTTCATCTATACCACCGATAATTCCATCTTTACCAAAACACGCAACAACATAGCCATCTTTTGTCTTTTTGTACACAATGGGATTTCCCCAAACATCAACAATCTTTTTGGGAATGTACTTTGGAATTAAATCAGTTACAGAATTGGGATATCTTCTATGGTCTCTATAATAAAGCTCTACCGCTCTTGCTAATTTCTTTGTCCTGTCAAAGTTAATCTTTTTGTTAGCCTCAATTTCAGATTGAAGCATCTGCGAATACCTTACATAGTTTTCAGCAGCAATCTTTCCACTTTTTGTTTCCGGATAAGCCTCCATTACATGTTTATACAGTAAAAGCGCTTTTCTAAAATCACCTTTCTCGTAAAAATAATCTGCTTTTTTCAGAATTAAAGCAGCCTTTGGGGGCTCCTTTTTCTCACAGGAAACCCCCGAAAGCAAAAATATTGTTGCAGCAAATAAAAGCAACAGTTTCTTCATTAATGGCCTATTCCATGCAAAAAGAATTTATAGATAGCAAGACCTAAAAAAAAGTAAACCACAATGAAAAACCATGCACCCTGTTTGACATAATCAAAAAAGCTTTTCCAATCAATAGCAAACAGGTAAAGGATTAAAACAAAAATTACTGTTAATTCAACAATTCCCATATTTCACCTCTTATATTAAGCGTTTTCTTCCTGCTGTTTCTTATACTCCTCAATAATCTTCTGCTGAATATTAGCAGGCACCTCTTCGTAATGGGAGAATTCCATATGGAATGTACCTCTACCTCCTGTAATTGACCTTAAAGTAGACTCATAGGTAAGCATTTCAGCCATCGGTACAAGGGCTTTAATCAACTGATTGTCACCTGCTGCTTCCATACCCTGAATTCTTCCCCTTCTTGAATTTAAATCACCCATAATATCGCCCATAAACTCTTCGGGAGCATAAATTTCAACCTGCATAATAGGTTCTAAAAGGGTTGGTTTTGCCTGTTCCATAGCCTTTTTAAAGGCCATTGAACCTGCAATTTTAAAAGCCATTTCAGAAGAGTCAACTTCATGATATGAACCATCGTATAAGGTTACCTTGAAATCAACTACTGGATAACCTGCAAGATATCCCTTCATTCTCGCTTCCTGAATTCCCTTTTCAACAGCAGGGATATAGGTTTTAGGAATAGCACCGCCAAAAATCTTATCTTCAAATTCAAAGTCTTTTCCTCTCTCCAGTGGCTCCATAATAATCTTACAGTGGCCATACTGTCCTTTACCACCTGTTTGTTTCTTGTACTTGGCTTCAACATCAACCTTTTTCTTGATTGTTTCTCTATACGGAACCTTTGGCGGCAATAGTACTGCATCAACCTTAAACCTTTCCTTCATCTTTGCCAGAGCAACCTCAACATGCAATTGACCTGAACCAGAAATAAGCAACTGGTTTGTTTGCGGGTCTCTTTCAAGTTTTAAAAGCGGGTCTTCTTCGTTAATCTTTTTCAAAGCCGCTGAAATCTTTTCTTCGTCGCCCTTTGATTTAGGTTCAATTGCAAAAGAAATAGCAGGCTCAGGGAATTTAATAGGTTCAAACACAACAGGAAAATCCTTTTCTGCAAGGGTATCTGAAATAAAAGTTTCTTTAAGCTTCGCAACCCCGCCTATGTCTCCAGCATAGAGTTTTTCGACTTTATCATGGTCTTTACCCTGCAATAGGAATATAGAGCCTATTTTCTCATCAATATCTTTTACAGTATTTCTTAAAACAGTATCAGCGTTTAAAACACCAGACATTACCCTGAAAATATTTATCCTTCCGGCATGCTGGTCTGAAATTACCTTAAACACAAAAACACTGGTTTTTTCTTCAGGATCCATTTTAACCTTGATATCCTCACCGTTTAGTTTCGCGTCATTTTCCTGACCAAAAGGTGAATCAAGAACATCAACAATAAAATCCATTAGCTGATGAATATTAATATTTTTTATAGCTGATGCAGGCAAAATAGGAAATAGTTCTCTATTTTTAATCGCTTTTCCAAGCCCTTTTCTCATATCTTCGTCAGAAAGCTCTCCAGCTTCAAAGAATTTTTCCATCAACTCTTCATCACTTTCAGCTATTGTTTCCATTAACTTTTCTCTTGCTTCCTGAACAGCATCCTGCATATCTGCTGGAACTTCGGTTTTTGAGAATTTTCCTGTTTCCTCTTCTTCGTAAATATACGCAGTGTTTGAAAGGATATCCACCATTCCTTTAAAGCCACTTTCTTTACCCACTGGAATTGCAACCGGGACAGCCTCAGTTCCAAACTTCTTCTGAATGCCTTCAACTACCTTGTTAAAGTCCGAATTTTCTCTATCAAGTTTGTTTACCACAAAAAAACCTGGCTTACCTAACTCTTTTGCAATCTTCCATGCCTTTTCAGTTTGAACCTCAACCCCTGAAACTCCGCAAACAAGAAACCCAACATAATCGGTAATTCTTAATGCCCCCCTTGCTTCCGGGAAAAAGTTTCCATAACCTGGTGTATCCAGTATATTTACTTTTACTTTATTTCTCTCAAAAAAAGCCAATGAAGTTGTTAATGAAATCTTTCTCTTAATTTCTTCAGGATCATAATCGGTAATTGCGTTTCCGTCATCAACCTTTGTTAATCGATTTGTTACGCCAGCGTTAAATAACATTGCACTTGTTAAAGATGTTTTTCCGGTGTCTCCGTGACCTACTAAGGTAACCACCCTTAGGTTCTTGGTTTCATAAACTTTCATAACTCCTCCAGCCTTACTACAATATTGGTATTAAAATATTATCATATCAATTTTACATAAGCAAACCTGTACTGTTTGATTTTTGCCACATTTGTTTTATAATGTGTATATGAAAAAAGAATTTAAAATACAATTAATTGCAAAAAAACAAAACACTGAAATAGAAAAAACCTTAAATTTAAATGAGAATTTTTTCAATACATTGAAAGATGATTTTTTACAGAGCAACTTTGAATCTATAGAATGCCGCATTGTACAAAACAGTACAAGACAACACATTGAAAAGGTGGTTATGCTTTACGAATTACTGCTTGAAACACTTGATTATATTAACGAAGATTTAAAAACTGATATAATGCTTCTAATAAGTGAGGCTCTATCAAATGCAGTTTATCACGGGAATTTGAAAATGCCCAAAGACTTCAGAAAGGAAAAATCAATTCTGGAATACGAGATGCATGTAGCTAAAACAAACCCCCAGCTATTTGATAAAAAAGTGGAAATTGAAAGCATTATATCGCCTGAAAAGTTTCTTTTTAAAATTACAGATAGTGGAGAAGGTTTTGATTACAAAACAATATTGAGTAAAACTTCACCACCCCATCCTATGGAAGAGTTTGGAAGAGGGATATTTATCATAAAAAACAGTGCAGATGAAATATCCTTTAACAATAACGGGAAAACATTAAAAATAATCAAATATATTGGGGGTTAAAATGATTCACATGGAAAAATCTCAAGACGGACACAAAATCACAATTACTTTGCAGGGTAAAGTTACGTTTGAAAATACTGGAGAAATAAGGGAAAAGATGAAAGAGATTCTGAGAGAGGAAGGTATAAAAGAGCTAATATTAAATATGGGAGAAGTCTCTTTTATAGACTCAAGCGGATTAGGACTTCTTGTATCTATAAAAAACACTATGATTAGAAAAGATGGGACATTCAGTATGATAAACCTTACAGATACGGTTAAAAAAATAATGAAACAAACTGGGTTAGACAAATATTTTGGGATTAATTAATTATGGGTCAAACAAGGGTTTTAGTTGTAGATGATGAACAACGAATTGTAGAGATTTTAAAGCTTTATCTTGAAAACCAGAACTTTGAAGTTTATACAGCAACTTCAGGACAGGAAGCATTAGAATTACTTGAAAAAATAAATGTAGATGTCATTGTTTCCGACTTGATGATGCCACATGTAGACGGCACACAATTGTGCCGTATAGTAAAGAATGAAGAAAAATACAAAAATCCCTACTTTATTATGCTTACAGCCAAAACAACCATAGATAGCAAGATAGAAGGATTAAAAATAGGAGCTGACGACTATATCACAAAACCTTTTAATGTAAAAGAGGTTATTGCAAGGGTACTTGCAGGAGCAAGAATAAAGAAGTTACAGAACACAATTCTTGAAAAAAACATAGAACTTGAGAAGTACAAAACAAAAATGGAAAAAGAAATTTATATGGCATCAAGATTTCAGAAATCTTTAATCCCTAAAAAAGGAAAAATCACAGAAGAAATTTCAATAGACCACATTTATATCCCTGCTATTCAAATAGGGGGAGATATCTTTGACATAAGGAAACAACCAAACGGAAATGTAGCCTTTTTTATAGCAGATGTTACAGGACACGGTATTGTTGCCGCACTGATTGCAGCAATACTAAAATTATCATTTGTGCAGGCATCAGACCAATACTCATCCCCCTATGACATTGCGCAAAAAATAAACAAAGATCTGCTTGAAACAACCACTGATGAACAATTTGTGTCATTGTTCGTCGGAGTAGTTGATCCAACCAATTTGGAATTAAAGTATATAAGAGCAGGACACCCGGAACAATTCTTGAAAACTCAGGGCAAAATTATTGAATTGGGGGGAGACGGTTTCTTAATTGGCATAACTGATAACCTTTTAATATCAGAGAAAAAAATTTCAGTAATGCCAGACGATATAATCTACCTCTACACAGACGGGATTACAGAAGCTCAAAACGAAGCTGGAGAACTTTTCGGCGTAAATAGATTAAAAGAAATTTTAACAAGAAAAGATGATTTAGCCGCAGTGTTAAAAGAGATCAAATTTTTCACAACACACTTTGATGATGATATAACCCTTGTAAAAATAAAATTAGGGATAAATACCCTGTTTTAATCCTCAACTAATTTAAGTATCCCTATATAATTTAAATTCCTATACTTTTGTGCGTAATCAAGACCGTAACCAACAACAAAGGCGTCAGGAATATTAAATCCATTGTAATCTACATTAACATCAACAAGCCTTCTATCCACTTTATTTAACAGTGTACATACCTTTAAAGTTTTAGGGTTTCTTGCCTTCAAAACCTTTAACACCTCTCTTAAAGTAAGCCCGGTATCGATAATATCTTCAACAATAATAACATTTTTCCCGTTTATATCACTATCAAGGTCTTTTAAAAACCTGACTTCTCCTGATGACTCTATATCATTTCCGTAGCTTGTAACGCTCATAAAATCCAGCATGCAGGGGATGGTAACCTTCCTGGCAAGGTCTGCTAAAAAGATAACAGAGCCTTTTAATAACCCCACAAGCAATACTTCCTGTCCTTCAAAATCCCTGCTAATCTCTTCCCCTAATTCTTCAACCCTTTTCATTAATTCTTTCTCAGGAATAAGAATCCTTTCTATAATCTCTTTCTTTGCCATGCCTTCTCCAATTTTTCTTTCTTCTCTTTTATTATCAGAAATAAAAAAAATTTTTCAAGGAAAAGGTAAAAATAAAAAAAGAATAAAGAAAAAGGATTTTACCTTGATAATTTTCAATTTGATTTTTTAATTACTTTATTATTTCAAACTCTAAGGTAACACTTCCGTCAATTTCATTTCTTATATAAATATTTCTCTTCCCTGCCATGTGATAACTCAATTCAATTAAATTCCCACCTGTATCAAGGGATTGCGCATAAAGGAAGGATAACCTTGAAGATAAATCCTTTTCAAAACTCATAACCGGTGAGGGGCTTCTTGTAACATCAAATACTTGAGAAGAAATAAAAAATCTATCAACCTTTAAAGTTTTTCTCATTTTAGAATTAAATGATGAAAGTAGAGTATTCAATGCAAGGGCTGCACCAACTCCAGACAGGTTTTCCTCTGCCCCTGTATGAAAAAAGTCGTAAATTCCAGTATTTATCCCACCGCCGAAAAGAACTGAAAGTATTTTATTCTGGCTTAACGGCGGGTCTGAAGCAAACTTAATGTTTATTTTATCTGCACTTCCCTTTAAAAAACACCTTACTCGGTAATTATTTAAATCAGCTGAAGCAACAATATTGACATATGGAGTATTCTCAAGAGGGTTGTTAAAGACAAGCCTCCCTCTTTCAACATAAAATCTGTTGTTTCCAATATTTAAAAAACTATCTTTGCTTATCAATTGAACTCCGCTTAAAACAGGATTAGCAGCAGAACCCCTCATTTTTAAATTAGATTTACCAAATAGCAAGGTAATATCAGGGTCTGAATAAGTTACCCCCTCAAGGCTCACCTTTAAATCAAGCTCCACATTATCAAGAAAACTCTCCTCGCTTTCCCCTGAAAGCATCTGCTCCACATTAAGAACCCCGTTTTTCAATTCAAGATACCCTGAAGCAGAGTATCTGCCCTCTTCAGTGAGAGACTTTAAAAAGACAAGCCCTGATGCATCAGCATAAAAACCAGGTATGTCAACAGGGATACTATCAACTTTAGCCTGTAAATCAATATTACTGCCTATAATTGTTCCGCTAACATTAATAGAACCATTTTTGATTTTTCCGTAAAAATTCTTTATTTCAAAAACATCGTAATCAACAGTTACTTTCAAATTTGCATTTTCAACAAAGTACCCTGCATCTTTTAAATCAACACTGCCTTTAAAACCTAAGTCACCGGAATAAAACGGAGAATAAATAATTCCGTAAAGCTTAAAATTGCCGTTTAACTCCCCATTTACACTAACCCCTTCAATCTCTTGGTCTTTTAGTATGTTATTTACTAATGCTGCATCCCCTGAAAATTTTAAATCAGAAGAAATCTCATCCTTATCAATGTTTAAATTAATATTTGTCATATCTATTCTTAATTGCGGAAAACTCTGAGTGAGAATTAATTTTGAGGAAGTCAAAACCATACCCTGCATTTTAAAATCTGCATTTTTTGCTTGTAGGTTAAATAATTCGCCTTTCTTTACCTCAAGGGAGTTTATTTTTCCGCTACCACTCAAAGTATTTAAATCATCTGTTTTTCCTGTAAACCCAAATTCTCCGCTAACCACCACAGAGTTTTCCCCATCATTGTATATGAATTTATTAGCTTTAAAATTAAAGTCCATTTCCTCACCGTTTTTTATAATCCCCTTTCCTGAAAGCCCATTTTTCAAAATAAAATCAAGATTTATATCATTATTTCTCATTGAAAGGGAAAAATCTCCTGCACCAAAAGAGAGGTCTGAAAAAACAACATCTTGAATAGAAAAGTTTGAATCAATCTTTAAATCGCTTAATGTACCAAAAATTTTAACCTGTCCGGTTGAATTTTCAGCATACAGGTCTTCAAGAGGGATATAGTTTAACTCAATATCTTTCCCTTTAAACTTTAAATCTATTTTTTCATTGTCAAAGTTTATCTTTCCCCCGCCTTTCATAAAACCGTCCCCAGCTTCAAGAATGGTATTATCAAGCTTTAAAACAGAGTTTTTGTATAGAAAATCCGAGTTGACAGAGGAAAAATAAAGTCCATATATGTTTGAGTGAAGTAAGGTTACAGAACCCTCAACCTCAGGATTGTCGTATTTTCCTGAGATGTTTAAATCTCCTTCAACTGCTCCGAAAATTTCGATCTGGTCTAATGTCTCTTTATCCAGGAAAAACAAAGCCTTTTTAAACGGGAAATCGTTAAGTTTTGCCTTTATATTTAATTTGTTGTTTTTAAATTCCCCTTTTAATTTTGCTGTACCTTCACCATCTTTTAAAAGAATTGAATCAAAAACAACATAATCTTTTGATTTTATCGTAAGATTTGCATCCATCTTGGGAAAATTTAACCCTAAAAGGTTAAGTTTTTTTACGGTAAGCAAACCAGAAAATAAATTGCCATTTTTGAAAAAATCTCCATGGGCAAAAACCCTTGCCTGCTTTAAATTTAAATCTATCCATCCAGAATTGTTTTCAATATCTGTTTTTAAAATTGGTAGGTTTAACTTAACTGTGGAAAGTTTTGGAATTTTCCCTGAAATAACCTTTACCCCGCAAACCCCGTTACCGCAATCAACCCCGTAAAAGCGGGCATTATAATTCCACTCTTTTGCTTTTTCTATATCAAGGTTTACATGAAAGTTCTTGAGAAACTTGCCCTTAATGGATGCTTCTAAAGCAATCTTAAGTTTTTTTTTAAAACTTACATTTCCATCCAGGCTTATAAAGTGGTCTTTAAAATTTCCAGAAAGATTTTTAACACTTACTTTTTTTTCAGGGATATTAATTGTTAAAAAACCTTTCGCTTTTCTCTTCCCGTCTGTAAGGAAAATATCCCCTTTTAATACATTCACATCTCCATTTAAGTTAAATGCAACAGTTACATTTTTCAACTCTTCAACTTTTGTAAGTTTGAACAAATCAGCCTTACCTTTAATTGAAATTTCAGATTTCCCCTTTGCAAATTTACCCTTTGATTTAATTTTTAACCCACCGCTTGAAATACTCAACTCTTTAATGGTTATAGAATTTTCGTTAAAATCAAAGTAGCAGGCAACATTTAAAAGATATGGGTTGTTGTTATAGACCACCTGGCCATTGTTAAAGGCAATAACCCCTGAATATGTTCCATCCTTAGCATTAAAGCCTGCCTGAATTAAAAAATCCTTGCTTACAAAAGAGGCAACATTTCCCTCCCTATCACTGAATTTAACGCTAACATTCTCAAGCCTGAAATCCCTTATTATCAAGCTTTCAAAACCACTTTTATCAAGCTTTTTGGGGTTTTTTGAGAAAGATTTTATTTTAAAATCCCTGTCAATATTTACACTAACGCCGTAAACCCTTGCCCTCTCAATATCAAGCTTTGCAAAAAGAAGCCTGCTACTTTTTATGTCTAAATCTATCTTTTTTATTGTTAAAGCATTTGAAAGTTTAATATTTTCAGCCAACAACTTCCCTTTAAAAAAGGAAACATAGAATTTTGAAAAGCTCAACTCAAGGCCTGTGGTAAAAAGCACCTGTTCTTTAAGTCTGTTTTCAAGAAATTTATCAAAGAGAGCAGTATTTACAAAAATTAACAAAGAAATAATTAAAATAAGAATTGTATAACCTATAAATTTAAAAATCTTTCCTATCATTATTCAATCTCAACCAAAACAGTATTTGCCTCCACTGGGGTGTTTTCCTTTACATTAACCTTTTTAACCACCCCGCTTTTAGGTGCTTCAAGCTCATTTTCCATCTTCATTGCCTCTAAAACAACAACAGGTTGGCCAGCCTCAACTTCTTCCCCCTCTTGGACAAGCACCCTTTTTACATTACCCGGCATTGAAGTAACAATAGCCCCTTCGTCTTTTTCAAGCATTGTTGATTTAAGCAATTCTTTTTTAAGGGGGTCAATTGTTTCAATGTCAAAGTGTACCCCATTAACATAAACAGAATTATTGGTAAAAATAACATGATAACTTTTACCGTCAACAATAAGGTTTCCATCTTTCTCGCTTAAAGGCTCAAAATCAGCAATAAATTTCTTTCCTTCAAACTCAACTTCAAACCTGTTATCCCTTTTCTCTATATTTGCATCAAATTCATTCTTTCCAAACTTCACAGAAACTTCCATATTTCCCCCTAAATTGTCCAGCAGTTTTTAGCGTAATCCTTCCATCTGGAAGATTTGTTTACAGGCTTTTTAGACGGCTTATCCTCTTTTGAATAATACTCAATCAATGCTGCAATTATGGCAACATCCCTGTCTTTATCATCCCTTTCAAGCAAGGAATCAATATTATTGTCAATAAATGTTGTATCGTATTTGCCTTTAACAAAATCAGGATGAGTTAAAACCTTTTTGTGAAAGTCAATATTTGTCTTTATCCCTGCAACAACATACTCATCAAGCGCCCTCAACATTCTTTTAATAGCCATATCCCTGTTTCTGTGGAAAACGGTTAGCTTTGAAATCATTGGGTCATAGTATAATGATACTTCAGCCCCTTCAAATACCCCTGAATCATCCCTTACACCGGGACCAGATGGTGTTAAAAGCCTTTCAATCTTGCCTGGAGACGGCATAAAGTTTTTTTCTGGGTCTTCTGCGTAAATTCTGCACTCAATTGCATGGCCTTTAAGTTTTACATCCTCCTGTTTAATGTCAAGCCTTTCTCCTGCCGCAACCCTTATTTGATACTCAACAAGGTCAATCCCTGTTACCCACTCTGTTACAGGGTGTTCAACCTGAAGCCTTGTATTCATTTCAAGGAAGTAAAAGTTTTTATACTTATCAACCAAAAATTCAACAGTGCCTGCGTTATAGTAACCAACCGCCTTTGCCGCCTTTACCGCAGTTTCCCCCATTTTTCTTCTCATTTCTTCATCAATAAACGGAGAAGGGGATTCTTCAATAACCTTTTGATGCCTTCTTTGAACAGAGCATTCTCTCTCACCTAAATAAATTACATTTCCGTGTTTATCCCCTAAAATCTGTATTTCAATATGCCTCGGCTCTTCAAGGAATTTCTCAATGTAAACCCTATCGTCTCCAAAAGAGGATAAAGCCTCACTCTTTGCCTGCCTGAAGAATTTAGAAAAGTCAGATTCATTTTCAACCTTTCTCATTCCCTTTCCGCCACCGCCTGCTGAAGCCTTAATCATTACCGGAAATCCAACCTTTTTAGCAAACTCAAAAGCCTCATCTTCACTTAATCCATCTTTTTCTAACCCTGGAATAATAGGAACCCCTGCTTCCTGCATAATCCTTCTTGCAGTTACTTTATCCCCCATAGAGACTATTGCCTTTGGTGGCGGCCCTATAAAAACAATGTTATTTTCCTCACACATTTTTGCAAACTTTTCATTTTCTGACAAAAATCCATACCCTGGATGAATAGCCTCAGCACCGCTTTTTTTTGCAGCTTCAATTATCTTTTCCATTACAAGGTAACTTTCAGCGGAGGTTTTACCTCCCAGCGGATAAGCCTCGTCAGCAACATTTACATGAAGGCTTTTTCTGTCTATATCTGAGTAAACAGCAACTGATTTAATACCCATTTCCTTCAAGGTTCTCATAACCCTAACTGCTATTTCACCTCTATTGGCTATCAACACCTTTTTAAACATAATCACCTCTTTACTCTTTTGAAGTTCAAATTTATTATTGCCTATTTTTGATTTCTTCGCAACTTGCAATTTTTTAAGAATAATGATTATTTTTACTTTTTTTTGAAACATTTTATCTAAAAAAGGCGTCTATATAGTTGCATTTCGAAAGAAAGCGCCCTCCTTCCATAAACCTGTCTTAATTTAAGGCAGGTTTTCTTATATAATCGTTAGGTAGTAAAAAATTAATTCAGGAGGAATTATGAAGGGGAAAATCAGATGGATACAAAACCTGCAATTTGAGGCTGAAACAGAGAACGGGCACAAAATTAAGATGGATGCTCCAAAAACCTCTCACGGTGACGACACAGCCCCAACTCCTATGCAGTATGTTCTTTTAGGCACTGCCGGATGCACCGCATTTGATGTTGTTGTTATTTTGAAAAAGAAAAAGCAAAATGTTAAAAACTTTGAGGTTGAAGTCAGTGCCAAAAGGGCTGACACCCATCCAAAGGTTTTTACAGAGATTGAAATTCTCTATAAAATTTACGGGGAAAACATATCTGAGAAGGCTGTTGAGCAGGCAATAAAACTCTCAAAAGAAAAGTACTGCTCGGCATCAATTATGATAGGGAAAACAGCAAAGATAACAACAAGGTACGAAATAATAGAGGCCTAACAAAAGGCAATATTCTTTTTTGTCCCCCTTTTTGTGATAAAATCTACTTAAAATAAGTCTCAAAAGGGGGATTTATGAAGTGTGTTAAATGCGGGAAGAGTTTTCCTTCCAATTTTCAAAAATGCCCTTACTGCAATAATGCAAAGCCTGATGAAAATACACAAATTCTATTTATAAAACAGAATTTGGAGTACCTTAAAAATCTAAAAAATTACTTTGAGACGGCAATTTTTAACATTGAACAATCTTTAAGTGAAATAGAATCTTCATTACCAGAAATTCAGAGAGAAAAAATTGTTAAACCTGTGAAGATTCAACATATACAAAAATCAGCAAAAAAGGAAAAAGAACCGTTTATTGAAAGATTTCTTGGAGAAAAATTCCTTTTAACAGTGGGAATTCTTGCAATTCTATTTGCATCGGCATTTTTCCTGAAATACTCTTTTGAAAGAAACCTTTTTACCCCTGTTTTCAGGGTAACGGTTACTGCAATTTTCGGATTGTTTCTCACATTTATAGGATACTATCTAAAGTCAAAGTATAGAATCTTTGGGGTAATTTTAATAACAGGCGGGATAGCTGTTTTATTTTTCTCAAACTTTGCCTCTTTCGTTCTATATAAGTTTTACGGCACCTTACTGGCATTTGCAATTAACCTTGTTCTCGTTGCAATTTCCTTGTTTCTTGCAATTAAATTTAATTCCCAATGGGTTTCTATTGTTGGCATAGGCGGTGCTTACCTTACCTTTACAACGCTAAAAAACTCAATTACAAACGATATAGGATTTTTCTCTTACCTTTTAGTTCTCTCCTTTGCCCCCGTCTTTCTTGCATACAAAAAAAGGTGGAACACAATTGTAATTCTCGCAAATATATTTACAACAATGTGGTTCTATATGTGGTATTACTCTTACTTTAAATCAAATGCAAGTATTTATTTTATTTACTTCGGTATATGGTTTTATCTTGTATTTCTTGCTTCCGCTTTGTTTTATTTTAAAGAGGAAGAAAAGTATTCTCTTTTTGCTTTATCTCCCCTTATAGCAACGTTTTTCTATCCTCTAATATCGGTTAAGGCAATGTCTTTTTCAGGAATACATTTAATCTCGCCTTCAATCCTTTACATAATTTCAGGAATAGTTCTTACAGGGATTAGTTATTTGAAAAAATTTAACAATAGAGAAAAAATCTTTTTATTTGTCTCCGGAATTTTAACTGTATTTGTTGGAATTTACTTTAACTTTAAGTCTATAGATTTCAGTGCATTTCTCTCCATAATCCTTATTCTTTCAATTTACCTTTATGGAATTTTAGAGAGAAAATGGCTTCTTTTACTTAACGGTTCTCTGATTTTACTGCTATTTTTTAAATCAACAACCTATGACATTTTTGAAAACCTTGGATTTAAATTTAACCACTTTGCATTCAAGGATTATCAAAACATTGCTTCAAGGATTATGGAATACTTTGCTGTAATAACTGCATTTAGCATAAACTCAAAGGTGGCATTAAGGAAAAATTCGAAAATATTCGCTGCATTCAGTTCCTTTTTTACAGGTTTATCTATTTTAGTTTTTTTAACCTATGAGATTTCAACTATCTTTTATAAAGTATTTGAGAAAGGCCAATCAATGGGGATTACAGCACTGTGGGTTGTTTTTGCCTTTATTCTCCTTTTTATAGGATTGAAAAAATCAAGCAATGCATACAGGATATTTGCTTTTGTCCTTTTTGGCATTGTGCTTTTTAAACTGTTTTTCATAGATATAATTTCCCTTTCAGCCTTGTACAGGGTGCTGGCATTTCTAATCACAGGAATTGTGCTAATAGTTTCTTCGTACATCTATTACAAATTCGGGAAAAAAGAAAACAAAAACGAAAATTAGAGAAAAATTTTGAAATAAAAAAGGGGGATACTCCCCCTCTTTTTTACTTTTTATCAAAGACTACTTATTTATATCCTTCAACAGTTCAACAAGGCAATCCCAGAAAACTTGAGTTGATTTTATGCTTACCCTTTCATCAGGTGAGTGGGCACCTTCAATTGTTGGTCCAAAGGAGATTGCATCCAATCCACCACACTTTTCACTGATAATTCCACACTCTAACCCGGCGTGGATAGCCTTAACTTCAGGCTCATAACCTAAAACCTTTTTAAATGATTCCCTTGCAAGCTTTAAAACCTCTGAATCAGGGTTTGGAGTCCAGCCTGGATACCCTTCATCCTGCTCAACCTCTGTCCCAAAGATTTCTCCAATTGCCCTGTGCATATCACCAACCCAATCAATTGCAGAAGCAATTGAACTCCTATGAGATGCAAGCACCTCAAAAATGTCATCCTGCAACTTTGCAACAGCAAGGTTTGTTGAAGTTTCAACCAACCCTTCAACAGCGGCACTCATCATTAAAACACCGTGGGGTATTGTCATAAGCAAATTAACCATCTCCTCTGTTGATGCAAAGTCAGCAGTTGTTTCAGGTAAATTACTATCTTTAATCTCATAGGTAAAATCAGGCTCAACAATCTTAAACTCGTTCTGAAGTTTCTTTGCCATTGATTCAATAATACTCTTTGCCAACCCAACAGCATTTTTGTTTAAAGCAATCTTAAAAACGCATTCCCTTGGAATTGCATTGTGCTTGTCCCCTGCATCAAAAGAGGCAATCTTATAGGAAACAGATTTTTTCAATTCAAATAAAATCCTTGCAGCCATTTTAATTGCATTCCCTCTTCCCTCGTGAATATTTAATCCAGAATGCCCACCTTTTAGCCCTGTAAGTTTTACTTCAAGGCCTGTTTCCTCAAAGGTTGGAGCCTCTTCGCTTACAAACATTGTAAACTTTGTATCTCTCCCACCTGCACAGCCAATGTAAATTGCCCCTTCTTCCTCTGAATCAAGGTTTATAAGGATTTTACCTGTAAGGTTTGACGGGTCTAAATTGAATGCACCTGTTAAGCCAGTTTCCTCGTCAATTGTAAACAATGCTTCAATTCTGCCTGTCTTAAAGTCTTTATCCTCAAGGATAGCAAGGGCAGCAGCAACTCCAATACCATTGTCAGCCCCCAATGTTGTGCCGTCTGCGGTAAGCCAATCTCCTTCAACCTTCAGTTTTATAGGGTCTTTGGAAAAATCGTGCTCTGTATCCTTGTTTTTCTCGCAAACCATATCAATATGACCCTGCAAAATAACTGTTGGCTTGTTTTCATAACCGCTATCTGCAGGCTTAATAACCACAACATTTCCAATAGAATCAACCCTGTATTCAAGCCCCTTTTCCTTTGCAAAGTTAATAATGTATTCCCTTATCGCTTCCTCGTGCTTTGAGCACCTTGGAATTTGAGCAATATTCTCAAAGTGATACCATAACCTTTCAGGCTTAACACCCTCTAAAACTCTATTCATATCTCCTCCTTAACAAATTAAGTTCAATTTAATTATTACTTGAAAAAAATATATTTTCAATAAAAATACTTGTGCCTCAATCCTTCTCCTGAAACTTAAAAAAGAAAAAGGTTGCAGCTAAAAAGAATAAAACAGATATTGCAATTAAAACAAAAACCATTGGCATCAACTCTTTAACAGGCATTTTGTAATAAATTAACCCGTCAATAATTTTCATTGTAAAACCAGTCGGTAAGGCCAGCCCTAATTTTTTAAAAAATGGGGGAACAATCTCAATAGGCCACCATAACCCCCCTAATGCACAGAGTATATTTGCAATTAAAACACCAAAGCCAATAGCTGCTTCCTTTTTCTTAATAAGAGAGAAAATGAGAAGGGATAATGAAGCAACAAAGATAGAAAAAAACAAAAATATAAAATAAAGATAAATCAAATACTTTAACCCGATTGAAAATTTAAAAAACAAAACCCCAAGTATAAAAATAACACTAACCGCAACCATAGCAAGTGTTACCTGATAGAGAAGAAAAAATATTAACACCCCGTTTGTTCCTTGAGGGAGTACTGAAAACCTTTCTATCAAACCCTGTTCTTTAAATTGGAAAAACTTTTCAACCCCCTTTGAAAGCACATTGAACAGGATAAACATTAGAATAATTGCAGGCAATGTGTGCCTTATTCCCCAGGGGATTTCAAGTAATTTTTCACACTGCTTTTTTATCCTCACAAATTCTTTTACATCCTTTATTCCCAACTTATACTTTGCAACCAACTCAGCCATTATTCTATAAACTGCAATCTTTGTGTAAACCTCTCTTTCCTTTGAAATATTTTCAGGGAAAATAACCTTTACCTTTGTATTTTCCTTGTTTTTCAACAGAAAATCACCGGATAATTCAATGAGGGTATACTCTTTTAATTGCTTCATCGCAATTATTATCTTAAAATCCCTTTTTAACCTTTCCTTAAACTCCTTCGTTATCTCATTTTTCACTTTGTCTATAAATATCACTTTAACTTTTGAATCCCCTCCCCCTATCCTTGAAAAAATTATGAGAAACAAAATAGGCATAAACAGTACCCACAGGTAAAAACTTTTATTTTTAAACATTAATTTTACCTCTTTAAAAAGAAGAAAGAAGTATCCCCTCATAACTCACCTGAAATCAATTTTTTTCTAAAAAAAATAAAGCCTAAAGAATAAGCAACAAGGGAAAAGAAAAGCGAGTAAAGTGCATTGTCTAAATTAAAACTTGATTTGTTAAACAAATCTGCAAAAAGCATATTTAACCTGTAAAACGGCAAAAACTTTGAAAAAGAAATTAGAAATTGAGGGATTAAATTTAAAGGAATCATTCCCCCGCCTGTGAAACCCATAAGAAAGAGAACAACCATTCCAAGGTTTGAAGCAGAGGCTTCATTTTTTGCAAGGGAAGAGGTTAAAAAGAATACTGAAAAGAGGGAAAAGCAGGAAAGAAAAATAATGAAAAACAACAAAAAAAACATATCAGTTTTTATGTGAAAAATAAAATACCCGCTTAAAACAAAAACTATGGAAAGGGAGAAAAGAAAAAAAACTCCAGATACAACCTTTGCTAAAAGGTATTTGTTTACAGAAAAATCTGTCAGCAAAACCCTTTTGCTAATGCCCATTCCCCTTTCTTTAACAATTGAAACAGCAACAATATTTGCAAAAAACAGGAGAAAAAATAATGCATATCCGGGGAAAAGGGAATCTATAAACCTTTTACTCTTTTTCTCTTTTACTCTTTTCTCAAATTTAACCTCAAAGGATTGATTTTTAACCACATCTATCAGGTTTTTAGATTTTTTAAAAAAATCCTTCCCTAAATCTTTCAACTTACCGAAATCAAGAAAAATCAATTTTGGCAAAATTGTCTGATTTTTTATACTCTTATAAATCTCACTTGCCTCTTTAAATTGCGGATAGTAATAGGTTAAAAGATAATTTGTCCCCTCTGTCATTAGAGAAAGCATTGTCTCAACCATTTCAGGATAAATCCCCTGGGAAGGGTTTTTAATTAGAATAACCTCCGGGGATTTTTCCTCTAAAAAATCATCGGTAAACTTCTCAGGAATAATTAAAATTGCAGAGTAATCCTGGTCTTTCATTCCTTTATAGCCTTTTTCATAATCGGTTAAAACAAAGTTAAACTCTTTTTTCATCTCATCATTTGTAAGAAACTTTACAAAACCCTTTGACAAAAAACCGTCATCTTTGTTTACAAGTGCAATTTTAGGGGGTTCAAATGAAGCCTCTTTATTCCCCCTGCCAAAAACAACTGTCATTAAAAGAGACATAACTATAGGCAATGCAATAAAAATAACTATTGTAATAAGGTTTCCCCATTTAGATTTATAATCGTAAAACAGAAACCTGAAAAATCCCCTCAATCCCTTAACTCCTTGCCTGTTAGCTTAAGAAAAACTGTTTCAAGGGAAGCGCCTTTAATCACCATACTCTCAATTACAATCCTCTTTGAATTGAGATTTTCAACAACCTTTGCTATATCCTTTTGAGAGGGAATTTCAAGTTTTAACAAATTTTTTTCAGAATCAAATTCCCCCAAACCCTCTATCTCTGAAAGGGATTTATCATCGCCCCTCAACCTTAATTCAAGTATAACATTTGGTGCATACTTTGAAATTAAATCGTCAACCTTCCCTATAGCCTTTAAATTGCCTTCATCAATTATCCCAACAACATCAAACAATTCCTCTGCCTCTTTTAGCATGTGTGTGGTATAGAGAATGGTTTTTCCTTCATTTACAAGTTCTCTAATAAACTCATAGATTTTTATCTTTGTCTGAACATCAATTCCAGCGGTTGGCTCGTCAAGAAGAATAATCTCAGGGTTATGAACAATTCCCATAATTAAATTCAATCTCCTCTTCATACCGCCTGAATAAGTTTTTGCCTTAAAATTCATCTTCTCTTTTAAGCCTATCTTTTCAAGCAAAAATAAACTTCTATCTTTTGCATCCTTCCCCTTTAACCCATATAGTTCAGCCATTAAAATCATATTTTCAAGGCCAGTCAACTCATCGTAAAGTGCAAGCTCCTGAGGGACATAACCCATTATCTTCTTCCATTTTTTCTTATTCTCAAAGATACCCATTCCATTCCAGTAAACCTCTCCGCTATCAGGGTTTAAAAGGGTGGATATAATTTTAAAAGTGGTTGTTTTCCCTGCACCATTTGGTCCCAATAAACCAAATATTACCTCTTTATTAACCTTGAAAGATACCCCTTTCAAAGCCTGAACACTTCCATAAGATTTCTTTAATTCCTTTACTTCAAGCATAGACACCCTCGCATTTATTTTAACTAAATATACTTTTAAAAATAAAAAATGTTTCAAAAAAGAGAGAAGTTAAGGTTTTAGGTTCATGGTTCAGGACAGGATAAATATTAAAAATTATGAATTTTGGATTCTGGATGCTGAATTATGGATTAAGGTAAAAATCATTTAATTAAAAAAATCTTTCCTCAATCTAAAATTCATTTATAAACAAAGTCAAGTGGGGAAATAATTTTTTTGTTTCACCTCCTTTCTTGAATTCAGGTTAAAGGTTATATATCTATCGGTTCACCTTTGCTTTTTAGCATTATCAGGGATTCTTCATTCATTTATCCGAGGTCATTGCCTCACTTTGCTTTCCATAAGCCGGTTCCTAAACAAAATTTAGTGCTTATATGCACATGAATTCTGACAGGGTGTCCCGGCTTAAATGGAATCGCCTGATTGAAAGGCGAACCGCTCCCTGCTTTAAGTTGTTATCAATGGTTTCTCACATTTGTTTTCTCCCGTTACAAGCATTGGGTTATACGGCCTTTTGTGTATAAGTACCCCGTAGCATATTGCCGCTATTTTTCTTGATAATGCCACTCTTGCTTTTTTCCAGCCTTTTCTTCTTTTTATGTTTTCATACCATTTTTTTAGCGGTATGGAGTTATAACTTTTTGATCTTAAAGCAGCTATTGCCACCTGTGAGAGGTATCCCCTGAGCATTCCGTTTCCCTGTTTGGTTATTCCCTGATTGCCTATTGTTTTGCCTCCGCTTTCTCTTATTTTAGGGCATTGGCCGAAGTAGGATATGAGTTTGCGTACATTTTTAAATCTTTCTATGTTTTTTCCTACCCTTGAGATAAATGCGGCAGAAGTTATTTTCCCCATTCCGGGGACGGTTAATAGCAGATTGTACATTTCTTTAAAGTCGGCATCTTTGTTTATTTGAGAGTGTATTAATTGTTCCGTTTGTTCTATTTGCTTTTCAAGTAGTTTGAATTGTTCAAACATGTGGGATATTTCAAAGTGGAGTATAGGTTGTGTTTCAGATGATATGCTTTTTAGAACAGGCTCAATCTTTTTTGTTTTATTGAGTGTTCTTAAAGGTATTTTTATTTCTTTTTCCCTTAATCTTTGCCTTATTCTGTTTATTAGCCTTGTTCTGCTTTTTACAAGGTCAGCACGGTGGGATATGAGTTTGCGTAAACTATGTTCTTTTTCCGACGGGATATATACCGGTTCTGGAAGGATTTCTTTCCATAAGCTTATTGCAAGCCGTTTTGCATCTTCTTTGTCTGTTTTTTTCATTGACTTTGAGATGTAGGCGTTTTTTAAGGTGTTTACCACATATACAGATATTCCTATGGCTTTGAGTATGTTGCAGTATTGAAAGGTTAATGAACTGATTTCAATTGCCGAATAGATTTCGTTTTCTTCAATTAGGCTTTCAAAAAAGGTAATAAATGTTTGCTCTTCAGTGTCAATTTCTTTGCTTTTAACCTTTGTTCCCTGCTCGTTTATAATGTAGATGTAACTTTTTTTAGTGTGCAGGTCAATTCCGCAGTATAATTTCGGTTTTTTTGAGGTACAATGTTTCATGTCAAGCCTCCTTTCTGTAAGGGTTTCTTAGGGCCTATTTTATCAAAAGTGAGGCACAGACCTCGTGAAAGAAATAGTGAGGCATAGACCTCGAAGAATAGGCCCCGGGGGCTTGACTTTGTTTATAGCAACAAAATTTAAAATCCAAAATTTATTAAATAGATTGTCTCCTCTTTTTTCAGGACGAGATACAATACCCTGATACCCAACACCAAGAACCCCCAAAATAAAAAGCCCCCTGAATTAGGGGGCTTATCAAAGTTATAGATAAATTCAATTAGTCTTCTTCGTAAGGGATAAAATCCTCTTTGCCAACTCCACAGAGGGGGCAAACCCAATCATCGGGGATTTCTTCAAAGGGTGTTCCAGGTTCAATACCGCTGTCAGGGTCTCCAACTGCCGGGTCATAGATATAACCGCATACTTCACAGATATACTTTTTCATAATTACCTCCAAAAATCTTTTACCATTTTAATCTATACAAAAAAGTAAAGATTGTCAATTAAAATTTTTTTTATTTTAAAATTATTTTTCTTTATTTTGAGAAGTATTTTCTTGCTCCACCGGCTTTTCTTCCAGATTCTTTTTTATTAAATTGATTACCTTTTGAGTTTCAGTATCGTTTATCTTCCCGAATTTGTAATAGATAAGTTTTCCATCTCTATCAAAAAGTAAAACATCGTACTCGTTATCCTTCAATCCCCACTTTTTCACAAAAACCTTTTTAAAGTCTTTTACATAAATTGTGTCTGGAAATTCCTTCTGCTTATTCCTTAAAATCTTGTTTAAAGCAAAGTTTGGAAGCCAGGTTGCAGCCATATTTATTACCACTATTGAGCCTAATTTATCCTTAGGAAAATGCTGAGCCTTTATTTTGTTTACAAAGTCGTCGTTCTTTTTTCTAACATCAGGGTCAACATAGAAAAAAAGCCACATTTTACCCTTCATAATCTCTGTTGAAAAAGGCTTCCCGTTTACAAGAGCACCATTGTCTCCGCTTAATTTCACCACAGGCAAATTTGTACCTAAGGTTAGATTAAAAACAAGTAGCATTACAGTTGCAAGCTTAAACATATTCAACTCCTTAAAATTAATTTAAGTGGTTCAATTTTATATTTTAAACGCTTGTTTATCAATAAATTTATGTTCTGCTTTGGCAAAAAAGATGTTTTTGATAAAATTACAAATCATTGAAAGGAAGGGGTTATGATAGGGACAATAGTTAACTTTTTTGCAGTAATTATAGGGTCATCAATTGGGCTTATTATTCACTCAAAATTACCTGATAGAATTGTAAAAATAGTTTTTCAGGGAATAGGGCTTCTTACCCTTTTTATAGGAATACAAATGGGGTTAAAAACTCAAAACCTTTTAATTATGGTGTTTTCAATAATTTTAGGCTCAATTACCGGGGAATTGCTAAAAATTGAAGAAAGAACTGAAAGGCTTGCAGAATTGTTAAAGAAAAGGATTAAATCAAAGAATGAAAAGTTTACAGAAGGGCTAATAACTTCTTTTTTACTTTTTTGTATGGGCTCAATGTCAATTTTAGGGTGCATTCAGGAGGGGCTTGGAAGCTCTCCAGATTTGCTTTTAGCAAAATCAACACTTGACGGGTTTTCTTCAATTGCCCTTGCATCAAGTTTGGGGATAGGGGTAATGTTTTCCGCAATACCGCTTTTAATTTATCAGGGGGGGTTAACTTTATTTGCCTCATACCTGCAACACATTTTAACCACCCCAATTATCAATGAATTAACCGCTGTAGGCGGGCTTTTACTTTTAGGGCTGGGGATAAACCTTCTTGAAATAAAAAAGATTAAGGTTTTAAATATGCTTCCAGCACTTGTTTACGCAGTTATTTTTGCATACTTTTTTTAAAGTGAGGGGATAGTTATGAAGATTAAAAGCCTGTCTTTTGGAAGTATTGTAATTGACGGGAAAAAATTTAATGAAGACATTGTAATTGAAAAAGGGGAAATTAAAATAAGGAACAAAAATGCTTCAAGGAAGTACAAAAAAAATTATGGCCATACCCCTTTAACAATTGAGGAAAATATCCCCTGGGATTGTCAAACACTTGTTATTGCAAAGGGGTTTTACGGCGCCCTTCCAATAGCGAAAGATGTTTTAAAAGAGGCAGAAAAGAGGAAAGTTGAGATTAAAATAGTAAAGACAGAGCAACTAAAAGAACTCTTTGAAAGCTTTGATATTTCAAAAACAAATTTTCTAATTCACCTGACCTGTTAAGGTTTTCCCCCGAATTTTTTAATCGTCTCTTCAACAAGTGAGATATACTTCTGCATTGCCTCTTTTTTAGAGATACCCTTTAATTTTTCCCAGGCTTCAAACTTTGCATACTCTTTCATTGCCCAGATTGATGGTTTTTCTCCACTAATGTCACCTTCTGTCGCCTGTTTATAAAGGGCATAAAGTTTTAGCAAAGTGTCATTATCAGGTTTTTGTTTCAGGTTAAAAACCTTTTTCTTTGCTTCCTCAAATTGTTTTTTCAATTCTTCCATTTTTACACATTAAACCTGAAGTTAATTATATCCCCGTCTTTAACTATGTAATCCTTTCCCTCAAGCCTTAATAAACCCTTCTCTTTGCACTTTACAAGACTCTTTTCCTGAATAAAATCGTTGTAATGAACAACCTCAGCCCTGATAAATCCCCTCTCAATATCAGAATGTATTGCCCCCGCTGCCTTCTGGGCATTTGTGCCGTCTTTAATTGTCCAGGCACGGCACTCGTCTTCCCCAACTGTAAAGAAGGAGATTAAACCTAAAAGTGAATAGGATTCCCTTATTATCAAATCCCTTGCAAGTGTCTTAATTCCATACTCTTCCATAAACATCTCTTTGTCTTCGTCTTCAAGCCTTGAAATCTCTTCCTCAATCTTTCCGCTAATTGCAACAGCCTTCACTCCCTTTTTATCTCCATACTCTTCTTTAAATTTTTCAAGGTATTCTTCCCCATTGTCACCCTCATCGGTATTAAAGACAACTAAAACAGGCTTTAAGGTTAAAAACTGAAAACCCCTTAACATCTTCATCTCAACAGGGTCAATGTCAATCTCCCTTAAAGGGGTAAGGTTTTCAAGTGCATCTTTTATCTTTAAAAGAGCCTCGTATTCCTTAACCTCATTTGGGTCTTTCTTACTTTTAACTGATTTTTCAAGCTTTTTCAGCCTATTTTCAACAATTACCTGGTCTGAAATGATAAATTCTTCCATTAAATTCTGCAAATCCCTCATAGGGTCAACAGTGTTAAATGGGTGGAAAACACCATCATCGTGAAAAGCCCTTACCACAACAAGAAGGGCATCTGTCACCTTAATCTGGTTTACAAGGGCAGGGTCAATTGAGCCCTCTCCCTCAACCCCTGCCACATCAACATATTCAACAGTTGCGTTTACCTTTCTCTTTGGATTAAAAATTTCAGTTAAGGTATCAAGCCTTGAATCAGGCACCTTTACATTGCCCATATTTACCTGCAATTTGTTTGCACCAAACCCTGTTTCCGCTTCCTGTCCTGTTAATGCGTTGAAGATTGTTGTTTTACCACTTTGCTTTAATCCTATTAAACCTATTTTCATACTTCATCCCCATCAACAACAAGTTGCCTTACAACATCAATTACTGTGCCGTCTCTCCATTCAATAGCGGCAACAACCCTGTCTGTTGTTTCAGGTTTTGGCGGCACTTTGCCTCCAACAATTTCAAGTGCCTTCTCTCTTAACTGTTCAATTGGGACAATGGGAAGGGTTGAATTTTTAAGCCTGTCAATTAAATCCTGCCTGTTGGGATTTATAGCAATTCCATACTCTGTAACTAAAACATCAATTGCCTCTCCAGGTGCTGTTACAGTGTAAACAGAGTCAACAACAATTGGGTTTGTCTTTCTTACAAGTGGTGCGGTGATTATAGTCATATATGAGTCTGTTGTATCCTGAAAACCGCCTATTCCGTGAAGCAACCATCCGTCTGAATGGGTGTTTACATTTACATTAAAGTTTAGGTCAATTTCAGTTGCACCTAAAACAGCAACCTTGACCATTGAAGCAAAACACCCTTTTGTGTGATAGCAGTATGAAACAAACGGGTTTGTATCAATGTGGTTTGGATTTTCTGCAAGGGATTTTACCCCCTCTAAATCAAATGACTGGCCGTCAAGTATAAACTTTACAAGCCCCTCTTTCAAAAGTTCAACAAGAAGCCCTGTTGAACCGCCCCTTGCAAATGCGGCAACGCAGTTTTTCTCCCTCATGTGTTCCCCTAAATACTTCACAAATGCAAGAGACATGCCCCCTGCACCAGCCTGGAAGGAAAAATTTGGCTCGTCTAAAAGGCCTGCATCCCTTACAAGTTGGGCAGCCCAGCTTGCAATCTTTAACCTATCGGGGACAGTGGTAATCTTTGTTGTGCCTGAAACAATCTTTGAGGGGTCACCTAATGAATCAATCTTTACGACATAATCAACATTGCCACCCTGAATAGCCCATGGATAGCATGGAAAATCAACAAGGTTGTCGGTAACCACAACAACATTGTCTGCATAAAGGGAATCTGCAAGGGCAAATCCTAAAGGCCCGCAGGCAGATGGGCCGTACAAACCGTTTGCATTTCCGTGAGCGTCGGCTGTTGGTGCAGCAATAAATGCAACATCAATGTGTAAATCCCCATCCTGAATTGCCCTGTACCTTCCCCCATGGCTTCTTAAAATTGCAGTCTTCTTAAATCCTCCTGCTGTACACAGTTTACCTATAGGGCCGTTCATTGAGCCTTCAATATTTGCTATTACTCCACTTTTAATGTGTCTTATTAAAGGCTCGTGTACGGGAAAAAGTGCGCTTGGGGCAAGGGTAATATCCTTTATTCCCCTTTCAGCAATCTTATCCACAACCATGTTTACAAGAACATCGCCGTTTCTCAAATGGTGGTGAAAGGAAATTGTCATACCATCCCTTAACGGAAGTTTATCTAAAACCTTATCAATTGATTCAACAAGCTTGTCCCCCGCCTTGTAATCGGCAGCAGAGGGAATTGGAGGCCCAACCTTTCTGCCAGAAGGTTTGTGCTTCCCCCTTCCCATAAAAGGGATAGCCTTTTTACCGTTTATCTCTTCTGGAATAAGTCTGCCAACTGCATTTTTAACAAATTTCATAGTTATTCTCCTTCAAAAGCATTTTTTATGTGATTTATTTTAAATCCATTTATTGCCACAACATCAAACCTTATATTTGTGTCTATGTTTTTCTCAACTACATACTGCTTTGCAGCCATTATAATTTTCTTCCTCTTAGATTCTGTAACAAATTCCTCCGCCCTGCCAAATTTTTCTGACTTTCTATACTTTACCTCAACAAATACAATAGAATCTTTATCCCTGCAAACTATATCTATCTCGCCAAACCTTGTTCTATAATTAAACTCTAATATTTTAAACCCTTTTAAAAAAAGGTAAACTGCTGAAACTTTTTCCCAGAGAAAACCCTTTAATCTCACATTGAAAGAAAAATAAGCTTTAAAACAACCAAAACAGCACCTAAAATAGAAAAGAAAATACCAATCTTTTTTGCTGTTTCTTTGTCAATCCTCAATTCTTCAGGGAAATAACTTGAAGAACCAAACCCTTCATACATAAAGTTAAAACCAAAAAAGATAATAAAAACAAAGAATGTCATTTGAAGCACATGAAAAATTAAACTATTCATCTAATTCCCTCCTCTTTTGTTCAACCTTGTCTCCATCGTCTCCAATTGCATTTTCGGGACAGGAAAGCATTGCCTCCCTGACTGCCATTTCTCCAAACTTTCCGTCAGGCTGGCTTGTAACATAGGCTGTTTCTTCGTCCCAGTCTATTTCAAAGTAACCCTCTCCCATTGACACGCACACCTGACACATTGTGCATAAAGTTCTATCAACATAATATTTGCCTGGCGCATTTCTTGATGCCTTCTTTAATGGGTTAGGCATAATCCTCCTCCTCTATTTGCAATTATATTAGATATATGGTTATTTTAAACCAAAAAAGTTAAATTTAAGTTTTTTTATGGAAAAAATTAAAGTATATTTTAAGGGAAATGAATTTAATTCTAAGGAGTTTTTTATGGCAAATTACGATATTGTAATAATTGGGGCAGGGCCTGGCGGCTATGTGGCTGCAATTTACGCAGCAAAAAACGGATTAAAAACAGCAATAGTTGAAAAGGGAGATAGGTTAGGGGGAACATGTTTAAACATAGGCTGTATTCCCACAAAGGCTTACATTGAAACTGCAAAGTATTTGAGAAAGATTAAGTTTATGAAGGAGTTGGGGATAGAGGTTAAAGATTTTTCCTTTGATTTCCAAAAAGCATCAAAGAGAAAAGACAGGATAGTTACAAAGCTCACCAAAGGTGTTGAACTGTTAATGAAAAACAACAACATTGAAGTAATAAAAGGAACAGCGTCATTTAAAGACAATACAACAATTGAGGTAAACGGAGAAGAAATAGAGTTTGAAAACTGCATTATAGCAACAGGGTCAAAGCCTGCTGAACTCCCACACATAACCTTTGACGGGGATTTTGTAATTTCATCAACTGAAGCCCTTTCATTTGACAAATTGCCTGAATCAATAGCAATCATTGGCGGAGGTGTTATAGGGGTTGAATTTGCAAGCATACTCTCTGCATTTGGTGTAAAAGTTACAGTTTTAGAGTTAATGCCTCAACTAATCCCCGGAATGGATAGCGAGACTGCAGAAATATTAAAATCAGAATTGAAAAAACAAAAGGTAAGGGTTTTAACAGATGCAAAGGTATTGTCAGCAAAAAACGGGGTTGTTGAATATGAACTAAACGGGGAAAGAGAAAGCATTGAAGTTGAAAAGGTACTCCTTGCTGTTGGAAGGAAGCCTAATACTTCAGGGTTAAACCTTCACAACACAGACATTGTTCTTGAAAAAGGGCATATAAGGGTTAATGAAAACCTTGAAACAGATGTAAAAGCAATTTATGCAATTGGCGATGTAATTGACACTCCAAGGCTTGCCCACCTTGCATCAAGGGAAGGGATTAAGGCTGTAAACCACATACTTAAGATTGAAGACAATAAAAACATATACCTATCCTGCCCAGGAGTTGTTTACTCTTACCCTGAGGCGGCTTTTGTTGGAATGAGTTTAGATGATGCAAAAGAAAAAGGGATTGATGCTGAAGAGGCAAAATTTCCATTTACAGCAAACGGAAAGGCATACATAGAAGGGGTTAAAAACGGTTTTGTTAAGGTTGTTTATCAGAAAAATAATGAAAAGTTGTTAGGTGTTCACATTGTTGGGGCAAACGCTTCAGAGTTGATTTCAGAGTGTGCAGTTGCAATTTCAAAGGGAATGAATGTTGAAGAGTTAAGCAGGGTAATACACCCGCATCCAACAGTTTCAGAAAGTTTAATGGAGGCATTTCACATTGCCGCAGGATACTCAATCCACATTTAAGGAGAGAAAATGAAAGAGTTTGACAGGCTTGTGGAGATAATGGCAAAACTTAGAAGCGAAAACGGATGCCCATGGGATAGAAAACAGACACTTGAAACCTTAAAATCCTTTCTAATTGAAGAAGCATACGAAACAGTTGATGCAATTGACGAAAAGGATTACTCAAAATTGAAAGAAGAATTGGGGGATTTACTCTTGCAGATAGTTTTCCAATCAAGGATTACTGAAGAATGCGGGAAATTTAACATAGAGGATGTTATAAAAACAATAAACGAGAAAATGATTAGAAGGCACCCCCATGTTTTTGGGAATGATAAAGTAAATTCAACTGAAGAGGTGCTTGAAAACTGGGAGAAGATAAAGGCAAAGGAAAGGGAAAAGAAGAAGGAAAAAGGCTTTCTTTCAGGAATTGCAAAAAATCTCCCAGCGCTTCAGGTAGCCTTTCAAATTGGTGTTAAAACATCAAGGATAGGATTTGATTGGAAAACACCTGATGAAGTTATAGAAAAATTCAAAGAGGAATGGAAGGAGTTTGAAAAGGCAAGGGAAAGCGGGGATAGAAAAAAAATCAAAGAGGAGATAGGGGATATACTTTTCACAATTGCTCAAATTTCAAGAAAATACGAAATAGACCCTGAAGACGCATTAAGGGAGACAAACAAAAAGTTTATGAAGAGATTTAATCATATTGAAAAAAATACCGATATTTACAATTCATCTTTAGAGGAAATGGAAAAACTCTGGCAGGAAGCAAAGGAAAAAGAATAGGTTAACCCTGGACTTTTGCTATAAAACTATAGACTAAAAGAACGATGCCAACAATTACAACAGAAATTACATTTACCCAGAACCAGAAAGGACTTTCGTAACGGTTCACATAACCACCCTTTACATAAATTGTGCCTTTTTTAACTCCGTTAAAGGCGTGATAAAAAAGCAACAAAGATAACCCAACTAAAACAAGTTTTAATGGATGCATTTAACCCCCTTTTTTTATAATTATAACCTATTTTAAAAATCAAAGATTTAAGAAAGCATATTTTTTTCTATGCTAAAATTATTCGGTAAATAGAAGGGGTTTTATATGAAAAAAGTACTTCTTGCAATGAGTGGGGGGGTTGATTCAGGGGTTTCAGCCCACCTTTTAAAAGATAAAGGCTTTTTAGTTGAAGGGGTTACCCTTGTTTTTCACTCAGATATTGAAACAGCAAGGTGTAATTTAAAGATATGCTGTTCAAGCAACGATGTTGAAGATGCAAGGGAATTATGCAATTCACTTGGAATTAAACACCGCGTTATACACATGGAAAAAGAGTTTGAAAGAAAGATAGTTCAGCCTTTCCTAGATTTATACTACCTTGGAATTACCCCAAACCCCTGTGGGTGGTGCAACAGGTTTTTAAAGATAGGCTTTTTAGTTGACTATGCAATTGAAAACGGGTTTGACTATTTAGCCACAGGGCATTACGCAAGGCAAAAAGACGGCTTTCTTTACAGGGGGTTAGACAGGGATAAAGACCAGACATACTTTTTATCAATGGTAAAAAAGCATCATATTGAAAAACTTTACTTCCCCCTTGGAGAATTGACAAAGGAAAAGGTAAGAGAGATTGCAAGGGAAAGGGGATTAAATGTTGCAGAGAAAAAGGAAAGCCAGGAGTTATGCTTTACTGGGGGTAAAAAACCTGGAGAGTTTGCAGCTGGGAAAATACCTTTAAAAGCGGGTATGATTAAACATATAAACGGGGCAATTTTAGGCTATCATAAAGGGCTTGCATATTACACAATTGGACAGAGAAAGGGGTTGGGGATTTCCTGGAAAAATCCGCTTTATGTTGTTAAACTTGACTTTAAAACAAACACTGTTTTTGTTGGAGAGAAAGAATACCTTAAAAAAACAAGGGTAAAAGTGAGAAATTTCAACCTTATAGGAGAGTTTAAGGGCAAACTTTCCGCTTCAATAAGATACAATCAAAAACCGCAAATCCTTGCAAATGTTGAAAATATAAGAGAAAATGAGTATATGTTTGAGTTTGAAAACCCCGTAAGAGGGGTTGCGCCAGGGCAATTGCTTGTATGTTTTTCAGATAACGATATGGTTGTTGGAGGAGGGATAATTGAGGGATAGCCTTTTATACCTTGTTGATGTTGAGTCAATTGACAGAGAAAATGCTGTTGTTTCTCTCAACATTTTCATCAACTACAAAGTCCCCCTTCAAATGGTAAACCTTGATATAACCTTTCCCTCCACCATGGTTCAAAACCTGAAAAAAAGCATAAATATTGACGAAATAGACGAAGAGTTGAGGGACTCTCTTATAATGATTTTTAGAGATTGCCAGAATGCTGTAAACGATATAACAATCAATTCAAGGGAAATAATCTCCCTGACTGAATGTAAATTTAAGTCCAGAAAACTCTCAACCTTAGGAAAGCCTTACGACACAAGGGACATTGTTTATAAAAATATGCTTAAAGCAGTAAAAGAAATGGAAAAGAAGAGTTTTACTAAACTCTTTTACAAAAAAATGCTAAAACTCTATATGGATTTAAGTTTAATTGAGGATTTTATAGACTTCTGCATAGAAAACAAAGACTTTGAAGAGGTTAAGCCTTTTTTAATCTATCCCTTTAAAATCAGGGGGTTTAATGAAAAAACCCTGATTAAATTAGGCAATATAGCCGTTTACTTTAACGATTTTGAGACAGGAGAGAGGCTATTTTCACTTGCTTTGAAATTAAACCCGTCAAATCCGTATGCTTTAATCGGCAAGGCACAGTGCCTGTATCAGCAGGGAGAGGAAAATTTCTTAATGTACCTTCAAAAGGCGTATCACTTTAACAAAAAGATTACCGTTGAAATTGTTACAAAAAGGTTTAATTTCAGGAAAAAAAACTGCTCTGTTTTTGATGTTATAAGTTTAAAAGAGGCTATGGAAATCGTTAGCATTCCGCCTGAAGCACTTGAAAACCTTGAAAGGCTCTCAATCCCATACCGCTTTGAATCTGCAAAGGGAAGTATTTACTTTATAAAATCTGAACTATTAGCATGGAAAGAAACAATGGATTCTTTGCAGATAATTTCTAAAAGGTTTAATTAAAAAAATTCCAACTTTTTTAATAACATAATGTTATCTTAGATAATGTAAAATTTTTTATGTTAATCACTATTTGCTAGGTAGAAAAGTTTTTTATATCAAAATTTCCTGTTGGTTTAATTAAGATTCCTTAAGTTTTCTGTTGCCATCCATGAATAATTTAGTTTTCTCTGAATAACTTAGTTTCCTGTGTTGTACCTTTCGTATTTTTATTAAAATAAAGATATAAAACTTTTTAGCATAATTTTTAGAAATAAACATAGCCCTTTAATCCCCCTTTCAATTCCTTGAAACTCCTTTCCATCCAGTTGTTGTAGAAAAGTAGCTCCTTATCTTCTTTGAAAAAAACAAAAAATGCAATTGTTCGCATCGTCTCGCAACTTATAGAAACTCCTATATATTTTGCCCCATTTTTCTACAAATTCATTCATTGTTTTTTCAATTTCTCTTTGATTTTTTCCCATATTGTATTTAATTTTTTTTTAAATCTCATTCCATGACTTTTTCATACAAAGTTTCTTATTTTTTTCGAAAAAGAGAAAATAACATCATCATAAAAGAGCATTTTTTCGTAGAGCAATTATTTTTATTTACTTTGTAAAAAATTTTTATTATTTTTATTTATTTTGCAAAAATTTTTTTCGATTTTTTGTGTTTTAAGAATTATTTTCTATTGATTTTTTTTTGTATTAAGAATAATATATAATTCACCCTGAATTGGGGGTATTTGTTTTTTATCAGGAAAGTCTTACCGACTTTTTCTGGTAATTACTATAATACATATTTTAAAATTAAAAAAACTTTGAACAGGAGGGGAAAAATGGGTGAATTAGAAAAATTATTGGAAAGTGCGGCAAAAGAAATTGCTGAAATGGTTGGTGCATCTGTAGTAAATATGGAAACAGGATTAGCTTTAGCTTCATATTCTGTTGACCCCAGTTTTGATGTTTCAGTATCATCTGCTGCTTACGCAGAAGTTTTAAAACAAAATGATGTAGCATTAGATCTTTTAGGTGGTCCTGAAGTTGTTGGCGAAGTAGAAGATATACTTGTAACTACAGATAAATTTTACTTTCTGGTCAGGAAGTTAGGAAATAAACATTTTCTTGGCGTAGCTATAACAAAGAAGGGAAATCTTGGTCTTGCAAGAGTTATAATGAAAAAATATGAGCCTAAAATGGAAGAAGAACTTGCAGAATTAGATGAAATGTAAAATTTGTTGTAACAATTGCTTTGTAGTTAATGGGAAAAATTAGTCATAAGTGATTGATTTTTAGCATTTAATAATTTCACATGGAATATGAGTTACTCTTAAAAAACCAAAAGCCCCGGGATATTTTCCCGGGGCTTTATAAGTAGTTCAAAACACCCGTCCGACTAACAGAGTAATTTTAGCATATTTGCTTAAATTTAAAAAAAAATTAAAAATTCAGATTTTTTTAAAACAATATTCTTTACTCTATTTCAATTGGAATCAAAAAGTATCCCTTAACAACATAGGGCAGAGTCAGTATGTCAACAGAGTAGTATTGCTTCCACTTGTTTGTTTTAGGAATGTATGTTGATTGTGTTTTTATAGTATCAACAATAGAGCCCGGTAAATCAGGCTGGACACTCTCTCCCATAAAGACTGCGTTTGTATTACCTGCCAGAGACACATAAACCTTGTTATTCCTTAAAAACCTGTTTACAAGCCTGATAAATCCGTCAAGTGTTTCAATCCTTCTTGCAAGCACCTTTGACTGCCTTTTCATTATTGTGAACCCGTCACCAAGCTCAATATAGTATTTGCCAGGTTTAACAGTTTTGGGGACTTTTATAATTACATTTTTTATCATTAAGTCTTTTTGAAAAGGCTTTAAATAGACCTGTAAATGGACAGATTTGCCTCTTTTAACCTTTGTTGTTGATGATTTTACCTTCATTATTTGAGCAAACCTTATGTCTTCAACAAAGTTTAAGTCAACTGAAATGCCCTCTATCCTTGCCTTAACATAGGGGTTTTGAATAACTGCGCTAACAAGAGAGGCAATTTGATACACAGTTGTCTGGTAATTTGCCCCGGTAATCAATGAATTGAGAATTATATCGGGATAACCTTCAACCTTTATTTTCCCCCTTAAATTAAAGGTTGAAAAGCCCACATTTTTGGTTGCATTCTGCAAAACGCTTGAAAAAACAAGATTTACAAGAAAAGGGGTTAATAAAGGCTCTTCAGCAACCTCAATAGAGTATTCCTTTGTTTTGTTTTTTAAGTTTAACTTAACATTTATGGGAATCATATAGGCTTTTTTGCCTTTAATCCCTAAAATTGCAGCACTTCTGTCTTCAACAAGCGTGCCTATTTCTTTGCCAATAATTCCAATCTTGTTTGAGGATTTATAGGATGGGTAAATTGCAAGTATCTTCGCAGAGTGAATAGGAATTGAAACATGCCCTAACCCAAACATAGGATGCCCAAAAGCAAGTATATAGTTATTTTTTACATATGTAATTGTTCCTATTGCATAGAGGTTTAAATCCCCCCTTGTTAAGGCAACAGCAATGGGGCCTCCCTCTTCTGGTTTTTTCTCATAAG
Source organism: Thermotomaculum hydrothermale (assembly GCF_016592575.1). Taxonomy (NCBI): domain Bacteria; kingdom Pseudomonadati; phylum Acidobacteriota; class Holophagae; order Thermotomaculales; family Thermotomaculaceae; genus Thermotomaculum; species Thermotomaculum hydrothermale. The sequence goes on along the minus strand of NZ_AP017470.1, from coordinate 48,233 downwards.
AGTAGTCAATACCCCCTGTCCCTGATGAAGCAAAGGGAAGGGATTCAAAACCAGTAGCGACAAAGTCATTGTTTGCAAAAAACTTTTTCAACCTTTCAGGCATAAAGTTTTCAGGCTTTGGATTGATTATATCCTCAATGTTTGGCTTTTTATCAAACATTATTTCCTGAACTTCTCCGCTTGAGTATGTATTTATTACATCAAGCATATCTTCAATAGGGGTTAGCCCCCCTATAGGCTCTTTGCCAAATTCCCAGCCAAAGGAGACCGCACCTGCAAGTTTGCCATCTATAAAAACAGGGCTTCCGCTCATTCCCGCAATAATACCTGCCTTGTTTACAAAATCCCCTTCACACCTTATTAAAACCCTGTTTTCACCGGGCACCATATTCTTTAAAACACCTAAAATATCAACTTTGAATTTCTCAATCTTATCACCCTGGAACACGGTTAAACCGTATCCCTTCATACCAGGCTTTAACTGTCTTGAATATATGAAATCCTGAGAAAATACCGAAATTGAAGCTAAAATCATAAAAAAAACAATTACTTTTTTCACTTTTTATCTCCTTTCAGAGAATATGCTATTTTTACCTTTTTATGGAGCATTGAAATTCTTGAAACATCTGACAGGTTCAAATACAAACCATCTGTGTGGCAATCAACACTTTTATCAAAAAAATCAACCTCTATCTCTTTTCCTTTGAAAAACTTGAACTCTTCTCTTTTTATGTGATTCTCTTTTTTTACCGAGTAAAATAGAGGCAACCTTTTCATAACACCGACATTCTCAACAATCAAAATATTAAAATAACCGTCATCAATGCTTGCCCCCGGGGTTATCTTTATCCCTCTTCCATAATATTCACCGTTTGAAATTACCAAAAGGAGTAAATTTCCGTTTGCCTTTAATTTCCCGTCAATCCTCACCTTTGCCTTGAACCCTTTGTAAAAAAGTATTTTTCTCAATGCTGCCTTTGTATAAGGGTCTTTTGTCCCTCTTAACTTCTCAGCAAGTTTTGTTACAGCACCGTCAAATCCTATCCCGCAATTATTGACGAAAAAATTGCCGTTAATTTTTCCACAATCCACACTTTTTATGGCATATTTTTCTTCAAGAAATATATCTAAAAGTTTTTCAGGCGTAAAATTTAACTTTATAGAGCGGACAAAATCGTTTCCTATTCCAAGAGGCAAAATAAATATGTGGGCGTCATTTTTATTTTCGGCAAGGGCTGACACAGATTCATTTATTGTCCCGTCTCCACCACAAACAAGAATTTTTTTTATACCCCTGTTAAGGAAAAACTCTGTAATCTTTGTCCCGTCTCCTGCCTTTTTTGTCTCAATCCATATAAATTTTTTATCGGTTTTTAGTAATTTTTGCTTTAAGTATTCTCTAAAATTTCTTGCCTTTCCCCCGCCTGAGAAGGGGTTAAACAAAACGCCAAAATCCATATTACATCCTGTCAGGAAGCCTCATTCCCAATATCTCTGCCCCCGCTTTTAATGTGCTCATAGTTAATTTTACAAGCATTTTTCTGAAAGAAGAAATATCGTCACTCTCACCAATAACCCTGCAATTGTGATAAAAGGTTGTAAACGATTTTGTTAAATCAAGGAGATAATTTGCGATAAAATGGCTTTTTCTGTTGTTGTAGGCTATAAGCATTATTTCTTTGAACTCAAAAAGTTTTTTTATCAATGAGATTTCACTATCATGGGTTGCTTTATAATTTTCGCTTTCCTTGACAGATTCTGCATTCCTTAAAATACCATTGCACCTGACATATGAGTATGCAATGTAGGGCCCTGACTCACCTTCAAAGTTTAAAACCTCATCCCAGGAGAATTGAACATCTTTTATTCTGTCATTTTTCAAATCGTTAAATATTATTGCTCCTGTGCCTAAAACTTCGGCAACATTTTCCCTTTCTTCTTTTGTTAAATCAGGGTTTTTCTCTTCCATTATGTCTCTTATTCTTTTTACAGCCTCGTCTAACACCTCTTCAAGAAGGACAACCTTGCCCTTTCTGGTTGACATCTTCCCATCTTTAAACCTGTATAACCCAAAGTCTATGTGCTCCATATTCTTAGCCCACTCAAACCCGGCAAGTTCAAGCACCTTTATAAATTGCCTGAAATGAAGTTTTTGCTCAGAGCCAACAACATACAGCATTTTGTCAAAGTTGAAAGTCTCTTTTCTATAAATTGCCGCTGCTATATCCCTCGTTGCGTAAAGGGTTGCACCGTCAGACTTTTTAATTAAACACGGCGGCATATTATAGTCATCAAGTTTTACAACTAAAGCATTTTCGCTTTCTTCAAGAAGTTTTTTCTCTTCAAGTATTTTAATAACCCTGTCTATTTTGTCAGAATAAAAAGCCTCACCTAATACCTTATCAAAGTGAACATTTAACCTCTTGTATGTTTTTTCAAACTCTTTCAAAGAAAGGCTTCTGAATTTTTCCCATAAGTTTCTCTCTTCCTCTTCCCCCTTTTCAAGCCTTAAAAAAGCCTCTCTCGCTTTGTCTTCAAGTTCAGGGTTTTCTTCTGCCTCTTTATGAAACCTTACATAAAGGTTAAGCATATACTTTACAGGATCTTTTTCAAGTTCTTCTTCGTTTCCCCAGAGTCTAAATGCAACAATTAGCTTACCGAATTGAGTGCCCCAGTCTCCAATATGGTTTATCCCTATTACATTTGCTCCCAATGCTTTCAAAAGATTTCTTAAGAAATTACCTATAACCGTGCTTCTTAAATGTCCTATACTGAAAGGTTTGGCTATATTTGGTGAGGAAAACTCAACAACAAAGGTTTTATCTTTTAAAACATCCTGCTTATAAAAATTATCACCCTTTGAATTAAGGTTTGAAACAAGTTGATTAAACATCCATTCGGGAGATATGTGAAAGTTTACATAGCCATTTATTACTTCAATCTTTTCAATTTCATCAAGGGGGTTTGATTCAAAAAAATCCTTAACCATCCCCGCAATTTCAACAGGTGGTTTTCTGAAATCTTTTGCAAACCTGAAAACAGGAAATGCTATATCCCCAAAATCCAATTTCTCAGGCTTTTTAAACTGTACTAATATATCCTGCCTTTTAAAATCAATACCGTTATCTTTGAGAAAATAAACAATAGAATCTGCTATTTTTTCTTTCAATTCAATCATCAATCCTCCTTAAGATGCCCTGTGTAGTTTAGCATAATCAATCTGGGCGGAAATTTTTCGCTTATCTCAAAAAGGTTAATGCAGGCGTTTGACTGCTCAAACCTGAAAGCTCTATTTATAGAAATTCCTAAAAGGTGGCAGATAATTGCCCTGTTTACCCCACCGTGGCCAAATAAAACTATATTTCTGTCTCTTTCAGGCATTGAAATTACTTCAAAAAGTTGCTTTTCAATTCTATTGTAAACATCAAGGAGTGATTCCCCTTCAGGGGCTTTAAAGTCTGCGTCAAGCAACCATTTTCTTAAACTTTCTCCTTCATTTTCAACAAGATAATACCAGTTTTTGCCTTCCCATTTTCCGCAATCCACTTCGTAGAATTTGTCAAGAATTTTAATCTCTCTTTTCTTTTTTTCTGCAAGTGGTGTAGCTGTCTGGATAACTCTATTTAATGGGCTTGAATATATTTCATCTATTTCAATATTATCAAAATAATCTGCTATATATTTTGCCTGCTTTAAACCATCACTGCTTAAACCGTTATCTGTAACACCCTGAAAAATGTGTTCTTTATTGAATTGTGTCTGTGCGTGGCGGATAACATAGAGTTGTATCAAAGGACTGATTCCTCAATCCAGTTTAGAAAGTTTCTGCTTCCCTTTTCCATCGGGAAGGACAAAATCTCGGGGATTTCATAATTGTGAAGTTCGGTGATTGTTTTTTCTATCTCGCTGTAATTGTTCTCTGTTGACTTTATAATCAACAGATACTCTTCATCGTCCCAGACCTTACCTTTAAACCTGTAAATGGAACGAATTGAGGGGATAATGTTTACACATGCGGCAACTTTTTTGTTAACCAGAGCATCTGCAATAACAACAGCCTGCTCTTCTGAACCAACTGTTGTCATAACCATAATATACTTTCTCTTTTTCCCCGCCATAAACCCCTCCGTCCAGATTATTTTATTGATTATCCATTAATTAGTCAATAGAAAACAAAAAATTGTTATTTTAACCCTTGCAGTATTAAAACAATTTAAAACAATAAGGCGGGTGTTGTTAAAGGGTCTTTAGGGATGATAATTCTGAATATCCTTATTTCAACAGCCCCTATTTCAGGTGCATTACCGTAATATAAAAGGCCTACATCAACTCCTTTATCAATGTAAGGCGAATAAAGGGAAGGCTTAAAAAAATTATTTTGAGGAATACTCCCATCTGCTTTTCTTTCTCCGATAACAACTGAATAATCAAGTGAAACAAATGCTGATTCAGAAACAGAATCGTATTGCCATGAATTTCTCTCTTGCACACATTCCATTCCAACTGTGTTTCTCCCGTCCCTGAAAGAAAGATTATTCTTTAAAACATGCTTTCCATCTGGAAAGTTAAAACCTACCGGATTTTTGTATGAAGAATTGTTGTAAACATAGAGGCTTTCTTCCGCATCGTTGAAATCAAATCCCCTTGAAGCGTTTAAAAATGCAATACAGTGGTGAATTAAATGGCCGCCAGGCCCAAGTTTAAAACCGTTTCCGTCTCCTGCAAAATCACCTCCTATACCCCAGCTGTCAAAACCGTTTCCCCAAGCAATACAGTATTCAATTGTTACCTTGTTGTTTGCCTCCCACATATCAAAACCATCGTCAGAGTTGTTCCATGCCCTGCATCCTTTCAAAACATTCCCCCTACCAACATTAAACTTTACCCCAAAACCGTCTGCATGCTCTCCGTGAGTTTCCCTGTAATCACAATTCATATATGAGTCACAGTTGAGAACAAGGTTATAACCTGCCCCATTCTCAATCTCAATCCCGGCAAAATAGCAATGGTGCACTTTAATATTTTTAAGGATATTGTGGGAAGCACCTTCTGTTAATAGCACACCGTCAGAACCGCCGTTTCTCACCTCTATGTTTTCAACAATTAAATAGTCACCTGTTATTCTGAATTTCGGTGGGTTTGAATCGGAATTTTCATCAATAGTGCCGTCAAAAATAGCATGCTCACCGGGGTATGAAGATATGGTTATTGGATTACGGCTGTTGCCGGAAACATCAATATTTACCTCAATGGGGTAAACTCCACCTCTCAAATATACTGTGTCTCCCTGCTTTGCATAGAATAATGCTGTATCCAGTGTTTTAAAGGGATTATCAACACTTCCGTCACCGTTGACATCGTCTCCATCTGGCGAAACAATTAATATATTTCCTTTGTATTGAGGAGAAAAAGGGGTTAAATATGTACAAATCGGGAAAAACATTGTTAAAACTAAAAAAAATTTTATAAAACCTTTCATCCTATTCAGAAGATAGAATCAAACAATTTCAATGTCAATTTTAATTAACTCTGTTTTTGACACATGTCAAGAAAATAAAAAAATAAAAACAGCTTTAATAAAGATATACCTTAAAACCTTAAACCAACCAGCTAAATTAATTTTAAAAAAATTACGGCCTTTTCTTGAATATTACCCTTTCAAACATAGGAAGGTATGGAGTCCAATCCGGGTGGTCTGATTGGGCATCTGCATCAATTGCGTTTTTCATTGCATTCATTTTTGCGTCTAAATTGTCTATTGTTGCAACTAATAAAGCCTCTGGAGTTTTAGGCCTCTTAGGAGATCCGTATTCAAGCTCTCCGTGGTGGGATAAGAGTATGTGTTGCAGGTGCAATTTATAATCTTCAGGAAAATCCGGAATCTCTTTTATTTTGTCAGTAACAAATTCATATTCAATTGCAATATGCCCTAAAAGCCTGCCCTTTGTTGTGTAATTAAATTCTCTTTCATAGGACAATTCCCACAATTTTCCAATGTCGTGGAACAAAAGGCCTGCATAAACTATATCTCTGTTTATAAAAGGGTAAACTTCGCAAACTTTCTCAGCAAGCCTGAGCAATCCTAAAACATGCTCAAGGTATCCACCTCTGTATGCATGATGTAGGGATTTTGCAGCAGGGGCTTTTAAAAGCATGGGCTTTATTTCAGGGTCTTTGTATACTCTGAATACAAGTTCTTTTATAAAATTATTATCAATTTTTTCGTTAACAAATTTAATAATCTTTTCATACAAAGTTTCAGCAGGGATTTCTGAAGATGGGAAAAATATCTCAGCGTTGTCTATCTCTCCTTCGTCAACCTTGTCAATCTTTGAAACAATTGCCTGCAAATTGTTGTTGTAAACCTGCACCCTGAATCTTACCTTTACAAAATCTCCAGGCTTAACTTTATCAATCACTCCATCAATCTTATCCCACATCATACCCATTATCTCGCCGCTCATATCGGAGAGTTTAAGGAGAAGGTACTGCCCCCCATTTTTTTTGTCCCTTAAACCTATCAGTTTAAGCAAATAAATATCCTCAACCCTTGAATCAGGCTTTAAATCTTTAACAAAAATATGTTCATTCATCTATATTCTCCTCTTTCAAAACTTCGTAATAGTTTAATTCATCACCTTTTTTTACATTGCCTTTTGGTATTTGTTTAACCTTTATGGTTAATTTCTTTTTCCTCAACGGGAATATAATAATATCACCTTCTTTTATATCTTTACCCGGCTTTGCAATACTTCCATTTACAAAAACCCTCCCAGATTTTATTAACTCCTGAGATAGTGTTCTTCTTTTTATTATTAAAACCTTTTTTAAAAAAAGGTCTAACCTCATTTTAATTCTTCCGGTTTAACATCAATCCTTACATAATATATGCTTCTTAACTCTTCCATAAACTTGTCAATTCTATCCTGAATTAAAGGCTGTCTCAACTTGTCTTCAATTTTATCCCTTACTTTTTCAAAAGGAAGAGGTTTAGGCTCGTTTCTTTCAATAAGTTTAACTATGTGAATTGAATCAGGAAGCTCCACCATAGCAACTTCACCAACTTTTAATTTCAAAGCCGCCTCTTCAAGTTTTTTGTTCAAATCCCCTAATTTCAGGTTTTTCAATTCTCCATTTAACTCTTTAGAACTGGCTTCAGAGTAAAGAGACACTGCAGTTGAGAAATCAAGCTTCCCTGATTTTAACTCTTCAACAATTGATTTTGCCCTGTTTTCAACAAATAATTTTGTAGTTGAATCATAGTACAGGACTATCTCCTGAATTGAATATGTAAAGGGAGTTTTATAATCGTCAATATGTTCGTCATAATATGCTCTAATTTCTGCCTCATCAATAACTATTTTATTTATGACAAATTGCTGTATAACTGTCCTTGCTATGTACTGAGTTTTCTGTGTTTCTTTAAACTGCTTTAAAGTCATTCCCATCTGCTGCATAAGGATATTGTTAAACTGCTCCTCATTTTCAATATTGTTCTGCTTCATCAATCCTTTAATAAAATTATCCATCATTTCATCACTGATGGTAATCCCTTCCTGAGAAGCCTTTTCAAGGAGAAGCAGTTCATCTGTTTTATCTTTAATTACCTGCTTCTTCAAAGCCTCAAGTTTTTCAGCAAGCTCTTTGCCAGCATATTTTCTGTAAAGTTCAGAAGACCTTATCTGATAGAGTTTTTCAAGCTCGTGATATGTTACCGCCCTGTTGTTAACTATAATAGCAATTTTGTCTATTATTTTAGCCTGTGCTCCAAAAATTATTGCAAAGCATAAAAGTAAGGCTATTTTTTTCATTTTCCCTCCGAATTGAATACGGGGAAAACCCCGTTGTATTTAAAAACAAGAATATTTTCTGGATAAACAATCACTTTAAATTTTTTGTTAATCTCAGAATAGATTTCCTCTTCCTTCTTTGAGTATTTTTCCATAGCAATTTTATTGTAAATCATATCTTTTACCTCTTCAAACTTTAGTTTTCTTGCAGGTATTACCTTTTTAAGCCATAAAATATTGTAATCTTCCTTTTCTCCAATTTTCAACTTTATAACCTTTGACACCCTGTTAGGTCTCATTTTTTTCAAAATTTTTAAAAAATCTTCCGGTATATTGTCTTCTTCGAAGCAATTTTCTTCAACCTCTATATCCCTGTATCTTAATCTGATAAAGGTTTCATCCCTGTGTTTTCTTACTATCCACCTTCTTGCTTCCACCATTAAATCTTTGTATGAACTGTGAAACCTTGTAAAACAGTATGTTTTCTTTTTTATAAATTCTTCTGTTCTATTTTCGTAATAATCTTTGATTTCTTTTTCGTCAACATGAACATAATCTTTAAGAATATGATTTTTCATTATCTCTTCGTTTAAATTTAAAATCATAAAAAAAACAAAGTACCTTTTATTCTTTAAATCAAGTTTTTTATAAATCCTGTCAAAACCGTGAAATTTCATATACTCAACAATTGCATCATTTGAAGGAAGCATGTTTTTTTCTTTTAAATAAAGATAAATCATTCTTCTTTTAAGATAATCATCAAGTATCCTTGAAAGTATAAAGCTGTCTTTCTTTTCAAGGATTGGTTTATAATTCAGGTTTAAATACAATAGAAACTCATCCCTGAAAACATAGTATTTGTCAATTGTGGCTATTACATTTTCAGGGACAGGGGGCTTCCTGCTTTTCTTCCCACAGGAAACCCCTGAAATTATTAAAATTGTCAAAGTTAATCCAACTAAAAACCTTTTCATAGATTACTTTTGTACTACAATTTGAGCCTGAGCTTTTAACTCCTTTATTTTATTTTCAAGTAGATTTCTGAAAAACTGCTGCATAACCTGGTTCTTTTCCTTTTCACTTAACTGTTCAAATGGCTTAGGCGCAGGTTTTGTCCTGTTTTTTAGATAAATAATATGATAACCAAACCTTGTTTTAACAGGCTCGCTTATTTCACCTGGCTTCATTTTCTTTAAAGCATTTTCAAACTCTGGAATCATTCTGCCTAAATTAAACTTGCCTAAGTATCCACCTCTTGGTGCAGATGGCCCTTCTGAATACTCTTTTGCAACCTTTTCAAAGGGGACACCTTTTTTAAGCAACCTTTGAATCATTTTTATTTTTTTCTGTGCCTCTTTTTCATTTTTAGCATCTGACTTCTTTGTATTGAAAACCTTCTGGTCTTTCTGAGGGGTGATAAGTATGTGGTACGCTTCAAACTCTTCTTGAGGCGCAAAAATCTCTGGATGAGAGTTGTAAAAATCCTTTAATGCCTTTTCATCTGGCTTATAATTATCAAAAAGGTATTTGTAATACTGTTCCATAATAAGTGAATCTTCGTCCATCTCCCTTTTAACCAGGAATTCTGGATTTTTATCCAGATTTAACCTTTTAGCTTCCTGAACAAGAAGTTTCTGAACAGTTAACTGCTCTATCAGTTTTTTCTTTCCCTCTTCTCCCCTGTACTGCTGTTTAATATTTTCCGGCAGGGTTTTGTAAAGAAGGTCAAGCTTATCTTCAGTTAATTTATAACCATTAATGTTGGCTATTACCTTACCACTTCCTTCGTAGTATTTCTTTTCCTTATTACAGGCTGTTAAAAACAAAAAAATAAAAACCAGTATTATTGCAGGCAAAATCTTTTTCATAAAACACTCCTAACATTGTTATCCCTATAATTATGACAGAATACAAGGCAAAAAAAAACAAAAATTATAAACCTTTAAGGGGGCATCTATCACATAAAGGCTTTTTTTTACTGCAAAAATCCTTACCTATGTAAACTAAAGCTGCGTGAAATTCGTTGTAGTATTCCACACTCTTTTTAATTGAGTTTTCAATTAACATTCTTAATTTTTCGTAATCTATATTTTCCTCACAAATTCCATGTCGGGAAAGTATCCTCTTTGTATAGGCATCAACAACAAAAATAGGCTTGTTGCCTGCGTAAAGTAGAATTGAATCTGCCGTCTCTTTCCCTATCCCCCAGATTGAAAGCAATTTTCCCCTTAATTCTTCAACTGAACCTGAATTGAAAAACTCACCAAGGGAACAATTGTAATTTTCACTTAAAAATGAGCAAAATTCTTTCAATTTCTTTGCCTTCTGGTTAAAGTAGCCTGAAGGTTTTATCAATCTGGCAATTAAAGGCAATTCAGCCTCAGTCAATGCCTTACAGGATAAAAGATTTTCTCTTTTTAAATTTTCAATTGCCTTCTCAACATTTTTCCAGGCAGTATTCTGGGTTAAAATTGCTCCAACACAAACTTCAAAAGGGGTTTCAGCAGGCCACCAGTTAAGTGAGCCATAATATTTAAAAAGTTTTTGCCTTATTTTTTCTATTTTAAGATTGGATTTCATAGTTGAAAATAGAGGCAAACTTTTTAACCTTTTCTGATAGAGACAAAAACTCCTTTCTATTTAAGGACTGAAAACCATCTGACAGGGCTTCCTCTGGGTATGGATGTGTTTCAACAATCAATCCATCAGCACCTGCTGCCATTGCTGCAAGAGAGAGTTTTTCAACAATCTCTCTCCTTCCTGTACCGTGGCTTGGGTCAACTATAACAGGTAGAAATGTCTTTTGCTTTAAATAGGCAACAGCATTTAAGTCAAGTATATTCCTGAAGTTAGAGTCAAACGAACGAATCCCTCTTTCACATAGGATAATGTTGTCATTTCCTTCATTTAAAATATACTCCGCTGCATTTAAAAATTCATCCACAGTTGCTGACATTCCTCTTTTAAGAAGCACTGGCTTTCCTGTTTTACCCACCTCTTTAAGAAGTTCAAAAGAACTCATATTCCTTGAGCCTATTTGAAAGCAATCAGCATACTTTGCAACTATTTCAACATACTTTGTGTCAGTTACCTCTGTAACAAAGGGGATATTCAATTCCTCGCTTACCTCTTTTAGTATCTTCAACCCTTCTTCTCCCAATCCCTGAAAAGAGTAAGGGGAAGTCCTCGGTTTAAAGGCACCCCCTCTAATCAAATTAACAGGCGTGCTTTTTAAATACGAGGCTATTTCCTTCATCAATTCTCTTGATTCAACTGCACAGGGGCCTGCACAAAAGAGGAAATACCCGCCACCAACCTTTGTATTTTTTATTTTCACAATCTTTTTTTCTCTACTTTCAGTTGCTTTCAACCTCTCCATATCCACCTCTTAATAGATTTTACAGCAAAATCCCAGTGTTTCAACTTAAACTATCCCTGATTTGATGTAACCCGTAAAGCCTAATTGAGAGGATAACAATCTGGGTAAAAACAAAAAGCATTGCTACAAGGGTTACTGTAGCAAAATTAGAGATTGTTAAAAGCAATGCTATATGTATAATTGATGCAAAAATTATTGAATTATTTACAAGTTTCTCTTTCCCTGTTACCCCCAGCAAGGGGTAACCTATCAATAATGAAGGCAGCCATATTGCTCCACTTAAAGATAATATCCTTAATACGGCTATTGACTCAACATATGCTTTTCCATACATAATCAATATTATCTCCCTTGAAAAAACAGCCACTATAAAAAGAAAAATTAGGTTCAACAAAAAGGAAAAATTAAAAACTTTTTTAAAGAAAGAGAAGTTTTTGAATTTTGCCATATATGGATACAGGGCATCGTTAAGTGGCACATAGAGAGAACTTAATGCCTGATAAATCTTTTCAGCCATTGAGTACAAACCTGCAGCCTCATTCCCTAAAAATAACCCTAAAAATATAACATTGCTGTAATTAAGCATTGAGATAAACAGGTTGGAAAGAAAGAAATGAAAACTCTTTTTCCAGTTATTTACAAGTACAGAAAAACGAGGAAAATAAAGTTTTAGCCTATACTTTTTTAAAGCCAGCATAAAAGAGGAAACCCCTGTTAAAATCATAGAAAAGGACAAAAAAAGTGGCACTAAAATATAATGCTCAGGCTTTCTAACAAACACAAATAATAAAACTGTGTAAACAACCCTTCCTAAAAGGTTGAAATAGGTTATGTATTTCATATCTTCCATACCTTGAAAGAACCATATTGGAAATAGGACATATCCAACAAGATAACCGTACATTAATAGAAAAAACAGTTTTTCTGTCTTAAATTTAGGGAAATAGTTTACAAGCAATAGTAAAAAGAAAAGAGAAAATAATGCAAGTAATAATTTTACCCAGAAAACAGAAACAAATATTTCATTTACCTCTTTACTGTCTTCCCTTTTAATAGAAACCTCTTTAACTGCACTTAAATTAAACCCGAAATCTGTGATTATTGAAAAAAACATTATTATTGACTGGCCAAAAACAACAAGGCCAAACCTCTCTACTCCTAACATCCTCATTAAAAATGGGTAGGTTATAAAATGAAGAAAGTGCAAACTCCCCCTCAAAAAAAAGAGGGAAAACATATTTTTAAATACCCTTTTTACTCCAGTCTCTTTTTTACTATAATTAATTTCCCAGTCTGGCATAAAAATTCTCCTTTTGCCATTTTATCAAAATGGAGATAATAGTTTTCCTTTTTTCTATCAAAAAATTATAGATTATATTAAAATTAATACTTGAGGAGTGTATGGCAAAATTCTTAATTCCAGCAAAAAGGTTTTACAAAATAGGGGAAGTTTCAAAAATAATAGGAGAGCCTGCATCAACAATCAGGTTCTGGGAAAAGGAGTTTCCTCAATTAAAACCTGTTAAAAACAACAAAGGACAAAGGGTTTACTCAGATAAAGAGATTGAGTTGCTTAAAGTAATAAAACAAAAAAGGGATAGCGGACTAACAATTGAGGGAATTAAAAGAGACATGAAAGAGCACAAAAACGAAATTAAATCACACATTAATTTTAAAAATGAGTTGAAAGAAATCAAACAGGAATTAGAGAATTTACTTGAGATTTTCAAGAGGCTTTAATGGAGTTAAATAGAGAAGTTATAGATAGACTTGAAAAAACATACCTGTTAAAAGGTAAAAAAAAGCAGGCTGACGTTTACATTGTAAAAATAAACGGAAAACAAATTGTAATTAAGGATTATAAAAACAAAACTCCATTAATCAAGAGATACGGCAAAAGGATGGCAAAGAGGGAGTATAAAAACTATTTACTCGTAAACAAACTATTTGATTTTTTCCCTGAAACATACGGCATGCCTGATGAACACTCCCTTGCAATTGAATTTATTAACGGGAAAACATTCGGGGAAGTTGAAAAAAAAGAGGAGTACTGTTTTGCAGTTGAGGAGCTAAAAAAGTGCGTAAAAAAAACTCCATTCAGAAAACATATACCACCTTGATTTGAGAAAAAGGGGAAATATTATAATTAAAGATAAAAAGGTTTACCTCATAGACCTTGTTTCAATGGTAAAGCTTACCCGCTTTAGTCTTTTTAACCTTGTAAAACCTATTCTAAAACTTGCAGACACAAGCAGTATTCTAAAGTGGAAGCAGTTTATTTGCCCATCAAAACTTACAGAAGAGGAAAAGAAAAAAATAAAAAGATTTCAATGGATTAGAATGCTATGGTTTTTTAACAAACCTAAATTACCGGGGAAAGACTGATGGCAACCTACTGGCACTTTACAAAAAGTGATGAATTTGAAAATAAAATAAGTGAAATTAAACAAAAATTTGAAGACTGTTCATTGATTGAAGCTGACTTAATTGTTAAAAACGAAGGGGCATTTGTAAGGATTGAAAACAAAGAGGATGCTGAAAAAATACTCCTCCACAATACCGTAATTATTTACGGGGAAAACATAGCGGATGGATATGAGAAAGCAATCAATGAATTTGATTTCTCTCAAGCAGTATTTGTAAGTGCGGAAAGCAAAACTGCAGATATTGAAAAAAAACTAATTTCAGGTGTTCATGGAGCAAAGGAGTGTCACTTTGTGGTTATTCAACCTGTTTAATGAAAATGTTTACAGAGCTACAAATCACACGGTTGAAAAAAAGCATAAGCTTTTTAATGAAAAAAAATTGAATGATTTAATCCCCCTTGCAGTTGAAAAAAGAAAAAAAAGCCTTGGAAATGCAGATAAACTCTGGCTTGAAGCAAAGAAAAACTTTGAAAAAAATGGAATAGAGGTGTTTTTTGCTGAAAATGGAAAAGAAGCAAGGGATTTTATTAAATCAAAGCTTAAAGAAAATGAATTAATTGTAAAGGGAAAATCCCTTACAACCGAAGAGATTCAGTTAAGGCAATTTTTAGAAAAAATAGGGCATGAAGTAATTGAAACAGACCTTGGAGAATGGATTATTCAGCAGAGAAATGAATTACCCTCTCACTTCACAGCCCCTGCCCTTCACCTATCTGCTGAAGATGTAAGAAAAATGATAAATAAAAAATTTAAAACAAAACTCTCTTCAAATATTCAGGAATTAACAGACTTTGTTAGAAAACATTTAAGAGAAAAGTTTTTAAAAGCAACAACAGGGATAATAGGGGCAAACTTTGTAATTGCTAATCCCTCAACCATTATTGCAGTAAGCAATGAGGGAAACATATCATTAAGCGCAAGGCTTCCTGAAAAAATTTTTGTGGTAACAGGTTACGACAGGATTTACGACAATGCTGAAAATATGGAAAATATTCAGAAATTATTAACTTCAAGTGCAACAGGCCAGTATTATACAAGCTACATTGACTTTATAAAAAAACCACTCCCCCACCAGGAAATTTTTTTAATAGTGTTAGATAATGGAAGGAAAGCACTTTTAAACTCAGAATTTAAAGATGCTGCGAGGTGTATAAGGTGCGCGTCCTGTTTAAACATATGCCCTGTTTACAAAGAGATAGGGGGGCATAAATTCGGGAAGGTATATCACGGCGGGATAGGAAGCCTCCTCACTGCATTTACAGGAAACAAAAAGGATGCAGGGAAAATTGCTGAATTTTGTCTAAGATGTGGTTCATGTGAGCCTGAATGCCCAATGGAAATACCAATATCAAAATTAGTTGCAAAACTTTCATCAAATTACAATTTACCAGTTTATTTGAAAATTCCTCTCAAAATGATGAAAGAAAGCAAAAACGAAAGTGAAAAGAAAAACAAAAACCTTATTTTTGTCGGATGCGCTTTTAGAACACCGATGTTTAAAAAGGTAAACAAAAAAATTAAATCTTATGCAAAAATTCTGAATGCTGACATTGTTGAACAGGGTTGTTGCGGAATGCCTCACTTTTACAAAGGCCTATTAGATGAATCAGAAAGAAGGGTTAAAAGCCTTGGAGAGATTTTCAAAAACTATGAAACAGTGTATATACCCTGCTCATCCGGTTTTTCTTTTTTAAAAGAAAGGTTTGGGGAGAAAATTAAGTTAATGAGTGTGGAAGTTTCCAAACTTTATAAAAATAAAAAAGAAAACAATATCAAAACTTACTACCATCTGCCCTGTCACTTAAAGCATTTAAAAGACTTTAACGAAAAATCCGAATTGTTAAAAATCATTGAAATTGAAGATTGGGAGCACGAAGAAAAATGTTGTGGAAGTGCTGGAACATTCTGGATAAGCCATCCCCTAATTTCAAAAAAAATTCTTTCAAGAAAAAGAGAAAAGGAACAGGATTTTGAAATTATTACCTCCTGCCCCTCATGTTATATTCAATTAAAAAGGATTTTCAAAGAAAGAGTAAAACACTCAATGGAAAAGTTCTAATTATTCATGCCATTGCACTGTTCCATTCTGATCCATTGTGACCTTCGAATATTGGCCAAAATCTCCCGCAACCTCGATTAAATAATCCTGGCCTCCATTTGAAACTGTTACAGTATAGGTAAAACGGTTGGTGCCAGGTCTGAAAGCCCTGTACAAATCTTTTATCTCCTCCAAGTCTGTAATTGTGCCGTCTGACGGAGCATACCTGTTATGCTCCTGATAGTATAACTCCATTGCCGAAGCCAAATTTTGCAAATCAGTTACAGCTGCCTCTCTCCTTGTTCTTGTTTGAACCCCCATGTAAGCAGGAATAGCAATTGCAGCCAAAATACCAATGACTGCCACAACTACCAATAATTCTACAAGTGTAAAACCTTTTCTTTTCATAAATCACCTCTCACTACTATTTTAAATAGATTATAATCCAAAACCTATAAATTGCAAATCTACAAACAAAGTGACAAAATTTGTCACATATCCTATCCCAATATTTGTCACTTTGAAAAATTTTCACCTAAATTTCCTAAAATAATTTGGATTGCTTTTGGCATATAAATTGCAATATGATTGTTGCCATAAATTTTTTAGGAGGCAAATATGAATAAAAAAGGTTTTACACTTATTGAATTGTTAATCGTTGTTGCAATTATCGGTATTCTTGCTGCAATCGCTATCCCTGGATACTTAGGTGTTCAGAAAAGGGCTAAAAGAGCAGCCGTAGTTGACTCTGCAAAAGCATTGAAAACAGAGTTAGATCAGATGTTAAAAGCAATTTATGCTCCATCACCTGCAATGGTTCAGGGAACTGTTGACTGGAACGGTGATGGACAGATTGATGCTTCTGATAGTACACCTGGAACAACAGCAGATGCTCTTATTTCCTGGATTGAATCTGATTCATATCTAAACAGACCAAAAGATCCATTTGGTCCTCAGGATGCTTTCACTGCAGGAAGAATCACACTAACAGCGGGGCCGAATAACAAAACAATTAACATTAAGGCTTTTGATGAAGAGGGTAACCTCCTCTACTCAGAGGTTGCTACTGCTGAATAATTATTTAGTTTAACCAGAAAGCCCCGAGTAACTCGGGGCTTTTTTTTTCAACATTGCGAAAGGGGGTGTAATGAAAAGAGGATTTACCCTTATTGAATTATTAATTGTAGTAGCAATAATAGGAATTCTGTCTATAATAGTAATCCCCGGATACCTTGGGGTACAAACAAGAAGCCAGAGGGCTGCCATCACCGAAGATTGCAAAGCATTGCGTACTGAACTTGATAGCATGCTTAAAGCTGTATATGCCCCATCTCCACCACTTGTAAGAGGAACAGTAGACTGGAATGGCGATGGTAGAATAGATAATAATGACACAACACCATCTGGAACTTCCAGCCAGGATATTATAAATTTAGTAACTTCTTCATCTTATCAGTTTAAACCTAAAAATCCCTATGGAAGCGGGAATGCTTTTGATGCTGGGCTTATTAAACTTATACCTGGAACAAGAAAAATAAGAATTAAAGGATATTCAAAAGAAGGAATATTACTATACTCAGCAACTGCTATGGCATATTAAAGAGGTGACAATGAGAAAAGGATTTACCTTAATAGAACTTTTGATTGTTGTTGCTGTAATTTTAATTTTAGCCGCCATAGCAATTCCAGCATATTTAGGAGTGCAGGAGAGGGCAAAAAGGGCAAATGTGGTAGCCCAGGCTAAGGCATTAAAATTAGAGCTTGAAAATATGCTTGAAGCTGTTTATGCTCCCAGCCCCTCAATGGTTGCAAAAACCATTGACTGGAATGGTGATGGAAAAATAGATAGAAGGGACAGGGTTCCTTTCCCAAGGAGGGCAAACGCAAGCAGGGTAGCAAACCATGTGAAAAGGAATTGGTACAAATTTAAGTTAAACAATCCATGGGGTAAGAAAAATGTTTTTAAGGCTGGAATTATCTATTTAAGAGCATCAAATAAAAGAAAATCAATAACAATAAAGGCGTACGATGATAAAGGAAACTTGCTTTACTCAGATGTTGCTTCTGCAGAATAAAATTCTATAACTTTATTTTCTAAAAATTCTATCTTTTCCTTTGCAAAATTTTCCTTTTTCAAAATATTAATGTATTTTTTAGCATTATTAAAATCGTGCTTCTCCAAAAATAGGATAGCAAGACTCCAGTGAACTTCTTTTAGAAACGGATTATCCTTTCTTTCTGCCCTTTTATACCAGTAAATTGCTCTACTTAAATCTCCTGTTTTAGCATAGTAAAGACCCATATTTGTAGCCAGTAATGCATTGTCAGGAAATCTTTTTATCCCTCTTTTAAGGTAAAAATATGCATCCTCTAAATCACCTGCTTCAATTAAGTTTTTTGCTGCATTAATGTATATCTTTACATTATCAGGGGCATGGTTAATTTCGTTTTTGTAAAACTTTTCAGGAATTGAAAACACAACTCCCCTTACAACAAGATTAATGGCGAGAAAAATTAACATGAAACTTAAAACAAGAACAAATCTATCTTTTTTAAGAAACTTGAAAAATAAAACAACAACAATAAGAGAGAGAAAAACAGATGGCAAATACATTCTATGTTGATAGGCAATATCTAATGGAAGGAATGAGTTCTCAGGAAAGAGAAGGAAGAAAAAAGCAAAAATAGAAAAAGACATTAACTTATCTTTTTTATACTGATAAACAGCAAAACCTAAGCATAAAAGAATAAAAATTAGCGGAAATAAAACCTTTGCAGAAAACAAATTCTTTTCAATTGCAAAATCATAATATAGATGGATGTTTTTAAATAGAGGAAAAACAAAAACAATAATATAGTCAATAATTACTTTAAATGAGGTTATAAATTTTTGAAATATCGTAAAATGCTTATCATTTACCTGTTTTCCTATTAAATAATCAAGTGGTAATACTTTTTGAAATTGGGGAAGAAAAAGCACAATGGAAAGAGAGATAATTACAAATAAAACAAGCCCAAAAATTGCTTTCTTTTTATCGACAAACAAAAAATAATGCAAAAGACACAGAGGAATTAAAAGTATTGCAGTTTCTTTAAATCCAAGACCCAATATCAAGCAAATTACAACAAAAAACAGGTCTCTTATTTTTCTATTATTCACAAAATCAAGGTAAAATAAAAAACCTGCTAATGTAAAAAAAACAGCAACCTCGTTCATCCTCTGCACTATATAAGCAACACTCTGGGAATTTATGGGGTGCAATCCCCACAATAAAGCAGTAAAAAAAGAGATCAGAAAAGAATCCTTATCGCCATATTTTGAAGTAAGCTTTTTTATCACATTAAAAACAAGAATAAAATTTAGTAAGTGTCCAATAATATTTTCCATTCTGAAATAAAATGGATTTAACCCAAAGATTGTTTTATCCATGTAAAACCACAGATATGCCAGTGGACGGGAACCACCTAAATTACATTTTAAAGAAGAAATTGGAGAATTTAAGTAAGGATTGTGAACTATATTGTAAAAATCATCAAAGTAAAAAGGGGCAAACAAAAAACTTAAATAACATACAAAAATCAAAATTGCTGAAAGAACAAAAATTATTCTTCTATTCTGGTAAAGCTTTTCCATTTTTCTCTCTATCCCTTTTTATGGTTTCAATCTGTTTCTCAATAATATCTTTGAAAAAGCCTTTTTTAGAATAGTCCTTCAGTAAATTTAATGCCTTATCATATTCACCTGCTTTTTCATATGCATCAGAAAGCAAAAGTACTTTTTGTAGTTGAATAAAAACATTTGGAGGAGACAAAACCTTTATTTCAATTTTATTTAAAGTTTCAATTGCCTCACTTATTTTTCCTTTCCTCAAAAAGTATTTGCCCTTTAGCCACAAATAAACTTTTTTAGAGGTTAATTTATCAAAAAGAGGCTTAGCTTTTTCAAATTCTCCCAATTCAATGTAAGAGTTTATTTTATACATATAGGTAAGCTCAAATTGCCCAATTTTTTTTTCATACCTGTTTATTAAAACCAAAATATCTTTAAACCTTCCCTGCTTAGCCAGTAAATCAAGATAGGAAAAAAGTGTATTCTTGCTAAACTCAATTTTTAAAGATTCCTTAAAATACTGCTCTGCTTTGTTGAATTTATTCATCTTTTTGTAAGACTTTCCTATAATCTGATAAATAACTGCACCTTTCACCAACCCTCTCATATTAATTACACATTGGTAACAACCCATATTAAAAAACGCCCCCAATACAAGCTCAATCCTGTTCTCTAATTTATCTGGCTTAAAAGACTTAATATATAAATCGAGTGCTTTTTTATACTGCCCTGTTTTTGAATACCTGATTCCAAGTGCCGCACACAAATCTTTATTGTTGGGAAACGATTTATAATTCTGGGAAAGGTAATAAAATGGAGAAGAATAAGAGGAATTATGGATTTTTAAAACAAAAACAAATACACAAGCAATGCTAAATAAAACAGTGTATCTAAAAAAATCTCTCCTTACATATTTAAAAAAGAAGGAAACCATTGCAAAGTACAGGAAAAAAGAAGGCGCATAATTTCTATGGAGAAAAGCAATGTAAAGAGGAATTGTACTTGCCTCTATTGAATGGAAGATAAAGAAACCTAAAATCCCAAAAGATATCAATCTATCTTTTTTATATAAATAAAGCGAAGCAAAAAACAACAAGATTAAAAGCAAAGATGAAACAAAAGTTGAAAATGGGTGAAAAAGATTTCTTGAAACAGAAAAATCAACATATAAAAAAATATCCGAAGGAAGAGGCAAAAGCAAGGTTTTTAAATAAAAAAGGAGAATCCTTGACTCTGTTAAAAATCTCTCCCAGGGGGTAAAACCTCTTACAATAGCCTGAGGATAAAAATAATTTGCCGCAAAAACCAAAAAAAGAACATATAACAATATAAATAAAAGATAAAGCTTTTTTATATCAATTTTTAAAAAATCAAACCAAACCAGGTAAACAAAGAATAATGGTAAAAACAGGACCCCATTTTCCTTGGAAAGAACCGACAACACAAAGAAAACAGCTGTTAATAGTAAAAACGCTTTTTTTCTTTTCTCCAGATACTTTAAAAAGCAATAGAAGGAAAGCATACCGAAAAAAAACATCAACTCTGTCATTCTCTGAACAATATAGTCAACAGCAAGAGAATTCACAGGAGAAAGTGCCCATAGAATTGATACAAAAAAGGAAATTCTATAATTATCCTTTGTTAGTTTCATAGAAACAAAAAATACTAACAGAGAGTTAAAAAAATGAATTATTACATTTGTAATTATAAAGGGGAATAAATTTTCAGTTCCCCTTCCCCAGAAAAGGTAATTCAAATAAAAGGAAAAATATGATACAGGACGAAAACCACCGAAATGAAAAATCAAAACCTTTTTTATTGTTTCCAGGTTGAAGGTTTTAGAGGCTATTGTTAGATTAAAAATGTTATTTATATCATCATAATAAACCTGTGGGTTTTGTATAACATCCCAGAACCCGAAAAAAACCAGAATTAATAAAACAAAAGCAAAAAGAAAATACTTTTTTTTCATAGAATTTATTATATCCTATTTAAAGAAAAAATTGAATTAAAGGAGTTATTGATGAAAAATAGAAAAACATTAATTGGGTTAATTTTAACCTTTTTAATAACACTGATAATTTACATCCCTGCAATGGGAGGAGACTTTATCTTTGATGATTTTAATGTAATTGTTTATAATTACAGAATTCTAATAAAAGATTTAACTCCTATTTCTATAATGCAGGTATTAACCTGCACAAAGAGTGGCATAAGGCCTCTTGCTCACTTTTCTTTTGCATTAAATTATTACTCTGGTGGAATTAACCCCTTCTATTTTCACCTGATAAACATTGTTTTTCATCTAATAAATACATTGCTTGTATTTTTTGTAATAAAAAAAATATGGGAAAACTTTGAGGGAGAGGAAAAAAGCAACACAGTTGCTTTAATTTCTGCACTTTTTTTTGCAACCACAACAATTCAAACATCCGCCGTGTCTTACATTGTTCAAAGGATGGCACTGGGAATGACATTATTCAGTCTTCTTTCTATTTTACTTTATCTAAACAAAAAATATTTCTATTCTTTTGTTTGCATTATACTTGCCCTTGGTTTTAAAGAAAACGCTTTGCTTCTTTTCCCTATTCTTTTTTTCTTTACTGGATTGAAAACGGAAAAGAAAAGAAAACCATAATTTATGGATTGGCATTTTTCCTGCTTATTGCTATTTTAATATTTTCCCCATACGGCTTTAACCTCTTTGCTTCTATTGAAAAGGGTTATAGAGTAAAAGACTTTACAATGTGGGAAAGGGTTTTAACAGAACCGAGAGTTATATTTCATTATCTATCTCTCATATTCTTTCCATACTTTAAAAGGTTTGCAATAAATTACAATTATCCTCTTTCCCATTCGCTTATTTCTCCTTTTACAACATTACTTTCAATTTCAGGAATTATTTTGCTGACTATTTTTGCATTTGTTTGTAAGAGAAAATACCTCTCTTTTTTTACAGGTTTTTTCCTGATAGCACTGACAATTGAAAATTCAATCTGGCCTCTTGATATAGCTTATGAACATAGAATGTACTTCCCGATGGTTGCAATAAGCGCAATTATTGGGTATTTATTTGTAAAATTTGAAAATAAAAAATTGATACCAGCATTAATAATATTTTTAATTGCCATCAATACAATAAACACCTTTATGAGAAATACACAGTATAAAAACTACACCACCATCCTTAAACAGGATTTAAGGCTGTATCCAAACAATGTAAGGGCTTTATACAACATGTACTCAATGAAGTTAAAAGAGAAAAAAGGGAAAGAGGCAATTAATTATCTAAAAAAATGCCTTGATTTAACCCCTAATGTTTACAATGTTTACGCCTCTTATGCAGATTATTTAGCCGGTACAGAATCTACTAAATCTGCAATAGAATACTTAAAAAAGATACTTGAAACAAAAAAAGATTTAGATAAACCTCACCTTATTATGTGGAAAATTGCAAAACTATACGAAAAAGAGAATAACCAAAAGAAAGCATTAAAATGGTACTCTAACGCAATGAAAAAACACCCTTCTTCAATAAAAATAAGAAGGGATTTTGGGCTTTTTCTATTTAACAACGGAAACTATTATTATGGATATTTAAACATGGCAAAGGCTTATGAACTTGATAACTATCAACCATTAACAGTATATTACCTTGCAAAAATGACAAAGATTTTAAAAATGCAGGATAAATTTCAATTTTTTTCAGAATTTTACAAATTATTATATCAAAAGGGGAAGTATTATAACCTCCCCGAGCCAATTTTTTAAACTTAAACCTGGGGCAAAAAGGTATTTAATAAGGCTATTGTTTTCTCTTTTATTTCATTTAAATCCTGTTCAGTGTATCCTTCAAACCTTAACACAAGCACAGGCTGGGTATTTGAAGCCCTTATTAATCCCCAACCATTTAAAAACTCCATCCTAACCCCGTCAACTGTAATGACATTCTCAAGCCCGTCTATTTCAACCTGCTTTTCAATGAGAGCTTTTTGAATTTTTTCTATAACCTTAAATTTCTTGCTATCTGGACAATCCACCTTTATTTCAGGGGAAGAAACTGTTTTTGGCAAATCAGCATAGATTTCAGAAAGTTTCCTTTCTTCCTTCTTTAAAATTTCAATAAGCCTTACCCCAGCATATATAGCATCATCGTAACCAAAGTACCTATCTGCAAAAAACATATGCCCGCTCATTTCCCCTGCTAAAACAGCTCCTACCTCTTTCATTTTTTTCTTTATAAGGGAATGGCCTGTTTTGTACATTATTGCCTTTCCACCTGCTTTTGCCACCTCTGAATAGAAAACCTGGGAACACTTTACTTCACCAATAAAAGTACCCTTCTTTTTCTCCTTTAAAATAGATAAGGCAAAAATTGTTAACAGCATATCTCCCCAGATTATCTCTCCCCTATCATCAACAACTCCAATTCTATCCCCATCACCGTCAAATGCTATTCCAAGGTCTGCATTTTCAGTCTTTACTTTCTCAATTAAATCAAGCATATTTTTTTCAACTGTTGGGTCTGGATGGTGATTTGGAAATGTAGAATCAACATCACAGTAAAGTTCAATAACTTCACATCCAATAGATTTGAAAATATCTGGAGCCACAATTCCTGCAATACCATTACCTGCATCTAAAACAACCTTCAATCCTTTTCCTAAATCTGCTGGGAAATTATCTGAAAAATATTTTTTATACTCTGAGACTAAATCAACAGTTTTGTTTTCAGGGTTAAAATTTTCCACAAAAAAGTTTTTGTATTCAGCTTTTTCAATAATTTCTAAAATCTCCTGAATCTCCTCTGCCATAAGAGAATCTTTGCCTATTAAGGGTTTGAACCCATTGTATTCAGGTGGATTATGAGATGCGGTAATCTGACAACCACCGTCAACGTCAAGTATATTTGCACCAAAATAAACAATTGGAGTTGGTACCTGCCCACAATCAAGAACACTAATCCCTAAACTGTTTAAAGCATTCTTAAATATCTCTTTAAATTCAGGGGTTGACTTCCTTGCATCTCCCCCCAACAAAACAGTCAACCTTTCTTTATTTAATTTCTTTTTTAAAAAAGTGCCGAAGCCTAAAGCAATTAGTTTTACTGTTTCATCTGTTAAATCCTTACCAACAACTCCTCTAATATCATACTTTCTAAAAATCTCTCTGTTTACCATTTCTCAACTCCCCAAAAGTATTCCATAAATTTAACATAATACATTTAAACAAAAATTCAAACAATTTTAATAAAAAAAAGCCCCGACTTTCGCCGGGGCTTGTTAAACGCTATTACAGTTTAGAACCTGTATTTGAGACCTAACTGGAATGTCCTTGGTGTGTAAGTAGAATGGTTTAATGTTCCAAAGTAGGATCTTCTAATGTCATAGTTTGTTGTCCATCTGTTTGCTCTATCAAATACATTGAAGCAGTCAATCATGAACTCTAAGGTATGTCCTCTCCATACCTTGAATACCTTTGCAAGCCTCAAGTCTGTCTGAGCAAAGTTAGGCTGTCTTCTTGTGTTTCTTGCTTCAACAACGCCGTCAACACATGCTCTGTCGTTTCTGTAGTAATCACCGTTAGCATCGTAACCTGCATATGCACTCCATGGTCTTCCAGTGTAGAATCTGTGGTAACCAGAGAGTTTGATTCCCCAGCCAATGTCAACAGTGAAGGAGAGTTTAAACATACCCTTGTGGTAATAATCACTTCTTCCCCAGTCATCATTTAAGTTAGCCGGGTTTGTTGGGAATGAAGAAGAGGATGAAACACTTCTTTCGTTGGTATCGTTATCGTATGCACTTGTTAATGTATAAGAAGCAAACATTGACCATCTGTCAGCATACCTTTTTTCAATTCTAAATGTAATAGAAGATGCCTTTGATTCAGCATCAGATTTAAACATAATTATCTGGTTGAAGTCTCTGTTAGGTCTGTGCCTTGAATCCCAGAGTAATCTTCCGCAATCGTCAGTATCCTGAACACCGTCATGGTCAGCATCTTTAATTCCTAAGTTTACATCAAGTTTTCTTTCAAAGTGATAACCTCTTGTATATTTCAAATCAATACCAAACTTCCAGTTCTCATTAAGTTTAGCTTCATAGCTTAAAGATGTTTTAAAAGTTACAGGGTTTTCAAAATCAGGAGCAAATACAAATACAGAAGGAGCTCTCTGGTTTTCAGGTGTTAATTCAGATGGATTAATCCTATCACTTAAATCATGTGGGAAGAGCTCATCCCCAGGATAAAAATCCATTCTAATAACATTAATACCATTTGTAAGCATTGCATTTGCAACTAAAAGGGAAGGTGTTCTTGAATAGAAGTACCCAGCACCAAACCTGATTAACTGGCTTCCGTCACCTTTAATATCATAAGTTAAAGCAAATCTTGGGGCAATGTTATCAGAATCATCTGGTATCTGCTGGAGGTTGTATCCACCAGCTGTGTAACCTGTGTAATCAGGTAAATCAACATTTGTTAATGCTGGGTTAGGATTTATCATATCATCATAGTACTGTGCTTCCCATCTCAAACCGTATGTAATAAATAATTTATCAGTTACCTGCCACTGGTCTTCAAGATAGAGAGCATACTCATCAGCATTGTAATCAACTCTTCCATCAATATCTGAAAATGCCTGAGTATACTTATAGAATTTTCTTGGATTTGTATCTGGGTCATCGTCTGCCCATGCAATAAAGTCATAGTAATTGCCATAGAAAGAAATCCTACCACCCTGGTATCTGAAGAAGTAGTCGTCATATTTGTAATGACTATAATCGAAACCAGCCTTAATTGTGTGGTCTCCAAGCATCCCATTATTTCAACTGTATCTTCGTCCAAACCGTTAGGCAAGAAGTTGTTCTGACCAAATGTTGCATCATAGTAACCGATTACAACTTCCATCATATCGGTTGTGTTTGCATATCTTGGCCTTTCTTCCCTTGCATACTGAACTCTCAAATCGTTATACATGTTTTCGTTTAAAACAGAGGTTAACTCTGCAACGATTGAGAGTGATTTATCCTTCTCAATACCGTTATTTGTAATACCACTTGTTCTGTAATTGTTTGTCCCGTTAATCGCTTCAAAATCCTGATAGTTTATACGGAAAGAGAGGTGATGGTCTTCGTTAATATTCCAGTCCAATTTAAGGAAGTAAACATCGTTATCCTCAGTTCCTGGCCACCATCCTTCATTTGCCTTAACTATATCAGGGAACATCTGCCTGAATTCATCAATACCAGGAGCAGGATTAAACTCTCTGTATGTTGTTAAATCTTTTCTCTGCCCATCGTATGCAAAAAAGTAAAAGAGTTTATCCTTAATAATAGGACCTGACAATGTTACACCAAACTGATCAAGGTCAAAATCAGGAACCTGTCTCTTATCAAGGTCTTTTATGTATTCGTTAGGTGCATAAGAGCTCATCCATTCATTCTTTCTCTTGTACCACCATGCAGAACCCTTTAATTCGTTAGAACCTGACTTGGTAACTGCGTTAATGATAAGTCCTGCAGCATCACCGTACTGAGCTGAGTATCCATTCTGAATAACATTGAATTCTTTAATTGTTTCCTGAGAAAAAGTAAAAGGAATTCTTGTAGAACCTCTCTGCTCACCAAAGAAGGTTGAGTTATAACCTGCACCGTCAATCTGCAGGTTATTCATAATACCCCTTGTTCCTTCTCCAGCAACTCTATCACCAGCAGCTTCAACAACACCTGGGGTTAACAAAACAAAGTCCTTAAAGTCTCTACCATTAACAGGTAATGACTCAATATACTGGTCACTAATTTTAGATTCAACATCAACCTTGTTTGTTTCAATAAGGGGAGCTTCAGCTGTAACAGTGATTGTCTCCTCTAATTTTTCAGGTTTTAAGGTAATGTTTAAAGTAACAACATCTCCCAGAGAGAGTGTTAAATTCTTTGCAGTATACTTGGAAAATCCGGAAAGTGATGCCTCTACATTGTACTTACCAAGAGGCAAGTAGGGAGCCTGGAATCTTCCATTTTCATCGGTTATAACAGTTCTTTTGTAACCTGTTTCAACATTGGTTAATAAAACTGACACACCTGGCAATGCTGCACCTGTGTCGTCAACAACCTTTCCCATTACGGTTGCCTTGGTGTTTACCTGAGCAAATACGCCAATGCTGCCCAGGACAATAAGCATCAAGGCAAACAATGTCTTAAAAGACTTCATAACGTGACCTCCTAAAAAAATTTTAGATAGTAAACTCCTCATAATACACAATATTATCCATCATCACCCTGAGGCCCCTGTTTAATTTTGAAAAGGGAGCATAGTTTGAGTAAAGGTAAAAGTAATTAAAAACTTCATCGCTCAAACATTCCGGACATGACTTGTAAATTCCGCTTTTCATAACAGTACAATGATAACAAACCGAAAAATCCTGTGTCAACATCAAATACCTGTACCCTCTATCCCTTAACGAAATCTTAACATTATCAAAATCAAGTAGTTTTACTACTGTTTTAAAAGGGAAATCAAAATATTTTTTTAAATTTTCTTCTACATCAATAGCCTCATAAATATCAAAATACGGATTGCTTAAAAAGGAAGCATTATGGGAATAAAAAATACCCCCGTAAGAAATATCCCCCTTTACCACCTTTCCTATATAATAAGGCTCAAATTTCAAATCAAGTCTGGCAAATCTATAAGCTGTATCCGTCTGGTCAGAATCAGAAATCAAAACATTGAATTTATATTTTTCTTTTAAATTCTCTATAGACTCCTTCAAAAAAACAAAAATATCATTTGCAAAAGTTAAATCTTCACCATTAAATTTATGCTTTTCTTTTAACAGAGAAATACACTCCTGTAGACCACAAATTGAAATAGTGTTATAAGAAGCCAGAGGATTAAATCCAAGTTTTTTTAAGAAGTCTAAAACACTCTGACCTTTGGTCATCAGCATTTTTTCAATAAAAATCCCCTTTTTGCCAAAAACAATAAAAGCACTTTCAAGGTAAGTTTTTAACTCTTTAAAAAAATCCTTTGATTTTAATTTCGCCTGTAAAGCTATTCCAGGTAAATTCAATGTAACATTTTCCATTACAAAATATGAGTTATCAACAAAACTATCTGATATTGATATATTTCTTGAAGGCACATAACTTGCTTTTTTAGTTGCAATCTCAGATTTTAAACAGAAATTTTGAGAGTAAAACCTCGCCGCTTTTACCATCAGGTTTTTATCCTTCAAAAATATTTTTAAAGGCTTATCAGACAAAAAAAGGCTTTCAACATGCTTAAGGAAATCTATAAAAAAATCAGCACCTTCCTCTGTAACTTTAAAGTACTTAAAAACTTTTTCAATTCCGAAAATAAAAATTGAAGAATTTACAAAATTGTTTAAAAACAGGAGGGTTTTAATTAAGTTCTCAAAAAAATCTTTCACATTGTTAGGCTTATTTACAAAAAAATTATCCCCAGCATACTTAAAAGTCAACAATTTTGAAACATCTAAAGCTACAGAATAGAGCCTGTCTATTCCATTTATCCCGTTTATGTGAATCTTTCCCTCATAATGCAAATTTACAATTTTCTCCGGAAAAATATTGAAAGCCGAAAATTGCCTTTTTACAGTTTCTGCAATATAGTTTGAAGAAAGCATGGGAGAAACCGGAGCATAAGTTTTATAAGGCATAGCATTTGAAATTACTTCCTTTACATCAGAAGTAGACAAGCCCAATCTTCTTGTTTTGTTTAAAATTTTTGAATAACCGTATTCAATTAATTTGGAATTTACCAATTCTCTCAACAAAGAGGAAGAAACTGTCTTTAAATTGGAGGAAAAAACAATTTTCTGGACATCCTCTGCAATCTTTTCGGCAACACTGAAAGGCAACCCGCTTTCATCCATCAGTATGGCTATTATTTTTGTCCTATCCCAGGGGGTTATCTCCTGATTGCTTCCCTTAACAAATATTGTTTTATCTTCAAAAGAATCAAATTTTGATTTATTCATACACTTTTTTTAACAAATACATTCTTTAACTTTTCCCACAAAGAGGGCTGCTCTTTCTTCTCAAGCTCACTTAACTGTTCAAACAATTTTTTCATTTCTTGAGACAATTTTTTTGGAGTTTTTACAATTGCCTTTACAAATAAAGAACCCCTTTTATCCTTCCCAACCTCAGGGAATCCTTTGCCTTTAACTTCAATTAAATCGCCAGACTGGATACCAGGTGGAATGTTTATCTCCACCTCTTCTCCGAAATACTTTATTCTAATTTTATCTCCTAATGCAGCCTGAGAAAAGGTTATGGGAATCTCTAAAAATAAATCCTGTCCTTTTCTGGAAAAAATCCTATCCTCTTTAATACTTATTACAACATAGAGGTCTCCGTAATCTCCTCCATTTATCCCAGCTTCTCCTTCCCTTTGAATTCTCAAAGTATCACCATTGTCAACCCCTGCAGGAATCTTTATTTTTACCCTTTTCCTTCTTAAAATCCTCCCCTTACCACCACAAAATTTACAAGGATTGGAAATTATTGTTCCGCTTCCATTACATCTTGAACAGGTTGTCTTCATTGTAAAAAAACCCTGCTGATAAACTACCGAGCCTCTGCCCCCGCAATTTGGACAGGTTGTTACCTTTGAATTAGCGTCAAGCCCTCTACCCTGACAATGCTCACAAATATCATACCTTTCAATCTCAATTTCCTTTACTGTCCCCTTAAAACTTTCCTCTAAGGTGATCTGGAGGGTGTACTGTAAATCATTCCCTCTACGAGGTGAATATCTATCTCTGTAATTTCTTTTTGAACCGCCACCAAAAAACACATCAAAAATGCTACCAAATCCGCCAAAAAGATCTTCAAAATCAATATCCATAGAGTCAAACCCACCAGAATCGTAGCGTCTTCTCTTTTCCGGGTCTGACAAAACAGCATAAGCCTCTGATATTTCTTTAAATTTTTCTTCTGCTTCCGGGGAAGGGTTTCTATCCGGATGGTATTTTAACGCCAATTTTCTGTACGCCTTTTTTATTTCTTCAAATGATGCGTCTCTATCCACACCTAATATTGCATAGTAGTCTTTCATATTTTTCCCCGCATGGTTGTTTTTTTAATTTAAACTTCCGTAAAGAAGAAAATTGGTAAATTTATTTGAAATTTGCTTTAAATTCGCCAATACATCTTCCAGAACTTCAATATCATCCACCTTTAAAGCACTTTTTGCCTCTAAAATTGAATTTCTAACCTTTTCCTTAAAATCATCAGGGATCTGCTCTTTAAACTGTGCATAAGATTTTTCAATATTTGCAAGCAAACTTTCAATTGAGTTTTTTGTCATAATAACTCTTTTAATTCTCGCCTCTTCTTCCTTATTTTTCTCTGCTTTTTCTATTATCTCCTGAATTTGTTTTTCTGACAAACCGCTTGATGGCCTAATCTCCATACTCTGCGATTTACCGCTATCCAGGTCAATTGCACTAACATGAACAATACCATTTGCATCTATTTCAAATGTAACTTCAATTCTCGGAACACCTTTTGGTGCCGGGGGTATATCAACAAGTTCAAAGTACCCAAGCGAAATATTGTTTTTGGCAAGCTCACTTTCCCCCTGCAAAACATGGATGGCAACTTTTGACTGGTTGTGAGTGACAGTTGTAAAAATCTGGCTTGCTTTGGTAGGAATTGTACTACCCCTCTCTATCAATTTAACAAACAAGCCACCTTTTGTTTCAACACCCAAAGAAAGAGGAGTGATATCAAGCAGTACAATATCCTTAACATCTCCAGAAATAATGCTTCCCTGTAAAGCGGCACCTATTGCAACAACTTCATCAGGGTTGTTATCCCTTCTTGGTTCTTTCCCAAAAAAATCCCTTACCGTTTCAATAATCAAAGGCGTTCTTGTCTGCCCACCTACAAGAATCACATGGTCTATATCTTCTTTTTTCAGGTTTGCAAGCTTTAACGCTTCTTCACAGGGTTCAAGGGTTTTTTCAACAAGGTCTTTAACCATTTCATTAAATTGTTCTCTGTTTAAAGTGGAGACAAAGTGTTTAGGACCTGTATCGTCTGCTGCTATAAAAGGCAGGTTTATTTCTACTTCTTCCGAAACAGAAAGCTCGCATTTTGCCTTTTCAGCAGCCTCTTTTAACCTCTGTAAAGCCATTTTGTCTTCACTTAAATCAATCCCCTGACTCTTTTTAAAAGAATCAATAATCCAGTCCATTATCTTTTTATCAAAATCATCCCCACCTAAAAATGTATTGCCACTTGTTGACAAAACCTCATAAACATCTTCAGAAACATCTAAGATAGAGATATCAAAGGTTCCACCACCTAAATCGTAAACTGCAACCTTGCCTCTTAAATTGTTGTCTCTATAGGATAACGCAGCAGCGGTAGGTTCGTTTATTATTCTCAAAACCTCCAACCCTGCAATCCTTCCCGCATCCTTGGTTGCCTGCCTCTGGGCATCGTTAAAGTAAGCAGGGACAGTTATTATTGCTTCTTTTACCTCCTGCCCAATATATTCTTCTGCACTCTCTTTCAATGATTTTAAAATAAAGGCTGAAATCTCCTGTGGAGAATACTTTTCTCCCCTTATTTCAACCCATGCATCTCCATTATCTGCAGGAACAACTTTGTAGGGAAGGGTATCAAGCATTGACTGAACCTCAGGGGAGTCATATTTCCTGCCTATTAGCCTCTTAATTCCGTAAACAGTATTTTCAGGGTTAGTAATAGCCTGCCTTTTGGCTATATGCCCGACAAATATTTCTTTTTTTTCTGTAAAGGCAACAACTGAAGGGGTTACCCTTGAACCCTCTTTGTTAGGAACCAGAACCGGAGTATTGTTCTCAATAAAGCAGCAACAACTATTGGTAGTACCTAAATCAATTCCTAGGATAATTCCCATAATTATTCCTCACTTTCTTTCTTCTCGTTAGCCTGGTTGTCCTGTTTTTCCTGATGCTCTTTCGGGTTAATAGCCACTCTTACCTTTGCAGGCCTTAACAATCTATCTTTGTATTTATACCCCTTTTGAAAAACAGCTGTAACAGTGCCATCTGGGACATCATCCCTCATTTCCTTCATCATAGCTTCGTGATAAAAAGGATCAAATGGCTGATTTTCAGGGTTAATTTCTTCCACCCCAGCAGAAAACAAGATATCTTTAAGGTGTTTTTCGATAAGCCTTACACCCTCGTAAAAAGAATGAAAATCACTTTTTTCAGGCTCAACAGCTACAGCCCTTTCAAAATTGTCAACAACATCTAAAATTGATAAGAGCAGGGATGCATTTCCATATTTTATAGCATCCTCTTTCTCTTTTTGAGTTCTTTTCTTTAAATTATCAAAATCTGCTACCTTTCTAATATACGCTTCTTTAAGTTTAGCATTTTCCTCTTTTAAACTTTTTATCTCATTTTTTGCATTCTCTAACTGTTTTTTCAGATTCTCATTATCTTTTACTTCCTCAATTTCTTTTTCCTCAACAACCTTTTTTCCCCCCATTTTCCTTTTTTCTCCCTTCTCTTTAGTCATACTCCACCTCTTTATCTTTATTATTTTACAAATAACTGTTCAATTATAGAATGGGTTATCTGCCTCATTATTGAGATATTTCTTTTGTAATTCATCCTCAAAGGCCCTACAAGCCCAAAAGCCCCTTTGCCCCCTCCTACAACACTGTATGAAGATACAATTAAACTGAAATTTTCAGCAGGAAAATCAAGGTTAAAAGCCAATTCTTTATTTATACAACTTGTAATCAAATGATAAATATCTTTCTTTTTTTCAAAATTTTCCATAAGAGATTTTAAAACCCTCACCTCTTTTACATACCTTTCGTCAAGAATGTTAGAAAGCCCCTTTATTATTATGCTATTCTCTTCTCCGTAAATCCTGTCAATATTCTCGTATGCAAGCTTAACAATATTCTTTGCCACATTATTTAATTGATTTAGCCCAGATTCAATTGAATTTAAAAGCCTTTTTTTGATTTCAAAGAGGGTAAGTCCTGAAAAATTCATATTAATGTAGTTTGCAGCTGCAATAAGCTGCTGATAATTTACTGGATAAGGCATTTCAAGAATAGTCTCTCTATAAAAATCATTAACTGAAACTATAATTGCAAGAATCTTTTCAGGAGAAAGCTGTACAAAATCAATTCTTTTAATTTTAGTGGTAAACAAATCCGGCAAAAGGAGAAGAGAAACAACACCTGTTTCCTTTTCAAGTATTTCAGCATAGGTTTCAAGGTTGGAGATTAAATCTCTACCGGCAAGAATATTGATTTTTTGGGTAAAACTTTTATCAATTTTATCCCCTTTGCTTTTAAAGTCATTTATTAGATTTTCCAGATAAACCTTTAAACCCTTTTTTGTGGGAATTCTTCCTGAGGAAAGGTGTGTTTTTTCAATCAATTCCTTTTCTTCCATTTTCTTAAAGATATTCCTGATTGTTGCAGAAGATAAAAATTTACCTTTTTCTGAATAATGAGAAGCCAAAAAAGATGAACCTACAGGCTCCCCTTTCTTTATGTAATACTCAACTATTATGTTTAATATTTTTGCTTCCCTTTCAGACAACACTGCATTACCTCAGTTCAATTTAATTTATTTTATCAAAATTATAAAAAAATAGTAAACTAATAAAACCACATTAAAAAAATATAAATTTTAAAGGGATTGTCAACTTAAAAAATTATTCCCCCCAGAAACGGGGAAGCCCAAACCATGACTTAAAAGTGCCGAAGCGAGAATAAAGAGTTGCACCAAAAGCAGCGCTTAAAAGAACTACAAATGATAGAAAACCAAATAATGGAACAAATTTTAACATTTGATATATAGCAAGGCCTAATAGCATTTTCACAGTATCAGGCAAATTAACCTTTATAAATTTTGCTACAACATCGCCGAAAAAGCAAAATATGGTGAGAATTGAAAAGATATAAATGGCAAAAAAACCAGCAAAAACGAAAAGAAACAAAATCAATCCTATACCCACCTTAATTAGGGCAAAAGAAATAAGCGATAGCAAAGTTAAGGCTATAAGTGAATAAAAACCGAAGAAAAATAGCCTTATAAAGTCATCTGCAAACTCAAAAGCGTTTTCTTTAATATTTTCTCCGTAAAAGTAAAATCCAAAACCTATTGTAATTATCCAGAAAAATGTATTAAGCAACAACAGATAGAACCTGTTTTTCCCAAAAAGCTCGCCAATGCTTACTATATCTCCCTCTACCTTTCCACCTGAAATATGAATACCACCACCTATTGAAACACAATTCCCAGAAACCTTGCTTTTTACAAGTATATTCCCACCAATAGCGGAGACATTTCCATCAACATTAGCGCAAATCTCTATGTCTTTACCTACAACAAGGATATCCCCTTTGACAGGTTTTTCAATCTTTACTGTATGTGCCGGAAAAACAAAGAGTTTTGTCCTTTCTCCCGCAAAAGAATTAAAGGAAAAACATAAAATTAGAATAACAAACAGATAAAAGATTCTCTTATTCATCTCTCCACACTTGAAAAAAGTTTAATAGATTTAAGAAAAATTAAAAGTATAACTCCAAAAGCAATTGTTAAAACAACACTGTTGATTTTCCCGGGAGTCATAACGCTGTATAAAGTGCCTGAAAGTGTTGTAATTGCAGTTAAAACAGATTTTGCAAACTTGTAAACACTCTCTCCAACAGAGACAACATTCTGTATTGCCTTATTTATACCAATAACATTGATTGCTAAAAATGCAGAAATAAAAGAAACAAAAAATACTGCCGCATACATATACCAGCCGGCGACTTTTCTTTTATGCTCGTAGACCTTTTCAATAACCCTTTCTGAGAAATCTTCAGGCACCTTTACTTTTGGGATTGAGTTTAAATAACCTTCAACTTCTCTGAGCAACTCCACCTCTCTGCGGCAATTTTCACACTCATTTAAATGTTTATCAAAAAGATCTTTTTCTTCCGGGGTTAAATCGTTTTTTAAATAATCTTCAAGCAACCTGCATACTTTATTCATATTTCACCTTCCAGAATCTCTTTTAAAAGTTTCCTTGCTCTAAAAATCCTGTTTTTTACCGTTCCTATTGGTAAATCCAGTATCTCCGATATCTCTTCGTACTTTAATCCGTCAATGTGGTACATAATAATTACCTCTCTATACTCAAAAGGAAGCTGTTTTACCGCCTTCTCAACAAGATTAGCCCTTCTCTTTTTTTCAAAAACCTCATCTGGCTTCAATCCTGAATCCTCATACTGAGGTTTTAGACTATCTTCATTCCCCTGTCCTTCAATTGACACTGTATTTAACTTTCTTTTTCTCACAAAATCTATAGTTCTATTTTTGGCAATCTTATATAGCCAGGTTGAAAAAGAGTATTCACTTTTATAACTCTTTAAAGCAAGATAAGCTTTCAAAAAAACCTCCTGAGATAATTCAAGGGCATCCTGATAATCTCCTATCATTCGATAAATATAATTTACAATCTGCTTCTCATACCTTTTAACAAGTATTCCAAAAGCATCTACATCCCCGTTTAATACCCTTTCTATAACCTTTAACTCATCACACATACAAATTTACGAAAAAGTTTTAAAAATGTTTACAACATTCTCAAATAAGTTTCTTTAAGAAGGCATGCGTCTTCCTGAAGATTGGGGCTTTCACATGTAACAACCCCTTCAACATCATAGTCTTTCAAAACCCTTAATATCTCTTCATACCTTAAATCAGAGTCATTAAGGTTAACGTGGTACTTCTCTCCTTTTTGACCATACTCAATTCCGGCAATGTGAAAATGCATATGTTTCAAAGCCTTCTCTCCACAGTACTGAATTACCTTTTTTATAACAAATTCTGTTTCTTTTGCCGAATTATATCTGCCTATACTCCTTGCGTGGAGGTGGGCAAAGTCAATACAGATAAAAATTCCCTCAACATCCTTTGTCAACCTTAAAATCTCTGTTAAATCTCCAAATTGAGTGGGTTTTCCTGTTGTTTCAATTGCTATTTGAGGAATATCCACCTCATACTTTAAATCTTCCACTATCTCTTCAAGGGATTTTTTTATGTTTTGGTAAACTGTCTCCTGGGACATCTTCAAATAAAAACCTGCATGAAAGGTAATACTTACAGCTTCCATGTATTTCCCTGCGAGAACTGTATTTATAACCCTCTGCTTGCTTGCTTCCCTTTTTTCTTCCTCTTTTGCATTAAGGTTAATATAATAAGGGCCGTGACAGGTTAAGGTTAAACCAAAATCCTTTGCCAGCTCCCCCACTTTTTCCGCCCTTTCTTTTTTCATTCTTACTCCATGGACAAATTCCACTTCCATTGAATCAAGCCCTAATTTTTTTAATATCTCAAATCCCTGTTCGTATGATTTAGCCCCGTGCGGTAATCCAGCTGTTCCAAATTTCAACATAATATTTCCCTTTCTATTCCCTTTCTTGTAATTTCTCTTTTATTTTATTCAAAAAAACATCAGGTAACTTTACCCTTTTTAATTCCCTGTCAACAACAAAGTGTTTCGTACACCCCTTAACAACTGTTTCAGATTTTTCATTAAAAACATAATAATCAAATTTTGCATATTTCCCATCAAACCTTGAAGCCTTCACTTTAATTGAAATTAACTCATCGTAAAAAACAGGCTTTAAAAATCTTCCATTTATTTCAACAACTGCAAGGTTATAACCAGCATTCTCAATATCCTTGTAATCTATTCCCAAATCCCTTAAAAACTCAACCCTTGCATTTTCAAACCAATAAACAAAAGAAGAATGATGGGCAACCCCCATTTTATCTGTTTCATAGTATCTAACTCTATGTTTGTAAGAAAACATAAAAACCCTCCACATAAACAACAATAAATATATTAACAAAAAAACACTATCTTTATAGACACTTTTATGGCATAATTATTGCAGTTCAAATTTATATGAACCCTTAGGGAGTGGGAATCCATTTACAATCCCATCTTTGAAAAGCTTACCAAACTTATGCTCACCAATACAAAGCACATCAAACAAAAGCCAATCATTAAAACCCACTCCCTACTTTTATGCAAAAAAGACATAGTTAAAAGGACATAGCTCACATCCAGATAAAAATAGCACTAAAATTTTTTAGGG
This sequence comes from Thermotomaculum hydrothermale, assembly GCF_016592575.1. Taxonomy (NCBI): domain Bacteria; kingdom Pseudomonadati; phylum Acidobacteriota; class Holophagae; order Thermotomaculales; family Thermotomaculaceae; genus Thermotomaculum; species Thermotomaculum hydrothermale. The sequence goes on along the minus strand of NZ_AP017470.1, from coordinate 10,837 downwards.
AAATATTAATTCACAATAATTCTAAAATTTATTTCAAAAAAAATGGGGCCATTACGGCCCCGTAGAGTAAGAGGAGATTGGAGAGAGAGATTAATTCCTCAATGGTTTTCCTGTTTTTAACATGTGCGCAATTCTTTCCTGTGTTTTCTGCTGCGCACAAAGTTCAACAAATGCTTCCCTTTCAAGTTCAAGCAACCTGTCTTCTGAAACATAGGTGCCTTCAGGTACCTGTCCACCTGAGAGAACATTTGCAATCTTCGATGCAATAAATGCATCATAATCTGAAATCCAGCCAGCGTCCTTCATATTCTGAACAGCAAGCATCATTGCAGCGTAACCTGTTTTACCTGCAACCTTAACCTTTTCTTTTGCCCTTCTTGGAGTAAATCCTTCTCTAACCATAGAGAGAGCAGCCTGTTTTGCATAGTAAATTACAGAGTCGCCGTTCATTACCATTAAATCGCATGGCCTCATATAGCCAAATTCTTTTGCTTCCATAGCGCTTGTTGCAACCTTTGCCATTGCAATCAATTCGAACACTTTCTGAGTTGCTGTAAGCAGGTCAACATTTACCCTGTTATCATTAATTGTTCTAATTAACATTTCCTTTGTTCCACCGCCAGCAGGAAGCAACCCAACACCTACCTCAACAAGACCAATATAGGTTTCTGCATTAAATACAGCCCTGTGACCGTGGAGCGTGGTTTCGCAAGCTCCACCCAATGTTAAACCGTAAGGTGCAACAACTGTTGGTTTTTCACAGTATTTGAGCCTCATTGTCATTTCCTGGAACTTCCTTGTTACCTCTTCAATCATCCACCACTGCCCTTCTTCTGCAAGCTGTAAAAGCATAAAAATGTTTGCGCCTGCACCAAAGTGCTGAGCCTGAGAACCAACAACAAGGGCTTCATACTTATCTGCTTCAACAAGGTCGCAGGCCTTATTCATCATTTCAATTATTTTGTCGTCAATAGCGTTCATCTTGGTGTGCCATTCACAGCAGATAACCCCGTCTCCAAGGTCAACAATTGAAGCAGATTCATTTTCATCAACAATATTGCCGAGGCTCTTGTTCTTTTCAAGGAGAATTACATTGTATCTAACAGGGATTTTTACATAGTCTGCTTTATCAAAATCAAAGTAGTATTTGTCCCCGTCAATTACCTTGTAGAATGTTTCACCCTTTTCAAGAAGAATATTGATTTTTTCAGGAACATCAAAGCCGTCAGCCTTCATTCTTTCAACAGATTCTTTAACACCAATAGCATCCCAGATTTCAAATGGGCCTAATTCCCAGTTGAATCCCCATTTAATAGCATTGTCAATGTTGTAGATGGTATCAGTGATTTCACCAAGTCTATTGAGAGAGTAAATTAAGGTGTATGCCGTGTTTTTCCATGCAAACTGTCCACCTAAATCATCTGTGTTTACAACAGCCTTAATCCTTTCCCCTGGGTTGGAAATCTCTTTTGCCTTTTTTACCGATTTCCAGTCTGGCTTTTCAACAGGCCTGTATTCAAGTGTTTCAAGGTCAAGAACAAGTTTGCCCTTCTTTTTGTCCTTTGTATAAAAACCTGCCTTGCTCTTTCTTCCAAGCAAGCCTTTTTCAATCATTTTGTCAACAACTTCAGGAAGCTTGAAGGTATCCCTCATTTCATCATCTTTAAGGGCATTGTATGAGTTGACAACAACATGCTTTAATGTGTCAATACCAACTAAATCAGCAGTACCGAAAACAGCAGAACCTGCCCTTGCCATAGCCTTGCCTAAAACAGCGTCAACTTCCTCAATCTTCAACCCCATTTCTTGCATTAACTGGATAGCGTTCATCATTGAGAAAACGCCTATTCTGTTTCCAACAAAGTTTGGGGTATCTTTCCCTAAAACAACCCCTTTGCCTAAAACATTTTCCCCAAAATCCTTCATAAACTCAACTATTTCAGGGTCTGTCAACTCTCCCGGGATAATCTCAAGGAGTTTTAAATACCTTACAGGGTTGAAAAAGTGAGTTACAAGAAATCTTTTCTTTAAACTTTCATCAAAGTCTTCACTCATCAATTTAATAGGAATACCTGATGTGTTTGAAGAAAGGATTGCGTCTTCTTTTAAATATGGAGCAATGTTTTTAAACAATGCTTTCTTAATCTCAAGGTTTTCAACAACAACCTCAACAACCCAGTCACAGTCTTTTAATTTTTCAAGGTCATCTTCAAGGTTACCTGTTTCAATTAAATCAAGCACTGCCTTTGAAAATATTGGAGATGGTTTTTGCTTCTTTAACTTCTCTTTAGCAGTTTCAGCAATTATGCTTCTTGACTGCCCCTCTTCAAGATTTTTGGGAACAATGTCAAGCATAACAACCGGAATACCGGCATTTGCACAGTGGGCAGCAATACCACTTCCCATAACACCGGAACCGATTACACCGACTTTTCTTATTTTCTTTTTCATAGTATCACCTCTTTACCTTTTTTAATCTCTTTCAATCAAAGTTGCAATTCCCTGGCCACCACCAATACACATTGTTGCAACGCCCTTTTTCTTATCCTGCCTAATCATCTCATAGAGCAGGGTTGTAATAATCCTTGTGCCAGAAATTCCCAATGGGTGGCCTATTGCGATTGCCCCGCCGTTAACATTAACCTTGCTTTCGTCTATACCTAACTCTTTGATTGAAACAATTGATTGAGTAGCAAAGGCTTCATTAATTTCAAACAAATCTATGTCATCAACTTTTAAGCCTGTTCTTTCTAAAAGCCTTCTTGTTGAATAAATTGGGCCTAATCCCATTACCTCAGGCTCTAAAGCCCTGACAGCAGTACCTGTTACCTTGCCTAAAATTTTAAGGCCTAATTCCTCAGCCTTTTCCCTTGACATTAAAATCATCGCAGAAGAGCCGTCGTTGATAGGTGAAGAGTTTCCAGCAGTTACCCTTCCGTTAACCCTGAATACAGGTTTTAACTTTGCAAGTGCTTCCATTGATGTTTCCCTTCTGGGGCATTCATCTCTATCCATTAAAACCCAGCCTTCAGGAACTTCACCCTGATACTCTTCAATTTCGCCGGTTGTCTTGTTAACAATAACCTTTATTATTTCATCGTCAAACTTACCCTCATCCTGTGCCTTGATTGCCTTCATGTGAGAATTGTATGAGAATCTATCAAGCGCTTCCCTGGATAAATCGTATTTATCTCCATATCTGTCAACAACCCTTTCAGCAGTCTCGCCCATGGGGACATAAACCTGTGGATAATTCCCTTCAACAAACTTTGGGTTTGGAGAGAATTTATTTCCAATCATAGGAACCTTTGTCATACTCTCAGTTCCACCAACAATATAAATGTCACCCACACCTGACATAATAGCGTGTGTTGCAGCGTGCAGACAGGTCATAGCAGAGCCGCAGAACCTGTTAATTGTTGCAGCAGGCACTTCCTGTGGAATACCTGCAAGCAATGCACCAACCCTTGCAACATTCATCCCCTGTTCTGCTTCAGGAAAAGCACAACCAATTAAAACATCCTCAATTTCACTTAAATTAAAATCTGGATTCTGTTCCTTTACCTGTTTTATTACGCCCTTTAATGCCACAGCAAGCATATCATCCGGCCTTGTTTTAGCCAGAGTCCCTTTTTTGCCGCGCCCAATAGGTGTCCTTTTGGCGGCAACAATTACAACTTCTCGCATATTTTCCTCCTTACGAGTAATCTGGTAATTAAAATTATAAAACTGAATGAGCATTCATTCAAGTATTTTTTCTTATAAAAAATTAAAAAAAATTATTCATATCAGATTAAACTTAAATATCATTTGATTTAAAGCAAAAAATAGTTTAAATTTATAGGTAAGATTAGATGTTAAACTCTATCAAAAATCTTTAAAAGGAGAGAATTATGGAACTTATACTAACCTTTAATGAAATGGAAGGTAATTCCCAAACTCCACCTCCCCCTCCACCTCAGCCTGAGCAAACTCCGCCGCCGCCTCCAACAGAACCACAGGGAGGGGAACCTCAGAATACAGGGGATGTTAATGTTTTAATGGCAATTTTAAGTTATTTTGGAATATTTGCTCTTATTCCACTTTTTGTTGAGAAGGAAGACGAGTTTATTCAATTTCATGCAAAGCAGGGGACTACTCTTTTGATTGCTGAAATTGTTTTAAGCATTGCATTTTTTATAATAGGGTTGATTCCTATTTTAGGTTGCATTGTCGCAGTAGCTGAAATGTTAATCTTCCTTGCACTTTTTGTTTTCCACATAATTATGATGATTAAGGCATCAAAAGGGGAGTGGTACAAGATACCCTATGTTTACGACTGGTCTCTAAAAATTTTCAAATAATTTTTTCAAGGGGAGCAAAGCTCCCCTTTTTTATTTCAGAAAAAAACAAGCACTTCCCTTTTCTTCAAGAAAGTAAATCCTTTTTTTATAATTATCATTTCCTATAATAATTGCTCCCCTCTGTGATTTTTTGTTAATGGTTTTGATTTTCTCAATTAAAAGGTAATCAAATCCATTAGCTTCTGAATTTTCTTTAAAGTAAGCTATTTTTTTATCTTTAATATTTAAAACCAAGCCGTTTTCTATGAAAGACAGTGCTTTGTTTTTTGAAAGCTTTAACACCTCTCTTTTTCCAACAACAATCAACTTTATGTTAAAAAAAGAAGAAATCCATTTAAGCCTCTGCTGAATAACAAAATTCAGATTTTTTGAAGGAACAACAATTTTTTCAATTTTTATTTTTTCACAGAGTTTCTCAACCCTGTCGATGCTTCTTATTCCTGTGTCGTTTAAAATCAACCACTCAAGCTTTTTTATTCCCCTGAAGCCCAACTCTTTTTTTAAACACATAGAAATAAAATTAGAATCTCCGGTATTTACAAGGATGCTTTCTCTCCTATCAAATATCAAAAAACAATGAGGCTTTCCCGAATCAAAGAAACAGATTGAATCTTTTTGCAAATGCTTAGGAATGAAAATAGAAATCAAAATCAAGATTGCAGAATTTAAAAACAAAATCTTTAAATCCCTTTTCCAGAAAAAAACAATAATAGAGACAATTGATAAAACAATAACAATAAATCCGGGAAAAACCTCAAAGGAAAAAGGTGGCAAAAAATTTAGAAAACCTGTCAACTTAAAAACATACCATTGAACAAATCCACCTAACATACCAGAGAGGAAAATATTTAAAACAAAAATCCAGAATAGAAAAACAATTAAAGGGATTATTATAAGGTTATAAATGGGAGAAAAAATGGGAATATAGTTAAAAAAATAAAAACAAAAAGGAAGCATTATAGAAAATGCAACAAAGGGAATAATTAGAAATGAGTAAAAAAAGCTTTTTTCTCTGACTGAGATTACAATCCCACCGGAAATTAAAAAACTCATAAGAAAACCGGCATTAAATACATTAAATGGGTTAATTAAAAGCAAAATTATTCCTGCTAACCCCACAGCATCAAGGGGCTTAATATTTATTCCATCCCATTCAAAAACGAGATAAACAACAAGCATAAGGTAAACCCTTAATGATGGGGATGAAAAAGATGCAATAAAAAGAAGAAAACTCAGGGTTAAAAGAACAATAACCTTTTTATACCTTCTCCTTAACGGGAGAAAGAAAACGATAATCCAGAAAATTAACGAAAACAAACCAAAATGAAAACCTGATAATACAAACAAATGATATATACCAAGTTTTTTAACCTTATATTTAAAACCAGTATCAATGCTTGATTTTTCTCCTAAAACCAATGCACTTAAAAATGTTTTTGTCCTGTAATTTGAAATATCCCTGAATAAGAAATCTCTGAATTTTTGAATTTGCCCCTTTGATAGAATTTTTAAAAAAATTTTATCTTTGACTTTTATATAAAAAAGCCTGTTTTCACCTAAAAGATAATAATAGTTTGAAGAAAATGTGTTTTTATAAATTTTTCGCTTTTTCAAAATTCCTGTAATTTTTACCCTGCTTCCCCTTAAATCACTATAGAAAAGAGGTGTCTGCACCTCAAAAACCCTGAAAAAAGAGATTATATTCCCCTTTCTTGTTTTTAAAACAGGGATAAATATGTCTAACACACTATTAAATTCTGAATTTCTTTGTTTTAAAACAAAACCCTTACATTCAATAACCTTTCCATTAAAATTTTCAAGTTGTTTGAAATATCGATATTTCTGGAAAGAAGAAGCAAACAATAGCAACACAAACGCAAAAAATAAAAAAAACTTTTCTCTTTTAAATTGATAAAGAAGCACAAAAACAATTAGCAAATAAGCAACAACAAAAAGTGTTTTTAAAAAAATTAAAGGAACGGGAAGCAAGAGCAAAAATAAGTAAAAGGAAAAATCTCTAAGCATCACCCTTAAAATAGTTGCTTTCAATATACCATTTGTAAGCCCTTGAAAAAATAACAAGCACAATACTTGCTGCAGGGACAGCAACTAAAATCCCAACAAAGCCAAAGAAATGGCCACCTAAAAGTATTGCAACAATAACCATTACCGGATGAAGCCCAACCTTTTCTCCCACAACCCTTGGCGAAATTATTGTTCCTTCCAATGCCTGAGCAACGGCAAAAGTGCCAATTACCCCAAGCAAATTTACATATGAATGAGAATCCAGGTAGCTTAATATTAGTGCAGGAATTAAACCTATTGCAATTCCCAAATATGGGATTATGTTTGCTAAACCAGCAACAATACCTATCACAAATGCAAGGGGGACATTAAAAATCCACAAACCAATTGAATAGATTATTGCAAGAATAACACTTACAATTAATTGCCCCTTTAAAAAATTTTTAATCTTATAGTCAATTTCAGAAAATATATCTATTATTGTATCCCTGTACTTTTCAGGAAAAGAATTTTTTATCCCTTCCGTAATCTTATCTATATCTTTGAGCAAATAAAATGCAAGAACCGGAATAAGCAATAAATCAAGTATTTTTAAAATAAGGTTAATTACCCCAGAAAACACTGATTTAAAGAAGTTAACCACAGGCTTTAATAATTGAAAACCGAAATTTTGTAGTTTCTCTTTAACATATTCCACCTGGTCAGGATGCTTTTCAAGATAATCTTTAACAAAAGGGATAGTGGTTTTTTGCAGAGATTGCATATAAGATGGAATCTTTTCAGTAAAAGAGGACAACTCTTTTTGAAAAACAGGTGTTACAAAGATAAAAAACAGTATAATTACCCCTAAAAACAGTGTAAAAAAGGTAACAATCCCCCCTGTTCTGCTAAACTTATGAGCCTCAAACCAGTCTATAACAGGGTCAAAAACATAGGCTATTATGAATGCTATAATTACCGAAGACAGCACCCCTGAAAGGGAGAAAATTAAAAGTAAAAGTATAAAAATTACTAAAGAAAAAACATCCATTTTTTCATATAACGCTTTTAACCCCCTTTACAAGGTACATCACCCCGGAAAGCATTGTAAAAAAACCTATAACATAGACAAGCTCATCCATATACCTGAATCTTATTCCATATGCATTATAATAAAGGATAATTGAAGCTCCCAGTATCTGAAAAACTGTTGACAATTTCCCATAAATTGAAGGAAGTATTGCATTAACATCCTTTGTAAAAAAAACAATTACCCCCCCAATAGCAATAAAAACATCCCTGAAAATTATCAAAAGGGTTAGCCAGACAGGGATTACATTTATATTCCCAATTGATTTTAAAGAAAGGACAACATAGATTGAAATAAGCATAACCTTGTCAGCCATCGGGTCTAAAATTTTCCCTACATCAGTTATACTTTTCGTATACCTTGCAATAAATCCGTCTAAAAAATCTGTAATCCCTGCAATAACAAAGGTAAAAAAAGCAAATTTGTGGTAACCGTAAACAGAAGATATTACAAAAACTGGAATTAGAAACATTCTGATAAGGGTTAAGGTATTGGCAATACCAAATGCTTTTATGTAATTTATAGGAGTCTCCCTATCCACTTCTCTCCTCCTGTCAAATTAAAGTAATTCAGCAGCCCTTTCTGCAAGGTAAGACCTTTCCCCTTTTATTAAGGTTATATGCCCAAAGATAGGCTCTCCTTTAAAGTGCTCAACAAGGTAAGAAAGTCCATTGGTATTTGCATCAACATAAGGGTTATCTATTTGATAAGGATCACCTGTTAACACAATTTTTGTCCCTTCTCCTGCCCTTGTAATAATAGTTTTAACTTCCAGAGGGGTTAAATTCTGAGCTTCGTCAATAATAATAAATTGCTCAGGGATACTTCTACCTCTAATGTAGGTTAAAGGTTCAACCTGGAGAATGTTTTGATTCTCCAATTCTTTATAAGACGGAACAGAGTATTCCTCGTTTCTGGAAATTATAAAATCTAAATTGTCATAAAGAGGTTTCATCCATGGCCCCATTTTACTTTCAACATCCCCGGGAAGAAAACCAATATCCTTTCCCATAGGAATAACAGGCCTTGAAATCAAAAGCCTTTTATAAGTATCTTCGTCTGCAACCTGCATTAAACCAGAGGCAATTGCCAGAAGAGTCTTTCCTGTCCCTGCCTTACCAACAAGAGTTACTAAGTTTATAGAAGGGTCAAGCAATAATTCAAATGCAAAGGTCTGCTGCTTATTCCTCGGGCTTATACCCCAAACATCGTCAACAGGATCAATTCTTTTCAAAACATCGCTACCAAACTCACCTGTTTTGTAATATCTGGCAAGAGCAGTATTTTTAGGATTTTCTGAGTTTATCAATGTTACAAATTGATTGGGTAAAAGTTCAAGGTCTTGAGGCCTCTCAATTACCCCATCCTGATAAATTTTTGAAATTAAAGATCCACTGCAATAGTAATCAACCTCACCTGAATACAATTCCCCTATTTCAACCCTGTCATTTTTATAATCTTCAGATTTTACCCCAACTGCATCTGCCTTTATTCTTAAATTTGCATCTTTAGTAACAAAAATTACTGTCTCCCCTATAGCCTCTTTCTCCTTCGTCAATTCAAGTGCCACATTTAAAATTGCATTGTCTGCAGGATTGCCAATTTGAGGCCACAAATCAACCTGTTTCCTTGAAAAAACAATCCTCAATGTTCCCAAATCTTCCCCTAATTTCACTCCCTCATCAAGCCGTCCCTTTTCCCTTAAAGAGTCAAGAAATCTTGCAACATACCTTGCGTTTCTTCCTAATTCATTCATGTTTTTCTTAAACTTATCAATCTCTTCAATAACAACAATAGGGAGATAAATATCATTATCTTCAAACTTCTCAAGCGCCTTAGGGTCATGAAGCAAAACATTTGTATCCAGAACAAAGTTCTTTTTTGCCATACAATCCTCCAGAATATATCTTTAACAAAACTTTAACACAAAAATAAATTTTTTAAAAGACAAAGGGAAAAGCAAGTTTGTGGTGAAAATTATTGAAACTTAAAAAAAATACCAGAAATCTAATCTAAAGACTGTATAAAACTCTCAACAAGCCTTTTAAATTTAGGGTCTGAGGCCATTTTATTTTCAACCTGATTACAGGCATACATAACAGTTGTGTGATGCTTATTGCCAAATGCTTTTCCAATTTCCGGAAAAGATAGATTTGTTAACTGTTTGCAAAGGTACATTGCAATTTGTCTGGGTAAAACAATATTTCTTGAATTGTTTTTTTCCTTTAATTTTCCGGCAGGTATTTTATAGTAATCTGCAACAAATTTCATAATTCTGTCAGGGGTTATAACATCATTATCATCTATAACATCTTTTAAGGCATTTTTGGCTATTTCAACAGTTATTTTTGAATTTTTCAACCTGGCTATTAGTCCACATTTCTTTAACGCACCTTCCAATTCCCTTACATTTTTTCTCAATTTGGTTGCAATAAAGTAAATCGCTTCATCGTCAATCTCAAAATTAAAAATCTTTGCTTTTTTGGTTAAAATAGCAATTCTTGTCTCTAATTCAGGTGGCTGGATATCTGCAACAATACCCCATTTAAACCTTGAAACAAGCCTTTCCTGAAACTGATATATATCGTTAGGAAGTGAATCTGAAGATATTACAATTTGTTTTTTATTGTCAAACAATTCATTGAAAGTACTGAAAAACTCTTCTTTTGTCCCACCTTTATTTGCAAGGTATTGAATATCATCAACAAGGAGTATATCAACCTCTCTATACTTTTCTCTGAAAGGAAGGAATTTATTTGATTTCACAGCAGAAACATAATCGTAAAAAAACCTTTCAGCTGAAATTAAAAGAATTTTTTTCTCAGGATAAAGTTCGCAAAACCTGTGGGCAACAGCATGCAACAAATGTGTTTTTCCTAATCCTGTCCCTCCGTAAATATAAAGTGGATTGTATACGGTTCCGGGGCTTTCTGCAACTGCTTTGCAGGTTGCAAATGCAAGTTCATTGCTTGGCCCAACAACAAAGTTTTCAAAGGTATAGTCGCTATTCAAAGATAGCTTTGTCAAATTATTAGACACATTAGGCGTTTTAATGCCGTGCTGCTGCTTTAAACTATCCCCATTTAAAGCACTATTAGATGGGATAAATTCAATCGGTTTGTTTACACCAGTTTCCAGCATTGCTTTTTGTATAAAATCCCAATAAAACTCTTTTATAAAATCAGCAACCTCAGAATCAGGAACAACCACTTTGATTACCCCGTTTGATGAATCTACCTCTTTTGTATGTTCAAACCATTCTTTAAATGATTCCTCAGGAATATAGGTTTTTAATTTGTCTTTAATCAATTCCCACATATTATTTTCCACAATTTTTCCACAATCTGTTAATATATTCTTTATTCATTTTTGCTAATCAATAATAGCACCACAAAAAAAA